>NZ_JARHTQ010000049.1 GCF_029223525.1 Streptantibioticus ferralitis | reverse complement strand
GGTGCGGGGTGCGGGGCGCGGGGTGCGGGGCGCGGGGTCAGCCTTCGGGGACGGGCAGCGGGTTCTGGCCGACCAGATCGTGTCCTCGCTTGGCCGATTCGCGCACGGCGTCGAATCCGTAGCCGAGCATCTCGCTCTCGTAGGCGTGCAGGGCTTCGTGGAGCGGCCGCCCGCCCGCGGCCTCGGCGAGCCGGGCGGCCAGGACGCGTGCGTCGCGCAGGGCGGTGTTCGCGCCCACGCCGATGGCGGGGCTCATGACGTGGACGGCATCGCCGAGCAGGGTGACCGCGGTCGTCTCCCATGCGGCGACGGGCACACTGCTGCGCACCGAGACGGGGAAGATCGAGGCCGGGTCCTGACCGGACACGATCTGGCGCATCTGGGGGTGCCAGCCCTCCAGCAGCGACAGCGTCAGCGCCTGCAGTTCCTCGCCGTTCATGGCGAACAACTCGGCGTCGGTGCAGGGAAACTGCTCCTGGCGGGCACCGAAGACGCAGGTCACGTAGTCGCTCTCGGCCTGGAGCTCGATGTCGGGAGCCAGGCGGGCCGTCACCTTGTGCATCGGCTCGCGGTACTGCACCGGCGCGAGCCCGACGAACCGCCGGCCCGGGCCCACGACCGTGGTCCACAGCCCCAGCAGCTCGGGTGGGACCAGGGCGCGTGCTTCCTGGCCGACGAAGGGGATCTTGCCGTACAGCAGGCGCAGCCCGGCGTCCATGACCTGGGCCCGGGGCAGGTACTGCCGGCGCGTCGCCGAGTTGACGCCGTCGGCGCCCACCAGCACGTCGCCGACAGCGGTGCTGCCGTCCGCGAAGTGCGCGGTCACCGTGCCCGACAGGTCGGTGGTGTAGTGGGTGAACTGGGCGCCGAAGTGGACACTGTCGGCCAGGCCGGACAGCAGGATCTGCCGCAGCGTCATGCGGTTGACCGCAAGGTGGCCGCCCCCGGGCAGGCCGGGGTCGGCCGGGAGGTTCTGCGGGTGAACCACGTTGAGCTGGTGGTCGAGGGTGTCCATGCGCGGCCCGGGCATTCCCGCGGTGGCCACGAACACCTCGTACGCCTGCGGCGTCAGCACGGCCCTCAACCCGGCGATGCCGTCGGAGTTGATGCGGATGCGGTAGCCCTGGTTGCGGAAGGACGCCGAGGCGTCCTTCTCGTAGACGGCGACGCTGACCCCCGCTCGGCGGAGTCCCTGCGCGAGGGCCAGGCCACCCAGGCCGCCCCCGGCCACGATTACATGCAGATTCGACACAGCATGTCCCTTCTCGATGAATGAACGAAAAGGGACGCACTGGACATGCCGTCAAGGGCACCGTACGAGCGATCAAACCGCCATCCGGACTACCGACCGGACCGTGACTTCTGTACGTCCGCCAATAACGCTAGCAGCTCCCGTCGGCGGGCTTGCAAGCCCCGCGCAGCCGAACTCTCCATCGCTGGGCGGGACCTGCGCCGGCTGATCCGGCAGGTCGTTGATCTCCTGGACCCCGCCGCGGGGAGGCCGGGGCACCGCGAACCCCGCCGCGGCGCGCCGACGTCCCTACTCGTCCTCGGACGCGTCCGGGTCGCGTAGCGGCCGCATCCCGCCAGGCACTGCGCGAACCGTGTTGAACACGGTTCGCGCAGTCTTCCGCACGGCGGTCCGCGACCGCATGATCCCCGAAAACCCCTGCGTGGACGCGAAGTCGCCTCCGGTCCCCCGCAAGCGGTCATGCCCCTCTCCGTCGACCAGGTTCGCCAACTGGCAGCGAGGATCTCCCCTCGCTACCGGGGCCTCGTCCTGCTGGGCTACGCCACGAGCCTCCGTCCCGGGGAACCCTGGAGGCGCGCCTGAAGGGGTTTCCCGTCCACGGTCCCGAGGGCTGGCTCTTCACCGCTCCCGAGGGCGACCCGGTCGTCCACACCCACTTCATGGACGGCCCATGGCGCCCCGCCTGCAAGCAGGCAGGCTTACCGATGGGCACCGGCCCGCACGCCCTCCGGCACCACTTCGCCAGTCTGCTGATCAAGAACTCGCGGCAGCCCCATCGGAACCCGCCTGACACCGCCCCTGCCCGGCTACGGCATTGGCCATGGCACGGGCGGATACGAGCGCAAGGCTGCCTGGATCACGGTCGGGACTTGTCCCAGGAGGCGTGAACGGGCTGGTTGCGTAGGCCCCGAGACGCCGTCCCGGTTCACAGACCGCGCTCGTCCATCAAGCGCATCAGGTTCCGCTTGCGTTTCTGGGCAGTGCGCAGGGCGGTGACGTACCCCGTGAACTCGTCGGGTGTGCCCAGACGGCGGTGGCAGTCGCGGATGCCCAGCAGCAGGCTGACGAGCTGCTCGTAGACCGCGTTGCCAGTCTGTTCGGTGAGCGGCTGGGCAAGACGCAGGTAGACGCCGAGCGCGTCAGCGGGACGGCCAGCGCGGGCCTGGTCGGCGAGAGCGAGCCACTGCCGGTCGTGGGCACCGGTTTCGGTCGCGGCCAGCCAGGCGGCGTCGAGGTCCTTGTCGTCGAGCAGGGCGTCGACCAGGAGGGCACCGCCGTACCAGCCACCCCCGCCGTACTGGCCGTTCCCGCCGCGCCGGTTCCCTGCGGCGTCGGCGCGCAGCAGAGCCAGTGCGCCCTCGCGCTCGGCCGGCCAGCTCTCGGCGGCCCGCGCCGCGGCACGCAGCTGCTGGCACGCGAGCAGGGTGCGGCGGGCCCTGAAGTGGGCGCGACGCAGCGCGACGGCCTCGGGGAGCCGGGCAGCCTGCGCGTAGCGGTCGCAGAGGTAATCGAGCAGGGCCGTGTCGACGGCGGCGAGGTTCTGGGCCTCCCGGATGCCGCGTTCCGCCCAATCCAGGGCCTCGTCGCTGCGCCGCGCGGTGTCCAGCTCGCGGGCGATGACCAGGTGCGTGTGACCGTTCGGCGCGAGGTCGGCCGCGTGCACAGCGATCACGGCGTCGACATCCCCGCCCGCCTTGGCCAGGTGTTCCATCAGGTACTTCTCGGCCCAGCCGGTACGGTTGCGCCGCCACGCCTCGACCGCCAGCTCCCGCAGGACGGTCATCCCCCGTTCACCGAGGACATCCTCGTAGTCGAACGGATCGATCTCGGTGAGCTCGTCGAGGTCACCGAGCACATGGCCGACCAGCCAGCGCGCGAGCGCTCCGGGGTCCGGGCGCGCCGCACGGCACGCTTCGAGGTGGGCGTCGGCGAGGTCGGCACCGATCTGTCCCAGCCCTCCGTCGGAGTCGTCGACACTCTCCAGCGCCTCGGCCAGCAGCCGCATCGCCTCCCGCGCCAGGGTGATCGCGTCGGCGGCCCGGCCCGAGCCGGTCAGCGCCCTGATCGCGGACACCGCCTGCCCGGCCTGGTCGGCATAGGCGCGGGCATCGGCATACTCGACGTACCCGTACTGCGCGAACGGACCGAAGTCGAGCAGCTCACGGCTACGGGCCCGGACCCCGGCGAGGTCTCCCCGGGCGCTCGCGGCCCGCAGCTCCAGACGGCGGCGCAACTGCCGGTCCTCGGCAACCTGTTCCCGTAGCAGGGCCAGCAGTTCGTCCCTGGAGAGGTCGGACAGCCAGGTGTCGAAGTCCTGTGCGCGCTCCCGGGCCGCCTTCCGCTGTTTCGGCAGGCTCTCCGACCGGGCGAGCACGGTCAGGCCGAGGGCGACCAGGTGCTTGCAGAAGTTGCCCTCCAGACCGTACGGGCAGTCGCACTCGCCGGACAGCCCTCCGGGCTCGGGCAGCGTCAGCTCCACCACATACCGCTGCGTGCCGTAGACGGTCGCGGTCACCCAGCCGTCACCGACCTCGACCCCGGACACCGCGTCCAGGTATCCAAGCCCGCGCTCGAAGGAACGCACACCGGCCAACGCCCGCAGATCCGCCTCGGTCAGGCCACCCATAGTCTTTCCACCCTGCTCAGCCGTGCAGTTGATGCTCCGCCAGCCTAGGAGGCATCTCCCGCACCCAAGGCCCATACCGCGCAGATGACTTGGGCCAGCAGAGCACGGCGGCCGCTCCGTCCTCATCGCCTGGAATAGGACACCTCTCGACCCCGGGGCCGGGCATGGTCGTAGTCATGCAAAGCATGGAGGACATCGCCGCAGGCCATGACGAAGTGAACATCGACAGCACGCACGGTTCGCTGCGCCACCAACTCGAATGCTGGGGCACCAAAGTCGCACTCCCCCCGGCGGCGACGAGGCCTGCAGCCCCGCTCCCCCGATGCCCGCCGACGGACCCCTGTCAGCGGCGCGTCGACAGGGAGGAAACCAGGCACGAGGTGCACGACGGGTAGGCCGCGCACGGCACCGCGCCTGTGCACCACCTCACGGGACGAGCGGTTACAACTCCCCCGCACGAGCTCGCCCTCACCGTCGCCAGATCTGGACAGAATGAGCGGGCCGGACCGAACGTGACCAGAGATGGCAAATATGACGGGACATCAGCCAGCCCAGGACGGATCCAGCAACGGGAACACGAACGGGGCCGAACCCAACCAGGGCCGAACCCGCCTGACCTACAGGTTCGCTTGATCACCATGCCAGTGCCATGGCAGCGCCTAACCCTTTGAACCGGAACTTCCGGCGCACCGCTGTCACCTGCTAATGCAGGGCTTGCACCGCCCCTATCCAGCACGCATCCAGCCTGGTCGGGCCGACCCAGCGCATCACACCGCGGCGCCGTAGCCGCCGCGATCAGCGGTACCCGATGAGGTGACGGGTGATCACACGCCTCGCCCCAAGACATCTCGGCGGGGCAGCCACGCCGAGCTCAGCGAGCTTGGCGTGGCCCGGTTCGTGCTCCTCGGCCCGGTCTACTGAGCCGACCCGAGCCGCCTCGTGAGCCGGCTCGGCCTGCCCGCTGCCGAACACCTCTTTGACGAGCCTGTGCTGCGCCTTCTGGAACGCCTCGGCCGTGGCGGCGAAGTCGAGCTCGGCGTCACCGGTGGTCAGCGAGGCGGTCAGGGTCCTACTGCCGTCGGGCGTGCTGTACATCAGCGCCGCCCAGCCAAAGAAGCCTCCGTTGTGGTTGAAGATGGTGCCGCCGTCCGTCTCCTCCACGAACAGCCCCAGGCCGTAGCCGAGTTTGGGGTGCGGCGCGCGCATCTCGGCCAGCAGTGAGTCCGGCAGGAGCTTGCCGCTCATCAGCGCGGAGAAGAACGTGTGGAGATCCTCGGTGGTCGAGATCATGTCACCGGCGGCGGAGATCCAGGAGACGTTGAAGCGGGTGACGTCGACCACCTTCCACTGGTCGGCGTGCTCGTACCGGTAGTAGCCGTGGGCGTGCGGCTCGGGGATCTCCGGCGAGGCGCCCGGCACCACGGTGCCCGACAGTCCCAGCGGCCGCAGGATCAGCCGCTGCATCTCCTCGGCCAACGAGCGGCCGGTGATCTCCTCGATCAGCAACTTGGCCAGCACGTAGTCGGTGTTGGAGTAGCTCCAGTCCGTCCCCGGTTCAAACCGCGTCGGCTTGGACAACGCCAGCCGTACCAGCTCGTCCGGCTGGTAAGTGTGGAACTGGTTGTCCATGTACTCCTGGCCCTGCCAGGGGATCCCCGGCGCGACCGTCCCGTCGTCGTAGTACTCGCCGGTGTAGTTGAACAGCCCGCTGGTGTGCTGCAGCAGCATCCGCACCGTGATCCGCCGGTCCAGCCCGAACTGGGGTAGGTAGTCATCCGCCGGGCTGTCCAGTCCGATCTTGCCCTCGGCCACCAGTTGCAGCACCACGGTCGCGGTGAAGGTCTTGGTGGTGCTGCCTATCCGGAACCGCCCGTTGGTCGGCGGCTTGGCGCCCTCGCCCAGCTTGCGCACCCCGGCGCTGCCGACCCACTCGCCCCGCTCATCGTTCACGCGCAGTTGCACCCCGGCGAAACCGGAATCGACGATCTCCTCGATGGCCTTCTGCAGCTCCGGGCGATCCTGCCTGGTGAGGGTGAGGGACACGGCTGTGCTCCGTTGGATCTGTGGTGGTGGGATGCGATTGAGCGGACGGAGGGTGCGGTCCTGCTGGCCCGGCGGGTCGGGCCGCCCGAGGGGATCTCGCCCTCGGGCGACCCGGCCCTGGCGGACAGGGCCGTGGCCAAATCCTGTGGGGATGTCGACGGTTCGCGGCCAGGGGCCTGGCTGTCGGGTGTCGTGGGTCAAGGGCGGGCCCACGCGGGACGCTAGGTCGGTGTCAGTCGTCGATGTCAGTCATCGATCGCCTGATAGAGCGTGGTCCAGAAGTCGTGGATGAGCTGTGCCGGGGCCGGGAGGGACAGCCCGACCTGGGTGAGCAGGACGCCGACGAGCCCGCTGTGCGGGTCGGCGTAGGCGGTGGTGCCGGTACCGCCGTCCCAGCCGAACTGGCCGATCGGCGCGTAGTCGCCGCGGTAGGTGCGTACCGCCATGCCGTAGCCCCAGCCGCCGTGCTGTCCCTGGCCGAAGGAGATGTGGACGTTGTTGCGGGCCAGGTCGTTGCGGGCGGCCTGCTGCTCGGGGGTGAGGCAGTTGGTGGTCATCAGCTCCACGGCCGGCCGGGACAGGATGCGTTCGCCGTCATGCGTCCCGCGGTTCAGCAGCATCCGGAAGTAGGCGTGGTAGTCGTCGACGGTGGAGACAAGACCGCCGCCGCCTGACTGGAACGCCGGAGGCGCGCTGTACTGCCCGCCCACCGCCTCGTCCCACACGGTGAACTCCCCGGTCTGCGGGTTCGGGGTGTAGCAGGGCGGCAGTCGGTCGATCTTGCCGGCGGACACATGGAAACCGGTGTCCTTCATGCCCAGCGGGCCGAAGATCCGTTCGCGCAGGAACGACTCGAACGACTGCCCGGTGACCCGGGCGACGAGCACACCGAGCACATCGTTGCTGATCTGGTACTGCCAGTGCTCTCCGGGCTGGTGCATCAGCGGCAGCGTGCCCAGGCGGCGCATCCACTCGTCCGGCGCGGCCAGCGCTGTCGCGCTCTGGCTGAAGATGCCCCGCTCGAAGACCGCGTCCATGATCGGGGTGCCCAGCGCCGTCAGATCCATGCCGAGCCCGAAGGTGGAGGTCAGCAGGTCCCGTACGGTGATCGGCCGCCGCGCCGGCACGGTGTCGTCCAGCGGGCCGTCGACCCGCTTGAGCACTTGGCGGTCGGCGAGCTCGGGCAGCCAGGGCTCCACCAGGTCGTCGAGCCGCAGCCTGCACTCGTCCAGCAGGACCATCGCCGCCGCCATCGTGACCGGCTTGGACGTCGAGGCCATCCGGAAGATCGTGTCCCGGCGCATCGGCGCGCCACCGTCATGGCGCATCGCCCCGACCGCTTCGACGTGCGTCTCACCGCCCCGGCTGACCAGGGCGACGAGTCCAGGAATCTTCCCGGACTCCACATGCCGTGCCAGCACGTCGCGGATTCTGCGCAGCCCTGCTTCGGAGAAGCCGCTGTGCTGGTCGGTGAGGTAGAGGGACATGGCTGTGTGCTCCTTGTGGGTTGCGTGGGTGGGTGGTTGGTTGGTTGGCCCGGTGAGGTGTGGCTGCCGCCGGGCGCGTCCTGGGCGGTGGCTGCGCGCATCCAGGGCGGTGGCCGTGCTGCGTTCGCCGTGCGGGACGCCTCCCCGGCGGCGTCCATGGCGTTCGCGAGTTCGGCCCGGTGGGCCCGTGGTGGTCAGGTCCGGTTGCACCTGCCCGTGATCTTGGGGGCACTTCAGACGGTCTTGTCGCCGTAGGACGTGCGCAGCCCGTTCGCCCCGATGGCCGGGTTGGTGTTGAGGGGTGCCCCTTTGGAGGGAGCGGGTCACAGGCTGCGGGCGGTGATGTCGCCGTGGGAGGTGGTGGCGCGGATGTCGAGATCGGCGGTGCCATCGTTCTTGAGGGCGTTGTTGATGCGGCCATAGGCGGTGCCGGCGTCCAGGGAGGCGGAGACTCCGCGGGCGGCGCCGATCGTGATGTCGCCGGACTGGGTGCTGAGCACGACCGTGCCGCCCATGGCCTCGGCGATCCGGATGTCGCCCCTTGCGGTGCTGATCTTCGCGGCTCCGCCGAGGCGGCCGACCTCTACGTCGCCGTCGACCGCGGTGAGACGGACGCTCGCAGCCTCGTCCAGCTTGATCTGGCGGTACGCGCCTTCGAAAGCGACGTCGCCGAGGCGGCCGAGGGTCCGGAGTTCGGCGCTGGCCGCCTTGGCCTCGACCCGGGAACCGGCGGGCAGCTTGACCGTCACCTCGATGGATCCGGAGGGGCCGAAGTACTGGTCCTTCGCCGAAGATTCGATCCGCAGGACGCCGTCGGCGTATTCGACCGTGGTCTGCTCCGCTGCCTTCACGTCGCGGCCCTTCGAGGCGTTCGCAGGCAGGACCTCGACCGCGGTGTCGGCCCGGTCCGCGGCGATGAACTGGACGCGTCCCGCCGGGATGTCCAGGACGGCGGAGATCGGGGCGGGGGTGTCGAACTTCTGCATCGTGCTCTCCCTAACGCTTACGGCTCACTGTTTCAGAACACTGAAAACGCTACGTTGCTTTCCAAATTTACGCAACGCGATCTTTGCCTATGGGCAGCATCTATGCAGGTCATGGCGCGGAAATCATTGCAACGCCCTCTCGCTTAACGCAACGATTGAACAGTCGGCCGTTGCAATACATTGAAGATGAACGCTACGGTGGGGGCGTCAAGGAACACCGAACAGCACCATGGAGCACCCGTGGGGCATGAAGGGGGTCGTGATGCCGGGAGGCAGGCTCACCCAGCAGGAGCGCCAGCAGATCGCGGTGGGGCTGGCCGACGGCCTGGCCTACGCCGAGATCGCCCGCCGTCTCGACCGTCCGACCTCCACGATCACGCGTGAGGTGACGCGCAACGGCGGCCCCACCGGCTACCGCGCCGACCTGGCCCACCGCGCCACCCAGCAGCGCACCCACCGGCGCAAGCAGGCCGCGCCCCAGGGGACACAGGCGCTCCAACAACCCTACGGACGCGACGCCGAGGCCGTACGCGACTACCAGGAGACCCTCACCACCGTCTTCATGACCTCGGGCCTGCCCAAGATGATGGCCCGGGTACTGGGCTGCCTCTACACCACCGACAGCGGCAGCCTCACGGCCTCCGAACTCGCCCAGCGCCTCCAGGTCAGCCCGGCGTCCATCTCCAAAGCGATCACGTTCCTCGAAAGCCTGGACCTCGTCCGCCGAGAACGCGACGAACGCCGCCGCGAGCGCTACATCGTCGACGACGACCTCTGGTACCAGTCGACGATCCGCAGCGCCCGGGCCAACGACCAGTTCATCGAGACCGCACGGCAGGGCGTCGGCATCCTCGGCCGCGGCACCCCGGCCGCCACCCGCCTGGAGAATGCCGCCCGCTTCCTCGACTTCGTCAGCGAAGGACTCATCCACGCCGCGCAGCAGGGTCGCGAGGTCCTCTACACCAGAACCGAAACAACCCCAGACGCCACCGCCACACCACCTTCAGATCGCGCATAGACAACCGCCTCGACGGTCCAGCCAGTGGGGCCCGCGCCGGATCCTTCATCCTGAGCCGACCCCTCGCGCGTTAGCCAGGCGGCCTCGCTCATGCAGGGGTCGGTGAGGCCGGCAAGTCCTTCATCGCAGCTCCGTGACTGATCGGGCGGCAACATCCGCCGGGGTACGGAGCGGGGCACGGCCAGGGCCGGCCCCAAGCCGAGCCGGGCGTCCATGTACAGACGGAAGGTGCCGTAGGGGCCAGTACAGAAAGCGCCGAGGCATGTCCTTACAAGGTGCATCAGGCGCAGCGCGACATGCTCAACCACCTCATGCGGAACATCGAGCATGGCTCGATACGGGACCAACAGGGCTCCTGTGTCCGGGCGTTGATGAGTGAGATCACCAACCGAACGACCAGGAGCCCTGCCGCGTCGCGAACCCCCACCAGCCCTTCGTCATCAGCCTGCGGCTGCGTTCCCTGTGCCCTTGGCGGTGCTTGCTGTCAGCCGGCTACATCTGCCCACTCCCCTACAGTCCTACGTATTCGCGGGCTCGGGCTTGCTGATCGTTACAGGGCTCTTCGGACGGAGGACAGCACAACGTGGAATCCCGTTGCTGGGTCTGCTCAAGTGAGGACTGGGTGGCAATGCTCCGGTGTCGATTGTCGTGACGTGTATGGCGTTACGCCACGGGGCTGTAACAGGCGCTGACTTGGGTTGTTGTACGTGCCACAGTCTTTGCAGCCGCCGGTGGTTGGATCCGTCCGGGGGCGGGATCAGACTCATCGCCACCGGATGCGGGGCGACACCGTCGAAAGCGAGAGAGGGACACCATGCGTACCAGGACTGCTCGTTGGGGCCTGTCGACTGCCATGCTCGTCGCCGCGGGGCTGGCGCTGACCGCGTGCGGACCCAACGACGCGACCTCCGCCGCCGGATCCTCCACCAGTTCGTCCGCCCCCACGAGTTCCGCACAGCCCGGCACCCAACCCACTGACAGGGGCAGCCAAGGCTCCGCCCACGCCAAGCCGTCGGGCACCCCCAAGAAGCCTGGGGTGAGCTGCACCAACCAGATCAACTACGCGGGGGACCGGAGGTCCAACGCCGAAATCAACACCATCGGCGAGCAGACCGGCTACTGCCCGCCGGTGTCCGCCTCCGGCGGGAGCGGCGTCGCCAACGCGGGTGACCACCACACGATCGTCGGCACGCTGGAGTACCTCGCGCCCGGCAAGCTGATCGTCAAGCCCCAGGGCGGCGGCATGGACCAGGCATTCTTGGTCTCCAACGCCACGCGGATCCTCGGCGCGGCCGCGATCTGCTCCGACACCGACGGCCGCGTGACCATCGGCCACGACGGCTACGGCACCTCGAAGTGCACCGTGGACCAGCTGGAGAAGGCCGCGAAGACCGACAGCGTGACTGTCCGCGTCACCATGAACTCCCAGTCCGGCGGTGCCGAGACGGTCGAGGAGAAGTACCACCCGTAAGCCCCCGGCACCCCGCGCCATGCGCGCCCCGTGGACCTCTCCCCGGCCTACCGGGAGCCGGGAGAGTTGTCCCGGGTGAGCGAAGCTCAGCGCGCAGCGCCGCCGTAGGCGCTCTTGGCAACTCGGCGCGGGCCGCATACTCCATGAGCGGGCGGCCGGGAGATAGCCCTGCGGCCCCACAGGTTCCCCCGCCGGATACGGGAGGAGCTGTCCCGAGGAGCTGACCGCCGAGGTGTAGCAGCTGAAGCCGTGCAAGGGCAGCGCCACCCCGCACGCCCCGCACCAGGCCCGCCAACCACCGATTCCGCAGCCGGACCCGTCCCATTCCGCAGACACCCCGTCAGCCCCACCCAGCACCGATCCAGCAACCGTACCGATAACCAGGGACGACGATAGCTGACGACCCGTCACCCAATCCAGCACGGATCCAGCAACGGGCACACGAACAGGGCCGACCCCCAAAGGGACCGACCCCGCCTGACCAGCACGTTTGCTAAATCACCGCATCAACGCTACAGCGCCGCCTAAACGTTGAACCGGAACATCGGCGACTCCGCTACGACCTGCGTCGATCGGCCATTTCGGAACACGATCCAGCATGGATCCATCAGCCGTAGTGCACTCGTCGCCCGCGCATCCCGTTCGGCGTGCCCGGCCGCGCAGCCGTGCTGTCCGGTCTGCCGCTGCCCGGCATGCGCACCGTGCGGTCCCCGAAGTCCGCCAATAGGCCGAGCCGCCGACCCAGGGCTCAACCCGGCAGCCAAGCACATCCACGGCCGCCACCGTACCCCTCTCGATCTGGGAGACGCGGGCAATACTCACCTATATGCGCCCGGCGACTGCCTGCCTACCGGAGTCCCCGGCAGACGCCCGCAGCTTTTCGGACGAATCTCCCAAAGCTGTTGAGCTGCTCCATCGGCGGATGAAGACTGCTGGCGGTTCCCAACGCTTGGGAACTGGCGTCACAACAGGGGGTTTGTATGACGCATGCACAGCAGCGATTAACGGGCTGTCGCGGCGGGCTGAAGCGATGGACGCGCCGCCTCGTCGGCGCCACCGGGGTGCTGACTCTGACCATTCCGTTGGCTCTCGGCGGTGCGACGTCCGCCGGCGCGGCCACCGGTCGCCACCACACCAAAGTCGTCTTCACCGTGACCGCGCCCTCCGGCAAGCAGAGCAGGACCGGAAACCAGACGCTCGGTCAGATCCTGGACAGCACGGCGAAAAGCCCCGAGTTCAATGCCCATGGCCATGCGGCCAAGGACCGGGCCGCCAGGGACACCTTGGCCGCCCACCAGGCCGCGCGAAAGGCGCACGCCGGCTCCGTCGCCCTCACCAAGCAGGCGGCCCAGACCGCCAGACCCGACGCGGCCGGCGACCAGGACAACATGACCGTCAGCGAGTGCCGACAGCACGATCAGGCGTCCTCCGGCAACGGCTGGGGGAAGTCCCGCTTCGTCTCCTGCCAGGCACACGGCCTGCACTTCCTCCAGGAGGACTGCTTCCTGTGGTGGTGCACGGTCAAGGGCGCGGCCGACGCCGACGTCACCGACATCCAGTACACACAGAACAGCGGGCGCTCCATCGATGTCCTGCAGGTCTTCGACAACTGGTGGACCTGGGGCGACACCGCGGACATGGTGCTGACCGCCAACATCACCTGCACTGCCAAGAACAACTCCGGTGCCTGCCAGTCCGAGTCCTTCGACGGCCCATACACCGAGCCGGTAGCCGCCTGGGCCGCCGAGGGCACCGCGTACCGCTTCTACGACTACACCAGCCCCGAATCCTCCGGCTGGGGGCCCGACAAGCTCAGCTACGCCGCCCTCAACTGGCATTTCAACGTCCCCGACGCCGAGCAGGCCAACGCCGACGGACCGGACAGCCTGTTCCGCTGCGACTCCGCGAGCTACATCATCGGCACTGCGGCGGGCACCGGCTGCGTCTTCCCATGGGTCACCGAGACCATGATGTTCTCCGTCGCCCAGTCCGGCGGCGCGGCCGACCACATCCTCAACGCGCTCTATCACCCGGACCAGACGATGCCGCCGAAGGCCGGAAAGGTCATCCCGGGCCGGCCGGGCACCAGCCCATTGCACCGCACCCAGGATCCGGCACTGGTCCAGGCACACCGGGACGTCGCCATCCCCACCTGCCAGTTCTACTGGCCCAACTACACCCAGGACGGATTGGAGTGCGACGAGTACCCCTTCGCCAGCACCCTGGAGGGCGCCACACTCGATGACAACTTCTCCGTCGAACCGATCAGCAAGAGCGACAACGCCTCCGGCGGCGGCGTAATGAACGGCTTCTACACCTACCGGCGCATCATTGCGGACGACACCGACAAGGTGAACGATCCGTTCTGGGTCGACGTCACCAACTAGTCAGCCAACGAGAGCACGAACTACGGGTGGTGCCGCGGACGCCGCGGCACCACCCGTAGTTCTCAGAGAGGGCACCATGTCTCCCGGGCATCCGCAGCTGCTGTCCACCGCCGACGGGGAAGTCCTGGTGGAACGCAACATGTTCCGCCTCGACGACACCGCCTCCATCCTGGCCACAGGTCCCGAGGACGAACCACCCATTCCCCGAGACGAGTTGGTCACCAGCGCCTGCGCCTCGGCGATCTTCGCAAGCGGTCTCGGGGACCACTACCCCTACGTCGTGCTGGAGTCCTGGTCGGCCGAACCGCCCGCGCCCGACGGGACGTGGGAGCGCAGCGAACGCGTACCCCTAGAAGTCGACGGCGGCCGCATCGCGCTGTCCTCGGGCGTCTCCCGCTTCGCCGCCCAGCACCGCCTGCCCCTCACGCCCGGCGACTACGTCCTGGAGGCGTGGTGCCGCGGCAGCGACAACGCCCGCGCCAAGCGCGCCGAAGGCGTCACCACACCGCACGGCGAAGAACACTGGCTGCTGCGGCTATGGCCCGAGGAACCTAGCCCTGACCTTGCCGGAAACGTCTCCTGATCTCAAACCACGCTCGCCATCGCAACGATCCGGCGCAGGCGCTTGTCGGCAGGTCCGTGACCGTCCACTGACCGTCACTGATCACCGGGCCCGCCTACCTGACGGTCGCAAGGCCCACGCCGTCAGGACATCGAGCGCAGCCGGTCCAGTTCGCTGCCCATCGCACCTCACAGCACATCGTGCTGCGGACCGAGCCCGGACCGCTCGTCACTCCACCGGTCACGCGGATACAGCCACACCAGCGCACCCACCAGCTCGGCAGGCTCCCACTCGAAACGCGGCCACACGTGGGCATGCAAGAACGGATCAGTGTTCCCCAAAATCTCCGTCCAGCGCCCGGGCGGACCGGTGGGCGACCGCGGGCCGCTCCGCCGCGGGGCGGTCGGCGGGCGCCGGGCCCAGGGTCTGCTGCAGGGTCTGCCGGCAGCGCTCCCACGCGGCGGGCACGAGGTGCCCGTAGCTGTCGACGGTCGTCTTGATCGACGTGTGTCCGAGCCACCGGGAGACCTCGTGCAGGGGGACGCCGTGCGCCAGGGCAGTGGAGGCGAAGAAGTGGAGCAGGGTGCGCGGCGTGTACTTGGGGGCCCGGTCCCGGCCGAGGAGGCCGGCCGCCCACACCGCCCGCCGGAAGTGGGGGCCGTAGGTGGTCGCCGTCGGCATGGTGCCCGCCGCTGCCCCGCGCCGGGCGCAGATCACGTCCCGGTCCCCCACCGGCGTAACACCCCAGCGCCGCAGGTGCACGTCGATCTCCTCCTCCAGGAAGGCGGGCAGGGGAACGTCACGGTAGGCGCCGGGGATGCGGTGTTTGAGGGGACCGAAGCGGTCCCGGCAGTCGGCCCGGTGCGCCGTCCAACTCACCTGTTCCCGCACCCGGATGGCGCCAGCACGGCGGCATTGGGTCGCGAAGGCGAGGGCCTCGCTGACCCGCAGGCCCGCGCCGGCCTGCAAGTACACCGACAGGCGGTAGTACGGCCCGATGTGCCAGGCGATGAGGTCGACCTCCTCACGGCTCGGGATCGCGTCCTCGTCGACCGCGCCGGTGCCGACCCGCGGGAGCTTGGTGCCGTCCACCGGGCTGTAGGCGATGCGCCGTTCCTCCACCGCGGTCTTGAACAGATTTCTGACCAGCGTCACGCGGTCATGCACCGTGCTCGCGGCCAGCCGCGTGCCGAGGGCGACGACGAACCTTTCGATGTCCGCCCGCTCCACGCCGGCGAGCGTCTTGTGACCCAGCTGCGGAAGGAGGTGGATACGCAGAAAGCTCTCGTAGTTGCGGTAGGTGCTTCCCCCGACGAGCTGGCGCTCCAGCCAATCCTCGGCGTATGCGCGGACGGTGACGGCACCGCGCTTGGGCTCCACGAAGAGTCCCTGGTGCTTGTGGTGCTCGGCCTGGGTGGCGAACTGGCGGGCCTGGCTCTTCTTCGGGAAGCTCACCTCGCGCTGACGGCCCGTATGCCCTCCGGGCTCCCGGTACCGGACCGTCCACGGGTGTCCACAACGCGGCTTCGCACACGGATAGTACTTGCTGCGCTTGTCGGTCCTGCAACGCTGAAATACAGAGGCCATGGGCCTGTATCCGCAATGCCTGGACTGGACTGAACACAGTCGCGCGGGAGGGCCACCCTCCTGCAGAGGTGCGCGAACGGAATGATCAGCCGATCTGCGTCTCTCGTACGACGGACAGTGCCGCGGCTTCGCCGCCGACCCTTCACCGCGGGCGGGTGTCATCATGTGGATCGCGACGCCGAGCCGCGTCACGTTTCCCGCCGGCCACAAGGGCACCTGATGGGCGGCGCGGACGGCGAATCGGTAAGTGGCTAGTGCGGCGCCAGCGGTGTCGTGGGGGTCGGTGCCGCCCGGGGACAGTGTCCAGGAGATGTAGTCCGGAATATCGGGCAGCCGAGCGTCGGGGCGATTCGGGCGGCGCCGCGGCTCGGCTCGACGGCGAAGGTCCGTCCGCTTCCGTGCCGCTGGTGACCCAACCACCTTGTATGTCCGGGCAGATGAAGCAGACCTCTGGACACGAGAAGGGTCCCAGAGCTGAAAGTGCGACCGCCAATAAACCGGACGGCAAACTCAGCGGCGAGACGCCTCAAACGGCAGCACTACCGAGGTGTGCCTACAAGTAGCGCGTGCTCCACGGGCATCGAACCAATGAACCCGTTCATGCCATCGCGCGTAGCCGATGCGGATGTCCGCGCTCGGCACATCCGGGCCGACGGCGGCCGGGGCGGGGTACCGGTCCGCCATAGGCGCCCGGGCCCGATGTCCGACATCAGCAGCGGCCGAAAGACCTGCTGCCCCGCGGTGCCCGCGGTTTTCCACAGGGTCTGCAGGGCCACCGCCAGCAGGAGCGGCCACACCATCTGCGCTGCCGACAGCGGGATTCCCTGGTGCGTCACCCAGTTCGGACGGTCCGTCCGGTAGGCGACAGCGCTCTCCCAAAGCGCCCAGAGGGCCACCTGCAGCGCACCCGCCGCACCTTCCATCCGCCCATGGCCACCCCGGCTCCCCGTACCCACCCAGCCGTGATCCGCGAGCGCTGCGGCACGGGAACGCCCCCAAGTAACGCGGAAAGCCAGAGGGAGTCCGAGCCCCGTGGTGAATGAAGCGTGACAGAACCGGAGAGTCAGCGAACGGGAGGCACCTAGCCTGGCCGTACGCCGGACCGACATCCTCCAGTGGTTGGCGAATGCTCCCCTTTTCCGACCCCAGGAAAGGTGACCCGTTGGATTCCATCACCGTCATCCCCGGCGACGGCATCGGTCCCGAGGTCGTCGAATGCGCGCTTCAGGTGCTGGACGTGCTCGGCATCGGTCTGTCGGCCGACGTTCTCGACCATGTGTGCGCGGACCGGTACCGCCGCGACGGCCTGGCGCTGAACGAGGCGGACCTGGCGCGCGTGTCCGCGAGTTCCGCTGTCCTGCTGGGGGCCATCGGACGGCCTGACCTGGAGGAGACCGACTACGTACGCGGTGTTCTGCTGTCCCTGCGGCACAGCTTCGACCTGTACGCCAACTGCCGACCCGTCCGGCTGTGGCACGACCGGCTCAGCCCGCTGCGGGACCCGGCCAGCCGCATGCTCGACTGCGTGATCGTCCGCGAGAACACCGAGGGGCTCTACAGCGGCATCGGCGGGAACCTCCGTACCTCCTCACCGCAGGAAGTGGCCATCGACGCCGACATCAACACCTGGCACGGCGTCTCCAGGATCCTGGACTACGCGTTCTTCACGGCCCGGCGCGAGGTGTGTCTTGTGGACAAGGCGAACGCGGTGCGGGCCGGCGGCCGCCTGTGGCAGGAGTGCTGGCGACGGAGCGCGGAGCGTCATCCCGAGACGGCCACCAGGCATCTCTACATCGACGCCGCCGCAATGAAGCTCGTCACCGAACCGGGCCGCTTTGATGTCATCGTGGCGAGCAACTCGTACGGCGACATCCTGAGTGACCTTGCGGCCGCGCTGGCTGGCGGGATCGGTCTGGCGCCGTCGGCGAGTCTCAACCCCGAGAGCGGCTTCGGGCTGTTCGAGCCGGTGCACGGCTCGGCCCCGGACATCGCGGGGCAGGGCATCGCGAATCCCTTCGCGTGTCTGCTCACCGCCGGGCTGATGATCCGCCATCTGGGATACAAGACCGAGGCGGCCGCGATCGACGCGGCGGTCGCCGGGTCGATCGCGGCCGGGCGGGTCACCCCGGACCTGGGAGGCTCACTGAGCACTCGGGAGGTGACGCGCGCGGTGCTCGCCGCGCTGTGAGCGGCACGGAGGCTCACGGAGCCGGGTACGCCTCGGGGCCCACGCTGGAACTGGTGCGGACGACCTCGGCGACGCTCAGTTCGAAGAACTCGTACCACTTGTCACGGCCGAGCCGCTGAGCGTCCTGGTGCTCGGGATCGTTGCGCCACTTCTCCAGTGTCTCGGGGTTCCGCCACCACACCAGAGCCAGGCGCTCGCCGTCCTCCGCCACGTAGTTCTTGAGATGGACGAGATCGTCGCCGGCCATCTCCCGCACCTTCTTGGCCAAATGCTCTTCCGTTGTTCCGTACGCGTCGTCGACCTGCTTGGAGAAACGCGACCTGAAGACGACCAAAATCACTGTGCCCTCCCGGCAATTCCCTCTTGTGTGAACACACCTGGTGTGAGCCGCGGACTCACGCGGACGAGACGCACGCGCGTAGTTGCGGATCGGACAGGTCGGCGGCGTCGGAGCCGTGGCGGCTGAGGATCCGCCGGGCGACTTCGCGCAGCCGGCGTTCCTCGGCGCGCGCCGAGCTGTAGCTCTCCTCGCTGAACGCACAGCGTTCGTAGAGGGGAACGAAATGGTCCGGCATCAGGGAGACCAGCCGTCGGGCGATGGCCTCCTCGGCCTCCTGCCGGGGGTCCGGCAACCGGGACATCGTGCGGTAGTGCTGGTAGGAGATGTCCGCGATCGCGTTGCCGTCGCTTTTGCGGATCCGCTCGTACGCCGCGAACGCCCTCTCCCAGTCCTGCTCGCGGTCCAGGCAGCTCACGAGCGTGCGGACGTCCTCGAAGGCGCAGTTCATGCCCTGTCCCATGAAGGGGGCCATGGCATGACAAGAGTCGCCGACGAGCACGGCCGTGCCGCCCAGGGCCCATCTGTCGCACCGGGTGAGCCGCACGGCGGATACCGGCTTGGTCGCCAGCTGCTCCTCAAGGTCCGGGATGCCGGCAGCCAGTGCGGGAAAAACCTCGGCGAACTGCTGTGCCAGAGCGCGGCCGATGGCCGCAGCAGCGTAGGACGGACGAGGTCCCTCCCTGCGGAGGAACACCGAGCCTGCGAACAGCGGGGAGGAGACCAGCGGGAAGGCCCCGAAGAGCGCGTCACCGGCAGGCCAGTAGTGCATGAGCCCGCGATCGCAGGAGGGCAGGTCCAGGACGATCTCCTGATAGGCCAGCTCCAGGATGCTGACCTGTTCCTGAGCGCCCTGGTCGACCAGGGCGGCACGGACCACGGAGTGGACGCCGTCGCAGCCGAGGACATGCTGGCAGGTAATCCACCGCTCGGCGGTGCCCGCTCGCACCAGGAGTGCCGGTGCCTCCAGGTCCACTGCGAGGACCGGTCGCTCGAAATGGACACGTACCCCCGGCTCGGCCTCGGCCGCGTCCAGCAGAAGGCGGTGCAGCCGGTGCCGTTCGACCGCCCAGATCGGTATTCCGTCCCGGCTGTAGGGGGTCACCACGGTGTTGCCGTCCGGCAGGTGACCGCACCGGGCCGTGAGAGGAACGCAGATCCGGCGCACGGCCTTCTCCAGGCCGAGTTCGCGCAGCACGCGCCACCCTCGGTCCGACAGAATCACCATGAGGGACCGGCCCTGCCCAGCCGGGATGTGCCGGGGGTCTGTATGCCGTTCCAGTACGGTAACCCGGCCGAACCGCCGGGCCAGGTAGATCGCGGCGACCGGACCGGCCAGCCCGGCCCCGACCACCACGATGCCGCTGCTCGCCGCCGGAGCGGACGTACGC
This sequence comes from Streptantibioticus ferralitis, assembly GCF_029223525.1. Taxonomy (GTDB): domain Bacteria; phylum Actinomycetota; class Actinomycetes; order Streptomycetales; family Streptomycetaceae; genus Streptantibioticus_A; species Streptantibioticus_A ferralitis. The sequence continues at coordinate 24,578 of NZ_JARHTQ010000049.1, read as the reverse complement.
GAGTCGTGCATGATTGGCTCCTCGTGAGACAGTGCGGACACGCGGTCCGGCTACCAGGACACCGGAAGCTCACGGACGCCGTAGGCCACGCCGTCGTACTTGAACGGGACATCGGCGAAGTCGATGGCGAGGCGCAGGCTGGGGATGCGCCGGTAGAGCGTGCCGTACACCACCTGCAGTTCGAGGGTGGCCAACGGGCGGCCGAGGCAGTGGTGGGAGCCGAAGCCGAAGGCCAGATGATGCTGAGCCTCGCGAGTGATGTCCAGGCGGTCGGGCTCCGGGAAGTTCTCCGGGTCCCGGTTGGCCAGTTCGCTGGCGAGGATGATCCCCTCTCCGGCGCGGATGGTGATCTCCCCGATCGTGATGTCCTGGATGGCCACGCGCCGACGGCCGGAGTGCGAGATGTTGAGGTAACGGAGCAGCTCGTCGACCGCGCGGTTGATCAGTGTCTGGTCCTCGGTCTCCCGCAGGAGCGCCAGCTGGTCAGGGTTGCGCAGCAGGGCCAGCGTGCCGAGGGCAATCATGTTCCCGGTGGTCTCCAACCCGGCGACCAGCAGCGTCATGGAGATGTACGACAGCTGCTCGGGGCTCAGCGAGCCGGTGTGCACCTGGGTCTCGATCACCGAGGAGATCAGGCCGTCCGCGGGCTCCTTCATCTGCCGGTCGATCAGATCCCTGAGATACCCGCGCAGCGCCTCCTGGGCACCCACCACCATCTCGGGCGAGCTGTCCCGGTGCAGCATCAGGGTGCTCTGCTCCTGGAAGAACTCGTGGTCGGCGTAGGGCACTCCGAGCATCCGGCAGATGACCTGGGTGGAGGTGGGGAAGGCGAACCGGCTGACCAGATCGGCCGGGTTGGGGCCGGCGAGAAGGTCGTCGATGAGCCCGTTGACGATGTCGGTGACGTCGCCCCTGAGCGCCTCGATGTTCCGGATGGCGAACGGCGAAGAGACCATGCGGCGCTGGCGGGCGTGCTCGGGGTCGTCCATGGCGACGAAGGAGCGGCCGTCCTTGCGCCGCTCGCGGCTGCCCAGGTCGAAGTGTGGATAGCCGGGCCTGGTCGAGTCGGCGCTGACCCGGGGATCGACCAGGAGCTTGCGTCCGAGTTCGTATCCAGTGATCAGCCACGGGGTGCTGCCGTCCCAGAGCCTGACCCGGACCGGGTCGCCGAGCGAGCGCATGGCGGGCGCCGGATCGAAGGGGCAGGCCGCCTCCTTCAGGATCGGGAAGTGGACCAACTGTTCAGTCACGGAACTCTCCATTCCTTGCCGCAGTGGGCACAGGTCCGCCGTGCGGCCGTCCATGGTGTGTCACCCGTTCAAGGACTGGGCGATCTCCCGCAGATCGCGCGCCCCGAGAACCGCCCGGACGGGCACGCGTACGCCCAGCTCCTCACGCAGCGAGCCGATGAGCCTGCCTGCGAGCAGGGAATTGCCGCCTAGGTCGAAGAAGTTGGCCTCGGGATCGACCCTCGGAAGGTCGAGCAGCCGGGCGACGGTGTCGTACAGCCGGTCCTCCGGCGAGTCCGGCTCCCGGGGTGCGCAGGGCCGCTCCAGCACGGCGGTGCCGTCCCGGCTGGCCAGGGCACCGCGGTCGATCTTCCCGTTGGGCATCGTGGGGAAGGCGTCGAGTACCTCGATGCGCGTCGGCACCATGAACTCCGGCAGGGCGGCGGCCAGCCGCTCCCGCAGGTCCGAGGAGTCGACAACGGCGCCGGGGCGGGCGGTGACGTACGCGACCAGCCGCGCGTCGGCGAGTTCTCCGTCGACGACCACCGCGGCCAGATCCACGTCCGGTTGCCCAGTGAGGAAGGCCTCGATCTCGCCGAGTTCGACGCGGAATCCCCGCAGTTTCACCTGTCCGTCAGCCCGGCCGGCGAAGTGGAACCGGCCGTCGGCGTCACGTCGGCCGCGGTCGCCCGAGCGGTACATGCGGCTGCCCGGCGGCCCGAAGGGGTCGGGCAGGAACCTCGCCGCGGTCAGCCCCGGACGGCCCACGTAGCCGCGGGCCAGTCCGGAGCCGGCCAGGTACAGTTCGCCCTCCTCGCCGACAGCCACGGGCCGCAGACGCTCGTCGAGCACGTGCACCCGGGCCCCGGTCCACGGGACACCGATACCCACGCCATCGGCCTCCGTGATCGGGCCAGCGATCGTGCAGCCGACGGTCACCTCGGTGGGGCCGTAGCCGTTGAACATGCGTCGGCTCGGTGCCCAGGTGCGCACCAGGGCCGGGGTGCAGGCGTCACCGGTCGACATGATCGTGCCGCTAAGCAGCACCGACTCGCTGTCCGTGACGCTGAGCGCGGCGGGCGGCAGCACCGCGTGGTCGATCTCGTACTTGACCAGGGTTTCGTGCAGGGCGTCGCCCGGCAGCAGATCCTCGTCGTCGGCCATCACGAGGGTGCCCCCGTGCAGCAGGGCGAGCGCGATGTCCCAGAATCCCGCGTCGAAGCTTATCGAGGCCCAGGCCAGCACCCGGTCGCCAGGAGCCGGCCGGAACCGGTCCGCCTGGGTCGCGACCAGGTCCGCGACGCCCTCGTGGGTGACCGCGACGCCCTTCGGTGTCCCGGTGGAGCCGGAAGTGTAGATCACGTACATCAAGTGGAGGTCCGACAGTGGCTCCCGGCGCTCGGTCTGACGCACGTTCGCGCCGCTGTACCGGGAGCAGGCCTCAGCGCACGACTGGGAGTCGAGGACGACGTTGTCCAGCTCCACTCCCTCGGCCCGCCCCGCTCCCGCGCGCACGAGCAGCCGCGGGGCGGCGTCCTGGACCATGAACGCCTTGCGGGCCGCGGGGTAGCGGGGATCGAGGGGAAGATAGGCGCCGCCCGCCTTGAGGATCGCCAGCAACGCGACCACCAGCTCCGGGGAACGTGGCACGGCCAGCGCTACAAGGTGGTCCGGGCCCACGCCCCGGTCGATCAGCAACCGGGCCAGCTTGTTGGCCCGCTCGTTGAGGGCGCCATAGGTGAGCGAGGTGTGCTTGTATAGCACGGCCGGCGCGTCCGGGGTGCGCGCCGCCTGCGCCTCGAACAGCTCGGGCACCGTGCGGCCGACCGGCCTCCCGGTCAACGTGTCCCACCCAGCTGGGGGCGGACCTCGGAGGCGAACAGCTTCAGGCTGCGCTCCATGGTCTCCAGGGGCTGCTGGCCGTAGTCGAGCTGGAACAGGACGATGTCCGTTCCCAGTTCCCGCTCGATCTGCCGCAGTTGCTCGACCGCGCTACGGGGCGAGCCGATCACCGCCAGGCCCGCGGCCTCGCTCGGGCCGGCCTGGTGCTTGTCCACCACGGCCTCGCGGTAGCCCTGGTACGAGGTGGAAGTGCGGCTGCGCCAGGCGTCCGCGGCCGAGCCGAAGGTGTCCCAGTGCCGACGCAGCGCCGCGGTGCCCTGCTCCAGCGCTTCCTCGTCGGAGTCGGCCAGGTACAGCGCGACGCTGATGGCGACCCGGGGCTGCTTTCCGGCGTTCTTCGGTGCCCCGATGAACCTGCTCCGGTACAGTTCGATCATCTCGCGGACCTGGCCCACCTGCTCACGGCTGGGCGAGGAGGCAATCAGGAGGTTGTAACCGGAGTCCCCGATCCACTCGAAACTGGAGCGGGTGAGGAGCGCGGCGGCCCACACGGGAGGATGCGGGTCCTGGGTGGGCAACGGCAGGGAGTTCGCGCCCCGGTAGCGGAAGAACGGCGTGTCCTCGCTCGCATCGGGTTCGGTCCACAGCCTGACCACGGCATCGACGGTGGCCCGGAAACGGTCCGTGCTGCTGTCCATGTCGATGCCGAAGGAGTCGAACTCGTACGGCAGGAAAGCGCGCGCGAAGCCGACGTCCAGCCTGCCGCCGCTGAGCGCGTCGAGTTGCGCGGTGCGCGCCGCGAGCTGGATCGGGTGGTGGAAGGATGCCTGGATGCCGCCGGTCATCAGCCGGACCCTGCTGGTGCGCGCCGCGACGGCGGACAGAAAGGCGAGCGGGTCGGGGCAGTAGCCGCCGTAGGGGTGCAGGTAGTGCTCGGTCATCTTGACGTAGTCGAGCCCAAGGTCCTCAGTCAGCTCGGATACCGTCAGCAGGTTGGCGTAGTAGTCCTTGGCGCTGCGCTGCTGCGGCAGGGTGTCCGGCAGCAGCGATATCCCATAGCTCGTCATCTCGACGTCTCCGTATCCGAGTCCGATGGTTCGCCCGGTGAGGGGGCACAGTGCTGTGGCGCGGCGCCGGTGTGGCCGAGGGACCAGTACTCGCGCATTCCGTAGACCAGGGGGCGCGGCCGTGCGTCGTCCTCCGTGGTGACTCGGAAGACCTCGCCGAACACGACGACGTGATCGGCGACGGCGACCGAACCGGTGACCCGGCAGTCCGCGATGGAGTGCGTGTCCTGTTCGAGATGCGGTCCGCCGCAGTCCGGCCGTGCGGTCCACGACACGTGCTCGAAGCGGTCCCGCCCGCGGGTGGCGAACAGTTCGGCGACCGTGCGGGCCTGGTCGTCCAGCAGGTTCACGGCGAAGCTGCCCGTCCTGGTGAGGACGGCGAGAGTGCGGCTGGAGCGCTGCATACACACCAGCAGCGTCGGTGGGCTGACCGACACGCTGGAGACCGCGGTGCAGGTCATGCCGTACTGCCGTCCGCCCTCGTCGGCGGCGGTCACCACCGCAACTCCGGCCGGGAAGGACGCCATCAAAGTTCTGAACGCGGTTGCCGAGACCGGCTCGGCCGCGGTGCGGCCGTCGGCCCCCGCCATGGGTATGGGCATCGTGGAGGTACCTCTTGGCATGCCGTCAGGCACTGGGGACGAGGCGCCCGGCCATGGCGTCGTCGAACCCGGCTGCCTGGTGGACGAGGTACTCGTACTGGCCGGGCAGCCGGTCGATCAATGCCGAGGCCTGGGCGCGTACGCGCTGGAACTCGTCGCGCGCCGCGGTCGCGTCCAGCCGGCCGAGCGCGGGCAGCGGCCGGACGGGCAGCCCGCCGAGGCCCAGGATCATGGCGGTGTACGAGTACGGTTCAAAGCCGTGGAAGCGTGGAAAAACGGAGTTCTCGTCCGGCAGCGTGGTACGCCACTGTTCGATGCGCTCGGCCAGGCCGTCGGGCATCGGGCGGGTCTTCGCATCCCGCCAGTACGCGTTGTCCGACCGGGCAGCGGCGTAGTAGTGCAGGAAGAGGAACTCCCGCACGCCGTCCATGACGTCGCCGACCTGGCGGTTGTAGGACCGGCGCAGCGACTCGTCGTCCCAGGTGCCGGGGAAGCGTTTGACCAGTTGCTCCACTGCGTTCTGGATGAAGAAGATCCCGGTGGATTCCAGCGGCTCAACGAAGCCGCTCGACAGGCCGATGGCCACGCAGTTCTTCACCCACGACTCGGCACTGCGGCCGATCCGCATCTTGATGTGGTTGGCGGACAGGTCGGAGGCCTCCGGCCCGACGAACGCTCGCAACGTGCGTTCCGCCTCCTCGGGGGTGGTGTAAGCGCTGGAATAGACGTACCCGGTGCCGATTCGGTCGAGCAGAGGGATGGTCCAGATCCAGCCGGCGTCCTGTGCCGTGGCCGTCGTGCACGGCCGCATGCCATGGGTCGCCACATCCACGGGAACGCGCAAGGCCACCGCGCTGTCGTTGGGCAAGGACTCCTGGTAGGAGACGAACGGCACGCCCAGCGCCTTATTCAGCAGCAGCCCGCGGAAGCCGGTGCAGTCGACGAACAGGTCGCCACGGATCGCCCCGTGGTCCTTCGTGAGCACATCGGAGATCGAGCCGTCATCGTCGAGACGTACATCGAGGACGTCGTCCTGGATGTGCCGCACCCCGCGTTCCACCCCGTATTCGCTGAGGAACTGGGCGAGCAGGGTGGCGTCGAAGTAGTAGGCGTACGGGAACTGCGTCCCGTGGCCCTCGGGGATCGCGCGGGCCATATCCCGTGCCTCCCCGGTCTCGAAGACCTCCTCGAACAGGCCCCCGTCTAGATGGCGGGGCGAACGCTTGGCGTCGCACAGCGCGGCCAGCACCGAGCAGTCCCTGTCGAAGCGGTCGCTGGGGCCGTCGTGCAGCCACCAGTCGGCCAGCGGCAAGCCGTCGACGATGCGCGGCCGCTCGAAGGGGTGGTAGAAGTGATGGCCCTTCGCCCTCCAGTTCTCGAACCGGATGGCCAGCTTGTACGAGGCGTGACACCGGGGCATCCACTCCGGCTCGCTCAGCCCCAGGCGCCGGAAGAAGTTCCGCACCGTGCTGAAGGTGGCCTCCCCGACGCCAATCGTCGAAACGGCCTTCGACTCCACGAGCGTGACGGTCAGTCGGTCACCGAAGCTCGCCTTGAGGTAAGTGGCGGTCATCCAGCCGGCTGTTCCGCCGCCGACAATCACTATGTCCTCGACCATGATTTCCGTCCTGGTGGGTGCGGCCAGATCCTTGGACGTTGCACGCAGACTCTTGCATGGGCCGCGGCCGGGTCGTTCGGCGGAAAAAGATTTACGAAAGACGCTCTTCCGCTCCTGCCGGGGCTAAGGCGGCGTCAGGCCTGACTCACCTTTCAGGCAGCAGCCTGATACACAGACGCATGAGCCGAGCGGGGTCCGCAACCAGCTCATATTCCCTGACCAGACCGTTCTCGATGCTGAAGCAAATGGCCAGCCGAAGCCAGCCTCCGGGCGCCACGAGCAGTCCGACTTGACCGTCTATCAGGGCGGGTTCGGCGTGCCGTGCGGCACCACCGAACCGGCTGATCTCGCCCGCGACGGCGGTGGCACCGTGTGCCTTCAGCGGGCGGCCCGGCGGCAGGGCCGCCGCGTCGGCGCGCCGCACCACGTCCGGCGCGAGATGCGCAGCGATTATCCCGGTGTCCCCCGTACGCGCCGCGACCTGAAAAGCCGCCACGACCTCGCGGTACTCGTCCATCTCCACCCGGTGCCGCTCCCGGGGCGCGCGCACCTTGTGCCGGGCACGGCTGGCCAGCTTCTTGGCAGTCGCCTCGCTGCGGTCCAGGATCCCGCCGATTTCGTCGAACGGGACGCCGAACATGTCGTGCAGGATGAACGCGACCCGCTCAGCAGGACTGAGGGTGTTGAGGACGACGAGGAGCGCGAGGCCGACGGATTCGGCTTCGAGCGCCTCATGCTCGGGGTTGCCGTCGTCAGGAGCCACGGTGGTCGGCGCGAGGTCGCCGCTCCAGCACTCCTCGCGTCCCCCGTGCCGGCTGCGCAGCATGTCGAGGCATACCCGGGAGGTGACCGTGCGGAGCCAGCCCGGCAGGTTCCGCACCGCCGCGGTGTCGGCGCGGTCCAGCCGCAGCCAGGTCTCCTGCACCGCGTCTTCCGCTTCCTCCCGGGAGCCGAGCATGCGGTACGAGAGGCCGAGCAGGTCCCTGCGGTTCTCCTCGAAGCAATCTGCCAGGGATTGGCGCTGGTCCATTGGTCACCTTTCCGGTTCACAGTCCGTCGTACTCATGACCCGCGAATCGCGGGCCGTGTGACGCACGACCGATAAGGAGACGTGGCATGACCGAAACCGTTGCCGAGTTCATCCCGGGATACACCGTGGGAACCTGGGTCATCGACGCGCCCAACTCCGAGGTGGGGTTCACTGTTCGCCATCTGGGCGTGGCGCGGGTACACGGTCGTTTCAACGTCTTCGACGGCACGATCCAGATCGAGGAGACCGTCGAGCAGTCCTCGGTGACCGCCCGCATCGAGACGGACAGCATCGACACTGGCTACTCGGCCCGCGACGGTTACATCCGCGGTGACGACGTACTGGCGGCCGACCAGCACCAGGAACTGATCTTCCGTTCCACGCGAGTGCGTCAGCACGAGCACCAGTTCTTGATCGACGGCGAGTTGACCCTGCGGGGTACGACCAAGGCGGTCACCCTGGTCGCCGAACCCGGCGGTTTCGGGACCGACCCCGTGCGCGGGGTGCCGGTGCTCGGCGTCAGTGCCTCGGTGACGGTCAGCCGGACGGACTTCGGCCTCGCCTCGCGCGTCCCCGCCGCCGTGGTGGGTGAGACGGTGCAGATCCGGCCCCAAACAGTCCGGATGCTCAGGCCCACTGCGGCGATACGGCGGCGCAGTCGCATGATCTGCAGGTCGAGGGCGTTTCTGGAGATCTTCCCGGTGGCCTTGACCACCTCCTGCTCCAACTCCGACCGGTAGACCACTTCGCCGTAGTGGGCGACAAACTGCTCCATGATTCCCACCTGGATACTGGAGATGGCCACCGAGTCGGTGCCGAAATTAAGGACGCCGGTGGAGTCGACGGTCGGGACCTTCCGCCCATAGGCACGCCGGGCCAACGCCTGTATGCGTGCCTCGACATCGCCGCGGGGGGCGGGTGCCCTGATCCAGTCCTCCGTGGGGTCGACGCAGATGGGAGCGTCGTTGCCAGCCTCCACGACCAGCAGGCGGGGAATTCCAGCTTTCCTGCAGTCATTCCGCGTGTCGGCCTCGATGGGCCAGCGTATTAACTTGACGCCTTCGCTCAAGAGTGTCTCCCCGTAGCAAACAGGCAATCTGGTGGTTTTGTCTTCTGGGCTCGGCGATGGACACGCCCCCGGGGGTGCGGGGCTGTCATGGCGATGCGACCTGTGGCGGAGCCACTCACCGGTCTGCCAACAGCATGGCCGCCCGGCCCCGATAGCGCATTCTCATTGATGCAGTTGTCTGGCCGGGCGCAGCAGCGTGCCCGCGCCGCGTCATGCGGCGCGGGCACGCTGCCCTGGCGGATGGAGCACCTCCCCATCCCGCCCCCGTGACTTCCCTCCCCGTCGTGATGTGGATCACTGACTCCGTCGGCGGGGGCCGTCCCCGGTCACAATGGCCTCACGTTCCGGGACGGCCAGGGACGGCTGCGCGGCGGCCTGCGGCGGCTCGGCCCGGCGCCGGAACCCCGTCCAGGCGAGGCCAGCGGCCACGGCCGTGCAGACCGCAGCGATCCCGACGGCCAGCTGGTAGCCGTGCAGGAAGGAGTCGACAGCCAGCTGCCGGAATGGTGCGCCGAGCGTTTCCACCACGGCGTGTACGCGTCCGCCACCCACGTTGTGCGCCTGCCCGAGTGCCGTGGCGTGGCGCGTCCCGTCCAGCACGGACACCTTGCCCTGCCAGTTGGAGGCGGCCGCGTTGACACCCACGGTGCCCAGCACCGCGAGGCACACCGAGGAGCCGATCTGCCGTGACGCGTTCAGGACACCGGAGGCCGCGCCGGAGACTCCTGAGGGCACGTCGCGCATCGCCACATGGGTCACGGCGGGCACGAACGTGCCGAACCCACCGCCGTACAGCGCGTATCCGAGGGCACTGACGGCGAAGGGGGTGGTTCCCGCCCTGCTGAGCAGGAACACGCCGACTGCGGCCACCAGTGTCCCCCACGTAGCCACCGTCGATGCCCGGAAGCGGGAGTCGAGCCGCCCGCCGAACTGCGCCATCGTCAGGAACGGGATGTTCATGAACAGCCACGACAGCCCAGTGCGCAGGACCGACCAGCCCGCGACGTTCTGGAAGTACAGCGTGACCCAGAAGAGCGCGCCGCTCATCCCGCCGTAACAGAGCATGTAGATGCCCGAGGCGCTAGCGAAGCTCCGCGCCCGCAGCAGAGCCGGCGGCAGCATGGCGTGCGGGGCACGGCGCTCCCACCAGAAGAAGGCGAGCAGCAGCACGGCCCCGGCCGCCAGGGGCAACGCCACGAGGGCCGCACCCCACGAGTGGTCGGACGACTCGACGAACCCGAGCGTGAGGCAGACCAGTCCCAGCAAGCTGAGCGCCATCCCAGGCACGTCGAGCTTGCGAGCCTGGGGATTGCGCGACTCCCGGACCGCCACGGCCGTGCAGGCGATGCCCAGGGCGGCGAAGGGCAAGTTGATCCAGAACACCGACGGCCAGCTGAAGAAGGTGAGCAGGATGCCCCCGCCGACAGGTCCGGCGCCGAATCCGGTGCCGCCGATGGCCGCCCAGGCACCGATCGCGCCGGCCCGCTGCTCCTGCGGGTAGGTCTCCGTGATGATCGACAGCCCCAGGGCGAGCATCGCCGCGCCCCCGACGCCCTGCACTGCGCGGAAGGCGATGAGCGAGGCCGCGTCCCAGGCCACGGCGCAGGCGATCACGCCGATCAGGAAGACGATCATCCCTGTCAGGAAGACCCGCTTGCGGCCGTACCGGTCGCCGAGCGCTCCGCTGGCCGGGATGATCGCGGCCAGGCTCAGCGAATATGCGCTGATCACCCACTCCAACTCGGCAGCGCTCATGTGCAGTTCACTCTGCATCGACGGCAGTGCCACGTTCACGATGGTCAGATCGAGCGAGGTCATGAAGGTCGCCATGCACATCGCGAACAGAGTCAGCCGCCGACGCCGCGATTCGGTGAGAGACAGGCTCATGTCATCTCCCCCCGCGATGTCTGTGTGATATGCAATGAAGAAGTGATCATCCGTGCTCCAAGTAGGGTCCACGATCGTCGGGTCGGCTAGCCGCCCACTAGTGATGACCCCTGGCGACCGAGGAGTGTGACCGTGCACGACCACGATCGGCTGGCGGAGCAGTTCGAAAACTTCCGGCCACATCTGAGGACCGTCGCCTACCGGATGCTGGGCTCGCACGCCGAGGCCGAGGACGCCGTACAGGACAGCTGGATCAGACTCAGCCGCAGCAACGCGGACGAGGTGGAGAACCTCCCCGCCTGGCTGACCACCGTGATCAGCCGGATCTGCCTGAACGTGCTCAGGTCACGCGCCGCGCGGCCGGAGGACCCAGTCGGCGTGCACCTGCCGGACCCCGCCATCAGGCACGAGCCGTCCCACGGCCCCGAGGACGAGGCGCTGTTGAGCGAATCGGTCAGCCTCGCGCTGCTGATCGTGCTGGACACGCTCGCCCCCGCCGAGCGGGTGGCCTTCGTGCTGCACGACATGTTCCATCTGACCTTCCACGAGATCGCGGCCGTCATCGGGCGTACGACGGTGGCGACCCGTCAGCTCGCAAGCCGGGCACGCCGCCGGGTGCAAGGCGCCCGCGAGGCGGACTCCGGTGGCGACTTCGCGACCCGGCGCATGCTGGTCGACGCCTTCTTCGCCGCGGCTCGCAGCGGCGACCTCGACGGGCTGGTGGCCGTACTGGACCCGGATGTCGAACTCCACGCTGACGGCGGACTCGCGCTCGCCTCCGCCACGGCCGTGATCCGTGGGGCCCGCCTCGTGGCGGAGCGGGCCGCGCTCTTCCGTCAGCCCGGCGTGACGGTGACCGCCGTCCTCGTCAACGGCGCCCCTGGCGTTCTGGTCGACCGGGGGGGCGTACCGGTGTCCGTCATGGGCTTCGCCGTCCGGCAGGACCGGATCGCGCAGATCCAGATCCTGCTGGACCCGGAGCGCCTCGCAGCAATCGACTTCGGCGCCTTCAAGGCGTAGTCCGGGCGTCTCCTCAGGAGACGCCCGCCAGATCCTTGCCCCGCTGGAGACGGGCCCGCTCCCCGTCGTTGACCTCGATGCGCTGCACGGCGCGGCGGAGCACTGGCGGCGCCATCAGCGAGGTACCCACCGCGACCAGCATCACGATGGTGTACGACGCGGTGTTCAGCACGCCCAGCCGCAAACCGATCCCGGCCACGATGATCTGGATCACCCCGCGCGCGTTCATCCCGGCGCCGAGCACCAGGGCGGCACGGCGATCGAGCCTCGCGACGCGAGCGCCGAGCAGTGCCCCGGTGAACTTACCCACGGTCGCCACAACGAGCGCGCACAGCGCTGCCAGGGCGATCAGCGGTGTGCCCAGCGCGAACAGGTCCATGCGCAGGCCCGCCTCGGCGAAATAGAGCGGTGCGAGAACCGAGAGCGTGACGGAACGCAGGGGCGCCAGGCCCCTCTTCGTCTCCGCTCCGGCAGCGCCCACCAGTAGGCCTCCGACGAGGGCACCGAACGACGCCTCCATGTCCATGGCCTGTGTGGCCGCGGCGCACCCGGTGATCACCACGGTCGCCGTACCCGTGACCATCTGCGGGGACCGCGCCCTGGCCATCAGCCATCGGATCGCCGGCCGACCGAGGAACGTGGCGCAGACCGTGATCAGCACCAGCCGGCACAGCGGCTCGGCCACCGATCCGAGCGTGAACCCGCTCGCCACCGTGGCGGAAGCTACGGACAGCAGCATCCAGCCGGTGACATCGTCCACCACACCGACGGCGATGGTCAGTTGAGCGATGTCCCGGTGCAGCAGCCGCATGTCCGACAGCATTTTGGCGATCACTGGCAGGGCGCTCACGCACATGGCCACACCGATGAAGAGGGCGAACAGACCGCGTTCGCGGCCGACCGGCAGTAGGGCCGCGGGCGCCACGACACCCGCGGCACAGCCGAGCCCGAGGGGAATCAGCAGGCCGAAGGCCCCCACCGTGAGCGACGTCCGTCCGGTACGGCGCACCAGAGCAGGGTCGATCTCCAGCGCAGTCGTCCCCACGAGGAGGATCACCCCGAGCTGGCCGACCGCATCCAGTAGATGAACCTGGGACGCCTGTGTCGTCTGGAGCCAGTGGTGGAATCCGGGGATGAGCCGACCAAGCACTGAGGGTCCGAGCAGGACGCCCGCCGTTAACTCGCCTGACACCGCAGGCAGTTTGAACCGCGTGGCGATACGGCCGAGCAGCAGCGCGACACCGAGGAGCAAGGACGCCTGGACCAGCAGAACCAGCAACGCATGCCCGCCCAACGGCGGGGCGGTGACGGACGGCATGACCCATTCCTCCGCTAAGGGGCGTGTTTGGCAATCGGCGACAAAGCGGCCGGGGCCCGCCCCGCCTAGGCATCGGTCTCCTGCGGGACGGTGATCGCCCGTGAGGGACAGACGCGAGCGGCATGGCGTACCCGGTCCTGAAGTTCGCTCGGCACGTCCTCCCGCAGCAGGTGGACGGCCCCGTCCTCCTCCCGCTGGTCGAACACCTCGCCCACGGCGAGGACGCACATTCCCGAGCCGATGCAGCGCTGCTGGTCGACCGTCACACGCATGTCGTTCCTCTTCTCCGTTCGCATTCGGTCCCCTTGCCTCTGCCGCCGGGCCGTCACCTCGGGAGAAAACGCACCGGCAGCGAGCTGTAGCCGTTGAGAAAGTTGGATTGAATCCGGGTGGGCGGCCCAGTGACCTCCAGATCGCGGACCGTCGCGGCGAGCACGCTCAGCAGCGCACGCAGTTCGGCCCGGCCGAGAAAGGCCCCCAGGCAGTAGTGGGGTCCGTGGCCAAGGGCGACGTGCTTGTTCGGGGACCGGAACAGGTCGAAGATGCGCGGATTCGAGAACACCTGCTCGTCGTTGTTGGCTGAGATGTTCCACAGCGACACGATGTCTCCCGCCCGCACCTGCCGACCCCCGATGACGTGGTCGCGAGTGGCGGTACGGGCGAAGTGGAACGAGGGAGTCGCCCAGCAGCGCTTCCTCCACCGCGGCGTCCAGGTCGACCCGCCCGGCCCGCAGGTCCCGCCACTGCGCGGGGTGTTCGGCGAGGGCCTTGACCGTGCTGACGGCGGACACCCGCGAGGACTCGTCACCGCCGATGATCAGGCTGTAGCAGTTGAGGGCGACCTCTTCCAGACTCAGCGGTTCGCCCTGGATCTGCCCGGTGGCGATCGTGCTGATCACGTCGTCGCCCGGGTCCACGCGGCGCCGCTCAGCCAAGTCCATGAAGTACAGGACGAGTTCGTTGCGCGATTCGAGGGAGTCGAGTTCGTCCGCACCGGTCAGCGCTCCCTTGCTCCACCTGAGCAACTGGGGCCGGTCCGCTTCGGGGATGGACAGCAGATCGCAGATCGTGTTCATCGGCACGTGTTCCGCGACCTCGGTGGCGAAGTCGAAGGTTTTCAGGCCGACGGCGCGCTCGATGAGCGCGGCGGTGCGCTGCTCGACCTTCCGGGCGACCGCCTCGAGCACCTTTGGCGACAGGGCGCGCCACATGAGGGCCCGCAGTTCCCGGTGGCGAGGCCGGTCCGTGACTGCCAGCATCCTGCCCCCGGCGGAGTCGTCGCCGCGTAGCAGTACGTCCAGCACGGTGCCACGGCCCGAAGCCAGGGCGCCCGAAGCCCCGTAACAGGAGACTACGTCGGCATACCCGGCCACCACCCAGAACCCGGGCCGACCGCCCGAGGCTGCGTGCCAGTACACCGGCTTGCTCGCCCGCACTTCGGCAAAGAACTGGAATGGATCGTGCTCCATGAATGTGCGCGAGTCGGTCAGATCGAGCGAGGCGACCGCTGTTCGGCTCATCGTCCGCAATCCCCACTGAAGACTGGAAACGCACTGCTCGCAGTGCCCGGTACCGGCTCCGGTACGCGGATCATCACAGAGGGCCGAGCCGAGCCGCTCCAGTTGTGTCAGAAGTCTTTCGCGGCCGGTCAGGGCAGTGACGGAGATCCGAAAGATTGCTCTGCCGCCCCGGTTCGCCGTGAGAACTTACGGACACATCCGAAGCGGAGGAGCGCATCATGCTTCGTACTCGCCGGGATCACTGCCTGCGGACGCTGGCCCAGGCGCCTGCACCCACGGCACGGCTCGTCTGCCTGCCGCACTCCGGCGGCACCATGGTCGGCTACGGCACGTGGGCCACCGGGCTCCCGCCGACCATCGAGTTGTTGGCGGCACAGTATCCGGGACACGGCGACCGATTCAGCGAGCCGCTATCGGCTGACGTGCGCGCGCTGAGTTCGGAACTCGCCTCCGAACTCCTGCGCCTACGGCCGCTGCCCACCGTGCTGTTCGGGCACAGCCTCGGCGCCCTGGTCGCCTACGAGACCGCTCTGACCCTTAGCGCCCTTGGCCGCCCGCCTTCGGGTCTGCTGGCGTCCAGCTGCCCTCCCCCCGGCACGGCTGGCCGTGTGTGTGCCGAACTGCTCTCCGACGGCGAACTGTGGTCCCTGATCTGCTCCCTGGGCGATGTCGACGCCGCCGTGGCCGACGACTCGGAACTGGCGGAGGCGCTGCTCCCGGTGCTGCGTGCGGACATCACGGCGCACGAACACTACCGACCGGAGCCCGGGGCCATCCCCCTGTCCTGCCCAGTCCGCTGCTACCACGGCGTTCACGATCCGCTCGTGGACGGCGACGTGCTGGCCGGCTGGGCCTCCGTCACCACCGGGCCTTTCAGCCTGCTCGAACGAGAGGGCCACCACTTCCACCCGTTCCAGGACGCAGAACCCCTGCTCGCCGACGTCGTCGCCGCCCTCGACACCGCACTCGACACGGACTCACTGACACGGAGCTGACCATGGCTGAGCTGAACTATTCCTCCTATCTCCAGACAGAGACACTACTCTCGCTCCAGAAGACGCAAATCCCCGAGACGGCCGACCGGACCGTGGTCCTGGCCGAACACTTCTTCATCGTTGCCCACCAGTCCTGCGAGCTATGGCTCAAGCAGGCCCTCGCGGATCTGAGCCTGGCGAGGGACCTGCTGTCCTCCCCTTGCCATCCGGCCGACGGGGCTGAGATCAGCGTGGAACTGCTCCAGCGCGCGGCCGAGTTGCTACGGGTCCTGCACGAGCAGGTGCTCGTCCTGGAACGTCTCCCGCTGCGCCATTTTGTCCAGTTCCGGCCCTACCTCGGCACGGCCAGCGGGGCACAGTCGCAGCAGTTCCGGGTGCTCAGCCGACTGCTGGGGGACGACAAGGGGGAGGGCGAGCTGTATAGGGCCTTCGTCGAGAACGCCGCCCATCAGGGCTGCACCGTCGCCGATGTCTGCCGCCTCGGGATCACTGGCGGCGGCCTGCACCGGGTAGCCGAGGCGCTGCTCGACATGGGCAACGGCTACTGGCGCTGGAAGGTGGCCCACCTGGGGGTGATGTCGAAGATGGTCGGAGGGCAGCAGGGCACGGGAGGAACGTCCGGGGAGGAGTTCCTGATGCGCCGGATCACGCTCCCCTTCCCGGAGCTGCGGCGATTGCGCGGCGCTGTGCACGCGGAGGACCTCGCCCCCAGCCCCGCGTGAGACCCACCGGACCAGGACCTCATTCCCCCCACGAGACAGAAGGCGGCCTTCATGGCAGCAGACGACACCAACCGGCTCCATGACGTCGTGATCAACCACGAGCGGCAGTACTCGGTCTGGCCTGCGGACAGCGCGACCCCGGCGGGCTGGTCGCCAGTCGGCTTCACCAGCACGCTGGACGAGTGCCTTGCGTACGTCGACCGGGTCTGGACGGACCTGCGCCCCCAGAGCCTGCGCGATCCCGGCGCCAGTCAGCCCTGCGGCACCGAGAGCGGCTGATCCATGCTGGACATCGACGTAGCGGACATGACCACACGACAGCGCGAGCGGCTGTTGTTGTGGAGTGTGGTCCCCCGGCCAATCGCCATGGTGAGCACGGTCTCCCCGAGCGGATCGGTCAACCTGGCGCCCTTCTCCTACTACACGGCGGTGGGGTACTCCCCGATGGCCTTGCTCTTCTGCGCGGGTCGGCGGGCCGACGGCACGGAGAAGGACTCCTGCCGCAACGCCCGGGTGCCGGCCGAAGGAGGCACGGGGGAGTTCACCGTCAACGTCCTGATCGAGAAACACGCCGAGGCCGCCACCGCCTCAGCGAAGCCCCTGCCGCACGGCGAGTCGGAGTACGAGCTGGCCGGCCTGCGGCCGCTGCCCGGGCGGAGGGTCCGCTCGCCACGCATCGACGGTTCCCCCATCGCCTTCGAATGCCGGACGTCCGCGGTGGTGCCGGTCGGAGACCACTTCGTCGTCATCGGGGAAGTCGCCCACCTCGCCGCGGACGAAGAGCTGATCCACGAAACCGACTTCCACCTCGACCTCGATCGGCTGGGGTCGGTCGGCCGCATGGGTGCCGCGGACTACGTCCGCACCCTGGACCGCTACATCGTCGACGGATGAGGCCACCCCACCCGCACACGTGACGCCCGGCCGGGGCCACCCGCCACCGGCCGGGCCGCATCTCGTGACTCGATCGCGGTGCCCATCAGTCACCTCTCCCCGTTCCGAACCGTTCATAAGTATGGGCGCCCAGTACAAGGGGCGACCGCGAAACGGTGAGGCGATGCAGGAGGATCTGGCTGTTGGACGTCTATGAGGCGGTGGACACTCGCCGAGCGGTGCGGGGGTTCACCCGTGATCACGTGCCGAAGGAGGTACTTGAGCGGGTGCTCTCGGCCGCGTCCAGGGCACCGTCCGGTGCAAACCTTCAGCCGTGGCACACCTATGTGCTGACCGGTGAGCGGCTGGACGAACTCAAGAAACGCGCCGTCGCACGTGCGTCCGCGGGAGACCCCGGAGACAAACCCGAGTACGACATGTACCCGCCCAACCTCAAATCCCCCTATCAGGAACGACGGTGGGCCGCCGCCGAGCAGCGGTACACCGCGCTCGGCATTCCACGCGAGGACAGAACCGCACGACACAAAGCGGTCACCGCGAACTGGAGCTGCTTCGGCGCGCCCGCCGCCCTCTTCTGCTACATCGACCGGGACATGGGACCGGCCCAATGGGCCGATGTCGGCATGTATATGCAGACCATCATGCTGCTGCTGCGGGCCGAAGGACTGCACAGCTGCCCGCAGATGGCATGGTCGGTGTACCACGGGACCGTCGCGGAGATCGTGTCACCCTCCGAGTCCCTCATGCTCTTCTGCGGCATGTCGGTGGGCCATGCGGACCCGGTCAGACCCTGCGTCCGCGTGGCCCGAGCCCCACTCAACGAGACGGTTACCTTTCTCGACTGACAGTGATGATGTTCGCGGTGCCGCCGCTGGTGGGTCTGGCCCATCGAATGACTGACGTCTCGACTGTCCGGTTCGGCATTTGCCGGCCTGCCGGGCATCACCACGCAGCGGCCGGGCAGGGCGATGCCGGCGGCGGGCGTGCCGCCTGCCCAGTGAGGCAGGCCCATTCCACAGCTCCCACCGGACCCGCCCTCTCAAGAGGTTCTACCGCGCAGTACGACGCCGACTTCAACAGACCAGGGACAACACAGCAGCCCGAGATCACTAATATCGACATAAATCCACCCCTGACCGCGAGTTCATCAAACCAAGAGACAGCCGACCGGCACTAGAGGTGGAAGAAGCAGCTATGACCGCGGAAACCGCCCGCCGGGAGCCACCATCCAGCATTTGGAACGGCACCGCGCGAGCGCCCGTCCAAAACCGGTCCGGCATCGGCCTCGACTTGCTCTGACGTGGGTGCCCCAGGCCGCAAGGCCAGCTGCATGACGGTCCGGCAGCGGTCCCAGGAGGCGGGAACGAGGTGCCCGTAGACGTCGACCGTGGTCTTGATGGATCTGTGGCCGAGCCAGCGGGAGACCTCGTGGATCGGGATGCCGTGGGCGAGGGCGGTCGAGGCGAAGAAGTGGCGCAGGCAGTGCGGGGTGTACTTCGGCCTCCCGTCCGCTTTGACGATGCCCGCGTCGTTGAGCGCCTTGCGGAAGTGGTAGGCGTAGGTCGTGGCCGTGGGCATGGTGCCCTTGCCCCGGTCGCGTGGTGCGAACAGGACCTCCTGGCCCGCCGCGGTCGCCGTGCCCCACTCGCGTAGGTGCGCGTCGATCTCCTGGGCGAGGAAAGCGGGCAGGGGGATGTCCCGGTACTCCCCCTCGGCTCGGTGCTTGAGGGGGATGAAGCGGGTCTCGCAGTCGTCGCGGTGTGCCTTGGAGCTGACTTGTCGGCGCAGGCGCAGGAAGTCGGTCCGGCGGCAGTCGGTGGTGAAGGCCAGTGTCTCGCTGATGCGCAGTCCCGCCCCGGCTTGCAAGTACACGGTCAGCCGGTACTGAGGTGAGATCTGCTTGGCGATGAGATCGACCTCGTGCAGGGTGGGGATCTCGTCCTCGTCGACCGCGTGAGTTGCGTTGCGGGGCAGTTTGACTCCCTCGGTGGGGTCGTCCGCCCGCCTCTTCTCCTTGATGGCGGTCTGGAAGAGGCTGGTGACCATTTTCATGCGGTCGCACACGGTACTCGCGGCGAGCTTGCGGCCCAGCGCCGCGACGAAAGCGTCGATGTCCTTTCGCTCCACACCTGCGATCGTCTTGGCGCCGAGGCGGGGGATCAGGTGGATCCGCAGGAAGCTCTCGTAGTTGCGGTACGTGGAGTCGCTGATGATCTGGCGATCCAGCCACTCGGCGGCGTAGGCGCGCAGGGTGATCTCTCCGCGCTTGGGGTCGAGGTAGAGGCCCTCGTACTTGTCGTGCTGCAGCTTTTCGGCGTATGCGTCGGCTTGGGACTTCTTTTCGAAGCTTCGCTGGCGTTCCGGCGCTCCGGCACCGCCGGGCTCTCGGTAGCGGACTGTCCACGGATGTCCGCATCGGGGCTTCTCGCAGGGGTAGTTGACGCTGCGCTTGTCGCTTTTGCATTTTTGGTAGACGGTGGGCATCGAGCCTGACTCCTTTCCTCACTGCGGGCGCTCGGTCTCACCCGTAGTGCTCGTCCAGGTAGTTCGCGATGTCGCGCTCGCGGAACCGCAGGAGGCGCCCGACCTTCTGGGGTTTGATCCCCCAGGCGCGGTACCTGTTCCTGACGGTGGTCTCACTGACCCTGAGCCACTCGGCGACCTCTGCCGGGGTCAGCAGCCGGTTGCTTCCACCACGTGTCATGCGCGCACCGTCCCGGATCGGTTCATGGGTCTCCTGTATCGATCCGAACCAAAGACAGCGCGGGGTAGCAGGGCTGCCGCACCGGGCGACGACCATGGACGCTCCACTTCGGTCGGTTCGTCAAGCGGTTGTTGTCCCAGGTCAATGGAGATACGTGACGGACACACCACGGCGTCCCGGGGCCGCGGCCTGGCGGGTTGGAGGTTCCGGCCGAGCGGGGCAGTGTGGGCCGCCAGGTGACGCGGATGGTGTTGGGCTTGTTGGCGTTGCAATGGGGTCGGCGGGATAGGGCGCGATGGCCGGTATGGGGTTGGCAGATCGTGTCCAGGTGGATGCGATGCCGCCCAGCGGTAGCGGGGCGGGGGTGAGGGTCATGACAGATGTGCGCCGGGTGCGCCCTGTTGCCTCGTACTGACGCCTTCTATGGACAAATCGGGGCCCTTCAGTGCCACCCTCGCGTTTCCTGATGCGGGTGACTACGCGGTCGCCCGTGGCGCCGCCCTGAGGCAGCTCCACGCCTCTTCAGGCGGGAGAACGTGCAGTTCAGCGGTTTTATCGCCAGTCGCGTGCCGTGCGATCACGTCATCGCTCGCCTGGCGGGGATGCCAGGAATCTCCTTCAAGATTTTTCTCCGCGCTCCACCTGTTCGGCGCAGCTGCCGTGTCTGTGCTGGTCGTCGGCGGATTCGGCACCGGCGAGCCGGTCGGCGTGGCCGGCTGATGGCGGGCTGGTGGCTCGCGGGGGGCTGGGAGGGCGTCGGCGGACGGCGCGGTGGTGGCAGGGGCGCCTGGCGGGATGGCGGCTGTCCGCATTCCGCCGCTCTCATCAGGAGTCGCCCGATGAACCGCACCACCTCCTCCGTTTTGTCCGCCCGGTCCCCGCTGGCCGCCTTGGATGCCGCGTTCTTGTCCCTGGCGCGCGGGATTCGGCCGGTGGCCCTTCCCGCCGCGCTGCTCACCGGCCGTCCCAGCGACCAGCTGCTGCCGGTCGACGAGGTGCGCGACCGGCTCGCCCACCCCTCCTGCAGGCCGCAGACGCGCGAGCGGGTCTGGAGTGAGACCGCCTTCCGCGCCCGTCGCGAGGGCGAGCCGTGGACGACCGTGGTGGCCGGGTTCGCCGTGCCGGGGTTGCGCCACACGCTGGCCCGGCTGCCGCGCCTACCACACCTCGATTCATGCGAGGTTGAGCAGGAAGCTCTCGCGGGGCTGTGGACCGAACTCGCCCAACTCGACCCGGCCGACCCGCTGCTGAACCGCCGTCTGATCCGCGCGGCCGACCGCGCCGCGCACCGTCTGATCCGAGCCGCCCAAAGACGCCAGGACACCCGCGACGGCCGGGAGGTCACCACCGATACGCCGCCCGTCGCCGCGGCCCCGGCGGCGTCAACCGCCGATGAGTACACGGTGTTGTGGCAGGCCGTCCGCAACCAGGTGATCGCGCCCGACGATGCCGATCTGATCGCTCGTACCCGCCTCGACCAGACCCCGGTCGAAGCGATCGCCGCCGAGCGGGGCGTCAGCCGACGCACGATCTTCCGGCAGCGAGCAGCCGCCGAGAAGACTCTGGTCGATGTCCTGCGCCAGCGCTCCCACGTTCCGCCGCAGGAATCAGGGATGACGGGCTGGCACTGATCGCAGGGAAACGTCCATACAAGGGTGAGCCCCCGTCAGTGGATCGCCGGACATGACGGGGCTCACCCGTCACACCCCACGGGCCTCCCGGGAAACCCACGCCAAGTGCCCGCCCAACTCGATGCCCACGCTATTGGCGCTATGTGATTCCCCACCGGCTACTCAGGGGTTGACCAAACACGCTCAGCCGATCCCCCCACCTTTACTTCATCCTCCTCGGCGCGCGGGATGAGCCTGCCTTGTTCGCGGCCCACCTCCCGTAAATTTTTGCCGCACCGGAAACCTTGCCTTTTCGGCAAGATTTGCTAGCGTGGCGGCATGACGCTGGGAGACGATGCTCACGCTCACCTCGGGCTGCGAGAGCGCAAGAAGCGAGAGACCCGTGTCGCGCTGAGCCAGGCCACGATCCGCCTGTGCGTCGAGCACGGGTGGGACAACGTGACGGTGGAAGACATCGCCGCCGCAGCGAACGTATCCGTACGCACCTTCCGCAACTACTTCACCAGCAAGGCCGAGGCGATCGCCGCCAGCCACCTGGAGCGCATGCTGCGGATCGCCGACGAGCTGCGCGCCCGGCCGGCCACCGAGCCCATGTGGGATTCGATCGTCCAAGCCGTGCAGACCCAGTTCGCGCCGCCGGGAGACGCAGCAGGTGGGGACCCGACACGCGACCAACGCTGGAGGGACGGGCTCCGGCTCATGTTGGCCGAACCGGCGCTGCAGGGTGAGATCGTCAAGGCGAACGCGGCCGCACAGGACGAGCTGGCCAAGGCGATCGCCGAGCGCACCGGCACCGATGCGGCACATGACGTGTATCCCAAGCTGGTCGCCGCGGTGGTCAGCGCGGGCAGCGCGGTGGCCGTGGAGCACTGTCTGCGGGCCGATTTCCCGACCCCTGTCGTACCGGTGTTGATCGAGGTGTTCGGCCAGCTCACCGCGGGACTTCCCGTCCCGTAGGCAACCCGCACGAACCAACCAACCCCATTGATCCCACCCGGTTGTCGCCGGGTCTGTTTGTCCTGCCCTTTTCCGCCTGAACGGACCTACGCAGAGGGGAACATGCTTGTGATCGCCGATGTCATCATCGCCGGAGGCGGCCCGAACGGGCTGATGCTCGCCTGTGAACTGAGCCTGGCCGGCATCCGGCCGATCGTGCTGGAACGTCTGCTGGAGCCGAGCGAGGAGCCGAAAGCCAACGGCCTGCTGGGGCAGGTGGTGAGAATGGTCGACCGCCGCGGACTGTACAAGCGCCTCAGCGATAGCTCGGGGCCGCCGCAGCCGAACTCCGCCTACTTCATGTTCGCCGCGATGGGCCTGGACCTGAGCCTGCTGCAGGACAGCCCGCTGTACAGCCTGCCCGTGCCACAGCGCCGCATCGTGCAGGTCCTGGAGGAACGCGCCACCGAACTCGGCGTGGAGATCCGGCGCGGACACCAGGTCGTCGGCGTGTCGCAGGACGACGACGCCGTCACCGTCGATGTCGCCGGTACGGACGGGGACTACCGGCTGCAGGCCCGTTACGTCGTCGGCGCGGACGGTGCGCACAGCGCCACGCGCAAGCTGTCCGGGATCGGTTTCCCCGGCGTCAGCTACGACCGAAGGACCAATCGGACGGCGCACGCCACGGTCCCGGCGCACTGGGTGGACCCCGCGACCGGCGCCCTGAACGTGCCCGGCTACGGAACGATCCTGCCGTTCCTGCCCCACCGCACCGAGCACGGGGGGTTCTCCTACGCACCGTTCCCCGGCCACCCACCGTTGATCAGCACCACAGAGTGGGACCAGCCCGAGACCGGGGAACCCATGAGCCTCGACGAGCTGCGGGCAAGCATCCGCCGCATACTCGACGCCGACCTGCCGCTCGGTCCACCTGCGGGCGAAGGGCCGCACGTGCTACGCCGGTTGACCGGCGGCAACACCCGAGTTGCCGAACGATTCCGGGACCGCCGGGTGTTCCTGGTTGGCGACGCCGCCCACGTCTACACCGCAGGCGGCGGCCCCGGGCTCAACCTCGGCCTGCAGGACGCGATCAACCTTGGCTGGAAACTCGCCGCCCAGATACGCGACAGCGCCTCGCCCGGACTACTCGACAGCTACGAGACCGAGCGCCGACAGGCCGCCGGTCGCATGGTCATGAACGCCCAGGCACAGTCCGCGCTGACCGCCCCGGGCAGCGACGTCACCGCGCTGCGCGAACTGTTCACCGAACTGCTCGGCCACCGGGACACCATCCAACACCTAGCCGACCTCACCGCAGGCACCGACGTCCGCTACGACATGGGCGTTCCCGATCCCCACCCAGCGGTCGGCCGGTTCGCACCGGACCTGGAACTGCACACTCCCACCGGGACGGTCCGACTGGCAGAACTCACCAGAAGCGCACGGCCACTACTGCTCGACCTGACCGAAGACGCATCAGCCGCCAGGGCACTGGCAGATCGACGTGACCAGATAAGCATCATCACCGCACAACCCCAACCCACCGCACCCGCAGCCACCGCCCTGCTGCTCCGCCCAGACTGCTATGTGGCCTGGGCGTCGGATTCACCCCGCCCGGACCCCGCCGAACTGGAAGCCCTCCGCGCAGCCACACAGCGATGGTTCGGCTCACCAAACCACCCGCAGCAAGCCAGGAAGCTCCAGAACAACGTGAAGCCCCTTGAGCCCACAACCGACTGAGACGAAGAGCGGGAGTGCGGATTTCAAGGAACCTCCAAAACGCGCACCTGCTCCCTGACCGCTCCTGGCAGGTGCTCCTGCTCCCGTCGCCTCCCAGGAGCACCTGCCAGGAGCGGTCCTCACGAGCAGCCCGCCTCCCGCAGGCACTCCTGCAGGCACTCCTGCAGGAGCGGCCCTCAGGAGCGGTGTGAGGAGCGCTTCTGAGGAGCCGTCGCGACCGTCGTGACCAGCAGCGACGAGCCGCTTGACTTGTCGGCGCACTCCACGGCTCCATGGGGTTCACGCCGCCGCACGGGAACACATGGCGATGCGCACGCACCCGACGGCACCCCGCGGCCCGACGCCGCGCCCCGGCCGGGGACCCCACACCGACCCGCATTCGTGGAGGCCCCAACATGTCGCCCCTCACCCGCCAAACGGAATCCCCACCGGACAACGCACTCATCGAATCAGCAGCCGACGCGCTTACCGGCACCCAGGCCATGGTCTACTCCGCCCTGGCTGATTGTGTCCACGAGTTTCGGGTTCTGGCACAGATCTCGGGGACAGAGCCAAGCGCCTCACCCTGCTGAATCGAACGCCGCAAGCGAGCAGATGTCAGGCCTTATCAGAAAGCTTCGGGGGGGGAGTGTCATGAATCAGGTGGGCACCCGATCAGAAGGGACCCCAGATGGACACGAAGAGCAGTCACCTGATCGAGGACGCTGACGGCGTGTCGGTTGCGGTGTTGGGCAGCGGCGTTGACGGTGCT
>NZ_JARHTQ010000048.1 GCF_029223525.1 Streptantibioticus ferralitis | reverse complement strand
GGAGGCGATGAACGCCTTCGACATCGCCTTCGACGGCCGCCTCTCGGCCGGACGGGTATAGGCCAATCAGATCAACGAGAAACCTCTACGCCAACCGAGTGGTGAACACCGCTTTCGTGATACTCCCAGCTTTCAGGCATGCTCTGGTCGGACGGCGACCCGCGCGGGCCCGCCATGGGCTGGGCCGGCAACGAGGTCGGGAGGGAAGGCCTGTCAGGCTGCGGGGACGGGCAGCAGCCGGTAGGCGTCCCCATGCGTGATCACGCGGCCGACGCTGGGCGGCGCGAAGTGGGTGCCGAGGAGGAGGGTGTCCGTGTCGGCCAGTGAGCCGAGCAGCTTGCGGCGGGAGGCCTCGGACTGCCGCGGGTCGATGTCGACGCAGGCGCCGATGGCAGGGTGGGCGAGCTGGACCGGATGGTGGATGCAGTCGCCGGTGATCAGCGCCGTCTCCCCCCGGCTGGTCAGCTCGACGGCGAGGTGGCCGGGGGTGTGGCCGGGCGTGGGCGTCAGGCGCAGGCCCGGGGCGATCTCGACGCCCTCGGCCGGGACATCGACGAGGTCCAGCAGACCCGCTTCCTCGACCGGAATCACGGAGTCGCGGAACATCTGCTTGCGCGCCTTCTCCATGTCGTACGTGGCCCAGAACTCCCGCTCGGTGCGGGAGGTGAGGTAGCGGGAGTTGCGGAAGGTGGGGGTCCACTCGCCGTTCACTTCCCGCGTGTTCCAGCCGACGTGGTCGGCGTGCAGGTGGGTGAGGATCACCAGGTCGACGGAGTCCGGGGAGAAACCGCCAACGGTGAGGCGCTCCAGAAAGTCGGTCTGCAGGTTGTGCCAGGCCGGGTTGGCCCGCTCCTTGCCGTTGCCGATGCCGGTGTCGACGAGTACCCGCAGTCCGTCCACGACGAACGCGAAGCTGTGGCTGTTGATGTGCAGGATGCCCTCCTGGTCGGCGAAGTGAGGGTGCAGCCAGTCCTGGCCGGTCACCACGTCGGGGGTGGCGTCGGGCAGCAGCCACGGTCCGGTCGCGGGTGGCAGGAGGACCTCGTCGACGCGGTGGACGGTGACGTCGCCCACGGTCCAGGAGGGGATGGGGGTGGCATGGGAAAGCTGCATGGTCCGTCGTTTCCTTTGATCTGTTCAGCGGAGGTGGTTGTCTGCTGATCTGTTCAGCGGAGGTGGTTGTCTGCGGGGTGGGCTGCCCCGCGCCGTGACGCGGCGAGCGCTGCCAGGGCTGCCACGGCGAGGAGAGCGGCGAGGATCGCGTAGGCGTGGGAGGCGGTCCCGAGCCCGTAGTGCTGGGTGGCGGCGCCCGCGGCGACCGCGGGCAGGCTCATGGAGAGGTAGCTGAGGACGTAGTAGGCGGCCAGGGTCGCGGCGCGGTCCTGCTCGTCGAGCGAGGCGAGGATCATCCGCAGCGCCCCTTGGGAAACGGCGCCGAAGGCGATGCCGGCCAGGGCCGCGCCGCCGTAAATGGCGGGCAGTCCGGCCCCGTGCAGACCGCTCAAGGTCAGGGCCGCGGCGGGCAGAACGGCCAGGTATCCGCCGATCGCCGTGGCGAAGGGCGCCGTGCGCCGCAGCGTCCACACGGTGAGCGCGGCAGCGGCGCTGAGGGTGAAGAAGACCATGCCGCGGGCCGCCTGCGGGGCGTCGGGGGCCACCAAGCGCACGAGGGCCGGCCCGAGGGAGGAGTAGAAGCCGCCCAGCGCCCAGACGGCGACGATCCCGGTACCGGCGGTCAACAGGGCGCGGCGGACTGTGGGCGGGACGCTGAGCTGCGGGCGCAGCGACCGCAGCGCGCCGGCGTGGCGGTGGGCCGTCTCCGTGGTGAACGTGACCGCGATCGCCTGGGCGGCGAACAGGGCCGCCAGCAGTACGTAGACGGTGACGGTGGGGGCGGGGGCGAAATGGATGAGGAGGGTGGAGGCAAGAACGCCCGCGGCCATGCCGCCGACCGGGGCGATGCCGTTGGTCAGGGCAGATCGGCCCGGGCGCCGGGGATCCTCCAGGTCGAGGAGAGCCGCACCTGCGGCGCCGGTGGCCGCGCCGGTGGCCACTCCCTGCAGGACCCTGGCGGCTATAAGGGAGGCGGCGCCGCCCGCTGCAGCCAGGAGAACCATGGAGGCGGCCTCCACGATCAGGGCGCCTACCAGGACGGGGCGCCGTCCCAAGTGGTCGGAGAGCGCTCCGGCGGTGAGCAGTGCCAACAGCAGCGCCAGGGAGTAGGCGCTGAAGACCACCGTGACGACAAGCGCGGAAAGGCCCCACTGCTCCTGGTAGAGGGGGTACAGCGGCGTCGGGGCGCTGGATGCCGCCAGGAGGGCCGCCAGGATCGACGCGTTGAGGACGAAAGGAGCCGCGCGGTTCGCCGCGCGGGCACGGGCGGCCCGGAGGGAGCAGTGCGCGGGTGCGTCGGATATGACGCTGGACATGGGTTGGACTCCTTCCCGATAAACGCAATGCGTTTGCCTTAAGGTGACTGTAGGGCCTGCGTCCACCCTAAAGCAAACCGTTAGCTTTTGGTGTGGCTTCGTCGCTCCAGCCCCGATCGGGAGCCGTCTCCCGTTGAACTGGCGGACTCGGACGGTGACGCGTGGGCTGTTCTGCTCCGATCGGGATCAGGGCCAGATGCCCGCGACGAGGAGGCCGGCGAGGGCTCTGGCGCAGCCGTCCAACATGCGCTCGCCCTTGGTCGCGGAGGCGCCGCGGGCGTCACCGGCGGTGCCGGACGGCGTGATGGTGTCGAAGGTGACGGAGCGGTAGACCGGGGAGGGGTCCTCGGACTGCAGGGAGATGTCCAGGCCCACCACCCGCGCGGCCTGCTCCGTGCGCACGAGGTCGGGGAAGGCGGCCAGTGCCATCGAGGTCTCGCCCTCGCAGGCGTGCATCAGGTGCCGCTGCGTCTCCAGGGTGTCGGCGATCACCTCACGCCCGGCGGTGAAGTAGCTGGTGACCGCGATCGGCGCGTCCGTGCGCTCTGGTCGAGCGCCACATGCCCTTCGGCGACACTGTGGGTGCCGAAAAACCATCCATGCACCCATGAGGGACGATGCTGTCAAGGCGTAAGTGAGCCTGGCCTGCGGCCCTGTGATGAGGAGCCGGGGCTTGCATTTCTTTCCCGGTCTTCCTCGCAGTTGTCGTGTGACGGCTGTCCGCGTGGGAGGGTCCAGTTGGAGTGCCCGGAGTCGGTTGGGGACGGGGGCGAGGACGAACGAGCTGGACGGCGACGAGCGGTGGCCCAGCACGGATGGGATTCTCGGCAGGCGCGAAGTCGCGGCGTCAGCAGGTTGCGATGCCACGGTGCCAGTGCGGGATCGTGCCGGGCGTACCTTGCCGATCTGGCGTCGCAGGACGAGCAGTTGGTGCCGCAGGGCAAGGATCTCGGTGTCTTTGTCCGGGTCGCTCATCGGCGACAGGCGCAGGAGGGCAAGGGTGTTGGTCGCGCCGAGATGGGCCAGGCGCGGCAACGCGACGGATCGTCATGCCGTCGATGCTTGGGCAGGTGAGGCTTCGACGCGATCGGCGGGCACCGCCGCAAGGCGGCGATCAAGGCCGCGACCAGGGCGGATGATTGTATCGGCACCCGCACTGTCACCGCGACCTGATCGTGGTCCGAAGCGAACAGTGCGTCGATACGCGCGAGCCAGCGTGAATCGGAGGTGGTATCGGCGTCGGTGATGGGTCCCGACGGCGCGCCGCTGCCCACCGTCACCCGGTCGGTGACGGCCGATCAGGCTGCTGTGGAACGTCCCGAGCGGCGCCGACCCGATGCGTACGGCAAGGAATCCCAACGCGCCCTGCACGTACGGCAGTTGCGCCCACGTGTACCGGCTCGCCGGGCAGGAGAAGCGCGCCCCCGATCTCTACCGCGAGTCGGCTCTGGACTTGCTGGAATGGTGCGGGGCCGACGACCCGGCGACCGCCCGCACGATGGCATCGGCCGTCCTCGCCCTGCGCGCCAAGGTCCCCGGACCGCAAGGCCGTTGGCTGGCCGCGGCGAGGCGCCGCGCGGCCCGGCTGGACGAGCTGCTGGAGGCCGTCCGTCCTGCCGCCTCCGGGGAGGAGCGGCCGCTGCCCGCCACCACGGCCGAGCGCCCGTCGCCCCCCACGCCTCCAGGCGGCAGCTCATCACGGTGCCGCGCCCGCCGTCCCGGCGGCCGGAGCCGGACGCGGGCAGCACACCGACGTGACAGCCCCCTTACGACGCGACCGGCTCCGGCCGGAACGCTTGGTCGATGTTGTCCTCGACCCACGAGCGGAGCGCGTTGAGCGGGGTCGCGGCGCTCCTCCCGAGCGGGGTGAGCGAGTACTCGACGTGCAGCGGGACGGCGGGGTAGACCGTGCGGTCGAGGATGCCGAACTCCTCAAGGCGGCGCAGCGTTTGGGTCAGCACCTTGGGGCTGATTCCCTGGAGCCTGCGCTGGAGCTCTCCGAACCGCTGGGGTCCCCCCTCGAGGGCGCCGATGGTCAGCGCGGACCACTTGTTGGCGAGCAGGTCGAGCAGGGCGCGGCAGGGGCACTGGGCGGCGTAGACATCGTGGTGCGCGTGCTGGCCGCTGGGGCACGTGGTCGTCATGCTCACTCTCCTCACCAGGTTACTTCCCAATTGGAAGTACTAGCCCTTGCAGGTAACTGTACCCCCGAGGATAGCGTCGTCGACGTCAAGGGGAGGGCCGTCGATGGGCCTTCCGCAGGCTGCTATCCAGGGAGATGACCTATGTCCGCAGACACGATGCGCGCGGTGGTTCAGGACGGTTTCGGCGGTCCGGAGGTGCTGCGGGTCCAGCAGGTGCCGCGCCCGGCGCCGCTGCCCACCGAGGTGTTGGTGCGGGTGCACGCGGCCGGGATCAACCCGGTGGACTGGAAGACCCGCGGCGGCACCGGCATGGCCGGCCTGCTCGGCGAGCCGCCGTTCACCCTCGGCTGGGACGTGTCCGGCGTGGTGGAGGAGGTCGGCTTCGGCGTGACCACCCTGAAGGTCGGCGACGAGGTGTACGGCATGCCGTGGTTCCCGCGCGTCGCGAACGCCTACGCCGAGTACGTGACCGCGCCGGCCCGGCAGTTCGCCCGCAAGCCGGCCGCCGTCGACCACGTGCACGCCGCCGCCGTGCCGTTGGCGGCGCTGACCGCCTGGCAGGCCGTGGTCGACACCGCCCACGTGCAGGCCGGCCAGCGCGTCCTGATCACCGCCGCCGCCGGCGGGGTCGGCCACTTCGCGGTCCAGTTCGCCCGGCACCTGGGCGCCCACGTGATCGCCACCGCCGGCGCAGGCCGCCACCCCTGGCTCATCGAGCTCGGCGCTGACGAGGCCATCGACTACACCACCACCCGCTTCGAGGACGCCACCAAGGAGGTCGACGTCGTGATCGACCTGGTGGGCGATGCCTACGACCAGACCAGCACCCGCTCGCTGAACGTCCTGCGCCCCGGCGGCCTGCTGGTCGCGATCCCGGCCGGCGTCTCCCCGGAGCTGGCCCAGGCCGCCGAGGCGGCTGGCGTGCGGGTCACCCCGTTCCTGGTCGAGCCGGACGGTGCCGCGCTGACGACGATCGCCGGGCTGATCGACGCCGGCAAGGTCGTCGTCGAGGTGGAGGAGACCTTCCCGCTCGAGCAGGCCGGTGCGGCCCACGCCCGCGGCGAGGCGGGCCGCACCCGCGGCAAGCTCGTCCTGACTGTCACCAACTGACCATCCCGGCATACCTTTTGGAGCAACACCGTGTACTACGAGATCCGCCGCTACCAGGCCCAGCCCGGACGCCGCGAGGAGTGGGTCCGTTACATGGAGGACGTGGTCATCCCGTTCCAGACCTCGTTCGGCATGGATGTGACCGCCTCCTTCGTCGACGACCAGGACGAGGACGGCTATGTGTGGATACGCCGGTTCGAGGACGAGGCCCAGAGCGAGGCCCTGTACGCGGCGGTCTACGACCACGACCGCTGGAAGAACGAGATCGGCCCGGTCGTCTACAGCCTGCTGATCCCTGAGGAGTCCGTGGTCACCCGCGTCACCCCCACCCCCGCCTCCCCCCTCCGGTAGCCCGCGACACCCACATACCGGCCGTCTGGCGCCGGTGAAGACCGGCGTAGGGCAGGCGCAGGGGCTGGTGGGTGTAGTGGGCGAGGAGCCCGAGGCGAGCGGACCGGCGGCGAGGCCGCCCATGTTGGCGGTGGTCGCGACGAGCTCTGACCGAGCTCGGCCGGCGTCCGGGCGGGCGGTGGCGTGGAGTTCGGACAGGCAGGCGGTCGCTGTCGCGGTGATCATGCCGCTCGCCGACCGGGACCAGGTGGACCTGGCGGCGCTCACGGAGGCGCCGTTCATCGACTCCCCGCTGGGGTACGGCAACCGTTGCGTCGTCGACCACGCCATCACGGCGGCCGGGCTGGAGCGCCGCGTGGCGGCTGAGGTGCCCGACATCGCGACCGCCGCCGACTACGTCCGGCACGGCCTCGGCGTGTCACTGATGATGGCGTTCGCGGCACCCTCCGACGATCGGAGGCTGCGGGTCCGCCCGCTCACCGGGAGTCCGCTGCTGTGGACCCTGGAGGTCGCCACCGTGATGGCGTGCTGCCCCAGCGCGGCGCTGCACGCCCTGCTCGCCCTCGTCGATCAGCATGTCCACACGGCCGCCGAGGCCGCGGCGGCCGATCGCCAGCCCGCCGGTTGCGCCCTGTCACCGCAGCCGGGCGTGCCGCCGCTGCCCGCGCCTTCCTGTGCGCCAGACCCGCCGCAGACTTCGCTCTTCCCAATGGGAAGTACCTGCCCTTGCAGGTAACCACCACCTCGCGGCTACGGTCGCAAGCACGACGCGTCGAGCCCAGCGGATCGGGTCCCGGGCTCCCGCACTGACGTCCGATATCTCGACATCTCGTCACCAACTGGCGCGACCATGCGCCACAGCACCCAGAAGGCAGCCATGACCAACGCACCCCTTACCAAGTCCACCTCTGCCGCCTCGGTCACCCTTGAGGCTGCCAACGCCCTCATTCAGGCGGTGCAGACCGCCGCCGCGGAGATCGGTTTCGAGGCATCCGTGGCCGTCACCGACGGCGGCGGGCACCTCAAGGCGTTCCAGCGCACCGACTCCACCCCGTTCCTCGCGAGCGAGGTCGCCCTCGACAAGGCGTGGACGGCGGCATCCTTCGGCTACCCCACCCACGTCTGGAACAACTACCTGGCCGACCCCAACGTCGCGCCCCTCGCCCACCACCCCCGGCTGATGGCGGTCGGCGGCGGCTACCCGATCCTGGAGGACGGCAAGCTCATCGGCGGCCTGGGCATCTCCGGCGGCACGTACGAGCAGGACCAGCAGGCCGCCGAGGCGGCCCTGAAGGTGCTCGGCTTCGAGCTCCCTGCCTGACGAAGGCCCCCATCGGCGGCCCCTGCCGCGCGTCCGAATCCGGCGCCGCCGAACTCACGCCCACGGCATCGCTCCTGTACGACGAATTCTGGAGGATTCCGAGTGACAGCCGGCAGTTCAGCTGCGCGTGCCATGGAGGTGCGCGCCCGCCCGTTCTCGCTGGGGACCATGTCGCCGCCCAACCGGATCGCGATGGCTCCGATGGCCCGTGCCTTCTCACCCGGTGGCGTTCCCGGTGCCGATGTGGCGCAGTACTACGCCAGGCGTGCTGCGGGCGGGGTGGGCCTGATCATCGCTGAGGGCACGTACGTCGGCCACCCGGCGTTGACAGGGTAGTGGTGGTCGGCCGGACCTGCCCGGTGGTTGACGCCCCGTCCAGCGCACCAGGCGCCGGTGGCAGGCCAGCAGCGTGCCCGGGGTGACCAACGACACCCTTCAGGCTGGTTCGGTCGTTCTCGCCTTGGTCTCGCACCCCAGCCCAACGATGTAGTCGCAGCGTTCTTCCCGTATAACCACTCTCGTCGTCATGCCGTGTTGGTGTCGATCCGGTAGACGGTCTTCCCGTCGAACTCTGCGAATCCGAGGGATCGGTAGAAGGACCGTGCGTCAGGGTTGTCGTGGTCTGTCATCCACTGATTAGTCGCGGTGAGGCAAACCGGCCCAGAACCGTGTCATCGCCTCGACCGCCGGGCGCGGATCCGTCTCCGGCCACCAGTGCACCACTCCTTCGAGGAGGGCGATGTCCGCGCCGGCCTGTTGCGCCGACCACTGATGCATGGCCAGTGTCCCGTTGGGATCGGCAGTGGGGACGAGGACAAGCCCGGGCCGTTGACGAGCCCGCGCGAGATCTTTTCCGGCCTCGGCCATCACCGGTTGGGCGGCCGAGCGCAGCAGGGACAGCACAGCCCGGCCGAGTTCCTCGTCAAAGCCAGCGGCGAGGCGCTCGGCGACGGGTCCGTTGATGCCCATGCCGTTCACGACGGCCATCCTCTGTTCGAAGGTGCCGCCGAAGAGCTCCGCCACCGAGGCTTCCCCGGCCCCCTCCTGCTGCCACACCTGCGCCAATGGGTGCCAGACGTAGTCCGGGGCGAAAAGCTGCATCGTGTCCGAGACCCAGCTGCGGATCAGGTCGGGACGGTGCATGGCCACCTGCACCACGTGCGCCCCGCCCCAGTCATGTCCCACGAGGTCCACTGGGCGTCCGAACGCCTCCAACCGTGACACCAGCCATTCGCGATAGCCAGCCACGGTGGCCTCGAAGCCACCGGGCAGAGGCACCCCGAACCCCGGCGGGGACAGTGTGAACACATCTTCACGGTCCAGCACCTTGAGTACCGGCCCCCACACGGCGGCGTTCTCCGGATTGCCGTGAACGAGGACGACCGGCGGCCGCGCCGCGCTGTCGCCGTCCCCAATTTCGTTTGCCATGTCGTCCTTTCGATCTGTCACATCGGTTGCGGATCCCGGGGCCTTGCGCTGCTACGAGGACCTCGGCAAGCCGGCGCCCACGTCTGTGCGGCTGCGTAGCCGCCGGGTAAGCCCGCGTGGTGGCCGGCGAAGCGGGTCAACTGAGCCGTCGCCGTTCCAGAAGGTAGCCGAGCGCCACGAGGGCAAGCGATGGCAAAGCGAACTTGGCCTGCGGGAAGCTTGCGGTGTCGGGCGGGTCCACGGCTTTGGACCCCGGGTAGCACAGCGCGGAGATGTTGGTGACCCAGTACAACGCCGCGCAGATGGCGGCGGCGTCGAGTGCCTCGCGTGTGTCGCCGGAACCTTTCCAGAGGTGCCACAGGCTCACGCCGCCGAGCGCGCCGCCCATGCTCATCGTCTGCGCGTTGTGAAACTTGGCATGCGGCGGCCACGCCGGGTTGTAGATGTGGGTCTCGTTCCAGTCGAACTTGTATGGCCCTACGGCCGTTTCGACCGCCACGAGTGAGATCAGGACCTTCCCGATCCCCAACCGGCCCTGGCTCCTTGGCATGACGCTTCTCCCTCACTGCCCGGGGCACACCCTGGGCCGTCCCAACGGGTAGTCAGATGCGTCCGCCGTAGCCTGCCTGCTGCGAACGCGTAGCCGACGTTACGTCAGCTCGCCCTTGGGTTTCCTAGGCGAAACCGTCGACGCTCAGGCGCGGCACGGCCGCGATCCGGCCTTGCCGTGGGGATAGGTCACGACGGCCGTGGGCGGCCAGAGTCGTCGTATTGCCGCTGAGCACTTCGCACGAGCGGCATGTTGTCGTTGGACCACTCGACCATCGACCGGAACAGAGGGCTGAGGGACAGGCCAAGGTCGGTGATCTCGTAGTCGACACGGGGCGGGACCTGCGGATAGTGAGTCCGGGTGAGCAGGCCGTCGCGCTCCAACTGGCGAAGGCGCTCGGTGAGTGTTTTCGCAGTGATGGTGCCGAGACGCTCGCGCAGTTCGTTGAACCGCATCGGTCCCTGGCGCTGGAGCAGCCAAAGGATCGGTGTCGTCCAGCGGCTGAACACGACGTCGATGAGCGGCGACACCGGGCACGGGTCATACGCCTGTTGACGGCCGGGCCCGGTGACGGTTGCTGCGCAGGCTGATGTCACCCCACCGACAGTAGCCTCCTAAGGGGGCTCGGTGCCATCAACTCAATTTGGCGATATGGGCTTTGGCGGGAAGTGGTGGTGATGCCGAAGAGCCGGTCAGTGAAGTTGACGCCCGAGCAGCAGGCCGAGTTCGGCGGAGACTGGCCGGGCGCGGGGGCCGGCGTGCGGGCGGGCCGTGCTCACGCCCCGCTGAGTGGGCGCGCGGGGTGGAGGTGTCCGTCAGTTGTTGTATGCGCGCTTCGCCTCCTCGCTCATCGCTGTGTTCTGGAAGGCGACGCACAGCCAACGCCCCTCCTGGCGGCGCAGCACGTACGTTTGGAACTTGTCGTAGCCGAATTCGGGGTGGGTGCCGATCCCACCGATCGTCGTCACCACAGTCGTGTCGGCATCCACCGTGCGCACATCGATCGGCTTCACGGCCATGCGCGTGCCTTTCTGCCACATGGTGAACACCTCGTGGTGCGTCCGCTCGATCTCCGGCCTGCCGAGTATCGCTACGCCGATGAACGCGATGTAGGAGGCGTCCTCGGAGAACTGGGCGGCGTAAGTCTGGGCGTCACCGGCGTTCCATGCCTCTTGTACGCGGTTGAGGAACGCGTCCACCGTGTCGTCGTGACTGCTGGTCACAGACTTCTCCTTCAGATATGGCAGGCGGTCTCCGTCGAGGCCTCCTGCGTGCGTTGACAGGGCCTGGCGTTAGTTCGCTGCCGCTTGCACCTTGGGCCCGGGTGCGGCCTGCGCCCCTCCGGGCTTGCCGCGCAGCGGCACTTCCCTGATGAAGACCGCGGCGCCGAGGCCGGCGGCCGCCACGATCGAGGCCACGAGGAAGATCTGGTGGGTGCCGTGCACGACCGCCTGCAGGTAGGCATCCTTGGCCGCCTGCGGCAGGTGCGCCAGGGCCGAGTCGCCTGAGTGCGCGCCGTCGCCGGGTGCGCCGCCGGCCGGGGCACGGCCTTGGACGGCCCTGGTGAACAGGGAGCCGAACACCGCGACACCCAGAGAGCCGCCGAGCGTGCGGAACAGGTTGGTGGAGGCCGAGGCGGCGCCGATGTCGCGGAGTTCGACGCTGTTTTGCGCGATGGTGTTGGCCATCTGCAGGGTGAACCCGGTGCCGATGCCGACCAGGACCATGAAGGCGCTGGTGACGGTTGGCGAGGTGTGGGTGTCCATCGAGGACAGCAGGGCCATGCCGATGGTGAGGGAGACCGCGCCGATGATGGGGAACACCTTGTAGTGGCCGGTCTTGGTCATGACCTTGCCGGCGATGTTGGAGGCGATGACGGTGCCGATCATCATCGGCAGTAGCAGCAGGCCGGAGTTGGTGGCAGAGGCGTCCTGCACGGTCTGCTGGTACAGCGGCAGGTAGAGCGTGCCGCCGAACATGGCCACGCCCGCGACGACCAGCAGCACGGCGGCCAGCGAGAAATTGCGGCTGCCGGTGAAGATCCGCGGCGGCAGCAGTGGCTCGGTGGAACGCCGCTGGGAGGCGACGAAGGCCGCGAACAGGACCACGCTGGCCGTGGCGAGCGTGAGGATCTGCCAGGAGCCCCAGGCGTACGTGCTGCCCGCCCAGGTGGCCGCCATCACGATGGTGCTGACCATGGCCGTCATCAAGGTGATGCCCAGCCAGTCGATGACGACCTTGCTGCGGCGGGTGTGCGGAACGTGCAGTAGCAGTTGGCACCAGGCGATGCAGATCAGCCCGATGGGAAGGTTGATGTAGAAGGCCCAGCGCCAGCCGAGGTGGCCGGTGATGGCGCCGCCCGTCAGCGGTCCGCCGATGCTGCCGACCGCCATGACGATCGCGACCATGCCCTGGTAGCGGCCGCGTTCCCGCGGCGGCAGCAGGGCGCCGATCAGCGCGAAGGCCCCCGCGCCCAGGCCGCCCGCGCCGATGCCTTGCAGGGCCCGGAAGATGATGAGCTCGTTCATCGTCGACGCCATCCCGCACAGCGCGGACGCGGCCAGGAAGACCGCGATGGAGGCCAGGAACATGGTCTTGCGGTTATACAGATCCCCCAACTTGCCCCAGACCGGTGTGGAGCAGGCAGTGGTGAGGGTGTAGGCCGTCACGACCCACGACAGGCTGTTCACGCCGCCTATCTCGTTCACGATCGTGGGCATCGCGGTGCCCACGATCAGGCCGTCGAGCTGGGACAGCAGCAGGGCAAGCATGATGCCGAGCAGCACCCAGCGGATGTTCTTCGGGACGACGGGCTCCGTGGCCCCGTCGGGCGGTGCGGACTTGGGGGCGGTCATGGCGGACCACTCCTTTCAGAAGCGGGGCGGCACGTGCCATTCGTCGGAAATTCCGACAGAAGGCCGCTGTGCTTCCCCGGAAGCTGTTGTTGCTTCCCGGCGTTCAGGTCCCGCGCGCCAACACGGGACCTGTGCCGAGAACCGATACGGCGGTGTCGGAGCGGCGCCCGCCGCCCCGGCCGGCCCAAGTGGTACGTGCCGAACAGCCACTGCACGTATGCGACGTGGGCCGCCTGGAGGGCGAGTGGGCGGATACGGCTAGTCGGTGGAGACGGCCCCACGGCGCCAGATCGCACGAATGGACAAGCTGTCCTGGACGCGGGTCGTCGGGTCACCGTCCACCAGAACGAGGTCGGCCCGCGCCCCCGGAGCGATCCGGCCACGGTCGTCCAGGCCGAAACGCCGCGCCGGGACGGAGGTGGCAGCGCGCAGCGCTTCCAGGGGCGTCAGCCCGGCCTCGACCAGGAGTTGCAGCTCGTGGTGCACGCTCGCGCCGTGCACCACCCCGCCGTGGGCGGGGACGGGGATGGAGGCGTCGGTACCGGCGATGATGTCGACGCCTGCGCTGTGCAGGGCGGCCACGCTCGCCAGCACCTGGTTCAGAATGCCGTCCGGGTACTTGTTGAACGTGCCGCGCAGCGTGGCAAGCCACTGCTGCGGCAGTTTGGGGCCCACCCTCGGGTCGTCGGCCAGTCCCTGGCCGGTGGCTCCCATGACGGAAGAGCTGATCACCAAGCACGGGGTGACGAAGATGCCGGCGTCGGCGATCGCCGTGACGATCTCCTCGGTGTGCGCCCGGTCGATGAACAGGTGCGCGAGGCCGTCCACTCCGACCTCGACGGCCTGCTCGGTGGCAGCCAGCGTCATCGCGTGAGCGATCACCTTCTTCCCCAGCCGATGCGCCTCCGCCACGCCGGCCTTGAGCGCCTCCGTGCTGATCAGGGGCAAC
Source organism: Streptantibioticus ferralitis (assembly GCF_029223525.1). Lineage (GTDB taxonomy): Bacteria > Actinomycetota > Actinomycetes > Streptomycetales > Streptomycetaceae > Streptantibioticus_A > Streptantibioticus_A ferralitis. The sequence goes on along the minus strand of NZ_JARHTQ010000048.1, from coordinate 31,540 downwards.
CCGGGGTGGCCCATCACGGTGCCTTCTTCGATCATGACCTTTATGTAGTCGGCCCCCTGGGCGGCCATGGCCTGGACGTGGGCCACCGCCTCATCAGGGGTCGAGACCGACGGCGGTGTCCAGCCACCCCCGCCGGGCCGGTGCTCGTCCAGTTCGGCGATCAGCTCGTGGGGGTGGCCGTCCTTCGCCATCAGGGCCAGCAGGGCCGAGCGCACGTCGGCGATGTCGTCGTTCTCGTTGATCTCCTTGCGTTGCTGCGGCGTCCAGTAGCCCTGCATCTCCAGCTCCGTGGTCACACCGAAGACGCGCGCGAGCCGAAGCCCGTCAAGTGACGTGTGGACATGACCGTCGATCAGGCCCGGCAGCAGCGTCCCGCCCCGGCCATCGACGACCTCCGCCCCGCTGGGGGGATTCTGCCCGAGGGAAACAATCTTGGTTCCCTCGATTCCCACCGTCTGCTCCGAACGAACATGTTCGCCATCAAAGAGTCGAACATTCGTGATGAAAGTGGACATTGACCCCTCCTGGAAGTCGACGCGCATCCTGAGTGCGCTTGATCGAGGCTCGCCCGACTGTGCTTGGCTGCTGCAGATCGCGGCGTTATAACCCCGGGGCGGGTGCTGGTGTGGCGAGCATAACGAACATGTTCGGCACGAACAAGTTCGTTCAGCGGGGAAATGCTCGCTTGGGCTCTTCTCGCGCACTGGATGGGGGCGCATACGTCAGCTCCAGATGGTGCTGGGCCAGGGCGGAGCGCCTAGCTGCCGTCCTGGTGAGCCATCGGACGGCTTGGTCACCCGCGAACGTGTTCGTTAGGCTGCTCGTATGGCAGCACCCAGTGAGGCTCCGCAGAGCCGCCGAGAGCGCCGCGCCAAGCCCGCCCTGAGCCGCGCCGGGATAGTCGCGACCTCGGTCGCGCTCGTGGAGAGCGAGGGACTGGAGCGGGTGACGATGCGCCGCCTGGCCCAGGAACTCGACACCGGACCGGCCTCGCTGTACGTGTACTTCCGCAACACGGCCGAACTGCACGCTGCCGTGCTCGACGAACTGCTTGGCAAAGTGGACCTCGGCCCCGTGGCGGATCACGGGCCCTGGCGTGAGCGTCTCATCGACATCCTCACGTCCTACATCCAGGTCCTGTACGAGTACCCGAGCCTGGCTCGCTCCGCCCTGGTCGCGCGGCCAAGGGGAGAACACTACCTCGCCCTGCTCGAAGGGCTGCTGACGCTTCTGAAGTCCGGCGGCATCGACGGCGAACGCGCCGGCTGGGCCGTCGACCTCCTCCTGCAGTTCGCCACCACGGCTGCCGCCGAGCACGGAAGCCGGCGCCAGGCACCGGATGCGCAAGAGGACTGGACGGCCTTCACCGAGGCCCTGCGCTCGGCTTCGCCCGAGCGCTACCCGCACCTGGCGGCGACAGGTGACGATCTGTTCACCGGCGCCCCGGGCGAACGCCGTACCTGGATCTTCCAGGTCCTCCTCAACGGGATCCTGACCGCACCCGCCCCCGACGCCATCCGACTGTGATCCACGGCGCTTTCCGGATGCCCGCGAGGTGCGGACTCCACCACCAGCCTGCGGGGGCGTCTCTTGAGGGCTCAAGGTGGCGCCCCTACCCGGGCCGTCCCTGACGACGCCCATGGACATGCGTGCCTTCGATCCGGACCAGGCCCGCTGGTTGTCCTCCCGTCCGCAAGCCACCTTGCAGCGGCCCGCTGGGAGTTGATCGAGCCGCTGTCGTCGGACTGGCGGGCCGAGCGTCGGGACCGGACCCTGGATACCGGCCGACCGCTCGATAGGGCGCGACCTGCGGACCATGATGGACGCGATATGTACGTGGATCGGACCGGCGCGCAGTTGGCGCTGTCTCCCGCACGGCTTCCCACCCCGGGAGACCGTCTGCGGCTACTGCACGAGGACGCCGTGCTCATTCATCGAGCGGGAAGGCAGGTTGCTCCACCAGCAGCCGCACTCTGCGGAGCGCGCCCCGTGGCAGCCGGTGCAGCGGGTCTGCCGTGAACGCCCGATCGCCGGAGGTGAACCGCGTCCTGTCTTTGCCGGGTTGGCGCTTGAGAACAGTGATCTGATGCCGTAAGGCGAGTATCTCTGCGTCCTTGTCCCGATCGCTCATCGGCAACAAGCGCAGCATGGCAAACGTGTTCGTCACGCCCAGGCAAGCCAGTCGCAGCAGCACGGTCGATGTGGATGCGGCGGGTGTAGCGTCTGCCGGTGCTCCGTGCGACCCGGTGGAGCAAGGTCCCGCTGCCCTTGAAGGCCGCGCTGTCGCTCGTCGGTCAACCCACGCGGAGCATCATGCGAGCAGGTACTCGGCCACGCCCGTGTCCGTGACGATGCCGTTGAACAGGCCGGTCTTCAGAGCTGCCGCGGTGGCGGCGGCCCGCTGGGAGCCATCGGCCAGGAGAATCACGTCGGGCACGCGGCGCAGTTCCTCGAAGCTGATGGCGATGATCCGTTCGGTCAGTTCCGGGGCGACGATCCGGCCCTCCCCGTCGAGCAGGTGACCGGACACCTCGGCGCACGCTCCCTGGCTCCGGTAGTTCTCACGCTCCGCGTCGCTGAGTGCGTCGTAAATGGTGGACAGCTCCGGACCCCAGGCGCCGACCGTGATGACTGCCTTGGTGACCTGGCTGAACCGGCCGACCGCTTCGACGATGCCGGGTTGCCGCCGCAGCATCCGGGCTGTCGCGCCGTCAGGCAGCAGCAGCGGTGCGTAGATGGGGTAGGCGACGCCTCTCGATACCGCCGCGGCTCGGCGCACCGCTTCTACGGCGTTCGCATCGACCGGCCGCAGCGGGGTCACCCCGCACAGTTGCACGACGGTGCACCGGGCCAGGGTGGTCAGTTCCGGGCCGAGCGCCTCGATCTCGGGGCCCCAGATGAGCCCGAGGACGTCGTCCTCCGTCACGATCTCGGCAAGCAGGCCCGCTGCTACGGCGCCGAGGCGGCGGGTTACCAGCGCTGCACCGCCTGGGTCTTGTACTTGGGAGGTGAACACGATGGCGTGGCTCAGGCCGTACCGGGTACGCAGGGCGTCGGACCGTTCGGCGTCCAGTTCAGGGGGCAGCCGGATCTCCAGCCGGATCAAGCCGTCGCGGATGGCGGTCTCCAGCGTCCGGGCCACCTTGAAGCGGCTGATACCGAACTCCTCGGCAATCTCGATCTTGGATTTGCCATCGAGATAGAACCTCCGGGCCATGGCGGCCGTCTGCACAAGCTCTTCCGGGCCCGCGTGGTGCGGGCGGGCTCCAGCCCTCGCCTTATCCCGGGTACTCATGATGAACACCTCAGACTCATGACGAACACGTCAGACCGCGTGGGCGCCGGTCGTGCGCGGCAGCCGGGCCCGAACCCATTTGCCGCCGCCTGGATCCCTCCCGGAGGTCCAGGACTCGGCAAGTGCCGCGATGATCATTAGCCCGCGTCCGCAGTCGTCTCCATGTCCGGCCGCGCGCTGTACGGGCAGGACCTCTGATCCGTCACGCATCTCGATGTGCAGCACATCAGGCTGCAGCGCCAGTGTGAGAGTGATCATCGAGTCCGGCTCCCGCCCTCGCCCGCGTTCGGCCAGCAACAGCGCCGCGCCGTGGCGGATGGCGTTTGTGGCCAGCTCGCAGACGATCAGCACAGCGGCCTCGATGAGTTCCTCACCCTCGTCCCACAGGTGCAGGCACTCCCTGGTGAAGGTCCGCGCCTGCCGCGCGGCGGGCAGAACCGCTTGCAATTCGAGCGAGGCGGAGGCGACTTCGGTATGAGGGGGCACGGCGCATTCGGCCACAGCAGTCATTTCCTTGACCCTTCAAGAAAATCCGCGATCCACTTCGAGGCTGCCGCGTCCTCAAGGCGGGGTTCCTGCTGCAATGCGAGGGATCAAGGGCCGTGCACGTCATGGACGACAGAAGGCTCGGACATCCCGCGCTGCAACTTGTACTCAAACGAGCAATTGCAACTCATATGTTCACTTGCTCTTCCATTAGAGCTCGATGCTGGGCGAAGTCAATAGGTCGGGGGGTCTTCGGTGGGACTTTTTCAAGAAATGAGCGCATGGCGCCCAAATGAGCAGATAGCCCACATTGTTGGTGACCGTGCGCAACAATTCGGGAACGTTCAGTCCAGCCGTTCGCCCGTGCCGGGGTGGAAGAGGTGGATTTCGCCCGTGTCGCGGAGCCCGGCGTTGACGGTCTGCCCGATGGTCGGCGGGGTGCGGCCATCGACGCGGAGAACGAACCGTTGGTCCGAGTCACCGAGGTGCGCCCTGCCATGCAGATAGGCGTCGGCACCGAGTTCCTCCACGAGTTCGACGGCGAGCTTGAAGCCGGCCTCCTCCGGGCCGACCAGCCGCAGCGTCTCCGGGCGGATTCCGAGGGTGACCTCGGTGAGGTTTGCCGTGGTGGCGCGCGGCAGCGGGAGGGTCAGTTCGCCCAGTTGTGCCCCGTTCTCGCTCACGGGCACGGTGTGCAGGTTCATCGCGGGCGAGCCGATGAAGCCGGCGACGAAGGCGTTCGCGGGCCGCTCGTACAGGGTTCGGGGGGTGTCGCACTGTTGCAGGACTCCGTCCTTGAGCACGGCGACCCGGTGGCCCATGGTCATCGCTTCGACCTGGTCGTGGGTGACGTAGACGGTCGTGGTGCCGAGTCGTGCCTGAAGGGCCGCGATGTTTGCGCGGGTTTCCACGCGCAGCTTCGCGTCCAGGTTGGACAGCGGCTCGTCCATGAGGAATACCGAGGGTTCCCTTACGATCGCCCGGCCCATGGCCACCCGCTGGCGCTGCCCGCCCGAGAGCGCCTTGGGTTTGCGGTCGAGGTACTTGTCCAGGTCCAGCAACCGCGCGGCCTCGGTCACCTTCTCGGCGATCGTTTCCTTGGACACGCCACGAAGATTCAGTGCGAAGCCCATGTTCTGCGCCACGGTCATGTGCGGGTACAGCGCGTACGACTGGAAGACCATCGCGATGTCCCGCTCCTTCGGCGGTGCGTGGGTCACGTCGCGGTCGCCGATCGATATGCGGCCGGAATCGATTTCTTCCAGACCGGCGAGCATGCGCAGCGCGGTGGTCTTCCCCGATCCCGAAGGGCCGACGAGTACCAGGAACTCGCCGTCGGCGATTGCCAGATCCAGCCGGTCCACCGCCATCACGGGCGGTGTCCCCGGGTAGATCCGTGATGCCTGCTCGTACCGAACCTCAGCCATGTTTCCTCACTCTTCTTCTTTCCAATGGGGCCATCGGGACACGAGACAGCAGGGCACTACTTCACCGCGCCCATCGACAGGCCGCGGACGAGTTGCTTCTGGGCGATCCAGCCGGCCAGAAGCACGGGCAGGCAGGCCAAGGTGGCGGCGGCGGCGAGCTTCGCCCAGTACAGGCCCTCGCTGGTCATGAAGCCGACTAGGAAGACCGGCATGGTCGCCGCCCGCACCGACGTCAGGTTGAGCGCGAAGAAGAACTCGTTCCAGGAGAAGATCACGCAGATCAGCGCGGTGGCCGCGATGCCCGGAGCGACGATGGGCAGCATGATCCGGGTGATCTCCTGGCGGAGTGTGACCCCGTCCACCCGGGCGGCCTCCAGGACCTCGCGGGGGACCTCCAGGAAGAACGAGCGCAGCATCCACACCGCGATCGGCAGGTTCATCGCGGTGTACAGCACGATCAGGGTGCCGACGTTGTCCAGCGCGCCGAGGTCGCGCACCGCGAGGTAGATCGGGATGATCGCCGCGACCACCGGCAGCATCTTCGTGGAGATGAAGAAGAACAGCGCGTCCCGCCACTTGCGGACGGATCTGATCGACAAGGCATAGGCCGCCGGGATGCCCAACGCCAGCACCAGGATCGTGGAAAGCACGGTCGCCAGGGCCGAGTTGGCCAGGTACGGACCGATACCGCTGTCGAACACCGCCTTGAACTGGCTCAGTGTCGGCGAGAACACGATGTGCGGGGTGGTCGTGTAGGCGTCGGACTCCTGCTTGAACGCCGTGAGCACCATCCACAGCACGGGGAAGAAGAACACCAACCCGGCCAGCCACGCGCCCGCGGTCCAGGAAGCCGTACGCAACAGGTGTCGTAGTGGGCCGCGTACCGCGGTACGCGGGGTTGTCGTGTCGGCAGGCGAGGCGGGGGCGGCGGTGGTCATCACGCCCTCCCTTCGGTCGTGGAGAACACCGTGAACAGCATGCGCAGTGCGACCGAGGCGACGGCGATGGTGCCGATGACGGTGACCACGCCGAGTGCGGATGCCTGCCCGACGTCGAAGCCGAGGAACGCACGCTGGTAGAGGTAGTACGGCAGATTGGTGGTGGCCGTCCCTGGACCGCCCTGCGTCGTCATGAAGATGACGTCGAAGGTGTTGACCAGGTAGATGGCACCGAGCAGCCCGCCCAGTTCGATGTATGGCCTCAGGTGCGGCACGGTGATCGCGCGGAATGTCGTCCAAGGTCCGGCTCCGTCGACGCGTGCGGCCTCCAGTACCTCGCCCGACTGGCTCTGCAGCCCGGCCAGCACGATCAGCATCATGAACGGCGTCCACTGCCACACCAGCACGGTGACGATCGAGGCCATCGGGAAGCGGCTGACGAAGTCGACGGGCGCGACCCCGACCAGTCGAAGCAGGTAGTTGACGATGCCGTAGACCGGGTCGAGCATCGTGGTCTTCCACAACAGCCCGGCCACCGTCGGCATGACCAGGAATGGCGCGATCAGCAGGGTGCGCACGATGCCCCGGCCGGGGAACTTGCGGTCCAGCAGCACAGCGAGGCCGATGCCGAGCACCATGGAGATCGCGACGGCGAGCACGGTCATCTCGATCTCCGTGAACAGCGCGCCGCGGAACGCGCTGTCAGTGAAGACGTTCGCATAGTTCCCCAGGCCCACCCAGTGCTGGGATCCGGGGCGTACCAGGTTCCAGGACTGGAACGAGAAGATCACCGTGAACACGAACGGGATCTGCGTAACGAAGATCATGAATAGCAGTGCCGGTGTCAGCGGCAGGCGGCGCTGCCATGCCTCGCGGCGCGCCGCTGCGGGCGGTCGCGCTCCGGGCGTCATCGGCCCGGGACGGGGTGGGGCGAAGGTCGCCATGACGCCTCCCTTCTGGTGGTGGATGGGCCGGTCAGGGGTGCTGGTACGTACGGCCGACGGTCTGGGCGTACTGCTGGGACTGCGCCAGTGCGGCGTGGACCGATTGCTGTCCGGCGATGGCGGCGGTGATCTGCTGACTGACACGGGTGCCGAGATCCTCGAACTCGGGGATGTCGAGGAACTGCACGCCGGTGTACGGAACGGGTTCCACCGTGGAGTGCGCGGGGTCGGTGCTGCTGATGGCCTGCAGGGTCGGTCCGGCGAAGGCGGCGGCTGCCTTCTGGTACTGCGGGATCTGGTAAGTGGAGTTCCGGCTGCCCGGCGGCACCCGCGACCAGCCCAGCTTTTCGCCGACCAGCTTGATGTAGTCCTTGGAGGTCGCCCAGGACATGAACTGCCAGGCGGCCTGCTGGTGCGGGCTGGTCTTCGGGATGCCCAGCGACCAGGAGTACAGCCAGCCCGAGGACGCCGTCTCGTCGACCGGGGCGGCCACGTATCCGATCTTGCCGACGACCCTGCTGCTGGTGGGGTCTTCCAGTGACCCGGCCGCCGAGGTGGCGTCGTACCACATGGCCGCGGTGCCCTGTGCCATGTCCGTACCGCACTCGGTGAAACCGGCGGTGGGTGCGCCTGGTTCGCCGTCGCGGCGCAGCAGGTCGGTGTAGAAGCCGACGGCCTTCTGCACGGCGGGTGAGGTGAGCTGGGCGTTCCACTGCGGGTCGTACCAGCGGCCGCCGAAGGTGTTGATCACGGTGTTCAGCGGAGCCAGGTTCTCGCCCCAGCCGGGGTCGCCGCGCAGGCAGATTCCGGCCATGTGGTGGGCCGGGTCGTTCAACTTGTCTGCCAGAGCGGCCACTTGGGTCCAGGTCGGATGGGCGGGCATGGTCAGGTGGTGGGCCGCGAAGACGTCCTTGCGGTACATCAGGAACGACGACTCGCCGTAGAAGGGCACCGAGTACAGGTCGCCGTGGGAGGACAGGGACGCGCGGACGGGGCGGATGAAGTCGTTCGGGCCGTAGCCCGGTGTGCGGTCGGCATACGGCTGGAGGTCGACCAGCCAGCCGTTGCGCGCCCACATCGGCGTCTCGTAGTTGCTGATCATCACGACGTCGAACTCGCGGCTGCCGGTGGCCACCGACTCGGTGATCTTCTGCCGCGCCTCGTTCTCCGGGAGGGTGACGTAGTGGACGTGGACGCCCGGGTGGGAGTGCTCGAAGGACGAGGTCAGTGTCTCCATGTCCTGCATCTGCGGGTTGGCGACGATCGCCACGGTGATCGTGGTGCCCGAGGAGCCGCCGCCCGTCGCGCCGGCTCCCGCGCACGCCGTGGCCGACAGCAGCACAGCGGCGATCGACGCGACCGCGGCCACGGCACGTCGCCCTGCTTGTCGGATTCGCATCCTTGTCTCCTTGCTGCCGCCCCCTACCGGGGACCGCATGGGGATGGGGAAGGTCATGCGCGCGACCGATCGCGCGCTGGTCGGGGGGTAAGCGGAGACCTCCTGACAGCCGCGGCACCGAGGGTCGTCCCGCCCTCGGACAGCTGGCGGCCTGATGGTCAGCATCTTGAAGTGCATCTCGGATAATTGCAATGACTTCTCAGAGAGTGTGTGATGATTGTCGTGCGGCGCGGGCCGCACAGCAGAGCGAGGGGGTACGGCATGAGACCCAGCCGGGGGTCAGAGGCCGAAGTGGAAGAGCGCCGTCAGCTGGTTCTGCGCCAGGTGACGGCCGAGGGCGAGATCCGGATCAGCGATCTCGCCGAACGCCTCGGTGTGAGCCTGATGACCATGCACCGCGACCTGGACAACCTCCAGGAACGGCAGCTGCTGCGCAAACGACGCGGGGTGGCCTCGGCCTTCCCCACCGTCACCGTGGAGAGCGCGCTGCGCTTCCGCGAGCACTCCAACATGGCGATCAAGGAGGCCATGGCCGAGGCGCTCGCCGACCAGGTCACCCCCGGCAGTACGGTGCTGGTCGACTGCGGCTCCACCCTCTTCCCGCTCGTCCGCCGCCTCCGCGACGTCGAGGGGCTGCGGTTGATCACCAACTCGCTGCGCGTGGCGTACCTGCTGAGCGGGTCGGACGTGCAGGTGACGCTGCTGGGTGACCGCTACTACCCGGACTTCGAGTCCTGCGCGGGACCGGAGACACTACGGCAGCTGGAACGCGTACGTGCCGACATCGCCTTCCTCACTGCCACCTCCATCAGCGAGGGGCACCTGTTCCACCCCATCCGCGAGTACGCCGACAACAAGGAGGCGTACGTGCGGGCGGCCGAACGCATTGTCCTCGCCGTCGACCACAGCAAGTTCGGCCGCACCGCCACCTACGCGTACGGCGATGTGAGCGGCTACGACCTACTGGTCACCGACTCCGCCGCTCCCGCCGACGAGGTGCGGAGCATCGCGGACCTCGGGGTCGAGGTGCGTACGGTCGACCTCCGCGAGTGAGCCACCTTCCGTCCGCGCCCGCCGCCCACCGCCGTGCCCGCCGCCTGGCCAACCGCCATCACTGAGAAGGGAATCTGTCCCATGCGCGCCCTGGTCATCGAAACCCCTGGACACTTCGGCGTCACCACGGTCGCCGACCCTGCCCCCGGCCCCGGCCAAGTGGTGGTCGCTCCCGCCGCGGTGGGCATCTGCGGTACCGATGTGCACATCGTCCAGGGCGAGTTCGCCCCCACGCCCTACCCGATCATCCCCGGCCATGAATTCACCGGAGAGGTGGTCGCGCTCGGCGAAGGCGTCACGGGCCTGCACACCGGAGACAACGTCGCCGTCGATCCCTCGCTGTTCTGCGGCGCCTGCCACTACTGCACCATCGGACACGGCAACCTGTGCGAGCACTGGGGCGCCATCGGAGACACCGTGGACGGTGCGATGGCCGAGTATGTCGCCGTCCCGGCCGCGAACTGCTACCGGCTCCCAGACGGCCTGGACGTCACCCAAGGGGCCCTGATCGAGCCGCTGTCCTGCGCGGTTCGTGGCTTCGACGTCCTGCCCCGCCGCCTCGGGGACCACTACCTGATCTACGGCGCGGGCACCATGGGCCTGATGATGCTCCAACTCGCCAAGGCGGCGTGCGCCGCGTCACTGTCCGTCGTCGACGTCAACGAGGACCGGCTCAAGATCGCCGCACGACTCGGCGCCGACGCCACCGCCACCAGCGCGGACACCTTCGACCGCACGCAAGGTTGGGAGACCGTCATCGACTGCACCGGAGTGATCCCCGCCATCGAGGACGCGCTCACCCGGGTCCGGCGCGGCGGCACCTTCCAGCAGTTCGGCGTCGCCCCCAGCGCCGCCAAAGCCAGCTTCTCCCCGTTCAAGGTGTACAACGACGAGATCACCATCGTCGGATCCATGGCCGTACTGCACAGTTTCGGCCGGGCAGTGGACCTTATGGCGAAGGGGGTCATCGACGCCGAAACCATGATCACGCACAGCTTCGGCCTGGACGAATTCGCCGAGGCACTGCAGACGTTCCGCGAGGGCTCCGGCCGGAAGATCCAGATCCGGCCGACCGGCTGACCCGGCCCCGCACCGTAGGAAGCGAACACCCGCCATGCCGACCGTGGCCGGAATCGACTCCTCCACCCAGTCCTGCAAGATCGTCGTCTGCGACGCCGACACCGGAAAGGTTCCGCACCGCACCAGGGCCACCCACTCCGAGGGCACCGAAGTGGATCCCGAGGCATGGTGGCAGGCGCTGTGCGAAGCCGGGAAGGACGTGCTCGAACACGATGACGCGGCCTCCGTCGCCGGGCAGCAGCACGGCATGGTCGCCGTCGACGACACGGGGCATCCGGTGCGCGACGCCCTGCTGTGGAACGACACCCGGTCCGCACGGGCCGCCGCCGAGCTGATCGTGGAACTCGGCGGACCAATTGCCACGTCCTTGTCCCGATCGCCCATCGGCAGCAGCCGAAGCGTGACGAAGGCGTTCGTCACCGTCAGGCAGGCCAGACGCAGCAGCACGAGCGATCATCATGCCGCAGACCGCAGACCGCAGACCGCAGCTTCGCGCCGCGTTCGCCTCCACGCAGCTCATCCGCGCGGATGGACTTTCCGGCACCCACAGGCCGTATCGCACGCACAGCGCGGGCGGCAGTCAACTTCCCTGACCACGATGCTCAGTTCGACAGCATCGCCTCCGGTGTGAGAGATCACGCGACTGGGGTAACCCGTATGGATGACACTGCGACATAGCCGCCCCGCGTGCTGTCCCTGTCTGGTTCGCTAAGCAGGCCGCAATTGAGCATATCCGGTGGGTATATGGCCAACGGAGGGGGTGCGAGAGATGGTTGGCACGCTGCGGCAGAGCAATAGCCTCGATGAGCGGCTACTCGAACGGCAGGCTGCACTGATCGCGCTGGACGCCGGGTTGGTGGAGTTGTGCGGACCGCGGGGCGAACGATAGGGGTCACGAGACGGCGGCTTTCTGGCCTATGTCGGGCAGGCAGGCATGGGCAAGACAACTCTTCTTGCGCAGGCACGCAGGCGGGCGGCGGTCCATGGGTGCATCGTGCTGTGGGCGCGCGGCGGCGAGCGGGAACAGCGAGTCGCGTTCCACGTCGTACGGCAACTCCTTCAGCCCCTGTTCGCCTCGCTGAGCGAGGAAGAGCGCGCGAGGGTACTGGGCAGTTGGGCCAATGTAGTTGGCCCGGCGCTCGGCTTGGTTTCGCCGGATGCGGGCCTGTCACCGGATCACCAGGGCGTGATCGACGGCCTGGACTGGGTCGTTACCGACATTGCCGTGCGACGGGCGCCGGTAGTGTTGATCGTCGATGACGCGCATTGGGCCGATAGCGAGTCCTTGGAGTGGCTCACCGGATTCACAGCCCGTGCCGAGGAGCTGCCCCCGCTGGTTGCCGTAGCGTATCGGCCCGATGAACTCCCTCCCGTTACCGAGGCCTTCCGCAGACTGGCCAAACGGCATGGCTCACGGCCGTACGAACTGGCGCCGCTCACCGTGGAAGCGGTGGGCCTACTGCTACGTGACAAGCTCGGCGAAGGCGTCGACGAGGCATTCTGCCGGGAATGCTGGTCTATCACGGAGGGTAACCCCTTTGAGACCGTCGAGCTCGCCATCAAGATCCTTTGAGATAGATCTAGGGGCCGCCCTGCCGCTCGACTAAGGTGGCACTGGTCCGAAATGGACGGTTCTAGGGCGACATCACAATCGATAAAAACGTGGATTTAAGGGGATACCAGGGGCGCGCCCGGTCTACCCGCCGGAGTTCCGTCGCCAGATAGTCGAGCTCGTACTACAGCCTCAGATCTTGTGACGGCTGATCGGTGATGTCGTTGTCTGGTCATGCTGGTCAATGTGGCGCCGGAGCATCTGGAGGGGTGGGCGGAGGAACTGGCCTCGCTCACTGTGGGGTTGGGGAACTTGTTCGCGCGGCCGGAGCCGCGCGAGGTGTTCGCGGACCTGATCGAGGGCCTGCTCGTTCGGCAGCCCGCCGACGGCTTCGCCCACCACCTGCTGATCCGGCGCTCGGGGGTGGCTGGCGTTGGCGTGGCGGGGTGCCACATGGGGTGGTCATGGCAGCGTGGTGGTGGCGATTGCCTGGATCTGTTTTGAGTCGTAGTCGGAGACGAGAAGGGTCTTTCCGTCGGGGCTGAGGGCGAACTCGCGGGGGAACGCGCCGGTCTGGATACGTCCGAGGTTGGCCGGTTTGCCAGCGAGGGCAGCTTGGGTGTCCACCACAGTCAGCCCGGTGGTGGCGCCTGAGGCGTGGAAGCGGTCAGAGTCGGCGGTGATGATCCGGTTGCTGCCCTTGACGAAGGTCAGGCCGACTGGGGCGGTGCCTACCTGGACGGAGGTCAGCATGGCGTGCTGGGGGTCGGTGGTGAGTTTGGCGGCGTCGAAGGCGAGCAGTGCGTTGCTCTGCCGCGCGGTGACCCATACCGTCTTTCCGTCCGGTGAGGGGGCGACTCGCACGGGGTCGCATCCGGCGGGAACGCTGCCTAGCAGGGCCTTTGTCGGAGTGGATTCGAGGGTGGCGAGGTCGATGATGCTGAGGTCACCGTGCCCGGCGCCTGCTTTGGCTTTCTGGCCTGGGGCGATCTCGCTGGTCGCGTACAGCCAGCGCCCGTTGGGGGAGATCGCGGTGCCGACTACGGCATTGCCCAGGGTCAGGCTGCCGATGCTGGTGTCTGGGCCGAAGCTACTGTGAAGCGCCTTGTGCAGGTCGAAGACTTCGATGTCGCCGCGGTTGCCGGTCTGGGTGTTTCCGTACTCTTGGCTGACGAAGGCGTAGTGGTCGTCGGGTGAGACGGTCACCTCGATTGCGCTGGTCCCGGCTGTGCCGGTGACTGTTCCCAGCACGGCCCCCGGTGCTCCGGACGCGGCCTTGGCCGCGTCCACCACGATTGCTCCGCCGCCTGCGGCAATGAGCAGCTCGCGACCGTCATGGGTGAGGGTGACTCCGGTGGCGCCTTCTTTCCCCAGGCTTGCGGCCGGAAGCGGGATCGTCCGCACGAGCCGGGGTGTGCCGCTGCTTGTGGACAGCACCCCGAGTTCCGACTTCAACGCGACGAAGGCGACGTGGCCCGTCCGCGCGTAGACCAGCCCGAAAGGCTTGGCCGGGACGGTCAGGCTTGCGCTGCGGACACTGCTGAGCTGCGACTGCGCCGGCGCGGCTCCGGTCTGGCGCCCGGGCTCCGCTGCGGACGCGCTCGCCGCGAGGACCGCGGCGGTGGGGGAGGAGCGGGGATGAGCGCCGAGGGCGCCGTTCTTCCCCTGGCATGCCGATACGGTCAGTCCCACGGTCAGGGCGAGTGCCACCGGCCAAACCCGATTTCTTGTCAAGGTCATCACGCGCCCCTTTTCGTTGTCGATACCGTGCTTGCGAAGGTAACGATGAACTTTGTGAGGTCTTTGTGGACAAAGCAGAAGGCAACCGCTGTTGGAGATGTCGTCGACTCTTGGGCACCTGAGGTTGTGACGAGGGCTGTGCGGAGTCATCGCGGTGTGTAGACGCAGTGGGCCTGTATTACAGCCTCATCGGATCTTGGTGAGGTGATCCGGTTCTGTTCGGCCTGCTGGCGGCAGGTGCGGAGCCGGGCAGGGAGGGGGGCACTGCGTCTGCGGTAGTGGCTGACGGTGGCGCGGGTCTGGTGGACGGCTCGCCAGTGGTGTTGCTGGAGGTGGTGCTCGGGCTGATGGTGGGTGGTCAGGGCGGTTGCGGCGAGCACGGTGGCCAGGGCTGGAACGGTCAAGCGGATGAGCGGCAGTCGCCCTCTTCCTTCGACTGCCAGATTTTTCCCGTATTGTCCGCCTGTTCGGCAGTGCCTGGGGGTGGGGCGTCAACTTCGGGGTCGGGATGCTGGGCGCGTTGGACGGCGAGGAAGGCCAGGGCGAGCATCGCGCAGGTGACGTGGCGATGCCCGGAGTTCCAGCGGCGGACCTGGTACTGCCCCAGCCCGGTGATCTGCTTCGCTGCTTCGTTGTTCTCCTCGATCTTCCAGCGCACTCCGGCACGGCGCACGGCCTCCGGCAGCGCGGACTCGCGGCGGTGGTGCACCAGGAAATAGGCGTACTCGTAGTCCACGCGCCCGCCCGCGAGCTGCTTCTTCTTGGTGGACCGCCGGATGAGCAGGTGGTGGGCGAAGCCGTCGGCGGGCCGCTGGCCCGACAGGGTCACCTCGAACCAGGTCCAGTCGTAGTATCGCTGTCCCTTGGAGCCCTCACCCTGGCTTCGGCGCTCCCATTGGTCACGCACGATCGCGTAGTGCAGGAGATCGCCGGCCTTCTCGACGGCGGGCCGGTGCGGCTCGCCAGGCGGGCCGGCCCGCCGGCAGGGTGACCGGTACCCCCAGCACGTAGGGCAGGGCGTTGGCGTGGAGGAAGGCCCGCGGGGAGGGGGCTTTGCCGTAGTCGGCGTCGGCTGCCACCCACGCGAACGGCAGCCCGCGGACGAGCGCCGTCTCCAGCATGGCGATGCTCAGCTGGGGTTTGGTGGCGAAAGCGATCCAGTGAGCGAGGCCAGTTCCTCCGCCCACCCCTCCGGATGCTCCGGCGCCACATTGGCCAGCATGACCAGACAACGACATCACCGATCAGCCGTCACAAGATCTGAGGCTGTAGTACTCGTCAGGGCCAGCCGCACGCCGGAGGTCTTGGCGAAACCGGCCTGCGGGTCTCGACATCGACCAGCACGGTCCCGTAGACGCGGCCCTTGCGCATCGCGTACTCATCGGCGCCGACCACACGCGGGCTCCGCAGCCGCGGCTCGGGGAGCGCGTCGGTCAGCCGCAGAGCCGTGCTGCGGCTGACCGACGCTCCGAAGACGTCTGCCAGCCGGGCACCAGCACGGCCAGATCAACACTTACAGAGAGCAGGCGCACCACAGAAGTTGAGCCAGAACCTGACTTCGGACAGCGTCCCGGGAGGGCCGTTTTCGATATTCGTGACAAACGACAGCACCCACGTCGGCTCCCCCAGTGCCTGCCGCAGGGGCGCTGGCGTCACCGGCCAGGCGCCCGAGGGTGAATCGGGCGCCTGGCCGCCCGATTCAGGGCTTTACGACGTCTTCCTGTCGAGGGAGGTCGGGGTGCCGCAGTGCTCGTTGCCGTCGGTCAGGTCGTCTCGCACCAGGACAAGGAGCTGTGTCAGCTGCGAGCGCTGGGAGTCGCTGAGTGAGCGGAAGAGGTCGTCTTCGACCTCCTGCTGCGCGGCCGCCGCGGCTCGCAGCCGCTGCTGCCCCACTTCGGTCAGCACAACCAGGTGACGGCGCCGATCGCGGGGATCACGCGTGCGCGTCACCAACCCGTCGGCCTCCAGGGGGTTGAGCTGTGTGACGAGCACGCTGGCCGCGGTATCCGTCTCGGAGGCCAGGTCGGTCTGCGCCAACGGGCCGCGATCGTGGAGCAGCCCGAGGACGTGGAACTGCCGCGGTGTGAGGCCCTTGGCGGTGTGTGCGTCCCTCAGGCGACGCATGGCCTCGTGCCCGAGCAGGGCGAGCATGAGGCCGGGGCTGTTGCGGTGCTCGTCGAGCAGCGCCGGGCTGGAAGCGGGGGAGGTAGCCGAGGTCACCCGTTCACTTTACCCCACGCTATCGTGTAGCTTGCTAAACGATTCATTCATGCGAATGATTGTTGGCCGCGGTCCCCATCCGCCTACGCACGGCCACCCGTCACCCAAGGAGCACCATGCCGCCTGTCCATCCCACCCTGCTGCCCGATCCGAGCGCGGATCTGGGTCTGCGTGGGGCGCGCGCCGTAGTCACCGGAGGAACCCGTGGCATCGGCGCGGCCACCGTGCGCCGTCTGGCTGCGGCCGGCGCGCGCGTGGTCGCAGTTGCCCGAAACCAGGCCGCGGTCCCCACCGGAGTGCACCTGGTGACCGCTGATCTGACCGTCCCCGGCGGGATCGAGCAGGCGGCAGCGGCAGCACTCGACCATCTGGGAGGCATCGACGTGCTCGTCGACAACGCCGGACGCAACACCCAGGTCCCCGACGGCGTCCTTGCCGCGACCGACGGCGACTGGCAGGCCAACCTCGAAGCCAACCTGCTGTCCGTCGTCCGCCTCGACCGCGCCCTCGTCCCGCACATGACGGCGCAGGGTCATGGTGCGGTCGTCCACGTGTCATCGAACGCTGCCCGCTACCCGCAGCCCAACGGTGCCCCTTACGCCGCCGCCAAGGCCGCCCTGAACGCCTACAGCAAGAGCCTCGCGCTCGCCTGTGGTCCGCGCGGCGTGCGCGTCACTGCGGTCATGCCGGGAGTCATTGAGGGCGACGCCGTCGAAGCAAGCCTGCGGCAGGCGGCAGAACGCACCGGGCGCGACCTGGACGCCATCCGCAAGGAGTTCCACCAGCGCCTCGCCGCCCCGCTCGGCCGCCCCGGACAGCCCGAAGAAGCCGCAGAGCTGATCGCCTTCCTCGCTTCCCCGCGCGCCTCCTACCTCACCGGAATCACCATCTCGGTCGACGGAGGACTTCTCCCCACCCTCTGACGAAACATCGAAGGCTGATACCACCCGGCCGCCTCAATACCCGGCTCCCCACCGTCTTTGGGGCCCGGCCCCCTCCTCACCCTGCGCTGGATTCCGCCCACCAGGCCTCCGACGCGGGCATCCCGCGAGCGGTCGGCTCGCCCTGTTCAGCGTTGGACCGTCCCCATAGTCAGTCCTGTGCCGGGCTCATGCCTGACGTCTGAAGCGTGCGCTTTCCGGCAAACGGGTGAGGCGGGCACGGTGAAATGTGACCCACGGTGATAGGTTCATAGCCCTTCGTGACGTCTCGGTGGATGGCGGGGATTCATGATGCCTGGCAGGCGTACCGCCGCCTCTGTTGCGGCACTGTGCGTAGTAACAAGCGTGCTGCTCGCGGGCTGTGCTGGTAAGGCAGGCCGAACACCGAGCAGTTCACCGCCTGTTGGTGCGACGTCATGGGGGCGGAACGGCAACGGAGAAGATACGAGCACTGCCCCTGCGCTCGCCGCCTATCGAGCGATGTGGAAGGACATGGCCGTGGCATCCGCCTATGCGGATCCGGGGTGGCCGCACCTTCCCGATCACGCCGACGACGGGGCCCTCCGCCTTTTGAAGTACGGCTTGGAGAAGGCGCAAGCGGAGAACATTGTGACCAAGGGAGTACCGCAGGTCGACCCATTGGTGATTGCGTCTGGCGCCAATACCGTCAAGCTCCAGGACTGCGTCGATGGAACTGGTTGGTTGCAGTACGCGAAATCTGGCGCGCTGAAGAACGATCGCCCGGGAAGCCGTAGCAAGGCCGACGCGACGGTTACTCGTGAGAAGGATGCCTGGAAGGTCACGGCTCTTTACCTGCACGAATCAGGCACTTGTTGATGGCGGTTCCAGTCGGGTGGCCAGCGTGCTTGGCGGTTTTGGCGGTGTCTGGCGTACTCCCCGTAGCGGTCACGGCCGCGTCCGCTCTGGCTGATGGCGGGAGACGGCTGATCGCCGGAGTGCACTCTTCCGGTGCCAAGTGCACCGAAGAAGCCGGCACGTCGGGGCGTACGGACAGCCGAATCCGGTCGGAAGACCCCCCTGGCTCCAAGGAGCGCTCATCGGATACAAGACCGACTTCCGAGCAACTCCCGGTATCTCCTTCAGCAGTGCTGTCAGCCTGCTGGCTGTCGAATGTGGCGGCGGGAGACCGGGATTCGGCGGCCTCGGTGGTGACGGTCTTGGCGGACACCACCGCTGCCGGGCGGGCGGCGCGGATCGACAAGCCGCGTCGGGTGGTGCTCAGTCCCGTGGGCCGGGAGGTGCCGTGACCCGGGCGCTGGTGGTGATCGGGTCGGCTAAGGGCTCGCCTGGGGCGACGACGCTGATATTGGCCTTGGCGGAGTGCTGGCCCACTTCCGACCGGCAGCCTCGGCCGTTGGTGGTGGAGGCGGACCCGTCCGGCGGTGATGTGGCGGCGCGCTTCGAGCTGTCGGACTCGCCCGGACTGATGGCCGTTGCCGCTGCCGCTGCCGCTCGCCGTGCGGTGTCGCCCCAGGTGCTGGGGAAGCGCGTGCAGCAGGTGCTGGGGAAGTGCGTGCAACTGCTGCCGGGCGGGGCGCATGTGGTGGTGGGGCCGACGGGTGCGCAGCAGGCTGCTGCGGCCGTGAGGCTGTTCGCGGGCAATGGTGCGGCGTTGCTGCGGGCGGGTATGGGCAGCGACGGGTCTGTCCTGGTGGATGTCGGGCGGCTTCAGCCGGAGACTGCCTGGCTGGTGGAGGCGGCTGATCGGTTGCTGCTGGTGTCCCGGGGTGAGGTGGACGCGCTGGCTCACGCCGCTTCGACGGCGGCGGACCTGCGCGGGTCTAGCCGGTGCGTGGAGCTGGTCGTGGTCGGCCCCAGCCCGTATCCGCCGTCCGAGATCCGTGAGGTCCTGGGTGTGCAGCGGGTGCATCGGATGCCGTGGGATGCGCGCACGGCGCGAGCTTTGGCTGGCCGGGCTTCGGCATCACCGCGCAGATGGCGCACCGCCCCGCTCGTGCGTGCCGCCAGCGATCTGGCCTGGCATCTGGTCACCCCGGTAGTGGAGTCGGGTGAAAGCCCAGGGCGGGACCTGACCTCGCTCACCACCGCGCGTCCGGTTCCCGGACAGGCGGCCGCAAGGACGTTGGAAGAAGGTGACGTGCGGTGAGCACGGTGACGGATGCGGCGGGAGTGCCGTGGACGACGGTCGCTGGAGCGAGTGAGAAGCAGCTGGTGGATCTGCTGCGGGAGCAGGTCGCCGGGCGGATGGCGGGGTACGCGCACGCGCGGGAGCAAGCCGGTCTGCCGCCCGAGGACGCCGAACGGCGCAGTCAGGTGGTCCGCCGCCTGCTGGCCGAGGAGCTCAACGCCCACGCAGCAGCCCAGTTGGCGGCAGGGCGCCCGGCCTTGGAACCGGGGGCGGAGCAACGGATCGAGCGGGCCGTGCTGGACGCCCTGTTCGGTCTCGGGCCGCTGGAGCAGTTGTTGGTGGATGAGCGGGTGGAGAACATTGCGGTCAATGGAGCCGACACCGTGTGGGTGCGCTACGCGGACGGCACCAAACACCGCGCCGCGCCACTAGCCGCGTCGGATGAGGAACTGGTCGAGGTGGTACGGCAGATCGCCGCGCGCGCCGGGTTGGAGGAGCGGCGCTTCGACCGCGCCGTCCCGAGACTGAACATCCGCCTGCCCGATGGGTCCCGCTTGTTCGCGGTCATGGCGGTCACCGGTCGGGTGTCGCTGTCGATTCGCCGCCACCGCTTCCGCGCCGCCACTCTGGCCGATCTGGTGCGGCTGGGGGTGTGCGACGAGCCGATGGCGGACCTTTTGGGTGCGCTGGTGCGGGCCCGTCGCAACGTGATCGTCGCCGGGGGCACCAATGTCGGTAAGACCACCGTGCTGCGCGCCCTGGCCTCGGCCATCCCCGCGCACGAGCGGCTGGTGACGATCGAGGACACCTTCGAACTCGGCCTGGATACCGACCGGGTGGCCCATCCGGATGTGGTGGCGATGCAGGCGCGCGAGGCGAACATCGAGGGTGAAGGCGCCATCGACCAAGCCGAGCTGGTCCGCTGGGGGTTGCGGATGTCTCCGGACCGGGTGATCGTCGGCGAGATCCGCGGGTCCGAGGTCGTGCCGATGTGCAACGCGATGTCCCAGGGCAACGACGGCTCGCTGTCGACGATCCACGCCTCTACCTCCCGCGGAGTGTTCACCAGACTCGCCGCCTATGCGGCCCAGGCGCCGGAGCGGTTGTCGTTGGAGGCGACGAACCTGCTGGTGGCCTCGGCCGTGCACTTCGTCGTCCACCTCGCGTGGGATACCGATGGCCGCCGAGTGATCGATTCGGTGCGCGAGATCGTCGACGCCGACGGCCACCAGGTGATCTCGAACGAGGTCTACCAGCCGGGGCCTGACGGGCGGGCGGTACCGGCCACGCCGCTGCGCGGTGAGACCCTTGCCGTCCTGCTGGCAGCGGGCCTGGACGAGCGGGCGCTACACGGGCAGCGGTGGGGGCGCAGCGCATGACCACCACCATGCTGTACGCGGTTGTTCTCGGTGCCGCTGCGGGCGGCGGGTTGTGGCTGATCGCGCATGGTGCTCTGCCCCGCGAGCAACCCCTGAAGGATCCAGACTCGGTTGGAGACACCGGCCACGCCGAAGCTACCGGCGCTGAGATAGCGGTCTTCGTTACGCATCGTCAGCCCACCCAGATCCTGTCCCTCGCCGGAATCGACCAGCTCGTGACCACGGCCCATGCGACGGCACGAGCCGAGCAGGGCATCACCACCCCTTGGCTGCAAGGAAAAACGCCATGAACCCAGCCGCCACAACGTGGGGGCGACTGTGCGCCCTCCTTCAGCTGCTGCTGTCCACGACGGCCCTGGTGGCCGTCATTGTCGGCATCCCCTATGTCCTGGCAGCCTCCGCTGGGGTGCCGTGGCCTGCCCCGGTCACCTCGCTTGGCGACCTGGGGGCCCGGCTGGCACAGCCGGCCAGCGACCCATTGCTTACCAGACTCCTCGCCTTGGCCGGATGGGTGTATTGGGCCGCCTTCATGGTCTCGCTCATCCGCGAAGCCTCCTGGGCAACACGGCAACTGGGCACCCTCCTTGGCGATGTCACCCTGCTGCGCACTCGCCTGCGCACGCTCCCCACGCACCGGGCGGCTGCCGCGTTCCTGGTGGGCACACTGCTGCTCGCGCTGACGGTGATCTGGCGCCGTGCCACGGCGCGCGCCACCGCGACCAGTCCTGCGTCAGCCCGGCCTCCTGCCGCTTCCGCCGCCGCACCCGTGACGCCACAGCACCAGACGGTGCGCGAGCGGCACATTGAGCAGTTCAGGACCACGACGTACATGGTCGCCCCCGGGGACACCTTGTGGGACATCGCCCGCGCCCACCTGGGCGATCCGCTGCGCTGGCCGGTGATCTACCGACTCAACCGCGGCCGGATCCAAGACGACGGCCACCGGCTACACGACCCTGACCTGCTGCACCCCGGCTGGACACTCCACCTCCCCACCAGCAACGACACTCCAACCCTCATGCCGACCCCGCACGTTCCGACCACCCCCCAAGCGCACGGTACGACCGTGCCGCCAGCGACCGGAGCCTTCGTGCCGCGCCAGCAGCAGCCTTCACCAGCGCCGCAGGCCGGCGCCCCGGCGCAGCACACGGGTGAGCACCCGCCAGCCATCGCACCCGGCCCTCATCGACAGCAGCACGTCGCGGAGATCAGCGTCGGTACCGCCTCCGTGATCGGCGTGACCACGGCAGCGGGCATCGCCGCCGCCGTAGGATTCGCCCGCGCGCACGCCCGTCGACGCCGTCAGCCAGGCCTCACCACAGCCGCGCCCCCGCCCCTGGCCCATGCGGTGCGGGCCGCCACCACCGCGCACCTGGCCACCCGCCACACCTCGTCTCAGCAGAGTGCCGAGCAGACGGCCGAGACCCTCCTCCAGCGGCGCGTGGCCCTTGCCGAGCCGTCCGCAGCGGGGACGGTGGTCTGCGCCATCCGCGATGACCGCGAACAGGACGCCGACCTCCTCGCCATTGCCGGCGGCATTGCCTTGACCGGCCCAGGAGCAGATGCAGCTGCCCGCGCCCTGGCTGTCGCCGTCCTGAGCGCGGCCGAACGCCTGCGCCCCGGTCATCCCAAGGTACGGCTGCTGACCCCGACCGCCACCGCGCAGCGCCTCCTCGCCGACACCCACCTCACGCAGCCCGTGCCCGCGTGGACCATCACGCGCGACTGCACTGAAGCCCTTGCCCTGGTCGAACGCACCCTCCTGCATCGTGCGCGCCGCGCAGACATCGAACTTGACGAGGCATTGCAGGACAGGCCGCCAATGGACCTGCTGGTCTGCGACCTCGACCCCGGCAGTATCGAGCGCTTGAAATCCGCCGCCGACCGAGCGGCCCGAGGCCAGCTGGCCGTCATCATCCTCAACGCTGACGCATGGCCCGCCCGAGCCCACCTCGACGCACAGGGAACCGTGACAACGACCACCGGAACCCGAGCCCAACCTCTCCACGGCGCAAGGATGTTCACCCTCGCCCCCGACCCGGCCTGCGAACTCCTCGACGTGCTCCACACCGCCCACGGCCACACCACCCCAACCGTGCAAGCCCCACCCGCATCGAAGGCCCAGGCACCGGGTCCGATGCCGCCCGCGAGCCGGCCCCAGCGCACAGACGAGCCGGAAAAAGCGCCGCGGAACACCAGAGAAAAACAGAGCACCGCGAATAACCGGTAACCACCGCCCGACTCAGAAGAACCCCCACAGGCCACCGCTCCCACACCACAGCAGGCGCGCCAGGCTCCGGTGACCGTAATCATCCTCGGCAGATTCCGCAGGTGCCCCGCGTCAGCCGTCTCCCGCTTGGCGGTTTCAGGTGCCCGTGGCGAGGCCGCGGGTGTACGGCGCCGCACTCCCGGACATCGCTATGCCGGTTGCGGTTTGTGACTGTCGAGCAGCTTGGCGAGCAGGGAGTGGAGCTGTTGGCGCTCCGCGGCGTCGAGGCCGGCGAGGAGTTCGTCCTGGACGGCATCGGTGTGTTGTTGGAGTTCTTCGAGGTGCTGCCTGCCGGCGGCAGTGAGGGTGACGACGTTGCGGCGCCGGTTGGCGGGGTCGGCCTGGCGGTCGACCTGGTGGCGGCCCTCGAGGCGGTTGAGGACGCCGCTGACGTCGTTGCGGTCAAGGCCGAGGCGGCGGCCGATGTCGGCTTGGCTGAGCGCCCCGTACTCCTCCAGAGCTGCCAGCACGGCGAAATCGGCGCGGGCTCCCAGCGGCAGGCGTCGGGCGGTCAGCCGGGCGCCGAGCGTTGACGCCTTGCTCGCCTGCCAGCTGACAAGCCCACGCAGCCGGGCCGGGGGCTGCAAGGCATCGTCTGTGTCCGTCATCCCCCAATCCTAACCGTTGGCCTTCCCAACACTCCTGCGCTATGTTGGCCTAGTCAACGTTGGTCAGGCCAACATGCAGGGCCGACATAAGAGTGGCGTCAGTGGCGGACCCCCGACCGACTGCCCCACACCGCTCCCGAGGAGTGATCTCATGCGCAGCAGCAATGCCCTTCCCGACCTGTCCGGTCGCCGGGTCGTCGTTCCGGGCGGTACCGGCGCCGTGGGTGAGGGTGTCGTCCGCGGCTACCTCTCCGCCGGTGCGGACGTTGTCGTCCCCACCCGCACCCAGGAGCGGGCGGAGGAGTTCCGGCGAGTGCTCGGTGACGCGGCGACCGACCGCCTGCACCTCGTGGTCCACGACTACACGACGTTCGCCGGTGCCGAGCGGCTTGCCGACGAGATGGAGCGCAGGCTCGGCGGTGTCGATGACGTGGTGGCCCCGATCGGTGGGTGGTGGGTCGGTAAGCGGGTCTGGGAGATCGATGAGGCCGACTGGCAGAGTGCCTTCGTCGGGCTGGCGACCGCGCATGTAGCCGTCGTGCGGGCCTTCCTGCCCCGGCTGAACCCCCGCGGCGCGTACACGGTGATCGTCGGGGCTTCCGCGTCGACGCCGGTACCCGGCAGCGGCCTGGTCAGCATGGAGCAGGCGGCCCTGCTGATGATGCAGCAGGTCCTCCAGGCCGAGCTCGCAGGACAGCAGCGGGTTTTCGCCCTGGTGCTCGGGCCGGTGAGGACCCGCCTCGTCGGCTCCGATGATCCGGACTGGGTGACCGCCGACCAGGTCGGTGCGGTCGCGGTCGCGGCGTCGGCCGCAGCCGCGGTGGGCGGGCGGGAGATCCGGATGCGCAGCCGGGCTGAGGCCGACGAGGCGCTGGCACTGTTCCAGGCCGCCCAGCCGGTCGGGACCGGCGCGGTCGTTGCCGTGTCCACGATGGAGCCGAAGCACGGACGACGCGATGACCTCGTCGCGGTCCTGGCGGAGCTCGCCCAGCAGATCCGTGCTGAACCGGGGTGCATGCACTACTCCGTGCACCGCACGCGCGGCGAGGACACCGGTCCACTGCTGGTAGTCCAGATGTTCGCCTCGATCGAGGCGTTCACGGAGCACAGCTCGAGCGTGGCCGACCAGATACCAAGGATCAGTGCGCTCCTCGCAACGCCCCCCGTGCCTCCCACCCTGTTCGAACCGGTCCCGCTCGGCGGTGACGCGGCGAAGGAATCCCTTTCGGCATAAGTTGCCGAGATGTCGCCTGTGTTCAGCCCGGGGAGGAGCAGCGCTCCGTCGGTCGCGGTGAGGGTCACGCCGGTGGGCGCCGTTCTGGGACGGGTACGTGATCAGGGTCGCCGACGATCAGGTACTGCCCCGCGGAGACGAACAGCCGGGCGCGCACTGCCCGCATCGGATGGACCATGGAGCGTCTTCCCTCCCTGGGTGTCAGGTCAGGACCTGGACCCAGGGAGGTGCTGGTGGTGCTCGTAGGTCCAGGCCGCGGTGGGCTCGGCCGGTGTCGTAGTGCTCGGCGTACTTGCCGAGCACTGTGCGCAGGTGTCGTTCGCCGGTGATGAGGGAGGCGGCCCCGCCCACCACCGGCAAGGTCTCCTGCCGGGCGGTCATTGGCCTGTGGGCGGGAGGGGGACAGGTTCGCCGTCGTCGACGATCGCTGCCGTGATGCCGCGCGCCTCGGCGGCCTGTCGGAAGCGCTGTTCGATGTCGCGCTGCTCGGTGTAGGTCGGCGGGTTGTGGAAGAGCCCGTAGTGGATCGCGCAGGCCGTGGTCGCCCCGAGCACGGCGGCGGCCTCAACTGCGTGTTCCGGTGTCATGGTGACGGGCACGTTGGCCTCGTAGCCTTCGAAGCGGGCTATGACGCCGTTCACGGGTACGAACGCGACGTCGAAGGGGCCGTGGTCGCGGGCGATCTGCCACCAGTTGCCGTGCCACATGGTGTCACCACAGTGGATGACGCGTCGGCCGGCGCCCTCCACGACCCAGGCGACCTGGTCGGCGTCGTCCCCTCGCCAGTCCAGCGAGGTGACCGGCGTGACCGTCAATGGGCCGATGCGGCGGGGCTGGCCAAGCTCCTGCGGGATCGCGCCGATGCCAGCCTCGGTCAGTGTCGGTGCGATCGGCGCGTGGCAGCCGATGGTCCCGGAGACCGCGAGCCGTGCGAGCAGCTCATGGTCGTAGTGGTCGGGGTGTAGATGCGTGATCAGGGCGTGTGTCCCGGGAGGGGCGTCGATGGCGGGGAGAGGGCGTCGTGGCTTTCCGAGGAAGCGGGCGAGCGGCTCGGCGTGTTCGAGCGGGTCGATCAGCACACGGGTATCGCCGAGGCGGATCTCGACGCCAGCCCACGCCAGGCGGCGCAGGTGGACAGAATCGCTGTGGTCTTTGCTGGTCATGGGAACCTCCGGGTGCGGTCTGCGCCGCTGGTCGTCCGATGATCGGTGCTGCCGTGAGAGTGAAGGGTTCAGCTTCGAGGGCAGATTGCGAGTGGTAGCGGGGTAGTTGGCCGTACGAGCGCGATGAGCATGATCGACGCGGTGACTGCGAGTCCGGCCATGGCCGCGGCCATGGGCAGCGCGCTGCCGGATCCGAGGACCCCTACCAGGGGTGCGGCGAGACCGCCGAACAGGAACTGGGTGAAGCCGAGCAGTGCCGATGCGGCGCCTGCGTGGGAGCCGTGCGATTCCAGGGCCAGCGCGGGGGCGTTCGGCAGGACCAGTCCCACGCTCGTGATGACGGTGAACAGGGCGGCGAGCAGCGGCCAAAGTCCCGCGTTGGTGATGACGACGAGGAGCACGGCGCCGCCGCCGGCCACTGAGCCGATTACGCCGCCGCCCAACAGAAACAGTGGGCCCAGGCGGCGGACGAGTCGTCCGCTCGCGTGCGCTGCGGCGACGAGGCCTGACGCGTTCACGGCGAACACCAGGCTGTACTGCTGCGGGGTCAGACGGTAGATGTGCTCCAGTACGAAGGGGGATCCCGCGATGTAGGCGAACATGGCCGAGAACACCGACGCGTTGGTGAGCGCGTAACCCACCAGAGCCCGGTCCTTCAGCAGGCGGACGTACACCGAGCCGGTTGCCCGCAGGCCGCCTGGCCGGCGCCGGTGCGCAGGCAGGCTCTCCGGCAACGCGCGGATGCATGCGACGAGCACGGCGGCGCACAGCGCGGCGAGCGCGACGAAGATCTCGCGCCAGCCCGAAAACCTCAGGATCTGGGCGCCCACGAGGGGGGCGAGCACCGGTGCGAGGCCGGTCACGAGCAGCATGAGCGAGAGGTAGCGAGCCGCGGCCTTCCCCTGGTGAAGGTCACGAACGTACGCGTAGGCGATCACGAGCCCGAAGGCGCCGCCGCCGCCTTGAATCGCGCGGAACACTACAAGGGTCCCTATGTTCGGGGCGATGGCGCAGGCAAGCCCTGCTGCCGTGTAGACGGCGAGTCCGAGGAGCAGGGGTGTCCGCCTGCCCAACGCGTCGCTCATCGGCCCCGCGACAAGCTGACCGACGGCCAGACCTATCAGGCAGGTCGTCACCGTGAGTTGGGCCGTCGAGGGAAGGCTGTGCAGATCCTCGGCGAGCTGGGGCAGCCCGGGCACGTAGGCGTCGGTGGACAGCGGTCCGAGCGCGGCGAGAGCTGCGAGGATCAGCAGGACGGAAGCGCTCCGCACGGGCGCCGCGCGCGCCTGGTCATCGGCGTTCGTCTTCTGTGTCATTGCCAGGTTCCTTTGTTCATATGCCGGGATGCCGGGTCTCACCGCGGGACGGCGACCCGGCGACGCGCGGCTGTCGCGTCCGGGATCTGGTCGGCGAAGGCGGCGGCGAAGTCGGAGCTGCCGATTCGGCTCTCGCCCTGCTGACGACTCGGCGTGCTTTGGATGTGGGTCTCGCCGGGCCACTGCCCCGGCGAGACCCACGGTCAGGTCTTCAGCCCTGCCCGGATCACATCCGCCAGCGCGGTGGGTGTGTGGCCGGTCAGGTCGGCGACCGCTGAGCTGGCGTTCGCGAGGAAGCCGCCGCGGGCGGCCGCGCCGAACGACGTCACGAGCTCTGCGGCCTCCTCCGGGAGCCCGGCGGCCCGCAGGTGGGCGGTGTGGGTGGCATCGTCGACGCTGACGAGCTCGACGTCGCGGCCGCGGATCTCGCCTGCGAGGCTCACGAGGTCGGCGGCGCTCAACGCCTCGGGTCCGGTGATGTCGTACGCGTGGCCCTCGTGTCCGTCCTGGGTCACGGCGGCGGCGGCCGCCGCGGCGCAGTCTTCACGGGTCACATGGGCGATGGCGCCGGTGCCGCTGTTGGTCACCAGGCGGCCCGACGCGACCGCCTGCTGGATGACCGGCAACTGCATGTGCGCGTACAGGTTGTTGCGCAGCACCGTCCACCCCATGCCGCTGTCACGCAGCGCCTGCTCCGTGCCGGCGTGGTCTGCGACCACCAGGGCCGGGTTGGCCGGGACCGGTTCGGGAACGGAGGTGTACACGACGTGCCGGACACCCGCGGCGGCAGCGGCCAGGATGGCTGCGCGTTGCTGGTCCAGACGTGACCCGATCGCGTCGGTTGAGATGAGCAGCAGCCGATCGACGCCCGTGAACGCGGAGGCGAGCGTGCGCGGGTCGCCGAAGTCGACCCGGCGTACGTCGGCGCCGCGAGCGGAGAGATCGGCGAGGGCGTCGGGGTGCCGCGTGGTGAGCACGACCTCCCGCGGGTCGACGGCCTGCAGTACCAAGGCGGTGCTGGCGCGTCCCAGGGCGCCGGAGGCTCCGGTGATGGCTATCGTCATACCTACTCCAATTCGCAATCATTGTGGTTGCGGTTCGCCCAAACTGTAGTCGTGATGATTGCGATATGGCAAGATGGGGGCATGGCACGGTCCACCAACACCCAGTTCGCAGTCGCCGTACACGTGTTGACCTACCTGGCCGGCGTGGCCGAAGGTCGCCCCGTGAGCTCGGAGGATCTCTCCGGGAGCACGAACGTCAACCCCGTCTACGTGCGCCGTGTGCTCGGCCCGCTCCGTGACGCCGGGTTGGTGCGGTCGCGTCCGGGCGTGCACGGAGGCTGGGAGCTGGCCGCCGCCGCCGAGGCCGTGACACTCGCGCAGGTCTGGCGAGTCCTCCAGGGCACCGACCCGGTACTCGGACTGCACGGACCCGACCCGGCGTGCGCGGTGGGCCGCGGTGTGCAGAAGGCGCTCACCGATCTCGATCGAACGGTTGCCGACGCTGTGGCAACCGAACTCGAGCGGTTCACCGTGCGCGACATTCTGCGGCAGTGCGCGGCAACGCCGGTGACGTCGCGCCGCACATGACCCCTTCGCGGGTCCCACTGCGCGCAGCGTGGTCAGGCGCCTTGCGAGGGCGCTCCTCGAACGCAGGGGCGGGTATCCGTGCGATGTCCGTGGCCCGCTACGGCGCCGTCTACGCCTGCGGCCTCGAACGCTTCATGCGACGAGAGACCCGCAGTCGTCCGAACGGCGCTTGCGGGGCCCGGGGATTGCGCTACGTGATCAACCGCCGCCCTCGTTTGTCGGCGCAGTGCCGGAAGAAGGTCCGCTCGGTGAGGTCGGCCCGTTTGGCGATCTCCGCCGCGGTGGTCTGCTCGTAGCCGCGCTCGCTGCAGAGCTCCAACGCCGCTTCCGCCAGGCGTCCGCGCGCGTTCGGCTCCCTTCCACCCATGTGCAGATCCCACGTGATGACAGCAGCTGACATTAGGTGCTAGCATCGATGACAGTCACCGACATCAACAGTCTGGGGTTCCTCCCATGCGCATCGTTGTGACCGGCGCGTCCGGCTGGATCGGCTCCGCCGTCGTTCCCGAGCTCATCGATTCGGGGCACCGGGTTGTCGGGCTCGCCCGCTCTGACGCCTCCGCGGCCGCGCTCACCGCGGCCGGGGCGGAGGTCGTCCGTGGCACCGTCGACGACCTCGACGTCCTGCGGGACGCGGCCGCCGCGTCGGACGGGGTGATCCACCTCGCCTTCAAGCACGACATCGCCTTCACCGGCGACTTCCAGGGCGCCGCCGAGGCAGATCGCCGCGCCGTCGACACCTTCGGCGACACGCTCGCCGGCACCGACCGCCCCTTCGTCCTCGCCTCCGGGGTGGTCGGCCTCAAGCCGGGGCATCTGGCGACCGAGCGGGACATGCCCACGATCGACGGCTCGCCGATCTCGATCCGATCGGCCACCGCCCAGGCGGTGCTCGCACTCGCCTCGCGCGGCGTGCGCTCATCCGTGGTGCGGCTCTCTCCGACCTGCCACGGTGAAGGAGACCACGGCTTTATGGCAACCCTGGTCGCCATCGCCCGAGACAAGGGTGTCTCCGGCTACATCGGTGACGGTGCCAACCGCTGGCCGGCCGTTCACCGCCTCGACGCCGCACGGCTGTTCCGCCTGGCGGCCGAGAAGGCCCCCGCCGGATCGGTGCTGCACGGCGCCGCGGAGGAGGGCGTCGCGATCCGCGACATCGCCGAGGTGATCGGCCGTCACCTCGACGTGCCGGTGACTGCCGTGGCCCCCGAGGCCGCGGCCGGGCACTTCGCCTGGCTGGGTGCATTCCTCGGCGTAGACGCCCCGGCGTCGAACACCCTGACCCGCGAACTGCTGGACTGGGAGCCGACCCACCCCGGCCTCCTCGAAGACCTCGACAAGGGCCACTACTTCCACACCCCTGCCACCACCACCTGACCAGCCGCGGAGACGGCCACCTGCGCGGTGCGCGTCAAGTTTTACGCAGATAGCGTTTCCGCAAGGGCGACGAGCTGCCTGACTGGATGGCGCAGCGGGTCGTTGGTGGGTTCGACGGGCTCGTCGAGCGGTCGGCGCCGGCCGCGGGGCGGTGCCGTTCAGCAAGTCTGTCCGGATGCCGGTTCAGGTGGCCGATGAGGCTGGGGACTTCGTGCCCCCGGGTGGGATGCGGGCAGGCCCGATCGACGGGTGATCATCAGGTGTCGAGTCCCTGATGATCACCAGAACGGAAGATCGTGCCTGCCCGTTCATCGTCGCGCATTCCCACCGGCCTGGGCCAGTTCACCGCTGCCCGACCGCCCGCACCCGGGGAGCACTCCGGTCTGCTCGCCTGCCTGGCCGTGCTGCCCGACCCGTGCCGAGACAAGGGGTGGCGCCAACCCCTCGCCCTCGCCGCCTGCGCGGTACCGGCTGGCGCAAAGTCCCTGGCCGCGATCACGGAATGGCCGCAGACGCATCGCCCGCCGTCCTGCCTTGTGTGCTTGGGTACCAGAGAAGGCCGACATCGAGGCGCACCCGCCTGCCCAAGGGATACGCGACACCTCAACATGCAAGCCCACCAGTCCCAAGGGCGATATTCCTCCAGGGCGCGGATCACCCGCCTCGCCCATGTCGCCCGCCGCCTCGTCGCCTGGCCGGAACAGAGCACCTGACCGTGGTCTTCTCCTGGCCGGAATGTCACTGCGACGGCTGCTACCAGGGCACGGGCTGGTCCTGGTAGTTGAGGAATTGCAGACCCGGTTCACCGCTGTGGCGGTCGATCGTGTCCACCACGCCTGGGATGGACTGGTCGATGGTCAGCGGTGCGTCCGGTCCGCCGAGTTCGGTGCGGACACGGCCGGGGCAGATGAGCAGGAGCGTGTGCGCGGCGTCGGCGTACCGGGCGGCGTAGCCGCGCATCAACTGGTTCAGGGCGGACTTGCTGGCGCGGTAGACGTCCTGACCGCCGTTGGTGTTCAAGCTGACGCTGCCCTGGCGCGAGGACATGACGCCGATGGTCCCGGTTGGCGCGACCAGCGAGCGGAAGGACTCGACCACGCGCATCGGGCTGAGCGCGTTCGTGACCATGACCTCGACAAACATCTCCTCCAGGACGTCGCCGATCGGAATGTCGCCCCTCGTGATGGCGGCGTTGACGAACAGCAGGCCGAGGGTGCGCTCCGCCAGGCGTTCGCGCAGCGCGGTGACCTGCTCCGGCTTCGTCATGTCCAGTGACTCGACCGTGACCCGGCCCCCCAATGCCGTTGCTTGATGTGGTGAAGGGTTACCCGTGACGGAGTGGTCCGCGGGCCGTTGGGCTGGGCGTGCTTCATTCGTGGGTGGGATTGTCTGATCAGGTGCGACTCGGCGTGTTGAC
>NZ_JARHTQ010000047.1 GCF_029223525.1 Streptantibioticus ferralitis | reverse complement strand
GAGGCGATGAACGCCTTCGACATCGCCTTCGACGGCCGCCTCTCGGCCGGACGGGTATAGGCCAATCAGATCAACGAGAAACCTCTACGCCAACCGAGTGGTGAACACCGCTTTCGTGATACTCCCTATCGGATGGCGGTCTTCTCGTCGATGCCGAAGACGAGGGCGAGGTGGAGCGGGTCGGCGCCGCGTCAGGCGCGGACGCGGAAGGCGGTGGCGAGGCCGGAGGTGATCGTGGTGACGAGGTGGTCGTGGGAGGTGTCGATGCTGTCCGGGAGGCCGAAGGCGCCTGCCGTCTCCAGGGCGGCGAAGCCGTGCGCCGCTGCCCGCAGGCAGCGGGTGGCGTGCACCAGGTCGGCGTCGGCCAGGCCGTAGCCGCGCAGCGCAGCGAAGATCACCTTCACGACCTCGGCGCCGAGTTCGGCCGCCTGCGGGCCCGCGCCCTGCGGCAGCAGCGCGTAGCGCTCGGGGTGCGCACGGGCGTAGTCGCGGTACGCGTGCAGCACGGCGGCGACCGCGTCGTCGCCGCTGCGCCCCAGCACCGCGTCCCGCAGTTGCTCCGCCAGCTCGCCGAACACCCGCCTCACCAGCATCCACCGCAGCTCCGGCAGCCCCTTGACGTGCTTGTAGAGGGAGGGCACGGCGACCCCGGTGCGGGCGGCGACGGCGGCGAGGGTGAGCGCCGCCGGGCCCTGTTCGTCGACCGTGGCCAGCGCCGCGTCCACGACCGCGGCCGGGCTCAGCCCCGCCCTGGTCCCGGCCTTCCCGGCCCCCGTCCTACTGCGCGGCACCGGCGACCCCTGCCAGGAAGGGCAGCACCGCGTCGGCGGTGGCCCGCGGATCCTCGGCGGCCGGGTAGTGGCCCGAGCCATCGATCATCACCACGTCCCCGCCGGACCGTTCGGCGATCCAGTCGGCCTCGGCACGCGGGTCCGGCTTGAAGTCCGGGTCCTTGCTGCCCATCACGATCCGCACCGGCGGCCCGGCGGCGAGTTCGGCCAGCCGTCGCTCGCTCGCGTCGTGCCCGCCTGCGGACATGGCGCGCAGCGCGGCCATCCGCCCCGGTTCGCGCAGCTGCCCGAGCAACCGGGCGCGGGCCGCGGCGAAGTCGTCCGGCTTTGCACTGGCGAACAGCGTTCCCCAGAAGGCCGTCCAAGCGCGCGGGAAGCGCCCGACGACGGCGATGGCCAGCCGGGCCGCGGCGCCCAGCTGCTTCGGGCTGCGCACGAACGGGCCGGTGAGGACGAGGCCAGCGAACGCCGATGACTCGTCGGCCGCCGCGATCACGGCGGCGCCGGCGGAGTAGGAGTTGGCCACCACGACGGCCGGCCCGGCGTCCAGGTGCCGGACCAGGGCGCGCAGGTCGGCGGCGACCGCGGTGGTGGAGTAGTCGGCGAACGCGGCGTCGGACTCGCCGGCGCCACGCAGGTCGGCGGTGACGACCCGGTAGCCGCGCTCGGCGAGGACCGGGGCAAGGAAGCGATAGGTGGCGCGGTTGTCGCCCATCCCGGGCAGGCAGACCACCAGCGGCCCGTCGCCTCGGGTGTCGTCGTAGGCGATCCGGCCGCCGTCGACGGCGAGGAACTGGGTGGAGTGTGCGGTCCCAACCATGGTGCGAGCCTCCTTGGTTTAGTTCAGTAGCCAATAAGCTAATGTCATTAGCCATTTACCGCAAGAGGGTCTGCGTGGATGGCGAGCCCGTCAGGGCATCAGGGGGTCCGGCCGAGGCAGGCCAGGCCTGGGAAACATCGGGGCCCCAAGGAGAGAGAACGCCCTGGCCAACAGGCCAGCCGATCGTCGGATGCGCCTGCGATCGGCCCTACCGCGATCGGCGTCGCCGCACCCGGCAGCCTGCGGCTGCCATCCCCCGCCATCGCCCCCTTCGCCTGGTCGGCCGCCTCCTCCAGCCCGGCCAGGACGTCCTCGCGCACACCCATCCCGGCCGCGTCGTGGTGCGCGCGAGCCACCGTCGACTCGAAGCGATCGAATCCATGCTCGACGCCCCGAACTCCGGCGGCATCTCCCGCCACTGGCCGCCGGCGCGGAACAGCCAGATCCCCTTCTGACTTCTCGCGCAGGCGCTCCGGGTAGGGACCGGACTGCCCCTGCCACCAGCCATAGCCAGCCGAGAGCCAGTCGTCCGAAACGCCGAACGCCCAGTTCGCAGGTCGTGCAACGTTTTGGAGCGCCATGACCTCAACTCCGTGGCAGCTCAACACTCTTGACCAGCCTCTCAACGCTCATTATCTTTACGTTCATAGAAATCGAGAGAGGGAGTGACGTGATGACAATGGACGTCATCGTGGTCGGCGGCGGTCCGGTGGGGTTGATGACGGCCGCACTGTTGGACGCGGCCGGGGTTCGCGTCGAGGTGTACGAGCGCAACGTGGAACCCAGCGGGGAGTCCCGGGGGACCACCATGCATCCGCGCACCCTGGAGGTGCTCACCATGCTGGACATCGGTGATGGCAGGCGGGTCAGCGATGTCCTTATGGCGCAGGGGAAACGGGTTCGGCACGCGCACTTCGCCACGCTGCGGGACATGCTCGACTACCACGACCTGGACACGCCGTTTCCGTTCGTGCTGATGGTCCCTCAGTGGCGAACCGAACGGGCGCTCGTCGAGTACCTGCGCGCCCGTGCGGTGCCGGTGCACTACGGCGCTGAGGTGACCGACGTCGAGCAGTCCGCGGACGAGGTGCGAATACGTGCCGGCGGGACGCCTCGGGCGGCCCGGTACCTCGTCGGCGCCGACGGCGCGCACAGTATGGTGCGCAGGGCCGCCGGCATCGACTTCCCGGGCGGTGTCCCGACCGTGGTCGGTTTCGTCGCCGACGTGCAACTGGCCGAGCCGGTGCACAGCGCCCAGTACTTCTGGAACCACGTGGCCGGTCACGCCAGCGTGGTGCCCCTCACCGAGACCACGACGCGAGTCTTCGGCGTCGAGGTGACCGACACCGGGCTGACCGCCGACCAGGTGCGGCGCAGGCAAGCCGAACCGCTCACCCCGGAGGATCTGAGCAGGGCGCTGAAAGCGATCTGCGGCACCGACTTCGGTGTGCACAGCCCGTCCTGGATGTCCAGGTCGAGCAACACCAGCAGGCATGCCGCGTGCTACCGCAAAGGTCGGATACTGCTCGCCGGCGATGCCGCGCACGTGCACCTGCCTGCCGGTGGCCAGGGCCTCAACGTGGGCCTCCAGGATGCCACCAACTTGGCCTGGAAACTGGCCGCCGAGGTACACGGCTGGGCGCCCGAGCGGTTGATCACCGGAGAGGCAGGTTACGACAGCGAGCGCCGCCCGGTCGCGGAACGGCTGGTCGCCAGCACACTGGCGCAGGACGCGCTGATGCACAACTTCAGCCGTGCCGGCGAGGCGTTGCGCGAGATGTTCTGCGGATTCATCGAGCGACGCGGTGAGTTGGCCGCGGACCTGTCCGGCTGGCTGTCGGGACTTGCCGTCGGCTACCGGCGGCCGGAAGGAGCCCATTCGCTGGTGGGGACGAGGGCACCGGACCTGGCACTCACACAGGGCACCCTGCTGCGCGCGCTGCGCCCTGACCGGTTCCTGCTCCTGGACTTCGCCGACGAGGCGCCCCTCGCCGGCCTCGGGTCCACGCGGGTGGAGGTGGCGGCCGCGCAACGGCCCACCGGTATGCCGGACCCCGGATGGGACACCGTGTGCGCCGCGCTGATCCGACCGGACGGGCACGTCGCGTACGCCACCGAGTCGGGCTCCGGACTTGCCGACGCGATCGCCGCGTGGACCGGATTCGACCACGAGCCTGTGCCCGCACGGGAGTTGTGATGCCGGTCGCACTGCTCGCGCTGGCCATCGGCGCGTTCGGGATCGGCGCGACCGAGTTCGCCATGATGGGCCTGTTGCCTGCCGTCGCGCACGGCATGCACGTGTCCATACCGCGGGCCGGGTACCTGATCACCGGGTACGCACTCGGTGTCGTGGTCGGCGCCCCGCTGCTCACAGCCGTGTCGGGGCGGTTCACCCGCAAGCGCCTGTTGCTGGCCATGATGGTCGTCTTCACCGTCGGCAACCTGGCGGCGGCGGGCGCGCCCGACTACGGATTCCTGCTGGTCGCACGAGTGTTGACCGCGTTGCCGCACGGCGCGTTCTTCGGGGTCGGCTCGGTGGTCGCGGCCGAGCTGGTCGACGAGCGGCGCAGCGCCCAGGCGATCTCACTGATGTTCACCGGGCTGAGCGTGGCGAACATCATCGGTGTGCCCGCGGCCACCGCGCTGGGCACCGCGTTCGGCTGGCGGCTGGCCTTCGCGCTGATCGGTGCGGCCGGACTGCTGGCAGTGCTCGGAATCGCGGTACTGGTGCCCACCGACCGGACGCACACCCCGGTCCGGCTGCGCACGGAGCTGCGCGCGTTCACCCGGCCGCAGGTCTGGCTCGCGCTCGCCGTGGGCACCCTGGGGTTCGCTGGCGTGTTCGGCACGTACACCTACATCGCGCCCATGCTGAGCACCCTGGCAGGCGCCGGGCCGGCCGGACTGACGGCGGCACTGGCCCTGTTCGGTATCGGCTCGGCGGTGGGCAACCTGCTGGGCGGTCGGCTGGCCGACCGCGCTGTGATGCCCGCGATCTACCTGGCCCTCGGCTTCCTCGCCGCGGTCCTCGCCCTGTTCGCGCTGACCGTGCATGACGAGGCCACCGCGCTGGTGACCGTGTTCGCCATCGGCACGGCCGCTGGGCTGGTGATCCCTCCGGTGCAGTTGCGGACCATGCGAGCGGCCGAGGAGGCCCCGACCATGGCGGCCGCATCGGTGCAGTCGAGTCTCAACATCGCCAACGCCGGAGGCGCCGCGCTCGGCGGCATGGTCATCAGCGCCGGATTCGGTTACGCCGCAGCGAGTCTGGCCGGGGCGGTGCTGGCGCTGGCCGGGCTCGGTCTCGCGCTGGTGTCCGGTCGTCTCGATGGCGTCCCGGCATCCTCCCCCGCCGTGCATGAACGTCAAGATTCTTAACGTTCGTTGTTAGCATGGGAAGATGGCGAACCGTCCGGAGAAACAGGACTACGTGGACAGGCTGATCGAAGTCGTTCCCGATCAGCACGGTCAGGATGTGGTGCAGGCCAAGGCGCTCGCCTACCGGCTGCGTAGGCTGGCCCACCGGCTGGAGACCGAGATCAAACGCGAGCTGGCGCCACACGGCATCGAGTTGTGGGAGCTGGAGCTGCTGGCCTGTCTGATCCGGACCAGGCCGGAACACCGGCTCAGCGCGGGGCAATTGATGGCGCAACTGCAACTCACTTCGGGTGCGGTCACCAACCGGGTCCGCAGGCTGGAGCACAACGGATGGGTGACCAGGGACTTCGACCCGGACGATCGCCGTTCCGTGCTCGTCACCCTGACCCCTGCGGGCGAGGAGCGCGCGCTTGAGGTGTTCGCCGTGAAGACCGAGGCGGAGTACGCACTGCTGTCGGCGCTGTCCTCGACCGCCCAACGCCGTATCAACGGCGATCTCCGCACCGTGCTGCTCTCCCTGGAGGGCCAGGCGTGATCCGGCACCGGCCCCGCGGGCTGTACTTCCTCGACGGCCTCAGCCGAGACGGTCGCGTCTGTCATCAGGCGTCACTTCCTGTTTGAAGATCCACCGTTGACCGTAGGGACCCGGCCGACACGCGCGTCCGGTCCGGGCCATGGCCCCAGGACAGCGGGAGGGCGGTCATGCCGTCGCCGCGTCCTGGGGCGGGTTCACCGGTTCGGATCGGGTCTACCGCCGAGAGGCGGCAGAGTCGTTCAGCGGGTGTACCCCCGTTCGCTGAGCCAGTCGGTGATATGGGCGGCGGCCGTGGAGACGTGCTGGTTGATGAGAGTGAAGTGGTTGCCCGGCGTGGTGCGGGTGGTGGTGATGTGCGGAAGATCGCTCTGCCAGGCGTGCACTCCCGTGTCCGTCCCCGGCGGGACCGGGAGGGGCTCCGATGCCTGTAGGAGCAGAGTCGGGAAGGGGGCGGGGGCCGGGGTCCAGGTGCGCAGGAGTTGTTCGGTCCAGGCGTAGGCGGACAGGGCGGTGGCGGTGTAGCCGCCGGTGAGGTCCCCGCGCTCGTACAGGCCGTGCCACAGGTGGGGAAGGAGCGCGCGGGCGGTGGGAGTTTGCAGGTCGTAGGTGTCCAGGAGGACGACGGCCTGCACGGGGGTGCCGTGGTCGGCGAGGTAGCGGGCGGTTGCGTGGGCGAGGATGCCGCCGGATGAAGTGCCCAGGAGGACCACCGGCTCGGCGGCCACGCTGCCGGTCCCGGCGGTGCTGTCGCTGCTGGTTTCGGCGATCACGGCCTGTGCCAGCCCTGCCACGAGTGCTTCGCGGGTGGCGGGCAGGGCCTCGTCCGTGCCGAAGCCGGGGGGCGTCAGGCAGGATATGACCCAGTGTTCGGGGAGGGCTTGGGCGAGTGCGAAGTAGGTGTCCGGGCCGGTCAGGGGCACGACCGGGGCCACGCAGATCAGGCGGGGGCCCGAGGTGCTGGCGGTGAGCCGGTCCACGGTGGGCGCGAGGGGCCCGGTGCTCTTGGGCCTCAGGGTGGCGAGACTGGACAGCAGGGTGTCGGCGTCGTCCAGGCGGCTGGTCTGTACGGCCTCGCGGTGGAGGCGGGCGACGAGGTCCGTCGGGGCGGTGCCGTGGTCGGGCGTCGGCGGGGTGGCGAGGTGGTCGAGGAGGTGGTCGGCCAGGTGGGCCGGGGTGGGGTGGGTTAGGACGACGGTGCTGGGCAGGGCGGTGCCGGTCGCCATGGCGAGCCGGTTGCGCAGGTCGACCGCCGCGAGGGAATCCATGCCGTTGTCGCGGAATACCGCGTGCTCGGCGACCGCGTCGCCGGATGCGTGGCCGAGGGCTGCCGCGGCCTCGTTGCGTATCAGGTCCAGGAGCAGTCGCCGCTGCTCGGTGGCCGGAAGGCTCCGCAGCCGCGTCGTGAACTCGCCGTCGCCAGCGGTGGCTTCGGGCTCGGTGAGGTCTTGTGCCTCGGGAAGTTCGCTGAAGAAGGGCTTGGGGCCGGCTGTGGTGACGACGGGGAGGTAGCGCTTCCAGTCGACGTCGGCGACCGTCAGCGCGCTCTCCTCCTCGTGGAGTGCTTGGGCGAGGCCGGCCAGGGCCAGGTCGCCATCAAGGAAGGACAGCCCGGTGCGGAGGAGCCGCTCGCTGGCGCGTTCGCCCAGTTGCTCGCGGGCTTCCTCCCAGGGGCCGAAGAAGATCGACGTCGCGCAGGCGCCGCGAGCGCGGCGCTGCGCCGCCAGCGCCTCCAGGTACGCGCCGGCCGCCGCCTGAGCGGCGTGGTCGCCCACGCCCCAGACTCCGGCGACCGACGAGGGCAGGACGAAGGCGTCCAGTTCGCTGGGGTCCAGGAGTTCGTCGAGGTGCGCGGCACCGGTCACCTTGGCGTGCACCGCGTCGGCGACATGGTCGAGACCGGCCGTGGCGAGCGGGCCGAGG
The DNA here is from genome assembly GCF_029223525.1 of Streptantibioticus ferralitis. Lineage (GTDB taxonomy): Bacteria > Actinomycetota > Actinomycetes > Streptomycetales > Streptomycetaceae > Streptantibioticus_A > Streptantibioticus_A ferralitis. The sequence continues at coordinate 37,824 of NZ_JARHTQ010000047.1, read as the reverse complement.
GCACGGGTACCGGCCAGGTGGACCACCGAGCGCACCGGGGTGCCCTTTGCTGACAGCTCGTCGAGTACGGCGGCCACCGCGTCCTTGTCGGTCAGGTCGCAGGGCACCGCCTCGGCGGTCGTCCGCTGGGCGTTCAGCTCCGCCAACAGCTCGGCGGCGCCGGGTGCGGCGGGGCCGCGGCGGCTGAGCAGTACCAGGTGTTCGGCACCCTGCCGGGCGAGCCAGCGGGCGGTCCTGCTGCCCAGGGCTCCGGTGCCGCCGGTGATCAAAGTCGTGCCGCGGGGTGTCCAGTCGGCGGGCGAGTCGGCTCGTGCGGGTGCCCTCACCAGGCGCCGGACGAGGACGCCCGAGGAGCGCACCGCCGCCTGGTCCTCCCCCGGGCCCTGCGAGAGCAGCGAGGCGAACCGGTCGGCCGCCTGGGCATCGAGCCGCTCGGGGAGGTCGGCCAGTCCGCCGCGCAGCGAGGGTGCTTCCAGGGTGGCGGTGCGTGCCAGTCCGAGGGTCATGGCCTGGCGCGGGTTGCGTACCGGGTCGGCCGGGCCGGTGGAGACCGCGCCGCGGGTCACCGTCCACAGCGGCACCCGGGTGCCGGAGGTCATGAGGGCCTGGGTCAGGGAGACGGTCAGGGCCAGGCCGGCGGGCAGTGCGGGCTGGTCGGCGTCGGCTTCTTCGGCCGTGCCGAGGAGCGAGAGCACTCCGGCCGTGCGGTCGAGGTCGCCGAGTCGTGCCGTGAGCGTCTCGGGGTCGGTACAGGTCTTGTCGAGGACCACGCGGCGGAATCGGGCGCCGTGTGCGGTCAGGGCGTCCAGTACGTCCGTGTCGTCGGCACCGCTGGTGGTGACGACCAGCCAGGTGCCGGTCAGGGACGGGTCGGCGGGGACGCGCAGGGGTGTCCAGGCCGTCCGGTAGCGGCGGTTGCTGACCAGGGCGTGCTGGTCCTGGCGCTTGCGCCAGGCCGACAGCGCGGGGAGTACCGCGTCGAGGGCGTCCTTGTGTTCGACTTCAAGACCGATGAGCGTGCCGAGGACAGCGGCGTCCTGCTGGTCCACCGCCTCCCACAGCGGCCCGTCGGCGGAGCCGGGCGTGCGGGGCGTCGGGGTGGGCGGGGCGGTCCAGTAGGACTCGTGCTGGAAGGCGTAGGTCGGCAGGTCCACCGCGCGGCCACCGGTCAGCACCGTGGGCCAGTCGACGGGCACGCCGTGGGCGTGGGCCTCCCCCAGCGAGCGCAGGACGCGGTCCCATCCGCCGTCGTCCCGGCGCAGGGTGCCCAGGGTGACCGCGGGGCTGTCCGCGTTCTCGATGATCTCGGTGGTGCCGACCGCGAGCACCGGATGCGGGCTGACCTCGATCATGACGCCGTGCCCCGCGCGCACCAGGCCCGTCATCGTCTCGGCGAAGGACACGGTCTGGCGCAGGTTACGGCACCAGTAGCGGGCGTCCAGCTCCTTCGTGTCCAGGCGGCCTCCGGTCACCGTGGAGTAGAACGGCACCTGGGACGCGCGGGGCCGTACGTCGGCCAGCAGCTCCAGCAGTTCGGGCTCGATCTGGTCGATGTGCGCGGAGTGGGCGGCGAAGTCCACCCCGGGCAGCCGCCAGCGCATGAGCCCGGCAGCGGACAGGCCGCGCTCGACCTCGTTCAGAGCGGCCGGGTCGCCGGAGATCGTCACGATCCGCGGGCCATTGACCGCTGCGATCGACACCGCGCCGCAGACCTGGTCCAGCACCGCCTGGACCTGTTCGCGCGAGGCCATCACCGACATCATCGCGCCGCTCCCGGACAACCGTTCACGGATCAGGCGGCTGCGCAGCGCCACCACCCGGGCACCGTCCTCCAGAGACAGACCGCCGCTGACACAGGCGGCAGCGACCTCACCCTGGGAATGACCGACCACCGCGGCCGGCTCGACCCCCAGCGAACGCCACACGGCGGCGAGCGAGACCATGACCGCCCACAGCACGGGCTGCTGCACGTCGGGCCGCCCCTCCAGCGCAGGCGCACCAGGTTCACCACGCATCACGCCGGTGAGCGACCAGTCGATGTACGGGTCCAGGGCCGCCTGGCACTCGTCGACGCGGGCGGCGAAGACCGGCGAGGCGTCCAGGAGTTCGGCCGCCATTCCCGACCAGGCCGCGTCCTGGCCTGGGAAGACGAAGACCACCGGGCCGCGTTCGGGCGCGGTTCCCCGCAGCACACCGGGATGCGCGGTGCCCTGGGCCAGGGCGGTCAGGCTCTCGTGCAGCGCCGCGCGGTCGTCGCCGACCAGCACCGCCCGGTGCTCGAAGGCGGTACGGGTCGTCGCCAGCGAGTGCCCGACGTCGATGGGCCGCAGCTCGGGGTGGTTCTCCAGGTGGGTGAGGAGTTTGCGGGCTTGGGCGCGTAGTGCGGCGGCGGACTTGCCCGACAGCGGCCAGGCCACCGGGCCGCCCGATGCCTGAGCCACCGTCAGGGGGTGGTCGGCGGGCGCCAGCGCGTCGGTCCCGCGCACGGGCTGGTCGGCGGGCGTGGGGGCCTGTTCCAGGACGGCGTGCGCGTTGGTGCCGCTCATGCTGAATGCCGAGACCGCGCACCGCCGCGGACGCCCGAGAAGGGGCCACGGCACGGTCTCGGTCAGCAGACGGAGCGCGCCCGCATCCCAGTCGATGCGCGAGGACGGTTCGGTGACGTGGAGAGTCTTGGGCAGCAGGCCGTGCTGCATCGCCATCACCATCTTGATGACACCCGCGACACCGGCGGCGGTCTGGGTGTGCCCGATGTTGGATTTGACCGAGCCGACCAGCAGCGGCGGGTTGCCGCCCCGCTCCTGGCCGTAGGTGGCCAGCAGGGCGTGCGCCTCGATCGGATCGCCCAGCGCGGTGCCGGTCCCATGTGCCTCGACGGCATCGACGTCGGACGCGGTCAGTCCGCTGTTGGCCAGGGCCTGCCGGATGACCCGCTGCTGCGCCGGACCGCTGGGCGCGGTCAGCCCGTTGGAGGCACCGTCGGAGTTCACCGCCGACCCGCGGACGACGGCCAGCACCCGGTGACCGTGCCGCACGGCGTCCGAGAGCCTCTCCAGCACCAGCAGGCCCGCGCCTTCGGCGATGCCCATGCCGTCCGCCGACTCGTCGAACGCCTTGCACCGACCGTCCGGCGCCATGACCCGGTGCCGACTCAGCGAGACCAGCACGTCCGGGCCTGCCAGCACCGTCGCACCGCCGGTCAGGGCCAGGCTGCTTTCCCCCGAGCGCAGCGACTGGCACGCCGTGTGGAGCGCGACCAGGGAGGCGGAACAGGCCGTGTCCACCGTCACCGTCGGCCCGGCCAAGTCGAAGAAATAGGCCAGACGGCCCGACAGCACGCTGGGGAGCGTCCCGGTGAGCTGGTATCCGTCGGCGTCCGCCGATGCTCCTGCGCCGTAGGTCTGGGAGAGTGCGGAGACGAACGTGCCGGTCGTGCTTCCCCGCAGGGAGGCCGGGTCGAGCCCGGCGCGTTCGAACGCCTCCCAGGCGAGCTCCAGCAGCATCCGCTGCTGCGGGTCCATCGCAGCCGCCTCACGCGGGGAGATCCCGAAGAATCCCGCATCGAACTCGGCAGCCCCTTCGAGGAAGCCCCCCGCCCTCGCGGAGGTCTTGCCGGCCCGCTCCGGGTCGGGGTGGTACACATCCGGGTCCCAGCCGCGGTCGGCGGGCAGCGGGGAGACGGCGTCCGTGCCCGCCACCAGCAGCTCCCACAGCTCCTCGGGCGAACCCACCCGGCCGGGGAACCGGCAGCTCATTCCGATGATCGCGATCGGCTCGGCGTCGGGCGTCCCGGCCGCCAAGCCGCGCGTCGTGGCCGGGGTCGGCGCGGCGCCCTGGTGTTGCTCGCCGGTCCCGCCGTCCAGCTCGGTCCACAGGTGGGCGGCCAGTGCTTCGGGGGTCGGGTGGTCGTAGACCAGGGTCGACGGCAGGCGCAGGCCCGTGCGTTTCCGCAGTGCGTTCCGCAACTGACTGGCGGCCAGGGAGTCGAAGCCCAGGTCCTTGAACGATCGCCCGGCCCCGACCGCCGCCGTGCCCGCCAGCCCCAGCACCGCGGCTACCTGCTCGCGCAGCAACTCCAGCAGACGGGCACGGGCCTGGTCGCCCGTCAGCCCGGCCAGCAGGCTGGAGGCCCGGTCGGTGGCGGCGGTGCGACGGGCGGGTGCGGCGGGGACCAGGCTCCGGAAGACGGCGGGGACCTCGTCGCGCGCCCGCAGAGCGGCCCGGTCGACCCGTGTCGCCACCACCGACGCCCCGCGGGCCGCGCTCGCGGCGTCGAACCAGGCCAGTCCCTGCTCGACGGAGGACACCGGCAACCCGGCCCGCGCTGTCCTCCCCATCTCTGCGGCGCTCAGCCCGGCGGACGCACCGGCGTCCTGGGGCCACGGCCCCCACCCGATGGACAGGCCCACGAGGCCTTCCGCGGCACGCCGCTGTGCCAGCGCGTCCAGGAACGTGTTCGCCGCGGTGCAGGCGGCCTGTCCTGCGTTGCCCAGGATGCCGAAGGCCGAGGAGCACAGCACGAACGCCGTCAGGTCGTGATTGCGGGTCAGTTCGTGCAGGTGCCAGGCGCCGTCCAGCTTCGGCCGGAAGACCGTCTCCAGCCGATCCGGGGTCAGCGCCGGGATGAGGCCGTCGTCGAGCACGCCGGCGGCGTGCACGATGCCGGTCAGCGGGTGCTCGGCCGGGACATCCGTCAGCAGGGCGGCCAGGGCCGCGCGGTCGGAGACGTCGCAGGCAGCGGCGGTCACCCGCGCCCCCCGCGCGGTCAGCTCGGCCACCAGTTCGCCGGCGCCCTCGGTGTCGGCGCCCCGGCGTCCGGCCAGCAGGAGGTGACGGACCCCGTGTTCGGTGACCAGGTGCCGGGCAACCAGCGCGCCCAGGCCGCCCAGACCACCGGTGACCAGCACGGTGCCCTCGCCGCCCCACACCGGGTGCGGCACTGCCGGGTCCGCCGCCGACGAGCCCGGAGGGTCGACGGGGGCTAGGCGCGGCACGAGCAACTCACCGCCTCGCAGGGCCAGTTGGGGCTCGTCGCAGCCCAGCACAGCGCGTCGCACCTCCGCGGCGGCCGATACCGGATCCCCGCCATCCGCGGGGTCCACATCGAGCAGCACGAAACTGCCGGGGCTCTCCTGCTGGGCCGAACGCACCAGCCCCCACACCGCAGCCGCCACCACATCCGGCACCGTTCCAGGCGCGGTGGCCACCGCCCCGCGGGTCACGAACACCAGCCGGGAAGGCCGCCCGACACCACTCCCGTCGCCGTCCTCGTCGGCCAGGTGCTGCCGTAGTACGTCGAGGACGGAGGTGGTGACGGTACGAACCGCCTCCGGCACCGGCACACCAGCAGGCACGTCGACCGGGACCAGCACCGCTTCCCCGGCCGCAGCAGGGTCGTGCCCGCCGGTTTCCGGCACCGGGGCGGTGTCGAGCACCGGGGCGGTGTCGAGCACCGGGGCGGGCAGCCAGTCCAGGCGCAGCAGCGGCTGACCCCCCACCGGCCGCGGGGTGTCGACGGCCGACGGGCGCAGCGTCAACGAGCGTACGGAGAGCACCGGATCGCCCGCGGCGTCCGCCGCGGTCAGCGTGACGGTGTCCTCACCCGTCCTGCGCAGCCGCACCCGCAGCACCGACGCGCCCACGGCGTGCAGGCTCACTCCGGACCAGGCCGTCGGCGACAGACCGCGGAGTGAGTCGTCGAGACCGCTCAGCGACACCACGTTCAGCGCCGCGTCCAGGAGCGCGGGATGCAGGCCGAAGGCGTCGGCGTCCTCGGCGAGTTGCTCGGGGAGCCCGACCTCGGCCAGCACCTCCTCTCCCACTCGCCAAGCCGTCCGAACAGCCTGCGGCGCCGTCCCATGCACGGATCCGGCAGCGGGCCGGGACTCGTGGAAGGCATCCAGGTCGACCGGTACCGCGCCCTCCGGCGGCCACGCCCGCCCGTCTTCAAGCTCGGCCGCGGGCGCGCCGGGTGCGAGGACGCCGGTGGCGTGCAGCGTCCAGGGCGCGTCGGAGGTGTCGGCGGGCCGCGCGTGAACGCCCAGCGTGCGCCGACCACCGTCGCCGGGGCCGCCGATCGCCACCTGGATCCGCACACCGCTCTCGCCCGCCCCGGACAGCACCAGCGGGGCGGCCAGGGTGAGTTCCTCGACCACGTCGCAGCCGACCTCGCCGCCCGCCCGTACCGCCAGCTCCACGAACCCGGCCCCGGGGAAGACCACATGGTCGGCCAGCCACGGCTGCTCCGTGGCCGACAGCCGCCCGGTGCACAACAGGCCACCGCTGTCGGGCAGTTCCACGACCGCGCCGAGCAGCGGGTGGTCCGCGCGGTCCAGCCCTGCCGAGACGACCCCGGCCGCCGAGCCCGTGGAAGCGATCCAGTACCGGTCGCGCTGGAAGGCGTAGGTCGGCAGCGCGATGCGGCGCGCGCCGGTCCCGGCGAACAACTCGGCCCACCGCACCGGCACACCGCGGACGTACAGCCGGGCAGCCGCCGTCACCGCCGTGGACTCCTCGCCACGGTCCCGGCCCAGCAGCGGCACCGTCTCGACGTCCGCCCCGTCGATCAGGATGTCCTGGGCCAGCGCGGACAGCGTCGCGTCCGGTCCCAGTTCCAGGAAGGTACGGGCTCCGGCCGCGGCCGCCGCGGCGACCGCGTCGGCGAACCGCACGGTCCGCCCGACATGCTCCACCCAGTAGCCGGGGGTGCGGATCCGCTCCGCGTCGATCTCCTCCCCGGTGACGGTCGAGACGATCGGGATACGCGGCTCGCCCAGAGCCAGGCTCTCGACGACCGTGCGGAAGTCGTCCAGCATCGGCGTCATCAGCGGGGAATGGAACGCGTGACTGACCTGCAACCGCGTCGCCTTGCGCCCGTCGGCCGCGAATCGGTCCGCGATCGCCTCGACCACGGCGGTCTCTCCGGAGACCACCACCGACTGCGGGCCGTTGACCGCGGCCAGCCCCACCCGGCCCCCGGAAGCGGCGAGCAGCGGCGCCACCTCGTCCTCGGTGGCCCGCAGCGCGACCATGGCGCCGCCTTCCGGCAGCGCCTGCATCAGGCGTCCGCGGGCGGCGACGAGCGTGCACGCATCCGGCAGGGACAGCACCCCGGCCACGTGTGCCGCCGCAATCTCCCCGACCGAGTGCCCGACCAGCACATCGGGCACCGCCCCCCAGGACTCCACCAGCCGGAAGAGGGCCACCTCCAGCGCGAACAGCGCGGGCTGGGCGTACTCGGTACGGTTCAGCAGCTCCGCGTCGTCGCCGAACACCACCTCGCGCAGCGACCGCTCCAACTGCCCGTCCAGCAGCGTGCAGACCTCGTCCCACGCCGCCGCGAACACCGGGAACCGGGCGTACAGGTCGCGGCCCATGCCCAGCCGCTGCGCGCCCTGGCCCGCGAACAGCAGCGCCACGGAGTCGGCGGCGCCGACCACGGTGCCCTCGGCCACCCGCGCGGCCTGCCAGTCACCGTCCTCCGTGCCGTCCGTGCCGTCCATGCCGTCCATGGCGTCCGTGCCGTCCATGGCGGCGCTGCCCGTCGTGACCAGCAGGACCGCTCGGCACTCCAGCTCGGAGCGTGTCGTCGCCAGCGAGTAGCCGACGTCCGGCGCCGCCGCGCCGGTCTCGGCCACGAAAGCGGCCAGCCGGTCCAGCCCGGCCTCAAGCGCCGCGTCGGTACGGGCCGACACCGGCCACGGCACCACCGCGGGCCCGGCCTGTGCCGGGAGCGCGGCCGGTGCAGGCGCGGCGGGACGACCGGGCCGGTCCTGCGGCGGCTGCTCGATGATCACGTGCGCGTTCGTGCCGCTGATCCCGAACGACGACACACCCGCACGGCGGGGCCGCTCGACCTGCGGCCACGGAACGGACCCGGTGAGCAGCTCCACCGCGCCGGCCGACCAGTCCACCTGCGACGACGGCGCGTCCACGTGCAGCGTCCGAGGCAGCACACCGTGCCGCATCGCCAGGATCATCTTGATGACGCCCGCGACACCAGAGGCGGCCTGGGTGTGCCCGATGTTGGACTTCAGCGACCCCAGCAGCAGCGGACGGTACCGGTCCTGCCCATAGGTGGCCAGCAGCGCCTGGGCCTCGATCGGGTCACCCAGCCGGGTGCCGGTGCCGTGCCCCTCCACCGCGTCCACGTCCGAGGGCACCAGGCCCGCACCGCCCAGGGCCTGGCTGATCAGCTGCCGCTGCGCGATCCCGCTCGGCGCGGTCAGGCCGTTCGACGCCCCGTCGGAGTTGACCGCGGAGCCGCGCAGGACCGCGAGCACATGGTGGCCGTCCCGGATCGCGTCCGAGAGCCGTTGCAGCACCAGGATGCCCACGCCCTCGGACCATCCGGTGCCGTCCGCGGCCTCCGCATACGCCTTGCAGCGGCCGTCGGGCGACAGACCGCCCTGCCGGGCGAACTCCACGAAGATCCCCGGCTCGGACATCACGGTGACACCACCGGCCAGCGCCAGGGAGCACTCGCCGGCCCGCAGCGCCTGCGCTGCGAGATGCAACGCCACCAGCGACGAGGAGCAGGCCGTGTCCACGGTCAGCGCCGGCCCCCGCAACCCCAGGGCGTAGGCGATCCGGCCGGAAAGGACGCTCGGCGAGGTGCCGGTCAGCAGATACCCTTCCACGTCACCGGAGCTGTCCTTCAGCCGCGGACCGTAGTCCTGGGCCATCGCCCCCACGAACACCCCGGTCCGGCTGCCGTGCAGGGACGACGGAGCGATCTCGGCCCGCTCCACCGCCTCCCAGCTCACCTCCAGCGCCAGCCGCTGCTGCGGGTCCATCGCCTGCGCCTCACGCGGCGAGATCCCGAACAACGCCGCATCGAAACGGTCCGCGTCGTGCAGGAACCCGCCCGGCCTGCCGGTCGCCGCCATCTGAGATGTCCACCCACGGCCGGTGGGCAGCTCGGAGATGGCGTCCGTCTCGGCCGAGATCAGGTCCCACAGCTCCTCCGGCGAGGTCACCCCGCCCGGGAAGCGGCAGGCCATGCCCACGATCACCACCGGTTCGTCCGCCTCGACGGCACCAGGCTCCGGCGACACGCCGCCGGTTGCCGGGCCGGTGAACCGAGCGGCCAGATGATCCGCGAACCGGTCCGGCGTGGGGTGGTCGAACAGCACGGTGTTGGCCATCCGCAGTCCGGTCGCGGCCTTCAGACGGGTCACCAGCTCCACCGCCATGGCCGAGTCGAAGCCCAGCTCCCGGAAGGAGTGCGCCGGGTTCATCCGGTCCGCGGAGGAGTGACCGAGCACCACCGCCGTCTCCGTACGCACCAGCCGCGCCAGACCGGCGCGCGTCCACGCGGCGTCGGATCCCACGCGAACCGGCTCCGGACCGGCAGCGTGCCCGTCCACGACGACGGCCGGCCCGGTCCCGGCCACCGCAGCGGCCGCGCCCGCCTCCTGCACCGCGGCACCGTCGGCCGCCTCCGGGAGCCAGTAGCGCTCCCGCTGGAACGCGTACGTCGGCAGGGCCACCCGCCGGGCGCCGGTACCGGCGAACGACCGCGACCAGTCGACCGGCACACCACGGACGTACAACTCCGCCAGACAGGTCAGGAACCGGTCCCTCCCGCCCAGGTCCCGGCGCAGCGTGCCGACGGCCACCGCCCGGGTGTCGGCCGCATCGATGGCCTCCTGGATTCCGCCGGTCAGCACGGGGTGGGAGCTGACCTCGACGAAGAACCGGTAGTCCTGCCCCAGCAACGCCCGTACCGCCGGTTCGAATCCGACGGTCTGCCGCAGGTTGCGGTACCAGTACCCGGCGTCCATACCGGTGGTGTCCAGCCACCCGCCGGTCACCGTGGAGAGGAACGGCACCTGCGTACGGCGCGGACCGATACCCTCCAGCGCGGCCGTCAACTCCTCACGCACCTGCTCGACCTGTGCCGAGTGCGAGGCGTAGTCCACCGCGATACGGCGTACCCGTACGTCGGCGCCCGCGAGTTCCTCGAACAACGCGTCCAGCGCCGCCAGTTCGCCGGAGACCACGACCGAGCCGGGCCCGTTGACCGCGGCGACCGAGATCCGGCCGTCCCAGCGGTCCAGTCGCGCCTCGACCTCGGCCTGCGGCAACGGCACCGACAGCATGCCGCCCTCCCCCGCCAGTCGGCGGGCGATGATCCGGCTGCGCAGCGCCACGACCCGCGCCGCGTCCCGAAGTGACAGCGCACCGGACACGCACGCCGCCGCGATCTCCCCCTGCGAATGCCCCACCACCGCGTCCGGGACCACCCCGTGCGCCTGCCACAGCGCCGCAAGGGACACCATCACCGCCCAGGAGACGGGCTGGACCACATCCACTCGCTCCAGCGACGGCGCCCCCTCGGCCTGCTGCAACACCTCCAGCAGCGACCAGTCCACATGGGGCGCCAGCGCGGCAGCGCACTCGGCCAGCCGCTCGGCGAACACCGGGGACTCCGCCATCAACCGGACACCCATGCCCGCCCACTGCGAACCCTGGCCGGGGAAGACGAACACCGTCTTGCCCTCGACGTCGGCGACTCCCCGCACCACGCCGGGCGCTGACTCACCGTCGGCCAGCGCCGCCAGCGCGCCCAGTCCACCCGTCCGGTCCGGCGCGAGGACGACGGCACGCTGGTCGAAAGCGGTCCGGGTGGTCGACAGGGAGTAACCCACGTCGACCGGTTCGAGGTGCTGGTTCTCCGCCATGTGGCGGGCCAGGTCGGCGGCCTGCGCGCGGAGGGCGTCCCGGGTCCGCCCCGACAGCGGCCACGGCGCAGTGCCGCTGACGGCATCGGCACCCGCGGCCGCAGGCGCGTTCCCGGGCGCCGACTCGGCGGCGGACAGGATCAGGTGACAGTTGGTGCCGCCCATGCCGAACGAGGACACCCCGGCCAGGGCCCGGCCGTCGCGGTAGGGCCAGGGGCGGGTCGCCGTCACCACGTCCAGGCGCCACTCGTCGAAGCGGATCCGCGGGTTGGGCCGTTCGAAGTTCAGGCTCGCCGGCAACTCGCCGTTGCGCAGCGACAGCACGACCTTCACCAGGCCGGTGATGCCCGCGGCGCCCTCCAGGTGCCCCACGTTCGTCTTCGCCGAACCGACCAGCAGCGGGCTGTCCCCGGGGCGGCCCGCCCCGTAGACGGCACCGAGCGCCGCCGCCTCCACCGGGTCACCCACCCGGGTACCGGTCCCGTGCAGCTCCACGTACTGCACCTCGGCCGGGTCCACGCCCGCACGCCGGCACGCCGCCTGCAACACCGCCCGCTGCCCGCGCGGATCGGGCGTCGTCAGACCCTCGGCCGTGCCGTCGTTGTTGACCGCGCTCCCCTCGATGACGCAGTAGATCTCATCGCCGTCAGCCAGTGCCCTGGCCAGCGGCTTGAGCAGCACCATCCCCGCGCCCTCGCCGCGGACGTACCCGTTGGCGCGCTCGTCGAAGGTGAAGCAGCGGCCGTCCGCGGACAGGGCGCCGAGCTGGTCCGCCGCCACCGCGCTGTCCTGTACCAGGTTGAGGTGTACACCGCCGGCCAGCGCCGTCGCCGACTCCCCGCGCCGCAAGCTCTCGCACGCCAGGTGCACCGCCACGAGCGACGACGACTGCCCGGTGTCCACCACCAGGCTCGGCCCTCGCAATCCCAGGAAGTAGGAGATTCGATTCGCGATCACGCTGCGGTTCAGGCCGGTGAGGGTGTGGTGCCCGACCGCTGCCGGTCCCCTGCGCCGGTCCAGTGCGCTGTAGTCGTCCGCGGTCACGCCGACGAACACCCCGGTGTCGCTGCCCCGTACCGCGGCGGGCAGGACGCCCGCGTCCTCCAGGACCTCCCAGCCCAGCTCCAGCGCGAGACGCTGCTGCGGGTCCATCGACCGCGCCTCACGCGGAGAGATCCCGAAGAACTCGGCGTCGAAACGGTCGACTTCGCGCAGGAAGGCACCACGGCCGGTCCTGCCGGAGGCCGCCGCCTCGTTGCTCCACCGACCCGGCGGCACCTGCGCCACCGCGCTCCCCCCGCCTGTCAGCAGCCGCCAGAACCGCTCGGGATCCTCCGCGGACGGCAGCCGGCAGGCCACCCCCACCACCGCGATGGCGTTGTCCGTCGCACGGATGCGCTCAGCAGACATGGGCTCGGATCGGCTCACGGTACCGCTCCCCTAACTCTTCGTCTCAGCAGGCTCGGCAGTGAGAGAGCACGTGCCGCTACACGCCCGTTCTCCAAGAATCCGGCGGCACCGGACCGCCGTTCGAGTCGTGATCAACAAAGCGCGATATTACAGGGGCACCCGCGCCACGCCAATCACTCTCGCTTTGCTCTTCGGGGCGCTCGTTCAACATCTCGCGCTTTGCTAATGCAAACAACCCCTACTCGACCCGACAAGGAATACCCCTATACCCGAGCCCCGATGCATGAAAACCCTTCCCGTTGCATTATCGTTGGGGCCTCGTCGGCCGAATAGGGCCTCCGCAGCCGAGTCGCCCGCCCATGAGACGCCGACAGACACTAGCGAGTTTGAGGGTGAGGAAATGCGGCCCAGGATCGATCCGCAGGACGTGGACGAATTCGCCGTCACACCTGCCGGTCAGGCCTATGCCCGGATGGCGAAAGAGGCGCTGAACGGGCTCCTCGCGGACCGACCCCCGCCGAACGTCCAGCGGACCATCGCCAACCACCCGACGCTGCTGCCCGCGATCCAGCCGCTGATAGCGCACGTGGCCGGTGAAGTCCTCCCGGCACGCGAGCGCGAACTCGTCATCCTGCGCACGGCATGGCGTTCCCAGGCCCCGTACGTCTGGGCCCACCACCACGCCGCGGGACTCCTCGTCGGGCTGAGCGAAACGGAGATCGCCCGGGTCGCCTCGGAGGACACCTCCGAGTGGACACTCTTCGAGGCCGCCCTCCTCGTAGCCGTCGACGAGCTCCACACCAGATCCGTGATCTCGGACAGCACCTGGAAGCAACTCGCCGAGCGCTACGCCGAGGAGGAGTTCCTCGAACTGCTGGCCCTCACCGGGACGTACAAGACGCTGGCCTTCATCCTGAACTCCTCCGTCGCCCCGATCGACCCCTGGCTGGAGCGCCCGGCGGTGCTGCCCGCGGACCCGGGGCAGATGACGTCGGGCAGGCATGCGCGCCCGCAGGGGTCGCGTCCGCCGACGCCGCGCACCGAGGCGTGGAACCGGCGCATCGTGCTGCAGAACGGCGCGGGGCTCTCCCTCCTGACACCGACGACGGCCCACCCCGAACCGCCGCTGCACGAGATCCTCGTCCGTTACCCGGACCTGCTGTCCACGGCCGCGAACGCGCACGACGCGGGCTCCCGGCTGCTGCTGATCCGCAGGAATCCCGCGGATATCATGCCGGACACCGACGGCTACACCTTCAGCGCCACCCATCTGTTCGCCGATTCCAAAGGCGTGCCGACCGTCGTCGAGGTGGTGGAGCCGCACGACACGTGGAATGCGAACGACGCCCTCGGCAAAACACTCGACTATGCGGGCAGCGGGGCTCGGCACTGGCCGCTACACATACTCCAGCGGTCACTCGAGTACACCGCGCAGCTGTATAGCAGCACTGGCGAGCATTTGCTAATGGAAATGGGTTATTCTCTCGACGAGAGCTCGTTTCTTCGCACCCTCGAAGCGAATCTCGCCGTCGGCAGACTCCGTATGGTCATCGTGGCCAGTAAATTTCCGCCGGAATTCAACCGGGTCATCGAGTTCCTCGGCCAGCAGCTCTACCCCGCCGAGGTGTACGGCGTCGAACTGTGCCGCTACTCCGACGGGGCGCACGCCGCGTACGTGCCGACGGTGGTCGGCTGAGCGCGGCCCCCGCGGCGAGCGGAGGAGGAGGCGGCGGTCCGGCAGACCGGGACGGCCCCGGCCGGCCGTTCACTCCTCCGTCCGCTGCTTCTTCCGGATCAGCGTGATGCCGTCCGCCATGGGGACCAGGGACATCTCCACCCGCGGGTCGTCGCGGACCAGCGTGTTGAACGCGCGGATCGCGGTGGTGTCCGGGTCCTGGGCGTCGGGGTCCACGACCTTGCCGAAGAACAGGGTGTTGTCGACCACGATCAGGCCGTGGTCGCCGACGAGAGTCAGCGCCGACTCGTAGTAGTCCGGGTAGCGCTGCTTGTCGGCGTCGATGAAGACGAAGTCGAACGTGCCGGGGCCCTCGTCCGCGACGAGGGCCTTGAGGGTGTCCGCCGCGTCACCGATGCGCAGATCGATCTGCCCGTCGACGCCCGCCTTGGTCCAGTACTCGGCGCCGATCTGCGGCCAGCGGTCGGTGATGTCGCAGGTGACCAGCCGTCCGCCGGGCGCGAGCGCGCGGGCCAGGCACAGGGTGCTGTACCCGGTGTACGTACCGATCTCGAGGATCCTGCGGGCCGGGGTGAGACCGGCCAGCAGCGTCAGCAACTGCCCCTCCTCGGGCATGACCTGCAATGCGCTGCCCGCGGGGAGTTCCGACGTCGTCTCGCGCAGCTGCCGCAGGATCTCGTCCTCACGCAGGGAGGACTCCCGGATGTACTCCGAGAGCCCGGCCGACAGGCCTAGCTGGTTCGCCATGCGTCATCCATCTTCTCTGATCGGACCGGGTCAGGGGCGCGCCCGCGCTCAGGCGCCCTGAAGACTGACGGTGTGCAGCTTCATCGTGGGCGGCGGGGCGCAAGGCGCCGGAAGCAGATGCAGCCGCTGGATGTCTTCCTGAGCGGGCGCGGGCAGCCCGGCCCGGCAGTCGCAGGGCTCGTCGGTGAAGCCGGCGAGGCGGTAGGCGATCTCCATCATCCGGTTGCGCTCGGTGCGCCGGAAGTCGGCGACCAGGTGGACGCCCGCGTGGGCGGCCTGGTCGGCAAGCCAGCCGAGGATCACCGAACCGGCGCCGAACGACACCACGCGGCACGACGTGGCCAGCAGCTTCAGATTCCAGACGCCCGCGTGCTTCTCCAGCAGTTGGAGGCCGACCGCGCCGTGCGGCCCGAACCGGTCGGTGAGCATGGTCACCAGGACCTCGTGCCGTGGATCGGCCAGCAGCGTGCGCAGATCGGAGATGGAGTAGTGCACTCCTGTGGCGTTCATCTGGCTGGTGCGCAGCGTCAGCTCCTCCACGCGGGACAACTCGTCCTCGGTGGCGCGTCCGATGTGCATCTCCAGTTCCAGGGAACGCAGGAAGTCGTCGCTCGGCCCCTGGAACTCCGCCTCGGCCGACTTCCGCAGGAATCCGGCCTGGTACATCTGCCGGCGGCGGCGCGAGTCCACCGTCACCGTCGCCGGGCTGAACTCCGGCAGAGCGGCGAACTCGGGCAACCGCTCGGCGTCGTAGCAGCGGACCTCCGGCAGATGGAACTCGACTTCTGCCCGCTCCGCCGGCTGGTCGTCGACGAAGGCGATGGTGTCGAGCGCGAAGTTGAGCTCGTCGGCGATCTCCCGCACCGAGTCCGACTTCGGGCCCCAGCCGATGCGCGGCAGGACGAAGTACTCGGCGACGCCCAGCGCCTCCAGCTGCTTCCACGCCTGGTCGTGGTCGTTCTTGCTGGCGACCGACTGGAGGATGCCGCGGCTGTCCAGCTCGGTGATGAGCTCGCTGACGGAGTCGGGGAGCTTCACATCGCCGTCCTCCAGCAGCGTGCCCTGCCAGAGGGTGTTGTCGAGGTCCCACACCAGGCACTTCACGATCGAGGTCTGTTCAGCCACTGCTTCTCCTTGACTCATGTCGCCGTCTCATCTCGCCGTCATGGACACCGCGTGGTCGGAAAGGATCAGCTGGCAGATCTCCGTACTGCCCTCGATGAGCTCCATGAGTTTCGCGTCGCGGTACGCGCGCTCGACCGCATGGCCCTCGTGGGCGGCCGCCGAACCCAGGACCTGCACGGCCGCGGCAGCGCCCTGCGCGGCCTGGACGGCGCTCACCTGCTTGGCGAGGACGGAGGCGACGACCATGTCGGGAGAGCCGCTGTCCCAGCACCGGCTGGCGTGTTCGCACATCCGGGTGGCGATCTGCTCACCGGTCAGCAGGTTCGCCAAGTGGCGGCCGACGAGCTGGTGTTGGGCGAGGGGTCTGCCGAACTGCTGCCGGGCCCGGGCGTGATGACGGGCGGCGTCGAGACAGGCCCGGAGGATGCCCACGCAGCCCCAGGCGACCGAGAGACGCCCGTACGCCAGCGCGGTCGTCACCAGGAGCATCAACGGCTGCCCGCCGCCGAGTACCGCACTGGCCGGCAGCCGCACGTCGTCGAGTCGTACGTCCGCGTGGCCCGCCGCCCGGCAGCCGGACGGCCGCGGGACCCTGGTCACGGTGACGCCCGGAGCCGACGCCGGCACCACGACAGCGGCCGCCCCGGAGCCGTAGCGCCCGACGACGACGATCATGTCGGCGTAGTGGGCGGCGGTCGTCCAGACCTTCTGTCCGCGGACTACGACGGCGTCACCGTCGGGTTCGATGGTGGTGGTCATCGCCGACAGATCGCTGCCCGCCGCCGGCTCGCTGAACGCGACGGCGGCGAGTTGGCCACCGGCCAGTTTCGGCAGGTACTCCGCGTGCTGCTGCGGATTGCCCAGGCGCTGGATCGTCCACGCGGCCATGCCCTGCGAGGTCATCACGCTCCGCAGCGAGCTGCACCGGCTGCCGACGTACGCGGTGAACTCGCCGTTCGCCGCGCTGCTCACCCCGAGGCCACCGGAGGCCTGCGGCACCTCCGCGCACAGCAGGCCGCGGGTCGCCAGTGAGCGCAGGACGTCGTCGGGAATCAGGCCTGCCAGGTCCCACTCGGCGGCCCGGTCACCGACCAGGTCGTCGACGAACTCACGGGCGTCTGCGGGCAGTTCAGGCATCGGCGGGCTGCTCGGCACCGTTCAACCGCAGCACGAGGGCGGTCATGGCCTGGACGGAGCGGAAGTTGTCCCGCTTGAGGTCGTCCCCCAGGATCTGCACGGAGAACGCCTGCTCCAGGTGGACGACGAGCTCCATCGCGAACAGCGAGGACACCAGCCCGGACTCGAAGAGGTCCTGGTCGGCGGGGACGTCCGCGCCGACCCGCTTCGAGACGAATGCCGTGACCGCCTGCTCGATCCCCTCGGCGGTTGTTGCCAGGTCCTGGCTCACGAAAGCACCTCTCCGTAATCGTAGAAACCGCGCCCTGTCTTGCGCCCCAGATCACCGCGGCGCACCTTTTCCACAAGGAGTTCGCAGGGCTCGAAGGTGGAATTTCCGGTCCGCTCGGCGAGAAGCCGAAGAGCGTCCGCGAGATTGTCGAGTCCGATCAGATCGGCGGTGCGCAGCGGACCGGTCGGATGACCGAGGCATCCGTGCATCAGCCGGTCCACGGACTCGACGCTCGCGGTGCCCTCGGCCACGATTCTCGCCGCTTCGTTGATCATGGGATGCAGCAGCCTGCTGGTGACGAATCCCGGCGCGTCGCGAACGACGACCGTTTTCTTTCCCAGCCGCTCCAGAAAGGAAAGGACGGCGGCCATGGCGTCGTCGCCGGTCTGCGGGCCGCGGACCACCTCGACCATCTCGATGAGATAGGCCGGATTCATGAAGTGCACCCCGGCCAGTTCCGCGGGTCGTTGCACCGACTTCGCCAGTTCGGCGATGGGGATACCGGATGTGTTGGTGATCAGCGGGATGCCGGCGGGAACCGCGCCGGAGATCTCCGCCATGACCTGCGCCTTGAGCGAGGCGTCCTCGGTAATCGCCTCGATCACCACGGCGGCATCCGCAGCGTCCTTACTCAACAGCGTTGTCGTCAACGTTCCGGGGGTCTGGCCGGCCGGGAAGGCGCCCATGAGTTGCCCGTGCCGCATTTGCTGCGTGATTTCCGCTCGGGCGTCCCGCAGTACATCGTCCGAGACGTCAACCAGTACGACGTCCACCCCGCGGCCCAGCGCCAGTGCGGTGATGCTGCGGCCCATGACCCCTGCACCGAACACAGCAATCGAATCCGATTGCATATTCGCTAACACCTGCCACCAGTCTTCATCTGATTGAGCACGCCCTGCACGAGGACGGCGCCGACGGCTGCGGCCTCCGATCTCGCAGCATCTGACAGGAAAACACTTTACGGATCCCCAACGGGAGAGCCGGTATCCGTCGACCGAATTGGTCAACCTCTCCGGAGAGATTATGGGCGGTCCACCTTCGGGCCAACCCCTAGCCGCCCCAGTAGGCAATTGGGGTCCCCCGCGGCACCAACCTGTGCACGGCCGTTTTGGGGGTGTGGCCACAGACCGCAGGTGGCGACAGTCGCTGAGACCTCTCGGCGCGCCAGCTACCCCACCACCAGCCGCGTCTGCCGCGCCAACAGGTCGGCGTAGTGGTCGTGTCGGACCTCGGACACTTTCTTACGTACACGTCAGGCGCGGGTTGTGACTCAACGGTCACTACCCGCGTTTGCCGTGGTACTCCAGTTGGAATCCGAACTCTTCATAGATCGGGCCCTTCCGCTGTGGCTCGGCAGCCAGCAGCCGGTCGGTCATGTCGCCCAGGGCCGTGATCATGTCGTGGATCTGTTGTGCGGTGAGCACGGCGTGGGTGGCGGAGGCGAGGGCGGCGAGTTGCTGCTGGGCGGCGGTTATCTCGGCGGTTGTCTGAGTGAACCAGCCGGTGACGAGGGTGGGGTCGGATCCGGCGTCGAGGGCGGCGCTGGTGGTGCAGGGGCTTCGTTCGGCGGGCTGGGTCTGGCGGCGGGTGTGGATCCCGGCTTGGGCGGCGGTGAACTCCTCGTGGCTGATGAGGGGTTCGTGGACAGGGGTGGCGGACCAGATCCACTGGTCGGGTTGTTCCGGGTCAGTTTTGGTGCGGTGGCCGAGGGTGACGTCCTCGATGTCGAGGAGGACTTCTTCTTTGCGTTGTTTGTTCCACACTTCGTGGCCGGTGTAGCGGGGGTTGGTCACGATGGCGCGTACCGCGCGCTTGGACCAGGCGGTGGCGTCGCGGTGCCGGTTGCGGGCCGGGGCGTGGGCGGTCCTGGCTGAGCCAGCCTGGTCTGGCCTGCTCGTCCCGGCCGACCGGCGCGGCCTGACCCCGCTGTTCTGGACCCACGTCCGGCCCTACTGTGAGCTGGGCCTGGACAATGCTCAGGCCGACCAACACAACGGTCGACGGCCCAAATTACAAAACGATCGCGAAGAAGCCGAGAAGGTAGGCGACGGCGAAGATGACGGGTACCCACTGCTCGACGTGGGTCAAGGGAAGGTAGCGACGCCAGTCGCGCCCTTCTCCGAGCGCCTTCCATTCCGCGAGGGAGTAGGCGTAGGCGGGAAGCCGTTCCTCAAGTGCGCCGATGACGGCGAATTTGGCCCCGTTGAGCTGACGGTACGAGCGAACGAGGACGTACCAGGCAGCGCACATGGAGATGATGATCACGAGCCCGGGAAGCAACAGCCAGACGGACACTGGGCTGCGCACGTCATGCAGCGTGGTGGTCAGGACGGTGACGATGGCGCTGTTGAGGGTGAGGAAGAACGTGTTCGACAAGTTCCGCCGGGCGCTCACCCGGTCAGCCATCTCGACGCAGAGCTTGTACTGCTCGAACACCGCGCTCTGGTAGTTGGCAGTGTTTCCGTAGTCGGACTGGTCGACGGCGCGGTTCCAAAGCGATTCCCGGATGTCATCCATGCGGGCATCATGCCGGGACAGTCCTCACACCGACATCCCAGGGGGCGTTTCGCGCTCCAAGGTCAGCAGGACCCGCAGGGCTGCACTGGGCGCTGGGCGAGGGCCGACGCGGCCTACGTCACTGGGTTCGCCGCGCTGATCAGCTGCGCGGGGTCCCAGCGGGCACAGCCATATCCCGGCGACGGGGCACTGGGCTAGCGAGCAGGCCACCCTCGAGTTCCAAACCCCGGCGGGTCGTGCGCATCGGCGAGCGACGACCACGGGGCGCCTGGGCCGCCGCGTTCACAGCGGTGCGCGCGCCCCGTTCCCTCACACCGCGTCCTGGGCAAGCCTGTGGGTCTGCCACGCGGTGTTTCGCCTGATGATGAGGATGATCAGCACGCCGGCGACCAGGTAGAGCGCCGTGAGCAGGGTGGACAGGTTCGCGTTTGCCAGCACGTCGTGCTCGGTGGCCTCCTGCGAGGCCATTCGCCATTGGATCGGCCTTACGAGCACGGCGGCCACGAATGACGCCCACCAGGCGTTGATCAGGGTGACGGGGACAGGTCGCCGGGGGGCGCTGGCCTGCCAGATGTCTGAGACGATCTGGTACGGGTACCACAGGTTGGCCACCGGTGTGATCCAGGCGGCGACTACCCAGGCCCGGCCCCGGCGGTGCGCGGCGGCACCGCTCATCAGCTCGGCGTTGATCCGCGCCCGCCACAGCCAGATGAGGAACGCCACGCCGGCCGCGAGCGATATCAGGAACATCAGCCCTGTTGACGCCAACACAGTGAGGGCACCGGAGTCGGCGGACTCCAGGTCCGCTTTCGTCGCTGCCCCGGTCAGGTAGTCGTGGACGACGACGTAGTCGCGCCAGTTTTGCACCGACACTAATATCTCTCGCACGAGTTCTAACGAGATCAGCATGGTCGCGGCGGTGGCTGCGCCGGTCACCGGCCTGTGTGGCTGCATGCCAACTGGACTCGCGCTCGTCGGCGTGCCCTGCTGCGGACTGTCCATTAGCCCCCCCTGAAACTGCTGAACAATCGTTGGGCAGGATGCTACCCACTGCGGCGCGTTGACATGTCCGGGTTTCAGTTTCTTGGTGCGTCTTGTGGGCTGCCACGCCCTGCGACGGCAGCCCGGGCCGACTCGGCTCCAGCCACAGTGTGGCGCTACCAGGCGCCGAACAGCTGCAGTGCCCTGAACACAAGCCAGCCCAGCAGGCCCAGGGCCGTGAGCAGCAGGATGCCTCTCCACAGCGCCGCCTGCGTGGCCAAGTTGCCCCGCAAGACCATCGTCCGTTTGCGGACCCCCACCGACGCCAGTGCGGCCTTCATGGCGCGGACCACGTGGTGCGTGGGCGCGTACGTGGTCATCGACGCCAGACCGGATGCTTTAACGCGGGCCGCAACGCGCGCGAGCCTGCCTCGCCGGGGCGTGGCGCCGGGCACGGTCCCCACCGGGTGCACTTGGGGCGTCCACTCGGGGTCGAAGACGATGACGGCGGAGATCCAGGAGTCGCCCGCGATCACCTTGTCCAGTCGAGACGGCGCGGGCAGGACCTCGTCCAACCGCTCAGCCACGCCCGGTAGCTGGCCTGGCGCCAGCAGGAC
Organism: Streptantibioticus ferralitis; assembly: GCF_029223525.1. Taxonomy (GTDB): domain Bacteria; phylum Actinomycetota; class Actinomycetes; order Streptomycetales; family Streptomycetaceae; genus Streptantibioticus_A; species Streptantibioticus_A ferralitis. Next base: position 16,638 of record NZ_JARHTQ010000047.1, on the reverse strand, counting down.
GAGCTTCCGCGCGGGCTGGGTTGCGCGGGCCTGCTCGACCTCCCACCACAGACCCTCGCCCAAGCCCAGGCGCAACACGATGAGCTGGGACAGCTCCATCAACCTGAGGACCACGGGCTGCCAGTCATCGAGCGGCAGGTAGAACCGCGCCGCCCCCAAGCGCGGCAGTGGTTCCCCGGGTCTGCCCACCGCGATCACGGGGCCGAGGGTGCCCAACGCCCCCGCCAGCTGCTCCTCCCGCGAGTGGATGTTGACCGCCGCCACGTCGTCGACCCGGGCTGCGGAGTCGTCATCGTTGAAGCTGCGCAGGTAGAGCACGGGCCTGCGGCCGTCGGCCAGCAGGGCCTGGACCGCGCCGCCTGCCGAGCGCGGGCGGGTGTAGCGCAGAACCAGGATTCCGGCCCCCAGTGCGGCCAGCCCGCAAGGCAGCAGGAGCACTTGCGCCGCCAGCGTCATTTTGTAGCCCTGTCGTTGGGCCGTACTGACTGCTAAGAACCCCGCCGTGAACAGCCCGTATCCGACGCCGCTGGCCGCCAGGAACACCGGCCGCCGCCACCATGGCTGACGCGGGGCGAACTGGCCGACCACCTCGACGACGTCCGCGGCGCCTGACCGGCGGCGACGCCGCAGCCGCAGCGCCGGCACGACGAGTACCCCAGCGGTCACCGCCAACCACAGCGCGACCGTGTCCGACGAGTTGAGATCCCGGTCGAGCCCCGCCTGTTCCTGCTCGACCTGTACCGCTAGCCCGGCGACACGCTCGCGGGCGAGGGAGACCCTGCCCTCCTGGACGTCGCCGGTGGCGGAGGAGACCGCAGACCGGCTTGCCCCCGAGGGGGCGTTCTCCTCGAACCATGCGTCGACCTCACCGATCTCAGCGCGCGCGGACACGTCCCCACCGGCATAGCGGTCGAGCGCGGCGACGAAGGCGGCGGCCCGCGTCGGGGCCTCGCGAAAGCGGTCGCGGGCTCGCAGATCCATGCCCGCGGTAATCGCCAAGTGCAGCGCCACGTAGGCCATGACAACCGCGACCACCGTGACCAGCCGGGTGAACGTCCGTAAGGCCGAGGTCACCTCAGGCCACCCCCTAACCTCGCCGGAGCACCGCCGTCCGGTGCCGACCGCGTCCCGTAGTACCACCTCGGCCCACAGCCCGTGGCCGGTTTTCCGCCACCCGGAGCATCCCCACCACAAAGGCCGTCCACCGTGGCCGAGGCCATCTTGACCGCGCGTCTTCCGTGAAGGGGTAGGCGTTGTTGCTGTATGGGTACGGCTGTACGTCAAAGGGCCGTCTTCCCCCGCTGAGGACTGAGGGGGAGGCGGCCCCTGCGGTGTGCGTGCTTCTGCTAGAGCAGGCCGGACGCCTTGGCGGAAGGCGTTCCATTCTTCCGCTGTAGCACAGTTCGGGCCGGTGGGGCCTCTTGGAGTCGCGCACGGCGATGCCGCCGCCGGGCAGGTCGATTCCCACGCACTGGTCGAAAGATCACCTGGGGATGCGCAAGCCGTTCACCGGCTGCAATGCGGGCCACACCTTCTTCCACACCGACCCGCACGGGCTGGTGTCCATCGGCAAGATGGGCCGCGACGACCAGATCAGCCTCCCCACCGAGGGGATCGAAGGCCTTTCCCACCTTGGCGAGATCGCGGACCTCCTCATGCTTCGCACCGGTGGACGCTCCGGCTGCCGGCTTTCCGGGTCTTGCACGGTGTGCAGGCCCCTGGCCAAGCACTACCAGGAGGCGAAGGCACCGCTCGCAAGTTACTGCCAGCACGGGATGAAGAAAGCAGGTTGACATGACCGCTGTAGCTGTCGAGATCTCTCCGAAGCGTCCGCTTCCGGATGAGCTGCCGTACGTGACCGGCCCGGTCGAGGCCGCCGCACCGCCGGTCACCGCGATCGCGTCCGTCGCGGATCTGGACACGGTGATGGACAGCGTCAAGTGCTCGTGCAATGCGGGCGACGACAACCCCCCACTGATCACGATCCGGTCAATACGGCTCAGGCCCCGGTGCGTTCGCGCCGGGGCCTGAGCCCGATGCGCCGGCCGAGTAGCGTGATTCCCGTGCAACTGACGCGGGACTGGCTCCTGCCCGTGACGCCTGTGCCGTACGTGCCGACCATCGGCCCTGTCCACCCCGGCGCCCTCGATCCTGCCCTCTTCGCGGACGTCGTCCGCGTCGCCCTGCTCTCCCCGTCAGTCGGCGCCTGACGGTCACGCCGACATGGCCTGCTCGCCGCCTTCGGCGTCTTCCGCGCAGGCGGCGGCCAGGTCATCGAGTGACAGATTCAGGGCGCGGGCCAGGGCTGCCACGGTGAAGAAGGCCGGGGTCGGGGCTCGGCCGGTCTCGATCTTGCGGAGGGTTTCAGCGGACACCCCGGCGGCTGCTGCCACGTCGACCATGCTGCGGTCACCGCGGGCCTGGCGAAGCAGGATCCCGAAGCGCTCTCCGCGTTGCCGCTCTTGCGGACTCAAAGGAACTCTCACCATATCCGTGATACTAATACCGGTATAAGTATTGGGTAGCGTCGCATGGCATGGAGTCACGACACATGGTGGAGATCAAGACCGACACGGCACGGGAGGCGATGCGAGAAGCTGGACGCGTCGTGGCCCACGCACTCGCAGCCGGCCGCACGGCGGCAGCTGTGGGAGTTCGCCTGCGCGAACTCGACGAAGCCGCCCGTACCGTTCTCACCAAGGCCGGAGCACGTTCTCCCTTCCTGGGCTACCAGCCCGCCTTCGCCCCCACCCCCTTCCCCGCCGTGCTCTGCGCCTCCGTCAACGACGCCGTCTCGCACGGCATCCCCGACGACTACCGCCTGCGCGACGGCGACCTGGTCAGCATCGACTGCGGAGCCGAACTCGACGGCTGGACCGGCGACGCCGCGATCAGCTTCACCGTCGGCACCCCTCGCCCCGCCGACCTCGAACTCATCGCCGCCACCCAGCAGGCCCTGGACGCCGGCATCGCCGCCGCCACCGTCGGCCACCGGATCGACGACATCTCCCATGCCATCAGCACGGTCGCCCGCAAGGCCGACTGCGGCATGCCCACCGACTTCGGCGGCCACGGCATCGGCCGCCAGATGCACGAAGACCCCCACGTCCCCAACCACGGACGACCCAACCGCGGCTTCCCCCTGCGCCACGGCCTCACCCTCGCGCCGCTACCAACATCTTCACCCTGCTACGTCTCCTGCCGATGAGCGACCACAACAAAACATCGAGATCCTTGCCCTGCGGCACCAACTACTCGTCCTGCAACGCCAGGTCGCCAAGCCCACGTTCACCGACACCGACCGCGCTGTCCTCGCCGGCCTGCTCCACCACCTCCCGACGGAGAAGCTGCGCCAACTCCTGCTGCTGGTACGCCCGGACACGATCATGCGGTGGCACCGCAGCATGCTCAAGAGACGCCGCGCTGCGACCTGCGTGCCCAAGCGCCGCGGGCGTCCGCCCACCGTTCGCTCCATCCGCGCCCCGGTTCTACACCTGGCACGCGAGAACAGCTCGTGGGGATATCGCCGGATCCACGGCGAGCTCACGGCCCTCGGCATCAGGGGCGCCGCTTCGACCGTCTGGGAGATCCTCCGCGAGCACGGCATCCCACCCGCGCCCGAACGGCAGAGCACGACCTGGATCGACTTCCTGCGCAGCCAGGCTGCCGCGCTGCTCGCCTGCGATCTCTTCGAGACCCGCACGCTGACCGGGGCGCGCCTGTACGTCTTCGCCGTCATCGGGCACTCCACGAGGCGCGTCCGGATTCCGGGCGCAACGGCCCACCCGACGGCGGAGTGAATCGTGCAGCTCAGCCGCAATCTCCTCATGGATCTGGAGGACGCGGGCAGCAGGGCCAAGTTCCTCATCCGAGACCGAGACTCGAAGTTCACCGCCGCCTTCGACGCACTGCTGGCCGACGCCGGGCTGAAGGTCGTCACCACCGGCATCCAGATACCCCGGATGAACTCCCTCATGGAGCGCTGGATACAGACCTGCCAGCGCGAACTCCTCGACCGCACCTTGATCTGGAACCAGAGCCACCTGCTGTACGCGCTCCGCGAGTTCGAAAGCTTCTACAACGAGCACCGACCGCACCGAACGCTGACGCAAGCCGCGCCGCTTCGCCCACTGCCCAAACCGATCAATGTGCCAGCGCACATCAGACACCTGGACGTCCGCCGTCGAGACCAACTCGGCGGAACCCTTCACGAGTACCGACATGCCGCTTGACCAGGCCGGATGATTAGTCGGCACCCGCACAGTCGACGCCCGCACCGTGAGCCGCCGGCTCATCCGTTGATGTCGAGGACAGCACTCACTCGTGGGTGACGTTCGCCGTGATCAGACGGAGCAGTTGTTTGGCGGTGGCGTCCTGCTCCGGGGTCAGGTTCATGGCGTCACCGATGGCGAGCGGGACGGTGCGCGCCTTCTTTCGAAGGTCCGCACCCGCCTCGGTGAGACGGATGGCGACGGAGCGCTCGTCGTCCGCACGCCGCTCACGAAGGATCAGCCCGTTTGCTTCGAGTCGCTTGAGGAGGGGGGAGAGGGTGCTGGACTCCAGCTTGAGCGCGGTGCCCAGGTCGCGTACGGAGACGGAGTCCTGCTCCCAGAGGGCGAGCATCACCAGGTACTGGGGGTAGGTCAGTCCGAGTTCGTCCAGCAGGGGCCGGTAGCGCACCGTGACCGCACGCGAGGCCGCATAGAGGGCGAAGCAGAGCTGGTCCTTCAGCAGGAGCGAGCCCCGTTCCGGGTTCCCGGCCACTGCTTCTTCCATGGTCCTCGCCCTCTACTTCGCCTGTTCGGCTGTTCCGCCTGCCAGATCTCCGGCTTTCCGCCCTGCCGGTTCCCCGGCTACCACCCTACCGTTCGAAGCGCCCGCAACCATAGCGTGCTCGATAAAGTTGCACACGACTTAATCGAGCGCTAGTTTTCTGGTGTGCCTTCCGGACGGCGGGCACGACGAACGTCGGGGCCGCCCTGCCCCGACGCCAATCTGGGGAGCTCGACATGACTGAGAAGAGTGCTCGTCCGGTCCTGGAACCCGCCGCGGCCGCGTTCGCCGAGGTGACCGCCAAGCCGCCGTTCCTGTTCCAGATCCCGCCGACCGAGGGCCGTAAGGCCGTCGACGAGGTGCAATCCGGGGAGATCACCAAGCTCGCGGTCGACGAGGAGTGGGTGACCGTCCCCGGCGGCCCGACCGGCGAGGTCCGTGCCCGCCTCGTGCGCCCTGCGGGTGCCGAGGGCCCGCTGCCCGTGATCCTCTACATCCACGGCGCGGGCTGGGTGTTCGGCAACGCGCACACCCACGACCGGCTGGTGCGGGAGCTGGCCGTCGGCGCGCGGGCGGCGGTCGTCTTCCCCGAGTACGACCTCTCCCCCGAGCACCGCTACCCGGTAGCCATCGAGCAGAGCTGGACCATCGCCCGCTGGGTGGTCACCGACGGCGCCGCCAAAGGCCTGGACGGCACCCGGATCGCGGTGGCCGGGGACTCCGTCGGCGGCAACATGAGCGCCGCCCTGACCCTGATGGCCAAGGAACGCGGCGGTCTGAACCTGCGTCAGCAGGTGCTGTTCTACCCGGTCACCGATGCCGCCTTCGACACCGGTTCCTACCACCAGTTCGCCGAAGGCTACTTCCTGCGCCGCGACGGCATGCAGTGGTTCTGGGACCAGTACACCACCGACGAGACCGAACGGGCCCAGCTCACCGCCTCGCCGCTGCGCGCCACCACCGAACAGCTCACCGGCCTGCCCCCGGCCCTGGTGATCACCGCCGAGGCCGACGTCCTGCGCGACGAGGGCGAGGCGTACGCGAACAAGCTCCGCGCTGCCGGGGTGCCCGTCGTCGCCACCCGCTACCAGGGCATCATCCACGACTTCGTGATGCTCAACGCCCTGCGCGAGACCCATGCCGCCGAGGCCGCCATCGCCCAGGCCATCGGCACCCTGCGCAGCGCGCTCGGCACCGTCTGAGGCGATCTCGCCCGTCCCACGTGCTCGGGTCGCCCTTCGCTACGGACAAGGAACGCGACGAGGGGCGACCCGCCAGGGCGGGCAGAGTCGGCATCATGAGCCAGCGCACCTGCGCGACCCTGGTGGCGAATTACTCAGCGTGGTCAAACGACGTTGAGATCCTGGCTCTCCGCCATCAGATAATGGTGCTGGAGCGTCAACTCGGCAAGGGGAAGGTCAGATTCACCGCGAGCGATCGGGCGTTCCTGGCGGCGCTGCTGCATCGGCTGCCGCTGGAGGTCCTGTGTAGGTTGCGGCTGCTGGTGCGTCCGGACACGGTGCTGCGCTGGCACACTACGCCCGTCACTTCAACGGCCACCGACCTCACCGCGCACGCAACCAACTCGTGCCACTGGACGACAGCGCGGGCCGCCGGGCCGCATGGCTGCGGGCCGAGCAGGACAGGGTTTAGAGTCGCCGCGGAAGGCCGATATGCCCATCCTGACGACGCCCAGGAAGGGAAACCGATCATGGGAACGTTCGTGCTCGTACACGGCGCCTGGCACGGTGCCTGGTGCTGGGAACGGGTGAGCGAGTACCTGACCGCGCGCGGTCACCAGGTGGTGACGCCGGAGCTGCCGTCCGATGCCGCCGGGGCCGGGCGGGCCGAGTACCTCGCCTCCATCGAGGATGGACTCGAGTCCCGATCCGAGGTCGTTCTCGTCGCGCACTCCATGAGCGGACTGGTGGCACCGCTGGCGACAGGCAACCCCGCCGTCAGCTCCCTCGTCCTGCTCGCGGCCCTGGTACCGCGGCCCGAGGTTGCCTGGCAGGCCAACGGACTAGAGCCGTTTCCCGAACCGACGCGAGGACTCCTCGCCCGGATGAAGTACGACGAGCTAGGCCGATCAACCCTGCCCCCCGCCGACGCGACCGAGATCTTCTACCACGACTGCACCCCAGCCGATTCCGCGGACGCCGTCGCCCAACTGCGCTCGGACGCGAGCATGATCTACCAACAGACCTGTCCCGCCCTGCCAGAGCGTCGCGTGCCAACCACCTACGTGTCATGCCGCCAGGACCGAGCGGTGGACGGCGAGTGGAATGCGGCCGTTGCCCGAGACGTGCTCGGGGCCGACGTTCAGGAACTCGACGCCGGCCACTCGCCGTTCTGGTCGATGCCACAGCGGTTGGGCGGCCTGCTCACCGAACTGACTTAACATGCTGACCGGCTACTGCGGCTCCCACCGTCATGCGGGCGCACCCCTCGGATCGTACGGCGGGGCGCGGCACCACGAGCGGACGCGGTCGGCGCCGGGTGCCCCTGTGTGTTTCAAACTGGTGGGCCGGTACCACGTGGAAGAACCGCCCGGCACCCTGGCTGGCGTGGGAGTCAATCCGGCGGTTCGACAGTTTGCTCATGAGGGCATTGCGGGTGCCCGGCGCGGGGTTGCAGCATCCGGCGGTTCTTCTGACGCAGACGGCAGTTCCTCCACTGTGGCGTGTAGGTGCCCGAAACTCAGCCACCCCTGTTGTCCTGGGCTTGTGCTTGGGGGCGGCCGGCGGAGGAGCATGGCTCATGGCTGTCCGGCTGCTGTGGCACATCCGCCGCCGGGCGAAGAAGCACAGAGTCGAGTTGTGCTTCACCCCGACCTACGCCTCGTGGGCGAACCCGATCGAAGCGCACTTCGGCCCGCTGCGACAGTTCACCATCGCCAACTCGAACCACCCCAATTACACTGTGAAGACAAGAGCCCTGCAGGTCTACCCGCGCTGGTGCAACGCCACCGCCCGGCCACCGCAACGTCCTGCCGCCGAACGCAAGGAACGCGCCCGCATCTGAAGCGAGAAAGGTATCCACTGGAGCGGACGCCCCCTCAAAACCTCAGCCTGAACACCCCGTCAAACCTACCCGGCCACAGCACAAGTTGGACCGACCGGCTAGTAGGCACTCGCGCCAAGTGTCCGAGCAGGCTGTGGGTCAGGTGATGGGACGAGCGTCCCACGCGTTCCGGAGAGCTGACTGCACGTCTTCCCCAAGAACGAGGTGCGTCATCCCGCCTGGCAGGGTGGGCAGCTCAGCCCAGTGAGTCACAGTTTCAGCACTGTTAAGGCCGTAGGGCAAACGCACAATCCCGTCGGAGTCGACGAAGCAGTCTCTGTGCTCTGCCCCGTCCTCACTCCAGTGCAGAGTCGTGAAGTACATCGGCCTCACTAGCCAAAATTCCTCACCCAACGCCGTATCGGACTCAGTGGCGCTGTCAGCCGGATACCGGCCAGTGATCGCTGCTGCCACCGGTGTACCGCTCTGAGGCAGTCTTTCGCGTACGTCGACCCACGTCACCACGGTGTTCGGATTCGTCATCTCCACCCTCACTCAGGCACTCGGCAAGTCGTCATCTGTCCGTATGCCGGCGTGTCGGCAAGCGCACTGCCTCGACCTCGGCATCTGGTAGGACTGCCCGGCGCTTGCGAAGGTTGCTTGAGCCGGAACGAGCACGGCACCGAGCGATCCGCGACTACCTCCCTCCCCCTCCCCTCCGCCCTCCAGACTTACACGCCTCCAGCGGTCAGACCGGACATCACCACACACCCCATCGCCATGACCGCCAAGTCGGCGAACCCATGTAGTCACAGCACTAGCCAAGTTGTCCTGCCGGAAGTCACCTTGTCGGATTCCTTACCGCCGTACGGGCATATGGGGCGCCGGAGGCGGCTGGCGTGGTGTTGTCCTGAGGGTGCACTCGCCCGAGACTGCCAGCCTCCTGGGGTAGCGTGACCGCGCGCTCTTCAGGGGTAAGGGCGGCCCGTTCGGAAGGTGGCGGCGGCCGCAGTGACGAGGGTGTCCAACCGGGGCAGGCCGGATATCTGCGGGTGCCGCAGGTGCCGCTCGCCGCCGTACACGTGCGGCGTGAACGTCTCCGGGCCCGGACCTCGCTGCAGCTGTGGTGAAGCAGGCAATCAGCCGTCACGCCGATTGCGGTCGGGCTGGCGTGGGCGGACGAGGCTGGCGAGGCCGCCCACGACCGCCCGGATGTGAGCCGGTTCACGCCGGATGTTCCCGCCCGCACACCACCAGGAGAGCTGCCCCTCCGCCTCACGCGGATGCATGCCGTGGTCGTGCTCGTCGCACACAGGCCATGCCTGCCAGAGACACTCGGTGACAGTTTCCTGTGCGGCGTCGGTGATGGCCGTCAGGGCGAGGACAGGGTTGTCCGCCGAGTCCGGATCCACGACGTTGCCGTGCCACTCGCCGTTGGCCAGGGCTACGCAGACGTACTCGGCCACGCCCTCGTTGCATGAGGGAAGCCCCAGCAATTGCAGAAGTCCTTGGCCTGGCAAGGTAACCGAAAGGTCCCGGTTGACAAGGGCAAGAGCCTCGTCCCACAGGGGGTACTCGCCGAGCAAAACCCGACGGGGCTCGGGGAGACCGAAGAGGGCACTCATGGAGACCATCCTGTACGACGCGGGGCAGACGGCGCTGCTGAGGTTGTTGCCGTGATGTTGTCAGGGTGGGCCGGTTTTAACGAGACATCCATCGATGAGGTTGCTGCGGTACTGGATCTCGCGGAGGCCCTGCCGAAGGGCGCGCATCAGGTGATCAGGGTCGGTGAAAGCGGTGTTGGCCTTGCTGCTGCGTCGCAGCGGTGACCAGACGTTCCGCCCTGCTCCCACGCCTGGCGCTACCGCTGTACCGACCGCACGCTGACACGTAACTGCTTGGCGATGGCGGCATTGTCGTGTTCCAGGGCGAACAACTCGGCCGCCTGCATACGGATGTGCTCCGGTCGGTCAGCAGCAACATCCCCGGCTCGAGCCGCTCCAACACAGCTGGGACCAGGCGCTGTTCATGCAGCGGGCACGGTCCCATCGCCGCGACGAACAGCGCATGCGTCCCGCACTCCACCAGCACGGCAAGGGCGCACCTGCGGATACGCACTACGCTACTGCCCGCGACCCGATCCCGGACGGCCGAAGAACACTGCGTTGTCCTGCGTACCGGGCACATCGAATGTGGTGCCGTCCACTGCTACCAGCCGCCATCGGCGGTACCAGGAACCTGTTGTCTCCGGCACCGCCACCGGACGGCACACCCGCTCGAACAGCACCTTCAACGGCTGTGGCCCCAACCGACGGCGGGCCTTGCCGATCGCAGCCTTGGTCGGCACCTGCCACCGCCGCACCCGCTCCAGGCCATGCGCCAACAGCCGGGCGAACTCTTCGTAGCCGTGGCCGGAGAACAGGCACATCACCAGCACGAAGTACACCGCCACCCGTGCCGGCAGCAGCCGCGAACGCTGGTCCACCCGCCCGCACCCAGCCACCACCTCATCCACCAACTCCGGTGGAAGGACCCGCGTCAGCCAGCACAAAGTCACTGGTATTGGGCCTAGATCTCGACGTCGAGCCAGCCCCGCGTGTCGGGGAAGCGGCCATGGGTCAGTGCGTTGAAGCGTTCTTGAATCCTCGAGGTCACCGGCCCGAGGGCGCCGGTGCCGATCTTATGTCCGTCGATCTCCGGGACGGGCAGCAGTTCGGAGGCCGTGCCGGTGGTGAACACCTCGTCGGCTCGGTACAGTTCGTCGACCGTGAGGTCACGTTCGGCCACCGCATATCCGAGGTCGTCGCCGGCGATCTTCAGCACCGCGTCGCGCGTGATGCCCATGAGGATGGGACTGGCTGACGAGGGCGTGCAGACGACGTCATCGATGACGGCGAAGACGTTCTCTCCGGTCGACTCGGCGACCAGTCCGTTCTCATCGCAGAAGATCGCCTGACCGTACCCGCGACGGCGCGCGTCACTGTATGCCGTCACCGACAGGACGTAGTGCCCACACGCCTTCGCCTTGTAGAACGAGGCCAGAGCGGCGGGCCGCGGGTAGGGGGAGACCGTCGCGGTGGTTCCAGCCGCCCGGTCGCGGTCGGAATATCCCGTCCAGGGAAACGCGATCATCGCGACATGGGTGGTGTTGAGCCAGTGGGCGAAGATGACGTTGGGTTCGCCCGAGTAGACGAGCGGACGCAGATAGGCGTCGGCGAGTTCGTTGGCTCGTACCGCCTCGGCTCCGGCCGCGACCAACTGGTCCAGGTCATTCGGCGCCTCCATCCCGAGCGCGGCGGCCGATTCCAGGAGCCGCCGCATGTGATCCCGGCCACGGAACATCCGGACGCTGCCGTCGTCGAGCCGGTAGCAACGGATCCCCTCGAGCACGCCGAAGCCGGTGTGGAGAGTGTGAGTCAGCAGATGTGCTCCGGTGGTTGACGGGACCAACGCCCCGTCCAGCCAGAATGATCCCGAAGGCTCGATCATCACTGTTCTCCAGTCCGTATGGTTACCTCGACACCATCCCCCAGCGGTAGCGTCTGCGACCAGGCGCCGGGAACGGACCGCACATGCTTGACGTACTCCCCCATGAGGCCGCGGGTGGCCTGGGGCACAAGGATGTTGTCGGCCACGACGACACCTCCCACAGCGACCTGCTTCCAGGCCAGATCGAAGTCGGGGATGTACAGGTCCTTCCAGTGGTCGATGATCACGACGTCGTAGGGCCCTGGCAATCGCGGCAGAACATCGGCGGCGGTGCCCTCGATGACCTCGACGTACTCCGCCAGCCCGGCTTCCGCGAGATTGTCCCGCGCCTGGGCGACCTTGCCGGTGTCGGGTTCGATGGAGTGGACCCGGCCACCGGCGGCGCGAACCGCATCAGCCAGCCAGATCGTCGAATAGCCGACTGAACTCCCCACCTCGACGACAGTGGGATTGGTGCGGCACCGTACCAGCATGGCGAGCAGGCGGCCGACGTCGGGGCCGACGTCCAGCATGAGCTGCCCCGCGGCGGCCCTGGTGTGGCCGGCGCCTGCGGCGTTGAGCCGTTCCAGCTCCGCCCGTTCACCTTCCGACCGGTGTTCCAGACGGGCGAGTACTCGTGACATCTCTGGCGTCATCCCACATCCTTGGGTCATGCGAATAGGGGTCATGCATTCACGGCTCGGTACCGAACTGGCTGAACGCCTAGCCGACGCGCTGACCGACGTGCAGGTCGAATCGGTCGACGAAGGCGAATTCCCCGATTGCGAAATCCTCGTGGCGAACACGCTGCCATCCGGTCTGTTGCGCTGCAGCCCGCGCCTGCGCTGGCTGCAGCTGACCAGCGTCGGCACCGACCAGCTCGCCGTGGCCGGGCCGCCGCCCGACGACCTGCTGGTGACGAACGCAGGGGACGTCCCGTCGCGGGCGGTCGCCGAGTTCGTGCTCATGGGCATGCTGGCTCTTGCCAAGGACGCGCCGGGACTCGTCCGCCGGCAGCACGAGCACAGGTGGCAGCCCAACTACGCGGCGCGACTCCTCGCCGGGGAGACGTTGCTTCTGCTTGGGCTGGGCAGCGTCGGACGAGCGGTCGCCGTACGAGCCAGAGCGTTCGGGATGCGGGTGGTGGCGGTGACCCGCACCGGCCGCGCCGACGACGCCGCGGACCTGGTGATCAGCCGGGAGCGCCTGCTCGAGGTGGCCAAGGAATCGCTCTTTCTGGTCGCCGCTGTGCCCGGCACCGAGGAGACCACCAACCTGGTCTCCCGTCAGGTGCTTCGCGCACTGCCCGATGGAGCCTTCGTGATCAACGTGGGCCGTCCCACCGTGCTCGAAACCGAGGCGCTTGTTGCGGAGCTCAGCAGGCTCGGGGGCGCCATGCTCGACGTCCACGATGAGGAACCGCTCCCTTCTTCCAGCGGTCTCTGGAGGGCCGACCGGCTCTGGGTCACCCCCCACACCGCGTTCGGCTATCCCGGCGAGGGGGCTGATCTGGCCGATTTGATCTGCGACAACTACTCCCGGTTTCGCGCCGGCACGCCACTGCGCAACCTCGTGCGCGCGGGAAGTTCCGCCGTGGCGAACACGACACCGCCCATGGTCACGGCCGCGCCCACAAGCTGCCAGCCGGAGAGCGACTCTCCGAAGATCGGTACGGCGAGCGCCGCGCCCAAGACCGGTACGAGATAGAGGTACACGTTGGTACGGGAGACGCCGATACGGGTGAAGCAGTAGTACCAGGCGATGATGTTGTAGACGAAGCCGATCAGACCCCCGAACAGCACTCCTAGCCAGCTCGCCAAGGGGGCGGCCGTCAGGTGCTCCGGATGTGAGATCAGGCCGGGCGCCGCCAGGAGCACCAGCGGCACAGCCCCGAACAGGCATCCCCAGGCCGCCACCGCCGGCGGCGGCAGGCGACGCATGGCGAGCTTGCTCGTGACGCCGTACACCGCGAAGATCAGGACGGCGATCGTCATGAGCAGCTCGCCGCGCCAGTCACCAGCGGATTGCGCCGCCGCCGCGTTGGGCGGAAGGATCTTCATCAGCCAGACGATGCCGAGCCAGCCGACCGCTATCCCCACAACCTGGCGCCGCGACACCCTCTCATGGAGGATCAGCCAGGCCAGCACCAGCGATGCCACCGGAATGATCATTTCGATGAGTCCGGCTTCCGCGGCCGGGATCAGCCTCAGCGCCTCGAAGAACAGCACGTTGTATACGCAGATGCCGAGCACGCCGGTCGCCGCGAGCCACGGCAGATCACTTCGGACCGGCCGAGGCCAGCGCCCTACGAACGGCAGCAGTGCTGCCATAGCCAGCAGGTAGCGTAGGGCGTTGGCCTCCTCCGGAGTGAACCCTTCGAGTGCGTACCGGGCGGCAATGAGGTTGCCCGCTGCGGTCAGTGGGACCGACAGGAGCAGAAATTGGAGCCGGAGCGTCATTTGGTGATTGTCTCCCAAGCGGGGTGCCGCTTGAGACAGATTTCCCGGTAAAGACCCCACTGGTAGACGCGACGGGCCTGGATCGATCGCCAGATCGCCAGTCGGATCCGCTGCTGCAGCTCGGCGCCGATCGCGTACTTGCGCAGCAGGTTCGCAGCTTCCCCCGCGTGCTTGTCGTCGCCGCCGTAGTTGAGTTCGAGCCGCTCGTCGCCAGCGTGGATGCGGAAGACCTCCAGCGCCTCGTCATCCAGGTCGAACTGCTCCCGCAGCGCCGCGGCGATCCGCCGGAACCGGCCCGGGATGGTCAGCTCGATCGCGAAGCTGCCCGCGGCCAACCCCTCCAACCAGTGGTAGTCACGGACCAGGTGCTGGCGGTACTCCACGTAGAGCAGAGTCTCCGGGTACGGCTCGGCGAATTCCAGCTCCTCGTCGGAGACGCCGAGCGCTCGGCCGAGCTGCCGTACGGTGACCGGGTGCTCCCTCGCCGGGTTGAACTCGCCTAATTCCTCGGCGAGGTTGGCGCCCATGTACTGACGGGCGTCGTAGAAGTAGTAGGAGTTCGCGGCGATCTGTGCGATCACGGAGGGGAAGATGCGAGAGTCGATGTACCACTGCTTGACCCACTCGCGTGCCCCTTCGATCGGGACCTTCTTGGCGATGAGCTGCTCGTAGAACGGACCGATGTTGGCCGCGGCCGAGTTCATCACCTCGTTGGTGAGCTCCTTGACGAAGTCGTCCGGGGACAACTCGGCGGGCAGCGCCTCGCCCAGCCTGGTCTGCGGCTTTCCGATCGGCGCGTGATCGAGGTTGGAATCGAACTCGGACTCGTGCTCGGTGCGGGTTTCACGTACGTTCGCCACGCGAGTCATTCCTTTCATGATGGATCGTTGCGGCGCTCTCCTCGGCCAACCGTTCGGCGGCCTGATGAGCGGTGATCCGGGTGGCGGCGGCGTGCTCGGCCACCCTGTGGTAGGCCGCGCGGATGCGGTGCGCGACCTCAGCATGGAGGTGTTCGGCGAGGCTCTTCGCGTCAGGAGTCCTGCGCTGCTGCCCGGGATGGGCGTCAGGAGCCGACGTGTGCCGCGAAAGCCATTCGGTGCGGACGAGCCCGGTGGCGATCGCGCCCCCGGCGTTGGCGACGATCCCCGGGACCACTTCGACCCCGCGGCTTGCGAGAGCGGCGAGGGCAGGCTCGGTACAGGGCCCGTTGGCGCCTTCGACCACCAGGCCGGCGCGGATCAGGTCGACGTTCTTCTCGTGCACGGCCTCCGCAACCGCCGCGAGCACCAGTACATCGGCCTCGGCGGAGAACACCGCAGTGGGGTCGTCGACGCACCGCACACCGGCGGGGAGCCGTGTCCGGTCCACGACACCCGTGGAGTCGGTGGCCGCCGCGGTCTCGGCCATCGGTAAACCCTGCGGGTGGCTTATCGTACCGAGTTGGTCGGCGACGGCAACGATGAGATGCCCCCGCTCAGACAAATGCGCGGCCGTGCCGCGTCCTACCGTGCCGAAGCCGTGGACTGCGATCCTCCGGCGCTCCCCAGCGCTCGGGGCCTTCGTCGCCTCGACGGCTTCGGCGACTCCGAACCCAGTGACAGAGGCACAGTGGTCCCACAGTTCCGCCCAGGAACAAGCGCCACCGGGCAGCGGCACTTCATACTCCGCGGAGGAGAAGATGAGGTCCCGGTCCCGCAGATCGATGCCCTGATCGAGTCCAAGGTAGATGCCGCCGTGCAGAAGCGGACGGGCCGCACGGCCGAAGGCCGCCAGCACCTCGTCGCGTTCGCGGCCACGGGGCAGGCCGCAGACGATGCCGCCCTTCGCCCCGCCGATCGGGAGCCGGTGGAGCGCGAGCTTCAAGGTCATCTGCCGAGCCAGCACCTCGAGGGTTCGCGGGGTGACGCCGGGGGTCATGCGCAAACCGCCCATAGCCTTCCCGCCAACAAGCGAGTCAGTGATCACATAGGCCGTGAGGTCGGTCGTGGAGTCTTGAAAGGCGGCTGCTAAGAGAGGTGCCATGATTCTCCCGTGCGCGAGATTGTCGCCTGGCAATTGATACATGGCTGCCGGCTGGCAGCGTGATCGAACTCTGTCCTCCGGCTGCACAATTCCACATGAGCGATCAGACTTCGTCAAGGCTCGATCACCCGCAAGTTCGGACTTGCACGGGTCGTTACACTTCCTACTCGCCCATGACGCCCGTCAGCGGGTTGAGTACGTCCTCACGGCAGGGGCAGCGTAAGGGCCTTGAACAGGAAGACCTGCCGGAATTCTCGGCCGGGGGTCGCAGTCGTGGCGTGCACCGGGGCGTGTGCAGATACTCGGGGCGCTGTGTGACGCATTGCCAATAGTGTGGCTGCTGTGGCATATAGCCATGGTCATATGGCTGAGGTCTGTGGTGGGTGAGTTGTCGACCGAGGTGACCGTCAATGCCAGAGGATTTATGGAGTCGCCATCTGTTTCGGTGCGGCATGACCTGACCGCCAAGAACCCCGACCCGTATGGACGTTCAGCCGGTTACGGCACCCGCTCCGGTTGTCGGTTCGCCACCGGGTCGATGGCCGTCTGCTGATCCCGATGAGCGTTCGCCCATGCCGGTGGCCGCAAGGGTGACGGCGCATGACCTGCCCGGAAACAGCTGGAGCGTCTTGGACGAGCGGGCGTGGCAAACTGGGATATCCGGACCGACGACTCTACGCGCGGCACCGCCACTTCGGCCGACTGGATGCCGAAGCCGAGGGGACCGTCGACAAGGCCTCTGCTCTGGCAGTTGCAGTTGGTTCGCCCCTGCCCGCCAGGCAGGTGTGGAGTTCCCCCACTGATCTGGACAGCCTGATACTGGGACGGATGAGTCCCGGAGGAAGCAGTCCAGGTAGTGAGTAGCAAGAGCAACATGAGCAAGCGGTACTCGGCGGAGTTCAAGCGTGATGCC
>NZ_JARHTQ010000046.1 GCF_029223525.1 Streptantibioticus ferralitis | reverse complement strand
GGTTGAGCGCCAACCCCCGGGCGATACCGATGCGTTGCCGCTGACCGCCGGAGAACTGGTGCGGATACCGGTTGATGTACTCCGGGTTCAACCCGACGACATCCAGCAGCTCCTGGACCTTCTTGCGACGGTCCCCCTTCGGAGCCACCTCAGGATGGATCTCGAACGGCTCACCGATGATGTCGCCCACCGTCATCCGCGGGTTCAACGACGTGTACGGATCCTGGAACACCATCTGGATGTTCCGCCGCACCGCCTTCAGCGCCCGCCCCGACAGCCGGGTGATGTCCTCACCCTTGTACAGGATCCGGCCCGCGGTCGGCTGCTCCAGGCGCATCAGCAGCTTGGCGACCGTCGACTTACCGCAACCGGACTCGCCCACGATGCCGAGGGTCTCGCCCTGGTAGAGGTCGAAGTCCACGCCGTCGACGGCCTTGATCGCACCGATCTGCTTCTTGACGAGAATGCCCCGTGTGAGCGGGAAGTACTTGACGAGGCCGCGCACTTCGAGAATGGCCTCGCGTCGCTGGCTAGTCACCCAGGCACTCCTTCCAGAAGTGGCAGGCGCTGGCGCGGGTCTGGCTCACCTTGTACAGCGGTGGCACATCGGTGCGGCAGACCTCCTGGGCCATCGGGCAGCGCGGGTTGAACGCGCAACCCGGGGGAATGTTGATCAAACTGGGCGGCAGGCCCTTGATCGCGTACAGCTCCTTGCCCTTGAGGTCCAGACGTGGAATCGACTCCAACAGCCCTTTGGTGTACGGGTGGGCCGGGGCCTTGTAGATCTCGTGCACCGGAGCGGTCTCCACGATCCGGCCCGCGTACATCACCGCGATCCGGTCGGCCACGTCCGCGACCACACCGAGGTCATGGGTGATCAGGATCAGGCCCATCCGCATCTCCCGCTGCAACTCCGCCAGCAGCTCCATCACCTGGGCCTGCACCGTGACGTCCAGCGCGGTGGTGGGCTCGTCCGCGATGATCAGATCCGGCTCCAGGGCCATCGCCATCGCGATCATGATGCGCTGCCGCATACCGCCGGAGAACTGGTGCGGATAGTCCCCGACCCGTTCCTTCGCCGCCGGAATGCGGACCCGGTCCATCAGCTCGACCGCCCGCGCTCTGGCGTCCTTGCGGGACATACCGCGGTGCACCACGTACATCTCACCGAGTTGGTCCCCCACGCTCAGCACGGGGTTGAGCGCGGACAACGCGTCCTGGAAGATCATCGCCATCTTGGCGCCGCGCACCTGGCGGCGCGCCTCGCGATGCAGCGAGAGCAGATCGGCACCCTGGAAGAAGATCTTGCCCTGGGTGATGTGACCGGGCGGCGAATCGAGGATGCCCATGATCGCCTGCGCGGTCACCGACTTCCCCGAACCCGACTCACCCAGCACCGCGAGCGTCTCGCCCGCGTTCACCGAGTAGTTGACACCGTTGACGGCCTTGGCCACTCCGTCCCGGGTGCGGAATTCGACGTGCAGGTCGCGCACGTCCAGCAACGTGTCCAACGGACGGCTCCTCAGCGCAGCTTGGGGTCGAGGGCGTCGCGCACCGCGTCGCCGAGCATGATGAACGCGAGCACCGTGACGCTCAGCGCGGCGGCCGGCCACAGCAGCATGTGCGGCGCGTTGCGGATCTGGGTGGAGGCCGAGGAGATGTCGATCCCCCACGAGACGGTGGGCGGCTTGAGCCCCACCCCCAGGAACGAGAGCGTGGCCTCCAGCGAGATGTACGTACCGAGCGCGATGGTCGCCACCACGATCACCGGTGCGACCGCGTTGGGCGCGATGTGGCGCAGCAGCATGCGGATGGGGCCCGCGCCGAGCGCTCTCGCCGCCTGTACGTAGTCATTCTGCTTCGCGGTGATCACCGCACCGCGCGCGATACGGGCGATCTGCGGCCAGCCCAGCAGCACGATGAAGCCGACCACCGGCCAGACCGTGGCGTTGGTGACCACGGAGAGGAAGACCAGGCCGCCGAGGATGATCGGAATGCCGAAGAAGATGTCGCTGACCCGGGAGAGCAGCGCATCCCACCAGCCGCCGAAGAATCCGGCGAACCCGCCGAGGACACCGCCCAGCAGTGCGGCCCCGGCGGTGGCGCAGACGCCGACGGTCACCGATGCGCGGGCTCCGTAGACGGTCCGCGTGTAGACGTCGCAGCCCTGGGTGTCGAAGCCGAAGGGGTGGCCGGGCGCCGGGCCCAGTAGCGACTTGTTGATGTCGCAGGCGAGCGGATTGCCGGTGGCGATCAGTTGCGGCCAGATGGCGATGACCACCAGGAAGACGATGAGCAGCGCGGAGACGATGAAGACCGGGTTGCGGCGCAGATCGTGCCAGGCGTCGGACCACAGACTGCGCGCCCGCGCGGTGGGCGCGGTGGCCAGGCCGATGGACACCGCCTCGCTCGCCGCGAAGTCCATGGTGCCGCCCGCACCGGCGTTGCCGATGGCCTCGGACGCGGTCCGTCCGTTCGGTGGAGTGAGCGGCTCAGGCATACCGGATCCTCGGGTCCAGGACCGCGTAGAGCAGGTCGACGAGCAGGTTCGCCACCAGGAAGACGATCACCAAGATGGTGACGAAGCCGACCACCGTAGGGGAGTTCTGCCGCAGGATCCCCTGGTAGAGCTGGTAGCCGACACCATGGATGTTGAAGATCCGCTCGGTGACGATGGCACCGCCCATCAGGGCGCCGACATCGGTGCCGATGAAGGTGACCACGGGGATCAGCGAGTTGCGCAGCAGATGCCGAAGGATCACCCGACGGCGCGGCAGCCCCTTGGCGACGGCGGTGCGTACATAGTCGGCGCGGGTGTTCTCCGCGATGGAGGTCCGGGTCAGCCGGGTGACGTACGCCAGTGAGACCAGCGCCAGGACGACACCCGGCAGGATCAGCTCGTTGAACGGCGCAGCGGCGGAGACCGATGGATTGACCACCCCCCACTTGACGCCGAACAGGAACTGCAGCACATATCCGCTGACGAAGGTCGGGATCGACACCACGATCAGCGTCAGCACCAGCACCCCGGTGTCCACCGACCGACCCCGGCGCATTCCGCTGATGATGCCGAGGATGATGCCGATGACCCCCTCGACGATGACCGCCACGATGGTGAGCCGAATGGTGAGCGGCCAGGCGGAGCCCATGAGTTGGAGCACCGGTTGGCCGGTGAAGGCCGTGCCGAAGTTCCCCTGGAAGATCTGCGCCATGTAGTGCGTGTACTGCTGCCACAGCGGGTGATCGAGATAGAGGTCCCGGCGGATCTGCGCCGCGGTCGCCGGGTCGGGGGCGCGGTCGCCGAACAGCGCGGCGACCGGATCGCCCAGTGCGTACACCATGACGAAGATCAGGAAGGTGCTGCCGACGAAGACCGGGATCATCTGCAGCAGCCGCCGGATCACATAGCGTCCCATGGAGCCTTTCCCAAAGTGATTCAGCCGACGGTGATGTCGTTGTAGACCGGGACGCTGAACTGGTTGAGGGCCACGTTCGAGATGTTGGAGGAGTAGCCCGCGTTGCCGTTCTGGTACCACAGCGGAATGGCGGGCACCTGCTGGGCGAGGATCTTCTCCGCGTCCTGGAAGTCGCCGACCGCCTTCGCGCTGTCGGATTCGGCGTTGGCCTGGTCGACCAGCTTGTCGAAGTCGGCGTTGGACCAGTGCGAGTCGTTCGAGGAGCCGCCTGTGTAGTACAGCGGCTGCAGGAAGTCCTGGATCAGCGGGTAGTCCATCTGCCATCCCGCGCGGAACGGGTTGGTCTCCGACTTGCTGGTGATCTGGTTGCGGAAGTCCGCGAACGTACCCACCGGAGCGCCCACGCACGCCCTGTCGTTGCCGAGGGAGTTGTTGATGCTGTTGCAGACCGCGTCGACCCATTCCTTGTGCGAGCCGGTGTCGGCGTTGTAGCCGATCTTCATCTGGCCGCCGGGCAGGCCGCCGCCTTCCTGGATCAGCTTCTTGGCCTGGCTGGGGCTGTAGGTGCACACGCCCCCGCACAGTCCCGCCTTGTAGCCGCCCTTGTCGCCGAGGACCGGCGAGGTCCAGTCGGTGGCCGGGGTGCGGGTGTTCAGGAAGATCTTGCTGGTGATCGAGGCACGGTCGATGGCCATGGAGATGCCCTGCCGCACCTTCTGCATGCTCGTGCCGTTCCAGCGCGGGTCGTACATCGGGAAGGCGATGGTCTGGATGATGCCGGCCGGCTGGTTGATGTAGCGCGGCCCCAGATCCCTTTTGACATTGCGCAGTTGGGTGGCCGGAATGTCGTCGACCAGGTCGATGTTCCCGGCCTGCAGATCGGTGTACGCGGTGTTGCTGTCGGTGTAGACGCGGAGGTCGACACCGCCGTTCTTGGCCTTGTCGTCACCGGTGTACCCATCCCATTTGCGCAGCCGCATGATGGAGCCCTTGGTGTACGAGTCGATTGCGTACGGGCCGTCGCCGACCGGTTTTTGCAGCCAGCCCGCGTGGTCGGTGAAGAAGGTCCTGGGCAGTGGATAGAACGCCGAGTAGCCGAGGGTGTCCGGCCAGGTGGAGAACTTCTGGCTGAGTTTGACGGTGAAGGTCTGGTCGTCCTTGACCACCAGTCCCGACATGGCCTGCGCGGTCGGATTGCCGGAACCGGGGTGGACCTGGCCGTATCCGTCGATGTAGCTGAAGAAGCTGGAGTTCAGCTGCTTGTTGGTGACCAGCGCCCCGTAGTTCCAGGCGTCCACGAACGAATGCGCTGTAACCGGCTCACCGTTGGAGAACTTCCATCCCGGCTTGAGCTTCACCGTGAAGTTCTGCTGGTCCGACGTGCTGATGGAGTCGGCGATCCAGTTCTGCGCGGCGCCGGTCTTCGGGTCGTACTTCTTCAACCCGCGGAAGACCATGTCCAGGACCTTGCCGCCCTGCACCTCATTGGTGTTGGCGGGTTCCAGCGGATGCTGCGGATCACCCCAGGAGGCACGCACGATGCCGTTCGCCCCGCCGCCACCGCCACCGCCACCACCGCAAGCGGTGGCCGTCAGCGCGATGGCTGACGCACAGACGGCCCACTTCAGGCGTGCGGATCCGGACATCGGGTGGCCTCCTCGGGGCTCATGTCACACGTAGCCCCAAATAACACCCAATGGGTGATCTTCCGCGCCTTTCTGGCAGTCGTACACGCGGAGATCGCGACAGAAACCCCTCGTATGCGGGAGTCGTCGCGGTGTCCGGCCACCGCCACACCGTCCGTACGGCGCCGCGGCCCGGAACGGCGATGAGGGCGCCCCCCGTCCGGGGAGCGCCCTCATTCGCTTAAGGCGTGGCTCACGCCGCGCCGACCACGTCCTTCTCCTCCGCGAAGTGGCAGGCGCTCTCGTGCGCGGCGGGCGAATCGACGCCCTTGAACCGCTCCGGCACCGCCAGCAGCGGCGCCTCGGTCGCGCACTTGTCCTGCGCCTTCCAGCAGCGGGTACGGAACCGGCAGCCGGACGGCGGGTTGGCCGGGGACGGCACATCGCCGGTCAGGATGATCCGCTCGCGGTGCTCGCGGGACTCCGGGTCCGGGACCGGCACGGCGGACAGCAGCGCCTGGGTGTACGGGTGGGTGGGGTGCTCGTAGATCTGCTCGTCGTCGCCGATCTCCACCATCTTGCCCAGGTACATCACACCGACGCGGTCGGAGATGTGCCGGACGATGGACAGGTCGTGCGCGATGAACATGTACGACAGGTCGAACTCCTTCTGGAGCCTGCCCATCAGGTTGATGACCTGCGCCTGCACCGACACGTCCAGCGCCGAGACCGGCTCGTCGCAGATGATGATCTCCGGGTTGAGCGCCAACCCCCGGGCGATACCGATGCGTTGCCGCTGACCGCCGGAGAACTGGTGCGGATACCGGTTGATGTACTCCGGGTTCAACCCGACGACATCCAGCAGCTCCTGGACCTTCTTGCGGCGGTCCCCCTTCGGAGCCACCTCAGGATGGATCTCGAACGGCTCACCGATGATGTCGCCCACCGTCATCCGCGGGTTCAACGACGTGTACGGATCCTGGAACACCATCTGGATGTTCCGCCGCACCGCCTTCAGCGCCCGCCCCGACAGCCGGGTGATGTCCTCACCCTTGTAGAGCACCTGGCCGGAAGTGGCCCGCTCCAGGTTCATCAGCAGCTTGGCGACCGTCGACTTGCCGCAGCCGGACTCGCCCACGATGCCGAGCGTCTCACCGCGGTACAGGTCGAAGCTGATGCCGTCGACGGCCTTGACCGCCCCGATCTGCTTCTTGACGACGATCCCCTGCGTCAGCGGGAAGTGCTTGACCAGGTCCCGCACCTCCAGAATGGCCTCAGCCATCGAGGGTCTCCTTCCAGAAGTGGCAGGCGCTGGCCCGCGTGTCGCTCACGGCCGCCAGCGGCGGAACGTCCGTACGGCAGACGTCCTTGGCCGCCGGGCAGCGCGGGTTGAACGCGCAACCGGAGGGAATGCGCAGCAGGTTGGGCGGCAGGCCCTTGATCGCGTACAGCTCCTGGCCCTTGAGGTCCAGGCGCGGGATCGACTCCAGCAGCCCTTTGGTGTACGGGTGGGCCGGGGCCTTGTAGATCTCGTGCACCGGAGCGGTCTCCACGATCCGGCCCGCGTACATCACCGCGATCTTGTCGGCCACGTCCGCGACCACACCGAGGTCATGGGTGATCAGGATCAGGCCCATGTTCATCTCGCGCTGCAACTCGGCGAGCAGGTCCATCACCTGGGCCTGCACCGTGACGTCCAGCGCGGTGGTGGGCTCGTCCGCGATGATCAGGTCCGGCTCCAGGGCCATCGCCATCGCGATCATGATGCGCTGCCGCATACCGCCGGAGAACTGGTGCGGATAGTCCCCGACCCGTTCCTTCGCCGCCGGAATGCGGACCCGGTCCATCAGTTCGATGGCCTTGACCTTGGCGTCCTTCTTGGACATGCCCTGGTGCACACGGAACATCTCACCGAGCTGGTAGCCCACGCTCAGCACGGGGTTGAGCGCGGACAGCGCGTCCTGGAAGATCATCGCGATCTTCTGGCCACGGATCTTCCGGCGCTCCTCGGCGGACATCTTGAGCATGTCCTGGCCGCGGAAGAAGATCTCGCCCTGCGGGATCCGGCCGGGCGGCATGTCGAGGATGCCCATGATCGCCTGCGCGGTCACCGACTTGCCGGAGCCCGACTCGCCGAGCACGGCGAGCGTCTCGCCCGCGTTCACCGAGTAGTTGACACCGTTGACGGCCTTGGCGACGCCGTCCCTGGTGTGGAACTCCACATGCAGGTCGCGGACTTCGAGCAGCGGCGCCGTAGCGGCGTCGGCCGCCTCGGGACCGGTTTTCTCCAGAATGGTCATGAGACGACGCCTCCTCAGCGCAGCTTCGGGTCGAGGGCGTCGCGCACCGCGTCGCCGAGCATGATGAACGCGAGCACCGTGACGCTCAGCGCCCCCGCGGGCCACAGCAGCATGTGGGGAGCGTTCCGGATCATCGTGGACGCCTGGGAGATGTCGATGCCCCAGGAGACCGTCGGCGGCTTCAGGCCGACGCCGAGGAACGAGAGCGTCGCCTCCAGCGAGATGTACGTACCGAGCGCGATGGTCGCCACCACGATCACCGGCGCGAGCGCGTTGGGCGCGATGTGGCGCAGCAGCATCCGGCTGCTGCTGGCGCCGAGGGCGCGCGCGGCCTGTACGTAGTCCTGCTGCTTGGCGGTGATCACCGCACCACGGGCGATACGGGCGATCTGCGGCCAGCCCAGCAGCACCATGAAGGTGACGACGGTGGTGATCGAACCGCCCTTGATCACCGAGAGGAAGACCACGCCGCCGAGCAGGATCGGGATGCCGAAGAAGATGTCGCTGATCCGGGAGAGGATCGCGTCCCACCAGCCGCCGTAGAACCCGGCGAGGCCGCCGAGCACGGAGCCGAGGATCGTGGCGCCGAGGGTGGTGAAGATACCGACCGCGACCGAGGCGCGAGCCCCGTAGACGGTACGGGCGTAGACGTCGCAGCCTTGGGTGTCGAAGCCGAACGGGTGCCCGTTGGCCGGCCCCATCTGGGACTTGCCCAGGTCGCACGCGTACGGGCTGGTGCTGGTGATCAGGCTCGGCCAGAGCGAGATCGCGATCAGGAAGAGGATCAGCAGCGAGGAGATGTAGAAGACCGGCTTGCGGCGCAGGTCGTGCCAGGCGTCGTTCCACAGGCTGCGCGGCGCGTCGCGCTGCTCCGGCGCCGCCGCGGCGGCGACCGCCTCGACGGGAGTCGGAACCTGGTCCGCGACCGGGGAGTTGGTGGTCTCAGGCATACCGGATCCTCGGGTCCAGGACCGCGTACAGCAGGTCGACGAGCAGGTTGGCGGCGAGGAAGACCAGCACCAGGATGGTGACGAAGCCGACCACGGTCGGCGGGTTCTGCCGCAGGATCCCCTGGTACAGCTGGAAGCCGACGCCCTTGACGTTGAAGATCCGCTCGGTGACGACGGCGCCCGCCATCAGGTTGCCGATGTCGGTACCGAGGAAGGTGACCACGGGGATGAGGGAGTTGCGCAGCAGGTGCGCCGAGATGACCCGGCGGCGCGGCATGCCCTTGGCGACCGCGGTGCGGATGTAGTCGGCGCGGGCGTTCTCGGCCACCGAGGTACGGGTCAGTCGGGCCACGTACGCCAGCGAGACGCCCGCCAGCACGATGCCGGGCAGGATCAGATCGCCGAACGGAGCGCCGTCGGCGACCGCCGGGTTGGCCAACTGCCACTTCACGGCGACGAAGTACTGCAGTAGGTAGCCGGTGACGAAGACCGGGATGGAGATCATCAGCAGCGTGAAGCCCAGCACGCCGGTGTCGGCGAACCGTCCGCGGCGCATACCGGCCAGCAGACCGAGCGCGATGCCGATGATGCCCTCGATGGCGAACGCCACCAGGGTGAGCCGAAGCGTCACCGGGAAGGCGCTGCTCATGAGTTGGGTGACCGGCTGGCCGTCGAACGCGGTGCCGAAGTCGCCGCTGAAGATGCCCTGCATGTAGTGCAGGTACTGCTGCCACAACGGGTGGTCGAGGTAGAGGTTGTGGCGGATCTGGGCCGCTGTCGCCGGATCCGGCGCTCTGTCGCCGAACATGGCGGCCACCGGGTCGCCGAGCGCATAGACCATGACGAAGATCAAAAGTGTGGTCCCGATGAAGACCGGAACCATCTGGAGCAGTCGCCGGATGACGTAGCGCCCCATCTGCCCTCCAGGGATCGGGCACGCGGCAGCCGGGGCCTTGTGGGCCCGGCTGCCGCGTGCACCGCGTGCGGTTGCTGTCGATTCCCCCGTGCGCCGCCCGGGTTGAGGCGGCGCTGCTAGATCACTTGACGGTGATGTTGTAGAAGACCGGGTAGCTGAACGGGTTCTCGGTCACGTCCGAGACCCGGTCGGACCAGGCCACGCCACCGTTCTGGGACCACAGCGGAATGGACGGCATGTCCTTGACGAGCAGCTTCTCCGCCTGCTGGTACAGCGCCACCGACTTGGCCTTGTCCGGCTCGGCCTCGGCCTGGCTGATCAGCTTGTCGAAGTCCGGGTTGGTGTACTGCGAGTCGTTCGAGCTGGCGTTGGTGCCCCACAGCGGCGCCAGGAAGTCGTCGATCAGCGGGTAGTCCATCTGCCAACCGGCACGGAACGGGTTGATCATCTGCTTCGTGGTGATCTGGTTGCGGAAGTCCGCGAAGGTGCCCACCGGGTTGCCGACGCACGCCTGGGTGCCCAGCGCGTTGTTGACGCTGTTGCAGACCGCGTCGACCCAGGTCTTGTGGGAGCCGGTGTCGGCGTTGTACGAGATGGTGAACTTGCCACCCGGGATGCCGCCGCCCTCCTTGATGAGCTCCTTGGCCTTCGTCGGGTTGTACTTGCAGACGTCACCGCAGATGTCGGTGCTGTAGCCGCCCGCGGTGCCGAGCACCGGCGCGGTGAAGTCGGTCGCGGGGCTACGGGTGCCCTGGAAGATCTTCTTGGTGATCGAGTCGCGGTCGATCGCCATCGAGATGCCCTGGCGGACCTTCTCCATGCCCGACGCGCCCCAGGTCTTCTGGTTCAGCGGGAAGGAGAGGGCCTGGTTGATACCGGCCGGCAGGTTCAGGTAGCGCCCGCCCATGTCGCCCTTGACGTGCGGGATGTCGGAGGCCGGGATGGAGTCGAGCACGTCCAGCTGACCGGCCTGCAGGTCCGCGTACGCGGTGTTCTCGTCGGTGTAGACCTTCAGCAGGACGCCCTTGTTCTTCGGCTTCTGCTGACCGACGTAGTACGGGTTCGGGACGAGCTTCATGCTCTGGCCCTTGGTGTACGACACGACCTTGTACGGGCCGTCGCCGACCGGCTGGGCGATCCACTTGGCGTGGTCGGTGAAGAACGACTTCGGCAGCGGCGCGAACGCCTTGTAGCCGAGGCTGTCCGGCCAGGCGGAGAACTTCTGGGTGAGCTTGACCGTGAAGGTGAGGTTGTCGACGACCTTCAGGCCGGACATGGTCTTCGCGGTCGGCTGGCCCTTGTCCGGGTGGACCTGGCTGAAGCCGTCGATGTTGGAGAAGAAGGACGCGTTCTTCTGCGTGTTGGTCAGCAGCGCGCCGTAGTTCCAGGCGTCCACGAAGGAACTGGCGGTCACCGGGGTGCCGTCGGAGAACTTCAGGCCCGGCTTCACCTTGATGGTGAAGGTCTGCTGGTCGGTCGAGGTGATCGAATCGGCCGAAGCCAGGTAGGCCTGGGAGTTCTTGGGGTCGTACTCCTTCAGGTCGCTGAAGATCATGTCCAGCACCTTGCCGCCGTTCACCTCATTGGTGTTGGCGGGCTCCAACGGGTTCTGCGGGTCACCCCACCAGGCGCGGACCACGCCATCCTCTGCGCCGTTGCTGCTGCTGCCGCCGCCACAGGCGGTGGCGGTCAGGGCGATCGCTATCGCCCCGATGACCATGGTGGCGCTCTTGGCTCCGCGCATGGGTATGCCTCCTCAGGAGTTCACAGTCCTACGTGAAAGGAGGGCCGGTCCTCCGCTGACACCCCTGACAGCAGAAGGCGGCTCTCCATGCTCGTGAGTCGGCGCTCCCCATCAGCGCGTGACCCATTGACCCGAGCTCAATGCGTCCAACTATCGGACATGTTGGGCCTAGCACCAACATGTAAATGGTTTCGCTTTGATCACACCTGGCATTAACAGGGCCACAATCACGGACATTTGGAACATAGACAGACACCCGCGAAACGGACTGTTCACACAGCTTCCGGGCACGCCCGTTCGGTATACGGACAGTTCGTTGATCGAATTGCCCAAGCAAAAACGGCCCGCCGGAGTCAATTGACTCCAACGGACCGTCCGCTATACGAACTCCCCACACCGCCACTCAGGGAGAACCCGGGGGACACCCCCGGAAATCCCCCAGCCAGGGGGACTCCAGAGAGACAAACGCAAATCCCCCAGCCCAACGACAAGGCACTCGGGCCACCCGAACTCCCCCAACCCAGCGGCGGGGCACCCGGCGCCCCGGAATCCCCAACCCAGCGGCAGGGGGCTCGGGGGGGACACCCCCGGAAAATCTCCCCCACCCCAGACGCGGCCCGGCCGCAGGGGGCTCGGCGCCCCGAACGCCCCCAACCCAGCGGCGGGGGCTCGGGGGGCACCCCCCGTAAATCTCCCCCACCCCAGACGCGGCCAAGCCGCAGGGGACTCGGGGGCGCCCCCCGAATCCCCTCAGCCCAGCGGCAGCGTCAGCGCTTGGCGCGGGAGGCGGCGCGGCCGCGCTCCTTCTGGTCCAGGACGACCTTGCGGATGCGCACCGTCTCCGGCGTCACCTCGATGCACTCGTCCTCGCGGCAGAACTCCAGCGACTGCTCAAGCGACAGCTTGCGCGGCGGAACCAGCGACTCCGTCACATCGGCGGTCGAGGACCGCATGTTGGTGAGCTTCTTCTCCTTGGTGATGTTCACGTCCATGTCGTCGGAGCGCGAGTTCTCGCCGACGATCATGCCCTCGTACACCTCGGTGCCCGGCTCGATGAAGAGCACGCCGCGCTCCTGCAGGTTGGTCATCGCGAACGCGGTGACCGGGCCCGAGCGGTCCGCGACCAGCGAGCCGTTGTTACGGGTGCGCAGCTCGCCGAACCACGGCTCGTGGCCCTCGAAGATGCTGTGCGCGATACCGGTGCCACGGGTGTCGGTCAGGAACTCGGTACGGAAGCCGATGAGACCGCGCGACGGAACGACGAACTCCATACGGACCCAGCCGGACCCGTGGTTGGTCATCGTCTCCATACGGCCCTTGCGTGTCGCCATCAGCTGGGTGATCGCGCCGAGGTACTCCTCGGGGCAGTCGATGGTCATCCGCTCGACCGGCTCGTGCACCTTGCCGTCGATCTCCTTGGTGACCACCTGCGGCTTGCCGACGGTGAGTTCGAAGCCCTCCCGGCGCATCGTCTCCACCAGGATCGCCAGCGCCAGCTCGCCACGGCCCTGGACCTCCCAGGCGTCCGGGCGCTCGGTCGGCAGCACGCGCAGCGAGACGTTACCGATCAGCTCGCGGTCCAGCCGGTCCTTGACCAGACGGGCGGTGACCTTGTGGCCCTTGCCGCCCTTGCCGACCAGCGGCGAGGTGTTGGTGCCGATGGTCATGGAGATCGCCGGCTCGTCCACCGTGATCAGCGGCAGCGCGATCGGGTTCTCCGGGTCGGCCAGCGTCTCGCCGATCATGATGTCCGGGATACCGGCCACCGCGCAGATGTCACCGGGACCGGCCAGCTCGGCGGGCTTGCGGGCGAGCGCCTCGGTCATCAGCAGCTCGGTGATGCGGACGTTCTGCATCGAACCGTCGCGCTTGATCCACGCGACCGTCTGGCCCTTCTTCAGGTAGCCCTGCTCGACCCGGAGCAGCGCTATACGGCCGAGGAAGTTGTCCGCGTCCAGGTTGGTGACATGCGCCTGCAGCGGGGCCTCGTCGTCGTACGACGGGGCCGGAACGTGCTCCAGCAGCGTGGAGAAGAACGGCTCCAGGCTGTCGCTGTCGGCGGGAACGGTCCCGTTCTCCGGCTTGGTCAGCGAGGCGATGCCGTCCCGGGCGCACGCGTAGACGATCGGGAACTCGATCTGGTCCTCGTCCGCGTCCAGGTCCAGGAACAGGTCGTAGGTCTCGTTGACGACCTCGTCGATCCGGGAGTCCGGGCGGTCCGTCTTGTTGATGCACAAGATGACGGGCAGCCGCGCCTGCAGCGCCTTGCGCAGCACGAAGCGGGTCTGCGGCAGCGGGCCCTCGGAGGCGTCGACGAGCAGCACGACGGCGTCGACCATCGACAGACCGCGCTCGACCTCACCACCGAAGTCGGCGTGGCCGGGGGTGTCGATGATGTTGATGGTGATGGGGTCGCCGCCACCCTTGGGGTGGTACTTCACCGCGGTGTTCTTCGCCAGGATCGTGATGCCCTTCTCACGCTCCAGGTCGTTGGAGTCCATCACGCGGTCATCCACGTGCTGGTGGGCGGCGAAGGCACCGGCCTGCTTGAGCATGGCGTCGACGAGGGTCGTCTTGCCGTGGTCGACGTGGGCGACGATGGCGACGTTACGGATGTCGTGGCGCGTGGGCATACTGCGGCGCTTCTCCCGGATTCGTGGATGGCGGCGCGTACCCTCCGGTACGCGCACCCGCCGGGCAACATCACGCCACGGCCTTACCTCTATGGTACGGGGCTCGGGCGAAAGCGGCGGCCCGGGCGGTGGCGCGGGCGTTCAGCGGCGGAAGCCGATGTCCTGGTAGCGGGGGGTCTGGAAGCCGAACGCGCCGACATTGACGACCTGGGTGTTCTGCGCCACAACCTGCGGACGCTGGTAGAGCGGGATGGATCCGGCCGCGGCCCAGATCCTGGCGTCGGCCCGTTTGGTCAGATCGCCCGCCTTGCCGGGGTTGAGCTCGGATCCCGCCTGGTCCAGCAGCTTGTCGATCAGGTCGGTGCCCACCCGTGCGTAGTTCTGCTGGACGAGGAGCGAGCCGTCGGCGCCCGGGACCGGCTTGGCGTAGACAGGTCGGGCATCGGTCGCCGGGTAGGCGCTGCCCGGCCAGGAGTACAGGGCGAGGTCGAAGTCGCCGGACGCGATGTGGTCCTGGAAGAAGCTGTTGTCGGCGACCCGGGTCATCTGGGTGCGTACGCCGATTCGGGCCAGCATGTGCGCGATGTGGTCGCCGACCGTGCCGAGCGTGGCGTCGTGCTCGGGGAGCACGAACTGCAGGGTCAGCGGATGGCCTGACCTGTCGGTACGGAGGGCGGCGGGCTCCACGGTCTCGCCCGCCCCGGCCGCGGCGAGCGGCTCGCTCGCACTGGGGTCCGGTGCACTCGCGCCGGCGTCCGGGCCACTGGCGCCGGCGTCCGGAGCATGGGTGGCCGGATGGGGGTGGCCCCGGTGGGCGTTGGTGTGGGTGTGGCCGGGATGGGCATGAGCGGGGCCCGGGGCCGCGGCGTTCTGCGGGCTGGCCGACTTGCCCGGCTGCCATCCGGCGTCCGCCAGCAGGGCCTGGGCGGACTTCACGTCGGTGCCGCCGATCGCCGAGCTGTTGTCCTGGTAGCCGTCCTGCGAGGCCATCACCAGGTGGTTGCCCAGCGGTACGGCGGGCAGCCCGGCCGGACGCAGTACGAGCTGGGCGATGGCCTTCCGGTCGATCGCGCGGGCCACCGCGTGCCGCACCCGCTCATCGGCCAGCGGACCGCTGCCGCCGTTCAGCGCGAGCTGGGTGTACACCGCGTCCGGGGCGCGGTGCACCGCGAGCCGCCGGTCCCGGGACACCGCGGACTTCTCGGACGGGCTGACCTCGGCCACGTCGACGCTGCCGCTCGCCAGGGCGGCGGCCCGTCGGGAGCTGGGCATCGCGGTGAACACCAGCCGGTCCAGTTTGGCCGGGTCACCCCACCACGTGGGGTTGCGCACCAGCGTCGCCGTCCCGGCCCTGGCGTCCACCTCCTGGAGCGAGAAGGGGCCCGCGGTGGCCGGGAGCGCGGAGCGGCTGCCGTCGTTGAACGCGTCCGGGCTGCTGGTGACCGCCTGCGGATACAGCGGGGTGAACAGGGACTGCCAGGTGGCCAGCGGACGGCTGAAGGTGACCTTGATCTGATGGGCGTCCGGCCCGCGCTGCACGTCGGAGATCCGGTCGTAGCCGTCGTTGTGCGCGCTCCAGTAGGCAGGGGTGGTACCGCTCAGCGCCTTCCACTGGGCGGCGAAGTCATCGGCGGAGATCGGCCGGCCGTCGCTCCAGACCGCCTTGGGGTTGAGCTTGTACTCCACGACCTGCGGCGACTTGCTCACGACCGTGGCCGACTCCAGGAAGTCCGGATCGCGCTGCGGACGGCCCCGGCCGTCGACGGTGAACAGCGCGGGCAGTACGGCGCCCGCGATCCGCGCGGTCTGCGGGTCGGCGGCGGACTGGAACGTGTTGAGCGTGCGCGGGATGTCATCGACCGCCCACCGCAGCGTGCCGCCGTCCCGCACGGCGGAACGGGCGGCAGATGCCACGTCGACGGCGGGCGCGGTGTCCCCGCCGGAGGACGCCGAGCATCCCGCCGCCGCGGCGCTCGCCACGGCGACCAGGGCGATGGTTCCGATGGCGGTGCGGGGCATCGTGGGTACCTCCGGGGGACTCCCGAGCACTTATCTCGTTTGTCGCTTATCGCACCTACTCAAGGCGATGGCGGCGGGAGAGCCGGTCCGACACGGCGCCGCGCACCGCCAAGGTCACCCGTCCGGCCTAGCCGATCGCCTGCCACCCGCGGCGGGAAAACGCAAGACCCCCACAGAGCGGATACCGTCTTCACAAGTGCGCCTGTGACGCGCAACACTTTCTGGGGTAACGCGCGCGAACGCGCAACGGAGGTGCTGGCCATGTCCCTGCAGGACGAGCTCACTGCCACCCAGCGGCGTCTCGACGACCTCGACCGCTGCCTCACCACGCTGGAGCAGCACGTCGGGTCCAGCGTCGACATGCGCCGCGTCCGGGCCGACGCCAACCATCTGCGGGAGGACCTGGCGCTGCTGCGGGAGAGCGCTCCCCGCGGCGGGGCCGAGTCGACCGGGCAGTCGAAGGAGGCCCAGCGGATGATCACCGTCCCGGACGCCCCGTACGACCCCAATCTCTGGAAGGACGCCGAGGACGAAGGCCTGGGTGTCCGCGACCACCACGCACCGTAGCGCCGCGCACGGCAAGCCGCGGGCGCACCGCACTCACGCGGCGCGCCGCAGGCGGACGCGCAGGCGAACCCGGTAAGCCACCAACCTCGCCGGAGGCGACCCGTTGGCCACGACCGAGACCCCAGGGCCCGCACGACCAGCAGAACCCTCCGGCGGCGTCCACGCCCCCGGGCGCGCCGCGATCGCCGCGCGGCATCTGCGTACCGACCGCTGGTGGCTGGCGCCCGCCGTCACCGCCACCGTGTTGACGGTGTTCGTCGTCTACTCGACGTGGCGGGCGTTCGCCAACGCCGACTACTACGCCGCGCCGTACATCTCCCCGTACTACTCCCCCTGCATCGCGACCGACTGCGTGAACATGAGGGGTGGCGCGGACCTGCAGATCTTCGGTCCGTGGTGGGGGCTGTCGCCCGCGCTTCTGGTGCTGATCTTTCCGCTGGGGTTCCGGCTGACCTGCTACTACTACCGCAAGGCGTACTACCGGGGGTTCTGGGCCGCACCGCCCGCGTGCGCCGTGGCCGAGCCGCACGGGAAGTACACCGGGGAGACGCGCTTCCCGCTGATCCTGCAGAACGTCCACCGCTACTTCTTCTACTTCGCGCTGGTCTTCGCGGTGATCCTGACCTACGACGCCGCGCTCGGCTTCCGGGACGCGGCCGGGCACTGGGGCCATATGGGCCTGGGCACCGTCGTGTTGCTGGTCAACGTCGCGCTGATCTGGGTCTACACCCTGTCCTGCCACTCCTGTCGGCACATCATCGGCGGGCGGCTGAAGAACTTCTCCAAGCACCCGGTGCGCTACCGGATGTGGGGGTGGGTGGGTCGGCTGACCGCGCACCACATGGCCTTGGCCTGGGGCTCGTTGGTGATGGTCGCGGTCGCCGATCTGTACGTGTACCTGGTCGCCAGCGGCGCCTTCGCCGATCCGACGTTCTTCTAGTAGCCGAAAACCAGCGAAGGGGATGCGGCAGCACATGACGCGAGTCGAGCGGCACACCTATGACGTTGTGGTGGTCGGCGCGGGCGGAGCGGGGCTGCGGGCCGCGATCGAGGCCCGGGAGCAGGGGCTGCGCACCGCCGTGATCTGCAAGTCACTGTTCGGCAAGGCGCACACGGTGATGGCCGAGGGCGGAATCGCCGCCAGCATGGGCAACGCCAATCCGCATGACAACTGGCAGGTCCACTTCCGGGACACCATGCGGGGCGGGAAGTTCCTCAACCACTGGCGGATGGCCGAGCTGCACGCGAAGGAAGCGCCGGACCGGGTATGGGAGTTGGAGACCTGGGGCGCGCTGTTCGACCGTACGAAGGACGGCCGGATCTCCCAGCGCAACTTCGGCGGCCATGAGTACGCCCGGCTGGCCCATGTCGGCGACCGTACCGGCTTGGAGCTGATTCGCACCCTGCAGCAGAAGATCGTCTCCCTCCAGCAGGAGGACCACGCACGGTGCGGCGACTACGAGGACCGGCTGCGGGTCTTCCAGGAGTGCACCGTCACCCGGGTGTTGAAGGACGAGGAGACCTTCCGCGCCGAAGGCGGGCGAGGAGGGCGGGTAGCCGGGGTCTTCGGCTACGTACGGGAGTCCGGGCGCTTCTTCGTCATCGAGGCGCCCGCCGTCGTACTGGCCACCGGTGGCATCGGTAAGTCCTTCAAGGTGACCTCCAACTCCTGGGAGTACACCGGGGACGGGCATGCGCTGGCGCTGCTGGCCGGGGCGCCGCTGATCAACATGGAGTTCGTGCAGTTCCATCCGACGGGCATGGTCTGGCCGCCGTCCGTCAAGGGGATCCTGGTCACCGAATCGGTGCGCGGTGACGGCGGTGTGCTGCGCAACAGCGACGGCAAGCGCTTCATGTTCGACTACATCCCCGATGTCTTCAAGGAGAAGTACGCGCAGAGCGAGGAGGAGGCGGACGGCTGGTACGCCGACCCGGAGAACCACCGCAGGCCACCCGAGCTGCTGCCCCGCGACGAGGTCGCCCGCGCCATCAACTCCGAGGTCAAGGCCGGTCGCGGCTCCCCGCACGGCGGGGTGTTCCTCGATGTGTCGACCCGGCTGCCCGCCGAGGAGATCAAGCGGCGGCTGCCGTCCATGCACCACCAGTTCAAGGAGCTGGCGGATGTCGACATCACCGCGGAGCCCATGGAGGTCGGCCCGACCTGCCACTACGTGATGGGCGGCGTCGACGTGGACCCGGACAGCGCGGCCGCCACCGGGGTCCCCGGGCTGTTCGCGGCGGGCGAGGTGGCGGGAGGTATGCACGGCTCGAACCGGCTCGGCGGCAACTCGCTGTCCGACCTGCTGGTGTTCGGACGGCGGGCCGGACTGCACGCCGCCGAGTACGCGGCCGAGCTGGACGACGACCGCCCCCGGGTCTCCGCCGAGCAGGTGGACACCGCGGCCGCCGAGGCGCTGCGCCCGTTCAGCGTCGAGGGCGGCGAGCCGGGGGCGCCCGGGGTGCCCGCGGAGAACCCGTACGCGCTCCACCAGGAACTGCAGCAGACCATGAACGACCTGGTCGGCATCATCCGGCGGGCCGGTGAGATGTCGGAGGCCCTGCACCGCCTCGGATCCTTGCGGGAACGCTCCCGGAGCGCCGGGGTCGAAGGCCACCGCCAGTTCAATCCCGGCTGGCATCTGGCGATCGACCTGCGCAACATGCTGCTGGTCAGCGAGTGCGTGGCGCGAGCCGCGCTGGAGCGCACCGAAAGCCGCGGCGGCCACACCCGCGACGACTATCCGGAGATGGACCGGCGGTGGCGGAAGACCAATCTGGTCTGCGAACTCGCCGACCGCAGCGGCGAACTGGCGGCGGTCGATCCCTCGGCCGGCCAGATCAGACTGTCCCGACGCGACATGCCGCCGATCCGCGGCGACCTGCTCGCCCTTTTCGAGAAGGACGAGTTGCTCAAGTACCTGACGGACGAGGAGCTCGGCACATGAGCGCTGCGCCTGCCCCGAAGGCGGCCGACGGATCCGCCGCGTACATCGGTCGTTTCAAGGTGTGGCGCGGCGATGCGGACGGCGGGGAGTTGAAGGACTTCGAGGTGGAGGTGAACGAGGGCGAGGTGGTCCTCGACATCATCCACCGGCTGCAGGCCACCCAGGCTCACGATCTGGCGGTGCGCTGGAACTGCAAGGCGGGCAAATGCGGTTCGTGTAGCGCGGAGATCAACGGACAGCCGCGTCTGATGTGTATGACGAGGATGTCGGTGTTCGCACCCGACGAGACGGTGACCGTGACCCCGATGCGGGCCTTCCCGGTGGTACGGGACCTGGTGACCGATGTGTCGTTCAACTACACCAAGGCCAGGGAAATCCCGTCGTTCGTTCCGCCGCCCGGTGTCGGCCTCGGCGAGTACCGGATGCGGCAGGAGGACGTGGGGCGCTCCCAGGAGTTCCGCAAGTGCATCGAGTGCTTCCTGTGCCAGAACACCTGCCATG
Source organism: Streptantibioticus ferralitis (assembly GCF_029223525.1). GTDB lineage: Bacteria > Actinomycetota > Actinomycetes > Streptomycetales > Streptomycetaceae > Streptantibioticus_A > Streptantibioticus_A ferralitis. The sequence continues at coordinate 25,683 of NZ_JARHTQ010000046.1, read as the reverse complement.
TGGTGCGGGATCATGAGGAGAACAAGGCCGCGTTCGCCGGGCCGCGATTTCTGATGCGGATCGCCGAACTGGACATGCATCCGCTGGACGCGGCCGAAGAGGCGGGCCTGGACCGCAAGTCCGCGGCGCAGGACGAGCACGGGCTCGGCTACTGCAACATCACCAAGTGCTGCACGGAAGTGTGCCCGGAGAACATCAAGATCACGGACAATGCGCTGATTCCGCTGAAGGAACGGGCAGTGGACCGCAAGTACGATCCACTGGTCTGGTTGGGGAACCGGATCCGCCGCCGCTGACGGAGGTCCGGGGCGCCCCTGAAGAGGTCCGGGGCGCCGCTGAGGGGGGCCGGAGCCCAGCCCCCGGTCAGTACATGCTGAGCAGCGCTTCCGCCAGGTCCGGTCCCCTCGACTCCCCGTCGGGCAGCCCGAGTTCGAACCACACGGTCTTGCCGCGCGGCGTACGACGGCTGCCCCAGCTTTCGCTGAGCAGGCTGACGAGTTGCAGCCCGCGCCCGCCCTCGTCGGTGTCGCGGGCCCGCCGCCGCCTGGGTTGGACCAGGTCGGAGTCCCACACCTCGCACACCAGCGTCCGGTCCAGCAGCAGACGCAGCCGTATGTCTCCCTTGCCGTGCCGCAGCGCGTTGGTGACGAGCTCGCTGACCAGCAGTTCCGTGGTGTCGACCAGCTCCCCCAGGCCCCAGGCCTCCAGGCGGTCCCGGGTCAGCTCGCGGGCCTGGGCCACCGACTGGCCCTGCGGGGGCAGCGTCCAGTCGCCGACCGCGTCATCCGGCAGGCCCTGCACCTGGGCCATCAGCAGGGCCACATCGTCCTCGCCGTGGTGGGTGTCCAGGCTGGTCAGAACGTGGTCGCAGGCGTCCTCCAGCGGCAGTGCGGCGCTGCTGAGCGCGTTCCGGAAGGCCTCCAGGCCCTCGTCCAGGGCATGGTGGCGGGACTCCACCAGTCCGTCGGTGTAGAGGGCGAGCAGTCCGCCGTCCGGTAGTTCGACGTCGACCTCCTCGAACGGCTCGCCGCCGACGCCCAGCGGCATGCCGGGCGGCACGTCGAGCATCATCGCCGGGTCGCCGGGCTGGACGACGACCGGCGGCAGATGGCCCGCGTTGGCGATGGTGCAGCGCCGGGTGACCGCGTCGTAGACCGCGTAGACGCAGGTCGCCAGGTACACCTCGGCCAGGTCCTCGGTGTCCCGGTCCTTGGCCCGGCGGCTGCGACCGCCGGAGGGGTCGGACAGGCCGCGGGCGATCTCGTCCAACTGGGTGAGCACTTCAGCGGGTTCGAGGTCGAGCAGCGCCAGCGTCCGTACCGCGGTGCGCAGTTCGCCCATGGCGACGGCGGCCCGCAGGCCCCGGCCCATGACGTCGCCGACCACCAACGCGGTGCGGTGCCCGGGGAGTTCGATGACGTCGAACCAGTCGCCGCCGACCTCGGCGGCGGCGTTGCCCGGCAGATAGCGGCAGGCGATGTCGAGGCCGGCCGCCTCCGGATTGCCGGGCGGCAGCAGACTGCGTTGGAGCAGCAGCGCCCGTTCGTGCTCGCGGCGGTACAGCCTGGCGTTGTCGATGCACACGGCGGCCCGGGCGACGAGTTCCCCGGCCAGCGCGCGGTCCCGTTCGCCGAACGGCTCGCTGCCCTTGGCGCGGGAGAAGTGCACCAGCCCGAGGACGGTGTCCCGGGCGACCATGGGGACCACCAGGGTGGACTGGACGACCGCCGTCAACTCGACGCGGTCCTGGTCGAGTTCGCCGGTGTCCTCGGACACGCCGTTGGTGCCGCTCGCGCCGAGGATCTGGATCTGCGCGGTGCGCAGCGCCTTCGCCGCCGGTGAGGTGAACGGGAAGCGGTGCACGGCGCCGACGGACACCGAGCCGTCGCCGACGCCGAGCGAGTCGGGGCCGCCGGAGACCGCGCTGGCGCCCGCGACCCTGCGCACCTCGGCGCTGCCGTCGGAGCTGCCGACCGGGTCCTCGTCACCGGTGAGCAGGGCCTGGTAGAGGTCGACGGCGGCCAGGTCGCAGAAGTGCGGCACGGCGACGTCGAGCAGTTGCCGGGCGGTGGTCTCCAGATCCAGGGAGTTGCCGATGCGCGCGCCCGCCTCGTTGAGCAGGGCGAGGTCGCGGCGGGTGTGCGCGGCCTCCCGTTCGGCGCGCTGGCGTGTCGTCACATCGGTCGCCACGCCCGCGACTCCGGCCGGGTGTCCGTCGGTGCCGGTGAGCCGGTACAGGGATATCGACCAGCGGCGGCGCCCGGGCGAGCCGGGGGTGGTGCCGACGACCTGCATGTCGACCACCGGGTCGCCGCTGTCGAGGACCTGGCGCAGCGCGGCGGTGAGCCGGTCGGCCTCGACCCGGGGCAGGAAGTCGTGCGGGGTGCGGCTCTGGTAGTCCTCGGCGGGTTTGCCGTAGACGTGTGCGAAGCGCTCGTTGACGCGGATCAGTCTGAGCTCGGTGTCGGCGAGGAAAAGCCCCATCGGAGATTGGCCGAAAATCGCCTCGAACGCGGCCAGGGACGCGTCCCGCTCCCGGTCGCGTTCCGGGCCCCGGGGACTCGGCAGTTCAGCCATGGTCGGCCCCCGAGGGGTGGTGGCCTTCTCCGTGCGACGCGGCGGCGCAGGATCCGCCGGAACGTATGCAACGCAAGACCCCTCCAGTTATTCAGTACTCCCGGACCGGCCGCTGCCCAGTGTTCAGGGTATTGGGCACCCTTGAAGTATCGAGCACCGGCGGCACCGGACACACGGTCTTGTCGATCACAGCATCATTTCGGCTTCAACGAGGCAACTTCACCGAGGTCAGCTACCCGGCAGGGCCAGTTCGAACCACACCGTCTTACCGAGCGGCCCCTGCCGGGTCCCCCAGCGGCGCGAGGCCCGGGCGACGAGTTGCAGACCGCGGCCGCCCTCGTCCTCGTGGTCGGCGCTACGGGCGCGCGGCGGATCGGGCAGCGGGTCGGAGACCTCGACCAGCAGCGATGGGCCGCGAACCATGCGGACGCCGATCGGTCCATGCGCGTACCGCAGGGAGTTGGTGACCAGTTCACTGACCAGAAGTACGGTTACGTCGGTCAACCCGTTCAAACCCCAGGCGGCCAGCGTCTCCCGGACATGTGTACGCGCCTGCCGTACCGCGCTGGGTTCGGCGGGGAAGGTCCAGGACGCCGCACTGCCCTCCGGAAGCCCGCCGAGCCTGGCCATCAGCACGGCCACGTCATCCGGTTCCGGCTCCGAGACCAGATCGGCGACCATCGCGTCGCACGCGTCGTCCAACGAGCGGTGCGCACGGCTCAGTGCGGCGCCGAGCCGGTCGATGCCTTGGGTGATGTCCTCGCCGCGCCGCTCCACCAGGCCGTCGGTGTACAGCACCAGTACGGAGCCGTCCGGCACCCGCAGTTCGGTGGTCTCGAAGTCCGCCTCACCGACGCCGATCGGGATGCCCGCGGGCATGTCGAGGCGGTGCACGCCCTCGGCTCCGCGCTGGCCGGGATCGATCAGCAGCGGGGGCAGATGGCCCGCCTTGGCGAAGGAGCAGATCCGCGTCGACGGATCGTAGACCGCGTAGATGCAGGTCGCCATCATCGGTTCGTCGGGGAACTGCGCGAAGTCGTCGGACAGGTCGTTGATCCGCCGCAGCAATTCGTCCGGCGGCATGTCGAGACCGGCCAGGGTCCGCATGGCCGTACGCAGCCGCCCCATCGTGGCGGCGGCCCGCAGCCCATGCCCCATCACATCACCGACCACGAAGGCGACCCGGCCGCCCGCCAGCGGCACCACGTCGAACCAGTCACCGCCCGCCTCCGCGCCCGTGCTGCCGGGCACATAGCGGTACGCGACCTCGACGCCCGGCAGCTCCGGTACGTGCTGGGGCAGCAGACTGCGCTGCAGCATCAGGGCGCCCTCCCGCTCCCGCGCGTACAGCCGGGCGTTGTCGAGTGCGGCGCCCGCGCGGTCGGCGAGTTCGGTGGCGAGCGCGAGGTCGTCGGGGTCGAACGACTCGCGCTCCGCCGAACGGCCGATGACCAGCAGCCCGAGGACGATGCCGCGCGCCCGCAGCGAGACGACGAGCATCGAGCCGACGCCCAGTTCCAGGGCGGCCTTGATGCGCGGGTCGAGACCGTGCACGGTGTCCGTGGCGGCGTGCAGGTCCGCGCTGGTCTCGGCGTACCAGGCGGGACCGCCGGCCAGCACTTCGGTGAGCGGCGAGCCCTCCGGGAAGCTGAGGGTGGCTCCGACGCGCACCTTGGCGGCAACCGCTTCCGCGCCCGGGCCGGTGGTCACTCCGGCCAGCAGCAACGGGGTGTTGGGCGGGTGCGGGCGCCGGGGCAGATCGCCTCCGCACGGCACGTCGCGGACCAGCAGCACTCCCGCGTAGTCGGCGAACTCGGGCACCACGATGTCCGGCAGCAGCCGGGCGATGCGGTCCACGTCGAGCAGGTCGGAGAGGACCGCGCCCACCTCGTTGAGCAGAGTGAGCCGGGTGCGGGCCCGCTCGGCCTTGGCGACCGCGGTGTGCCGTTCGGTCACGTCCATGACGATGCACGAGATGCCCAGCACCTGCCCGGCCCGGTCGACGATCCGGGCGTACGAGGCCGAGCGCAGGCCCTCGCCGCCCGGGCCCTTGTTGAGCAGGTCGACCACGGTCCGTCCGGTGGCCAGCACCTCGCGCTGCACCAGGGTCAGGTCCTCGCCGGTCTTGCCGGGCAGGATCTCCTCGACGGTGCGGCCTATGTGGTCGTCGGCGGGCCAGCCGTTCATCCGGGCCAGTGCCTCGTTGACCCGTACGAAGCGCAGATCGGTGTCGAAGATCGCGATGCCCAGCGCGGAGGTGTCGAACACCGCGTCGACGATGGCAAGATCGTGCTCCAGACCGCGCAGCAGCTGGGTCTCGGCGAGCGAGACCAGGATGTACGGCTTGCCGTCCCCGTCCACCAGCAGCGAGGCACGCACCTCGGCCTGCACGGTGTGGCCGTCGCGGTGCCGCAGCGGCAGCACCCCGCCCCAGCGCCCGGCGCGCAGCAGTTCGGCGAGCACCTGCTCCGCCGGGCCGGGGCTGGGGATCTTGTCGAGGCGCTCCGCGCGTACGGCCTGTCCGGTGCTCCAGTCGCTGATGATGTGGTCGATCCGGCGGCCGACGATGTGCTCGCCCGCCCAACCGAGGATGTCCTCGGCGAGCGGGGACCACAGGACCACCCGGCCGCGGGTGTCGAGCATGACGACACCGACCCGCAGGGTGTCCAGCAACCCGCCCGCCGCGGCGGGCGGCGTGGTGGCGGGCTGCAGGCCGCTTGGCCGGGATCGGGAGCCGTTGTGCGTGCCGTTGTGCGTGCCGTTTTCCTCGGCGCTGTCCTGACCGCGGTCGTCGGCGCGGTCCTTGGCATCGTCCTGAGCGCGGTCCTCGGCCCTTTCCTCGGCGTCGTCCGGGGCGTCGTCCCGGGCGTCGTCCTTGGCGCCTTCCTTGGCGTCGTGTGCGGTGAAGCCGGATCCTGCCGCGGAGTCGGGTGGCGGCGCGTCGGGTGGGGTGCTCATCCGGCACACCTCCCGCACACTCGGACATATTGCCTAAACAGCCCGTACCCCATGATCAATGGAGTACACGACGACGGACCCGGCGCGTTACTCCGTTCAGGCCGAGGGAACCCTCGAACGAGGCGCCGCGCACCACCCACAACCTACGCGCTGCCACCTGACAGCCTGCGCGCCGCCTCGGCGACCGCGGGACGGTCCTGATCCAGCCAGTCGACGGTAGCGACTTCGGCGGGCGACAGCCAGCAGAGTGCGTCATGGTCCTGCAGCGGATGCGGTTGCGCGGAGCCCGCGGCCAGCCGGGCGGTCCACACCCGCAGCACCAGATCGGACCGCAGCGGCCACTCGCCGGGGATCCGCTCCACCGGCTCCGCATCGACGCCCAGTTCCTCGCGCAGCTCGCGCACCAGCGCCTGCTCCGCCGTCTCGCCCGGCTCGACCTTGCCGCCGGGCAGTTCCCACCGCCCGGCGAGCTCTGGCGGGGCGCTACGCCGCGCGGCCAGCAACCGGCCCTGGTGCAGCAGCGCCGCGCCCACCACCACCCGTACCGAAGAGCTCATGCGCGGCACTCTACGGCGCGGCGTGCGGCGCGCCTCGGGCGGCTAGGGGACCCGGTGCCGGTCGATCTTCTCGACGGTGTAGAGCCGGCCCAGTCCGCGCGCCTCGAACCGTCCGGCGACCGTCTCGGCCTCCTCGCGCGTCTCACAACTGGCCACGCGGTAGCGGTTGCCGTTGTCGTCCTGGCGTATGACGGCCCACAGCAGCTCGCCCATCAGGCGACCCCGTCGATTTCTCGAACGCGGTCGATATTGGCGAGATCGGAGGTGTCCTCGCTCGTCTTCCCGGCGAACCACGCGTCGAGGATCTCCTTGAGCAACGGCTCGGAGGTCAGCCGCAGGCTGATGGCGAGGACGTTGGCGTCGTTCCACTGCCGCGCGCCGTCCGCGGTGTACGCGTCGGTGCACAGCGCGGCGCGCGCCCCCGGCACCTTGTTCGCGGCCATCGAGGCGCCGGTGCCGGTCCAGCAGCAGACCACCGCCTGGTCCGCCTCGCCCGCCGCGACCTCGCGGGCTGCGGCCTGCGCGGACCACGCCCAGTCGGGGCGCCCCGCGCCGTCCCGATCGTCGCCGCGGAGCGCGCCGTAGGCGGACACCTCGTGCCCGCGCCGGCGCAGCTCGTAGACGAGGACCCTGGCGACCGGCTCATCCATGTCCGAGGAAACGGCGATCCGCATATGCCACAGCGTACGCCCGACGGTGACCGTGCGAACCCGTTCGTACGCGAACGGGCATGAACTTGCCACTAGTTGAAAAGACCCCCCGCGCCGCGCGCGGGGGGTCTTCAACCGGTCTTCCCGGAGGGCTGACGAGGTCAGACGGACGCGGTGACGCGCTCCTCGTCGCCACCCCGCGCCGTCTCGTCGAGCTCCTGGCGCACGGCTTCCAGCGACGGGTTGTGCCAGGCGCTGTGCACGCCCCAGAAGTAGAAGGCCAGGCCGATCGCGGCGACGATCAGCAGGTCCCAGCCCTGCGGCAGGTAGCCCTGGCCGCCGTAGTCCTTGTTGCCGATGTACGAGATGAAGGCCATCACGAACAGGTAGGCGACCATCCAGACGCCCGCCTTGAGGTGCGGCTTCAGCTCGGCGAGCGGCTTGCGCAGCTCGTAGAAGGCCCAGATCGGCAGGCCGACCGCCATCAGCAGGATGACCTTGCCGGTCAGCGGCCACTTGGCCCAGTACAGCACCAGCGAACCGAAGACCATCGCGATCGGCGCGACCACCGGCATCGACTTCAGACGCACCGGTCGCGGCATGTCGGGCGCGAGGCGGCGCAGCGACATCACGGCGACCGGGCCGGTGATGTACGAGATGACGGTCGCGACCGAGACGATCTCGGCGAGCGAGCCCCAGCCGCGGAAGACCGCGAGGAAGGCGAACGCGACGGCCAGGTTCAGCAGCAGCGCCGGGCGCGGGACGCCGGTCTTGGGGTCGACCTTGCCGAAGACGCCGGGCAGATGCCCGTTCTCCTGGACACCGTGGATCATGCGGGAGGTGGTCGCCGCGTAGATCATGCCGGTGCCGGACGGGGAGATGAAGGCGTCGGCGTAGAGCAGCATCGCCAGCCAGTTGATGCCCCAGGCGATCGCCAGGTCGGCCAGCGGGGACTTGAAGTTCAGCGCGGACCAGCCGCCACCGGTGAGGTCGTGCGAGGGCACGGCCATCAGGAAGGCGATCTGCAGCGCCACGTAGATCACCAGCGCGATGAGAATCGAGCTGATCACCGCACGCGGCAGCGACTTCTTGGGGTTGCGGGCCTCGGCCGCCATGTTGAGCGGCGACTGGAAGCCGTTGTACGCCCAGACGATGCCGGAGACGGCGACGGCGTTGAAGACCGCGTTCCAGCCGTGCGGGGCGAACCCTCCGGCCCGGGTCAGGTTGTGCGTGTCGAAGTGCGACAGCATCAGGGTGACCGCGGTCAGCGAGGGCACGACGATCTTGAAGACGGTGATCGCCGTGTTGGTCTTGGCGAACAGCGAGATCGCGAACCAGTTGAGCGCGAAGTACACGAGCAGCAGCACGCTGGCGAGCGCGACACCGGAGCCGGTCAGCTCCTTGCCGTCGTACAGGCCCTTGGCCCAGGCCCACTTCCACGAGCTCATATAGGTGACCGAGGCGGTCGCCTCACCCGGGATGACCGAGACGATGGCGATCCAGTTCGCCCAGGCGGCGAGGTACCCGGCGAGTGAGCCGTGCGAGTACTGCCCGTAGCGGACCATGCCGCCGGCCTTGGGGAACATCGAGCCGAGCTCGGTGTAGGTCAAAGCGATGGTCAGCGCGACCACGGCACCGATGATCCAGGCGAAGATCGCCGCTGGCCCCGCCAGGTGGCTTGCCTTGGCCGCGCCGAACAGCCAGCCCGAGCCGATGATCGATCCGAGACCGACAGCCGTCAGCGACACCGTGCCGAGGGAACGGCGGTAGTTGGAACCCGACAAAACGATGGTTCCCCTTTCTTTTCCCCGTGGCCTTGCACTAAGCACAAACTCCGGCAGCTTAAGGGCGGGACGGCAGATCCAGTTCCCCTTCGGGGCGCTGTGTGATCTTTGCAACAGGCACGTATCCCCTGGGGATGGATCTACGAACGGACTGCGCCACCATCGACGTAGCAGCTCAGAGGGGTCGCACCGACCGATCAGCCGGGCGGCCGCCACAGTACGTCAGAGAGCGGTATCACCCGGGCGAACTCCCGAACGGCAACCGCGCGTTCGGGGGCGAAGCCCCCACAAACGGCGCAACGGATGCCTGGCCGCAAATCCGTTGCAAACCGCCCTCACCTCCCGCACGGAAGGCGCCAGCCGCACCGCGGCCCCGAGGCGAAGCCCCGGCAAAAGCGCACCGGGGACCCGGGAACGCCACCGCAGAACGGACCGGAACCGGGGCCTACGAGGGCGCAGGCCCCGCACCTCACCCTCTTACCGGGGGTCGCGGGGGCGAAGCCCCCGCACTCTCGCCCCCTCTCCCGCACGGGAAGCGCCTAGCGGACGGGCAGGTGGTAGACCACCTTGAACCGGTCCGCCGGAATGACCAGGTCAGCGGTCTCCACCGGGCGGTCCGAGGCGTAGAACGTCCGGGAGACGACAAGCACCGCATGCCCCGGGACACCGCCCAGCTCGGCGGTCTCGGCGGCCAGTCCGGGCCGGGAGGAGACCTCCTCGACGACGTTGTCCACCACGATGTCGATGGCCGCCATCCGGTCCACCACCCCGCGCCCGCCCAGCGGGCCCTCCTCGGGCAGCATCACCGGAGTGCGCCCGGTGATCGCCAACGGCTCCCATGAGATGGAGAGCATCATCGGCTCGCCCTCGGTGCGGAACAGATAGCGGGTGCACATCACCCGGTCGTCGGGCTGGATCCGCAGCCGGTTGGCGATCGCCGGGCTGGCGCTCTCCTGGGTGCTGACCGATTCCCAGGTGCCCTTGCAGCCCTCGTCCGCCTGCTCCTGACGGAACGGCGTGGGGCCGTAAGACGGCCGGTAACCGGAACGGGAGATCGAGCGCGGCTCCGGCCGTTCGCGCACGTACGTACCGGAGCCCGAGCGACCCTCCACGAAGCCCTCGGCCATCAGGACCTTGCGGGCCTCCAGGGCGACGGTGTCGGAGACGCCGTAGTCCCGGCGGATACGGGCCTGCGAGGGCAGCCGCGTGTGCGGGGGGAGGATGCCGCCGAGGATCTTGCTCCGCAGGTCGTCGGCGACCCGGAGGTACGCGGGCTGCTCACCAAATGGCACGTGACCCTCCACAGAGGTTGACCGGCTGCAACAGCTTGACAACGTACCGTGTCCGATCGCAAGCCAAGGCCAACGCATCACCACTGGATTCCCGCTGGGGCGACCCGCCGTGGTCGGGAACAAATTTCGCTCGTCGGGCCGGTCGCGCAGCGCAATCCGCAGCACCCCCCGGCGGCGCCGTGACAGCCGTCACGTCACGCACTTTCCACTCCCCTGACCGCTAATCCGCTATCAGATCAGTTGAATTCGATCTAGTAGACGACGGATTTCGTTGCCTGAGGGGGGTTGACGCTCTCTTAACACCAGATGTCTCATGACGTCCCGGGAGCGACCGAGTACCTGCAGAGCCAGCCATAACGGAGGCGATACCGCTCCCCCGTAGAGCCCCACCGAGCCCGATGGGACGCCGTATGACCGAAATCCTGCGCCCGCCCGCCGATCCCTCCGATGCCGCCGCCCCGCCGGCGGCGTCGGTCGAGCCACGGAAACTGACCCGCTCGATCGGCGTGGTCGGCGGCACGCTGCTCACCCTCTCCTGCCTCACACCGGCCTCGTCCCTGTTCGTCATCGTCCCGGGCTCGTTCGCCACCCTGGGCACCGGCACCGCGCTGACCCTGGTGATCGCCGTGGTGCTCTGTGTCGCGGTGGCCTTCTGCTACTCGGAGTTGGGCACGCTGATCCCCAGCGCGGGCGGCGAGTACGCCATGGTGGGCACGCTGACCGGCCGCTTCTCCGGGTGGCTGGTGTTCATCCAGGCGCTGATCGTGGTCATGATCGTCCCGCCGATCATCGCCCTGGGCACCGCCGACTACCTCGCGCCCCTCATCCACGTCGACGCCAAGATGATGGGCGCGGGCGTGATGCTGCTGGCCACCGTGATGGGCCTGCTCGATCTGCGGGCCAACGCCTGGATCACCGGGATCTTCCTGGTACTTGAGGTGGTCGCGTCCGCCGTGGTCGCCTTCCTCGGCTTCTCGCACACCCGGCGCTCCGCCTCGGTGCTGCTGCACCCGGTGATGGCCGGGGACCACGGCGCGAGCGTGCCGGTCACCGGTGGCCTGATCGTCGCGGGTCTGGCGGCGGCGCTGTTCATCCTGCAGGGGTTCTCCACCGCCGTGTACCTGTCCGAGGAGATGGAGAACCCGCGGCGCACCGTCTCCCGTACGGTCCTGTGGACGCTCGCCATCGGCGCGGCCGTCGTACTGGTCCCGGTGGTCGCGATCACCCTGGGCGCCCCGGACCTCAACACCCTTGCGGGCGGCGACATCGCGGGCATGGTGCAGAAGTGGAGCGACTCCGGCGTCGGCACCTTCATCAGCCTGTGCATCGCGCTGGCGATCATCAACGCGGCGATCGTGATGGTGATTCAGAACTCGCGGGTGCTGTACGCCTCGGCGCGCGACAACGCCTGGCCCGCACCGGTCAACCGGGCCTTCGCCGCCCTGAGCAAGCGGTTCGGCTCGCCGTGGATCGCCACGCTCGCGGTCGGCGTACCCGGTGCGGTGCTGTGCTTCGTGCCGGTGGCCACCCTCAACGGTGTGACCGGCGTGGCCGTCGCCGCGCTCTACGCCTTCGTGGCGCTGGCCGCCCTGGCGTCCCGGCGCGGCGTCCACAAGGAGCGCCAGGGCGTGTGGCGGATGCCGCTGTGGCCGGTGGTCCCGGTGGCGCTGCTGGCCGTGCTGGTCTGGGTGCTCGCCCAGCAGACCTCGCACGACCTGCTCATCACCGGCGCCATCACCGCGGTCGCCGCCCTGTACTGGGTGTTCTACCTGCGGCCGCGCCGGGCGACGCACTGGGTGATCACGATCCCCGAGGACGAGTTGACGTCCTGATCCAGGTAGTGGAAGCCCGGGTGCGGGTGCATCAGGAAGTCATGGTGGGAGATGTTCCACGCGTAGGCCCCGGCCAGCGCGAACACCACCCGGTCACCGGGCCGTAGCCCGGCGGCCTGCGGGACACCACGGGCGAGCACGTCCTTCGGGGTGCACAACTGCCCGGTGACCGTGGCCCGTTGCCCGCTCACCGCGGGCCTGGGCCAGGGGTACGGCCAGTCGTCCACCGGAAGCACGGTGAACGGCTGGTCGTGCCCCTTGGTCGCGGGTGTCCGCAGATGGTGGGTGCCGCCGCGCAGTACGGCGAACTCCTCGCCGTGGCTGCGCTTCACGTCCAGCACGTCGGTGGCGTACCAGCCGCAGTACGCGGTCAGCGCCCGCCCGGGCTCGATCCGCAGCCGCAGACCCGGGTGTCGGCGCAGCAACCGCCCAAGCCCGCTGCCGAACGCGGCCCAGTCGAAGCGGGCGCCCGGATCGGCGTAGTCAACGGCCATTCCGCCACCGGTGTCGACCTCCTCGACCGGGACGCGGAGCCGTACGGCCCACTCCACGATCCGCTCGGCGACGGCGAGTTGGGCGGCCGCGTCCAGGCCGCTGGCCAGGTGCGCGTGAATGCCGCGCAGTCGCAGGCGGGCGAAGTCCGGCTCGGCCAGCAGCGCCAGGCAGCGGTCGACACCTGCCGGGTCCAGGCCGAAGGGGCTCGGGCGGCCGCCCATCGCCAGGGCGACGCCGTGCAGTTCCACCGGCAGGTTGACCCGCAGCAGGATGTCGGCCCGACGGCCCGGTCCCACCGCGGATGCCAGCAGCCGCAGCTCGTGCTCGCTCTCCACATGGAAGCGCGACACCCCGACCTCCAGCGCCGCCGCGATTTCCGCGGGCGTCTTCCCCGGCCCGCCGAAGGCCACCGGCGCATCCGGCACCGCCCGGCGCACATGGGCGAGTTCACCCCCGGAGGCGACCTCGTACCCCGTCACGGCATCCCGCAGGGCGCTCAGGATCTGCGGCTCCGGATTGGCCTTGGCCGCGTAGTACAGCTCGACGCCCGCGGGCAACTCGTCCCGGACGTGGCGGGCGTGCGCCCGCAGCGCCCCGAGGTCATAGACGTACGCGGGCAACTCCCCGTCCGCCAGCGTCCGCACCCGCTCCCGCACCGCCTCAGTGATCACCGGACACTCCAGCTCCGAAGGTGAGGGCCCCCGCCCCGGCGCCCCGGGGCACCGCCCCCGGGGCGCCGGGGCGGTGGATCACCCCTGCCACCACACCCGGGGTCCGGGGTCCCGCTCCCGTCACAGGTCGGTGGTCTGGTGGCCTGCCCCCGGAAAAGGCGGAACGGGCCGGGCCGGCGAGCGGGGACGGCACCCGGACATAGCCCGCCTCGCGGTCCGCGCGGCGGGCCCAGCGGGTGAGCAGGTTGGCCTTGGCGGGCAGCGGCACCCCCGCGAGCAGGGCGCGCAGCCTCGGCGGGCAGCCCTGCTCGTCGGCGAACTCGCGCAGCACGGTGCGGACTTGCCCCCACAGTGCGGGCTCCAGCTCCGGGTGCAGATCGGCGAGCGCGGCCAGCAGTTCGGCGGTGTGGTTGACCAGCAGGCAGTAGACGACGCGGTCCCAGCCGCGCCGGGCGTCGTAGACCATCGGCCCTGCCACGTCGGCGGGCAGCCCGGCAAGCGCCTCGGCGTGCTGCTTGGCCAGCAGCTTGGTGCCCTCCAGGTCGCGGAAGACGACCTGTCGCGGCAGCCCCGCGCCGTCGACGCCGATCAGCACGTTCTGCAGATGCGGTTCGAGGACGACGCCGTAGTCGAAGTAGGCGGCGAGGACCGGTGGCAGCAGCAGCCGCAGATACGCCGTCCACCACTCCAACGCGGCCCGCCGCCCCTGTCCGGCCAGCAGCCGGGAGACATGGGCGCCGCTGGTCGGGTACTCGTCGGCCACCGCGGCGGCCAGTAGCGGGGTCACATCGGGCGCCAGGTGGCCGTCCAGATCGTCGCGGACGATCACGCCGAACCCTTCGAGCAGTGCGTCGTCCCCGGGGAGGGCCAGCGCTCGGTAGGCGGGCTCGCGCAGCATGGCGGCGCCGGGGAAGCGGGCGGTCAGCTCGCGGAGCACCGGATCGAGCAGCCGGGTCAGGGCGACCGCACCGGCCAGCTCGTAACGGGCGTTCTTGCGCAGGCAGTTGGTGATGCGCACATTGAGGCTGAACTTGAGAAAGGCACCCTGGCCGTGCAGCGTGCGCACGGACGCGGTCGCGGCGAACGGCGCACCGCGCTCGCCGAGGTCGAGCACGTCCCCGGCGCCGATCGCCTGGCGCAGCCGGGGTGCGCCGCCCAGCAGCTCGTACTGCCAGGGGTGGACGGGCAGCAGCCGGTAGCCGTCGGGGACCGGGCACAGCCCGTCGAGCACCGCGTCGGCACCTGGGGTGGCGCACTGCGCCGCCATCAACTCATGGCGTACGGCCAGGTAGCGCAGCGGGAAGGCGGCGAAGGCCTCCGGCGCGTAGGCGGCCCAGGAGTCCCGCGGCGCGGCGCGGGCCTTGGGGGTGGGGTGGAAGCGGTGGCCGTAGACCAGCGACTGCTCGGACTCCAGATAGCGGTCGTCGCCGTGGCGCGGGTGGGTGCGGAGCGCGAGGGCGGCGGCGATGCCGTCGCGGCTGGCGGCGAGCTGGGCGAGGAACTCGTCGTTGCCGACGCCGGAGCGCAACGACAGTTCGGTGTGCACGTACTCGCCCAGCTGCTCAAGTGTCACCTCCCGCCAGCCGCCATCGGCCTGCTCGGTCACCGGCCCGGTGAACCGGTGCGCTCCCAGCAGCGAGGTACGGCGCAGCGCCACCCGCAGCAGCACCCCCCTTCTGGGCAGCCGCAGCAGCAGATGCCCATCGACGACGGCGGTCTGGTGCTCGGGCCCTGACACCTCCCGCAGCAGGCAGTTGAGCAGGGTGTGGGCGGCGGCCAGGTCCGCGGCGGGCAGCGCCGCGGGCGTGCGGTCGGTCACCGGGGAGATCAGCATCAACGACTCCAGCGGGTACGGAAGGAAGCAGCAACGGATGGAAGCCAGGGCTCCGGGCGACCGGCGGCGGGAGGCTTCGGCCGCGCCGGCGGGCGACCACGTCGGCGCGGACCGGCGATCACGCGCGGGGCGTCAGCGCCGGTGGCCTTCCGGGGCCTGGTGGCGACGCCCGCAGCAGGTAGTTGGGCCCCGTCGTGTAGTGCTTGTTGATGTCGGCCGCGCGGCAGCGCTCCTTGCTGAACAGGGTGCCCGCGCTGACCATGGCCTTCACCGGCAGCCGTGCCGCCTCCAGCACCCGCTCGCGCAGGACCTCCCGCGGCGGTGGCGGCAGCCGGTCCACCGCCTCGGCCAGCCGGTCCCGGACCAGTCGCAGCACGGCGGTCAGCGGCGCCCGGCCGGTGCGGGCCAGTCCGTAGGCGTAAGCCCCCGCGCACAGATGCACGGTGATGGTGGTGAACAGGTCCGCCAGCGGCCCGTCGTCCTCGCTGACGATCCGTGGATCTTCGAACGCGACCGGTTCGAGCAGGTCGCCCAGCCGGACGGCGTTGACCCGCGGGCCGTCGTTGTCCTTGAGCAGTAGCCGCACTCGCGGGCCGTCCTCGGTGGCGTCGAAGACCAGCGAGATGTTCTGCTGGTGCGATTCCAGGGCGATCCCGTAGCCGAACAGGGTGGTCTGCCAGTCGAAGAGCAGCCGCAGCACGGCGTCCAGCAGCGCGAGCGGATCGCCGTCGTGGAAGCGGTCGGCGAGATGCTCGATCACCAGCCGACCGCTCGGCGCCGGAGCCAGCAGTGCGGCCATCGGCACGATCGCCGACCGGTCGAGCCCTGCCGGGTGGACGCGTACCAGGGCGGCGAGGAGTTGATGACCGGCGTGCGCCCAGCAGGTCTCGTCGGCGAGCAGCACACTGTCCTTGAACCGCGGCTCGTGGGCGATCACCGCTTGCAGCAGTCGCTGGCACGCGGCGCCGTCGGCCAGTGTGCCGGGTTTGATGGTGCGCCGGTTGCCGATGCCCAACGTCGCTGTGTCCAGCGGCAGTTTGAGATGGATACGGGGATGGTCGGCGACCGCCCCGGTGCGCATCGACAGGGTGGGGATCAGGTCGAGATGCGGTCTACGGGCCAGGGTGGCATACCGGTCGAGGCCGACCGAGCGCAGCGCGTCCTGGAGCGGCTGGGCCTTGGTCAGCGGGTGGACGGGCAGCGCGAGGTGATCGCGGTCGAGTTCCGGCAGGCCGAGCAGTGCGGGGCTGGGCCACCGGCCGGGCAGCACCTCCTCGAAGGGCGCCCCGGCGGCGGTGACCGCCTCGCGGGGCAGCACGACCCAGCGCGGCCGGTAGCGGGGGTGGAACTCCGGTGCGTAGGCGCGCAGTTCGGCGGTGCCGAGTCCACGGCGGCCGCGCGCGGTGGGGTAGACGGGATGGTCCAGGTAGGCGGCGAGGGTGTCATGGGCCAGGGCGCCGCGGTGGCCGCGCCAGCGGGCGGGGTCGGGGCCGTAGCGGGTGGCCAGCCGCTGGTGCGTCCCGGCGCGTACCTCGTCGTGCAGCCGCATGGTCGCCAGGGTCTGCCGGTACTCCTCGGCGAACTCGTCGAAACCGGGGCGGTCGACCGGGTCGGCGAGTGCGCGCAGCGCGCCCAGGATGTCGTCGCAGCTGGCCAGGTCGGCGGTGCGGCGGTCGGCGGTCTCGCGCCGCAGCAGCGGCAGCCGGGCCGCGTACTCGCTCTGGTAGCCGTCCTCGGCGACCGGCAGCAGCAGCGCCTCGCCCTCCGCGGCGGGCAGCCGCAGCCAGCGCCCGTCCTGCCGTACGACCGGTGTGCTGCGGCTGCGCAGCCCGACGACGTCCTCCCGCAGTAGTGCGCTCAGCACCCGGATCGTCAACTCGTCCTCGGCGGTCACGGGGCGATCTCCCAGCGCTGGGCGGCGAGGAACTCGGCGGCGGCCCGGTCCACGGCCGCCTGGTCGGTGCCGGTGGTCCGCAGCACGCCGAGGTAGTCCCGGTTGGTGTGGTACAGCGCATGCCGCTCGCCGACCGGGCGCAGCGGGCGGTACGTCAACCGCACGCCGTCCAGGGTCCGTTCGGTCGCCTCGGGCGCCGCGGTCAGTGTTCCGGCGCGGTCGGCGTACGGGTAGTCGACCCGGGCCCGGCCGTCGGTGCGCACCCCGAGGTCGGCGGGGAGCGGCTCGCCCAGATGCACCCGCAGGATCCGCTCGAAGAGCGGGATGCCCAGCAGGCCGCCGAGCAGCAGGTCACCGTGGTCGCCGATGGCGCGGTAGTTGACCTCGATCAGCCGCGCCCGGCCGTCCCGCACCACGTACTCGGTGTGGCAGGCCCCGAACGCCACGCCGAGCGCGTCGAGTTGGGCAAGCACCTGGACGACGGCACCGGGCGACGGCTCGGGGTCGTAGACCAGGCGTTCCTCGATGAAGTACGGCAGCGGGGACAGCTCCGTTCGGAAACCGCCGAGCACATGCCGGGCGCCGGTGCCGTCGCCCAGGGTCTCCAGGGTGCGCAGCCCACCGGCCAGGAATTCTTCCACTATCAGCGCGGCACCGGGCCGCCTGGCCTGGATCCGGGCGCAGCGCGCGACCAGTTCACGGTCGTCCTCGGCGAGTACCACGTCCTCGCTGGCCACCCCCTCGCGCGGTTTGATGACACACGGATACCGCACCTGCGACTTCTCCGGTAGTACGCCCGGGTCCTGGTCCGGCGGCAGTTCGGCACACCACACGGTGTCCGCGCCGCGAGCGGCGAGATGGCGGCGCAGCTGCGCCTTGTTCTTGGTGCGCAACGCGACCCGCCAGTCCTTGCCGGGCAGCCCGAAGTAGTCCGCGACCAGGGCCGTCTGGACCTGCAGATGGTCGCTGTTGCTGAACACCGCGTCCGGTGCGCGGTGTTGCGAGATCGCCCCGATGACCTCGCGGACCTCGCGGACGTCGCAGCCGATGACCTCCACACCCGAGGGGTACCGGGCGCGGTGGTGCGACGCGGGGTCGTCGGTGAGGACGGTGACGTCAAGGCCGAGCCGCTCGGCGGCAGGCAGGAACCCGTCGGTGACCGAGTCGGTGGGGTTGAGCGCGAGCAGGTAGAGCCGCATGGGGGACACCCTTCGTTCGGTCACCAACACGCGATCAACTTAGGTTAGGCATACCTAAGCGTGTCAAGTATCGTGAGGCCATCCGGGCGCACCCACCACGTTGATCGGAACGTCAAATGTCCCCTGCGCGTTCAGTGTTCGCGGATCACACCTGGACGGCCGCACGGCCGCTCGCCGACCTGTACCGCCAGCTCGCCCGGCACTGCGAGGCGTGGTGCGCCCACTTCACCGCGAGCCCCGCGGGGTGGATACCGGTGGCGGACCTCACCAGCCGCCCGGAGGCGCTCGCCGCCGTCATCGACGGCGAATCCGCCCGCATCCTGGCCGAACACGGCCTGCGGCCGCGCCGTGACGTCGCCGCCTCGCGGGTGCTGCACCACTACCTGTGGACGGCCTGCCTGCTGTTCAGCGGCCCCTGGTACCTGGACCGCCGGGTCCCCCGGATCACGCCGGACCAGGTCCGTATCGACCCGGCGAGTGGGAACCTCGCGGTCACGCCCGGCCGGTGCACGGCCGCGGGGCAGGCGGCGCGCCCGGCCGAGTTGCGCGACGCGGTCGTGGAGCACATGGCGCCGGTGCTGCGGGCCTTCGGCCCCGAGGCCCGGCGCGGTCCGCGTGCGCTGTGGGGGATGGCGGGCGACGACCTGGTGTCCGGCATCTGGTACCTGGGCCGGACGTTCGGCGACGAAGGGCGCGGGGTGCGGGAGGCCACCGCCGTACTCCCCGGTGGCACCCCGCCGTTCCCCGGCGGCGCCGCGTTCCGCGAGCTGCCCGGCCCCGCGGGCCGCCGCCAGCCGACCCGCACCCGGCAGGGCTGCTGCATGTACTACGCGATCCGGCCGGACGATGCCTGCCTGACCTGCCCCCGGACCAGTGACGCCGAGCGGTTGCGGCGGATGGCGTAGGCGTCCACCGGACCGGGCCCGCGCAGCACGCGGCGGCGGCGAAGGCCTCGGCGACGCCCACCGTCGGCAGCAGCACGGCCGGCACCGCGAACCAGGTCAGGAACCCGAACTCGGCGCGGACCACCCCGCTCAGGAACTCCACCGCTGCGCCCGCTCCCCGGTGGCGGTGCGTGTGCACGACCTGCGTGACGACGAGGACCGGAAAGGGCGAGTACATCCCGACGGCGTGCGGGCCCAGGCCCGGCCACCGCGGTGGCGGTGAACACGTAGCGGGCGACCACGCCCATCCGCACCGCGAGGTTCGCCTCGGCGCCCTCGCCGCCCCGGGACGCCGTGCGCGGCGCGGGCCACCTCCGCAGCACCGCGAGCAGCACGGTCACCGCCGGCGCGGTGGCGTCCAACGGCCCGACCGCGGCGCCCGGTTGTACGCCCGCGCACACCAGGAACACCGCGCACGCGACGAGCACCGAGCGCACCGGCCCATGGCGGCGGGCGGTCACCGCGCAGGACCAGCACAGCAGACAGGCCGCGGTCGCCCCGTCGAGAGCGGCGGCGGCCATGTGCCCGGCGAACGCCGGACCGTGGCCCAGTGCCGCGAACAGCACGATCGGCCCGGAGGTCAGCGGCAGCCCGCCGACGTGCGCTGGGCCGAGGATCAGGCATCGCCGGGCAGCAGATGCTGGTCGACCTGGCGGAAGGTCCAGGTGCCGTGCGTACGGGTGAAGACCCAGACCAGGTCGAAACGGTTCGGCCAGGTGGCCGGGACACCGGTGTGGGACGCGCCGAGGGCCTTGACGATGGCCGGGATGCGGCTGTGCTCCCAGCAGATCAGCACCGGTTCGGGGGCGGCGAGCGCGGCGGTGGCCAGCGCCGCTTCCTGGGATTCCGCGTAGGTGGTGTTCAGCGTGAGACCCATGTGGTGGGCCAGCGGTGTCACGGTCTGCCGCATGCGGTGGGCTCCGGCGTGTGGGCCCTGGTCCGTGGCGGCGTAGATGGTCCGCGGGCGTTCGATGCCGGTCGCCAGGGGCTGACTCCGGGGCGGGTCGAACAGTTTCGGCAGCGCGTTGGCCCGGTCCCAGCCGCGCTGGGTGAGCGACTTGCTGTCCTGGTGGCCGTTGTCACCGATGCCGGGGTGGCTCGCGTCCGGCTTCTCGCCATGCCTGATGATCATGATGACGGTGTCTGCCGACGTGCCCGCGCTGGACGCGTCGGCGGGAGCGGGAGCGGCCTTGTGCGATCCCTTGCTGCCGCAGCCTGCCAGTAACACGGGGGCGGCTGCCGCCAGGCCGGCCAGCACCCAACGCCGGCTCACGGCCCCGGCGTTGGAGTCGGTCCGCTCCGGCGACGGCATGTCTGCAGCCGTCCGACTGTGCGTCATCTGGGGTTCCTCCCGAGTGCGGCGGAATTACATGATCGCGTGGCAGTACAGCATGCCTTTCTGAGAAAGCCCTTCGGGGGGGCCATGCCCACTGCGCAGCCGACAGGCGGCGGAGGAAGCGCTCGAACCGATACCGGCGATCACTCAACTCGCCTCGAACCCGCCGAACTTCACATCAAGGTGACCAATGCGGCTCCGGACGGCGGCCCGCTCCGCCTTAAAGGCGCCTTAATAGATCTTTATGTAACGACCATTGTGAAAAAACCGCAGGTCAGAGCGGTTCCCGGCGTTGTGTTCTCCATTGGCCCGTCGGTGTGTGCTGCATAGGATCGGGCCCCGTCTGCGAGACCGCCGCGATGTGAGAGCGCCTTTCGGTGCCACTCGTGCGTCCGCCGACGCCCCGCCCCACTTCACAGACAAGGCCCACGACCATGGCTGCTCATCGCGCACGCCGAATGTCGCTCGGCGGACTCGTGCTCCTGCTCGCCGCCGCTTTCACCGTCGCGCTCCTGGTGTCGACGACAGGTCCGGTCGCCTCGCGGGCGCATGCCGCGGGCGGCGCCCAGACCTGGTCCGACGAGTTCGACGGCCCCGCAGGCGCCGCACCGGATCCCACGAAGTGGACCTTGGAGACCGGGGGCTCGGGGAACGGCAACCACGAGTTGGAGTACTACACGAACAGCACCAGCAACGCCTCGCTCGACGGCCAGGGGCATCTGGTCATCACCGCCCGCAAGAACACCGACCCCGGCCTCAACTGCTGGTACGGACCGTGCCAGTACACCTCGGCGCGGCTGAACACGGCCAAGTCCTTCACCCAGGCCTACGGCCACTTCGAAGCCCGAATAAAGATCCCGCGCGGTCAGGGTGTGTGGCCCGCCTTCTGGATGCTGGGCAACGACATCGGCAGCGTCGGCTGGCCCAACAACGGCGAGATCGACGTCATGGAGAACATCGGCAAGGAGCCGGGAACCGTCCACGGCACCATCCACGGCCCCGGCTACTCCGGATCCGGCGGCCTCGGCGCTCCCTACACCCTGCCCGGTGGCAAGGCCTTCGCGGACGACTTCCACGTCTTCGCCGTCGACTGGAGCCCGAACTCGATCAGTTGGTCGGTGGACGGCTCGGTCTACGAGACCCGCACACCGGCCGACGCCGGCAGCAACAAGTGGGTCTTCAACCATCCCTTCTTCGTCATCCTCAACCTGGCGATCGGGGGCGACTGGCCGGGCGGCCCGGACGCGTCCACGTCCTTCCCGCAGACCATGACCGTCGACTACGTCCGCGCCACGGCCTGGAACAACGCCCCCTCCGGGGCGGACAAGAGCGGCGCGATCACCGGGACCGGTGGCATGTGCGCCGACGTGGCCGGTGGCTCGAACACCGACGGGACCCCGATCCAACTGCACAACTGCACCGGCAACCCGGCCCAGCACTGGACGATCGGCAGCGACGGCACCGTACGCGCGCTCGGGAAGTGCCTGGACGTCGCGGGCGGCTCCACCGCCGACGGGGCGCCCGTCCAGCTCTACACCTGCAACGGCACCCGGGCCCAGCAGTGGACGTACACCGACGCCCACGACCTGACCAACACCGGCGCGAACAAGTGCCTGGACGCCAAGGGCAACTCCTCGGCGGACGGCACCCGGCTGCAGATCTGGTCGTGCGGCGGTGGCGCCAACCAGAAGTGGACCATCGGCTGATCCCGACCGCGCCTGATGTACCAGCCCCCGCCCCGCCCTCAGCGCCACGCCCCTGAAGGAAGCAGCACCATGACGCCGCGCCACCACCGACCGATATCACGCCGAAAGCTCCTCACCGCGTCCGCGGGCCTGGCCCTGGCCGTACCCGCAGCGGCGTGGTGGGTTGAGTCCAGCGCCAACGCGTCCACCGCCACCACGCTCCCGCTGGACCTGGTCAACACCACCGGCAGCAACACCGTTTACGCCTACGTGCTCGGCCGCGACCCCGCGGCAGGCGACAGTTGGGCCTTCCTGCAGGCCGATGGCTCCACCCTCCACCATCCGCCGTCTCCGGCGAACGACCAGACGCCGCTGGGCGTTGACTGTGCCATCGCGCTGGGCGGGTCGGGGGCCGGCCCCCGCAGGGTCACCCTGCCACGTCTGGACAGCGGACGGATCTACTTCTCCGTCGGAGCCAAGCTCACCTTCCTCATCAACCGCGGCGGCGGCCTGGCACTTCCCTCGGTGAGCAACCCCGCCGACCCCAACACGGCGGTCCGGCACGACTTCTGCGAGTTCACCTTCAACAACGACCAGCTGTACGCCAACATCACCTTCGTCGACATGGTCAGCCTCCCGATCTCCTTCCAACTGGAGACCGCCCAAGGCACCCAGACGGTGCGCGGACTGCCGTCGGACGGCCTGGCGCGCGTGGCCGGCTCACTGCGTGCCCAGTCCGCGGCTGACGGCAGCGACTGGGGTCGGCTGATCGTCAACAAGGACGGCGCGGACCTGCGGGTCCTCAGCCCCAACCTGGCCATGCGCGGGAACAAGTCGCTGTTCTCCGGCTACTTCGACAACTACGTCGACCAGGTGTGGAACAAGTACCGCTCCACCGACCTGCACATCGACACCCAGTTCACCTGGGGCACCGCCACCGGCCGGGTATCCGGCGACACCCTGGCCTTCCCGGGAATCGGCAGCTTCGCCAAACCCTCCACACAGGCGATCTTCTCCTGCAGTGACGCCCCCTTCACCACGGGAAACGACGCCATGGGCAACCTCAGCGCGAGGCTGGCCGCCGCCTTCAACCGCACCACCCTGCTGGACAATCCGAACCAGCCGGACGCGGAGAACCCGGCCGCTTTCTACACCCGGCCGCACACCAACCACTACGCGCGCATTCTGCACTCCACCACCGCGGACCGACTCGGTTACGCGTTCCCGTACGACGACGTGCACCCGGCCGGAGTGGATTTCGAAGGCAAGGTCCAGTCGGGGACCCCCACCCGATTCACCATCACCGTCGGCGGCCTGGCGGGCAACGGCGGCACCGCGAGCAGCACGCCCACTCCGACCGCGGTCGCCACCGGAGCTTCGGCCGCGGCCGCCACCGGCGGGATGGGAGCCTTCACCACCATCCGCGCCGAGACCTTCAGCGCCCAGTCAGGCGCCCATGGAGAGCGCTGCTCCGATGTCGGCGGCGGTACCGACATGGGATGGCTGGCCAACGGCGACTGGCTGAAGTACTCGGCAGTCGACTTCGGTGGCACCGGAGCCACCCGTTTCACCGCCCGAGTCGCGTCCGGGGCGGCGGGCGGGGTCAGCGGCCTGGTGCAGGTCCGGCTGGGGAGCCCCACGGCCGCGCCGATCGGCGGCTTCGCCGTCGCCTCCACCGGCGGCTGGCAACGCTGGCGCACCGTCCCCGCGGACATCCGCCGGACCACTGGAATCCACGACGTCTACCTCACCTTCGACAGCGGTCAGCCTGCCGACTTCGTCAACCTCAACTGGTTCACCTTCGGCTAGCGGGAAGCAGACCGGCGGATCCGTTTCGGAGTCATTGCCGGTAGACGCCATCAAGCCGGTTATGTCGGCGAGCCCGGGTAGTCGCTGGAGGAGGGTCGAGCCACGGCCGGGTCCGCCCGGCCGCTGGTATGGCCGCCGCTGGGAGGAGGACTCATGCACCCGCAAGCGACAACGCCCCGGCCGGCCCGGGTTCCGCACGGCGCCAACGAGGAGGGCGACGGCATCGTCATCGGTGACGGCCCGGTCAGCCTCGACGCGTACATCGACTTCCAGTGCCCCTACTGTCGACAGTTCACCGGCACTTCCGGACCGCTGCTGGACGGATTGCTCGCCGACGGCCGGATCACCGCCATCTACCACCCGATGTCGTTCCTCGACGCCATGTCGACCAATCACTACTCCGCCCGCGCCTCGGCCGCCTCCGGCTGCGCGGCGGACAGCGGAAGTTTCGTGGAGTACGCCTACGCGCTCTTCGCCAACCAGCCACCGGAAGGCGGCCCCGGACTCACCGACGAGGAACTGGTCGTACTCGGCGCGACGGCGGGCCTCACCGGCGCCTTCGCGGACTGCGTACGGCTGGGTGCCCACCGTGACTGGCCCCCGTACGTCACCTCGCGGGCCTACCAGCGCGGCGTCCGCGGCACACCGACCGTCCTGGTCGAGGGTGCCCCCGTGCCGCCGCATCCGAGCCTGATCAGGAGCGCGGTGGCGAGAGTGCTTCCGCACATGGTCTGAGCACCCGGACGGAGGTGTGCGCGGATGACGGTGAAGCTGAACGCGAAACACCCGGACATCGAGCAGGCCGCGGCACACCCGCGCGGACTGCCGGATGGACGGCGATCCGCCGCCCGGTGACGCGTCGCGCGGAGAGTAGGACGACCTTCCGCGCGGAAGGACACCGCCGCCTGCTACCACCCTCGCCCGTTCCCCCGTGGCCCCGGGATATGGCCCGGGACTGACGGGGAGAGCGGGCGCCGGACCCTCAGGCCTGTCCGCCCGCGCACTGCGGGTGTCCCCAGCTCGTCCCGACCTTGGTGATCTTGTCGCCCTTGGCGTACGGGCGGGTGCACGGGCAGGTCCCGGAGTAGCGCGCGGAGATCGTCCGCGCGCCGCCCGGGGAACTCTTCTTCGCCTTCGCGGCGGACGAGGCAGAGGAGCGACCGGCGCGCTGAGAGGAGGCGGGAACCGGGTCTGGCACCGGGAGGTCGGCCGCGCTACCGCCCGCTGCCTGCTGGGTGCGGGCCGCATCGCTGGCGGCCTTGTCGGCGATCGCGTTCAGCGGATCGCCGTTCACCTGGTGCGCCGGGACGTACACGAAGGTGACGTCCCGCCCCTGCAGAAGGGCGTCGATGCGCTGGATCAGCTCGCGGTTGGCCACCGGCTTGCCGCTCGCGGTCTTCCAGCCGTTGCGCTTCCATCCCGCCAGCCACTTCGTCACCGCATCACGGGTGTAGGTGCTGTCGAGGCGGATCTCCAGCGAAGCGGCGGGATCCGTCGCGGCGAGCAGCTGCTCCAACGCCGTGAGCTCGCCGACGTTGTTGGTGCTGTGCCCCAGCGGTCCGGACTGCCACCGCTGCGGCACCCCCGCACTGTCGGCGATCACGAACGCCCAGGCTGCCGGCCCGGGGTTGCCCTTGGCGGCTCCGTCACACGCCGCGATGAGTCGTTCGACCATCCCCCGATCATCTCAGGCCCGGCCCCGCTCTCGCCGCGGGCGTCCGGTTCGGGGCCTGACAACCAGGAACGACGACAGGTGACGAGACGCCAGGTCACCGAGCAAGGACCGAGCGCCACCGCAACGCTGAGGGCGCCCTGCTTCCGCAGAGCGCCCTCAGCACGTGGTGCGGCGGTCACGCCACCGCTGCCCGGCGGCGCACCACCAGGCCCTGTGGTCTCGGTGGGGCCCCTCGCAGCCGGGTTGCGGATCGCAGGCGCGCACGGCTCGTGGAGCGGTCTTCGACCGGGGGCCGTGCGCGCCGCGTGTCCGCGGCGCGCACGGCGCTCCTGGGTCAAGGCACCGGGATCTGGCCGGTGCGGTTGCCCGGCCCTGTGGCTCCCGACCAGGTGTCGGGTCGGCGGGCGGAGGGCAGGGCTGGTGCGGGGCGCGGGTGGCGGCCGGCGCGCGCGAGGGGGCGGGGGCGGGGCTGGGGGGGGTGGGGGGGGGGG
>NZ_JARHTQ010000045.1 GCF_029223525.1 Streptantibioticus ferralitis | reverse complement strand
CATCAGCTGCGAATGCTTCCAACTCGCCACGGATGGCTGCGATTTCTTCCGGCGTCACACACCTTCAACGCATGCAGCGGCCGAAGGACACGCACCGCCAAGATCAACATGACCAAGCCCTACTAGGGCCACGCCGGGTCTTCCTGGCCGGTCTGGTGCTGGTGTGCGCGGCGGGCGTGGTCGGCACCTCAGCCCCCACCCTCGGCTGGCTGGTGGCCGCCCGCGTCCTGCTGGGCTTCGGCACCTCCGCGGCGTATCCCGCGGCCATGGCGCTGCTGCGGACGGAGTCCGAGCGGCGGGGCCGCGAGACCCCGCGTACCGTGCTGGGGTTGCTGTCGCTGGCCGGGCTGTCCAGCGCCGCGGTCGGTCCGGTGCTCGGTGGAGTGCTCGCGGCGACCCTGGGCTGGCGGGCGATCTTCGCGGTCAACATCCCGCTGGCGCTGCTCGCGCTGGTACTGGCGATGCTGTGGCTGCCGAGCGGCAGGCCGTCCGGCCCGGGAACGCCGCCTGCCTCGGCGGCGCTCGATCCGCTGGGCATCGCCCTGTTCGGCGGCGCGCTGACGGTCGCCATGGTGTTCCTGATGCGGCTCGACCACCCCCAGTGGCTGCTGCTGCCGGTGCTCACGGCGCTCGGTGCCGTGCTCACCTGGTGGGAGTTGCGCCGCGGCACCCCGTTCATCGATGTGCGGATGCTGACGCGCAACCGTGCGCTCGCCACCACATATCTACGGCATGGCATCGCCTACCTGGTCATCTACTGCGTGATGTACGGATTCGCCCAGTGGCTGGAAGAGGCCCATGGCGTCTCGGTGTTCGACACCGGGCTGATCATGCTGCCGATGTCGGTGGCCGCCGCCGTCTGCTCACTGCTCGGCGCCCGCACCAAGGGCATCCGGGCCCCGCTCACGCTGGCCGCGGCGCTGCTCGCCATCGGCGGCGGGGCGCTGCTGCTGGCCGGGCGCAGCACACCGCTGGCGGTCCTGCTGCTGATCGCCGTGGTGTTCGGTCTACCGCAGGGACTCACCTCGACCGGCAACCAGGCCGCCGTCTACGTCCAGGCGCCACCCGGCGGCACCGGCGCCGCCGCCGGACTGCAGCGCACCGCGCAGTACCTCGGCGCGATCACCGCGGCCAGCCTCATCGGACTGTTCTACGGACCGCGGGCGACCGATGCCGGACTGCATGAGATGGCCGCCACGGTGAGCGTGCTGAGCCTGGTGCTCCTCACACTGACCATCGCCGACCGGGCGCTGTGCGCCAAGCGCCGCTGATCCGGTCACCCCAACCGCAAACGCAACCGAACGGAAGTAGGCACCTGCCATGCCGGCAACGACACTTGACCCCCGAACCGCCCTCGTCCTGATCGACCTGCAGAAGGGCATCGTCGGTCTGCCGTCCGTCCACCCCAGTGCCGAGATCATCGAGCGCGGCGCCCGTCTCGCCGAGGGGTTCCGCTCCAAGGGCCTGCCGGTAGTCCTGGTGAACGTGGCGGGCCGGGCGCCGGGCCGTACCGACGCACCGCTGCCGGGCGGCCAACTACCCGCCGACTGGGCGGAGTTGGTTCCGGAGCTGAACCAGCAGCCGCAGGACATCACCGTCACCAAACAGCAGTGGGGTGCCTTCTACGGCACCAACCTCGATCTGGAGCTGCGCCGCCGCGGCGTCACCCAGATCGTGCTGGCCGGCATCGCGACCAGCATCGGGGTGGAGTCCACGGCCCGTAGCGCGTACGAGCACGGCTACCACGTGACCATCGCGACCGACGCGGTCACCGATCTGGACTCGGACGCCCACCGCAACAGCATCGAGAAGATCTTCCCGCGGCTGGGCGAGACGGACACCGCGGACGCGATCGTCAAGCTGCTGGGCTAGCGTCCGTCTGACCGGTCCTGGTCGGGCCGCGGCGGGCTCGGTGCCACCGGACAGGCCCAGCGGGTGGTTTCGGGGTGCGGATTTCCCCACCCCGAAACCACCCGCTGCCAGGATGCCCTGGACAGGCACGCGGCCGACACGATGGTCCACATGGCACACAGGAACCGATACACGCGAGCGGCCGCGACCGCGGCGTTACTGGCGGTGGGCGGTAGCGCGCTGCTCCCGGCGGGCGCGGCGAGCGCGGCGACCCCGCAGACGGCGGCGTCCGGGGCGGGGCCGCTGGACGGTGTGTGGCGGATGAACGGTTACGGCACCGTACTCGCCGTCGACCACGGCCGGCTGCGCACCTTCCAGACGACGGCCGTCAGCTGTCTACCGGGCGAGGTGGCCGAGCAGTCCGGCCCGACCGCCGGGGACGGTACGGCCACGTACACCACGCTCGGCGAGGACGTCCTCACCGTTCGTCCGGCGGCGCGGGCGGATCGCGCGGTGCTGCACATCGCCGGGTCGCCGAACGACCGCGGGCTACGGCGGATCGACGCGCTGCCCGCGGCGTGCACCCGCACGGCGCCGTCGGACCCGGTGGCGGTGTTCGAGACGTTCTGGCGGACGTTCGCGGAGAACTATCCGTTCTTCGCGGCCAAGGGCGTCAACTGGCAGGCGGTGCACGACCGCTACCGTCCGCGGGTGACCGCGACCACCTCGGACGACCAACTCTTCTCCGTCCTGCGGGACATGGTCGCCCCGCTGCACGACGCCCATGTCCACCTGGACGGTGGCGAGCCCTCGCGGCGCTTCGGACAGGGGCGGCCGGGAACCGTGGCCCCCTCTCCCGACTACGACGCCAAGGTGAAGGCGTACATCAAGGGCCGTGATCTGCGCGGGCGACCGCTCCAGGAGTTTGCGGGCGGCCGGATCAGCTACGCCGACCTTCCGGATGGTCTGGGCTATCTGCGGATCTCCGGCTTCGGCGGCTACACCGCCGACCGCAACGACCCCTATGCGTCCGACGAGAAGGTGCTGGACCAGACGCTGGACGCGATCCTCACCCCTGGGCGTACCGCCGCGCTCAAGGGCCTGGTCATCGATCTGCGGGTCAACGGCGGCGGCTACGACGACCTGGGCCTGCGCATCGCGTCCCGGCTGACCGACCGGCCGTACCTCGCGTACGCGAAGCGGTATCGCGACGACCCCGGCGACCCGGCCCGGTTCAGCCGACCGCAGCCGATCACCGTGCGCCCGGCCGACGCCCCGCGCTACAGCGGTCCGCTGGCCCTGCTGACCGGCGGATCGACGGTCAGCGCCGGGGAGACCTTCACCCAGGCGCTGTTCGGCCGACCGGGGACGACGGTACGGATCGGGGAGAACACCCAGGGGGTGTTCTCCGATGTGATGGACCGCGAACTGCCCAACGGCTGGACGTTCGGCCTGCCCAACGAGGAGTTCCTGACCCGCGACGGGCGGACCTTCGACGGCGCGGGCATCCCACCGGACCTCCGCGAACCGGTCTTCACCGACGGTGAGTTCGGCCATCGCCGCGACTCCGCGTTCGACGCGGCGGTGGCCTTACTCAGCAGGCGGACCTGACCTACTCCTTGCCGGACGGGTGCACGACCATGGCCGAGCCGCCGCCGCGGCGCACGGTCTCGGCGGCGGCGACCCACCGGCCGTCCGGCAGCCGCTGCACACCGGTGGCCGCGCCGATCTCCGGGTTGAGGGCGAAGTGGTGACCGATCCTCTCCAGCTCACCGCGTAGCGGGCTGTTGTAGAGCCCCGGCTCCAACTCCGTGTTGGCGCCGTTGCGCTGGCTGGCGCGCGGCGCGGCGATGGCGTCGACGAGCGGCAGCCCGCGGTCCACATGGCCGAGCAGCACCTGGAGCACGGTGGTGATGATCGTGGCGCCGCCGGGCGAGCCGATCGCGAAGTCGGGCCTGCCGTCCTTGAGCACGATGGTCGGGGAGATCGAGGAGCGCGGACGCTTGCCGGGTCCTGGCAGGTTGGGGTCGGGGACCGCGGGGTTGGCCGGGGCGAAGTCGAAGTCCGTCAGCTCGTTGTTGAGCAGGAAGCCGCGGCCGGGTACCACGATGCCGCTGCCGCCGGTCTGTTCGATGGTGAGGGTGTACTCGACGACGTTCCCCCACCGGTCGGCCACCGTCAGGTTGGTGGTGTTCTGGCCCTCGTACGTGGTGGGTGCGGCCGTGCCGCCATGGTCGCAGCCGCTCACCGGATGACGGGGGTCACCGGGCGGGAGCGGGCTGCTGAGGACCGCGTCGGGCTTGATCAGGCAGGCGCGTGAGTCGGCGAACTGCCGGGAGGTCAGCCCGCGGCTGGGCACGTTCGTGTACGCCGGGTCGCCGACCCAGCGCCCGCGGTCGGCGAAGGCGATCCGGCTGGCCTCGATGAAGTGGTGCAGGTACTGCGCCGAACTCATCGTGGACAGGTCGTACCGCTGAAGGATGTTGAGCGCTTCCCCCGTCGTGGTGCCGCCCGACGAGGACGGCGCGATCCCGTACACGTCGAGTCCGCGGTACGAGACATGGGTCGGCGACCGGAAGTTCACCCCGTACCCGGCCAGGTCGGCGGCGCTCAGCTTGCCGGGCCGGACCTTGCGGGTGGCGGTCGGGCTCACCGGCGGCTTGTGGACGGTGTCGATGATGTCGGTGCCGATGTCGCCGCGGTACAGGGCGCCGAGGCCGCGTCGGCCCAACTCCTGGTAGGTGCGGGCCAGATCGGGGTTGGCGAAGGTGGAGCCGACCACCGGGAGCCTTCCGCCGGGCAGGAAGAGCTTGGCGGTCGCCGGGAAGTCGGCGAACCGCGCCTGGTTGTCCGCGGTCTGCTGGCGGAACGTCTGGTCGACGGTGAAGCCGCGTTCGGCGAGTCGCTCGGCCGGGGCGAGCGACTGGGCGAGCGAGCGCGTCCCCCAGCGGTCGAGGGCGGCCTGCCAGGTGGCGGGGGTGCCGGGTGCCCCGACGGACAGTCCGCTGGTGACCGCCTGGTCGAACGGGAGCGGCTTGCCGTTCTCCAGGAAGAGGCCGTCGGTCGCGGTGTGCGGGGCGGTCTCCCGGCCGTCGATGGTGGATATTCGATGAGTTCTGGCGTTGTAGTAGACGAGGTAGCCGCCACCGCCGATACCTGCCGAGTACGGCTCGGTGACGCCGAGCGCGGCGGCGGTGGCGACGGCCGCGTCCACCGCGTTGCCGCCGCGCCGCAGCACGTCGATCCCCACCGCCGAGGCGTTGGCGTCCACGCTGGAGACGGCGCCGCCGTAGCCGACCGCGACCGGTGACTTCACCGGGGCCGCGTCGGGCGTTCCGGCGACCGCCGCCGGTGAGCTCGCGGCGAGGGTGGCCACTACGGCGGCGGTGGCGGCAAGGGCCGTTATTCGGCGGCGAGTTGTCGATCCTGCGGCAGGACCCATGCGTACCTCCAAGCGAACGACAGGGGCGGGAGCCTACCGGCGGGAGGGAGGTGGCGACAGGGGGAGCGCGCCGCCGCGGTGACGTTTCGTACGGCTGTAACGTCCGGCATCGGCATCAGCCCGCCATCCCGATGACCAGCCACATGAATCCGGTGCCCGCGAGCGTGCACAGCAGGGTGGACAGCGAAGGATGCGGGCTGTGCGCCTCGGGAAGGATGTCGGAGGTCGCCAGGTAGAACAGGAACCCGGCGAAGAGGCCCAGATACAGCCCGAGTGCCCCCTCGGGAACGGTGAACGCCGACGTGATGGCGGCGCCCGCGACCGGCGCCACGGCATCGCAGCCGAGCAGTGCGAGTGCCCGGACCCGGTTGTTCCCGTACAGCCGGGTGACCGTGTAGGTGTTGAAGCCGTCCGCGAAGTCATGCGCGATGACGGCGAGCGCGACCACCACGCCGACAGAGGTCGCGGCCTGGAAGGCGGCGCCGATGGCGAAGCCGTCCATCACGCTGTGTCCGATCAGTGCACCGGCTGCGGCGATGCCGAGGCCCTGGGGCGGCGGCCCGCCGTGCCGGTGGTGGGCATGGCCGGCCGGGTGCGTGTGCGCGGCGTACTCGCCCTCGTGGACGCGGTGGATGGCGACCGCCCGCTCGACGACATGGATGGCGAGGAAGCCCGCGACGAACATCAGCAGCGCCGCGGGCACCCCGAAGACGTCCGCCGGTTCGGCGTCGAGGGCTTCCGGCAGCAGATCGAAGCCGACCACGCCGAGCATGAGCCCGGCGGCGAGCCCGAGGACGAGGTGGCGGCGGTCCCCGATGCGGTGCGCGACCGCGCCGCCGACCAGGGTCATCAGGAACGCGCCCACCGCGACCAGTACCGCCATGGGGTCATGATCCCGGCCGGTACGGGGAGTCGGCCCCCGGGCATGGGCCGTTCGGGGGGCATCCGCGCCGCGATGGCGACGGCGCCGATCGTTACCCGCACGTAACCAGCACGCCTATTACCGGCGGTAAGCGCTCGTGGTTACCCTCCAGTCACTCTGCTGAGGTGCCTTTCAGCGCTGCCCTTCCGGCCTCAGGAGCCACAGGTGACAACCCCCCACGCATCCCCTCGGCGGACCATCGCCTGCGCGGTCTGCGTCGCACTGGCCGCCACCGCCGCGCTGGCTGTGGCCCCCGCCGCGACCGCCGCACCCGTCACGACCGCGGCGGTCACCGGAGCGGCGCCGACCACGTCGTTCCGCTTCGTCGACATCCCCGGCTCGGGCGGTGTCACGCTGAAGGGCAATGTCCTCACCCCGAGCGGAGACGACGGCACCCGGAAGTACCCGGTCGTCATCCTGCCCAGCAGTTGGGCGCTGAACGACCTGGAGTACACCGCCCAGGCGAAGAGCCTCGCCGACTCCGGCTATGTCGTGGTCAGTTACACCCCGCGCGGCTTCTGGCTCTCCGGCGGACGGATCGAGGTGGCGGGGCCACCAGACGTCGCCGACATCTCGAAGGTCGTCGACTGGACGCTCGCCCACACCCCCGCGGATCCCGCGCACATCGGCATGGCCGGGATCTCCTACGGCGCCGGGCTCGGTCTGATGGGCGCCGCGCACGACAAGCGGATCAGAGCCGTGGTGGCGCTGAGCGGCTGGGCCGATCTGATCGACTCCATCTACAGTGGGCGCACCCAGCACCTCCAGGCCACCGCGCTGCTCGGCGCGTCGGGATATCTGACCGGCCGTCCCAGCGCGAGCCTCCAGCAGACCCTCGCCGACTTCCTCGCCTCCCGCTACGACAAGGAGGCCGACATGATCGCGTGGGGCAGGGAGCGCTCCCCGGCCACCTACGTCGACCAGATCAACGCCAACGGCGCCGCCATCATGCTCGGCAACGCCTGGGGGGACAGCCTCTTCAACCCCAACCAACTCGCCGCCTTCTACGAGCGGTTGCGCACGGCCAAGCGCCTGGAGTTCCGGCCCGGCGACCATGCGACACCCGAGGCAACCGGTCTGTTCGGGCTGCCCAACGACACCTGGAACGACGCCAGGCGCTGGCTCGACCACTACCTCAAGGGTGCGGACAACGGCATCGACCGAGAACCGCCGGTGCGGCTGGCATCCCGCACCGGCGGCGGATACGAGAGCTACGCCAGCTGGCGGTCCGTACCGTCCACGACACGCAAACTGCTGCTCGGGGCGCGGGACTTCCTCGGCACCGGATCGCTGGGCGACGCCGGCGCGACGGCCTGGAGCACCCGGATCGGCACCAACATCGACTCCGGCGCGGACGGCGGAATCATCTTCTTGAGCCAACTCGCCGATCAATTCGTCAAGTTGCCGCCGATCGCGTCGATCCCGCTGCTGCCCCGCTCGGTCGCCGCCGTGTGGCAGTCGCAGGCCTGTACCACGGCGCAGCGGGTCCGCGGCACGGTGCGTCTGCACACCACACTGACCAGCACCGGGGACAGGGCGAGCATCGTGGCGTACCTGTACGACGTGGACGCGCTCGGCATCGGCAAGCTGATCACCCATGCGCCGCAGACCTCCATCGACCGCACCCCCGGTCGGCCGACGTCCGTGGACCTCGGCCTGTTCTCGACCGCCTACGACGTACCGGCCGGGCATCGGCTGGCACTGGTGATCGACACCGTCGACCCGCTGTACATCACGCACAACCCGGTTGGCTCGACGCTCTCGTTCTCCGCGTCGGCCGCCGATCCGTCCTGGCTCTCGGTGCCGCTACGGCAGAACTGAGGCGGCGTGGGCGCGCCGCCCGCGCCGCGTCAGTCGAAGACGCGCGAGGCGAGGGTGGCGCGCTCCTCCTGGGGGATGGAGGTCCAGCGGGTGCCGCGGATGGCACCTTCGAGGGCGAAGAGGGTGTGGCCGCGGGCGTCCTCCGGGAGTTCCGCGCTGATCTTGGCGTACGCCGCCTCCGCGCCGAGACGGCGCAGTTCCGTCGCGTCGCTCACCCCGGCTTCGCGCAGCCGGTCGGCAAGGATCGCACCAATGTTGGGGAGTTTCTCCAGGGATTCCATGTCGTATCTCCCGGTCTGGGGTGGTCGCGGGGTCCCCTCCGCCATGATGCCCGGCTCCGGGCCCGATCCCGTGGACGCAGGGCCGTCCTCGCGTCCGATCCGGGGGTCTTGTCGGGAGTCCGGGAGTACGGCAGCGTACGGGCGAAGGTGATCACGAATGGTCACGGATGATCAGGAGAGGTGATCCGATGGCACGGATCAGACGATGGCGATCGCTCGCCGGTCGCCGGCCACTGGCCGCACTCGGCGCCGCGGCGGCCCTCGCACTCGGCGGGCTGAGCGCACCGGCCTGGGCCGGCACGGCACCGAAACCAGGCTCGAACCCGGCGGTGGACTACCAGAATCCGCTCTCCGCCCTGCCTGCGGTGAGCCGCCCCGCCACCCGGCACTGCACGGTGGAGGTGATGCGCCATGACTTCGGCAACACCCTCAGCGATCCGCCCTACAGCACCACGGTCACCCCGCCGAGCCGGTGCGCCGGGCCCTGGACCAAGGTCGTCATGGACTGGTCGGGCAGCGTCAAGGGACGCCAGTACGACCGGCTCGCCGGGGTGTGGCTCGGCGGCGCGGAGATCTTCCGCACCAGCACGGCGGAGCCCGACGAGGACGGCATCAGCTGGCACGTCGACAAGGACATCACCGAGTTCGCCCCGCTGCTGAGAAACCCTCAGCAGCTCCAGGTCGAACTCGGCAACGTTGTCAACGCCACCTACACCGGCGTCTACCACACGCGGTTGAGCTTCACCTACTACCTGGCCGACGCCCGGCACCCCGCCGCCCGCACCGCCGACCAGGTGATACCGGTCGCCCGCCAGGATCCGAAGAGCGCTCCCTGGTTCGAACTGGGCAAGGGCCAGTCGGCGAGCACCGCGGTCGCGTTCCCGACGAATCTGACCCGGGCCCGGCTGGAGCTGTACGCACGCGGCGGCGGCTGTGACGAGCAGTGGTTCACCGCCGTACCGGACGACCTGGCCAAGAGCGCGCCCGACTACCTGTGCGGTGGCGGTCCCTACCGTGAGGTCCTGGTCTCGGTCGACGGCCGTCCCGCCGGGCTGGCCCAGCCGTATCCGGTGGTCTACTCGGGCGGCATCGTGCCCACCCTGTGGCGCCCGGTCCCGGCGATCGACCAGTTCCGCACCGAGGCGTACGACATCGACCTGACCCCCTTCGCCGGTGAACTCGCCGACGGCAGGCCGCACTCACTGACCGTCACCCCGTACTCCGCCAACGACACCTGGACGGTGGGCGGTTCGCTGTTCGTCGACACCGATCACGGACGAGCCCGCACCAGCGGCGCGGTCACCAGCGATTCGCTCACCGCGGCTCCCCGGGTCGCCACCGCCGAGACCAAGCGGGCCGACGGCGGTACGGATGTCGCCGTGGGCGTGCACCGCGACTGGTCTATCAGTGGCTATGTCGACACATCCCGTGGCCGGGTGACCACCACCGTGGAACAGCACCTCGGCTACACCAACACCGACACGGTGTCGAAGACCGGCCAGCACCAGGTGGTGCGCCAGCGGGACGCGGGGAACACCACGGTGCGTACCGCGGGCCCGGGTCGCACGCAGCGCGCCCAGCGGCACTCCTGGTCGTCTCCGATCGACGTCGACAGTGACGCGGTCTCCAACGTCGACTACAACAACTACGACCTGAGGGCCGCGGTCACCCAGGGCCGTACGGAGACGGACGCGGTACGGTCCGGCCGCGATGGCTGGCGCACCACGGCCAGCACGGACGACCGGCTCAACGCCACCGGTGAACTCGCGCGCAAGAACGGCGCGGTGCTCACCGCTGACGGCACCTCCACCGAGCACTACCGGGGCAGCACCGCCGCCGGGTTCTGCTATGACCGCACGCTTCGCGCGGCACACGGGTGGATCACCTCGGATACCGGCGGAATCTGCACTTCCGGCAGAAACCAGCGCCGCTACGGCGGGCCCCCGGCCTAATGACCCTCCGCGGCTTCCGCGTGCACCTGGGCGAGTTCGGGGGTACCGCCGACCGCCCAGGCGTGGCCCGCGGCGACCACGTCGACCTCCCGGCCGGAGGCCAACCGCACCACCGGATGGCCGTTCGGCCAGACCTGCCAGACCGCGCCGGGCACACCGCGGACGATGACCGTGCCGAGGTAGAGCCCGGCGTCGTTGCCCAGCCAGGACAGGTTGTCCGGATCGTCCCGCCACTGCGGCGGCAACTGGTCGAGGGCCTCCAACGAGGCCGCGGTGTCGTCGAGTTCGATCCCGGCCGCCGACGCATGGGTGCGCAGCAGCTCGCACTCCGCGAGCAGCTCCGCGACCCCCTCCTCGTCGACGGCGGCCGGGCCCATCACGGACACGCCGCGCGCTGGGCCGTGCCGCTTGCGCCACTTGTCGAAAAGCGGGTTCTCCATACCGACAGACTGGCACCGCTCGGCCGTCCTGTGACGACAGGCGTGGCCATCAGATCCGGACGCTGTAGGCCTTGCGCAGCGTCTCGTGCACCGTCCACGTCGTCCGGTCGCCTTCGCGCAGCACACAGACATCGCCCGGTCCGACCTCGAACTCCGGGCCGCCCTCGACCTCGATCGTCGCCCGGCCGCTGACCACCACGAACATCTCGTCGGCCTCGGTGTCGGTGACCACACCAGGGGTGATCTGCCAGATGCCGTGCGCCCGAGTTCCGTCCGGCGACTCCCACAGGACCGCGCCGGTCACCTCGGGAGTCCCGGAGACGATCTGGCTGGCATCGAGCGGTTCCGGCGACAGCTCGGCGTCGGCGATGTGCAGGGCGAAGCTGGGTATGAGCTGGCGGCCCGGGTCTTTGACGGTCATGGCCGGTGAGCGTACGCGCATCGGCCGCGGTGGCGGGGCGGCACAGTGTGTGCGCTCCGGCGCCCGTCCGTACAGGTCGTAAAGCGGTTACAGCTCCAGGTCCACCACCACCGGCGCGTGGTCCGAGGCGCCCTTGCCCTTGCGCTCCTCGCGGTCCACATAGGCGTCACCGACCGCCTTGGTGAAGGGCGCGTTGCCGTAGACCAGGTCGATGCGCATGCCCTTGTTCTTGGGGAAGCCCAGCTCCCGGTAGTCCCAGTAGGTGAACGGCTGGTCGTACTTCAGCGGGCGCGGTACGACATCGGCGAGGCCCGCGTCCCGGAGCCCGGCCAGCGCGGCGCGCTCCGCGGGGGTGACATGGGTCAGGCCCTGGAAGACGGTGGGATCCCATACGTCGTCGTCGGTGGGCGCCACGTTGTAGTCACCGAGGACGGCGAACGGCCGCTCCGCGGCGGCGTCCTCGGCGACGGCCTGCCGCAACGCCTCGAACCACTGCAGCTTGTAGTGGTAGTGGTCGTGGCCGACCTCCCGGCCGTTGGGCACATACACCGACCAGACGCGCACCGGACCGCAGGTGGCCGCCACCGCGCGCGGCTCCTGGACGCCTTCGTACTCCGGGCCGCCGGGCAGGCCGGTGACCACGTCCTCCAGTCCGGCCTTGGAGATCACCGCGACACCGTTCCACCGGCCGGTCGCGTTCACCGCCGCCTCGTAGCCGAGCTCGCGCAGCTGGTCGTACGGGAACTGCTCCGCGGCGCACTTGGTCTCCTGTATGCACAGCACGTCCGTGCCGCTGCTCTCCAGCCAGGCCAGCAGCCGCGGGAGGCGGGCGGTGATCGAGTTGACGTTCCAGGTCGCGATGCGCAGTGCCATGCCCCGCAATCTACCGTCCGCCACTGACAGCCGGACGACTACGCCAGTTCCACGCTCTCCCCCGGCACGATCCGGCGGTGCTCGACGGCGCCGATGCCGGGACCCGCCGGGCCGAGGATGCGGTTGTACAACCCGTGCCCGGTGTCGTTGAGCAGCCCGTCGTGGATCGAGTAGGCCTGCCGGGGCTCGACCTCCCGCAGGTAGTCGACGATCTCGGAGAACTTGTTCCACGGAGCGTGCATCGGCAGCAGGAGCGTGCGCACCTCCTTGTCCGGCACCGTGAGCGCGTCACCGGGGTGGAACAGCGAACCGTCCACCAGGAAGCCGACGTTGGTGATCCGGGGGATGTCGGGGTGGATGACGGCGTGCAGTTCGCCGTGCACCTCGATGTCGAAGCCCGCCGCGCCGAAGGTGTCGCCGTGGCCGACCGTGTGCACCCGGCCGGGGAAGGCGGCGGTGAGCTGGTCGGCGACGCTGCGCAGTGTCCAGATCTCGGCGGCCGGGTTGGCGTCCAGGGCGGCCCGCAGCCGACCCTCGTCGAAGTGGTCCAGATGCTCATGGGTGACCAGGACCGCGTTCGCGCCGACCGCGGCGTCCTCCTCGCTGAAGGTGCCGGGGTCGATGACCAGGGTCCGGCCGGCCTTCTCCAAGCGGACGCAGGCGTGACCCTTCTTGGTCAGCTTCATGGTTGTCTCCTGTCGAACCGTCCCGGGAACCGTTTCCCCAACATCATTTCACCGAGGCGGCGTCACACCACGGCCATCGGGGGGCGAAGTGATACCGGTGTCCGGCGAACCTGTCAGCGGGGCAGCTGGGCCACCTCCCTGATGACCCGCTGGGCCACCGCGAAGGCCGAGTTGGCGGCCGGGACACCGCAGTAGACGGCGGTCTGCATCAGCACCTCCTTGATCTCGGCGGGCGACAGACCGTTGCGCAGCGCGGCCCGGACATGGAAGGCGAGCTCGTCGAGATGACCGCCGGAAGCGAGCGCGGTCAGCGTGACGCAGCTGCGGGTCTTGCGGTCGAGTCCCGGCCGGGACCAGATCTCGCCCCAGGCGTAGCGGGTGATGAAGTCCTGGAAGTCGGCAGTGAGTTCATCGGCGCTGTCCGCCGCCCGGTCCACATGGGCGTCGCCCAGCACCTCACGGCGGATCTTCATGCCGGTGTCGTACGGGTCCGGGCGCTGCGCGGGCCCGGGCGCGGCGGACGGCGGCTCGGGTACCGCGGTCGGCGGGGGTACGGGGGTGCCGGACGGCGGTGTGACGACCGGTCCCGGTGCCTGGACAGCGGTCGCGGGCGGCGCGGGCGGCTCGACTGGCAGCCGGACCGGCGGCGGAGTGAGCGCTGCCGGGCCGACCCGTTCCTGCCAGGCAGTGGAGAAGTGCCGTACCACCAGGTCGGTGAAGGCTCGCGGCTGCTCGACCGGGACCAGGTGCGAAGCGCCGGGGACCACGGCGAGCCGGGCGTCGTGGATACCGGCGACCAGCGCGCGGGCCTCGGCGGGCGGCGTCGCGGGGTCCTCCGCACCGGCCACGACCAGCGTGGGAACGGCGATGCCGGCCAGTTCGGCCCGTACGTCATGGGTGGCCAGCGCCTCGCAGGCGGCGATGTAGCACTCGGCGTCGGTGGTGCGCACCATCTGCACGCCCCATTCGACGATGGACGCCTGCGCGGCGCGGAAGGCCGGGGTGAACCAGCGCTCCGGGGTGGTGTGGGCGATCTGCGCGAGTCCGCCGGACCGGACGACGACACCGCGCTGCCGCCAGCCGTCGGGTGTGTCGAAGCGCGCTGACGCGGAGACCAGTACCAGGGAGTTGACCCGCTGCGGGCTGCGCAGCGCCAGGTCGAGGCCGATGGCGCCGCCGATCGAGCAGCCCGCGTAGCCGAACCGCTCGATGCCCAGGCTGTCGAGGGTGGCGAGCAGCCGGTCGGCGAGCTCGGGTATGGAGGGCGCGGGGTCGACGGGAGCGCCGCCGTGTCCCGGCAGGTCGAAGCGGAGCACCCGCCAGTGCGGGGTCAACTCGGGTATCTGGCGGTCCCACATGTGCCATGTGGTTCCGAGAGCGGGGCCCAGGATCAGGAACGGGGCGTCTTCTGGCCCGTCAAGGCGGTATTGCAGGTGTTTCGTCGCCGTCGTGCTCACCCGGTCACGCTCCCACATCTCACAACAGCCCCTATGAGCGGGGCCTTGGCTGTAGCTGTCTGACCAGGTGGAGGACCTCCCGGGCGGCGTAGCGTTTGAGGCATCGGACGATTTCGCGTGGGGTCTTGCCCTCCTTGATGCGGCGTTCATAGTAGTCCTGGGTGCGTCGGTCGAAGCGCACCCGGGTCTGCACGATCCGGTGCAAGGCGGCGTTGGCCTGCCGGTCGCCGCCGCGGTTGAGTCGACGGTACTGTCGGCTGCCCGAGGAACGCTCGACAGGGCTGACCCCGCACAGCGCGGCGAAGGACCCCTCACTGCGCAGGCGTTCCGGGTTGTCCCCCATCGTGATCAGCAAAGTGACGGCCGTGTCCGGGCCGATGCCCACCACCGTGAGCAGCTGCGGGGCGTGGCGTTCCACGAGCCGGGCCAGACGGCCTTCCACGTCCTGGATCTGCTCGGTGAGCTGCCCGATGCGCCGGGCCAGCAGACACAGGGTGATGGGGGTGGCCCGCAGCACCGCCTCTTCACCGTCCTTGTCGTTCTTGCTGTCGTCGGCGAGCCGTGCACAGGTACGGAAAAGTTCTGAATTGTTCAGCCCGGCCAGTTCTTCCCGCAGGTTCGGGTCGGCACCAACGAGGACAGCCTTGAGCTGATTGATCGCCTGGGTGCGGGCCTTTGACCGCCGAGCCCTTGGTGAGTTTGCACATCCGGGCGATCTACACCGGTCCATCGCCTGACTTGGCCTGGGCGCGCGACAGCCCGCTCAGCACCGCCCGGGCCGCATTCTGCGCATCGAGCGGGTCCGACTTGCCGCGCTGACGGCGGTCGGTCCGGTCGGGCCGGTTCACATCGAACACTTCCACGCCCTGGGCCAGCAGGTAGCGGTACAGGGCCGCCCCGAAGGAGCCGGTCCCCTCCACTCCGGCCCGCCGCACCGTGCCCAGCCCCCTGACCCACTCCAGCAGCTCGCGGTATCCAGCCGCGGTGGCCGGGAACACCTCGGTGCCGATCACTGCCCCCACCAGGGAGAGCACAGCAGCCACATGAGCGTCCCGATGCGTGTCCACTCAGCACGTGGCACAGAAGGGTAGGAAGTTCAGTCCTGAGTTCAGGGACGAGGCGGTCAAGATGGTGGTCGTGGAGTCCCGCCCGATCGCCGAGGTCGCGCGGGAAATCCAGGTGAACGAGGGAACGTTGGGCACCTGGGTTAGCCGGTACCGTCAAGAGCACGCTGGCGAGGAACCGCCCCCTGAACATCAGTGAACGTGCTCGCTTGCGTGAGCTGGAACGGGAGAACCGGGAACTTCGGATGAAGACCGAGTTCCTGGGAAAAGCGGCGGCCTTCTTCGCCCAGGAATACCGGTGACGGAGAAGTACGAGTTCATCGACGGCGAGGCCGGCAACTATCCAGTGCGGCGGATGTGCGTGTGGGCGGGTGTCTCCACGTCGGGTTTCCACCAATGGCGTTCCCGGCCGTTGTCGTCCACCGCCGGACGCCGTGCGGAACTCAAAGCCATCATCCGCCAGGTCTTCTCCGACTCGCATGAGACCTACGGATACCGGCGCGTGCATGCCGCGCTCCAGCGGATGAACGTGCAGGCCGGGCCAGAGTTGATCCATGCGCTGATGCGCGAGTTGGGCCTGTTCCCGTGCCAGCCACGCCCTTGGCGGGTGACCACCGTCGCCGACGATGCGGCGCCGCAGACGCCCGACCTGGTGGCCCGTGACTTCACCGCTGACGCACCCGGCCTCAAACTGGTCCGTGGCCTTCACCGCCGGATGCTGACGAAGTTGCTCCGCGATGCCTTCGGTCTTGACTGCCGTCTGATCGTGCACCCTGCCTGGTCGGATGACTCCGGAGATCAACAAGCGACCTTGGCGGTCGCCCTCGTCCGGGGTCTGCCCTGACCTGCGTTCGCCAGAAGGCTGGGCGCGAAGCTGTTCGTGCCCAGGGCCCGTCCTGCCGGTGGACGCAGCGGGAGAGGTCAGCGAGGGTCGGGGGCGAGGTCCTGGGTGCCGAGGACGGAGAGCAGTTCGAGTTTCTCGACCGCGTCCGTGCCCGCGACGGGGCTGAACCAGAGCAGCCGTTGGCGCCCGTCCTCGCTGAGCAGGTTCAGGCAGTTGACGTCGATGAGGCCGAGGGCCGGGTGCACGATGCGCTTGGTCTCCACGCGGCGCACGGCCACGTCGTGCCGGTCCCAGAGCTCGGCGAACTCGGGGCTGCGCCGCCGCAGGTCGGCGATGAAGGCGCTGGACTCCTCGTCGCGCGCGCCGCGCTGCGCGACGGCGGCGCGCAGGTCGGCGACGAAGCTCTCGGCGTGCCGGGCGTGGTCCTCCGGCGGATAGAGCGCGCGGGCGGCCGGGTCGGTGAACCAACGGTAGACGAAGCTGGCCCGCACTCCGGT
Organism: Streptantibioticus ferralitis; assembly: GCF_029223525.1. Classification (GTDB taxonomy): domain Bacteria; phylum Actinomycetota; class Actinomycetes; order Streptomycetales; family Streptomycetaceae; genus Streptantibioticus_A; species Streptantibioticus_A ferralitis. The sequence continues at coordinate 31,999 of NZ_JARHTQ010000045.1, read as the reverse complement.
GCCGGGCGGCGCCGGGCCGAGCAGGGCGGCGCCGAGGCGGTTCTGCAGCAGCATGACGTGCAGGTCTGTGATGACCCGGGCCGGGGTGCCGGAGAGCTGGTCGAGCAGGTCCAACATGGCCGGATGCACGTGCGCCGCGCCGCTGCCGGACGGCGGGACCGGTCGTCCGGCCAGGTGGTAGAGGTGGTTGCGCTCGTCGAGGGAGAGTCGCAGCGCGCGGGCGAACGAGGCGAGCATCTGCTCGGAGGGCTGCGCGCCGCTGCCGCGCTCGAGCTCGATGTAGTAGTCGACGGAGGCGCCGGCCAGCTGGGCCACCTCGTCCCGGCGCAGCCCGGGCACGCGGCGGCGTGGCCCGGCGGGCAGCCCGACGTCCGGCGGCCTGATCCGGTCACGTCGCGACTTGAGGAATGCTCCGAGCTCGGCGAGATCCACGCCCACAGTTTCCCATCCCGCGACGAGCCCGAGCCAGGGGATGGCGTCCCCTGGGTAAGCGGCCACTGGTTGCCCGCGTGCCGAGCGGCAAGGGTGGTGTGGTCATCGAGAACGGAGCACAGCATGAGCGTGGAGCACGAAATCATCGCCGATGGCCCGGAGACCGGCGCCGGAGCGGGGCGGGTCGCGGTCGTCACCGGCGGTACGCGCGGGATCGGCCGGCAGGTCGTGGGCCGCCTGGCCGCCGAGGGATACGCTGTCGCGCTCGCCTACGCCGGGCGCAAGGACCTCGCCGAGCAGGCCGTCGCAGAGGTCGAAGCTGCCGGCGGCCGGGCGCTGGCGGTGCAGTTGGACGTGGCCGACGAGCACGCCGTGGCGCGGCTGTTCGACGAGGCTGAGGCGCGCTTCGGCGGCATCGACGTGGTCGTCAACGCCGCGGGGAAGATGTCGCTCTCGACCATCGTCGACCTCGACCTGGCGGTCCTGGACGACATGCACCGTACTAACATCCGCGGCACGTTCGTCGTCGCGCAACAGGCGGCCAGGCGGCTGCGGGCTGGCGGCGCCCTGATCACCTTCTCGACCTCGGTCATGGGCACGAAGTTCCCCACCTACGGCGGTTACGTCGCGAGCAAGGGCGCCGTCGAGGCGCTGACGCTGGTCCTGGCCCGCGAGCTGCGCGGTCGGGACGTCACCGTCAACACGGTTGCCCCGGGCCCGACGGGCACCGACATGTTCTTCGAGGGCAAGAGCGAGGAGCTGATCGCCAGCCTCGCCGCCCAGTCGCCGCTCAATCGGCTCGGCACCCCCGCGGATATCGCCGAGGTCGTCGCGTTTCTCGCGAGCCCGCGAGGTCACTGGGTGAACGGGCAGGTCATCCGTGTCAATGGCGGACTGGTCTGAGATCTCCGAGTCAGAGCAAGGGCACAGGAGGGAACCGTGAGTAAGTACACGGCCGCAGCCGCCGAGCCGAAGGTCATTGTGGTCACCGGGGCCTCCTCCGGCTTCGGGGACCTGACCGCGCGGGCGCTGGCCCGGGCCGGGCACCTCGTCTACGCGGGCATGCGCGCCACCGCCGACCGCAACGCGCCGCGGGTGACCGCGCTGGCCGAGCTGTCCGCCGCCGAGGACATCGACGTGCGCGGTATCGAGATGGACGTGCAGGACCAGGGCTCGGTGGACGCCGCCGTCGCCCGGATCGTCGACGAGCAGGGCCGGCTGGACGTGGTCGTGCACAACGCCGGGCACATGGTCCTCGGCCCGGCCGAGGCGTTCACCGTCGAGCAGCTCGCGGAGCTCTACGACGTCAACGTGCTCAGTACCCAGCGGGTGAACCGGGCCGCGCTGCCGATCCTGCGCAAGCAGGGTTCCGGCGTGCTGGTGTGGGTCGCCAGTTCGAGCACGCGCGGCGGACACCCGCCGTTCCTCGCCCCGTACTTCGCGGCCAAGGCCGGCATGGACGCGCTCGCCGAGAGCTACGCCGCCGAGACCATCAGGTACGGCATCGACACGGTGATCGTCGTGCCCGGCGCCTACCCGAGCGGCACCAACCACTTCGCGCACGCCGGAGTCCCGGCGGACACCGAGCGCGCCGCGGAGTACGACGCCGTCTACGGCGAGCTGCGCGAGCAGCTGGCCGAGCGGCTCACCTCGATCTTCCCCGAGGGCCGCGGCGTGGACGAGGTCGCTCAGGAGATCGCACGGGTGGTCGACCTGCCCGCCGGGCAGCGCCCGTTCCGCACACACATTGACCCGAGCCGGGACGGCAGCGACGTCGTCTCCACCGTCAACGACCGGATCAGGTCCGAGTTCTACCACCGCATCGGAATCGCCGACCTGCTGCCCGAGCAGGCCAGCCGCTGAAAAGGGAGTCAGATCATGCCGTTCGCGAACTTCAAGGTCCCCGCCGGCACGCTCACCGCCGAGCAGAAGGAGAATATCGTCCACCGCACAACCGAGCTTTATGTGGAGATCTACGGTGAGCGCGCCCGCGGCGGGACGATGGTGCTCGTCGAGGAGGTCGCCGACGGCGGCTGGGGCATCGCCGACCACGTACTGACCCTCGCCGCACTGCAGGACGACGGCGCGCACGAGGCTTCCGATTCGGCTAGCCCGACGCGCAGCTAGCTTCAAGCCGGTCACTCCGGTCTGGAATCCCGCATCGGTCAGTCGGCGACGCCTCGACGTCGCCGACTGATTGGGCTGTGGTGGGCTGAGGCCGCTGGCCGTGATGCGGTAAGCCGAGCTGCGCGGCAGCAGGTAGCGGTCTGGGCGTGGCGTGCCTCGTAGCTGGCGCGACCGGCCAGCGCCAGCCCGAGCCGTACCGCGTCCAGGAAACGCGGTCCAAGACTTGCGGCCGGTTTCCAGCGGAGCGACGAACGAGTATGGCAACGTGATCCGCCGCTACATCATCACCTGGCGAAACCGCCAGATGCCGACGGTCTTCTGTTCCAGTACGGCACTTACGCGTTCGACGGTCCTGCGATGTTCACGCTGGACCTCAGCCGACAGTTCGAGGTTTCCGACAGCGACGATGATCACGACCACTACGTGCAGGTTCACTGCGAGCTTCGATACGGCTCCCGCCCGCCCTGGAGGCCCTGGAGGCCCTGGAGGCCCTGGAAAGTATCAACTCTTGGTTCTTCCACGATGCCGGAGGCGATCTCGAAGAGTGGGCCCAAAGGGGCGTACCGAGCGGGCAGCCTGGTCAGCGACCCACAGACTCAAGCCGGCCGAGGTCAGGGTGTACCAGGAGCGGGTGTAGTTGCTCAGGCCGCCGTATTGGTGGGACGGCCTCCCCAGCGGACGGCTTTCTCGCTGCGGATGCGGGCTCGTTCGCGTCGTTGGGCTGCGAGACGCCGGGGAGGCGGGCGTTCTGGTTGCGCCATGCCGTTCGACACTGAGCTACGGAACCTACATGGGTCGTAGACGAGGGCTGCCTGTTTACCGCGTCCGGCCGCGACGTGCCGGTCCAGCGTGTTGCGGGCGACGTTCAGTTCGCCGTCGGGAAACCACTGGGGGAACGGCGGGTTGGTGGCGTCGAGCGCCCGGAGATGGGGATCTCTGTTTTCAATGAGCGCCATCACCGGGTGGGCGGGCGGGACCAGCCGAGCGCTTGCGCGGCCGTGAATTTTTCGGGGTCTTCCCGGCTCTCCCGGTAGATGTCGTCGTACACGACGGAGCCTTCAGCGGTCGGCGTAGTAGGTGGCGGCCTTGCGGACCATCTCCAGTGCGGGTCCGCTGCCGTCCATGGGCAGGACCGTCCGCGACGCGATCGACCACCGGCCGTTTTCACGGGCGAGTGACCAGCGGTTGGCGACGATGCGATGGACGCGGAATCCGGTCGATGTTCCATGGTTGGCCAGTTCGCGTTCTTCACCCTTTTCGTCCGTCGTGATGAGGGCGATGTAGGAGGTGGCGACGGCGGTGTCGCCGTGCAGTTCGATGAGCGGGAAGTTGCCGAAGTGCGCGAGCCCGCCGGCGATCGCAGTGCGGTGTGCGTCGCTTTCGACGAGGTCGACCATCTTGTCCCGGCCGCGCGCGCCCGACAACCCGGCGCCGCGGTCGAACACGAAGTCCTGCGTGTAGATGGATTCGATGAAGTCCGGCTCGCCGGTGTCCGCGCTGAGCGGGTGCGAGGCGAGCAGGTTGTAGATCGCCAGGCGGTCTTCGACGGCCCGCAGCCGGTCTTCCAGGGTCTTGATGTCGTTCATCGGCGGCCTTTCTCACGTTGGGATCTGCTGGTTGGGCCGACGGTCGTTCAGGTTGCGCTGCTTCGCTCTGTGGTGGCCGTGGTCACGTCGCGAACGCTTTCCTGGGCCGTCGCGGGAATCGGGGTGCCGTGAGTAGGGCGGACGCGCCGACGAGCAGCCCGGCCGCCACGACGAGTGCCGCGAAGTAGCTCCCGGTCGCGGCACGCAACCAAGCCATGAGCCGTGGGCTGGCGCCGATTCCCCGTGTGAAAACGGCATAGAAAACCCCGAACATCCGGCTGCTGGCCAGGCCGTAGTACCGCGATGTGAGATACCCGATGACGTCCACCTCGGCACCCAGAGCCAGGCCGATCCCGATCGCGGCGACCAGCGCGAGGACGGTGCCGGGCCGCGACCTGCGCCGGTGATCAGGATCGACTTGCCGCTCAGGTCGATGTTCATGCCGCATGGCCTGCGTCCGGGGCCGGAACGACAGGAAGCAGCAGGGACGAAGCGGTGTCCCCGCCCGTGTGGATGGTGGTGCGGCCGCTGAACACCGATTCCAGGAAGGCGTTGCTCATGATTCCGCCGTGACGGGCCCAGTCGCGGTAGAAGTCCGCTGCGCCCTCCCACGGGATCATGGCTGCCAGATGCGGCGGCTGCAGCGACGCGACCAGCCACTGGTTGATCGCGTAGTAGGAGATCCCATTGAGGTCGACCTTGCCGTTGCTCCAGGGCTGGGTCCCGGCCCATTCGATGGCGTCGTAGTAGTCGCGGACCTCGCGCGGGGACATGATGTCCAGCCGCCCTGGGGACCGGCCCGCGCCACGCGAATCGACCCGGACGACGGCGTAGCCCCACGGCACCCAGGTTTCCGGATCCGCGGTTTCCCACGCCATGTACTCGCGGGTCGAGCCGGGCAGGATATGCGGATAGGTCGTGAGCAGCCAGTTCCATTGGGGCGCGTAGCCGTCTTGGTATCGCACTCCCTTGCCGTAGGGGCCCAGGGTCATGATGACGGGTACCGGTTCGGTGATGTCCGGCCGGAACACGTCGGCTCGCAATACGGCACCGTCATCAATGGGCACCGCCACATCGCGGTCGATGATCACGCGCTCGCTCCTTGGTCTCGCGCGAATCAGGAAGGACGGATTGGCGTCAGGCGAACAGATCGATCATCTTCTTTGTGTCGTAGAAACCGATGATCTCGACGATGCGATCGCCGATGACCCGGATCAGCCAGCAGTACTGCATGCTGAAATCGGCCCCGTTGTGCCCGCGGACACCTTCGCTGCGGAAGCGCACCGTCGCCCACTCCCCGTCCACGAGCATCTGCTCGATCGCCGGACGGATCGGGGTAGCCAGCCGCTCGTGCAGGCGTGCCAGAACCTTCTCGCTGTACTCGGCCTTGCTGGTGTACCGGCCGGCCAGCGGTGACGTGCCGGTGGCGGTGAACACGAGGTCGGGGGCAAGCCGGTCGAGGAATTTCTTGCCGAACCCGGATTCCGAGACCGAGGAGAAGACGTCGTCCAGTGCCGCTCTGGTCGATCCACTGTCCATGGCAGCTCCACTGTGGACAAAACTGCAACTGACGAGTTGGAGTGTGGCATGCGGGCCGAACGAAGGCAACTGTCGAGTTGGATATTGGTAACATCGCGTCATGGCCTGGGACACCGCACGGACCAGGCAGCGGCTGCTGGACGCCGCTGTCTTCGAGTACAGCGAGCACGGCCCACTGGGCGCGCGCGTCGACCGCGTGGCAGCCCGCGCCGGGATCAACAAGGAGCGGATCTACCAGTACTTCGGCAGCAAGCAGAAACTGTTCAGCGCGGTGCTGGAACAGGAGATGATCAAGCTCGCGGCCGCAGTCCCGCTGACCGATGAGCAGGCCGCCGATCTCGGGGAGTTCTCCGGCAGGGTGTGGGACTACCACCGGACCTACCCGCACTACCTGCGGCTGCTGCTGTGGGAAGGGCTCGACCCGGATCCGCTGCAGTCCGACCGCGCGTCGATCGCTGCGGCCCACGAGCGGTCCGGGCACTACGCGGACAACGTCCGCGCGGTCGCCAAGGCCCAGGCCGACGGGTTCCTACGGACCGATGTCGCCCCGGCGCACCTGCTCTACGTCGCCCGCGCGGTGGCGGCGTGGTGGCTGGCCGTACCCTCGGCCGTGACGCTCATGCTCGGCGATGTCGCCAACGAAAGCCCGAAGGAGCGGCGGCGGGTGCTGGTCAAGCTCGTCAACGACGCCACCCGGAAGCAGTGAGTCAGGCGCTCGTCGCTTCGCCCTCGCCGGGCCCTGTCCAGTCCAGGGATCCGAAGAGGGTGCGCACGAGCGCGTCGTAGGCGGCGTCCACATTCACTGACGACCGCCTGGCGCCAGCATCGTGATGACGGGTGCTAGGTGTTCTATCCCGGGAGGTTGTGGACAGGTGGTGCAGGTCTCGGCTGAGGGACCTTGAAATAGGTGAGGGCCTTCTGGCCTGGTGTGGATTGCGACGTCTACGACCAGCGACAGAAAGGCCCTCGTGCCCCACCGTAATGCACCCCTGACCGAGACCGGCCGTCTGCGCCTGGCCCGCTGCGTCGTCGAGGACGGCTGGCCCAGAGGTGGGTTCGGGCGTGGGTGCGGAGGGCCGTCACGAGGGGGTTGGGGTCGTGGGCGCGGGTGGCGAGCACGACGTGGCTGGGCTCGACGCCTTCCAGTGGGACCGTGGTGAGGTCCGGGCGCAGGGTGTGGACGTGGCCGGCGAGGGCCACGGCCTGCCCGGCCGCGATGAGTTCGACCATGTCCTTGAGAGTTTCGACGAGGGGGCCGTCCGGGGCCGGGCGTCCGTCGGGGCGGGGGTCGATGCGCCAGAAGGCGCTCGCAAGCGGGTCGGCCCCCGCACCTTCGGCATAAGTTCGTCGGCGATGTCGTCCAGGGGGACGGATTCCTTGCCCGCCAGCCGGTGGCCCAACGACACCACCAGTACACGGGGTTCGTCGTAGAGAGGGGTCACCTCCAGGCCGTCGGTTGTAAACGGCAGCCGGGTGACCACGGCGTCCACGCGGCGGTCCAGCAGGGCCTGGCGCCGTTCGTGCACGGCCAGGTGCAGGGTCGCGACTACGGCATCGGGGTGCTGGTGGCGCAGTTCGCGTACGGCCGGGGTGATGATGATGTCTGGCGTGTAGCCGACGGTGATGCCGCCGGGCCGGGCCGCGGCCCGCGTGCGCGCCGCAGCCTGGTCGGCAGTGCGCAGCAGCGCGGTGGCGAGCGGGAGGAAGACCTCGCCCGCTTGCGTGAGGTGGTTGCCGTGCGGCGTGCGCTAGCGGTGAACCCGAATACGATCCACGCCTCCGCGTACAACAAGGCCCGGAGCATCCTGGCTGGCGCCGGCAGTCAGACGGCGGCCAAGTGGTTCGCCAGCCACATGTTCGACAACTGGCAGTCCTGGGCGCCCGCGACCTCGCGGTGATCGGCGACAGCCTTACCGGCGACGAGATCGCCGCAACCTTCGCGCAAGTCACAGGCACCCCCAGCACCTACACCCCAATGCCGCAGGGCGACCTGCGCGCCGCCATCCCCGACTTCGGCCACGACTACGCCGCGATGTTCCAGTTCTTCGCCGACCGAGACCTCTGCACCCGCGACCGGGACATCACCCTCCTGCGCCGCCTGCACCCCGACTTGATGACCTTCGAGGACTGGCTGCGCCGCACCGGGTGGACGGGCCCCGCCCTCGCCAGCAGCGCCAAGACCGACAGGGGTTGGCTGAGTACTGTGCGCTGGGCGCTACCGCACTGGACACCCGCGTGGCGGCGAACCCGGTGACGATTCACGCCTGTGCATACGGAAAGGCCCGGAACATCCTGGCAAACGCCGGCAGCGACACCGCGGCCAAGTCGCACCCATGGCAGGCAATCGCGACGTACCGGTCTGGTACGGCACCACCCCTCTGGCCTGCGCGCGGGACGAGTTCCGGCAGAAAGACAGGGATGTGCCGTTGACGCACTCGGGTATGCCGACGTGCGCTCGGCCCTGCTGGCCCTGATGGCGAAGGACGGCCATACCCACGAGCTCATCGCCAGAGTTGGCCGAGCACCGTCCTGGCGGGGGCGGCTGAACACCGCCGTCGGTCGCGAACCCGAGCTGAGGCGGTGGCCCACGTCCGGGCGATGGCCGCCCAGGGAGCCGACTACATAAAGGTAATGATCGAAGAAGGCACCGTGATGAGCCACCCCGGGCTGCCCATGATCAGCACGGACGCGCTCAAGGCCGGCGTGGCAGAGGCGCATCTGCTGGGGAAGAAGGTGATCGCGCACGCGATGACGCTCGCTGCCACCGAGCAGGACATCGAGGTCGGAGTGGACGGCCTCGCGCGCCTGTTCACCGATCGACCGCACACCGAGGAGATCGACTCGGCGATCACCGACGCCGGCATCTTCGTCACCCCGTGCCTGGCCGTCATGGGAGGCACCGGACAGGCGCTGACCGTCGGCCCCCGCGCAGCATGCGAGCCACTACTGCGGCAGCTTGGGGCCCACCCTGATTCAACAAGTACCCGGACGGCAGCCTGGAACCAGTGCTGGCGAACGTGGCCGCCCTGCGTAGCGCAGGCGTCGACATCATCGCCGGCACCGACGCCTCCATGCGCGTCCCCGCCCAACGGCGGGTTGGTGCACGGCGCGAGCATGCACCAGGAGCCGCGGCTCCGGCCCGGCCCTCTGACCAGTGCGGGGTCGCCTCCGGGTGGAGGCCGTTCTCCACCCGGAGATACAGCGCTCGGTGTACGAAGTTCGCACTGGTTCGCGCATAGCCTCAGTGCAGCCATTCAACGAATCGGCAGCGGCGCGATCGAGCGGAGCAGCATTCTCTGCGGGCCCTACAGGTTGCCAAGGGGGGTCCCACGTTCCCGGCACCGGCGAGAAAACGCGGCGCCGAACTCCTCCACCGCGTCGGCGCAGCCTCCGACCAGAAACCGACAAGAGAGGCGGGATGGTGCAACTAGGCATCGAAATAACCGAGTTGGCAAAAACGTTCGAGAGGCGCGACACACCAGCGGTGGCGGCCCGGGAGAACCTTCTGCGGCTGCGGAAGCTCGCCGAGTTGACCTTGGACGTGAAGCCGACAGCCCGGGAAGTGCTCGACGTCGGGGTCGGCTTCTGGTATTCGACGGCCGTGCTGCGCTGCGCCTACCCCGCCGCGGAGATCACCGGCCTGGAGTATCCACAGGCGCCGATGTGGCAGCACTCGGCCTGGCGGAACGCGGGCAAGCGGTACGCCGACCGTGTCATCGAGCGGGACTCGCTGACCGCAGGCGAACTCCCGGACAGGTACGACGTGGTGGCCGCCTGCGAGATCCTTGAGCACATCGAGCCGTCCCGCCTCATCCCACTGCTGGCCTCATGGCGCGGCATCCTATGCTCGGGCGGTGTCCTGGTCGGCACCATGCCGAACTTCTCCTGCGTGCTCAACCGGCTCCTGTTCCTTACCCACGGTGGCACCTCGATGGAGCTCCCCCAGGTGCGGCCCTACGGAACGTATGACCACCTGCGGGAGTACACCGCTGACGAGTTCACCCGCATCCTGCGCTTGGCGGGCTATTCCCACAGCATCATCCGCTTCGCCGCAAGGCCGCGCGCCTGGGTGCGAAGCACGAGATGGCCGAGGGCGGCCGACTTGATCGAACGCGGTGCCGGCGCGTTGGCGCCGCGCTCGCTAGGCCAGATCGTGTTCGCGGCACGACCGTGAGCGCGGGCGGCGCCACTCACCGTCTGCCGACGGGCCGAAGGGCGCCGAAGCCGCCGCCGTGCCACCGAAGCCGCTGCGGCGCCGCCGTGCCACGACGTCATCAACAGGCCGTACAAACCTGGCCTTTCGGCCCTGGATATGACCCTCGCCGCAGGAACGCTGGGTGCGGTGCCCCTGGGGCCGTCGTACTGGCGGGCACCCCGGCGCTGACCGGCACGACGGGTACGGCCATGAGCGCGTGCGACCAGGCTGCCCAAAAATCGCCGCAGTAGCTCGGCGGCCCCGTATTTCCTGGAAAGGGCAAAGAGCACGACGGATCGGCCCCGGGTAATCGCCACCGCGCCGCGCACGGAGGCGTGCCTGACTGACGTTCTCCTCCACGAACCACATAAAGGATCGGGTAGCTGTATGGACGCTACTGGGCTACAGAGTTTCCTCTCTCCCACTATTCGGACCGCGATTCGGTTCGGAAAGTTCACCGACGTCACGGACAGATCCGCGCACGGCACAGAATCGCATCCACGGCCCTGTGTGGAGCCCGTGTCACCGAAGAAGCGCTCCCGGGGGATCGGTGGGCACCGGTGAGGGACGTGGCGAATGGCAATCGACGGCCCGCGGCGCGGAGCCGTGAGGAGACGACGTCCGGACTCTCCGCCTTGACGAGCGTTCCCATCGCGCGGGGGGAGCGTTTTGGCTCTCTGTTACGCGGGAATCGGCTCCGCGCCAGGCTCACTCAGGACGACCTCGCGGAATTATCCTCGCTGAGCACCCGGTCCATTAGTGACCTCGAGAGGGAGCGGACCAGCCCGCGACTGCGATCGGTGGTCCTGCTGGCGCAGGCCCTCAAACTGACCGGCTCCGACTTCACCCAATTCTTGCACGCGTCGGGGTTCTCGTCGCAGGCCCCGGCGGTTTCCACGGAACTTCACGGCCCGCTGGCCGGTCCCCGGAACGTTCCCGTTCCCGGTCCGACACCGGACTGCGTTGCCGACGGGCCCCCCGGCTCCGAGGAGGAGTCGGCGGCGCAGCCGCATCCAGCGTCCGTACCGGCGCGGGGCCGACCGGCCGCGACACCCCCCGCCGTGGCCGGCCCGGCCGTACGGTGCGAGTTGCCTGCCTGCGTGCCCGGACTGGACGCGCACCTCCAGCCGGCCGCCGAGCTGTACGGCTGGCTCGGTGGCCCCCCGGGGCCGCCGACGGGGCGGCCTGCCAGCGTCCCGCGGGTGGCGGTGGTGTCCGGTCCCTCCGCGGTCGGTGCCACCACGCTGGCGGTACATGTCGCCCACCGGCTGCGCACAATGTTCCCGGACGGGCAGATCTATCTCGACCTGCACGATGCGGCGGGCGGCTGCATGCTGCCGGCCGAAGCCCTCGCCAGAGTGCTGCGCTCGCTGGCCGTGCCCGGGGTCCCGGACAGTTTCGAAGAGCGAGCAGCCGCCGTACGGTCCCAACTGGCCGCCCGTCAGGTGCTGCTCGTTGTCGACAATGCGGCTTCCGAAGCCCAGATCCGCCCTATGCTGACGAACAGTCAGCGAAGCGCCCTCATCGTGGTCAGCCGCCGCCGACTGGTCGCCCTCGGCTGCCGTACCGTCGAACTACGGGAACTGGACGGCGCGGCGTCGGACCGTTTCCTGCGGACGCTGCTCGGCGATCGGGCAGGCCAGGATCCGGCAGCCGTGCGTTGTATCGCGCATCACTGCGCGGGATTGCCGCTGGCCCTGCGGATCGCCGCCGAGTGGCTCGCCGTCCGGCCGCACCGTACGCTCGCCGAGCTGGCCGCACTGCTAGCCGACGAGCGGTACCGACTGGACCGCCTGGAGATCGGGGATCTCAACATACGGGACAGTCTCGCCCTGAGCCACGGCAGTCTCTCTCCGATCGAGCGCCGCGTGCTACGGGCCTTGAGTCGAATACCCGGTGGATCCTGGGCGAGTGACGAGGTGGCCGCCAGACTGGGCCTAGCCGACCATCAGACTGAAACCGCCGCCGAACGGCTGGTCGACCGTTGGCTGGCCACCGTCGAGCCTGCCGCCACGCAGGGCGGAGCGCCCCGGTACCGGGTACGCGATCTGGTCCGCCTCTATGAGTTGGAGCAGCCAGATGCCCCCGACCGGTGACACGACCCCCTGGCGCGTTGCGGAGGTGGCCGCGCTGCGGGGCGACGGGCTGACGGCACGTCGGCACCGGGAGTTGCCGGCGAAGGTGGTCGAAGAGGTCCGCACCGAGGGCCGACCCGACGCCCACTCCGTCCTGGAGACGGCTCGGACCGTGGTGGCACTGCGACAACTGTCGCTACGGCACCCGAGCGCGGCAACCGTGCTAAGTGCCTGCGCGATGCTGGCCCCCGACCCTTTCCCGCTGCGTGCGTGCGTGCCAGCCCTCCCGGCCGAACGGAAGTCGGGGCGCCTGCCGCGAACCAGAGCTGCGGTCGCGGAGGCGCTGGCCACCCTCGACCGATACGCACTCGCGCAGGCCCGCGACGGTTCGCTGACCCTCTATCCGCTCACCCGGGTCCTGCTGCGAGGCCGGAGCCGGCGCTCATACGTCGACAGTCATGTGCCGTCCGTGACCGACGCCGAGGTGCGGGCGCTGCTGATCGCCGCCGCGCCCGGCCAGGTGTCCGACCCCGCCACATGGCCGACCTGGGCCAGGCTGCTGCCGCATCTTCTGGCGGTGGATCCCGCAGTGCTGAGCGACAGCCGCGCTCACGACGTGGCCCGTGAGGCATGCTGGTACGCCATGGACCGCGGTGACCACTGCCGCGCGCTGGGTCGGCTCGACGAACTGCACCGGATCTGGAGCCGGGAACTCGGCCTCGACCACCCGGACACCTGGCGGACCATGACGTACCTGGCCCGCGCAGCCGACGCCGCCGGTGACCCCACCCGCGCCTGCTCCCTGGCTGAGGACGTCTTCGCGCGCCGCCGCCGGGTGCTCGGCGCGGATCACCCCGACACGCTGCTCGCAGCCCACGGCCTGGCCTCGCGCTGGGCGACGGCAGGTCGGCAGCGGGACGCGCTGCGGCTCGCCGAGGACGTTCTGGCGCGGCGGACTCGGCTGCTCGGCCCGGGGCATCCGGACACCGTGGCGGTGCGGGAGACCGCGGCGGTCATCAAGGACACGCTCAACTCCAGAGCCGAGTCACGACCGTGAGGTTCCGGTGAAACCTCCGGGTGAACTTCCTGGCGCCCTTCGCGTGCCATTGGTTTGATTGCATTATCGGGGATCCGGTGGATGCGCAGAGTTTCTCGGGCCGGCGGAACACATCTTCCCCGGTTTCCTGCACCGGATGGAGACAATAGTCGCGCCCCGGTGAAATGGACCGACTAAGGAGTGGGTAGATGGCGATTTCACGTCAGCACAAGGACAATCATCTGCTCTACGCGGACGCGGTTGGTTCGCGAGGGAAGTCGGGCGTCTGGTTCGGGGAGCGTGAGGCGTTCCAAACACACCAGAGCGTCGTCATGGAAAAGCTGAAGGACAACATCGACTGGGTCACCCTGGACGGTGCCATCATGGCTGTCAGCATCGATCCGCCGGGCATCGTCGTCATGGCGCCCAACCCCTCTCTCCCGGGGATCATCGTGCTCGCGGACGGCGCCACGCCGGAGAACAGCGAGGTCCTGAAGTCCCGTTACACCGAGAAGGTCGCCGAGGTCATATCCGGGCTCGGCCTGTCGATCGAGGGCCAGGAAGAGGCAGCCCAGGGCTGACCCTGCGTCAGCACGTGGCCGGGAGTCGGCGGGGTACCGCGCCGCGCGAGACCGGGATGTCGCCCGGCCTCGCGCGTCCTCCGGCTGGCTCCGGCGCCAGGGCAGTCCGGTGGCAGGAAATTTTTCGGCGAGGGAGTTCATCCATGACCACGGCACCCCATGAGATCGAGCAGGTGTGGGGAAACTACTTTCTCATCGGCCTCGGCAACGGCGCGGCGATGTTCGATCCGGTGCGCCTGGAAACCGTCTACCTCACGGAGGACGAGACCACCGCAGTCCGGGAGTCCGGCGACTCGATCGTCGCGGATCTCGCCCGCTTCGGATTCGCCCCGCCCAACTCGGCTGCCCCACCCGCAAATTTCTCAGAATCCGTCACAAACCGGCTTCAGGACATGGGGATACGCTCAGCTCCCAGCCATATCGCCGGATACCGGATCGTCGTTACCGACCGCTGCAACATGAAGTGCAGCTACTGCTTCGTGGACACCAACACCGGCAACCCGGACATGACGGAGGAGCAACTCCGTCAAGGTCTCGACCTGCTGTTCGAGGTCAACCAGGGGCGTGCGGAGGTCACATACCAGTGGTTCGGCGGAGAGCCGACGATCAGGCACGACCTCATGCGAGCCGGCGACGCCTACGCCCGCGAACTCGCCGCGGAAAAGGGTGTCGCCAGGATCCAGCCCACGGTGGTGACCAATGGTGCGCAGATACGCCCCGAGTTGATCGACCATTTCCTTGAGTACGGATACGGTGTCGGCGTCTCCATCGATGGACCACCCGCCACCAACAGTCTTGAGCGGGTCCTGCTGTCCGGAAAACCGGCGGACGAACGAATCCACCGCAACATCAAGCGCATGATCGACTCCGGTGTGCACGTCGGCGCCAATGTCACCCCCACGGACTGGAACGTGGGGAATCTCACCGAGATCGTCGACTACGTGATGTCCCTCGGCATCCGATTCATCTACGTCAATACGCCCATCCCCTCTCACGGGGCCTGGATAGCACACGGCCCCGACCTTGCCCGCAACCTCTTCGAGGCCCGGATGCGGGCAATCTCCCAGGGCGGCATGCTTTTCTCTCACCTGGACCGCATCTACCAGAGCCTGGACTCCCGTCGGCCTCGGGTGTACGAGCACATCCAGGAGGACGGCGGAGTCAATGTGGCGCTCCTGCCCGGGGGACGTATCAGTGTACTGGACCTGAACTGGCGTGATCCTCGGTTCATATTCACCCTGGATGAGATCCGAGCAGACAACGCAAAACTGGGCCGTGCCGCCAAGACGCTCTATCCCTTCCAGGACTGCGAGCGGTGCCCGGCGGTTGCCATCTGCGGCGGACCATCGCAGAACGAGCACCGGAGCTGCGTCAGCACCCGCGGCTATGTCTCGCCGAGGGGGATGCTGCGGCTGTGCCCATACGACCGGCGACACGAGGTCTCCGTGCTACGGCCGCGCGATTCCATCCGGGACTCGCTGGCCGCCATGAGGCGATCGCCGGCGCCCGTGGGACCTACCTGCGCGCTTGTCTGCGGGGAGGACGGACAGTGCCACACATAGCCCTCGGCACGATGCGAATGTCCGGGCACTTCGACGGCCTGATGGTGCTGAACCGTGACGCCGTAGGGGCGTCACGGTTGCTGGACGCGGCCCGTCACCTGGGGGTGGACCTGTTCGACACGGCGCCGGTCTACGCCCGCGGCCAGGCTGAGTGGGATCTCGGCCGGTCCGGTGGCCCTGCCGCCTCCCGGGTGTGGACCAAGGTGGGGGTGGACATCGG
Organism: Streptantibioticus ferralitis; assembly: GCF_029223525.1. Classification (GTDB taxonomy): domain Bacteria; phylum Actinomycetota; class Actinomycetes; order Streptomycetales; family Streptomycetaceae; genus Streptantibioticus_A; species Streptantibioticus_A ferralitis. The sequence continues at coordinate 16,646 of NZ_JARHTQ010000045.1, read as the reverse complement.
CGGAGTTCTGCCCCGGCTGGACTACAGCGTTCCCGGCATGCTGGCGACGTTGCAGGGGTCCTGCCGACGGCTTCGACGGACGTCGGTTGAGTGCGTCTTCGTCCACAACCCCACGGCGGAGGTCCTGCGGTCGTTGGACTGGAGGCAGTTGTACGAACTGATGGTCGTGAACGGACCGGCCGACGCACTGGGCGCCTCGGTCCTCACCGGAGAAGAGGTCGAGCTGCTGCTGGACGTGCCGGTGCCGGTGCCTATGCCTGTGATGGTCGAGGCCGCCCTGCTCGACCGACGGCGGGGGCTCGCAGTGCGCCTTGCCAACGCTGGACACCGCCTCATCGTCCGGAGCCTGTTCTCCGGCGGTGCCGCCTTCGACGGGCTTCCGCCCGAACGCCGGATCCGCCTGATCGGCGAGGCATTCCACGCCACCGTGTCCAGATACGACCCGTGGGCGGTCGTCATAGCGCCCCGTACCCCACAGCAAATGGCCGAGTACAGCGCTGTCCTGCGGTACGCGACCGGAAAGGCGACTCAGTGACCACGGCCGCGACTGCGACTCCGGCCAGGCAGCGCACCAGGCAGCTCGAAAGGTTCGGCTTCTGCGTACTGCCGGGCGACGCGACCCCCCTCCTGCTGACGCTGGACGAGGTGTTCCGCACACTCCTGCCGGATCCCAGCCCGGTCAGGCGCTCCACCTGCTTCCATGCCGTCGAGCGTGACGAGCGCATGGCCGTCATCGGACGCGCGCCCGCGCTGAGGGAGGTCCTGACGGCGGCGCAGGCCGTCTCCATGGTGTCCAGCGATGTGAACCGCTTGGTCGGAGACTCGTACTGGCACTCCGACGGCTTCTACGACCACGGCCTGTACCTGCGGGCCGTGGTCTACGGAGAGAGGCTGCATGCCGGCAACGGCGCGCTGCGAGTCATCCCGGGATCCCATCTGCCTGGCTCGGGCTGGCAGGGAGCCGCCGTCCGCACGCTGATGCGGCACGACAGCGAACTCGGCCTCGCCGGCGAGGAGATTCCCGCCACTGTCATCGACTGCGAGCCGGGCGATGTCATCGTCTTCAACACCAACATCCTCCACTCCGCTTGGGGCGGCGCGGCACGGCGCCAATGGGCCTGGAACTTCACCCGACCGCCCCGGAGCGAACCCGAACGCAGGGCCACTGCCCGGTACATCCTCAACCGCTTCGTGAGCGGCTCTGTGAGGTTCTCCTGACATGGCCGAAGCAAACGAATCGGCGGAAGAGGTCACTCGGCGCCGCGCGCGGTACGAGCTCTTCGGATTCGAGGTCTTCCCGGGGCTGCTCGGTGATTTCGCCGGAGATGTCTTCCGCGAGATCGAGGAGGGTTCCCCGGTGGGGAATCGGTTGAGCAAAAACACCGAACACCGGTCCATCGTGGATCATCCGGGCGCCTCCCCGGCTCTGACCAGGGCCGTCTCGGCATCGGGTCTCGCCGATATTGCCGCCGGCCTTCTCGATTCCTCCGTCCTCTGCCTTTTCGGAGAGGCGAGCGAATACCGCGGTGACATCTCCTGGCACGGCGGCACCTTGCTCCGGAGCGCTCGGCTGGTCACGTTCGTACTACACGATCGCCCCCTCGGCGCGCGGGACGGGGCAGTGCTGGTCCTGCCCGGGTCGCACCGGTCACCCGGAAGCTACCGGATCGACGATTTCCCTGAAGCGGAGGTACCCGGCTGGGCGATCGAGACCGGCCCCGGGGACGTGATCGCCCTTGAACCCCGGCTCCAGCGCGCGGCAATCGGCGGCCGAGTACGCCGACAGGTGGCCGTCACTTTTGCCGCGGAACCGGTCGGACCCGCCGCAAAGCGGGAGATCGCCGAATTTATCGTGGCTGACCGCACCGCTGTGGGATCCGGCTCCCTTGGCGCTCCGTACGCCGTGGCACGCGCCGCGCTCTCCGGGAACGCCGCAGTGGTGTTCAGGTCCGGCGGGGCACGTCAAGCCTCGGAGGCAGCCATGGAATAAGCCCCGGAGATTCTGGAAGCGGAATTCAGTAAAGAAGTCAGAAACCCGAGGACAGGAAACGCGCTGCCCGCTTTTCCGAGAATTCGGCTTGCGTAATGCAAAGTCGATGGCTAATGTAAATTCCGTCGAGTGGCCCTGATTATTCGGGCGCCATATCCATCTGCGGCGAATGATTATCGGGTCTCTCGACGAAAACCGTCGAAACGGATCACCAAGGAGTCCGGTTGACATGAATATTTCTCAGCTCAAGAAATCTGTTACCCGCGCCACAGCGATCGCTGCGGGTGTGGCCGCGCTGGCCGCGATCCCGGTGGCCACGGCGCGCGCCGCCACGCCCCACCCGCAGCAGGGCCAGCAGGTGTCGGCCAGCGCTTCGCAGAAGGCCGAAATCGTCACGCCCCTGTGCTTCTGGTAAGCCCCCGGTTTCCGCGTCAGGTTGCGTCGTGAGCATCACGACGACCTGATCCGGGACCACCGCCCACCCGACAAGGGCTTTCCCGGCCGACGGGAGTCGGCCGGGAAAGCCCATAGTCGTGGCTTCGTGCCGCCGTCCACTCGTCCTGGAGACCGAGATCGACAACCAACGCAAGACCATTCACGTGATGGGCGCCGCGCTGGACTCCGTGAGGGAGGCAGCCGACCCGAACATCCACCGTGTGGTGGCCTGCCCATCCGGCGATATCCGCAACCTGCCGCTGAAGCACGGCAAGGAGGAGGACGTCGTCCTTCTCGCGCTCTCCCCAGACACCCCGACGGGCCGACTGCACGAATTCCTGGTAGCCGCGACGAGCATGGACCGCCGTATCGGCTTCATCGCCACGACCGGCGGACGGCGTGCGGTGCGGCGCCGACTCGACCGGCTGGCCGGGGTCACTGGGCGGGAATTTCTTTCCGGCGCGACGGCTACCAGTCAGTTCGGCTTCTCCGGGACCGAGCCCGGTGCGGGCGAGTGGTTGCGTATCCGGGCCTTCGACGATCCACGCAGCGCGGACGAAGCCACTCGCGGGTACCGGCTCCTCGGACTGGCCACCCACAGCAACGGCCTGGACGCACCTCTCGGCACTGGCGTCCTTTGCCCACTGGCTGACGACCGACGCCGGCCGACCAGCCACAGTGTTCCGGTGCTCGACGGGCGGCACCCGACCTGCGTCGCCGGAGGCCCCTGCGCACGAGCCCACCGGAACGGCAGTGTGCTCGTTGATCCACCGCTCGTTCACCCGCGCCGTCTCGCCGCCGAAGTCCTGGTATGGCAGACCTGCTTCGGCGGGCCCGGCGACGGCTGGATGTTCGACGTCGAGTACGCCCTTATCCACCAGCTCCTCGCCAGAGACAACGTCCACAACGTCCTCACGCCGTTCAGGAGTGTGGAGGCCGACGATTCGCTGTTGCTGTACGCGCTCGCGCTGAACCGCGCCGGCCACCGGCTCGGTGACGTCTGCCTCGAACTGAACCGGGCCACCTTGCGCAATGGTGCTGGTGCGCCCTGGATGCTCTACGGCGACCCGGACTGGCGGTCCCCTGACGACGCAGGACACGAAGGACCGGTCGACCTCCGGAACACAGGCAGGGGCGGGGGCCCACCTGCCCGGATTACCCTGGCCCCCGGCGACCTGCGGGTACTGGCACTTCCCGACGGAACCGCCTGCTACCTCACCGCCGCCCCCGGTGCGGGCCGACCGGTCGAACAGGAGCGGTTGCTGCTGCGCGGCATCCGTGGTTCGGAGCGAGGCGTCCTCCTGTACACGGGTGCCGAGTCGGTCGAGGTCACCCTGCGGGCGGACGACCGGGCGCAGGCCCCGGCGGCGGTACGCATGGTCGAGTCCGTCTGGAGTCGGCTCGCCGGTCTGCGCTCGTCGCTGCGCATGGTCGAACTCGCCCGTGAGGACGGTGCTACCGATCCGGGCCGGGCAGAAGCCCTGGAAGCGGAATTGTCCTGGGAACTGCGATACCACGCGGCGGCTCTGGCCGCCTCGTCGAAGGGGGCACCACTGCTCAACGGTACGGTGTCGCATCTGACCGGGCTCGCCGTCGACGAGGCGCAGCGCTGGACTGGACTGCACCGGGCACTACTTGACTTCACCACCCGTTACTGCCGGGATCGCGGCCCCGTCCTCAGCTTCCTCTACGAGCGCGAGGCCGTGCTGCTCGCGCAGTGGGACGAGGAGGGCAGGTGTCCCTACTGCGGTTCCCCACAGGACAGTTCCGAGGTCTTCCTGCCAGGTTCGGGGCACCGGCGGCGCAGAACAACCTGTTCCGGCTGCGGCCCGGTGGCGGACACCTCCGACGGAATTCGGCTGCTCTCCCTGCGGGGGCCTGCGACCTGCCGGGCCGGTGAGAGCACCACGTACAGGTTGGACGGTGTTTTCGAGCAGTCCCCGACCGGTGAGGTCCGTCAACTCGCCGCCCGGCTGGTATTCGCCCATGTCCCGTGGAATATGGGTTCGGGCGGTCCGGAGGCCGAAATCTGCCTTCTGCCGGGCCAGCATTCGATGCCGTCGTTCGAATTGACCGTAGCGGTGGATCGGGAGACACCTGTGGGTGTTTATTACCTGAGTGCCGCCGTCGTATGCGACGGGGACCTGTGGACGGTGAACCGTCCCATCACCGTGGTCGCCGCAGCGGCCGGTCCGCCTGCGGCCGGCAGCGCCGTCACCCATTACTCATCCGGTCGACAAGATGACGCCTCCACTGTGCTGCCCGAATCCTTGGAGCCCGCCTGATGCTACGACTAGTGACGACACGTGAGGAATTCACCGCGAGCTGGCGGACTCCGCCGAACTTCAGGATCGCCCCCACCATGATCCCGTTCGCGTACACGTTCCCCCCGGCACAGGAGGTGCTTGATCTCCTCCGAAAGGACCCGGAAACGAAGATCACGATTCTGGGCGACGGCGAACCCGCGGTGCGGACGGCCAGGGTCCTGGCCGTCCGCACCGCGCCCGTCGAAGAGATCGCAACCTGGCCCTTCAGACTCGTCCACTTCAACCTCAGCCGGTTCTACGGCAACTGGCTTCACGACTTCCAGACCAAGGTCATGATCCCGTGGCGAACGTTCCTGGCCGCCCAGGGCTTCACCTGGCAACGGTGCGCCCCCGCACTTTTCATATCGGGCCACAGGTGCAGCTCCACCTACCACGTGGACAACCCGAACGGACTGGTGTGGCAGGTGGAGGGCACCAAGATCTTCAATAGCTACAGAGACCCTGACCGGATGGCGCCGGCCTCGGCTGTAGTCAACGCCGAGATCGCGGCCGAGGTACCTCCGGCCCATGACCCCGCCGAACGACTGTCCGCCAAAATGGAGCCGGGCGACATGCTGTGGAGCCACGCCCTGACGCCGCACTGGGTGACCGGTGACACTCCGCTGAGCATGAACATCAACATCTTCCACAGCGGCCTGTGCCACCAGGGCCGGTACTCGGCCCGGGAAGAAGCTCTCCGTCAGCACTGGGACGCTCATCCGGAACAGGCGTGGCAGAACCTTCGCAGCGCCCGGTACTGATGCTTGCTGAAGGGTGAAAAACTCCGTTCAGGCAGCTGAACTGCGGGTTTTCGGTGTGTGGTTGGACGGCCCGGTGGTGCGGGATGGTATTCGTTCAGGGATCCGCCGAGCACTCGACGCCATCTGATTGTGGCGGCGAGGAGGGGGGAGGGTGTTCGGATCGTCCTGTGGCGCCCGCAGATCCAAGCCGCGGTGAGGGTGTGAGTGTCGGAAATTGTGTCACCCTATGCGACTGCGAGTATTCGTGGATGAGTCCACCGAGTTGGCCGTGACGTGGCGATCCTCGACGCGACACTGTCCCTGCTGACTGAATGTGGTTACGAGCAGTTGTCCATGGAGGCGGTCGCTGGCCGCTCCGGGGCGGCGAAGACGACGATCTACCGCCGCTACCGTGACAAGGCCGCTCTCGTCGCCGCCGCGGTCGAGTACCGCTCGCACGCCACTCCGCCCGGGCTCGCTGAGGGCGACCTTCGCGAGAACCTGCTCTCGCTCGTCGCGTGGCTGGCGCAACAGATCGCCGAGCAGGAGATCGGACTGCTCGGGGCGCTGTTCGCCGGTATGCGCAGCGACCCCAGGCTCGCCGAGGAGATGCGCCGCATTCTGCGCCGTGACGAGGCCGCGACCGAGCAGCCGCTGCGCCAAGCGATCGGGCACGGTGAACAACTGGCGCCCCAGGCCGCCGAGCTCTTTGCCGAGGTCGCACCGGCCGTGATCGTGCACCGCGTCGTCGTCGCCGGCGAGCGGTGCGACGAACGCTTCGTCGAGCACCTCGTCGACGACATCCTCCTGCCGCTCCTGCGCGGCTAATGGGACAAACCCGCACGCGCTGAGCGCGGAGCGGGTACGAAAGGAGCGATCATGATCGTTGTCACTGGTGCAACCGGTGCACTGAACGGCGCCACCGTCGAGCACCTCCTCAAACGAGTCCCCGCGGAGCAGATCGGTGTCAGCGTCCGTGACGCCGCCAAGGCACCGCACTTCGCCGACCGCGGAGTACGGGTACGCCAGGGCTCCTACGAGGACCCGGCCGCGCTGCGCCACTCCTTCGAGGGCGCCGAGCAGGTCCTGCTCGTCTCCTCCAACGACCCGTACGCCGACGCGGTCGCCCTGCACCGCGTCGGCATCGAGGCCGCCGTCGCAGCGGGAGCCCGGCGCATCCTCTACACCAGCCACCAGGGTGCCGGCGCCGACAGCCCCTTCCACCCGGCGCGCGACCACGCCGCCACCGAAAAGCTCCTCGCCGACTCCGGCGTCGCCTGGACCTCGCTGCGCAACGGCTTCTACGCCCACAGCCTGGGCTGGCTGCTTGGCCCCTGGCAGCAGACCGGCACGATCACGGCCCCGGCCGACGGGCCCATTTCCTGGACCGACCGCGCCGACGCCGCCGAAGCGGCAGCGGTCATCCTGGCCGGTGACGGGACGTTCGACGGTCCGGTCACGCTCACCGCACGCCAGGCCGTGACGTTCGACGACATCGCCGCCATGGCATCCAAGATCAGTGACCGTGAGGTCAAGCGCATCGTGATGGACGATGAGGAGTGGATCGCGGACAAGGTCGCAACCGGCACGCCGGAGACGATGGCACGGATGGCGCCCACCACATTCCAGGCGGCCCGCGAGGGTCGCTTCGCCGGCGTCGACCCTCTGCTGGCGGAACTGCTCGGCCGTGAGCCGCGCAGCGTCGCCGACCAGCTCGCGGACAGCATCGCCGCCTAGAGGAGCGATCTGGTCATGCCCAGCAGGGGGGATCTCACAGATGACGAGTAGTCAGTGCTTGAGCCGCTACTCCCCAGGAGTAGCAACCGGTGCGGCCGATGCCGATGGCGGGACCGCCGCCAAGTGATCAACGGGATCATCCATCAGCTCGGGACCGGTTGCCAGTGGCACCAGTTACCCGCACGATTCGGCCCCTGGCAGACCATTCACAAACAGCACATGCTGTGGTCGGCCGACGGCACCTGGGAGCGGCTGCTCCAGCACGTCCAGGCCCTCACCGACGCAAGGGGCGATGTCGACTGGAACATCAACATCGACTCCACCTCTATCCGTGCCCACCAGCACACCGCAGGGGGCTCACGCGGGTGACCTGGCCGGCCGACCCCCGACGCCGACCACGGCAACGTCACCCTCTACAAATGCGAGGACTCCCCGCCGAACGCTGGAGCGTGGTAAACCCCTGAAACCCCACCGGGCTGCCTGGACCGCCACACGGCCGGCCCAGGCAGCCCGGCCCCCGTGGACGGGTTGCCAACACCACACACCGCCCATGCCGTAGCCGTGCAGGACGAGAAAGCGTGTCAGCGCAACTTCGGTACGGGGTCAGGGCTTGTCATATCGGCCGAGAGCAGTTGCGCCGCGAGCAGGTACGGCGGCACCAGACCAGATCATCCGAGACATCCAGGATCCGAGCACGCATCACGCCTGGACCCCCGCGAGGGTGTAAGGCGCCCCGGCTTCTTTGGGTGGTTGGCGGGGCGGGCCCGGCGGTCAGCGGCGCCGCAGCGCCGGGTCGAGCAGGGCGGGCGGAGTGTCGTTCTTCTCGTGCGCGGCCAGGTCGACACCGGGGGCGACGATGGTGTCGATGGCGTCGAGCACGTCGGCGGAGAGCACGGTGTCGGCGGCGGCGAGCTGCGAGCGCAGGTGGTCCAGCGTGCGGGGGCCGATGAGCGCGCTGGTCACGGCGGGATGCGCGGTCACGAAACCGAGCGCGAGCTGGATCATGGTCAGGCCGGCCTCGTCGGCGAGCTTGACCAACCGCTCGACGGCGTCGAGCCTGGCCCGGTTGGAGGGGACGGTGGTATCGAAACGCTGCGGCATGAACGCTGAGCGGTTGCTGGTGATCTCCCGGCCCTCGCGGATCGCACCCGACAGCCAGCCCGAGGCCAACGGGCTCCACACCAGCACACCGAGCCCGTATTCCTCGGTCACGGGCAGGACGTGGGTCTCGATCCCGCGCTGCAGGATCGAATAGCTGGGCTGTTCGGTGACGTAACGGCCCAGGCGGTGCTCGCGGGCGGCCCACTGTGCCTGCACGATGCGGTATGCCGGGAAGGTCGAGGAGCCGAAGTAACGGATCTTTCCCGCGCGCTGCAGGTCGGTCAACGCCGACAGCGTCTCCTCGTCGCTGGTGCTCGGGTCCCACCGGTGGATCTGGTAGAGGTCGACGTGATCGACACCCAGACGGCGCAGGCTGTTGTCCAGCTCGGTGACCAGCCAGCGGCGCGAACTGCCCTGATGGTTGCGCTCGTCGCCCATCGGCAGGCTCGCCTTCGTGGCCAGGACGATGTCGTCGCGGCGGCCGGCGATGGCCTTGCCGACCATCTCTTCCGACTCGCCACCGCTGTACGCGTCGGCGGTGTCGATGACGTTGATCCCGCCCTCGAGAGCGGCGTCGACGATAGCGGTGACCTCGTCCTGGGTGGTGCGCCCGATCTTGCCGAAGTTCATCGCGCCGAGCGCGAGGGAGCTGACCTGCACACCGGTGCGGCCCAAGGTGCGGTACTGCATGACCGTGTTCCTCCATTGCGGGTGAAGCGTGGTGGCGATGCATGGCTTGGTTGTCGGGTTCCTGCTCTGACACCATGGACAAGCGGAACCTCGTTCCGGAACGATACGGAACACTGTTCCGTTTGACAAGGTCGTCGGTGGAGGGAGCGGCGCGCAACAAGGAGCCCTGGCTCCCGCACAGCTGCCGAGGACGTACCGGCGCGGACGCCGGACACTGATCGGCTGTGACTCCGGCGGAGGCACACACGGGTTCGTCGACTGGCTGTCCGCACGCGGCCGGTGACTGTCGTAGTCAGAGGTTGACCACGATCTTTCCGTGGACGCGGCGCCCTGCTTGCAGCTGCACGGCTTCCCGGATCTGCTCAATGGGGAAGGTGGCGGCGATCGGCACGGTGAGCTCCCCGGCAACGGCGGCGTCGGTGATCCGCTTCAGGTCCTGCGGCTGCGCGTTGATGCCGCCGGTCGCGCGCACGCCCTCGGGAGGGTTGGGGGCGGCGATCGTGGAGATCCTCTCCGGGAGGACGCCAAGCGCGAGCGCCGCCTCGGCTGTTTCCGTACCGAACAGGTCAGCCGCCGCGCTGACGCCGTCGGAGGTCATCGCCCGCACGCGGTCCTCCAGGCCGGGACCGTAGGCGACCGGGTCCACCCCGAACTGCCGCAGGAAGTCGAAAGTGCCTTCGGAGGAAGTTCCGATCACCCGAGCACCTGCGAGCTTGGCGAGCTGGATGGCGAACACGCCCACGCCGCCGGCGGCACCCCCGATCAAAACGGTGTCGCCTGCCTTCACGCCAACCGCCGCCAACGCCGCCGAGGCGGTCATTCCCGCCACCGCGAGCGTGCTGGCCACCGCGTCGCTGATCCCTGCCGGAGTGCGACGGAGCGTATCCGCCCCGGAGGGGTCGACCACCACGAAGTCAGCGGCGGCCCGGCCCGTCGCGGCTCCGTAGACGCGGTCGCCCACGGCGAAGTCGGAGATTCCTTCACCGACCTCGTCCACGGTGCCGGCGAAGTCGGTGGCGAAGCCGGACGGCAGGGTGATGCCGAACTGCTGCGCCATCTCCGGCATTGAGGTGAGGACCCAGTCCATGGGGTTGAGGCCGACGGCGGCCACACGTACGCGGACCTCGCCCACTCCCGCGTGCGGCTCCGGGACTTCGCGCAGCTCCAGTACCTCAGGTCCTCCGAACGTGTCGTACACAACGGCTCGGCTCATGACGTGCCTCCACAGCGAGTGATGGGACTTTGTCCTATCACTGTACACGGTGACGAGACGAAGTCCCGTAAGCTGTGCGCATGGCTCGTTGGGAACCCAATGCATCGCAACGGCTCGCTGACGCCGCCCTCGAACTGTTCGCGGAGCGCGGTTACGACAACACGACCGTGCTCGACATCGCGCAACGCGCCGGACTTGGCAAGAGCACCTTCTTCCGGCACTTCCAGAACAAGCGGGAGGTGCTCTTCGGTGAGGATGCGCTGACCGAGCAGCTCGTCACCGCAATTGCGGCGGCGCCCACCGGCGCCACCCCCCTCGAAACGGTGGCGCGCGGCATCGACGCGCTCGGACAGAACGTCTTCACACCCGCTCACCGCGCATTCAGCATCCGAAGGCGAGCGGTGATCGAGGCCCATCCCGACCTCCAGGAACGCGAAGCCCTGAAAGGCATCAGCCTCACCGCTTCGGTAGCCCAGGCCATTGCGCGCCGCGGAATCCCCGTCCTCACCGCCCGAGTAACCGCAGAGCTGAGCACACTCGCCCTGAAAGTCACCTACGAGCGGTGGAGCGACGTGGACAACACCGATGAATACCGTGACATCGCCCGTCAGACCCTCAGTGAAGTGCAAGCCGCTGTCTCGGCCGTGTGAAAGGGTGCCCCTTCGGCCGGCGACTCGTTGTTCTGGCCATGCTCAGCAGTTGCTGCCTGGCTCAGGGAGTCAGCACGACCCTGCCGAACACCTTGCCCGCGTCCATCTCGCGGTGGGCCAGCACCGCCTGGTCCAGCGGTAGCACTTCGTGCGTGACCGTGCGCAGTTCCCCGTGTGCGGCATCCACGAACTGGGACGACCGCACGGCCTGCCTGTCGGGGCCGGGCACGGTGTCCGCGCTGAAGGTGGCGAACGACAGTGACCTGCGGAAGGCGTCCATCAGCCGCATGCCGAAGTCTGCCGACGGCCGCCCACCGGCCACACCGACAGCCACGTACCGCCCGTTGGAGTTCAGCCTGTCCAGGAAAAGGGAAAGCTGCGGACCTGCCACGACATCGATCACCACGTCGAAACCCGACGGCGCGTCAGAGCCGCCCTCGCCGGAGCGGTCGAGGACATGGGTCGCGCCCAGGTCCCGCAGGCGGGCGCCACGCTCCGCCGACGAGGTGGTGACCGCCACCGCGCCCGCACCGCCCCTGGCTGCAAGCTGGACCACCGTGATCCCGATGCTGCCCGCCGCACCGCGCACGAGCACCGTCTCGCCGGGCGCGAAACGGGCTCGGTCCAGGGCGAAGTGGGCGACCACACCGGAGCCGCCCAGAGTCACCGCATCGGCACCGGTCAGGCCGTCAGGCAGCGGAAGGACGTCCTCGACCGAGGCGACGGCCTGCTCGGCATACCCACCGGCCAGGCCGGTGAAGGCCCACACCCGGCGCCCCATCCACGAGGCGTCCACGCCCTCTCCCAGCGCGGTGACGCTTCCCGCTACCTCGCTGCCAAGGAGATGGCCCTCCCGGAAGCCGTACTGGGCGAGCGTTCCCCGGCGGATCACGGCGTCTACACCGCCTACCCCGATCGCCTCCGTGGCGATCCGTACCTGCCCCGGGGCAGGTACGGGCACGGGCAAGTCGACGACTTCCAGACCATCGGCGTTTCCGAACTCCCTGATCACGACGGCTTTCATCTCTGCTCTTTGGGTCGGTGAACGGACAGGTCACAGCGCTGCGACCATGGGCGGCGAGCCGGCCCCACGGCCCGAGGCACCACCAGCAGGATGGCGGGACGGGGCGGGGGCACCGCCATCGGACCGTAACGGACGCCCCCGTCCGCTTGGCTGAAATGAGAGGCCATGACCGACCCCTTGCCTCACGCTGTGCGCTCCGACGCCCGCGACAACCGGGCCCGCATCCTGGAAGCCGCCCGCGCGGTGTTCGGCGAGGAGGGCTTGAGTGCGCCTATGCGCGAGGTCGCCCGGCACGCAGGTGTCGGCCCCGCCACGCTGTACCGGCACTTCCCGACCAAGCAGGCACTGATCGTGGAGACTTTCGCCGAGCAGCGGCGAGCCTGCCAAGCAGCCGTCCGCGACGCTCTCGCGGACTCGGACCCGTGGTACGGATTCCGCAGCCTGATCGAGTGGATCTGCGAACTCCACGCGCACAGCCGGGGATTCGCCGACGCCTTCATGACGACCTTCCCCGAGGCCATGGACTTCGCCGCCGACCGAGAGCGGACTACACGCGCGGTTGCCGAACTTGCCCGCCGTGCCCAGGAGAGCGGCCAGCTGCGACCTGGCTTCGTCATCGACGACCTGATGCTCATGGCCCACCGGGGCGTCCAGGACGTGCCGCGTGCCGCCCGGCTCACGGCTTCCCGCCGCTTCGCCGCCTACGTGATCGAAGCGTTCCGCGCCGCACCAGAGAAGGAAGCGCCCGCACCGCTGCCGCCGGCTCCACGCCTGCGGCTCGCGCACTCGCCCAGCACGCCATAAATCCGTCACCAGACGACCAGGCCCGCTATGGCCAGCACCAGGGCGGACAGCAATGTCCACAGTGTCCTGCCCCGTCCCGGGGTTCTGCCTCATGACGAACTCATGCTGTGTTGACTCCTGTTGACTGTTGAATGGTGACTTTTGACAGTTGATGTGTCGGGTGGCGCTTCGTGCCGTCTGGTGCTTCGTGCCGTCCGTGCGCGCTCGGGCTTCGGCGCGAGACGGTACGTTCGTGGACGCTCGTGGCGCGGTCCGGCCCGATGGGTCGGGGCTTGTGATGTCCATGGGACATGTGTGGACCCGGTTCACCGGTGCCCGGCCGGGGGCGTGTGGAGAGCGCGCCGAGGGCGAGGATGGCAAGCCCGCAGCCGGTGATGGTCCACCAGGCGGCCTGCCGCGCTCCGGCGGCGATCAGGGCGCCGATCACCGCGATGCCGAGTGCGGCGCCGACCTGGCGGCTGGTCGCGGCGATCGCCGCGGCCACGCCTGCCTGGTCGCGCGGCAGGCCCGCGACGGCTGTGTCGGTGATGGGCGCGTTGACGAACCCGAAGCCAAGCCCGAAGAGCGCGTACGCCACCCAGAGGAGCGGGCCGGCGTGGTCCGCGGAGTGGGTGGCCGGCACGGCGAGGGCGCCACCCGCGGTGATGCCCAGCCCGGCGAGCAGCAGCGGGATGCGGGTGCCGTGACTGCCCACGATCCGTCCGGCCAGCGGCGGACACACCAGGCACGGCACGGCCATCGGCAGCAGGCGCACGCCCGATTCCAGGGCGCTGAGCCCCAGTACCTGTTGGAGATACAGGGAGTTGGCGAAGAGGAAACCGCCGAGCGCGCTGAATGCGCACACCGCCATCACCGTGGCGCCGCTGAAGGACGGGCTGCGAAAGAGCCGGGGATCAATGAGCGGTTCGGCGCGCCGGTTCTCGTACGGTACGAGCCAGACGAGGGCGCCCGCCGCGGCGGCGAGGCAGGCCACGATGACCGGCGCCGTCCAACCGCGGCCGGGCGCTTCGATGATGGCGTAGGTCAGCAGACCGAGCGCCGCGATCACCAGCAGCTGGCCCACCGGGTCGATCCGGCGGGGCTGTGGTGCGCGGGACTCCGGGACGAAGGCGACGGTGAGCAGCAGCGCGGCCAGTCCGATCGGCACGTTCAGCCAGAACACCGACCGCCACCCGGCCGTCTGCACCAGCACACCGCCGAGGATCGGTCCGCACGCCATGCTGATGCCGACCACACCGCCCCACACGCCGATGGCACGTGCCCGCTCCCGCGGCTCGGGGAAGGAGTTGGCGAGGATGGCCATGGCGACCGGTGTGAGCATGCAGCCGCCCAGCGCCTGCACCATACGGAAAGCGATCAGCCAGCCAAGGCCCGGCGCCAGGCTGCACAGGGCCGAACCGCCGGTGAACAGCACAAGCCCAGCCAGGAAGACGCGCCTGCGCCCGAGGCGGTCGGCCGTGGAGCCGGCCAGGATCAGCAGCGAGGCGAGCACGATGGTGTAGGCGTCGAGGGTCCACTGCAGGCCGGGTACCGAGCAGTGCAGGTCGTGCTGGACGGCCGGCAGGGCGACGTTGAGGATCGTGGTGTCGAGGCTGACCAGCAGCACGCTCATACAGCAGACGGCGAGGACCAACGCCCTTCTGCGGCGGCCGGGTTCGGGCATGTGGACCGGTCCCGGGCCGTCAGTGCCGCGGCCGGTCGAGCCGGTCCGTGGCGTGGGCGTCGGCGAAGTCCCATACCACGGGCAGGAATTGATCGGGGGTCTCCACCTGCGGCATGTGGCCGGTGCCCTCCAGCAGCCGGAACTCGGCGCCGGGTATCGCCCGCGCGTACGCCCGCCCGTAGTCGGCGTCGACCACCTGGTCGCTCGCGCCCCACGCGACAAGGGTCGGGTGGTCGACCTTGGCAAGGCGCCCGCTCAGGGTGGGATCGGCCATGGCGTACGCACCCGCGTAGACCTCCAGAGCAGCACGGTTCGCGGCCAGGACCGCGCGCTGCCCGTCGTCCAGCGCGCCGGGGTCGAAGCGGAACTTGGCGGGGTCGTGGAACGAGAGCCGGGACAGCTCGACGGGCGTCAGCGAGAAGGTGTCGGCTATCGGGTGGCCGCCGACCCGGATACCGACAGCGTTGACGAGAGTGACACTGCTGATCCGGTCGCTGCCGAGTGCCGCCAGTTCGGCGGCGATCCAGCCACCGATGGAGTTGCCCACGACGGCGACATCCCGCAGATCGAGGACGTCGAGCAGCCGCGCGTAGACCTGGGCTAGCGTCGCGACGTCGGTCAGCCATTCGGGACGTGCGCTGCCGCCGAAGCCGGGGTGGAAGGGAGTGAACACCCTGGCCGGCCGCTGCTCGGCGAGCAGCCCGGCGAACGGCAGCACCGTCTGCGGGCCGCCGCCTCCGTGCAGGAGGAGGAAGGGGTGCCCCCGGTCACCGGACTGCTCGACGGTGACGCCGAGGGTGCCCTGTTCGAGCGTGAGAGCGTGGGTGCTGGTCATCTGCTGCTCCTCAAGTGGGCTGTGTTTCAGGCTGGTTGTCGCCACGAGGGCTGCCCATGAGGGCCGTCGTCGCCGACCGCATGGACGGGGCGTGGGTCAGGCGTAGTCGGTCGCGGGCTCGGTGGCGTAGTGGCTCATCACCGTGACGGTCGACTCGGGGGTCAGCTCCTGACCGGCGGCGATCATGTCCCGCAGGTCGCGGAAGTACTGCACGTACAGGTCGGGCGTGAAGGTGTTCAGCATCACCGCGGGCGTGTCACCGAGGTTGGCGAAGGTGTGCGGTGCGCCGGGCGGGATCATCGCCAGGGTGCCGGCGGGCGCCACATGCGTCGTCTCGCCGACGGTGAAGTGCACGGTGCCGGACACGACATAGAAGCCCTCATCATGCTGGGCGTGCCGGTGCTGGGGCGGGCCCTCGGTGTGGGGAGCGATGGTGATCTCGCCGATGCCCAGGCGGTGCCCGGTCGTGGTGCCGTCCTCCAGGATGCGCATGCGCGTGGGACCCAACTGGATGGCTTCACCATCGTCAGGACCGACCACGGAAACCCTTGTCATGACTGACTCCTTCATGAGAGCGGACTCTCAGGAGAGTAGATTAGCCGACCCCCGTCACGCAAGTACTCTCCCATAAAGAGAGTCAGGCCTACGATGATGGCGGTACCTACAGCAGAAGGGCTTCACGATGACGGCAGCACAGGCCGCAAGCGGTCGCACGAACCAGAAGCAGCGCACCCGCACGGCGATCCTGGCGGCCGCACGGGAACTGATCGGCACCGGCACAGAGGTGACCATGCCCCTGATCGCCCGCGCGGCCCTGGTTTCCGAAGCCACCGCCTACCGGTACTTCCCCGATCTCCCCTCGCTGATCAGCGAGGCACTCTCCGGCGTCTGGCCACCTCCGGCAAAGGCGCTGGCGCCGGTCGCCGAGTCCACCGACCCCGTCGAGCGCGTCGCCTTCGCCTGCAAGTTCCTGCTCCGCGGCATCCTCGTCCACCAAGGCGCGGTCCGGGCGATGATCGCCGCCACCATCACCCGGCCCGAGAACGTGACCGCACGTCCAGGCATCCGCTTCAGCCTGATCGACCACGCCCTCCAGCCGCTCCAAAGCACCCTGGGAGCAACGGATCCGCAAGCGTTCGCCCAGCTCAAGCGAGACCTCGCCGTGGTCGTAAGCGCAGAGGCGCTCTTCACGCTCACCGATCTGTGCCGCCTCACCCCCGACGAGGCCGTCGACAGCGCCGTACACACCGCAACCACCCTCACCCAAGCAGCAGCACGAACCACCACCTGACTCACAACCGCGGTAGTTGCGGCGACTTGAGGCGACCGTCAGGAGCGTGTCTGAAAGATCGTGTAAGTCCGTGATGTGACAGGCTGGCCGAGGCCCAGCTCTGGGGCCTTGACCAGCCGGGACGGACGGACATGGCAGACAAGGAAACCCCGGCTGTCGAGCCGGTC
>NZ_JARHTQ010000044.1 GCF_029223525.1 Streptantibioticus ferralitis | reverse complement strand
AAGCGTGACCCCGAGCGCGCCATGCGCCGCATAATGAGGGAAGCCAACAGCCTCGGGCTGACCGTCCGCTTCGAACCGATCGCAGCTACCTGAGCGCGGGAACAGCTCTATTTTCGTGTCAGACCCGCCGTCCGCGCCCCTTGCAGGGGGGCGCGGGCGGCGGCTGGTGTTGAGCTCTTCAGCGTGCGGTCGTCTGGGGGTTGGGGACCGTCATTCGAGCCCCTATTTGCGCCCCTGGGGTTGGGCCGCGCCGTTGTGGGGCCAGTTCCTGTTGGGGGACCAGTTCCCGCGCTGGGACTTGCTTGTGCGCTGCGGCCGCCAGTGTCTGCAGCGGACCTTGCCCTAGTGCCGATGCCAGCCGTCCCGGTGGTGGTGGCGGTGATGGTGGTGGCGGTGATGGTGGTGGCGGTGGTGATGATGATGGTGGTGGTGGCAGCGTTCGCTTCGCCTGATGGTGGTGGTGTTGGTGGCGGTGTGGATGGTGGTGTCACCGCCACCGGTCACCGTGGCGCGGTTGGTGACCGTGCCACGGGCGTGACAGGTGATCTTTACTGTCAAGGTGATGGGCGTGTAGGCAAACCCGGCGCCAAGGACAGCGCTGTTCGTGCAGGTCAAGGTGGACAAGGTGCAGTCCCAGCCCGCGCCGGTCATGCTGACGGGGACGAGTTCTCTGGGAAGCGTGTCGTGGACGATGACCGGGGTGCCGTCGGTCGGGCCGGACCCGTCGTTGCCCACGTTGATCGTGTACACGCCTTTCCTGCCTTGCACGAACCTCCCCTCGTGCGTTTTGGCGATGGCCAACGACGGCTGACTCGGTTGCACGGACACCCGCGCCGAGGCGGACGTACGCCCGGTAGCGGCGTGGGCGGGCTGGACCGGCGTGAGCGCAGGCAGGGCCAGCCCCGCCAGCAGCACCAACGCCGCCAGCCATAGCCGCGACCACGACTGCGACTCCCCGGTCTCGTGCCGCAGCCCACCCGAGGCGGGCTGCAGGCCGTTGCGTTTAGGCACCGACGACTCCTCTCCATGACAAAGTGACCCGCGCACAACACCCGCAGCGCCAACACAGACCGCAATTGTGTGATTACCGAATCATTCAAGTCGGCACCCACCCCCGATGTCGCGCGACATCGCCGAGACGCCACCCGCATGGCCCGCTGGCCTCGGCTTCGCGTCTGCCGGGCACCTGAGGGGGCGTTGGCCATCCCAGCGCTACCGCGAGAGAGTGCGGCAGTTGTCGGAGGACACCCTCGTGACGGAGAGAACGGCAGGCGGCGGTCCTGGCACCGCCGACGGCGGCAGCTGCAACGACGGCGCGGAGCTACGTGTGGCATCACGTGCGGGTACCCGTCGGCTGCCGCCCGGTATCGTGGCTTTCATTGTCAGAGGGGGTCACGTGGCTCTGGGCCCAGCACGGGAAGCGCGCATTGCCGAGATGGTTGAGGCGGCCCGGCCGGTGTGGGAGACCACCGGCGATAGAGACGCGCTGCAGCAGTACCTGAAAGACCACGGCTGCAGCCGAGTAGAGGCTGTCTTCGTGCCGAGCGTCAGTTCCACAATCAGGCGATGGATCTACTGACCGGTCTGCCAACGCCGAGGACTGACAGCGTTGTTCCATACGAGGACCAAGCCGACATCTAGGTCTGACATCAACGGCTGCGTACCTCAGCGAATCGCCCAGGATCTCAGTTCCCAAGCTGATGCTCCATGGACCAGGTCACGGCAGTTGTGGAGCTGGCTCATGCGGCGGAGCCGGGAACTGTAGCCCGGGTTCTGAAAGGCCCTGGCGGGTGTTCCCCGAAATCCTCGCGCAGAGGCGCTGGACTCGGATTCTCCGTCGGCCACTTCTCTCCGGGGTCCACGACCGGGAAATGCGGCGAGCACCGGCAGCTCTGGACGGACATTGTGCGGGACGGAGATTGCGCGGGACGGAGATTGTGCGTACGCGGCGCCAATGGCGGACACTGGCTGATAGGAACCTGTCCACCTCGCGACGGGCCTCTCCTCCCGGCGCGATCTGGTAGGCGCAGGAGGTACCACGTGCTTACCGGTTTTGCCCAGGCGTTCAAGACGCCTGACCTGCGCAAAAAGCTGCTGTTCACGCTCGGCATCCTGGCGCTGTACAGGTTCGGCGCGCACATTCCGGTGCCGGGCATCGACTACCACAATGTCAACACATGCATCAAGGAGGCCGGGGGCAACGGCGGCCTCTTCGGCATAGTCAACCTGTTCAGCGGCGGTGCGCTGCTGCAGCTGACGATCTTCGCACTCGGCATCGTGCCGTACATCACGGCGAGCATCATCCTGCAGCTGCTCACCGTGGTCATTCCGCGCCTGGAGGCCCTGAAGAAGGAGGGCCAGGCGGGCCAGACGAAGATCACCCAGTACACCCGGTACCTGACGCTGGCACTCGCCGTGCTGCAGGGCACCGGCTTGATCGCGACCGCGCAGAGCGGCACGCTCTTCCGCACCTGTACGGTCAGCGGCCAGATCATCCCGGACACCTCGATCTTCCGGACCGCGATCATGGTCATCTCGATGACCGCGGGCACTGTCCTGGTCATGTGGCTCGGTGAGCTCATCACCGACCGCGGTATCGGCAACGGCATGTCGATCCTGATGTTCACCTCGATCGCGGCCGGGTTCCCCAGCGCGCTGTGGGGGATCAAGAAGTCCGGCAAGATCGTCGGCGGTTGGGGCGAGTTCGCCATCGTGATCGCGGTCGGCCTGGTCATGGTCTGCCTGGTGGTCTTCGTCGAGCAGGCCCAGCGCCGGATCCCGGTCCAGTACGCGAAACGCATGATCGGCCGCCGGTCCTACGGCGGTACAGCGACGTACATCCCGGTCAAGGTCAACCAGGCCGGTGTCATCCCGGTCATCTTCGCGTCGTCGCTGCTCTACGTTCCGGCCCTGGTCGTTCAGTTCAGCAGAAACTCCACGTCCGGGTGGGCACAGTGGATCAGTACCAACCTGACCAAGGGTGACCACCCGATCTACCTGACCCTGTACTTCCTGCTGATCGTCTTCTTCGCCTTCTTCTACGTGTCCATTTCCTTCAACCCCGCGGAAGTTGCCGACAACATGAATAAGTATGGCGGCTTCATCCCAGGTATCCGGGCCGGTCGCCCCACGGCGGAGTACCTGAGCTATGTGCTCAACCGGATCACCTGGCCGGGCTCGCTCTACCTGGGCCTGATCGCCCTCGTGCCCACGGTGGCGATCGCGTTCTTCCAGGGAAGCGCCAACAACTTCCCCTTCGGAGGCACCAGCATCCTCATCATCGTGGGTGTCGGCCTGGAGACCGTGAAGCAGATCGAGAGCCAGCTCCAGCAGCGCAGCTACGAAGGGTTCCTCCGCTGACGCTTACGTCCTGGTTGGGCCTGCTGGCGACCGGCGGCGAGGGCGGCACCAGATCTGAGGAGAGACCGTGGCCCAGACCTATGACCCCCGCCGCACGGCGGTTCTGCTGGTCGATCCCTACAACGACTTCCTCTCCGAGGGCGGCAAGATCTGGCCCAGGCTGGAGCCCGTGGCGAAGGAGGTCGGCCTGCTGGACCACCTGCGTTCCGTGATCGCTTCCGCCCGCGAGGCCGGCGTACAAGTGGTGTTCGTCCCGCACCGCCGCTGGGAGCCGGGCGACTACGAGACATGGGATCACCCGAACCCGACCCAGCGGGCCATCATGAAGCGGCACAGCTTCGCCCGCGGTACCTGGGGTGGTGAGTTCCACCCCGACTTCCAGCCGCAGGAAGGCGACATCGTCGCCCACGAGCACTGGGCGCAGAGCGGGTTCGCCAACACCGACCTGGACCTCCAGCTCAAGCAGCACGGCATCACCCACGTGGTGGTCGTCGGCCTGCTGGCGAACACCTGTATCGAGTCCACCAGCCGTTTCGCCATGGAACTCGGCTACCACGTGACGCTGGTCCGCGACGCCACCGCCGCCTTCCTCCCCGAAATGCTGTACGCCGCCCATGAGTTGAACGGCCCCACCTTCGCGCACGCCATCGTCCACACGGACCAACTTGTCACCGCGTTCAAGGAAGCGCGGTCGTGATCCTGGCCGGGCAACTGGCCGGTGGGGCAGCCTACTTGGCCGCCATCACGGCGATCAGGCTTCGGGGCCTTCGACCTCCGCGTCCGACATCAACGGGGTGGCCGGAGGCGGTCGTCAGCGCCTCGCAAGTCGTTGCTGACTTCGACGGGCCCGGCTGGCGCGAGTGGTGAACACCATGTCGTTTGCGACGAGTTGGCTCGGCCGATCCCGTACTGAAGCGATGAGTAGGAGGTTCGAGGCGGTTACTGCTCCGGCGGCAGGTCCGGCGGGGGCGAGGCTGGCAGCGGGCCGAAGCCAGGCGGCGGAGGGGGACCGAAGCTGCCGGGCGGGGGCGGGGGCAGAGGATGCTGTTCCGGCTTGGCTCGCCGGAGGCGGGCGGCGGATCTGGCTCGGACGAGAGCGGAGCGACCCTTGTCGGCCGCTGCACGTCCGAGCTCGGACTCAGCGATCTGGCGGGCACGGTCCGTCGCCCGCTGCGCACCTCCCTGCGCGCCTTGGCGAGTCCCCTCCCATGCGCTCCTACCGCCGCGAGCGGCCGCCCGGCCGAGGTCGGCCACGCGGCGGGCTTGGTCCGACTCCGTGATCTGGCGCAGCCGTTCATGGTCGGCGACCTGCTGGGCAACCTGGCGGCCCCCTCGCCACACGGTTTGGCCCCTCTCGGCGGCGGCGTACGCGACGGAGGGCAACAATTGCACGCCGGTGACTGAGGTGCCGGCCAAGCGGTCGGCGAGGGAGCGGCCGGTACCGAACAGCGTGGCCAGGGCATTGAGCCAGAAAATGACAACCGCGATCACCCAGCACAGCACGGCGAGTGCGAAGTCGCCGTCGAGCAGTACGCAGCAGGCCACGGCATAGCAGCCGACATCGGTCACGGCGGTGACGAGGGCGCGTACAGCCGCACGCCGCCGTCCCAGTGGGCCCGACATCCGCGGTCCGTCAGGTGCGACGCGCAGACCTGCCAGCGCCTTGCCCACTGTGCGGCGGGTCCACATGAGGGCCACGAACTGGTAGAGGAAGGCGAAGAGCAGCAGGGCGCCGAAAGCCTCCTCGACATCGAGGACGGTGGTGTCCCAAATGGACAAACCGACGCCCTCGGCTGTCCCGGGCAGGTTCCCACGAGAGCTGAGGATCCGCCAGACGCTCTCCCCGACCACGCCAAGGCCGGTCACCTGGCCGGCGATCCGGTGGAAGGTGAAGCTGCCGATCAGCACCGCCACGGTGAGAACGATGGCGAAGTCGAGCAACCACGCGAGCAGGCGACGCCATGGTGACGGCCTACCCGTCGGAACCTTCGAGCCCGGTGTCCCCAAGTCCGGTATGTCTGCTGACACGGCATCCCCCCGAAGCGACTACTCGACCAACCCGTCACGATAGCGATAGTTGACATACGCAGCCCAGCAGTCACGGCAGTTCAATCTCGACCGCTCAGCCAGCCACTGGAAGCGCACCGCGGCGGGGCGAACGAGCCACCGCCACCCGCCTGTGGCGCTTCTTCCGCCGTGGCTTTCTCGACTCAGGACACCAGAGCCGCTGAGCGACAGTGAGATTCGGGTACTGCGCTGCCTGTCTGCCAACCTGACCATGCCGGAGATCGGGGAGGGGCCATGGGGAGGGCTTTCATCAGAGGTCAGGGCTCGATGACCACCTTGATCGCGCCAGCGCTTCGGTCGGCCGCGACACGGAACGCCTCGCGGGCGTCGGCGATGGGGTATCGGTGCGTGATGATGGTCTGTGCGATTTCCAGGTTCTCGGCCAGCATGGATGCGACTTCTTCGACCTCGCGTACTCCGTCCCACCGTCCGTAGGAAATGCTGTTGATGTATGTGAGCTCCTTGTTGAGGCTCAGGATGCCGGGGATCGGCATGGCGTCCATGTACACGCCGAGGGAGACGATCCGGCCCCCCGGCCGCGCCGCCTGCGCGGCGGCGACCAAGCTGGATTCACTGCCCGCGGCGTCGAGTACCACGTCGTAGAAGCCGTTCGGCCGACCCGCCCCCAGCCGCTCGGCGGCCGCTGTCTGGTGGTCATGCCGAGTGTCCAGGTCGACGTCGAGTCCGTGGTGCCGGGCCGCCGCGGCCGCGAGCAGTCCTATCGAGCCGCCGCCGACCACGAGGAGGCGTTCCCCGGGGCGTACCTGCGCCCGGCGCAGCGCATGCCAGGCGATCGAGCCCGGCTCGACCAGGCAGGCATCCCTGACGTCCAGGTGTTCAGGCAGCTCCAGCAGGGTGAACTCCGGGACGATGATCGTCTCGACCATGCCTCCGTCGGCGAACATCCCCAGGTAGGCGTGACCCGCTTCGGTGCAACGTTGAGTGTCACCGGCCTTGCACTCCTCGCACTGCCCTCCGTAGATGTTCGGTTCGACGAAGTAGGCCGCGCCGCTTTCGTCGACGCCTGCGAATTCGTGGCCGTAGACGAATCCGGTGATGCCCGCGGCGACGAAGTTGACGTCGGTACCGCAGATCCCCGCTGACGCGACCGACAGCCGTGCCCCTACTCCATCCGGCTCGTCGGCGTTGATGACGCGGATTCCCTCGGCGGTGTTCACTACAGCGCGCATGTCCTGCTCCCCTCAAGGCTTAAGGCGTCCGGATGTTATCCGAACAACGTTCGTTTAAGGATAACGGCACCGCCGGACACTAGCCTTGGCCGGGTGCACGAACCGACGACGACCGCAGCAGCGGGAACGGCCCCGCTGGAAGAAGCGCCGACCGAGCCGAGGCCGGGAACGGCGGCATGGTGGCTGGCGCGCGAAAAGGAGCCTGCTCAGCACCGGCGACGCAGATCCTTGACGCTCGAGGCCATCCTCGACGCGGCCATGGCGCTTCTCGATGCCCAGGGAGCGGCTGCGCTGACGATGCGCAGCGTCGCCCAAGTGCTCTGCTGCAAGCCATCGTCGCTCTACCACCACGTACGCGACCGGGAGGAACTCGTCACCCTGCTCGCCGACCGGGCGTTGGACGTGGCGAGCGCACCCCCGCCCGACACCCTGGACTGGACGGGCAAGGCGGCGTGGTCCGCACGCCTGTTCCGTGCGCACCTGCGGCGGCACCCCGGCCTGGCCTCGCTCCTGAGCGGGACCGAACGACTCGGGCCCAACTCGCTGGCCGGGCAGGAGTACGCCCTTGAACTGTTCATCCGCGCCGGGTTGAGCCCCCGCCACGCGTACGCCGCCGCGTCCTCGCTCGCCACGTTCATCGTCGGCTCGGTGCAGTTCAACCAAAGGTTGGACGCGTCGGAAGCCGACGAGCGCCGTCACCGCCGCCTGCTGTTCGGCTCACGGGACGGCTCAGCGCTTCCGCTGCTCGTCCGGCATGCCGACGAACTCGCCGACGTCGGCAGTGACGACGAGTTCGAAGTCGGTCTCAACGCGCTGCTCACGGGATTCCGCGCGCTGGTCGAAGAAACGCGCTGACCCGCCCTGTAGCTCAGTGGCGCGATCCGGGAGAGTTTGGCCCGGCTCCCTCCGCTCCAAGCACAGCGGCGTGGATGATCCCAGTCCAGCGGCGGCCTCGGATTGGCCCGGCGCAGGACTGCGACCCGAAGATGACGGCCGTGACCAAGCCAAACACCTTTCGTCCACCCAAATTTGGCAGGCCGGACGACTCGGATTGCACGGAACGCGGCGTGCCGCACGACAGGATGCTCAGCTTCGGGCTGGGTTCGATTCCGGTCGAGCTCGTCACAGCCGTCGAGCATCACGGTATCCCCCGCTGCGAGGCGTACGCCGAGGCCACTGGCTGGGTTCAGCGTCGCCGCGTCTGTACGGGCTGCAGTCGGGATGTGCCCGTCGCACTCTCGACGTGCGCCGACAGCCCTGCGCTGGCGCCAGCGCTGTCGGCTGGTGTGCCGGATCCGTTCTGTCCGTGCCCACCAGAGGCGAAGCCCCGAAGCGCGGAAGCCTCGGGGCCTTTCGCTACGGCGCCCTGAACAGCGTGGGGAAGCGAGGGGCCAGCCAGGGCTTGCGCCCCCAGGCGAGGATCTTGCCGCGGGCGATGGCACCCGTGGCGCTGCGCCTGCCGAGGGCGAGCAGGAAGAACGTGACCGGCTCGGACGCGATCGTGCAGTCGGGGCGGCGCGGGGGCTCGACGCTCACGACCGCGGCGCCGTCGGTGAACGTCACCGCGAATCGGGACAGGCCGCGCACCCGCAGCTCGTAACAGGCGCTGTGCCCGGCGGCGGCACGCGCGTCGCTGACCCAGGGCATCGCCGTGATCAGGAACGGCAGCGCCAGATCGACCCGGTCGCGGTCGATCATGTGCGGTCGCCCCAGGGCCGTGGCGATGTCGTAGCCGTGGCCGAGCATGTGGGTCAGCAGGTAGGAGCCCAGGGTTCCCAGGTCCATGGGCCCGAGCGGGGTCACCGTCGGTTCGTCCGCTGACCGCAGGTCTGCCGCCTCGGTGAACGCCTGCGCGTGCTGGACGATCCCGGCCGCCAGGACGGCCGGGTCGCGTTCGGTGAAGTCGGCCAGCGAAGCGGCGTTGGCCGCCGCGAGGCCCTGCGGGGTGCCATCGCCGTAGGTCTGCTCGCGTCCCGCGGCGAGAGCCGCCATCAGCTCGTTCGCCAGGACGAGATGTGCCGCGGACTCCGCGACGGTCCACTCGGCGCCGGGAATGGGCACCGCGGCGTCTGTACACGACCGGAGCAACTCGGCGATGTCCTCCGCTACGGCGCCGATGGCTTTGGACAGCCTTGATCGCACCGAAGGCTCATGATGGGGGGCGGTCATGGACGACGAGCATGGA
The DNA here is from genome assembly GCF_029223525.1 of Streptantibioticus ferralitis. Classification (GTDB taxonomy): domain Bacteria; phylum Actinomycetota; class Actinomycetes; order Streptomycetales; family Streptomycetaceae; genus Streptantibioticus_A; species Streptantibioticus_A ferralitis. The sequence continues at coordinate 40,643 of NZ_JARHTQ010000044.1, read as the reverse complement.
CCAGACCCGTACATCTGTCCAGGGACGGCGAACGACCAGCACCCCGGTCGCGCGAACGCCCCCTCAGGCCGAAGTGCGGAGGGGGCGCGGTGCCGCGTGCGCGGTGTCAGGACAGGGCGGAGAGGGCGGAGGTGAGCGAGATCGGCGTGCCCGCGAGGGCCTTGCTCACCGGGCAGTTGGCCTTCGCGTCCTCGGCCGCCGCCTTGAATGCGGCCTCGTCGATACCGAGCACCTGGCCCTCTACCGTGAGATGGATTCCGGTGATGCCGGGGCCCGGCTCGAAGGTGACCGCGGCCTTCGTCGTGAGCTGCGTCGGCGGAGTCCCGGCCCTGGTGAGAATGTTCGCCAGAGCCATCGAGAAGCAGCTGGAGTGGGCGGCGGCGATCAGTTCCTCGGGGCTGGTCTTCCCGTTGGGGTCCTCGGCGCGAGAAGCCCAGGTCACTGGGAAGTGGCCGACGCCCGAGGAGTCGAACGTGACCTCCCCGAAGCCCTTGAGCAGTTCGCCTTCCCACTCGGTGTGCGCGATGCGCGTGGTGGCCACGATGAATGCCTCCTGTGTACGGATCCTGTGGACGGACGGCGTCTCCCCGATCGTCCGCCCCACGACGGTCGGCCCGGGCTTGCGACGCGCCGTACCGCACGACCAGCCGACAGGCTGCCGTCCGGGTGGCGCCGCGGTCCGGGTGCGCGACGGCGCCAGCCGCCTGTCCCCGCCCGATCGAAGGTGCGGACGGGGTGCGGTCCGGATGCGACGCGGGCGGTCCTCACCTACAAGGAAGCCCGGGTGGACCAGGCGTCGGGGTCGAAGCCCGAGCACGAGACCGCGGTGGAGGATCCGGGCGCGGTCACGCGATGCTCCGCGGTCCCGGCTACGTTCCGGCCATCGAGTTCGAGAAGCGTTGCCGCAGCTACGAGTTCGAGGCGGCCGGTCGTCGGATGCTGGCTACTGGGGTGTGGGTTACGGAGATCGACGGGACGCGCATCGAGGTCGAGACGCTGGTTCCGGACGGGGAGTTGCAGGCGGCGCCGGGCGATCTGCGCGCTGTGCCCGCCGAGTTGGGGATCGGTGAGGACGAGCTGACGACCCAGGCCCATACGGACGCGGTGGCGGCCCGGCGCGGTGCCTGGGCGGCGTAGGCCGGTGAGAATGTTGCCCCGCCGGAGAACCGGCGGGGCTACCCCGAGCAGCCAGCAGCGGGGACAGGAAGCACGGTACGCGGGGGGTATGACAATGGCGGGTAGGAGCCCGGGCACCGTGAGCATCCAGCGTCCGCACTCCGTGAGCGTTGCCGGAGTCATCGTCGATGATCGGGGCCGGGCCCTGCTGGTCCAGCGGCGGGACAACGGGCATTGGGAGCCGCCGGGCGGTGTTCTGGAGGCGGGGGAGACGGTCCCGGACGGCCTCCGGCGCGAGGTGTGGGAGGAGACCGGTATCAAGATCGCGCTCCCCGCGGCCCTCACCGGCGTCTACAAGAACATGACGGGCCTGGTCGTCTCGCTGGTCTTCCGTTGCGAGGCGATCGACGGCAGCCCCACCATCGGCGAGGAGACTCGCGCACTGCGCTGGGCCACCCGCGAGGAGGTGGCCCAACTCGCCGATGAGGCCTACGCGATCCGGGTCCTGGACGCGCTTGACGCGGCGTCGCCGCCCGCGGTGCGGGCGCATGACGGTGTGAAGCTCCTCCCGACACCCCCTGAGTGACTCCCGAGACCGCTGAGTGACTCCCGACACCCCCTGAGTGACTCCCGACACCGCCTGAGTGAGGAGGGAAAGGCCTTGTCGACGTCGGCATGGTGCGGTCAGGCGGTGGTCTTGGCCGCGGTGAGCGTGTCGAGGGAGACCTGCCACAGGCGTGCCGCCTTCTGCTCGTCCAGGGCGTGGTCGGCCACGCCGCGGCGGATGCCCGGCTGGTGCGGGGCGGCCTCGTCGCAGTCCTCGAAGTATCGGCCGGTGACGCCGTCGACCAGCGGCGAGGCCGCGAGCAGCACGGATGTTGCGGCGCCCTGCTCAATGGTCTTCTCTGACACGCCGGCGCTCTGGCCGGGCTCGAAGGAGGCCGGGGCGTTGGTGGGCACGCCGATGTGCCGGGCGAGGTTGGTGCTGGCGATCCGGCCGGGGTTGAGGGCGTTGACGCAGATGCCGTCGTCGGCCCAGCGCTTGGCGGCCTCGACCGCGAACAGGATGTTGGCCGTCTTGGACTGGCTGTAGGCGGCCCAGGCGTCGTAGGGGTGGCGATCGAAGTGGATGTCGTCGAAGCGGACCTCGCCGTTGATGTGGCCGACCGAGCTGACGACGACGACCCGGGCGGCACCGGCCGCCTTGAGGGCCTGGTGCAGACCGGTGGTGAGCGCGAAGTGGCCGAGGTGGTTGGTGGCGAACTGCAGCTCCCACCCTTCCGCGGTGCGTGTCTCGGGGGAGGCCATGACACCGGCGTTGGCGACCAGGATGTGCAGCGGGCCCTGCCATCCGGTCACGAAAGCGGCGACCGACGCCTGGTCGGACAGGTCGAGCGGGGCGACCAGGACCTGGTCGTTGCCCGTGGTGGCGGTGATGTCGGCGGCCGTTCTCGCACCTGCGTCGGTGTCGCGGACGGCGAGCGTCACCTCGGCCCCGGCGGCGGCCAGGGCGCGTGCGGTCTGCACACCGATGCCCGAGGAGCCGCCGGTGACGATCGCTCGGCGGCCGGTCAGGTCGACGCCTGCCACGACCTCCGCTGCGGTGGTCTGCGCGTCGAACGGGGTGGTGATGCGTCCGTGCTCGGTCATGGGATCAACCTTTCTGCGTGCCCCGCCGCCCAACGGCGGAACGGATCGTGTCCGCCTTCCAGACAAGCAGCCGAAACCGCTGGTCACAGCGGTGGAAGGGGCATGGTCCAGCCGGGGGTCCGGCAGTACCCCTTTACCGCCCGTACCGACGCGGTGAGCGTCGTAGCGTGGAGGGCATGGATGCCCACCGGTCCGCGGCAAGCGATCGGACGACCGAAATCGGAGCGTTCCTCCGTACCCGCCGCGCCAAGACCTCCCCTGAGCAGGCCGGTCTGACGCCCCTGCCGACCACCCGCCGGGTACCGGGGCTGCGCCGCGAGGAGGTAGCCCAGCTCGCCGGGGTCAGCGTCGACTACTACATACGGCTGGAGCGCGGCCGTGACATCAACGTCTCCGAGGCCGTGCTCGACGCCATCGCTCGCGCGCTGCGGCTGACCGGCGACGAACGCAGTCACCTGTTCGCCCTGGCCAGGCCCGCCCGAACCCGGCCCCGCCCTATGCCGCCCCAACGGGTACGCCCCGCCCTGTACCGGATCCTGGAGACCATGAACGACGTCCCGGCGCTGGTCGTCGGCCGCCGCACCGATGTCCTCGCCACCAACCGGCTGGCCCGCGCCCTCTACACCGACTTCGACGCCCTGCCCCGGCGCGAGCGGAACATGGCCCGTTTCGTCTTCCTCGACGAGGCCGCCCGCACCCTCTACGACGACTGGGAAGGCATCGCCCGCACCGCCGTCGCCGCCCTGCACCTGTACGCCGGCCAGCACCCCCACGACCCCCAGCTCGCCGAACTCGTCGGTGAACTCTCCCTACGGGACCCCGACTTCCGCACCTGGTGGGCCGACCACGACGTCAAGCGCCGTACCTACGGCACCAAGCACTTCCACCACCCGCTGGTCGGCGACCTCATCCTCGACTACGAGGCCCTGGCCGTCACCGGCGACCCCGAGCAAGTCCTCGGCATCTACACCGCCGAACCCGGCAGCCCCTCCGAGCAGGCCCTGAGCCTGCTCGCCAGTTGGACCAGCGAACCGGCCGCCCCGCACCGCCCCCGTCCATCGGCGCCGCACTGACGGCGAGCGGGAGCGGTGCGTCCGGCTCTCGCCGTCGATGACCTGGACGCCGTGCGCCCGGTGGGCGCGGCTACCAGTGCGCGGGGCGGGTGAGCGCCGGGGGCAGCTTGGTGGCGGCATCGCCCCTGGCCGCGTTGAGCTGGGACTGGGTGAGGAAGATGCTTCCGGTGAGGTCGGCGCCGCTCAGGTCGGCGTCCCGGAAGTCCGCGCCGATCAGGTCAGCGTTTCTCAGATCGGCGCCGCTGAGGTCGGCCGCGATGAGGTAGGCCCCGCGGAGGTTGGCGCCTCGAAGGTTGGCGCCCTTGAGCTTGGCCCCCATCAGGTCCGCTCCGTGGTGGTTCTTCCTGCGGCCCGGGACACCTGCCCGTACCAGTTCGCTGGTACGCAGCAGTAGTGCGTTGACGTCGTGGCGGAGGGCCGCCACGTCCAGTTCCGCGAGTGCTTCGGCGCTGCCGCGGGTGCGGCGGTCGGTGTCGTCGAGTGCGCGGCGCAGGTCGGCGTGCAGCGGGCGAGCCGACGGCAGCGACAGCGCTTCGGCCAAGTACCGGAGCAGTTCGTGGAGTTGCCGCATCACCGGAAACACATCGAACATCTGCCGCGCGGTGTGCGGGGCCTGCCGCCAGTCCTGTCCGCCGAAGGTCGTCTGCGAGACCTTCTGCCCCGCGCCGAAGCAGTCGAAGACGGTGCAGCCGGAAAAGCCCTGCTCACGCAGGCGGGTGTGGATGCCGCAGCGGAAGTCCGCCCGCAGGTTCGTACACGGCTGACCGGCGTCCTTGTCGACCGCGAAATCCGCTGAGGCGGCGAAGGGCAGCGCGACACAGCACAGACCGAAGCAACGCGCGCAGTCTGCCTGCAGGTTGAGCTGGGCCGCGTCGGTGGAACGGAGTTCACGCTGCTGGGTCAAGGTGAGTACCGCTTCCCGTAGTGCTCTGGATGACCCAGTCGACGCTGGCACACGTGCACTCCATGAGCTGCTGGCGGCGGGCCCGCTCGGTGAAGGTCAGCGTGTCGGGGTCGGCACTCCGCTGCCCAGCACTCCGCTGCGGAGCCATCGTGACGCCACCCTTGCCTTCCCTCGCTACCGGCCAACGCCAGACCGTACACCGCGGTGTTCGCGGTTGGCGATCGGCGCCGTGGTCTGACGCCGGTGGAAAGACGGGTGTGGCCGTCCTGGTCAGGCCGCGGTGATCGCGGTCAGTTCGGTCAGCGAGTCGATGCGCCAGTCCGCGGCCGCCGCCTCCGGGGTGTCGGCCCACAGATGGCCCCACGGGCCACGGCGGATGTGGGCGGTGCGCAGGCCCGCGGCCTTGGCGGGGGCGATGTCGATGGCGGGGTAGTCGCCGACGTACACGATCCGCTCCGGCTCGCGGCCGGTGAGATCCACTACGCGGGCGAAGAACTCCCGGTGCGGTTTGGCCACGCCCCACTCGCCCGAGGTGGCGACCCCGTCCGCGGGGAGGTCGAGGGCGCGCAGCAACTCGGCTGCCCGGGCGCTCTGGTTGCCTGCCACGAAGACGCCGATCCGCTGTTCGCGCAGCGCGGTGAGGGCGGGGCGTACATCTGGATAGAGGTCGGACTCGTCGAGGTGCTCGCCGCGTCCGGCGGCCTCGCGGGCCGCGTACTCGGCGGGCAGGTTGATGCCGGGGCGCAGCAGGCGGATGGCGTCCGCGTTGTCGCGGCCCTGTGCGACCACCGCACCGACCAGGGAGGAGAGGGTGTGACGGGCGACGCCCAGCCAGTCCGCCCAGGCCGCCCAGTAGCGCTCGTCATTGACCAGGGTTTCGCCGACGTCGAAGACGATGGCCTCAATCACATCGGGCAGCCTAGGACCTCTCCGGTGGATTGTGCCGGTTTGGGGTGCGGTGCGTTCGGCGGCGCCGGGCTGTGAGGTGCGGGCCTTCGCCGTAGTGGCGGGAAGGGATTCCTCGACGTTTCGGTGTGCCCGGTTGGGCTGTGGGCGGTTTGGCGGCGCCGGGCTGCGGCGTGGGGGTGCTCGCCGTCGCGGCGGGAAAGAACTCGTCTCGCCGAAGGACGGGCGGGTCAAGATCTGGCACCTGGTCCGGGTCGGCGAGACGACGGCGAGGTGCCGGCGGGACCTCGAACCGGAAGCGGCCGCGCAGTCCTCGGACGGGTGCGGGCGGCCCGAGGCGGATCCCTTCCGCCACTCATGCGGTGCGCTGTACCCGCGCGAGGCCCCGTAGCTCGCCGAGTACCCCTCCGGCACCCCCGCCCTCCCGGCACCCTCTGGACGTGGGAAAATGGTGCCTTGAGGTGATCCCGGCACGATGCGCACGCTCCTGATCGACAACTACGACTCGTTCACCTACAACCTGGTGCACGCGATCGCCGCCGCTAGCGGCCGGGAACCCGTTGTCATCCGCAACGACGATCCGGAATGGCGGGCCGAACGGCTCGCGGATTTCGACTGCGTGGTGATCTCCCCGGGGCCCGGCACTCCGGAGCGGGCGGCGGACTTCGGCATCTGCCGCGAGGTCATCGAACGCTGCGAGCTGCCGCTGCTCGGCATCTGCCTGGGGCACCAGGGGCTGGCCGCGTGCTTCGGCGGTACGGTCGCGCGGGCCCCGGAACCGCGCCATGGCCGCACTTCGCCGGTACTGCACACCGGTACCGGCCTCTTCGACGGCATCCCGTCCCCGTTCGAGGTGGTGCGCTACCACTCGCTCACCGTTACCGACCTCCCGGACGAACTGGAGGCCATCGCCCACACTCCGGACGGTGTGCTGATGGGCATCCAGCACCGGCACCGGCCTATGTGGGGGCTGCAGTTCCACCCCGAGTCGATCTGCACGCAGTACGGCGACCGGCTCATGCGGAACTTCGCCGAACTCGTCCGGCGGCACCACGGCCCCCGGCCGCTCCCGGTGCCCGCGCCGCGTCCGGTGGCCGCACCGTCCGCGAGGGCCGAGATCACCACGTACGAACTCCTCGTGGAGTCCATACCCAGCAGCTGGGACGACGAGGCCGCCTTCGACGCGCTCTTCCGCGACCGGCCGTACGCCTTCTGGCTCGACAGCAGCCGTCCTGATGCCGCGGCCGGACGTTTCTCGATCATGGGCGATGCCTCCGGTCCGCTCGCCAGGGTCGCCACCGCCGACGTTTGGACCGGCACCCTGACCGTACGGTCGACGGCCGAGCGGGGCGGCGAGCATCTGGTCACCGGTGACTTTCTGGACTGGCTGGACCGGGATCTGCGGGCCACCCACCTCACCACCCCCGACGACCTGCCGCCCTGCGGCTTCGCGCTGGGCTGGGTCGGCTACCTGGGCTACGAGCTCAAGGCGCAGTGCGGCGGGCGGAAGGCGCACCGCTCGTCGGAGCCCGACGCGGCGATGGTCTTCGCCGACCGTGCGGTGGTCCTCGACCACGCGACCGGCACCTGCTACCTGCTGGCCCTCGCCCTGCCCGGTGCGCACGGCCCCGCCCGGGCCTGGCTGCGGGAGACGGCAGCGGCGCTCGGCGGGCTGACCGGCCCTACCCCCGCCCCCGTGCCGCGGCCCGCCGCGCCGCACGCCGTCCGGCTCCGCCATGACCGGGACCGCTACCTTGAGTTGATCGGCATCGCCCAGGAGGAGATCGCGGCCGGGGAGACCTACGAGGTGTGCCTCACCAACGTGGTCGAGGTGGACACCGTCGCCGACCCCTGGCAGTCCTACCGGCTGCTGCGGCAGGCGTCCCCCGCGCCGTTCGGCGCACTGCTGCAGTTCGACGGGGTCTCGGTACTGAGCACCTCGCCGGAACGGTTCCTCAGCGTCACGGCCAACGGGCTCGCCGAGTCCCGCCCGATCAAGGGCACCCGGCCGCGCGGCGCGACCCCCGAGCAGGACGCCGCCCTGCGACGGGAACTCGGCAGCAACGAGAAGGACCACTCGGAGAACCTGATGATCGTCGATCTGGTCCGCAACGACCTGGGGCGCTGCGCCGAGACCGGCTCGGTCGAGGCCCGTGAGCTGTTCCAGGTCGAGACCTACGACACCGTGCACCAGCTGGTCAGCACGGTGCGGGCGCGGCTGCGCGCCGACCGTACCGCCGTGGACTGCGTGCGTGCGGCCTTCCCCGGCGGATCGATGACCGGCGCGCCCAAGATCCGCACGATGCGGATCATCGACCGGCTGGAGGGCGGCCCGCGGGGCGTCTACTCCGGCGCCATCGGCTACTTCTCGCTCACCGGCGCCGCCGATCTGAGCATCGTGATCCGTACCGCCGTGCTCACCCCCGGCCGGATCCGGTACGGAACCGGCGGTGCCATCGTGGCGCTCTCCGATCCGGCGGAGGAGTTCGAGGAGACCGCGGTCAAGGCCGCCCCGCTGCTCGCGCTGACCGGCGGTGAGTTCCCGCAGCGGCACGTGGCCGGTACCAGCGCCCAGTGGCACGCCACGTGACCGCCACTCGCATAGCCCTGTAGGCACGGCCGCGTTCCGCCGCCCGGCGTAGTCTCGATCACGGACCTGTCGCGGCCACCTCGTGAGGAGGCGTCACGTTGAGCACGCCCAAGATCGCGGACCAGTTCATATCCGTCCTGCTGCAAGCCGGTGTCGAGCGGATCTACGGAGTGGTGGGAGACAGTCTCAACCCACTGGTGGACGCGATCCGCCGCACCGACGGCATCGAGTGGGTGCACGTACGCAACGAGGAGGCCGCCGCCTTCGCCGCGGCCGCCGAAGCGCAGATCACCGGGCGCCTCGCGGTGTGCGCGGGCTCCTGCGGACCCGGCAACACCCATCTGGTCCAGGGGCTGTACGACGCCAACCGCAGTGCCGCTGCGGTGCTCGCCATCGCCTCCCACATCCCGTCAGCGCAGATCGGCACCGGATACTTCCAGGAGACCCACCCGGAGAAGCTGTTCGCCGAGGCCGCCGACTACTGCGAGTTGATCTCCCAGCCGGAGCAGATGCCGCGCATCGTGCGGATCGCCATCCAGCACGCCATCGCGACACCGAGCGTCTCCGTTCTCGTACTGCCCGGCGACATCGCCGACCGCCCCGCCGCCAACCCCACCGGACAGCCGTCGCCGACCGCCGCGCCCGGTGTCGTGCACCCCGACGAGACGGCCGTCCGCGAGCTGGCCGAGGCGCTCAACGAGGCGGACAAGGTGGCCCTGTTCTGCGGCGCCGGGGTACGCGACGCACACACCGAGGTGATGCGGCTCGCCGAGGCGGTCAAGGCGCCGGTCGGCCACACGCTGCGGGGCAAGGAGTGGATCCAGTTCGACAACCCGTACGACGTCGGCATGATCGGTCTGCTGGGCTACGGCGCCTGCCATGAGGCGCTGCACGACGCCGATCTGATGCTGATGCTGGGCACCGACTTCCCGTACGACGCGTTCCTGCCGCAGGCGCACACCATCCAGATCGACCGCGACGCCCGCCGCCTGGGCAAGCGCACCCCACTGCGCCTCGCCGTCCACGGGGACGTCGGCGCCACGCTACGGGCGGTGCTGCCGCTGCTGGACGCCAAGCGTGACCGGCGCTTCCTCGACGACATGCTGCGCAAGCACGAACGCGCGCTGACCAAGGTGGTCGGCGCGTACACCCGCAACGTCGACAGCCACATCCCCATCCACCCCGAGTACGCGGCCAGCCTGCTGGACCAACTCGCCGCGGACGACGCGGTGTTCACGGTCGACACCGGTATGAACAACGTGTGGGCCGCGCGCTATCTGAGCCCCAACGGCCGCCGCCGGGTGATCGGTTCGTTCACCCACGGCACGATGGCCAACGCACTGCCGCACGCCATCGGCGCCGCCTTCGCCGACCCCGGCCGCCAGATCGTCTCGCTGTCCGGCGACGGCGGACTGAGCATGCTGCTCGGCGAGTTGATCACCGTGCGGGAGCACGAGCTGAACGTCAAGACCATCGTCTTCAACAACGGCTCGCTCGGCATGGTGAAGTTGGAGATGATGGTGGACGGACTGCCGAGCTACCAGACCGATCACCCGCCGGTCGACTTCACCGGCATCGCCCGGGGCATCGGCATCCCCGCGGTACGCGTGGAGAAGCCGGGCGCCATCCGTGACGCGCTCACCGAGGCGCTGAACCGGCCGGGCCCGGCGCTGGTCGAGCTGATCACCGACCCCAACGCGCTGTCCATTCCGTCCCGCATCACCGCGGACCAGGTCAAGGGCTTCGCGCTGTCCGCGGGCCGCACCGTACTGGAAGGCGGGGTGGGCACGATGCTGGAGATGGCACGGGCCAACCTCCGCAACATTCCCCGTCCCTGAGTGCGGGTAACGTTCCCAAGCGCCTACACAGCACACGAACAGCATGTACGGGAGACCAGCACGGTGAAGTGGTACAGCGGGCGAGGCAGGTTCTACGGGGCGCTGGCGGGCGCGATAGCGCTGGTCGCGGCCGTCAGCGGCTGCGGCGGGTCAGGGCCGGCGCCCGCCTCCTCGGCGCCCGCGGCCAACAGCAGCACGCCCGACAGCGCACCGTCCGGCGCCACCGCGGACGCGGCGGCATGGCAGAAGTGGGGCCTGCAGCCGTTGCCCGCCGCCCCCGCACCGCCCGCCGACAAACCCGTCAAGCTCAGCGCCACCGGCACCGTCCCGGTGTTCACGCACATCCCGACCACCCAGAAGGTCGTCTTCGTCACCCTCGACGACGGAGCGGAGAAGGACCCCAAGTTCATCGAGATGATGCGGGACCTCAAGATACCGATCACGATGTTCCTGATGAACGACGCCATAAAGTCCGACTACGGGTACTTCAAGCCGTTGCAGGCGATGGGCAACCACATCCAGAACCACACCCTGCACCACCCGCCGATGAACACCGTCCCGCTCGCCCGCCAGAAGGAAGAGGTGTGCGGCGACCAGAAGATCCTCACCAAGCAGTACGGCACCGCGCCGCTGCTGTTCCGGCCGCCCTACGGCGCGTACAACGCCGACACCAGGACCGCGGTCGGCGAGTGCGGTCCCCGGGCGATCGTCTGGTGGCGTGAGTCGATGCAGATCGCCAACATGCAGTACCAGGCAGGGGACAAGAAGCTGCGTCCCGGGGACATCATCCTGGCCCACTTCAGGGGACCCACGGAGCTCAAGGGCGCGACGATGACCGCGATGTTCGGCGACCTGCTCAGGCGGATCCAGGAGCAGGGCTTCGCGGTGGCGCGCCTGGAGGACTACATCCAGGCACCGTCCGCCTAGTGGCCCGTCCGATCGAGGCCGCTCGGACGGTCGTGGTGGTGGTCGTGTGATGTCGTGGCCGCGCTCGGCCGCCGGGCGGGGCGCGAGGCCGGTCCGGGCGGCCGATCGGCTGACCCGGCTGAACTGGGTGGACCTGGTGGTGGCCGCGGCCGTACTGGTCGGTCTCTATGTCGTGCTGCGGGTCGGCCGCGGTACGGCGGTGTCGTTCACCCCCAGCCGGACGGTCACCGTCAGCACCGACCCGGCCAACCTGCCGTACTACGCGGCGCGCAGCCTGCTGCGGATGTTCGCCGCGCTCGCCGCGTCCACCGTCTTCTCCCTGCTCTACGCGTACACCGCGGCCCACAGCCGCCGCCTTCAGCGGATCCTGATTCCGGCGCTCGACATCCTGCAGTCGGTGCCGGTGCTCGGCTTCCTCACCGTCGCCGTCACCGGCTTCGTCGCCCTGTTCCCCGGTTCGCTGCTGGGTCTGGAGTGTGCCGCGATCTTCGCGATCTTCACCTCGCAGGCGTGGAACATGACGTTCGGGTTCTACCAGTCCCTGATCACGCTGCCGCGTGAACTCGACGAGGTCTCCCGGTCGTTGCGGTGCACCCGCTGGATGCGGTTCTGGAGGATCGAGCTGCCGTCCGGCGCCATCGGGCTGGTCTGGAACGGCATGATGAGCTTCGGCGGCGGCTGGTTCTTCCTGGTGGCCTCCGAGCAGATCAGCGTCTCCCACCACAAGTACGCGCTCCCCGGCGTGGGTTCGTACGCCGGGTCCGCCATCGCCGAAGGCGACCTGGGGAAGGTCGGCTGGGCCGTGCTGACCATGACGGTGATGGTCGTCGCGGTCAACTTCCTCTTCTGGCGGCCGTTGACCGCGTGGGTCGAGCGCTTCAAGAACGAACAGGCGGAGGCCACCGAGGTCCAGCGGTCGGTGGTCCTTGACCTGCTGCGCCGCTCGTACTGGCCGCGGCTGCTCGGCCGGGTACTGGCACCCCCGGCGCGGGCGCTGGCCCGCGCCTGCCGGGTCTTCGGCGTGGACGACCGCCCGCTGGCGGTGCGTCCGGTACGGCGCCGTGCGGGCGACCTCGCCTTCGGCACCGTCGCCACCTCACTGGTCTGCTGGGGCCTGGTCGACCTCGGCCGCTACTTCCGACAGCGCACCGGGCTCGGGGTGTTCGGTGAACCCCTGCTGCTCGGGCTGGCCACCCTGGCCCGGGTGCTGATCGTGCTCGCGGTGGCGACGCTGGTCTGGGTGCCGATCGGTGTGAGGATCGGCTTCTCGCCGAGGCTTTCCCGCCTCGCCCAGCCGCTGGTGCAGATCCTGGCCAGCTTCCCGGCCAACTTCCTCTTCCCGCTGGCCACTTGGTTCTTCCTGCGGACCGGGCTGAGCCTGAACATCGGCGGCATCCTGCTGATGGCGCTCGGCGCCCAGTGGTACATCCTGTTCAACACCATCGCCGGGGCCATGGCGATCCCCACCGACCTGCGCGAGGCCATGGACGACCTCGGGGTGCGCGGCTGGCAGCGCTGGCGGCGGCTGATCATTCCGGGCATCTTCCCGGCGTACGTCACCGGTGGCATCACCGCCTCGGGCGGCGCCTGGAACGCCTCCATCGTCTCCGAGGTGGTCACCTTCGGCGGCACCGCCCTCACCGCGACCGGACTCGGCGCGTACATCGCGCACGCCACCGCGGACGGCGACTATCCGCATCTGCTGGCCGGGGTCGCGGTGATGAGCCTGTACGTCGTCGCCCTCAACCGGCTGCTGTGGCGGCGCCTGTACCGGCTGGCGGAGACGCGGTACAGCATGGGGTGATCGGTGACCATGTAAGGAAGCACCGCACCGCATGAAGGAGGCCGCGATGGCCGCGCCGACCACGACGACCGCCGGGGGCGAGATCCTGCTCTCCGCCCGCGGGGTGACCAAGTCCTATGCGGGCGCCGACGGCGAGCTGCCGGTGCTGGCCGGTATCGACCTGGACGTGCGGGACGGCGAGGTGGTGGCGCTGCTGGGCAAGTCGGGCTGCGGCAAGTCGACGCTGCTGCGCTGTCTGGCCGGGCTGATCCCGGTCAGCTCCGGCACCGTCTCCTACCGTGACAAGCCGCTGACCGGCACCAACCCCGGTACCGCGATGGTCTTCCAGACGTTCGCGCTGCTGCCCTGGCTGACCGTGCGGCAGAACGTGGAACTCGGCCTGGCGGCACGCGGAGTTCCGCCCAGGGAACGCGCCGAGGCCGCGCTCAAGGCCATTGATCTGATCGGCCTCGACGGCTTCGAGTCGGCGTTCCCCAAGGAGCTCTCCGGCGGCATGCGGCAGCGAGTGGGCTTCGCACGTGCGCTGGTGGTCGAGCCGGACGTGCTCATGATGGACGAGCCGTTCTCCGCCCTCGACGTGCTCACGGCGGAGAACCTGCGCGGTGAGCTGATGGAGCTGTGGGAGTCGGGTCAGTTCCCGACCCGGGCCATCGTGCTGGTCACCCACAACATCGAGGAAGCGGTGCTGATGGCGGACCGGGTGGTCGTCCTCGGCACCCACCCCGGCACCCTGCGTGCCGCGTTCCCGGTCCCACTGGAGCGGCCCCGTGATCGGAACGCGGCGGCCTTCCAGGAACTGATCGACACGCTGTACCAGACGATGACCGGGCGGCCGAAGGACACGCTGCGGCCGCCGGGCCGTGGTCCCGCGTACCCGGAGGCGGGCGACACCCGGCGCACCATCGCCACAGTGCCGCTGCCGCGCGCCAGCGTCGACGGGCTGTCCGGTCTGGCCGAGATCCTCGTCCAGCACGACGGCCGCAGCGATCTGGCGGACCTCGCCGATGACCTCGGCCTGGAGATCGACGACCTGCTGCCGCTCGTCGACGCGCTGGAGGCGCTGGGCATGGCGTTGGTCGAGGACAACGACCTGCTGCTCACCCCGCGGGGGCTGGGCTTCGCCAACGCCGATGTGCAGCAGTCCAAGAAGATCTTCGCGGAGGCGGCCTGGGAGGTGCCGTTGGTACGGCTGATCGCCACCAGCCTGCGCAGGTCCGCCGACGGAGTGCTGCGAGACGGCTTCTTCCGCGATCTGCTCGCCCATCACTACACGAGCGAGCAGGTCGCTCAGCAACTGGAGACGGCGACGGACTGGGGGCGCTACGCGGAGCTGTACGAGTACGACGCGGGGCCCCGGGTGTTCGCACGCGCCGGCGTTTGAGGCGTTACCGCTGCCGCGTACGGGCCGGTGACCCGGCGGTCACGTGGACCTGCGCACCGGCCGCAGGCCGACAGCCCTGGGCCAGCGCAGCGTACGCGCCGCCGGTGCCGGCTCCGTGGCCGAGGCGGGCGCGGAACCGCCCGGCCCCGTGCTCTCGTCGCCGCCGGAACCGGCCACCACCACGACCTCCTCCAGCAGCCCCCGGACATGCTCGCCGGAGATGCGGTAGAAGATCCGGGTTCCGTCACGGCGCGAGGCCACCAGGCCCGCGGTCCGCAGCTTCGCCAGATGCTGCGACACCGCGGCGACATGCGCGCCGACCAGTTCCGCCAACTTGCCGACCGGCAGCTCCTGTTGGCTCAGCGCCCACAGCAGACGGAAGCGCGTCGGATCCGCCACCGCCTTCAGTACCGCGACCGCTTCCTCGACGCCGTCGCTATGCGGGCCGTCCGAACCCAGGCCATCCGATCCCCGTGACGAAGCTTGCGCGTCCATGCAAAGAGGTTAACCGGCCGTCCCGCGGCTTCACGCGGTGTGGTGTGCGAGCTCCTCGTGCGGATCGTGTGCCCCGGCGCCCACGAGTACGTGGTCGACGTGCACGGCCGCGCACCGCGAGCCCGGGCACGACGTGGATCATGGCGCCCCCGGACGCCGCTGCCCGTACACCGTCGGGAGTACGCGTGTCCGCCCCCGGGCGCATGCTCCCGGGCGGCAGATTCCGTCCAGCGGGGATCGTCCCGACCGGTTGACGCCGCTTAGCGTTGGGGCGCAGCCGGACCTGTCCGAGGGCGGCGCTCGCCGACGAGGAAGCAGCATGATCGAAGCCACCGCACTTACCAAACGCTACGGGCCCAAGACCGCCGTCGAGGACCTCAGCTTCGCCGTCAAGCCCGGCGTGGTCACCGGCTTCCTCGGACCGAACGGTGCCGGGAAGTCCACCACCATGCGGATGCTGCTCGGCCTGGACACGCCGACGTCCGGCCGGGCCGTGGTCAACGGCAAGAGCTACGCCGACCACGCGGCGCCGCTGCACGAGGTCGGCGCCATGCTGGAGGCCCGCGCGATCCACACCGGGCGCACCGCCTTCAACCACCTGCTGGCGCTCGCCGCCACCACCGGTATCCCGCGGTCGCGGGTCGACGAGGTCATCGAGCTGGTCGGGCTCGCCGATGTGGCGAAGAAGCGGGCGGGCGGCTTCTCGCTCGGCATGGGCCAGCGGCTCGGCATCGCCAGTGCCCTGCTGGGAGACCCGGCGACGGTGATCCTCGACGAGCCGGTCAACGGGCTCGACCCGGAAGGTATCCTCTGGATCCGCAACCTGCTGAAGAGCCTCGCCGCCGAAGGCCGGACGGTCTTCGTCTCCTCGCACCTGATGAGTGAGATGGCGCTCACCGCCGAGCACCTGATCATCGTCGGCCGCGGACGGCTGATCGCGGACACCTCGGTCGAGGAGTTCACCCGGCAGGCGTCCACCAACACCGTACGGGTCCGTACCCCCGACGCCGAGCGGCTGCGCGAGCAGTTGGTCGGGCCCGACGTGACGATCACCAGTGAGGAGGCCGGTGTGCTGACGGTCTCCGGGCTGAGCAGCGAGCAGATCGGCAGGACCGCCGCCGAGCACCAGGTGGTGCTCTTTGAGCTGGCCACCCAGCAGGCCTCGCTGGAAGAGGCGTTCATGGAACTGACCCGTGACGCGGTGGAGTACCAGGCGATCCCCGCCGCCACCCGCTCGAACGTGACCGAAGGAACCGCAGCATGAGCTCCCGCCCGTCGCCCGCCACCACCCTCGACGGTGGCCCTGCGGGCCGCAGTGCCGATTCGACCGTGTCCGCCCCCACCGCGCGCAGTGGCAAGGTGACGCAGAGCCGAGTCCTGAACTCGGAGTGGATCAAGTTCCGTTCGCTGCGTTCCACCTACCTGACCCTGCTGATCGCGGTCGCCGCCATGATCGGCATCGCCCTGCTCGCCTGCTGGGCCGCCGCCAACCGCTGGAACCATCTGCCCATGGCGGAGCGGGCGAACTTCGACGCCGCGGGCCGCAGCATCGACGGGTACGTCTTCGCGCAGCTCGCCATCGGGGTGCTCGGCGTGCTGGTGATCACAGGTGAGTACTCCACGGGCATGATCCGGGCCACGCTGTCCGCGGTGCCCCGGCGGCTGCCGGTGCTGTGGGCCAAGATGGCGGTGTTCGGCGGTGTGACCCTGGTCCTCGCCTCCGTCGCCTCGCTGCTGTCCTTCTTCGCGGGACAGTCGATGCTCTCCTCCCAGCACATCCAGACCACGCTGTCGGCTTCGGGTGTGCCCCGGGTGGTCTTCGGCACGGCGATCTACCTCACCCTGGTCGGCCTGTTCGGCGTCGCCATGGGCGCGGTGACCCGGTCCACGCCCGGCGGCATAGCGAGCGTCTTCGGCATGCTGTTCGTGCTGCCGCTGATCCTGCACGCGCTGCCGTCCTCCTGGGTGGACAACATCGGCCCGTACCTGCCGAGCAACGCCGGGCAGGCACTGACCGTCCTGCACACCGAACCCCACCAACTCGCCCCGTGGACCGGTGCCGGCCTGTTCGCCGGGTACGTGGCCGTGACCGTGGTGATCGCGGCGGTGCTGCTCAAGCGGCGGGATGCGTGACGCGGATCGAACACGACCAGAGCCCCGGGGCGGTGCTGCCGCCCCGGGGCTCCGGGCTGCGCGAGTTCGCCGGGCGCCACCCGGTGGTGGGCGACACCCTGCTGGTGGCGCTGCTGGCGATGGTGACCACGGCGCCCGCGCACCCGGTGTTCGGCCACGACCCGCAGCTGTTGTGCTACCAGTTCGCGCTGCTGCTGCCGCTGGCCTGGCGGCGCCGCGCACCGTACCTGGTCTTCGCGGTGGTCGCCGCGGTCGCCCTGGCCCAGTGGCTGTACGCGGGACGGGTGCTGCCGGGCGATGTCGCGCTGCTGGTGGCGCTGTACACGGTGGCCGCGCACGGCTCACGCCGCCGTACCGCCGTCGCGTTCGCGGTGATCGCGGTGGGCAACCTGATGGCGGCGTACCGCTGGGCCAGCCCGGAGCGCGGTACGAAGGTGTTCGTCGCGCTGTGCGGGCTGGCGCTGGCCGCCGGGATGATCGGCGCCAACATGCACAACCGCCGGGCGTACCTGGCGGCACTGGAGGACCGTGCCGCCCGGCTGGAGCGGGAGCGCGACCAGCGGGCACAGCTCGCCGTCGCGGGTGAACGGGCGCGGATCGCCCGCGAGATGCACGACATCGTCACCCACAGCCTGTCGGTCATGGTCGCGCTCGCCGACGGTGCGGCCTTCGCCGCGCCGCGCGCCCCGGAGAAGGCGGCCGCGGCCATGGAGCAGGTCTCCGGCACCGGACGGCAGGCGCTGACCGACATGCGGCGCTTCCTCGGCGTGCTGCGAGCCGACGAACCGGACGCGCTGCGCCATCCGCAGCCCGGCATCGCCCAGCTGGACGCTCTCGCCACCCAGGTCCGCGCGGTGGGACTGCCGGTGCGGCTGCGGGTCGAGGGCGATGCCGCGTCCGTTCCGGCGGCGGCGCAGCTCACCGTGTACCGGCTGGTGCAGGAGGCACTGACCAACACCCTCAAACACGCCGCCGCCGGAGCGCGCGCCTCGGTCCGCGTAAGCTGCCCCGGCGATCGCGTGGAGGTCGAGATCCGCGACGACGGCCACCCCGTGCCGTCGTCCGGGGAGGGCGGGCACGGGATCGACGGGATGCGGGACCGGGTCGCCGCCTACGGCGGGCACCTTGAGGCCGGGCCGCTGCCCGGCGGTGGCTGGCGGGTGGCCACCTGTCTGAAACTGGGGGACCTGGAACCGGTGGATGTGGAAGGGGAGTCGTGACGATCGGGGTCCTGCTCGTCGACGATCAGCCGTTGATGCGGGTCGCGTTCAACCTCGTACTGGAGTCGCAGTCCGATCTCGCCGTGGTCGGCGAGGCCGGGGACGGTGCGGAGGCGGTGCGCCTCGCGCGGCAACTCCAGCCGGACGTGGTGCTGATGGACGTACGGATGCCCGGTATGGACGGCATCGACGCGACCGAGGCGATCATCGCCGCCTGCCCGGACACCCGGGTGCTGATCCTGACCACCTTCGACCTCGACGAGTACGCCTTCGCCGGGTTGCGGGCGGGCGCCTCCGGCTTCCTGATCAAGAACGCCCTGCCGGAGGAACTGCTCAGCGCGATCCGCACGGTCGCCGCCGGCGACGCGGTGGTCTCGCCCCGGGTGACCCGGCGGCTGCTGGAGACCTGCGCGCATCAACTGCCCACCCCCGACGGCCCGATGGACTCCCGTCTCGACCGGCTGACCGCCCGCGAGCTGGAGATCCTCACCGAAGTGGCCAAGGGCAAGTCCAACGCGGAGATCGCCGCGGAACTGCATCTGGCGGAGGCCACGGTGAAGACCCATCTCAGCCGCGTCCTGGTCAAGCTGGAACTGCGGGACCGGGTGCAGGCCGTGGTCTTCGCGTACGAGACCCGGCTCATCAAGCCGTCTTGAGCACTGCGTAGTCTCGGGGGGGGGGCGACCCCCGCACCCCCAGCCGAATACAAGCGTCTTGAGTGCTGCGTAGTCTCGGGGGGCGACCCCCGGACCCCCAGCCGAATACAAGCGTCTTGAGTGCTGCGTAGTCTCGGGGGGCGACCCCCGGACCCCCAGCCGAATACAAGCGTCTTGAGTTAAACATCGGACACGTACGGCAGTTGACCCGCTACGGTGAGTGTGCGAAAAGTGTACGAAGCGCTCGGCGGGGAATGGCGGAGCGAGGCGCGGGAGGGTCATATGGACAACACGCGATCGGGTGGCGACGCCTTGGAGCCGTACGACGACGATCCGGCCAGTCACCTCGACCGGCTGCTCGCCCGCGCACGGAACGCCGCCGATTTGGACCAGACGCTGCTGAGGCGGTTGCGCACCGCGTTGATGCACTGTGTCGATCTGCACTCGATGCGCTTCTGCAAGGGGCCGACCCGGACCCGCGGCCATCGCACGGTCAAGCATGTCTTCCTGCTCGCCGACGGCAGCAGCGAGACGCTGTGGGAGATCGAGGACGACACCGGCACCGACGGCGAGGTGGTGCGGGAGCTGCACACCGCCCAGGAGTCGGTGGAGGCGCGGCTGCGTGAGCGGTTCGGCGACTCGGTCTTCCCCGAATTCGACTTCGGCAAGGAGCGGTTGATCGCGGAGGTCCACTTCGACGTCGGCCGGGACGGCCCACGCGGCGAGGCGGGCCTCGCCGATGCGCGCCACGAGTACGCGCAGGACAACTCCGCCGATCACGCCTGGCGGGTACTGCGCCGCGCGGAGAACGGCGACCGCCCGGGTGAGCCGGTACGGCAGCGGCTGCGGTCGGCGGTGGCACATGAGACGACCCTGGTGACCATGCGGCACACCAGGGTTGAGGGCGTCATCGCCGAATGGGCGCTGTACGAGCACGCGTTCCTGCTCGCCGACGGCGGCAAGCTCAGCCTGTGGGAGCTGGAGCACACCATCACGCCCGGCGGCCACCCCATCTGCGAGGTCTACCTCGACGAGATGGCGGCCCGCGTCTCGGCGGATCGCCGCGAGGCGCGCTGAGTCGGGCGGCTCAGCGCGCATGGTTCGCCCCCACGGTGGGGCAGCCGTCGACGGGGTTCCTTTTTCTCCGGGGGCGAGCCCCCGGACCCCCATTTCGGCGGGCGGGCGTCGAGGAGGTCTCGTTTCTGGGGGCGAGCCCCCGGGCCCCGTCGCGCTGGCGCGCGAAGGATCAGCCCGCTTCGGCGGGGACCGATTCCTCGCGGCGTTCGCGGCGGAAGATGTAGGCGGCGATCGCGCCCGCGCCGAACAGTGCGAGCAGGGAGACCGCGGTGGCCAGCCAGGTGGCGCCCAGCCATCTGCCGCCGACGTAGCCAAGGCCGACGCCGTAGGCGGCCCACACCAGACCGGCCAGAGCTGACCAGGGCAGGAACTCGACGGGGCGGCGATGCGCCGCCCCCGCGCCCAGGCTCACCACGGAACGCCCCGCGGGGGCGAAGCGCGCCAGCACCACCAGTGCACCGCCGCCGCGCAGCAGCACCTGGCCGAGCCGTTCCTGGGCGGAGGACAGCCGGCGTGACCGCTCAAGGCGCCGGTCGAGCCAGTCGCCGCCGCGGTAGGCGAGGCGGTAGGCCGCCAGATCGCCCAGGCAGGACGCTGCGGACGCACACACCAGCAGTTCGAGGACGTCCCGGAAGTCCTTGGCGCCGTTGGAGTTCGCCGTGCCCGCGGTGGCGGCGGATATCAGCAGCACCCCGCTGGGCAGCACCGGCAGGAAGACGTCGAGCAGGACGGAGAGTCCGACAAGTGCGAGGACCCATGGCGAGTCGACCAGTGAACTCACTCGTTCGAGCACCGTCGTCACTCCTGGTCCGCACGCACTGTAGGGGCGGGCGGTCTGCGCGCCACAGCCGTACAGCGTACGCGTGGGGCTGCGGCGGTCGTCGTGTGGGGCCGCGTGACGTTGTTCTCATAACGGACTCACAGCGTCCGCACAAGCGCGGGCACGGCCCCGCACCGTCCGCCGGATCAGGCGGTGGCGACCTCGGCGGTGTTCCTCCGCCGACCGGAGAAGAGCGCGTCCAGCGCCCAGGCGCCCGGGCCGGTGAAGACGATCAGCAGGAACACCCAGGAGTACAGGGCGGCGGCTTCGCCGCCGTTCTGCAGCGGCCAGAGCGCCATCTTGGCGTGCACCGTGAAGTACGCGTACGCCATGGAGCCGGAACTGATCAGCGCCGCGATCCGGGTGCCGAGCCCAAGGGCCACCAGCGCGCCGCCGACGAGCTGGATGACCGCCGCGTACCAGTACGGCCAGACGCCGGTGGGCACCGTGCCGCCGTGCGTGCCGACGGCGCCGCCGAGGATGCCGAACAGGGCGGCGGCACCGTGGCAGGCGAACAGGACGCCGGTCACTATTCGGAACAGCGCGAGCACATGGGGTTTGGCGGTCTCGGTGGAAGGCACGGGGTTCTCCTCGGTCGGTGGGGGACGGACCCGAACGGATACCGAGATTAGGTCCCGCTAACTAAATTCTGCAAGTTTCAAGTATGTCGCCAAAGCGCCAACTGCCATACGGTGGGCCGGTGTCCGCCGCCGCCTCGTCCACCACGCTGCTCCCGGTGAACTACACGCTGGGCGTCGTACTGGCCGCGCTGCTCATCGCGGCCACCGTCGTTGCGTTCCACGCCCGCTTCATGGACGACCGGGAGAACTATCCGCGCGCCATCGTGTTCGCCGGGCTGCGCGCGGTCGTCCAACTGGCCGCGGTCTCCCTGGTCATCGGCTGGGTGGTGCACTATCTGCCCGCGCTGCTCGGCTTCGTCTTCGTGATGTACGCCGTCGCCTCACATACCGCCGGGCGCCGTATCACCAAGAACCGCACCTGGTGGTGGGCGGCCGTGCCGGTGGCTGCTGGCGCGCTGCCGGTCGTCGCGCTGCTCGTCGTCGTGGGGCTGGTGCCGCTGAAGGGCGTGGCCCTGATCCCGATCGCCGGGATCCTGATCGGCGGCGCGCTCACCGCGACCGTACTGGCCGGGCAGCGCGCGCTGGACGAACTGCGCACCCGGCACGGCGAGGTGGAGGCGGGGCTGGCGATCGGGCTGCTGGACCGGGACGCACGGCTGGAGATCGCCAGGCCCGCCGCCGCGACCGCGCTCGTCCCGGGACTCGACCAGACCAGGACCGTGGGCTTGGTCACGTTGCCCGGCGCCTTCGTCGGCATGCTCATCGGCGGCGCGTCGCCGTTGAAGGCGGGGGTGGTCCAGCTCTTCGTGCTGATCGCGCTGCTCGCGGTGCAGGCCGTGGCGGTCACGGTGGTGCTGGAACTGGTGGCGCGCGGCCGGATCACCCGGGACAGCCCGACCGGGTGAGCCGTTAGGCTGTCCCCAGCAGAAGGGGAGTAGCTCAACGCCGGATCGTCGACATACTGCCGGAACCTCGCGGAACCGGCCGGCGCCCGGAGGCTGGTACGGATCGTCCCGTATCTCGCCAGCGAGACCTTCGGCCGCAGTGTCCGACGCTGCCGTGCCGAAGCGACCCCTCTCTCCCGGAGGAACTGCGGCGCGGCGCCTGAGCGCCCAAGGAGCCCCACCCCGTGTTCAGCCTCACCGTCGCCGCGATCGTCTTCGGTGTCATCTTCATCGCCGAGCTGCCCGACAAGACCGCACTCGCCAGCCTGATGCTCGGCACCCGCTTCCGGGCGAGCTACGTCTTCTGCGGCATCGCCGCCGCCTTCGCGGTCCATGTCGTGATCGCCATCGCGGCGGGCAGCCTGCTGACGCTGCTGCCGCACCGGTGGGTGCAGGGCGTGGTGGGCCTGCTCTTCCTCGCGGGCGCGGCCATGATCCTCTGGCACCACGACGGGGACGATGACGAGACGGTCAGCGCACCGAAGGACCAGAGCTTCTGGCGGGTTGCGGGCAGCGGCTTCATGCTCATCCTGGTCGCCGAGTTCGGCGATCTGACCCAGATCATGACCGCCAACCTCGCTGCCCGCTACGGCAGTCCGCTCTCCGTCGGCGTCGGCGCGGTGCTGGCGCTGTGGGCGGTCGCCGCGATCGGCATCGTCGGCGGACGGGCGCTGATGCGGCGGGTGCCGCTGCCGCTGATCACGAAGATCGCGGCGGCGGTGATGGTGGTGATGGCCGGATTCAGCCTGTACGAGGCGATCGCCGGCTGACGTCCGGCTGCTGTGCTGCGGCGGCGGCACACGGACGGGTGTGCCGCCGCCATTCGGCCGAGATGCGCCGACTCAGCCGATCTGGAGGGTGAAGCCGCCGTCCGAGGCGGCCTCCACCCGTATCTGGTCCAGGGTGTCGATGTGCGCGGTCGGGTTCAGCGCGGCGGCCCGCGGCCCCACGCCGACCACCCGCATACCCGCGGCGAGGCCGGCCGTGATGCCCGCCTCGGAGTCCTCGAAGACCACGCAGTCCTCGGGGGCGAATCCCAGTTCGGCGGCGCCCTTCAAGAAGCCCTCGGGGTCGGGCTTGCTGGCGCTCACCCGTTCCGCGGTGACCCGCACCTCGGGCATCGGCAGCCCGGCGGCGGTCATCCGGGCCTGGGCCAGGGCCTCGTCGGCGGAGGTGACCAGGGCGTGCGGCAGTTCGGCGAGCGAGGCCAGGAACGCGGGCGCCCCTGCGATCGGGACCACGCCGTCGGTGTCGGCGGTCTCCTCCGCCAGCATGCGGGCGTTCTCCGCGTGGTTCTCGGCCATCGGCCGGTCGGGGAGGAGCACGGCCATGGTCGCGTACCCCTGGCGGCCGTGCACGACCTTCAGCACCTCGGCCGGGTCAAGCCCGTGTCCGTCGGCCCAGCGCCGCCAGCAACGCTCCACCACCGCATCGGAGTTCACCAGGGTGCCGTCCATGTCGAGGAGCGCGGCCTTGAACACACCTACGGTCGTGGACCTGCGCATAGCTGCACTCCTGGAGTCGGGCGGGCGAGGCAAGCGGCTCCGTCCGAAGGTCAGGGGGTTGCGGACGGAGCCACTTTGTTTCCCTACGATACAAAGCAGACCCCGCCTCGCCAAACGCCCAGGTCGCGGCGGTCTGGCCGTAGCGCCGCCCGAGGTGTCGGCGGCAAAAGGCAGTGGCCCCACCCGCCGGTCAGGGGAAGCGGGTGGAGCCACTTTGTTTCTCAACGATACAAAACCTTCCGGGCTCCTGCCAACAGCGCAGGTCAGTGCGGTCCGTTGCCGTTGCGGCCGGGCTCGGACAGCGCGAGCACGATGGCGGGCGGTGACGGCTTGGGACGGCGCGGCTCCCGTACGCCCGCCGGGGGCGGGCCACCCGGACCGCCGCCCAGCCTGGGCCGAGCCCGTCGGCGGGCCAGCAGCCGGACCAGTACGAGCAGCGGGAGCACCGGCACAACGAGCAGTAACCACGGTCTTCTGGTTCGGTCCATAGGCCCACGGTGTGCCCTCGACCGGCACCGGCGGAAGAGTTACGAGGCTGACTCGTCCACGTACTGCAACAGCCCGTACGTAAAGTGCGCGACATGGCGACCGCCGGTTGCCGGATCCGTGAAGGCGAGCCGCCAACGGGTGGGGGCGTCGCCCTCCAGCGGCTGAACGGACGGGAAGGCGCGCGCCACCTCGTCGACCGTGCAGCACCACGGCGTGAGGTCCTCCAGGGTGCGCGGCGCGGGGCATTGGGCGCCGGGCGCCCGTACCAGCCACTCGTTCCACACCCTGCCGTTCGGCGCCACCATCACCTCGAACCGCAGATCCGGCCAGAGCGGCAGCCGCCACCCCAGGGCCCGGCAGGTCAGATCGCCGATCCGCCGTTCGGTGACCGACTCGGGCTGACCGAGGACCATCAGATAGCGGCGCTCACCGTGCGGAAAGGTGCGCGAGCGGATCATGGCCTGCCAGCGGCGGTGCGCTTCGCGCAGGTCGGCGCGCGTCGCGGCGAGCGTGCGCAGCGCCTCCTCCACCAGTTCCGGCCGGTGGTCCGCCATCCGCCGCAGCAGTACGAGCTGGAACTGCTCGGGGCCGAAGTCCGCGATCGCCACCCGGCCAGCTTGCCACGGCCGCCTGGTAGCGGTTTCAACAGGCGCCGGGCGGCCGGTGGGGTGAGTATGGGCAAAGCGCCCAGAGCGTGCCGTACGCAGCCGATGAGATCCGGGGAGGCGTCGATGGCGCAGGACGACGCGACAACCTCCAACGACGCCGCCGCCCACCCGGCCGAAGGACCGGGCGAGGGCCAGTCCCGGCGGACCATCCTCGTGGCGATGAGCGCCCTGCTCATGGGCCTGCTGCTCGCCGCGCTCGACCAGACCATCGTCTCCACCGCGCTGCCGACCATCGTCAGCGATCTGGGCGGTATGCGGCATCTGTCGTGGGTGGTCACCGCATACCTGCTCGCCTCGACCGCCGCGACCCCGCTGTGGGGCAAACTCGGCGACCAGTACGGGCGCAAGAAGCTGTTCCAGACGGCGATCGTCATCTTCCTGGTGGGTTCCGCACTGTGCGGACTGTCCCGGAACATGGGCGAGTTGATCGGGTTCCGGGCTCTCCAGGGGCTGGGCGGCGGCGGATTGATAGTGCTGTCGATGGCGATCGTCGGCGACATCGTGCCGCCCCGGGACCGCGGTCGCTACCAGGGGCTGTTCGGTGCGGTGTTCGGGGCCAGCAGCGTGCTCGGGCCGCTGCTCGGCGGGCTGTTCGTGGACCATCTGTCCTGGCGCTGGGTCTTCTACATCAACCTGCCGGTCGGCGTCGTCGCGCTCGCCGTCATCGCCGCCGCGCTGCACATCCCGCGGCACCGCACCAAGCACATCATCGACTACGCGGGCACCGCCGTCATCGCGGGAGTGGCGACCTGCCTGGTGCTGGTCGCCTCGCTCGGCGGCACCACCTGGGCATGGGGCTCGCCGCAGATCATCGGGCTCGCGGTGCTCGGCGCCGTACTGCTGGCCGTGTTCGTCGAGATCGAGCGCAGGGCCGCGGAACCCGTGCTCCCGCTGCGACTGTTCCACATCCAGACCTTCACGCTCTGCTCGGTCATCAGCTTCGTCATCGGCTTCGCGATGTTCGGTGCCATGACCTATCTGCCGACGTTCCTCCAGGTGGTGCACGGCGTCACGCCGACGCTGTCCGGTGTCCACATGCTGCCGATGGTCTTCGGCCTGCTGCTGTCCTCGACCGCCTCCGGCCAGATCGTCAGCCGTACCGGCCGCTACAAGGTGTTTCCGATAACCGGCACCGCCGTCATCATCGTCGGTCTGCTCCTGCTGCACCGGCTCGACGAGTTCACCGGCACCCTGACGATGAGCGTGGACTTCTTCGTCTTCGGCTTCGGGCTCGGCCTGGTGATGCAGGTACTGGTGCTGGTGGTGCAGAACGCGGTCGGCTACGAGGACCTGGGCGTGGCGACCTCCGGTGCGACCTTCTTCCGCTCCATCGGCGCCTCGTTCGGAGTGGCGGTCTTCGGCACCATCTTCGCCAACGAACTGGCAGGCAAGATGACATCGGCGCTGGTCGGCAAGCCGTTGCCGCCCGGATTCAACCCCAGGCTGCTGCAGTCCAGTCCGCACAGCATCGCCGCGCTGCCACCGGCCACCAGAGCCGCCGTGCTGCACGCGTACTCCGGGGCCATCACCGATGTGTTCCTGTACGCGGTGCCGGTGGCCGCGGTGGCCTTCGTACTGTCCTGGTTCCTCAGGGAACAGCCGCTGCGCGGCTCGGTCAGGGCTCCGGACGGCAGCGAGACCTACGCCTCCAACCCGGTCGAGCGCTCCTCACGCGAGGAGGTGGCGCGCGCCCTGTCCACCCTGGGCACCCGCGAAGGCCGCCGGAACCTCTACCAGAAGATCACCGACCTCGCCGGACTGGATCTGCACCCGGCCTCCAGCTGGCTGCTGTTGCGGATCAACCGCTACGGGTCCGCCGCGCCGCGACTGCTGGCCGAACGCACCACCGTTCCGGGGCACATCGTCTACCAGGCCGCCGCCGAGACCGAGTTGCGCGGTCTGACCCACCGCGAAGGGCTGCTCCTGCTCCTGACCGAGGAGGGGCGCCGGGTCGTGGAAGGGCTGGTGGAGGCCCGTACCCAGGTGCTGGCCGAACTCCTCGGCGACTGGTGGGATCCCCGCCACACCACGGACGATCTGCACGCCCTGCTCAGGAAGTTGAGCGGCCAACTGTGCGGCGACGACCACGACCGACCAGCGGGCCGTCCACCGGAAGCGGAACGGGCGCCCTGAACTCCCCTCGGGGCCGGTCGTCGGATCGTGGTCGGTTGTGGCGGTTCGACACGGCCGGTCCGCGCCGCGGGGGAATGCCTGCCGTCGCGGCGGGACGTTCTGTCGGGCGCAGGCCCTAGGCGAGGACCCGTGCCCTGCCCAGTTCGCGCTTGAGGTACCGCGACATCGGCCGTTCGACGAACCGGTGCACCAGCCAGGCCGCGCACAGGAACAGCGCGGTGAGCCCGCCGATCAGCGGCCACGGCGGCACCGCGCCGTGCAGATGCAGGATCACCGCCCAGCCGATGTCCTCGTGCAGCAGATACAGCGGATACGTCAGTGCGCCGAGCGTCGTCAGACCTCCCCAGCGGACCCAGTCGAGTCGGCCCAGGGCGGCCGCGATCAGCACGGCGTAGCAGGCGGTGACGAATCCTGCCGCGTACTCCCAGTGCAGGCGGTGTCCGACGTGCCCGCTCACCGCGGACATCTGCCCGGCGGTCTGGTGCAGCGCGAGCAGCCAGCTGAGGCCGGTCAGCCCGACCAGCGTCAGGTCGGGCCCGTACCGGTAGATCAGGTAGATCGCCACACCGCCCGCGAAGTACGGGGCCTGGGTGGGCATGGTGATGGTGTTCAGCACGCCGTCACCGCTGTTGGCGGTGACCACTCCGGCGATCAGCCACAGGCCGCAGAACGAGACCACCCGCTTGTAGGTCAGCCCCTTGGCCACCACCGCGAGGAAGAGCAGGTAGAAGACGAGTTCGCACCACAGCGTCCAGTACACGCCGTCGACGTCCGAGACGCCGAGCGGATCCTGAAGCATCGTCAGGTTGGTGAGCGCCTGGTCGATGCTGCGGCCGAAGCGCAGCCAGTGGCCGCCGAGCAGCAGTACGGCGATGCTGGTTGCCGCGATGGCGAACCAGTAGGCGGGGAACAGCCGGGTCACCCGGGAGATCAGGAACTCCTTCGGGGTGCGCCCCCAGGCCGTCATGCAGATGACGAACCCGCTGATCAGAAAGAAGAGTTGAACCCCGAGGTAGCCATAGGCGCTGAACCGTCCGAAGGCGGGAAAGACCTCATGGACGGGTTTGCCCCATGGGCGCGGGTCATGCTCGGCGAACGCCGTGTAGTGGTAAGCGACCACGTACAGTGCGGCGATCAGCCGCAGTCCGTCGAGTACGTGGAGGCGCGGGCGCCGCACCGGCGACGCTTTCGGTGCCGCGCCGGTGAAGGGCAGCGGGCGGCCCGTAGGGGCGGCGGCAGGCATGGCGGTGCCCATGGCATCGTGCTCCGGGGTGGCTGTGTACTGGCTGTGGGGGACCTCGTACGGCCTGCGGGACGCTACCAGCAGTGATGCTTTGGGGTCACATCAGGGTTTCCGCGCCACTGTCCCCCGCGCCTGCGGCGGGCCCCCACCCCGGGGTTGCGGGTCCCTGCGCGGGAGCGGCTTCGCTGCGCGGGAGTTGCGGTGGGGTGCGCAGACAAGTTACGGAGTGTAGGTAACCCGAAGCTCCTTGACCCCGTTCAGCCAGGGGGAGCGCAACCGGCGTGGCGCACCGGTCAGTCGGATGTCCGGAAGGACGTCCGCGATGGCGTTGAAGATCAGGTCGATCTCCAGGCGGGCGAGGTTGGCGCCCAGGCAGAAGTGCGGGCCTCCGCCGCCGAAGCCCAGGTGCGGATTCGGGTCGCGGGTGATGTCGAACGTCTCGGGCGCGTCGAACACCTCGGGGTCGTTGTTGGCGGACGAGTAGAAGATGCCGACGCGCTGGCCCTGTCTGATCCGCTGGCCGCCGAGCACGGTGTCGTGGGCGGCGGTGCGCTGGAAGGAGACGACCGGCGTGGCCCAGCGGACGATCTCGTCGGCGGCGGTTTTCGGCCGATCGCTCTTGTAGAGCTCCCACTGCTCGGGGTGGGTGAGCAGGGCGTGCATGCCGTGGGTGATGGCGTTGCGGGTGGTCTCGTTTCCGGCCACTGCCAGCAGCAGCACGAAGAAGCCGAACTCGTCGGTGGCCAGATTGCCCTCGTCCTCGGCGGCCACCAGTGCGCTGACGATGTCCTTGGCCGGGCACTCCTTGCGAGCGGCGGCGAGGTTCATCGAGTACGAGATCAGCTCCATCGCCGAATCGGCGCCGATCTGCTCGGTGATGGCCAGTTCGGGGTCGTCGTAGCCGATCATCTTGTTCGACCAGTCGAAGATCCTGGCCCGTTCGTCCTGCGGTACGCCGATGAGTTCGGCGATGGCCTGGAGCGGCAGTTCCACGGCGATGTCGGTGACGAAGTCGCCGCTGCCCGCCTCGCCGGCTCTGGCGACGATCCGGTGTGCGCGCTCGCGCAGCGCGTCCTCCAGGGCGCGTATCGAGCGGGGGGTGAAGCCCCGCTGGACGATCTGGCGGACCCGGGTGTGCTCCGGCGGATCCATGTTCAGCATGATCAGCCTCTGGACGTCGATCTGTTCGCGGGTGATCGACTCGTTGAAGCGGATGATCGCGGTGTTGAGGTTGGAGGAGAAGACCTCGGGTTTGGTGGAGACCTCCCTGACGTCCTGGTGGCGGGTGACGACCCAGTAGCCGTCGTCGTCGAAGCCCGCGATGTTGTGCGGCTGGGCGTTCCACCACACCGGGGCGGTGCCCCGCAGTGCGGCGAGTTCCGGCAGCGGGACCCGCTGGTGGTACAGGTCGGGATCGGTGAAGTCGAAGCCATCGGGCAGCGCTGGGCAGGACATCGGCGACTCCGTAGCTGACGGCTCGTCAGGCGTGGGGACTGCTGAAGCTAGTAACGGCTTCTGTAACTGGCAAGGGATTCAGCGCTTTCCGTTACGTACCGTCCCGTTGGCCGTGCACCGCCCCTTGCGCACCCGTACCGCGGGTAATACAACTGCGAGGAGAACTAGAACGCGTACTAGTTCCGCCGTGGGTTCCGGGCGCCGGGACGCCCGGAGCCGAGGAGAGGACGAGATTCATGGCCGCTGAACCCGTCATCGTCGAGGCAGTACGCACCCCCATAGGCAAGCGCGGCGGCGCGCTGAGCAACCTCCATCCCGCCTACCTGCTGGGCGAGACCTACCGCGAACTCCTGGCGCGTACCGGCATCCAGCCCGACTGCGTGGAGCAGATCGTCGGCGGAACCGTCACCCACGCCGGAGAGCAGTCGATGAACCCGGCCCGCAACGCCTGGTTGGCGATGGGCCTGCCGTACGAGACGGCGGCCACCACCGTGGACTGCCAGTGCGGCTCCTCCCAGCAGGCCAACCACATGGTCGCCAACATGATCACGAGCGGTGTCATCGACATCGGCATCGGCTGCGGGGTCGAGGCGATGTCCCGGGTACCGCTGGGCAGCGCCTCCAAGCACGGACCCGGCAGGCCGTTCCCCGACGAGTGGAACGTCGACCTGCCCAACCAGTTCCAGGCGGCCGAACGCATCGCCAAACGGCGCGGGTTGACCCGCGAGCGAGTCGACGCGCTGGGTCTGCTGTCCCAGGAGAGGGCGGCCACCGCTTGGGCGGAGGAGCGCTTCAAGCGCGAGACCTATCCGGTCCAGGTCCCGACGACGGAGGAGGAACAGCTCGCGGGCAGCGGTATGTGGCGGCTGGTCGACCGTGACGAGGGCCTGCGCGACACCAGTGCGGAGGCGCTGGCGGGCCTGAAGCCGATCATGCCGACCGCCGTGCACACGGCGGGCAACTCCTCGCAGATCTCGGACGGCGCGGCGGCGGTGCTGTGGGCGAGCAAGCGGATGGCCCGGGCACTGCGGCTCAAGCCCCGGGCCCGGATCGTGGCCCAGGCCCTGGTCGGCGCCGATCCGCACTTCCACCTGGACGGCCCGATCGACGCGACCCGGGCGGTGCTGGGCAAGGCGGGGATGTCGCTGAAGGACATCGACCTGGTCGAGATCAACGAGGCCTTCGCATCAGTGGTGTTGTCCTGGGCCCAGGTCTTCGACGCCGACCTGGACAAGGTGAACGTGAACGGCGGCGCGATCGCCCTGGGCCACCCGGTGGGCGCCACGGGAGCGCGGTTGATCACCACCGCGCTCCACGAACTGGAGCGCACGGACCGGGAGTTCGCCCTGCTCACCATGTGCGCGGGCGGCGCGCTGGCGACGGGGACGATCATCCAGCGGCTGTAGGTGTTTGGGGGCTTGCCCCCAAATCCCCCCATGGCATCTGCCCGCCCCGGTCACCGGCTGTCCCTTCACGGTGACCGGGGCGCGACCTTGGAGTGGCGGCGCCCCGCGTCGGTGGTCCCTGGGTCCGCCCGTAGCCACCGGCCCGGCCCGGACCGCGCTTCAGTCCTTGAGGAATCCGCGGATGGCGGCGGCGATTTCACCCGCGTGCGTTTCGAGCGCGAAGTGGCCTGTGTCCAGGAGTCGGACGTCGGCGTCGGGGATGTCGCGCTTGAACGCCTCGGCTCCGGCGGGAAGGAAGAACGGGTCGTTGCGGCCCCAGGTGGCGAGCAGCGGCGGCCGGTGGGTTCGGAAGTACTCCTGGAAGGCGGGATAGAGCTGCACGTTGCTCGCGTAGTCGAGGAAGAGGTCCAGTTGGATCTCGTCCGCGCCCGGACGGGCGAGGTAGTGGTTGTCGAGTGTGTAGCCGTCGGGTGAGACCGACGACGGGTCGGCGACTCCATGGGTGTACTGCCACACCGTCGTCTCGGGCTGGAGCAGGGTGCGGATCGCGTCGCGGTTGGCCTGGGTGGGTTGCTCCCAGTAGGCGCGGATGGGGTTCCAGCCGTCGCTGAGCCCTTCCTCGTAGGCGTTTCCGTTCTGGGTGACGATGGCGGTGATCCGTTCCGGTCGCCGCACGGCCAGCCGGAATCCGGTGGGGGCGCCGTAGTCGAACACGTAGAGTGCGTACCGGTCGAAGCCCACTGCGTCGGTGAAGCCCTCGATGACGTCGGTGATGGCTTCGAAGGTGTAGGTGAAACTGTCACGGTCCGGCATGTCGGACTGCCCGAAGCCGGGCAGGTCGGGTGCGACGACGTGGAAGCGGTCGGCCAGTTGCGGGATGAGGTCCCGGAACATGTGGCCGGCGCTGGGGAAACCGTGCAGCAGCAGTAGCTTCGGGGCGTCCGAGGGCCCTGCTTCACGGTAGAAGACCTTCAGTCCGTTCACCTCGGTGGTGCGGTAGGCAATCGGGGTCATGGTGTGCCTCTCCTGTGTGTCGGTTCAAGGCGGGCAGCTGATTGGTTGTCGCCACCTCGTACCCGCCCACGGGTTGTTGGTCAGC
The DNA here is from genome assembly GCF_029223525.1 of Streptantibioticus ferralitis. Classification (GTDB taxonomy): domain Bacteria; phylum Actinomycetota; class Actinomycetes; order Streptomycetales; family Streptomycetaceae; genus Streptantibioticus_A; species Streptantibioticus_A ferralitis. The sequence continues at coordinate 8,530 of NZ_JARHTQ010000044.1, read as the reverse complement.
TTCTGCGGGCTGGGTGCGCGGTCGTCACCACGTCACGCACGGCGTCGAGGACGATGTTCACGACGTCTTGGGGCGCGGTGACCTGCGGCGTGTGGTCGACCGGGCGGGTGCAGGCGCGGGCGCCCATCCGCTCGGCCGTGAAGTGCTGGGTTTCCGGGGCGATCATGCGGTCGTCCTCGGCGATCAGGAACCAGCTCGGGCGGTCCTTCCACAACGGCCGCTCGATCGGGGCGCCGATACAGGCCACGGCGATGGGGCGCTGCGCAGCGGCCAGGATCGCCAGTTCCTCGGAAGAGGCGTGCTGCGCGAAGGCGTTGGCGAAGACCTCGTCGGGCAGCCAGACCATCCCGTGGGGGTCGGGCGCAAGCTTCGGTGACTTCGGGTGCGGCTGACCGCGGTGGAACACGTCGCCGGCGGACTCTCCCTCGTCGGGAGCAAGCGCTGCGACGTAGACCAGCGAGGCGACCTTCGGGTCGCGTGTCGCCGCGATGACTGCGCCGGCATAAGCGTGGCCGACCAGGACGACCGGGCCGTCGAGCCGCTCTAGAACGCGGTCGAGTGCCGCGACGTCGTCGGTCAGGGAGGTAAGCGGCAAGGGCGCCGCGACGACGTTGATGCCGTCGGCCTTCAACGGTCCGATCACCTTCCTCCAGCTCGATCCGTCGGCCCAGGCGCCATGCACGAGTACGACGTCGACGCGGTTGGTGGACATGTTTCGTTCCTTTGCTCTTGCCATCCCGGATGAGCCGTTTCATCGGGCCTGATCGATGGCGGGCGGAGGTCTCCCGCCGGACGCGGTCCGGTCGCCACTGATGGCTCTGGCCGTTGGCTAACGCCTAACGAAAGGCTATACGCGTTAGCTGCCTAATGGCAACCAGTCGTCTCTACCTGTTAGGTCTGCGGTTCCTGGCGTGCCTGGTTCAAGGCGAGGAGGAGGGAACTAATGGGTAACATGGAGTGCATGACGAAACGGCCTCGGCTTGAGGACATGCAGCGCGCCGGCTTTCCGATGGGGGGCGAACCCTTGGCCGCCCTGGACCTTGCGGACACCCTGATGCTCGCTGCCCAACCGCCGGTCGACCTGATCGACTCGCTGGCGACCAGCGTGACCTGGTGGAAGTTGCAGGCGCCAGGGCTACCCGAAGGGCCCACCCCCAGCCCTGAGGCCACCCGAGCGCTTCGGGCCGCGATCCGTGACGTACTCGACGCCCACCTGGCCGGCCGGCCCCCTCAGGACACCTCCATCGAGGACATCAACGCGGCTGCGGCGGCCGTGCCCACGAGCCCGCGCATCGTCAGGACCGGGACCGGCACCACCACGCAGACCCGCTGGCACACGGAGCACGGCGGCAACGCCGCCCTCGCCGCCGTCGCCCACGAGACCATCGAACTGCTCGCCTCGCCCGCGCGATTGGCCACCCTGCGGCGATGCGCGAATCCGTCCTGCTCGATGCTGTTTCTCGCCGCGACCAAGCGGCGGACGTGGTGCGCGGCCAACGTGTGCGGCAACCGGGTCAGGGTCGCCCGCCACTACGAGCGCACACGCGGGGCCTAGTACGCCGTGATCTGGGTGATGTGGATCCGTTCGTGCCTGACGATCGTCAGGTACTCGAACATGCCATTGGGCACGATTTCGTCACGCTGGCCGGGGGAGTGGCCTTGGTAGGCGGTTCCGTCCGGGTATTCGACCGCCGCCGCGCGAACGAGTTCGTCCGCGCGCTCCTCGATCTGGGCAATGAGGGCGAGGTTCGGGGTATCGCCGATGACATGGTGCGCGTCCGGGAGTTACTCCCAGACGCCCAGTCACTCGCCGGCCACCTGTGCCCGCGCGTGGTCCATGATCTCCCGGATCTCACGCATCGCGTGATCAAGGGCCTCGCGGTCTTCTGCATTCTGCGCGGCCTGCTCCGCGGCGTGCAGGCGCCGGGCCACGGCCGGAAGACGCTCGACCTCGATCACAGTGGCCCATTTGAGCTGGAACATGGCGATCGACCCGAAGCTGTTGTGCTGGGTGGCCATCGTGAACACGGTGTCACGCTCGGCTGTCATCTCCGGCAGCCTGGAAGGCGCTACCTGTGCGAGGGCGGCGTGCAGCGCGGTGAACGTCTTTTCGGGTCTGGGAATGGTCGGCCCGTCGTGGTCAGCAGGGTGCGCCGTCATCTCGTTCTCCCTCTGTCCTCGTATGGAAGCCGAGATGCCTTGTCTCTGGCCACAGGTCAAACGGCGTCTGCCCGCCCCGGTCACCGGCTGTCCCTCCACGGTGACCAGGGCGGGTGCTCATGGCCTCACGGGCGGCGCGGATGGCTCACTGCCGCCCTTTGGCCCGACAGATGGAGCACGGGAACGGGCACGGCGGGACCTTGGCTCCCGGGGGCAGGTACGGGACGTGCGAACGGTCGACCACCGCCGACGGCACGTCAGTTCTGCCTGGGCAGGATGCCGCCTCTACTTGCGTGACTGCCTGTCAAAGTGATGGCTTGCGGACAGGAGTAGTTCTCTGGCTCCGCGCCCGTACACGGCTGACTGTTTGAGAAGGACGAATGCTTTGGCGTAGAGATCGACCTCTCGGGGTTGGGTGACCGAAAATTCTGCCGAGTACGTCTCAACGAGGACGAGCCTGTCATCGAACATGGAAAACGAGTTGCCGGGCCAGATCTTGACCGGTGCTGATCTCGGGATGATTCCCAGGCTCAGTCGTGGGAGTCGCATCACCGCCAAGAGTCGGTCGAGTTGTCCCTTCATCACGTCCGGGCCGCCGAAGTTGGAGTAGAGGGCCTGCTCGCCGAGGAGCACGTTGAAGATGCGGTTGCCCTCGTACAGGTATCGCTGTCGTTCAAGTCGCTTGGCGACGGCGGCTTCAGTGTCGTTGGGGATCTCGTAGTAGTCGACGACCTGTTTGAACGTCTCCGCTGCGTACTCGGCCGTCTGGAGTGTGCCCCACACGACCGTGGGGTGCCAGATACGGAAGACCTTGGTCTTGGCGTAGACCTGTAGGGCCTTGCTCTGCCGCTTCTCGGCCCCCGTCTGAAGCTGACGGCGCCACTCAAGCCACAGCTCATCGATATGGCGGGCTGTCGCGATCAGGTCCTGTGTGTGTACTTGGTTGTTGGTCTTGATGCACCAGAGGAGGATGTCTTCTTCGCTGGCGTTCTGCTTGCCGTTTTCGATCCGAGAGACCTTTGACTCGGCCCACCCTGTGGCCATGGCGAATGCCCGGCCGCTCGCGAATCCCGCATCCTTGCGGAACGCGCGAAGCCGGGCACCCAACGCCTCTCGTGCTTCTTGTGCTTGATTGCTCACTGATGGGTCAGGGCTTGTACTCGGAGTGTGGGATGGCGGCACCCCAGAGCAGGTCGCGCACCTTGATGCACTCGGACACGATGCCGGGGTCCTCGATGATCTCTGACCCCAGAACGCTACCCTCGGGATCGAAGTGGCCGACGGCTAGCAGGCGATCGTCGTACAGCCACCAGTCGTTGCCGTTCACGGGGAAGACCACGTTCCCGGGCAGCCGGTGCCGCGGTAGCCATCGAATGTCCTCGCCGACCTCCAGGTTGATGTGGGTCAGCGAGTGCTCCCAGCCGACGTACTGGGAGTGGGGTTGCGTGACGACGCGCACTCGTCGGACGGTCTTTCCCTCGCTGGTGACACGCCGCATCAGCGTCTTCCAGGGCTCCAACCACGCGTAGTCGTCGGGCTCGCCACTCTGCCACCGGGCATAGGGGGTGTCTTCGATGGGTGACCCGTAGTCGTCCCTCAACTCCATGTGGAAGGCGTCTCGTTCGAAGCTGTTGAACAGCTCGTCACGCTCGGCCGGGGTGATCAGGTCCACTGTTTCCCTCCAGCAGGGCCGTGATCGAGGACTTGGGGACCTCGATGCAGGTCTCGTAGTCGGGCATGCGCATCTGGCTCAGGGCCTCGGGGTCATCCATCTCGGGGCCTTGCAGGATGCACGTGCCGTGCTCGGTGACGAGCATGATCGGGGCGGAGAAGTTAGCGATTGCACCGGACGTGTGACCGTCCTTCGTCAGGTGCTCGAACAGTTCGGTCGGTACCTCGACGGCGGTCTGACCAGTCGGCACGCCGAGCTGGCTGAGTATGTCTTGGGCGTAGATCTTCCAGCCTTGGATGACGTAGCTGTCCTTGTCGCTGGCATACAGGGTAGGGCTGTCGCCCGGCGTGCTGTTCTTGCCAAGGAACCGTAACTTCATGGCGGCTTTCCCGTCTGCTCGTTTGCGCGGGTTTGCACGACACGTCGATCGTCGGGGAGGCATCCGAGCCCGTCAATCAACTTGCTGCAAACTCGCGCAATCTGCTTGGGACTTGGTGCACCTGCCGCTTACGGTCGTCTGCGCATCGACGTGAAACAGCAACGAGTGACGAGGAGCCACCGATGCACATGCCCCAGATGAAGCAGACACCGATCCGCATGAGCAGGCGCGATCTTGGGCTGCGTCACCTGGAGCATCCGTGGTTGGGGCGCCGCGTCGTGGACCTCGCTCACGGCGGCCGGGTTGGTGTGCTGCGGGGCCATCGCTCTGGACATCGACCGGCGCACGGGTGGGCGCAGTCATCGTGCTTTCGAAGGCCCTCTACTGGCATGGCTTGCGCCTGAGCAGGGCGGGCTGGACTGGACCACTGACCCAGATTCGATCGAAGAGTTCCGGTGACCACGGGCCGCCCCACGGCCCGGGATGAAGCGGAGCGCCCCTGGGCCGCGGCGTGTGGTTTGCGGCGACCCGCAAGGGGGGCCTTGCGATGCCACCCACCAATGAAGGGCAGATGCCACATGACCGATCTCAAGAGCCCGAAGCTCGGCCACCTCCTCATACGGGCTGCACTGGGCCTCAGTCCCGGGAAGCCGACACCGCCGAGCAATCCAAGTCCTCCGCGCCCCTCCGGTCCACGCCCCGGTCCTGATCCGGCGCCGATCCCGCTCGATGAGACCTCGAACTGACAGCCACTTCCACAACGGAGGAACAGCTGATGGCCAAACACGGAGATGGCAAGGGTGGCAGCGAGGGCGACAAGAAGCAGTCGCCGAAGGAATCGGACGGCAAGTGGGACAAGCCCATCAGCAACCCGAAGAAGTGATGTGCCTTGACCACGATGAAACGGTTGGTTGAGATCCTGACCAACAAGGGTGCCCTCCTGCCCGAATGGGCTGATGCCGTTGCCAGCGTCGACCGAGGTCTGTTCTGCCCCGCGGTCTTCGAGGACCGGGACAAGGACCGCGACTACCAACGGTGGGCACAGAAGGTGTACGGAGATCTTCCGGTCGTCACCCAGACCGATGACGGCGGCGACGGCTCGGGGACGCCTACCTCGTCCAGCTCCATGCCGTCGATGATGCTTCAGATGCTCGGTCTCCTGGACGTACGCGAGGACTACACCGTCGCCGAGATCGGTGCCGGAACCGGTCTGAACGCAGCATGGATCGGCAAACGCCTCGGCACTCGCAACGTCATCACGATCGACGTAGACCCCGCCATTGCCGAACAGGCGCGAGCGAACCTCAAAGCGGCCGGACTCCAGGTGAAGGTTCTTACCGGTGACGGCACTAAGGGGATCCCCGAGGCTGCTCCGTTCGACCGGATCATATGCACCTGCACCGTGCGGGACATCCCCTACGCGTGGGTGGAACAGGCGCCCGGCGGCCGGATCGTCACCCCCTGGGGAGGCTCCTTCCACTTCTATTCTTTCGCCACCCTGGACGTGGGCGACGGCAGCGCGACCGGCCGGTTCACCGGAAGCCCGGCGTTCATGTGGTGCCGCTCCCAAAGAGGACGCAGCGGCAACATCCATGACGCTTACCACGGAGAGGAAGGCGAGAAGTCCACAACCCGGATCGACCCGCGCGACATCGACGACTCCCCTGATGGGATGTTCGCAATCGGCACCCAGGTGAGGGACGCCTGGCCGACCCTGGGCCTCGCACAGGACGGAAGCGACGAGGCGACCCTGTGGATCACTGCCGACGACGGGAAGTCGTGGGCGACCGCCGAGTACGTCCCGGGCCGGTCGGAGTTCGAGGTCGAGCAGTACGGGCCGCGACGCCTCTGGGAAGAGGTAGAGGCGACATGGCGCTGGTGGGAATCACAAGGTCAGCCCGAGCGCGGCCGGTTCGGCCTCACCGTCGACCAGCACGGCCAACAGGTATGGCTGGACTCCCCAGACCATCCCGTACCCACGGTGAGCCGGTGAGCCGGTGAGCCGGTGACCCGCAGCCTGCGCACCAACCGGGCGCTGCTCTCACCGATCAGCGCATTCGTCACCGACGCATGCGACGTGTCGATCTATCGCGCCGACAGCGCCAGGTAGCGCACCGGTCCTATCGGGCTGGCCCCCGCACTCGCGGGCCAGCCCCCTTGCACAAGTCCTCTTTCTGCCAACCGGTATCAAGATCCATGCCCGATGACTCCGGAGGGCCGTGCTCACTCCCCGTGGGATGCCGGGCCGCAACGTCGTCTGGAATCAAGCGCGTTCGATTCCGGATGGCCGCAGGCGCGGCAGCGCTCCGCATCGGCCCGCCCCGGTCACCGGATGTTGCTCCGCGGCGACCAGGGCGGGTGCTCATGGCCTCACGGGCGGCGCGGATGGCTCACTGCCGTCCCTTGGCCCGACAGATGGAGCACGGGAACGGGCACGGCGGGACCTTGGCTCCCGGGGGCAGGTACGGGACGTGCGAACGGTCGACCACCGCCGACGGCGGCCCGTCCTCCCGCTTCGGCGCTTCGGGCTCGGCGGTCATGCACGCACCACCGAAACCACCCGGTGGATCACCCGCAGGTGGCGCCGGGCCATCACCCGGTAGTCCACCTCCTTGCTCGGGTTCCGGTCCAACCGCGCCGCCCTCTCGGCGGCGCGCAGCCGTGCGCACTCCTGGCACGCTTCCTGGTACGGCAGGGGCGGAGTGCTCACCGCGCCACCCCCGAGGGCTGCCCCGTGGACCGGGGCGTACACCACGCCCTGACCCATACACACCAACGGACGGTAAACTCAAGCATGTTGACGCTCCTGTGCGGCGTTGACCATGCCCCGGGGCCGTGTCAGCGGCCGCCGGGGTCTTTGCGCGTGATATGCACTCGGTGATCGTGTGCTTCCACAGCGTTCCCCTGCGCGCGTACTCTGAAAAGGGTTTAGCTGGTGCCACAGGAGATCTGTCACCAAGGGGAGTTGCCATGGGCCGTCGCAACGGCGCGGGTGGACCAGCTGCCACGTCGGGAGCCGTCTTCGGGGAAGTGCTGCGGGATGCCCGCGAACGGGCAGGCTGGAGCCAGGGTGATCTGGCCGGGAAGATCCCGTGCGACCGGTCGTTGATCACCCGGGTTGAGACGGGTGCGCGGGTGCCGCAGGAGGACTTCGCGAAGGCGTGTGACGAGCTGCTGGGCACCGATGGGCTGCTTCTCCGGCTGTGGCGCCGGATCGACTGGTATCCGGCCGTGGAGCATCCCGACTGGTTCAGGCGGCGGGCGTCGATGGACGCGGTGGCGGTGGCGTTGCGGGTGTTTCAAGAACACTTCATTCCGGGGCTGTTACAGACAGAGGTCTACGCGCGCGCATTGTTCGCTCAGGTCGAGTCCGAGGAAGAACTGCTGGAGGAACGCGTTGCTGCTCGCATGAGCCGACAACAGCGCTTCCTCAGCGACCAAGGACCGCTCCTGGTCGCGGTGCTGGACGAGAGCTCTATCCGGCGGGAGGTGGGCGGACCCGACGTGATGCGAAAGCAGTGCGCTCACCTGCTGGCGATCGGCGAGCGGCCCAACATCCGGATCCAGGTGGCGCCGTTCAGTCTCGCCCACCTGGTCCCACCGAACACGTCGATGTCGCTGATCACGTTGCCCGACGGCCACGAGTGGGTCTACTCGGAGTCCTTGGACCGTGGGCACTTCAGCGATGATCCGGCAGCGATCGCGCGGCATGCGCGCACTTATGATCTCCTGAGGGCGGACGCGCTCTCGGCCCGTGACTCTGCCACCTTGATCAGCGATGCGATGGAAGGGTACGCCGATAATGACGAACCACGATCTCCGCGCGGCGACTTGGCGCAAGTCCAGCCACAGCGGCAACAACGGCGGGGACTGCATCGAAATAGCCCCCGGTTTCCCCGGCGTCGTCCCCGTCCGAGACAGTAAGGACCCGCACGGCCCCGCCTTGATATTCGGTGCTGACGCGTGGTCGGCGTTCGTGGCGGGGGTCAAGGCGGGGGACTTCCGGCGATGACCAACTATGATCTCCGCGCGGCGACTTGGCGCAAGAGCAGCTACAGCGACAACAACGGCGGCGACTGCATCGAGGTGGCCCCTGGTTTCCCCGGCGTCGTCCCCGTTCGGGACAGTAAGGACCCGGGCGGCCCGGCCCTGATATTCGGCGTCGATGCGTGGTCGGCGTTTGTGGCCGGGGTCAAGGCAGGCGACTTCCCGCCCGCCCGCTGAGGTTCAGCATTTTCCCCACCCACCCACCCACCCTTTTCGCAGGGCGCCACGCAAGGGGGTGTGCCGGGGTGTCCCCGCAGCGACCCTGCGAAGCA
>NZ_JARHTQ010000043.1 GCF_029223525.1 Streptantibioticus ferralitis | reverse complement strand
GGGCCCTAAAGGGCCTAAAAACGAATTCCTTTCGGAATTCTCGCCCACCAGAATTCACCTTCGGTGAATTCGTTGTGGTTTTTGTCGAGCCCCTTTCGGGGCTCTTGGTTGGCGGCTTTGAATTCCCGTTCCGGGAATTCTTGGTTGTTGTTTGTGATGGTTTTTCATCCCTTCGGGATGAGCTTCTATTTCTCTTTTTTGGTTGGTTGTGGGGGCGGTCGCCTTCGGCGTCCGCTGGGGTTGGGCCCCTTCGGGGCCTCCTGTGTGACGGTGTATCACGGGGGTGGAGGCTTGGCGTCTGCTGTAGATCCTAGCAGGTCAACGCCCCTGACGGGGCGTTTGTAAGGGGTACAGGGTGGCGGGTGGAGAGGCTGGCGGCTTGAGGGGGCGGGGGTGGTTCTCGGGTTAAGGCGTTTCGTGAAGGTGGTTTTCCGTGGGTGGTGCCGATGTGCCCGTTGGGCACCTTTTTCGTGCTGGCTGTACCTGTGATACAAGGAGCTCTGTTGTATGTGGCGAGTATCGGGCTTCCCTTTCCTGTTATTCCTGGTTTTACGGCGTCCTCTAGGTTGCATTCCTCCCCCTCTTTCACTCGCCGTAGACATGATGCCTGGATCAGCCACTTTCATTCAGAATCTGACTATATTTTAGCTTCCTCAACTATCTACTTTAGTTGTCAGGAAATAGGGAGGGGTCAAGCGGACTGAGCCTCAAGAACAATGCGTCAGATGGGAATACGTCGACGCTCTACCAAATCCCGACGGCTCCAACACTGTTGGCGAAGCAGCTAAGTTTGCAAACTAGAAATGCCATCATGGGCACATGGATAAGTTGGGGAAGAAGGCGGTGACCGCGAAGGTCTCGCTGCGTACACGTGAGCGGCTCAGCGAGGAGATCAAGGCACAGAGGGAGCTGCGGACGGAGCTTGCGGGCGATGAGCGGTGGAGCGTGTCGGGCCTGAGCCGTCAGGAGGCAGCGAAGGCGCGTGCGGCGAGGCGGCGGGAACTCACGCGACTGAGGCAGGCCGGCGAACTGCTCGACACCATCGACGTCCTCGCCACACACGGTATCGAACTGGAGTTGAGGACCCGCGGCTGGTGGAACCGGCGCTGGCCTGCGGTGCCGGAGGAGGCCATGGACCCGGGGCGGTGGCCCGGATCGCGGGATGGCGGGTACCCCAAGGCTGTGCCACTGCGACTGCCCCAGCCATTGGCGCGAAAGGTGTACGCGGCCTGCTGGCACACGTCGGTCAAGAACATCGAGGCGCTGCGGGCCTGGCGGGACCGGCACCCCGGGATCGTGCCGCCGCGTTGGCTCACCGACCCGGATGACGTCAAGGGGCCACTGGAGGAGTACGCCCGGCTGGCAAGCGGGGTAACCACAGTCGGTGACGTGTGGAGGGGCGGCCTGAAGCGCGGGATCGAAGCCGGAGCCACACTGCGAGCACAGTTTGCAAACTAGAAAACTACTGGTCAGAGCGTTGTATGAGTTGCGTGGCGCCGTCAGAAGCGTCTATCTTCCCCCTAGGAGCCGGCGTTGCCGAGGACGCCGTCCAACACCCTTGGAGGCGACGCAACGTGACGGAGCAGCAGATGGCGCACGAGCAGCCCGCACCGCCCTGGTACAGCCGGTGGAGCGAGGTCCCGTGGACCCTGGCGTCGAAGAGCCAGATGGCTCGGGCCGATCTTCCCCGAGAGCCAGCCGGAGCGGTCCGGGGCTACGTGGCGGGCCGGGACTTCCGCGACAAGGAGATGGACGTCGAGCTGTACGACGTGCGGGAGTCGAAGCCGACGAAGGCCTCCGGCGTGCAGCTGGCGTCTGCCGAGGTGCGACGGTCGGCGACGGTTCGGGTGTGCACGGACTGCGGGGCGCAGTGCCAGCTGCCGCTGTCGGAGCGGCAGGGCCGGTACCTGTGTGCGATGTGCTGGCGGATCGCGATGGTGGTGGACACCCAGATCGAGCTGCGCGAGCGGCGCGTGGCGAACGCCGCGTGGGCACGCTCGTTGTTCGCGTCCGGGTCGCTGGCGGTTGTGTGGGTGGAGCTGGTGGACGCCGAGCCGACGCCATCGGGCCGGAAGCGCCCACCGCTCGCGGCCCGGGTGCACGTCGTCGATGAGAACGGGAAGCGGCTGTTGGACCTGCTGGTGCGGCTGGCCGGTCCCCGCACCAAGGGCGCGCCCGCCGACGCCGTGCCGCCGGAGGTCGGTGGCACGAAGCTGGGCAAAGTGTTCGCCGGGCGACGCCGGGTCGTCTGGGGGCCGCTGCAGACGGTCCTGGAGCGCCTGAGCGAGCTGGGGCACCCGGTGGAGCTGGAGCCGAACCCGCCGCGGGAGCCGGGCGTATGGCACCGGTACGGGCGCAACTGGCCGGACGGGGTGGCGGACCGGTACGCGCAGTGGCGCGGCGAGCTGGACCCCGCCACCAGCGAGCTGCGGACCCCGTGGCCGCCGGGAACCGCGGACCGGCTGTGGCTGTGCCTGAAGCGCATGGCGGAGACCGTGGACGTGGGTCGCCCCGGCGAGAGCCGGGGCAGGCGCCGACAGGCGGAAGAACAGCCACCGTACGGCCTTGTGGGTGCGTACGGCGTGCGGGTGGCTGTGACGGGCCCGGCGGGTGCCGGGGAGCGTCTGGCGGAGCTGCTGGCCGCGCAGGAAGCGGTGCTGCCCGCCTCGTTGGTGGGGCCGGTGCCGTCGCGGGAGGTGCCGGGCGCGGTGGTGACGTACATGGCTGGCCGCGGTGACGTCCTGGTCCCCGCGAGTGCTGGCGGCACGGTGCGGGAGGGCTGAACTCGATGCCAATGGAATCGCCGCTGTGTGGCTACCTGCACGCCATCGAGCGGTCCCTGGAGGCCGATGGCGTGCGGACCGACGTCTGGCACTGCGCCGCCCGCCACCACGGCGGGACGCGCCAGCACATCGGCATCATCGAATGGTCCGACAACAACCCGGCCAACACCCACCCTTGGCCCATCGGTCTGACGCTCGCCCGGTTCCCCGACGGCTGGGTGTACACCGACGTGCCGTACTCCGGCGTCCCAGAGCGGCACCGGGCGCTGCCCCTCGCCCCGTGGGCCGATCCCGGCGACGTCGCCCTCCTGGCCCGGCACCTGCTGGCGCACGGACCGGAAACGATCCCCTCCCCCGCGTCCGATCGCCGCTGGCACGGCGCCGAGGCGGCGCAGGCCGCGCTGGCGAAGCACCCGTTCGGCCACGACGTGTTCTCTCCCTGATCCGGTCGGCCGCCTACGGCGGTGCCCCGACCGGCCGGGGCACCGCGAGCGAGGACCCAGACCTCTTCTGCCTCGCGCTCGTCATCCACTCCGGCCTCCAACCCGTCCGCAATCGCGTCAACGCTCAACCGTACGGCGAGTAGAACCCGACTAACTGCCTTCGCCTTGACCAGCGTCAACCGGCAGAGTGGAAATCCTCGGCGTTGTCCCGAACGGCAGGCTGGTCAATTTCCGTCAGCTTGAATTCATCATGCTTCGCTGCGCTTATGCCTTGCCGCCTATTCCGCACTCTGAACGGCGAACGGAGGGGCCGACCTGGTAGTTGCCCGATGGGGCATGGCTGCCTGCCCCATCGAAGCGGCATCGCGAGGCCTCGACCGGTGTCCTCTGCGCAGGGGTTCACCACTTGAGGCCTCGCAGCGACGTCCCCACCGCTGATCCGGCGTCAAGTTACATGTAACTTGTGCGACATGGCCGTTATGATGGTTCCGCTTGTCGCATACGGTCATGCCAGGCCGCCACAGAGGAGGTTGGGGAGGATGGAAGAGATCGAGGCTGTACAAGCCCCTAGCGGAAGCGAGGAGACTGCCTCCGGTGCGGGGGCCTGGGAGCTTCCGCAGCTCAGCCGCTTCGAGTGGGTTGTCCTGGGGGCGATCGTTCTTGGAGCCCTGGGTGTGGGCGCGTTGGGGCTGTACTCCTCGTTCGACGCGGTGAGTAGGTACATGCAGTCGCGGGGCTTCTCGCATCCGTGGATCGTGCCTGTGGCCATCGACATCGCCATCCCGGTGTTTGGTCTGGCGTATCTGCTGCTGGTCCGGCTCAAGATGCCGCTGTGGTGGGTGCGGTGGGTGCCGTACGGTCTGACCGGCATCACTATCTACCTCAACGCGCAGACGTCGGCGTCCGTGGAAGCGAAGGTCGCCCATGGGGTGCTGCCGTCGCTGTGGGTCGCAGCAACCGAGATCGCTGCCCACGCCTACCGAGTGCGCATCGGCGCCGCCTCTGGGGAGCTCGTCGACTCCATCCCGCTCTCCCGCTGGCTGCTCGCCCTCCCGTCCACGGCAGCGATGTACCGGCGTATGCGTCTGTGGGACATCAGGTCGTACACGGTGGCCTTGGGCCTGGAAGAGCAGCGGATTCTGGCAATGACCGCCCTGCGCAAGGAGTACGGCCGCGGATGGCGCCGGAAGGCTCCGCTCGACCTGCGCATGTACCTGCTGCTGGGCAAGCTCACCGCCGACATGGTGCGTGACGGAACGCGCCCCACTCCCCACCCGGTCCCTACGACTGGCGGTGTCTCCGTCGAGCAGCTCGACGCGATCCCGGCCTCTATCCCGGCGCAGAGGGAGCTGGAGTTGCCGGAGGAGCAGACCGCGCTTCCGGTCGGTATCCGGCGGGCGGAGATGCCGCCTGAGGGCGACGCGCCCCAGCCGATGACCGCGCTCGTCGTGTCCAGCACAGTGCTCCCCGAACCGCCTTCCTTGGAGACGGCGGACGAGCGGGAGCAGCGTGAGGAGGCTGAGGCTGCCCAGCGTCGGGACGACAACTACGAGAAGGCGATCGAGATCGTCATGGAATACCTCCGGGAAGGTCGCCCCGTTCCGGCAGCACAGAAGTTGGCGGAGAGAGCTCCGTTCGGGGCGCGCACGATGCAGCGCCACGTGAGCCGGATGAAGAAGGAGGGGATCATCCCCGAAGCGGCCGACAAGCGGTAGGACATGTGGCGAAGGCCCGGAACCAGCCGATCGGGGGTTCCGGGCCTTCGCCATCCCCGGAGAGCGGTCTGCGGATCGCTGTGGCTCGGCGGGCTGCCGATGCCAGCCGCTACCGTTCTGAACCGACACGGCCATCACACGGCTTCCGGCCTCGCTGCCGTGCCAGCCGTCCGTTGTCAGCCCGTCTTGGTCCTGCGGGTGAGACTCTGATCGGTGCTGAAGGTGCGAACCTCCTGCTCGCCTTCTTCCGTGGTGTAGGTGAGGTCGACCAGTTCTTCGCCGTCGTCGCCCTCGCTGTAGTCGATGTCATCGATGGTGCAGATGCAGGGGATCCCGGTCTCGTCCTCCAGCATCACCACGTCGCCAACTTCGAGCTCGTACAGTCCAACGTCCTCCAGGCGCTGTACGTCCTGGTCCTCTTCGCTCCGCCCCGGGCTGGGCGGCGTTGCGTCGTCAGGGGCGTCGGCCGGCTCGGAGGCGTCGGCTGACGTCGAGGCCTTGGCCAGCGAGACCGGTTCGGCAGGTGCTTCTGCTCCGGGCCGGATGCCGAGGCGGGCGCGCTGCACCGCCATTCGCTGCTCGCGGCGGGCCTTGAGTTCCAGCAGGGCGTCAGGGATGTAGACCTCCTTCCACAGTTCCGGGTTGGATGCCTGCTCACGGGCGTGTTCCCAGATCCATGCGTCCTCTTCGGTGTGCCCGTCGACGGACGGCGGGATCATCCGCAGCACCTGGACCTCTTCGGGGTGGTTGGTCCGGCCGGTGTCCGCCATCGCGCGTCCCTGGACGCTGGGCAGGTCAGTGCCGATGCGGGAGTTGTTCCACATCATCTTGGCGGTCTCGGGGGTGTGCTGGTCGAGGGCGAGGCGCTGCCGGAAGGAGTCGCGTTCGGCGCCGCCCGTCACGTCCGCGTCGGGCCGTTGCAGGCCCTGGACGAGGTGCCCTCCGGCGCCGCGGACCATCAGCACCAGGTTGCTCCAGTCGTCCAGGCAGGGGTGCGTGGTCCTCTTGGGCGGCTTCTCCTGCTCCTTCTTCTTGTCTTCCCACAGCTTGTTCACGAGCTTCTTGAACACAGCGTATTCGTCAAGAATGAACAGGAACTTGCTGTGGGCCCCGGATGCGATGAGTCCCGCTTCGATCTCCGCGTAGCGCTCTTCCATCAGGTCGTGGAAGCGCTGAATGGCATCGGCGATATCGGCGATGTCGGTCACCAGGATCACACCCGGGAAGTGTGCGAAGTCCAGGTACTCGGTGCGCTTCGGATCGCACAGGATGACGGGAATTCCCTGAAGCACGGCGCTCAGTACGATGTCGCGGATCAGCACCGTCTTACCGCTACCGGTCGGGCCGACAACGAGGAAGTGCGGGCGCTTGGCCCCCAGCTTCCAGGAGATGATCTCACCGTTTGCACCTGCCGCATACGGCAGGACTCCGTATTCGCGGGGGTGTTGCACTGGGTAGGGGACGTTCCGGGGGAAGGGAGGCCGGAGTTCGAACCGGACCCTGCTGTTCTCGAAGTCCCAGATATCGCGCCAGGTTCCGGGGGTTTTGCTGTCTACCTGCAGCAGGACTTTCTGCCGGTAAACCGCATTGAGGTCGCGTGAGGTGGTGGCGTAGCTGACGTGGAGGGCGACAGGGGCGTCAGTGCCGCCGTCGAAGTCGATCTGCGTGATGCGGGATGTCGCGCCCATGATGGCTTGGACGACCTCTGTCGCTCGGGCGCGGACGAGAGCTTGGGCTTCGGTGTCGCTTGACGCGACGGGGGCGGTGGCCTTGCTGCTGTCGTGGATGTCCGTCGCGCCAGGGGTGGGGTCGATAGTGACGATGACGCGTCGTTTCGGGGGCTGCCATGTCGCCTCGACGTCGCCGCCGAGGCGGGTGGCGATGATGTCGCGGATCTCGGCTCGTGCCTTCTCGTCTCGCTCGTCGAAGACGGCCGGGTACTTGATCGTCAGCCGGGTGGGAACACCGTGCCGCCGACGGCGTGCCTTGAGCATTCCGTCGGTCGAGTCCACGCGCAGTACCGGGGCGAGTGCTGTGGTCAGATCGCGGACGGGCCGGCGGCGTTGGCGGTGCCAGGTGCCGATGAGGGAGCCGATCACAGCGACGGCGATGGCAGCAGCAAGGACGGGGATCAAGAGCTGCGGCTGGTGGAGCATGTTGGTCGCGGCGCCGCCGATGAGGGCAATGCCGAGGCCGTACATGAGGGCGGAGATCACGGGTGAGCGTTCCGCCGTGCTGGGGGTGGGGCTGGGTGGTGCCATGGTGTCCCCTCCTGTGGTGACCTGAGGTGATGCGCGCCCCTTCTCTGCAGGGCTTGACAGCGCTGCTAAGCTGAGGCTGATTTAGCGCCGCAAAGCAAGCTAATGAGGGCTCAGCTTGCAGGCGCTACCCGCCCCTTGAGGCGGGATTTTTTCGTCACGGGCTGTCATCGTGATCCGGGTCTTGTTCGGAGGCCCGTCGGCGGTTGCGGGCCCGGATCTGGGCTCCCCGCATCGCGCCTTCCGGGCTTGGGCCGGTCGGCAGGCGGGTGGTCACCTTCGGGAAAGGGCGGCCATGGTTGTACTTGGCTTCCAGCCGCGTGACCTCTTGATCGACGGCGGCTCGGACGAGCTGGGAGACGTTGTGGTAGCCGTCCGGCTTCTGGATCGTGTGCCATACCGCGGACTTCAGCCGCTCGATGAGGGGTTCGGTCATCGAGTAGGTCTGGGGCTTCACGGGATCCTGCTCTGGCGAGTCGGCTGGCTCTGGGGCTGGGTCCGGCGCAGTCTTCTCGCGGCGGCTGCGGCCCGGTACAGCGGGGGTCTTCTTCGCTGTGCGGAGCCGCGCCTTCGGTACGGGTGTCGGCGTCACGCTCTCCCCTTCTTCGGGGCCTGACGCGTCATGAGAGGGCGCCGCCTTCGGTGGCGACATGTCGCCCTCGGCTGACGCGTCAGCGGCGGCTGGCTCGTCGCCTTGGCGTGTCGTCGCCTGGCTGTCGTGTCGCGAACCGGTGACGTCGCGGGGTCCGGGGACGCCGCCCGTGTCGGGTCGCGGTGACGGGGGCGCTGTCGTGTCGGGAGCGAGGATGACGTCAACCGGGTCCGGCTCGATCCGCTCGTAGATTTCGGCGGGCTCGTTCCGTACTCGCTTTCCGGTGCGTTTTCCCGCTCGGCTCTGCTCCTTCGCCTCATCCGTCACCGCGCGCTCCCGTCCTGCGCGAGAAGGCTGTCATAGAACTTCTGGTAGACATCGGCGACTTCCTCCAGATCCCGTCCGCCGAATTCACGGCATGGCGTGTGGTAGCTTTCGACCGCTTCCCGCACCCGAACTTTCCGGGGTACGGGTGGGTCCAGTAGTAGATTCCCGAATCTGCTTTTCATGGACTCCAGAACTCGCCGGGAGTCGCGAGCGTCGTCATAAGCCGCAACGACAATGCCCGCTATGGCCAGTTCCGGGTTTCCTTTCTCACTGATCCGCCTGACGGTGTAGCGCATCTCTTCCGCCCCTTGTGCGCCCCAGATGGATGCCTGCGCGCAGATGAAGAGATGTTCCATGCCGAGGAGTCCGGTCGCGGCAAGCCGTCCGATATCACGAGGCAGGTCGATGACCACGTCGTCCACCATGTCGGCGATTTCCCCAGAGAGCCGGGCACGGCGCAGCGTCGCAATTCCATGCGGCGTCAAGTCTGTTTCTCTGTTGGCCAGGTGGCGGTCGGCGGGTGCCAGGAGGACGTTGTCCCAGGCCGTTGGGATCAGGACGTCTCGCAGGGCCAGCGGTCGGGCGGTCGCCGGGTCGGGCGGGGCGAGGACGTCCTTGATGCCGATGCGGCGCTGTTTGGGCTCCAGCACGTCGGTGGCGTTGCCCTGCGGGTCGAGGTCGAGGATGGCGACGCGGCGCGGTCGGCCATGGATCGTGCGTCTGGTCGCCGCATACGCCAGCTCCAGTGCGCTGACGGTGCAGCCGACCCCGCCCTTGTGCTTGCCCACGCCAATCCACATGCCTGTTCCACCTGTTCCGGCCGCCATATCTGACCGACCACCCGGTTTTGGTTACACGCGACATGGTAGGGCTGAGTCTCTGAGCTGCGAACATCCCTCGTAATGGTGGGTATTTGGGGTTCGCAGAAGGCGCTTGACAGCCTATCCTGGTTACCCATATCCCGTAAGTCACACGCGATTTGACGCGCGTGACCTGGATTCCCGCAGCGCATCGAGGAGACAGCTGTGCACCCCCTCCACCCCCATCTCGTGGACCTGGCCGCCGCATCCACCACCGGCCTCAACAACTGGATCAAGGCGAACGTCGTCCAAATCGCCTGCGTCATCGCAGGCCTGATCATCGTTTTCCGGGCGAAAGCCAAGGACTGGGCGGGCAGCTTGGTGACGCTCTCCGTCGTCCTGCTCGGCCTCGGCGTGATGGCGATGGGCGCCGGTAACAACGCGCAGAACATCGGCGGCTGGCTACTCGGCCTGATCTGGAGCTGACCCATGCGCATGCCCACAGACGACGCCGTGTACGAGGTCGACGACGTCTTCCTCGGCCCACCGCGCGGAACTCTGCCCTGGCGCGCCCGCTACCAGGCTTACGCCGTCGGCGGCGTCCTGCTGCTACTCATGCTGATCACCGAGAAGAAGCTGGGCATCATCGGCTTCTGGCCGGCGGTCTACGGGCTCATCGCCGTCATCGGCACCACCCGATACGTCATGCGCCACGTCACCCATGAGCACACCGTCAAAGCGCTGATCCAGACCTTCTGGCACGAGGTCCGCGCCCACCGCCCCGCCGCACGCCCGGCCACCACGACCCAGATGTCCCTGACATCCGTCCGCCGCACGCCCGGCCACTGACCGCACCACCTGCCCTACCGCTACCTGCCCAACACAGGTCGACCGAGGGAGCCCCTCGTTGAAGCGCACCGCACCCACCGCACCCACCGCGCCCACCACTGAAGACCGCAAGCGCCGCACCCTGATCCAGCGCCTGACCACACGCCAGGACGCCACCGCCGAGGTCCGCAGCGAACCGACCGGCCTTCTGCTGTCCGACATCATCGGCAACCTGACCATCACACGGTCCGGACACGTCACCGCCTGGTACGTCGCCAGCCCACAGCGGTGGTCCTTCCGTACCATCGCCGACCGCAACGCCCTGATCACCGCCCACGCCAGCCGACTGTCCGAGCTGACCGGGCGTCGCCTGCACATCCGGGTCACCCACCGCCCCTACCCCGTCGCCCGCTGGGCGCAGGAACTCGATAACTCCGTCATCAATCCCCTGCCGAGCTGGCGGCAGTACCTCGCCGAGGAGCAGGTCAAAGTCGCCCGCCTGCCGCTGGACGACAAAATCGTCTACTACGGGGTGCGCGTGGGGAAATTGACCCAACTCGGGCGCACCGCCCGGAAGTTGATCGGCACCGCCATCGAGCGCGAGATCGCAGGACTGCAGCGCGACATCGGGGACGTCGACCGGATCATGGCTGGGCACGGCATGGACGCCACCCCGGCCACCGCCAGTGACATGGACTGGCTCATGACCCGCTCGCTCGGCCTGTGCCTGCCCGCACCACTGGACCTCCGGCAACAGCCCACCGACATGTGGGAGCCGACCGACCTGGCGGAATGGACCTCAGGCATCGAGTGGGCAGCCCCCTCGCCGTACGCGCCGCACATCGTGGTCTCAGGCGAGCGAGAGGGCCAGCCGGTCAGCCGGTACGTCTCGGTGCTCACCCTCGGACGGATGGAACTGCCCCCCATCCCGGAGGTCTCCGGACCCTGGCTGCAGCGCCTGGACCAACTCCCCTTTCCCTACGAGCTGGCCGCGACCATCGATGTGCGCGTCAGTGCTGAGGCGGGCGATGAGATCCGCGGCCAGCTCGCCCAGATCCGTCACCAGGTCAGGCACCACCAGGAGCACGGCGTCGAGGTGCCGATCTCGCTGGCCCGCCAGTCCGCCCAGGGCCAGGTGATCGAGGACGAGACCCGTTCCGGGCCGTCCGGGCTTAACACCCGTATCCGCGGCTGGTTCCGGGTCGCCATCGCCGCCACTGACGAAGAGCGGCTGCGCGACCGGATCAAGAAGGTGAGCGACCTGTACGGGGAGCACATCACGGTGGTGCGCCCGGCCGGGCAGTACGCACTCGCCCGCGAGTTCATCCCCGGCGAGCCGTTGAGCACCGAGGCCTACAAGCGCCGGATGCCGATCACCACCCTCGCTGGTTCCCTCCCGGCGGTCTCGGCGGCCGTCGGCGATCGGAGGGGCTTCAATCTGGGCTTCACCTCCGGTACTTCTCGGCGGCCGGTCATGTGGCATCCCTGGCACGCTCAGGAGGTGCGAGAGTCCTCCGGCCTCACCCCCATCGTGGGCACCCTCGGCAGCGGCAAGACCGCACTGGGCGGGGACACCGTCTACAACACCAGCCTGATGGGCGTGCCGTGGGTCGTTCTCGACCCGTCCGGGCCGGTGGGCCGGATCTGTGAACTGCCGGAGCTGCGGCCCTACTCCAAGGCGATCGACTTGATGAACGCGGAGCCGGGCACCCTCAACCCGTTCCGGATCGTGCCGGACCCGGAGCGCAGCCACTACACCACCGACCAGTTTTGGCAGGAGGCCGACCGCGAGGCCGCCGCTGAGGCTGCCTACCGGCGTGAGCTCCAGCGTGCGGCCGGTCACCGGCGCACCCTCGCCGTCGATGTGTTGCTCGGGCTGCTGCCCGCGCAGATCGCCGCGACCCCCGAGACGTACATGGTGGTGCTCAAGGCCGCTGAGCGGGCAGCGGCCACCGCGCACGCTTCTCCGCGCGACATCATCGCCGAACTGCGCCGGATCGAGGGCAGTTACGAAGAGCATGCGCGCAACATCGCTGACCTGCTCGACTCGGCCGCGGCCCTGCCGCAAGGACAGCTCATCTTCCCGGCGGTCGACGCCGGGGACGACCAGTACCAGACCCGGCACTGGCGCTTGGTGGTGATGAGCCTGAAGGGCCTGAGCCTGCCCAACGCGGAGACCGCGCGCGAGGACTGGTCGATGGAGGAGCGGTACTCCGTCCCGCTGCTCTACCTGGCCGGCTGGTACGCCCAGCGCTCGATCTACGCCCGGGACCTGCACGAACGCAAGGGCCTGTGGCTGGACGAGTGCCACGAGATGCAACGCGTCTCCTCGGGCCGTGAACTGATGCGCAAGAGCGGCCGGGACTCGCGCAAGCACAACGCCCGCGTTCTGCTCAGCACGCAGGACGGTGAGGACGTCTACGCCTCCGGCATCACCAACTGGGTCGACTCCGTCTTCGTCGGCCGCACCACCGGACAGGCCGCCCAGCGTTCCGCGCTCAAACTGCTCGGTGTTGAGCCGGACAACGGATACGAGGCGATGCTGGCCGAGCTGTCCGCCCAGGCCCATGACGCAAAAGACCGCCGCCGTAACCGGGAGTTCATCTACGCCGACGGCGCGGGCGGCATTGAACGGATCACCGTCACCATCAACCGTCCCGCGTTGCTGAACGCCCTGGACTCCACCGCCGACCCCCACAAGAGCCACTCCGCATCGGGTGAGGCCAACCCGTGGACAAACAGCACGGTGCAGTCTCTGGTCAAGGGGGCACGGTGATGCTCCGTTCCGTGACAAGGCGGCTGCGCGTCGGGCGCATCGGCGTCGTGATGAGCATCGTGATGATGCTCGCCGCGCCTTTGTTGATGGTCATGGGGCCGATGGCACCCACGACCCATGCCGACCCCAAGCCTGACCCGTGTGTCGACGTGATCAGCCCGGCACTCAAGCAGGCCTGCGAGAAGCAGGCCCAAAAGGACGCCAACAAGGGCGGCGGGAGCAACAACCCTTGCGACCAGCTGTCCGGGGTCGCCAAGCAGTTCTGCAAACCACCGCAGGGCACCGACAGCAACGGCAAGCCGTGCGCGGATGCCGGCCCGATCAGCGCGTACTGCAAGGGGATCGGCGGTGGTGACAACGGCGGCGGTGGCCTGCTGGACAACATCACGGGCGACTGCAAGTCCCCGCCACCGCTTGAGGCACCCGGCGACGGCATCCTCGGCGGGATCGACTCCGGCCCGGCCCGCACCCCCACCCCACGAGATCCCGGCGCCAAGGACGCCACCTCTCACCTGTACGAGCAGTACGGCTATGCGGGATTGCATTGGAACACCTATGACCTGGGGTGCGGCGGCTCCGTCCGCGATCCCAACGGGGCGTTCGAGAACTGGATGGCCAATGACGTGTTCACGTGGGCGAAGACGTGGACCGCGTTGACCGTCCAGATGCGCCAGAAGGTCACCGACCCTTCCTTCCTCGGCAGCCTCGACCCGATGATCGAGCAGGCCACCAAGGCCGTTCACGAGGCCATCTTCGACCCCTGGATCGGTCCCTCGCTCGTCCTGCTCGGCGGAATCCTGGTCTTCCAGGCCCGCAAGCGCGACCTGCCGCGCGCCCTGTCGGGCGCCGGATGGGCGTTGATCGTCATGACGGTCGCGGCCGGCGTTTTCTCGTACCCCATCCAGGCCTCGCACTTCGCCGACTCCACGATCAAGAGCACGGTCGGGCAGATCGACCAGCACCTGGCCCAAAGCGGCAACGGCGACGGCAGCGGCGACCAGGCCCCGGCCACCGCACACGGCAACATGTTGGTGCGCAGCGTGCTGTATGAGCAGTGGCTACGCGGCGAGTTGGGCAGCTCCACCAGCCCCACCGCCCAGAAGTACGGCATGGCTCTGTTCGACTCCCAGGCGCTG
Source organism: Streptantibioticus ferralitis (assembly GCF_029223525.1). Classification (GTDB taxonomy): domain Bacteria; phylum Actinomycetota; class Actinomycetes; order Streptomycetales; family Streptomycetaceae; genus Streptantibioticus_A; species Streptantibioticus_A ferralitis. Next base: position 38,360 of record NZ_JARHTQ010000043.1, on the reverse strand, counting down.
ACCTGGGCTGAGGACCGGCTCCCGCAAGCGGACCGGCAGAAGGTCGTCGCCACCAAGAACAAGCAGTTCCAGGCGATCGCCGCCACCATCCAAAAGGAGGATCCGGCCGCCTACGGGCACCTGACCGGCCACACCCCCGGACGGCTCGGTGCCGCCGTGATGAGCTGCTTCGGATCGATCGCGGCCAACACCTACTCTTTGCTCGCCGATCTGATCATCTTCGGTGGTCTGCTGCTGATCCGATTTGTGATCATCCTGCTGCCCGCGGCCTGCGTCGTCGGCGCGCACGAGCGCACCTCCGGCGTCGTCCGCAACGCCTTCACCTCCATCATGGCCGCCGTCATCAACGTGCCCCTGTTCAGCTTGTGCGGGGGGCTGTCCGTCCTGGCCACCGAGAAGATCATGGCGTCCAACAGCGGTATCCCCGGCTGGATGCAGATCGTCCTACTCCTGATCATCGACGTGGTCCTGTGGGCGCTGTCCAAGCCCTTCCGGCGCTTCATGGTGATGGTCAACCCGAACCGCGACTGGGCCACTGAAAGCGTCAGCCCGCTCGGCGCGCCGGGCCGGTTCGCCAAGTCGGCCGCCCAGCACTACCTGACCACCCGTTACATGCGCAAACTCATGCGCCGCAACACCGGCGCGATCGACGATCTCAACGACACCGTCGAATCCCAAACTCGCCCAGAGGAGACCGGCTACGGCGGCGGCCGTCAGCCCAACTGGGGCGACTGGTGGGACTCCAGCACCGGCGCCAGCACCTCCGGCAACAACCCCACCCCGCCGCCCGGCGGCCCCAGGAACAACGGCGGCGGCAGCCCGGACTTGTACGGGGATTACGAGACCGACACCATCCCCAGCGCCCCCCACGGCACCGGACGCCACCAGCCCCTCGGCGACGGCATCTGGGACGTCGACGGCTGGGAGGTCTGGGAGGCCGACCCCGTACGCAGCGGCAACTCCCTGCCACCCGCCAACACCTCAGCACCGACCGCAAACGGCCACCGAAGCAGCGGCGCGCCCACCGGCCCGGTCGGCAACGCCCCGCTGCCCAGCCCCCGTCCGGCGCCCGCCATTCCCGCGCCCGCCAGGGCGCCCCAACTGCCCTCCGGCTCCGCTACCGCCGAGCCACAGCAAACCGATGACGCGGTGCAGCCCGTATCGCACCCGCGCGTGGTCCAGCCCCAGGCGGACCCGGACGGCCACCAGGTCTACGTCCTGTACAACCCCGACGACCGCGGATACGTCGTCCGCGACGACCGCACCCCCGACCCCAGCCAGCGCCAGCACCCCAGCCTCGGCCTGGGTGAACCCGAGGGAGACCGATAGTGCGTGATCTGCTCGGACAGGCCTGGCGTTGGCCCCTCTACAGCGCCAAGCGGCTGCTCGTCAGCACCATCGCCGTCATCGCGGTCCTCATCGCGGTCAGCGCGATCAACCACTCCGGGACAGGGCACCGGCACGCCGCCCCCGCCGGGTCCTCCCCCACCTCCGCACCGGCCAGCACATCACCGGACACCTCGGCCTCCCCCTCGTCGACCGCGACCAACTACTCACAAGCCATCGACACCGCGCGGGCGTTCGTGACCGCCTGGGCATCCCACCCCGCCCAGAAGGACGAGTGGCTGGCTGGCGTCACCCGGTACGCCACCACCGACTTCGCCAACTCCCTGGGCAGCGTCGATCCCTCCAACGTCCACGCCACAAAGATCACCGGAACACTGAAGCTCACCGACACCGGCAGCAGCGACCAGACCTCGGTCGCGGTGCCCACCGACGGCGGCACCGTCTCGGTCACGCTGACCGCAGACGGCACCGGCGGATGGCAGGTCAGTGACCTGCGGCCGGGTGCCCAGGCGGCGGAGTGATGGCAGCTCCCGCCGCCTGGGCGGCCACCTCACCGGTCGGTCGCCGGATGCTGGCGATAGCGGCCACCGGGGCGGCATCCGCCGTCCTGGTGGCCGTCGTGGCCGCCGGAGGCTGGCTTTCCTCCAGCAACGCCACCACGGGCATGTCGAACGTCGACTGCGCGGTGAACGGCGTCTCTCTGACTGGCGACAAGAACACCGGAGGCCTCGGACTCGACACCGATCAGGTCCGCAATTCCCAGATCATTGTCGGTGTCGGAGTAGGTATGGGCGTGCCTCTGAAGGGTCAGATCGTCGCCATAGCTACCGCCCTGCAGGAAAGCGATCTGCACAACTTGGATCACGGCGACCTGGACTCGCTTGGGCTGTTCCAGCAGCGGCCGTCCGCCGGCTGGGGATCCCGCGACCAGATCATGGACCCGCAGTACGCGAGCAGGAACTTCTACGCCCATCTGCTCAAAGTCCCCAACTGGCAGGACATGTCCGTGACGCAGGCGGCCCAGGCGGTGCAGGCCTCCGGGTTCCCCAACGCCTACGCCGCGCACGAGCAGCAGGCCGTGCAGATCGTCGGCGCGGTCGCCCCGTCCGGCACCCAGCAGATCAGCAGCGACGGGTGCGCACCCGTCGGCGCCACCAGCTCGGCCGCGGTCAATCAGGTCCTCAACACCGCACTACAACAGGTGGGCAAGCCGTATGAGTGGGGCGCGACCGGCCCTGACTCCTTCGACTGCTCAGGACTGGTCATCTACGCCTGGCGTAAGGCCGGATACCAGCTCAACGTCCGCACCAGCCAAGAGATGTACAGCATCGCCCTGCCGGTACCCAGCGGTCAGGAACAGCCCGGCGACCTTGTTTTCTCGGGTTGGAACGAACAAGGGCCCGGACCTGGTCACGTCATGATGGTGGTGGCCCCGGGCACTCTGGTCGAGGCACCGCACACAGGGCTGGATGTGCGGGTGCGGCCCTACAACGCCACTCAAGAGGGGCTGAAATTCGGCCGGTTGCCGCAGAACGCCCTCAAGCCCCTCCCCCTGGGGGGATAGAGCCCCGAACAACGAGAAGCCGGATGCCTGCCGGTGAACCGGTGAAGACCGCTGACTGGATGGCGTGGCCGACACACCGACACGGAAGTGTCCAGGCGATTGACAAGTGTCCAGCCGCTAAACAGTATGGGGGTGTCGGTTTCTCCGACACCCCCTCACCACGCAGGGCGCGGCTCCCGCTTCCCAACGATCGCCGCGCCCCGCCCTCAACAAAGAGGTGCCCCATTGTCCACCATCACCCCTGAGGCCGGAATCGAGCCCCAACAGGCCAAGGACTGCGCGATGATCCTCGCGGAGTTGGCCACCGCCCCCGACGACATCTCGGTGCTGACCGCCGCTGCCGACGTTCTGCCCGCCTTGTCCGACCGGGTCCGCCGCCTCACCGCCGCCCCCGGCACCGAGGACGACGACTTGCTCGAAGTCGCCCGCGTCGCCGGGGTACTCATCGAGAGGACCGCCTGATCCCATGACCGCCGCATCCAACACCACCTTCCATGTCCGTCTGGTCTTCGGGCCGACGGGCAGGTGGAGCGCAAAGGTTGACGAGTTGCCGCAGGTCAACGCCGTCAACCGCTCGCTCAGTCAGTTGGAGCGGCACGTGGCCGATGCCATCGCCCAGTCGCAGGGGCTCGCAGTCGAGGCTCTGCGGCTGGAGGTCACCCGCTCTCTCGGCGACCCCGACCTGGACGCGCGGGTCACCAAGGCCCGCGAACTGCGCGATGCCGCTGACCGTCTGGCCGAGGAGGCGCGCACGGCCGCCGGGCCGCTCGCGCGCATCATGGTCGACCGCAACATGTCCGTCCGGGACGCAGGCACTCTCCTCGGCATCAGCGGCTCGACCGTCTCCACGCTCACCGCCAAGAGCGGCTGACCCTCAAACGGCTCGACCGGGAACACCACGCCCGACTCACCACCGGACGCCCGCCGAGCTGACCGATCCACCCGCACACCCTGCCCAACACCAGGGAGCAATGCTCATGTCCGACACCCCCCGCTGGCCTGCCGAACTCGCAGGCAGCATCGAATCCCTCAAAGCGGCGACCATCCGCTCTCGCAGCGCCTTCCGCACCGCACTGCGCACGGCCACCGCGCTGCGCTCCGAGACCGACGCCATCCACATCAACGCCGACCACCACACGCTGTTCTCCGCCATCGTGCTGCAGGGCGGCGCGCCGCACCATCCCTACGCCGGCACGCTGGCCGAGGTCGCCTTCTCCCATCACGGTCTCGCGATGAGCCTGAGCCGCGTGTGGAACCGTGCGGCCTACGCCTACGCCTACGGAACCGCCTCCTCCCTCCTCGCCCTCCACGCCGGGCAAACACCCCGCCAAGCGGCCGTCTCCGTCACCGACTTCGTGCCCTCCCCAGCCACTGTCGTCCCCGCACTGGCCGAGGCCTACGAGAAAGCAGCCGCAGCCGAACGGACACCCGCCGACGGCGGCATCGGCGGCGGCCGCTCCTTCGACGATTGGGCAGGTCGCGCCGAGGCATGGCACCACTTCGCCGACGCCGCAGCCCGGAAGCTGTGGCTACGGCTGTGCGACCTCAGCCAGCCCACCACGACGCGGTGACCGCCATGGACACCACCTGCAGCCCGCACGCTGATCAGGACATCGCCCGCACCATCGCCGCCGTCCGCGCCCTCACAGACCTCCTCGACACCTACGGCGCTCAACTGCCGCCCATGGCCCGCTGGGAGATCGAAGACGGCCTCGTCCGCGGACAGTTCGGTGACCGCGGCGACTCCGCCGTCAGCATCCTGCGCCAGACGCACCGGCTGTGCGGCGGCACCCTCGCCGTCCGACAGCGCCCCGGCGGCCGTCGCTACCTCAGCGCGCGTTTCACCTGGAAACAACACCGGTTCGAGCTCTGGCTTGCCTCCACACGCTGACCTGAACCCCACCGACCGCCGGAGCACGGGAGACGACCGCATGTCTGCCCAACACCCCGTGCTCCGGCCCCTCCCCACCCCCTCCCCACCCCCTTCGCACCACCGGAGGAATCCACCGTGATCCGTATCCCCTTGCGCAGGCCTCGCCCGCCGGAGCCCGAAACCACCGGCGACGTGCACGCCCTCGGCACAAGGTTGGCCGGACAGATCGACACCACCCTCGATCCGCGCAGTTTTCGCACCGACCCCGAGCCGGTCACCCCGCGCCAGATCCAGGCCCGCGTGCTCACCCTCTTCGACCAGGCCCTCGCCACCACCCGGCAGATCGCCGAACTGGCCGACGCCGCCAAGGCCTCGGCCGTCCCCGACCACACCCTGTCCGCGCTGTTCGACGCGTCCGCCGCCTGCCAGGAAACCCTCGCACCACTGATCGACGCCGCGATGAGCACCTGCCCGCTGCCCAACGAACAGTGATCCCCGCTGTGGGAGAGGTCCTGCCGCCTATCGCGACGGCATCGACACCTACGAGCACTACCGACACGCATAACGCCCAAGACAGCCAGGCTCGCCCCGCAACGTGACACAGTGACCACAGGCCCGCGCCGGTTCTCCCCCGTACCGACGCGGGCCTGTTTGCATGCCGTCCCACCATCGTCGGCGCAGATACGCCCCGCGCCCGCTGCCGCCCAAGCACGCCCCACGGGATACTGCGGACATGGAGGAACTGCCGGACCTGGAGATCGAGGGAGGCGAGTGGTACCGCGCCGTACCGCCCCCCGCCGTCCCCGTGCCCGCACGCCACATGCCTCCGGAACTCCACGGCAAGCCTGCTCTCGCCGTCATCGACGGCCTAGGAGCCCTCCACGACCTGCGCATCCTCGGCGACGCCCACCAGGACCAAACCGGCCGCTGGGTCAACGTCGTGCCAGAACTCGACTACTGGCGCACCCACATCACCCCCGGCACTTCCGCCCCCGCACGCCGAGTCCCCCTCGACCAGGTATGGGTCGAACACCGCCTGCCCTACGAAGCATCTGCAGAGCGTCCCTTTACGGCGGCCGTCCCCGCCAGCGACCCGAACGCCCTCCTACGTCGACTCGCGCCGGGCCCCGGCACCCCCGGCGGTCGAACCCCGCTACCAGCCCGCACTGTTCCCCACCTCCACGGCCGGCGCATCATCCAGGTCAACCCCCTCGGGTTCGCCTGGAACTTGCGTGCGGTCTCTGAGCCGTACGACCTGGACGGCGAGATCACGGTCAACGTGGTCAGCGCACACGACTACTACCGCTGGGTCATCACCGGGAAGGCGCCCGACCCGACTCCCATCGCGCTGTACTTGCTCTGGACGGAGTAGTTCTGCGAGGCCGCTGTCTCAGACCAGACACTGTGACGCCGCGCCACCAGCGCCCGCGGCCGAAGGAAGCGCCCGATCCCCCATTGCCGAAACGTCGTGATGAGATACGCCCAGGTCCAAGCGGCGGTGCCGCCAGCGCTGTTCAAGCCGAGACGAGGAAAGCCCGACCGGGGAGACAGCGAAAGAGCCGGGTCTCGGTACGCTCGCGGCATGCTCATCGCGCACGTAAGTCCCAGGACCATGGGCAAGACGACCAACGCCGCATTCCTGGCACACGCCATGCACGAGCGCGGCTACCCGATGATCGGCTACGACGCCGACCACTCCCAACAGCTCACGAGGTGGGACGCGAAGGCCAAGTTCCCCTTCCCCGTGCTGGGCGCAGCGTCCGAGACCTTCCACATGAACGTCCCGAAGACCCTCCCGCCCGACACCATTGGCATGATCGACTGCGGCCACGCCGAAGACCACGTGGGCGTCACCTCGTCGGTGCTGCGCTGCGCAGACCTCGCGATCCTCAACTCGTCTCCGTCGACAGCCGACCTCTACCGCATCCGTGATCTCCCCATGCGGAAGGTTCTCGACGATGTCGCCCCGCTGCGCCTGGACTCAAAGCCACCGGAAACGTGGGTGCTGCTCAATCGCTGCCCGCCCCAGTCCAACTCCAAGGCGGTGCCCGACGCCCGTAAATGGTTCGCCAAGCGTGGGTGGAATGTCTTCACCACCACGGTTCCCTTCCTCCAGCAGTACTCCCAGGCGATTCCGTTCGCTGTGAAGGGAGCGGGCTCGCACCTGGACGAGTTGGTCACCGAGATGAAGGACAGGGGGCTGATCCCGTGAGCCGTCCCGGTATCGCCGACCTCGATGATGACGACCTCGAAGAGGGCGCCGGGGCCAGCGACGTCCCCAGCCAGGGCAGCAGCCCAGAGAACGTTCCCGCCGTGCTGGAACCCGTGAAGGTGGCTCAGGGACGACCCCGGCCGGCCCTGACGCTGGCTGATCTGCCGGAACCGGAAGAGACCGAGGCCATCGGCCCGCTCACCGCAGAGGAGGAGAGCCTTCTCCAGCTCTGCATGCGCGGCATCGAGCAGTTCGAGAACGCCTGGTGGGTCATGGGCAAGTCTCTGGCGAACATCAAGGCCCGGCGTCTCTACCGCAAGACACACGACAGCTTCGAGGCCTTCTGTTGGGACAACTTCAGGAAGTCCCGTGCCACCGCGTATGAGGAGATGACCGCGTACGCGGTTGGGGAGCTGGTCTCTGCGCGTGCAGACAGATCGTTCGAAGGGAATTCGAACGGAGTGTCTGCGCGTGCAGACAGATCGTTCGAAGGGAATTCGAACGGAGTGTCTGCGCGTGCAGACCCCGCTATCAGCAAGAAGGCCGCTGCCGCGGTGAACACGATCACACAGGACTATGGGGCCGATGTCTCGGTGGCCGTCGTCGAGACGATCCGGGACGCCGCTGGCAAGAAGGTGCCAGTCAAGGTCATCACCGGCGTCGTGCAGAAGCTCCCCCGCAAGAAGGAGCAGGAGCTGACGCAGGAGGAACTGACGGCTCGGGCCCACGAACTCGCGACCGCCCAGGCCCAAGCCTCCCTGAGGAACGGTGAGCAAGAACGCCAGGCCGACGGTGCGCCCGGCACCGCCATGGCCAGCCTCCACACAGCCCTCTCACAGCTCAAAGCGGCGCACCTCGCCCTTGCCCCGGCAAAGGTCAAGCAGGCACTCGAAGAGGCACCAGAGGAGGCCGCCGAGCTCCTGGCCGATGCCGAGGACACAGCGGTCAAGGCCGCCAACCGAGCGCGTCAGCAGCTCCAGCCAGCTCGCAAGAGGGGCAGGCCACGTTCTTAAGCGCGGCGAGGCGGTCTCGTACGTACGGCTCCAACCCAGCATGCGGTCTTGGATTGCTGGTTCAGGAGGGGGGAACGCAGGTGCCCTTCCGGCCGACGGCCGCGATATCCGCTCGTCGGCCCGTGCAGCTCGGCGAGCGTGACAGCAGCCTCGCCTGTCAGGCCGGGGTACACGAATGTCTCCGTCAGGCACTGGCTGGGCGTTCATGTATCGGGCCCGGCGGGTGAGGGGTACCGTCCCGTACAACTCGACTTCAACGAGCGCCAGGACGAAGGACATCATGCCCGACCACACTGACAGCGGCATCGGTGCGCGCGTCCGCGTTGCCCGTATCGCTGCTGGACTGACGCAAACCGAACTCGCCGGGCTCGTAGGACGATCTACCCGCTGGCTGGAGGACGTAGAGGCCGGGCGCCTCACTCTCGACCGGTACAGCCTGATCGCGGCCATTGCCGAGACATGCGCGGTGGACGTGACGTATCTCCTTGGCCTTCCCTACCGGCTGGCCGCCGACAGCGGGCCGACAGCGCACTCTTACGTGCCCGCGCTGCGGGCCGTCCTGCGCCGTTCCGGGCTGATCCTGTCCGGGCACCCGGGGCTTGTTCCGGCCGCTCCTGTGGCGGCCGTCGACCGGATGCGGCAGCAGTCGCAAGCCGCCAACCGTGCCCGGCAGGGCGCGGCTCTCCCACAGGTGGCGTCGATGCTTCCGGGCATGATCGAGGACCTCAATACCGCGATCCTTCTCCGCGGGGCCGAGACCATTCCCGCCCTTCACCTGCTTGTGGACGCCGCCCGTACCGCCCGCGTCACGTTGAACCAGCTCGGCTATCCGGATCTCGCATGGGTCGCGGCAGAGGTAGCGGCCGGTGCGGCAACCCGGCTTGACGATCCGATCAGCAAGGCCCGCGTGGCATGGGACCGGTGCGGGGCGCTGTTGCACCAAGCGTCGCTGCGCGAGGTCCTGGCCGTCGCTGACGCCGCTCTGTCGGATCTCGCCCCTGCCGTGGCCACCGGGGCCCGAGAGGCGATCTCGCTGCGCGGCGCGCTAATCCTGCGGTGCGCGGTCGCCTCGGCCCGCGCCGGACGCCCGGATGATGCGTGGGCCCACATCGACGCCGCCCGTGTCGACGCGAACCGGCTCGGCGAAGACTGGCACGACCTTGCGCAACAAACTGTATTCGGCGTGGCGAACGTCGCCGTGCACGCGGCAGAGGTCGGAGTGGAGATAGACCAGCCGGATAGGGGGCTGGAGTACGCCCCGCCGCAGTCGGTTGCGGTCATCCCCTCTCGGGAGCGGATCACGCACTACCGGATTGACCAGGCCCGCTCCTGGCACCGCATGGGGCGTAGCGCGGCGGCGGTCGCAGCGCTGCGGCAGGCCGGCGCAGGCGCCCCGTATCAGGTCTATGGCGACCCCATGGCCCGAGCCTTGGTGATGGACCTGACCCGTACGGGTGTACCGTCGCAGGCCGCCGCGCTGTCCGGCCTGGTGCGGAACATGGAACTCGTCGGCTAACCACCGTGTGGCATATGCCAGTTGGGCGACCCACAGTCGGGCTGTGGGTCGCCTTCTTCATGCGGCGGGACGCTCACCCCATGACCGCTACTCACAGCCATGACGTGATCACTAGCGGGGGTGTGCACATGACCCGCGCATTGCACGGACGTGACCCCATCGCATCAGCCCAGGCATACAACGCCCTCGGCTGGCCAGTGATGATCGGCCATCGCTGGCGACGCGGCCCAGGCTGTACCTGCGGTCAAGGACCCGCCTGCCCCACGCCCGGCGCTCACCCCATCGCCCAGCCGTCCGTCCCGCTGACGGCCGACCAGATCCCGGCCGCGCTCGAAGCCGCGCCGGGCGCTGCGCTGATCACCTCATGCACCGCGTTCGACGCGGTGGTCATGCCCCGTGCCCTCGGCATGGCGCTCATGGTGCTCCTCGACCACTACCACGTACCGGCGCCGTGCCTGACGGTCGATCACACCACCGCAACCGTCCTCGTCGCCCCACAGACCGCCTACGGTCTGTGCGGCGGCCCGTGCACCGTACGGCGCGGCGGTGCCGACTGGATCGCCCTGCCGCCCTCCTACGGCATCCGCTGGGACACGCCGCCCACCTGCGATGTGCTGCCCACAGGCGAGCGCGTACGCCCGCATCTCGCGCAGGTGCTCAAGCTCGCAGGGTCCGGGGAGGCAGGACGATGAGCAACTCGCGGGCCCAGATCGGCGACCTCGTGCACGACGAGGAACGCGGCTGTCAGGGGGTCGTGACGGACATCCGTGGTGGTCGGTTGATCCTTCGGCCGGTTGCCGGGTCGCGCCAGGAGTGGGAGCCGTCCGGCCGTGTGGAGATCCGCGAAAGCGGCTACGTGGCGGCCCGGCAGTGAGTGCCCGGCACGCGGCCGACCGTGACCCGATCGGCGTCCTGTTATCAGCCGCGTGGGCGGCGGGCAGCGCGGTCACGATGGGGATGCTCGCCGCGCTGGTCACCAGCCCGCAGCCGCCTCCACAGGCCCACCAGCCCGCGCCCGTCACGGTGCCCGACACCGCACCGCCCGACAACGGCTAACTCTCTGTCTCCCCGTGCTCGGTTGAACCCCCTCCCGGGCACGGGGTCGGGCCCGCACCGTCCGCGCCCCCGGTGATCAGCCAGGTCACGGCCGGTGGTGAAGCATCGCGCCCACGCCCCCGTCGCTGGCTGTGTAGTTGATGCCGCGCAGCACAGCGACGGGGGCGCCGCGTCCACGCTGGCCCAGGATGATCCCGGCGGCGGCGGCGATCAGGTCGGTGAAGGTCTCCTCCTGCCGCTTGCCACCGTGCTCTGTGATCCGCAGCGGGGCTACCCCTGCCGCGCCGATGGAGATGACGGTCGCCCCGCGCCGGTCGGCACGGCCGTCGGAGTCCGCGATGACCACGGCCACGTTCGCGCCGGTGTAGGTGATCAGGGCGTCGCGCAGCGCCCGGGCGGAGGCATCCGGGTCCACGGGCAGCAGCCACGCGCCCTCGGTCCCAGCGCGGTCGATCCCTGCGGAAGTCAGCTGGTAGCCGAGGGTGTGCCGGGCGATGATGGGGCCCCGCTCGGTGGCTAGGAAGTGTGAGATCGAGTGGTCGAGGATCAGCTGCACCACCTCGGCAGGCTTGCCGGTGCGGGCCGAGATCTCCACGGCCTCGGGGGTGGGGGTGACGCTGGCCAGGTCGACGTAGCGCTTCTCCGCGATGGACACCAGCTTGCTCGCGACAACGATGATGTCGCCGTCCTGTAGTTCGGTGCCCGTGTTCGTGAGGATGTCGGTGATGGTGCCGCCCAGGTCGTCGCCCATATGGAGCTCAGGGAAGGGTTCCAGGGCGAAGGCGGAGAATCCGGAGGTGGAGGCGGCGGTCATCACGGGGCTCCTGCGGGGGTGAGAACGGCGGTGTGCAGGTGGGCGTGTGCGGCGGCGAGCACCTGGGCCCGCTGCCGTGTGGTGGCGTGCTGTCCGCTGGTGAGCCAGTCGAGGACGCGGCGGGTGTAGTGCGGCCACAGCTGGCGGGCCGCATCGGGTGCCGGGGTACCGGAGTTGACGGCGTGCCAGGCGTCCGCGGCGGGTAGCGGCCAGGAACGTTCATCGTATCCGCCAGGGGGCCCGGTGAGGTCGTACAGCGTAGTCAGCATGGCCTGATGACGGGCAGGGTCAAGCTCGCGGTCGGCGACCCGGTAGAGCGCCGGACCGAGGCCGCGCGGTGCGGGCGGCGGGCTCCAGGCGGCGGTCAGGTGCAGCAGCACGGGGACGGCTTGGTGGTAGATGGCCGGCAGGTGGGGGAAGGACCCGGCGTGCAGCTTGGGCTTCTCCAGCCGTACGGAGGCCACGGGGCCGAGGCGGGCGGCGGTCAGTAGCAGGAAGACGTCGATGCCGTAGCCGTCCACGCACCCCGGCAGCTCGGTGGGCAGCGTCTCGACGGCCCGGAGGGCGGCGGTCATGGTCTCGTGGGATACGGCGAGGTCTCCGGCCAGGGGCTGGGGCACGTCGTGGCCGGTGATCGCGGCGATCAGCGGCCGGGCGAGGTGGTTGGTGAGGTTGGCTTCGTCCCAGTGGCGCGGGTAGTCGGCGATCGCCAGGGCCGCCCCGGCCCGTACGGAGTCCAGCAGCGCGCGGTAGACAGCCGGGTCGGGGTTGCGGGTGTCGGTGTCGGCGATCAGCACTGCCTCGGCACGGGCGACCTCGGGGCGGCGGGCGGCCGCCAGGATCTGGGCGCCCTTGCCCCGCACCAGATGAGTCAGCGAGAGCTTCGCCGCGCGGGTGACTGTGGCGGCGAAGTGCTTGGCGGTGTCCGGGGTGTCGGAGGAGTCGGCGTGGACGATGACCGCCCGTGCACTGTCCAGGGCGGAGCCCACCGCGGCGGCGACGGCGGAGATGGTGGCCGGCTCGTTGCGGCTGGGGAGGATCACGGCGAGGTTCATCGAGCATCAGCCTCCTTGGCCAGCAGGTCAGCGGCCGTCTCGGGGCTGGAGGCGTACAGGTAGTCGAACCGGCAGCCGCCGAGCGCGGTGATGAGGTGGCTGCGCCAGCGAGCCAAGGCGGGCGTGTCCAGTGGCCACACCGGCCCGTACGGCACCGAGCCCTCACCGCTCAGCGGGGTGGGCAGGCCGGAGATGTAGCGGCCCAGGTTCTCGTGCAGCCGCAGCCGTTCGTTCACCGACAGCGGCTTCGCGGGCGTCAACGACGCCGTGGCCAGGCTGGGATGGATGGCGATGCGCACGACCCACACCAGCCGGGCCGGGCCTGCGGCGAAGGGCTCAAGGTCACGCTGGGGCTTGGGGGCCAGCGGCCGGAGCGGGTCCCGGATGGCGGCGGTGGGCTTGCCCGGCCACACCGTCACCGCCTGGACTTCGTCGCCTTCGAGGACCACCAGGTCGTCCCCGGCGTGGACCCAGCCGCGCTCGGCGAGCGCGAGCGCGGTACTGGTCTTGCCCGCGCCCTTAGTGCCGAGCAGCAGCACCGCCCGCCCGCCGGGCGCGTGCAAGGCGGTGGCGTGGACGGTGGCCTTGCGCTGCTGCTGGCGGGCGCGTTCCAGCGCGGTGTAGGTGACGTACGCCAGGGTGTCCGAACTTGCGGCGGTGCGGGGCAGCCGGACGCGCACCGTGTGCGCGTCGGCGCTAACGCCCGCCGCCCCGACGGTGATCTCGACAGCCGCCCTCTCCAGGCCGGTGCCGGACGGCTCCAGGTGCCAGCCGCCGGGCAGGGCCCGGCCAGCCGTCCGGGCGGCCGTGGTGTCCAGCTCTTCAGGCAGCAGGGCGAGGACAGCCGAGATATGGCCGGTGACGATCCTGTGCGCCGTCATCTGGGCACCTGGTCGAGGTCGGCCAGCAGATCCTCGACCGCCTCGACCTTGGGCAGGTACCGGCCGCTGAGCAGATCATCGAGCCAGTCGGTGCGGGCCAGGGTGGCACGCACCAGCTCCTCGGCCTGACCGGTCGGCGCCTCGTTCGCGGTGGTGATCTCGATGGAGGCGGGCTGGTCGTACGCCGCGCCGTTGCGCCACAGCAACCCGACCCGGCAGGGTCCAAACTCTTCGGCGACCGCGCGGGCTGCCATGTCGGCGAGCCAGCCGCCGACCTTGCCGACGTGGTAGGCCGGGTTCTTCCCGAACGTCGCCTCGTTGCCCGCCAGATGGGCGCCGTTGATCACCCCGATGCGGGCGTTGCCCCGCCCGACCAGGCCGTCCTCGCCGTAGTCGACGGCGGATCCGGACAGCGTGAAGTACTGCGCGGAGATGGGGCCGGTGCGGCTGCCCCGGGTGTTGCACACCATCTGAACCCGGCCCGGCAGCCGGTGGGCAAGCACGCTGGTCAGCTCGCGGGCGGAGGCGGTGACCACGTCGTCGAACGCGGCCGAGGTGGCCAGGTGCCCGGCGAGCGCGGGCACGCACACTGTCACTGTCCAGTCCTTGCCGTCTCGGACGGCGAGGGCCTTGATGTCGCTGCCCGCCCACGCCTGGCGGCGGAACCAGGCTTCAGCCAGCAGCACCATGGTCTCCGCGGCCGTGCGCGGGGCGGAGCCGACGAGGTAGGCGGTGTCGTTGGAGAAGGCCCGGGATCGCTCGGGAAGATCGTCGAGCGAGCGTGGGGCGAACCAGTGGGGAAACTTGCTGGAGTCGGTGGTCTGGTGCCGGATCTCCAGCCGGACCCGGTCGAACCCGGGCAGGGCGGCGCGCAGGTGGTCGACGGCGGCCTGCTCAAGGATCTCCCGCACCAGCAGCGGCCGTCCGGCGAACGATGTGGAGATCCGGCCGCCGAAGATGACGCGCAGCGGCCGGTCGTAGACGCCGTCGGTGTCGGTGAAGGCGGCCCGGCCGCCCAGGACGGCGACCTTGTCCAGGTTGTGGTGCAGCACCGCCCCCGCCACGTCCAGGCAGTGCCGGCTGTAGCGGATGGAGGCGAGCTCGGCGATGCCATCGGCGAGGGTGTCGGGATGGCCGACGCCCTTGCGCTCGACGACCTCGACGGCCAGTTCATGCGGCAGCGGGGTGCGCTGCCCGGATGCGGCGTGCGTCGCGGTAGACACGGTCGATCACCTCCAGCGGGCGCCGCAGCGCCGACAGCGGGAACAGGCAAGGATGAATGGGGCCTTCGGCGACGGCGTCGAGCACCGCCGCGTACATCCGGCGCCGCAGCCGCTCGTGCGTTGGGGCGTCGCCGGGGTCGCCGAGTCCGGCTTCGAGGTTCCGGCCGCGCACCGGCAGCCGCCGCCCGTCGGCGAGGTGGAGCACGAGGTGGTGGCGGGGCGGCCCGGGGTGGTCGACGCGGGCGTCGATGCGCACCGTCCGCCCGCCGGTCAGCAGCAGCTCGGCAGTGACGTGGTCCTCGGTCTCGGCCAAGCCCCGCCGGTGGACGACCGTGGCGTCCACGGTCCGGGCGTCGCCGGGCATCAACCGCAGAGCCAAGGACAGGCCGTGAATGGCCTGCTGGTGCAGCACCCCGCCAGCGGTGGCGTAGGTGCGACGCCAGTCGCGGAAGTAGCCCGCATCACGCCGCACTGCCAGTACCACCTCCGCCCGCTCGATGACCGGGGGCCATGTGAGCAACTCGTCCAGGCCGGGGGCGAAGTGCGGCTGGAAGGCCACGAAGATCCGCTCATCGCCCGGCTGCGGTGCCAGGGCGGCGGGTTCGGTGGTGGCGGGCTTCTCCACCAGTACCGCGGCCCCGGCCGCGGCGGCGTCCCGGGCAGCGGTGAGCGCGGTGCCGGGCGGGGCGGCCACCACCACCAGGTCCGGGCACAGGGCGGTCAGCGCCGAGCGCCATGAGGCGAACAGCGGGATGCCCGGCGGCAGTTCGGCGAGCGGGCAGGGATCGGCGATACCGGCCACGGTCAGCGCGTCGGCACCCGCGAGGGCGGCCACGTGCTTGGCGCCGACCTCCCCGGCTCCGACCAGCAGCGCCCGCCTCACGCCAGCCCCCCGGGCACGGCCGAGCGCAGGAAGGCTGCCCCCGCGGCGAGCGCATCGGCTGGGGTGACGCGCACGTGGGTCTCCAGCGCGTACGGCAGGACAGGGCACGCGGCGCGCAGCAGCGGCAGCACCTCGCCGTACGGAACAACACCCGTCCCAGCCGGGCAGAACGCCCGGCCCCCGCCCCCAACGGGGCGGTAGTCCTTGACATGCACGTATCCCACGTACGGGGCCAGGGCCCGCACCACCTCGGGTGTGGCCTGGCCAACCTCGTGAAGGTTCGCCACATCCAGCCACAGCCCAAGTCCCTGCCCGTGGTACCGCTCCAGGACTTCCAGCAGCGGTTCGGCGTGCGCGACGGTGCACACTGGCTCGTTCTCCAGCAGCAGCCGCACCCCGGCCCGATTCGCCACCTCCAGAGCCTTCGCCAGCAGCGGGTCACCGGCGAACCGCTCCGTCAGGTCCTCCTCGACCCGCAGGTGGGAGAAGACCCGCACGATCGGTGCGCCGAGGATCCCGGCGACGTTGATCGCCCGCTCCACCCACCCCAGCCGCTTCTCCGGCAGGACCTGGGTGGAGAAGGCGAAGCTGTCCACCCTCCCGGGTCGAGCCTCGGGGCGGCACCACTTCCACAACGGCGAGGCCAGCGCCGTCACTTGAAGGCCACGCTCGTCGGCCAGGGCCCGGATGTGCTTCAGCCGGTCATCAGGCAGCATCAGCGCGTTGGCGCCCTCGGCCGAGCGGATCTCCAGCTGCCCGATCCCCAGCTTCACCGCCAGGTCCATCCCCGGCACCGGATCGGGGCCGAGCTCATCGGGGTTGAGCACCAGCGCGGCGGCCGGGCGTACGTTCACAGTCCATCTCTCCTTTGGCGAAGCGTGTGCGACGGGTCCCGGCGCCGGACCGAGGGGTCCGGCACCGGGGGCGGCGGTCAGGAGCCGCCGCCAGGGGGAGGCGGCTGGGGGACCGGCGGGGCCGGAGGAGGCGGCGGAGGAGGGGGCGGGGGCTGCGGCCCCCAACTGGGAGCCGGTACGACTGCGGCGGGCATCTGTACCTCCAAGGCGAGAAGGGACTGCCACCATCGCCGCCGTCGCCACCGGGACGACATCCCGTCAGCCGCCCCAAAACCCGGACAGATCCCGCCCGGTGGACAACGCTTGGACATATGGCCATCCCCCCACCCCGGCTCGCGCCCGAGGACGTACGCACCGAGCTGCTGCGGCTGCGCCAGGGCCCCGCCCTCGGCCACCCCGGAGCCGTGACGGCTCTGAGCGACCAGCTCCGCGCGCTGCTGCTGGCCCGCCAGCCGCCGCTGTCCCACGCGGCAAGCGAGACAACGCGCCTGGTAGCGGCTCTGCGCCGAGCGATCGACGCGTTAAGCCCGCACGAACGCCACTACGCCGCCGCCGACTTCAACCTGCTGCCGGAGCACTCCTGGCCCACCCTCACCGAACGGCAGGAATCCCTCGCCCGGGTGCTGGTCTGCTCGGCCAAGACCGTGCGCCGCCACGCTGGACAAGCTCTGGACACCCTCGCCCTGCTCATCTCCGACGGCAGCTACCTGACCGAACGGCCCCTGTCGGCCGACGACGCACCCGCCCCTGCCACCTTGGCCCCGACCGACGGGGCGGTTCGGTTCTTCGGCATCACCGGCACCGCCAACGTGCACGTGGTCTGCTCCACCCTCCCCAAGGGCGCCGACCGGCAGCGGCCAGCGGAACCGCTGTACGCCAGGTACGCCGGCTTCGCCGACCTCGACGCCCTGTTCTACGTTCGCGTCCGGCTCGCCCAGGCGTTCCCCGCCGCGATCATCCGCGACTTCTACCCCGGCGAGTACTACAACGCCGACCCCGACTGCCTGATCGTGCTCGGCGCCCCGCACCGCAACGCCGTCTATGCCGAGTTCGGCCCGCACCTGCCCTGTCGCTTCACCCCGCCCCCGGACGCCGCCATCACCTTCCCCGGCCACGGCGACGTCCGTCTGGCCCCGAGCTGGGCACCGGAGGGCGAGTTGCTGGCGGATCTGACCGTCATCACTCGCCTCACCCTCGACCAGGGCACCACCGTCGTCCTGCTCGGCGGCTGCCTGACCCTCGGCGTCCTCGGCGCCGCCAAATGCCTCCTCAACGGCGAACGCGGCCAGCGCAACACCGCCTACCTGGGCGACCTCGCCCCCGTCGGCGACCTCATCGCCGTCACCGCTACCCGCAAGATCGGCGGCATCACCGACACCCCTGACCTCACCTCCGCCGAGCCGCTGCTGCTGCTCACCCGCGACAGCGCGGGCGGCTTCACCACCCGCCTGGACAACACCGCCCGGTACGGGAGCAGGTGACGCCGGAACACCCCGGGGCCCCCAGTGCCCCTGATGTTGCGGGCTGTTGGGCCGATCTCGGCTGCCCCAGTCAGCGCCCTGCGGCTTCCCCTACCAGCTTCTCAACGTCCTCGACGGTGGCGACGCAGCGGAAGCCGGTGTCGTCGTCGTACATGCGCCGGTCGGCGTCGTTAAACGTGGATGGCGCGGAGCGGAAGAAGGGACTGGTAAATGCCGACCCCTTGAGTTCGTAGCGGCCAGGCGTGGTTTCGGTGGAGCACCATTCCCAGGCGTTGCCACACAGGTCGTAGACGCCGTAGGGGCTGACGCCGCTGTGGTAGCGGCCGACTGGTGTCGTGGCACGGATTCCGGACTCGCGGAAGTTTCCCTTGGCAACCGTTGCGCCGTCTCCCCACGGGTAGACGGCGCCGTTGGTGCCCCTGGCTGCCTTCTCCCATTGCTGCGTGGTCGGCAGTTGCTTGCCGGCCCAGGCCGCGTAGGCGGCTGCGTCGTCGTGCATGACCCAGACCACGGGATGGTCGTAGAGGTTGGATGGGCAGCGACCGTTCTCCCAGTGGCGGGGTGCCGGGTGTCCTGTTGCCGCCGTGAATCGGGCGTAGTCGGCGTTGGTGGTTGGGAACACATCGATGTAGTAGGCCTCGACCCACAGCGGTTCGTTCTCGGTGCCGCTGAGGTAGATCCCGGCAGGGATCTTGGCCGTCATCTTCCCGTCGGCGGGGTGCCGCACGTGCTGCGCTTCTGCTGGCACGGCATCGGTATCGGGGCGCTGGCCGGGGATGTCAACTGGGGGCGGGGTAGTCAGCGCAGCGAACCGGCCTTGCACGTCAGCGGGGGAGCAGGCGAGCAGGGTGTCAAGCGCCTGCTGATTGACGGCGCGGGGTTCGATCTTCTGGCCGCCTGCTTCCCACTTCGACACCATTCGTGGGCTGACACACATTTGTTCTGCAAAATCAACGAGAGTCATGCGTTTCGCCTCGCGAAGCGCTTTGATCTCGCGACCGGTCCACCGGACTACCAGGGCCACTTGTGGTCTCCTCCAGCGCTGGATTCCACAGGTCAGCCTAGTCGTCTGCGGAGCCGGTCTTCGCCGCCCGCCGGGGCTAGAGCTCCTCGCCGGGGATCTGCAGATACTGCTGCTGGAGTTCGGTGAGGATGTAGTGGCCAGCGTTGAGCGCCTGGCCGTCGATGGCGCTGATAGGTCGGACTCCGATAGAGGTGTTGGTGGCGAACGCCGCCTGCATCCGGGGCAGCATGTCCAGGGTCACCGGGGCGGTTACCGACTCGTGAGCCTGCTGGAGGAGATGCATCGTCACCCCGGGAAGGACATCCGCCGTGGGCCAGATGACATCGGTGCCGTCATAGAAGGCGACGTTCCAGGTGCCCCCCTCTGAGATCACGCCGTGAGTATCGGCAAACAGCGCATCGTCGAAGCCTTCACGCTGCGCCTGCCGCCGCAATCGCAACTGGGAGAACAGACCGGTGTGCTTGATGGCTGCCGAGTCGCGGGCGAACGGGAAGGAGCGCACCCGCATCGGGGGAGGCGGCATCGCCCCGGCCGGGCGGGTGGTCACCAGGATCTGCGGCTCGGCGTCGGATCCCGGGTGTCCCATCTCTAGTGCCGGGTCGAAGATCGTGACGCGCACCACGAACGATCCGGTCTTCCCGCCGACGGCCTGCCGGGCGAATCGGAGGACACGATCCGGGTCCAGACCGACATCGAAGACCGCTCGGCAGTCCCGAACAAGTCGGTCCATGTGGAGCGACAGCCCGCGTACGTGGCCGTCATCGATGCGCATGGAAGTGAAATGCCCGTAATTGACCAGTGCCAGCGCCTTGAGGTCTTCGAGTTCGACCGGCGCGCCATTCAAAGTCGCCATGCGGGCCAGTCTGGCATCTGCTGGGAGCCCCGAACCGGGCAGAGGCCCAGGTGAGGCCGCGTAGTTCAGTGAAAGTTCAGTACTGGGGCGGGGGTAGGACATTCCGCCAAAGTGCCCCGTCGACCAGGCTGATAGTGCCCTGAATTGCCCCTGAGCTGCTGGATTGAA
This sequence comes from Streptantibioticus ferralitis, assembly GCF_029223525.1. Taxonomy (GTDB): domain Bacteria; phylum Actinomycetota; class Actinomycetes; order Streptomycetales; family Streptomycetaceae; genus Streptantibioticus_A; species Streptantibioticus_A ferralitis. The sequence goes on along the minus strand of NZ_JARHTQ010000043.1, from coordinate 18,543 downwards.
GATGACGGCCGAACACGACCAGGTGGGACCGGTGAGCACCGCGACGTGCCGCGCGTTCGACGCTGCTGGATGGCTTCGGCTCTATGCCGTCGTCTACGACTGCCGGCTCGGTCAATGGGGCGAGGTGATGGCGCTCCGGTTCCCCGGCGACGACCCCCGTCAACGGCAACGTGCCTGGCTACGACCGCCCACCGGTGGCCGCGAATGGAACCCCTTGCTGGAGGACCTGAGCAAAACATCTCCCAACGACATCACACCACCGAGGAACGTCATGACCAGGCCGTATCTCGCGGACGCCCACTACACCTCTGCCGAGGTCAAGGCAGTGCGCACCGCGCTCGATGACCTCGCCGCCGTGCTGCACGACATGGCCGTCAAGCACGCCCTCGACGGCTCCTGGCGAACGAGTTCGCGCGGCGTCACAGCCCAACTCGACGAAGGAGACGCGGTGTTGGACGGCTTGTACAGCGCCTTAGGCGCGGCCCGATCCACCATGCGAAAGGTCGACAGCGCCGCGCGAGAACGCTTCCTCCACCACGAGGAGGACGACACGCCCCTGGCCGAGTTGCTCGGCTGATGTGACCACTCCCGCCTGTCGGCATCCAGCGCGCCGACTGCGGGCGGGAGTTGCGGGAAGCGGGGAGCTTGCGCCATCCGGTCATCACTGCGCAGATTCCCCGCTCCACCCGTCGGCCCCTTCCACCGCACGGGGGCCGTCTCCGGGGAACGCCCCCGGCTCCGTGTCCGCCCAACAACTGACCTGGAGCCGGGGGTTACCCATGCGAAGCGCGAACGTGCCGGGTGCGACGTCAGCCGACGAGGCCGGTGCGCAGTTCGTCCAGGCGGCGCAGGACCTGCCGGAGTGTGGCGCTGGCGTCTTCGCCGCCGATCCGGAGGACGCCGACGAGTTGGTCACCCAGCCAGATCGCTTGTGCGGGTTCACTGATCCGGTGCCAGCAGGCGTATGCGCGCTGCGCCGCCCCCCAATACGAGGCGCTGCCTCGCTGCGCCCAGCCGCGGGCGACCGCGAGGTAAGCCTCAACGGCCTCGGCGGCGTTCCCGCCTTCGAGCAGGGTGTGTGCGCGCAGCTCCTGAACGCGCAGGACGTAGGGGTGCCCGTCCTCCTTGTAGTCCTGCATGGCCTGGTCGAGCAGTTGCTGCGCGAGGTGGGCCGCAATGGGGTGTTGGCCGGTCGCGGCTGCGGTTGCGATCGCCGCCATCTGCTCGCGGTAGGCCTCGGGGGCTCGCTGGGCGTCCGGGTTCTCGGTCATCTCACGGCTGGTTCGAGCGTCGTCGATTCGGCCGTCGGGATGGACGACCACCTCATACCGTCCGTCGGGGCCTGTGGCCCTCACCCACACCGACCGTTGTTCGTACTCCGCGATGCCGGTGACGACCTGCAGCACGGCTACGCGGGCCTGCTCCAGGGTGCTGCCGGGCGGCACCGGTACCTCGGCGTCGTCAACCCAACCGCGGCCGTCAGCGGTCAAGGTGACCGTCGTGATCGGTCGTGCAGTCACTGCACACCCCCTCAGCGAAGTAAAGCCGCGTGCGGCCTGCCACACGGGACGTTGACGGACGTCCGTTCCGTCCTGCTGGCACCTATCTGACCACGTGCCTCGGACACCGCGACGCGACGGACCGTACTCGGCACGGCGGTGTCCGCTGCAGGTGGGAGGCTGACGAACGCTCAAGAAACGTAGGAGACACGGATTCCGGTCCTTCCTAAGATCGCCTCTACGGCGATAGGGTCAGTACCTCGGTTCAGTAACAAGAGGGATGGTGAGGTGAGATGGCGCAGAAGAAGCCCGTGCCAGTCGCTGCGAACGCGGACAGGGATCTACTCAAACCCGTGCGGGTCACTGCGGACCTGCCCAAAAGGGAGTTCGCGCTCTTGAAGGCCGCGCGCAAGCTCCACGACGCGTCGACCACCGACATAGCGCGAGCGCTGATCCGTCTGCACGCCGACGATCCCGAGCTGTCTCGCAGGGTCACCGCAGAAATCCTGAAGATGAAGATCGAGCGGTTGGCAGAGAAGTCCCGCGACATGGCCGAACGGCTCCAGGAGCACACCGACGAGAAGGAAGGGGCTGCTGCATGAGCCCCTAAACGCTGCGGGACCCCCCGGCACCACCCGGAGAGTCCCGCAAAAGCTGACCGCACACCCCACGGCTGCCCAGGTTGTTCGCCCAACAACGTTCACCTGTGATCCCGCGGATACTGCTTCACCGCCCAACGGCGGCGTGGTGGCTGTCCGCCCAACACGCTTGAGAGTACCAATGGCGTCCCCGCATGTAGAGTCCGCGCTGCTCGTTGGCCGGATGTTTTGCAACCTTCCAACCTATCGATCCCCCGTCGGCCTTACACAGCCATGGAGCGCGGGCGACGAACTCTGTCCACAACTCAGGCCGGAAATCATCGGCCGCATGTACGAACGACAGCGGCATGGACGGCTCACGGGATTGGCTCCCTCGGCGGCGCCTTGGCCAAGTAACCGATCCCGCCGGGGCGGCATCCCCCTGCTCCATCAGCAGCCGCTCGCGGCCCCGATGCCCACCGTCACGCTGCTGCACCTTCACCCCGTGGAGGTGCAGCAGTGACCTCAAAGCAGGACATCGACGGGACGGCGACCTTCGGCCGGGGTACGGAGCCCGCTCCCGCAACGACCGTGTTGCGTCACATGGTCTACGGCTCTGGCCTGGTCCACGCGCTGGACTACGTGGTGCTGCTGCACCTGCTGTTCATGCTGGAGGAGGACCGGCCGGTCACCGTGAAAGACCTATGGGAGCGCCTACAGGCTGAGGGGATCCGGTCAGCGAAGAACGCGAACGAGTTGGTGGGCCGGGACGCGGTGTACCAGTCGGTGAAGCGTCTCATCGCGGCGAAGTTCGTGTACCGCGTGGAGGAGGGCGCTGCTCCGGGGAAGTTCGGGTCGGTGCGGTACCTGGTGTACCGCCAGCCGGCCTACCACCCGGAGTTCGTCTCTCCGCGGGAGCCGTGGGAGCCGCAGGACGACCCGGATTTCCCGCATGCAAAACCGCAGGTCGGACCGCTTCCCGGAACACCGGAAGCGGGCACCGCCGATTCGTCAAGCGAAGGTAAAACCGCAGGTCGGACCGCTTCCCGGAACGCCGGATACGGGAACGCCGGATACGGCGTTCCGGGAAGCGGTCGCCCGCGCATTCCCGCAGGTCGGACCGCTTACGGCGTTCCGGGAAGCGGTCCCGTTTCCCCCCCCACACCCCCCCAGGAGGAGGTGGAAACCTCCTCCCCCTACCCCCTCACTGACCGCAACGCGGCACAGCCGTCACAGAAGGAGGAAGGGCAGGACGCTGCGCAGCAGCAAATCGACCCGGCTCGCGTTGCGACCGCCGCAGAACTCCTCGCTGATCTGTCGGCACCGTGGACCTGTGGCCGCAAGAGCGTGCGCGAGATGGCTCCGCTGCTGGCCCAGGCTGCTGCTGAGCAGGGCTGGCCGCTGGGACCGGAGTTGGCACAGCACCTGACCCAGAACCCCGGTGGGATCAAGTACAGCTACATGGGCACGCTCAAGAGCCGGATCGAGGACCTGCCTCGCTACCGGCGAGCCGCTGCCGGTCCCGGGGAGCATGTGGCGGGCGAGGCCTGCCGGTACCACCCGACACGAGACGCCGCGACGTGCCCGGTCTGTGCGTCAGTGCCACCGCTCCCGGACGATGAGCCGCCGACCGCCGTGACCGGTGAACCTGACCCCGAACATGTCCGCGCAGGCGAGGCCGCGATGGCCCAGATCCGGCAGAGCATCGTCAACTCGACTCCCGGCGGGAAGTCCGCACGGCGCCGCTCGCGGACGAAGTCCGGGCGCGCCGCTGCCCAGCAGCTCGACGCGGAAGAGTTCGAGCGCAGGCGCGCCCAGGCGCTGACAGGCCTCGAAGCGCTGGAGAACAACTTGCCTGGCGACGGGGCCTGATGGCCCCGCTCACGACTGCGGGTCGCCCCTGTAGCGAGGGGCGACCCGCCGATCCCCGATCCGATGCATCCGGAAATGGAGACCGATGAGCACCACCGTACCGACCCCGACCCCGCCGTTCGACGGTGAAGAGCCGAAGGGTCCCGCCACTTTCCAGCGGATCCCACCGCAGGACCTGGACGCCGAACAGTCGGTCCTGGGCGGGATGTTGCTGAGCAAGGACGTCATCGGCGACGTCGTCGAGGTCCTGCAGAGCAGTGACTTCTACCGGCCCGCCCACGAGACCATCTTCGACACGATCCTCGACCTGTACGCCCAGGGCGAGCCAGCTGACCCGATCACGGCCGCGGCCGAGCTGACCAAGCGCGGTCAGATCAACCGCGTCGGTGGCGCTGCCTACCTGCACACCCTCGTGAACGCGGTGCCCACCGCCGCGAACGCCGAGTACTACGCCGAGATCGTCGCCGACCGGGCCAAGCTGCGCCGCCTGGTGGAGGCTGGCACCCGGATCACCCAGATGGGATACGCCGCCGACGGCGAGGTGAGCGAGATCCTCGACGCCGCTGGCGCCGAGCTGCACAACGCCATCCAGCTGCGCGAGGACTCGGCCACCGTGCGCGTCGGCGACCGGTACGCCGACTACATCGACCGGCTGGAGTACCTGCAAAAGCACGGCGCGGCCAAGGGGGTCCCGACTGGCCTGAGCGACCTGGACACGCTTACCAACGGGCTCCACCCCGGCCAGATGATCGTCGTCGCGGCCCGCCCCGCCATGGGCAAGTCCACACTCGCCCTCGACTTCGCCCGCGCCTGCGCCATCAAGCACGACCGCCCTGCGGCGGTCTTCTCGCTGGAGATGGGCGAGGCCGAGCTGATGAACCGGCTCACCTCGGCCGAGGCTCGGGTCGGACTGCATCACCTGACGTCCGGCAACCCCAGCCCGGACGACTGGCAGCGCATTGCCAAGGTCACCCACCGCATCGCCGACGCGCCGCTGTATCTGGACACCACGGCGAACACCACGGTCATGGAGATCAAGGCCAAGTGCCGGAGGTTGCAGCAGCGCAGCGGCCTGGACCTGGTCGTCATCGACTACCTCCAGCTGATGACCACCGGACGCAAGACGGAAAACCGGCAGGTCGAAGTCTCAGAGATGTCCCGCTCGTTGAAGCTGCTGGCCAAGGAACTCAACGTCCCTGTCGTGGTGCTCTCGCAGCTCAACCGCGGCCCCGAACAGCGCGCGGACAAACGGCCGATGCTCTCTGACCTGCGCGAGAGCGGCAGCATCGAGCAGGACGCCGACCTGGTGATCCTTTTGCATCGTGAAGACGCCTACGACAAGGAGTCCGCCCGCTCCGGCGAAGCCGACCTGATCGTCGCCAAGCACCGCAACGGTCCGACGACCACGATCACAGCTGCGGCGTTGTTGCACTATTCGATGTTCGCCGACATGGCCATGACTGCGTGAGCGCAGAGGAGGACGTGATGAACAGCAAGGAATTCACCGCAGCCCTCGCCGAAGTGCGCGGCGTACGCGATGACATCAAGGCGGTCCGCAAGCAACTGGCGCAACTGGAGGCAGACCGGGACAAGCGGATCCGCGCGCTCGGCGCCTACGACAAGGCCAAGGCTGACCGGATCGCTCCGGCCGCCGGGGTGAGCGTGGGGGACGTGGTGGCTCTCGTGCCTCACCTGGGGCCCTCAGCGACCGCCACAGGGCCTGACAGGCCTCCGCTGATCTCATTGCCCGCAGAAGATCACGACAGGCCGGAAGAAGCCGTTCAGGCGATTCCGCGGCAGGATGGTGCGCTCGCACCGGACCTGCGCCGCACCGAAACCCCGGCCGCCGATTCGAACCTGGAATCCGCCGACACTGCTTCACCTGACGACGAGCCCGACCAGGAGCCCGCCCCGCAGACAGCGGCGCAGGACGGAACCCCGGCTGCAGACACGGCCGTCGACGAGGGACAGGCACGCGAGCTGCCGTCGATCCCGGCTGGGGACCCGGGGGATGCGTGGTTCGCGGCGACACCGGGCCTGGTCTCGACCCGGCCGAACTTCACCCAGCAGCCTCGGCAGATGGCGTTCCTGGACACGGCTACCGGTGTTCTGGTGTACCGGGACCAGACGGTGCGGTTGGACCTCGGCAGCGCGAGTGTGGCGGAGATCTTGACCGCCGTGTTCGCCGAGGTACCTGACAGCGTGGAGCGGCTCTACATCACCGCGGGCGACCCCTGGCACCGCGATGCCGCCCGGCACGCGTTCCTGCGAGACGCTGTCAGCGCATGGCTCAACGCCCCGGTGCCGGGCTGGCAGGCCGAATCGAGCCGGGGCAAGGACCGGCTCGCCGGGCACTTCGTCCATGAGCGCCGCCCGGTCGGCCGGTGGCAACGCGGCAGCCAGCACGTCGAAATCCGCTCAGTCGGGGAGTGGTTCGACCCGGCCGGAGCCGACCCGGCCATGGTCCGCGACGCATTCGTGCTGCTGTGGAAGGCGCTACACCACCACTGGAGCGACGTGGTGCTGATGGGCTCCCCGAGCCAGACCGGCCGGGACCTGTGGACGCGCACGATCCCGGCGAAGCCCGGCTCACGGTGGGCCGAGGGGTACCCGGTGATGTCGGAGGAGATCAGGGGGCTGCTGCACGCGACCGGCGGCCAGGGCCGCGTTGAACTGCTCACCCCGCCGCGCGTACCGGAGAAGCTGCCGCAACTGCTGGAGTACGACCGGACCTTCGCCTACGCCAAACACACCTGGTCCAGCGGCGTGGGCGTGCCGCGCCGGGTCACCGCGCAGGCCTTCGCGGCGATGTCGGCCAAGGAGCAGACCAACGCCCTGTTCGCGCCCAGCCACTGGCAGGTGCGGGTGACCGTCCCCGACGGCTGGGAGCACGTCGGCATCCTCCCGGCGCCCGTGGCCGGAGACCGCGCGTGGCGCTACCCGAATGAGCCCCGGCATACCTTCGTGACCTGGGCGAGCGGCGCGGAGATCAATCTGGCACTGCGTAACCACATCCGCCCCTGGCGGATCGAGATCCTCGACGGGCTGCTGTGGGAGAGCGGCCAGCCGCTGCGGGACTGGTCGAGCAGGCTGAGGGAGGCCTGGAACTCCCTGCAGAGCCTCGCGCAGATGCACGCCGACCCCCGGCAGCGCACCGCCGCGCACCTGGCATCCCGCGCCGTGCGCTCCATCCTCCTGTACGGGATCGGCGGCTTCGCCCAGCGCCCGCGCATCACCACCGGCTCCACCCCGGTCGGCCGTGAGCAGGACGTTCCCGACGGCGCCCAGATCATCGGTGTGGACGGCGAGACCATCACCTGGCAGCGCAACACCGGCTTCAGCCGCGACCCCAACGCCCACCCGGAATGGGCAGTTGACCTGTGGGGCCGCGCTCGCGCGGCGCTGCTGTCCCAGCGCATGCGCGACGACGATGTCTCGGTCGGCGCGCTCCACCTCCCGCCGGGAACGGTGGTGGCGCTACGCACGGACGCCATCTACACCACCCACGCCGCCGCGTGGCCGTACCACGGCGAGCCCGGCGACTACCTACTCAAAGGACGCCTGCCGGGCCCGATCACCGGCCCGCGCACCGAGGAGGAGCTGCTGGCGCTACAGGCCCTCGGCCGCGCCCACCTCGCTGAGGAACAGGAGGCCACCCAGTGACCCCGCGTAGGCGCCGAGGCGGCGGCGAGCAGCAGCTCAACGAGGCAGCGCAGTTGACCAACGAACTCATCGCCGCCGGGTACTCCCGCAAGCAGGTCGCCGACATCCTCGGCCGTAACTCCAGCATCGTCTCCCGCTTTTTCACCCGCGGTCGGGGCACCGGTGGGGCATATGTAGAAGCACTGCGGAATGTGACGCGACGCGTCCGTGAAGGCGGCCCGGCAGATGTCGAGGAATTGCAGGGAATTGCTGCGGCGTATGTGACTCGCCGAACTACCAAGGAGGGAAAAAAGGCCCGGGTCCGCACCAAGGACGTCACCGAGACGCCCGGCCACTCATCCATGGCCCGTGCCGCCAAGCAACACATCAAGTCCGGCGCCTCACGGCTGCGGCCCGTCATCGCCAAGACCGCCGCGGTCGACGGCAAGGTCGCGTTCACCGTCCGCGCGAAGAAGGAAGCGTTCATCCACCCCGCCGGCGCCCGCGTCGACTCACCCGGTGTACGCCGCAACGTCGTCCAACGGGACAAGGACAACACCGAAGAACGCTCCTACGGCCAATCGCCCGGAGCAGGCCAGGGGCCCGGCGGATTCGACGCCGTCGAATGGCAGGGCAAAGTGGACGCCGCTGGCGGAGACGTCGCCGCCGCCGTACAAGGGTGGATGGTGCAGACCGGACGACTACGCCCCGGCGCCGAGATCACCCACCTAGAAGTGCGCGGCTGGAAGCCACCGCCGGAAGAGCCCCGAGGCGGCCGACGCCGCTGAACGTTCGCCGCTGGTGCCCGGAGCACATCCGCCGGGCACCAGCCCCCTGTACGCAGACGGCATACCGGTGCAGCGCGAAGGCGATGGTGACGGAGACGCTCGCCGAGGCGTTCACTGGGAATGTGAGTTACGGCGCTAGCTCTACAAAACGGCCGCGGCGCACGAAAGCACAGGTAGAAGCCTTGCGTGCCGCGCTGTACTCGATCACGGAAGCGGCCCAACCGTGCAGCGTGCGCCACGTGTACTACCTGGGGATCGGGGTTCTGTGGCCCAAGGACACCGCCGGTTCGCGCCGGAACTACTCGGTGCCCGTCCGTGAGCTCGGCTACATGCGGGAGCACGGGATGATGCCGTGGGAGTGGATCACCGACGGCACCCGCATGGTGCGGCAGGAGGTTCAGTACGACTCGCTTGAGGACGCCATGGCGCGCATGACGGAGAGCTACCGGCGGAATCTGTGGGCCTCGCAGAGCCAGCGGGTCGAGGTCTGGTGCGAGAGCGACTCTGTCGCCGGCGTCCTCCAGCCGATCACCTCCGCTTGGGGCGTGGGCCTGTACTCGTGCCGCGGACAGTCCTCGAAGACCTTCGTCTACGAGGCCGTGGAGGAGTACGCCCGGCAGGGCAGAGGTGTCACTGTCATCTTCGCTGGTGATTGGGATCCGACTGGGAGAGCCGTACCCCGATCGGTGGTTGAGCGCATCGGACGCTACGGCAACGGCGGGGTCGACCTGGACTTCCAGCAGATCGCGGTTACCGCAGACGATGTCCGCTCCGGCCAGTTCACCACCCACGACGTGAATACGGCCGACGTCAACTTCCGGCGCTACCGGGAGGAGTGCCTGCGCGAGGGCATCGACCCGCACATCGCGGTTGAGGTCGAAGCCCTCAGTCCCGGCCTGCTACGCCAGCGGCTCGACGAGGCGATCGAGGGCCTGGTCGACGACGTCCGGCAGTGGAACATCTCGTTCAGGACCGAGGAGGCCGAGCGGGAGCTGTTGCAGGCCTTGCAAGGGACGGTGAAGAAGATCGCTCGGCGCTCCGGAGACGAGCTGGCCGCGGAAGACGACGAATCTTGAAGTCCTTCCCCCGCGCCCGCACCGGAGCCAAGCGGAACGCCCGACACAGCACCACAGCACCGCACACGATCACCCAGACATCGCACAGGCACTGAGGTGGACGGTGCCTTGAGCGACGATCTCTGCAGGGCCATTCAGTTCCATGGTCCCGTCAGCACGCACCGCTATGCGCAGTCGGCCGCCGGGGAGGTCCACGGTGTAGTAGGTGGTGCCAGTTTGTTGTGTTCCGTGCAAAGCGGCGGCGACGGCGGCGCAGGCGCCGGTTCCGCATGCACGTGTTTCTCCGACGCCCCGTTCGTGGACGCGCAGTGCGAGGTGGCGGGGCGTGTGGGTGGTGACGAACTCGACGGTGACGCCTGCGGGGTAGGCGTCAGCGGGTGTCACCGTGGGAGAGGTGTGCAGGTCGCCTGCGTGGGCCAGGTCGTCGACGAAGACGACGGCGTGGGGGTTGCCCATGTCCACGTGCACGGCGGGCCAGCGGCGTTGTGCGATGGCGACCTCGATGGTGTCGGGGCCGGGCATGCTGGGTCGGCCCATCAGGACGGTGACATCGCCTTCGAACTCATCGCTACGGGTGGGGACATAGGTCTGGCGGGTTCCGGCGCGGGTTGCGATGGTGAGGGGGCCGGGTGGGCACAGGCCGCTGTCGACCAGGTAGCGGGCGAGAACGCGCAGGCCGTTGCCGCACATCGCGCCTTTGCTGCCGTCGGCGTTGCGGTAGTCCATGAACCACTCGGCGCTGGTCCCCGCCGCTGCGGCTTCGGAGTCGGCGGCGCAGCGCACGGCGCGCAGGATGCCGTCGGCGCCGATGCCCGCGCGTCGGTCGCACAGGCGTACTACGTCGGCCGCGGAGAGCGCGAGGCGGCTGTCGGGGTCGGGCAGGATGATGAAGTCGTTTTTGGCGCCGTGGCCCTTGGCGAAGGGCTGGGCTATCCGGCGCTCGATGCGGTGGGTCATGGGTGGGTGCCGTCTCCCAATTCAACGCGTAGCCAGGCGATTTGCCCGTCCTCGGTGTCGGCCAGGCCGAAGTCGCTGCCCATGTAGAGGATCGTGAGCAGGCTCGACCAGTGGCGGATGAGGTCCGCGGTCACGGTGGCCTCGATCCGGATGGAGCCGTCCTCGGTGATGACGCGGGGCTCAGCGCCCAGAGCGGTGAGCTGCGCGGTCGCCGAGTGGGCGATGGCGATCTGGCGGTCGTAGGCCACTGCACCCCGATCGACCTAGCTACTGACAGTGGTTCTAGTCACTAGATCTTAGCCTAGTGACTAGATTGTCAATCGGTACAGGTCAGCACCCGTGGGCGAGGAGAGGCATGGCTGACGGCACGTCACGATCCTCGGCCTACCTGCGAGTCGCCAGCACGTTCCGTGAGCGGATCGCCGACGGCACCTGGCCCGCCGGGTACCGGCTCCCCTCGCGCGGAACCCTGGGTGCTGAGCTGGGTGTCGGGGAGAACATCATCCGGCGTGCTCAGGAGATCCTGACCGCTGAGGGCCTGCTGGAAGGCCGGGCCGGCTCGGGCACCTACGTGCGCGCCACCTACGAGCGCCGCACCATGCTGCGCACCGAGACTCACCGCACCCCGGGCCTGCTCCCCGCCGGTTTCGACGGCACCTGGGAGGCCAACAGCATCGCCAAGGTCCCGGCACCATCGGACATCGCCTCCCGTCTGGGCATCGCCACCGACGACCTGTGCGTCCGCACCGCCTACGAGGTCCTGGCCAACCGGCAGCCCGTCATGCTGATCACCAGCTGGGAGCCGATGGCCGTCACCGACCGCACCGTCATCGTCCTGCCCGAGGGCGGACCGCTGGCCGGACGCGGGGTGGTGGCCCGTATGGCGCACATCGGCATCACGGTCGCCCGGGTGGTCGAAGTGCCGCGGCCGATCCATCTCGATGAGGACCAGGCGCAGGTGCTGGGGCTGCCCACGGGATCGCAGGCGCTGTTGATCGCCCGCACCTACTACGACACCAGCGGGCGCGCGGTGGAGACCGCGGACATCGTGGTGCCCCCTGAGCGCTGGGACGTCCTCTACGACGTCCCCGTGCCCGCGGCCGGGCAGCCATCGTGAACGGTTTATGGCCCCTTGCGGGCCGAGGAGGGGGAAACGACTCGTGTCTGCACCGCGCCGCACTCCGGCGGCCCGGACCGCCAGCGCACTGGCGTCACCGGCGCTGACCAACGCCATCGGCCTGATCGGGATCGTCACCCCGATCGTCGCCTGGGCCAACTCGGGCCGGGGCGTGAAGAACATCCTGCTGGTCGCGGAGACCGTGATCGTCCTGGTTCTGGTCGCCACCCATATATGGCTGCGTCGGCGCTTTATCACGCTGCGTCGCGCCAATAACCTCAATGCCATGGATGACGCGCACTACTACGACCTGATCCGCGCGCAGTTGGAGAGCGACCTGGTCGCCGAGTACGGGGAGATCGCGGATGGACACCTGCGGGTGTACTCAAGCGAGGTTCCCCGTCTGTCGGTCATGCTCGTCAAGACGCTCATCAGCTCCCAGTCCGAGCCGCAGCGGATCCTGGCGGCCGACCTGACCACCGACCCGTCCCTGCTCACCCGGCGCCGCGAATACCTCGCGGCCAACCGGCAGTTCATCGAGTCCGGCGGCACCATCAGCCGGCTGTTCATCGCCCACGCCGCCGACCTGGCCCGCGAGGACTACACCCGCGACCTGCTCCAGCTCATTTCGCACCACCGGGAGTTGGGTGTCACCTGCGGCCTGGCCGTCCGCGACCGGCTGCGCGCGGAACAGGCCGTGGACTACATCGTCTTCGCGGGCGCGGCCGTTCTGGTCGAAGAGGAACAGGGCGACGCGGACTTCACCAAGGGCCGCTCCAGCGTGTACTTCAAGGGCGTCGACCGCTGGAGCCAGCGGTTCGAATCGGTATGGGGACAAGGCGCCGACTCCGCCCCGCTGGTCCTGCAGAAATACGAGACCCTCGCCCGGCCCATGCTGGATGCCGACACCTGGGACAGCGACCGCGTCAAGGAAGGTGTTGACGCGCTGTAGACCGGCGTCCGATCCCACCGGCGCCCACGCTTTCGGCTTCTGTCTCCATCTGAGGCCGTAACACCTCGATCAAACGGTCAGCTGCCACCGCGCTGGGCATGGTCCAAACGTGCCGACAGCACGGAAACAGGGGAGCGGCCGACCACTGGAAGTGACGAGGCCGCCCCTGAACCGTGCAGGTTCAGGGGCGGCCTCGTCATGCGGGGAGCGCTGCTGGAGTGAGCCGAGAGCCCGGCTTGCAGGCCGGTCAGCTTGCTCCGGCCGGGTGATCCGCGGTCGGTTGACCCCATCGGTCGCCGTTCAGGCCGTAGAGGAAGCCCTCGGTCCACTCGTCCTTGAACCACTGGTCGCTCGGCCCCTCAAGCTGGAAACCCACCCGTTCCAGGAGCCGCGCGGAGCGCAGGTTGCGGGTGTCGCACTCCGCGGAGACGCGGTGCAGGCCGCGGCGTTCGAACAGGTCCCGCAGCACCGCGCGCACCGCCTCGGTGGCATACCCGTGCCGTTGCCGGTCAGCCTTGACCGTGAAACCCAACATGGCCTGCACCAGGTTCTCGTGCAGGTCCACGCCGACATCGCCTATCAGGCACTCGTCGGCCTTGAGTTCGACCGCGTACTGGAACCATCCGGGCTGCCCGAGGTCGGCAGCGGCGAACTCGCGGAGCTTTGCGGCGGCGACGTCGAGCGGCACCGGTGCGGTCCAGGCCTGGTAGCGGGCGATCACCGGGTCCGAGCGGTAGGCAGCGAACACGGGCACGTCGGCCAGCGTGAAGCGGCGCAGGACGAGCCGGGGCGTCTCGAGTAGTACCTGGGTCTCACCTGCGTTGCCGATCATGTACTCAATCCCCCCATGCCGCTTGGCTGACAACCGAGTTACCGCTTCAACAAGAGGCTCTGCGCCTCCGGGAACGTACACGCAGGCGATCTGACGGGGCCACTCGCCCCCGGGCAGCTGCAGCCCCGCGCCGAGCAGCAAAGAAGCTAGTCACTAGATGTACTCTAAGTGATCTCGCGCGGGGATCTCCCGCTTCCTCCTGCCACTTCGGGGTCGCTCATGCTGCTCTGCTTAACCGCCATCGCCACCGGCATCGCCTTGCGCCAGATCGACCGGGCATGGTTCGCCCGCGGCCGACCGCACGCCGCCGACGCCGCCCAGCTCATAGCCCTCCAGCGCGCCCGTGCCAACAACTGGACACCCGCGCTGCTGCTGGTCGGGCAGTGGATACAGATCACCGGCTGGTGGCTGCTCGCCGCCCACGGCCCCCTCGCCGCCGCGGCGGCCGCCGCGGGTGTGGCCGTCCACTTCCGCCACCTGCAGGAGATCAGCCACTTCGCCATCCACGGCGTCCTCGCCCGCACACCGCGCGCCAACCTGCTGCTCGCCGAGGTCTTCGCCCACCGCCCCCTCGGCCTGGCCCCCGCCACCGTCCGACGCACCCGGCACGTGCGCGACCACCACCCCAACGCCACCGTCACCGGCGTCGACCCCAACCTTGAAGAACTCCACCAGGCCGGGCTGCGTCCTGGCGCCGCCCGCCGCCAGGCCGCCATCGCCTTCATCCACCCGCTCACCTGGCGCGGGATCCGCACCACCGCCGCCGGGATCGCCGCCAACGTCGGCCATGCCCCCGGCCGCGTCGCCGCTCTTGCCGCCGTCCTGGCCGCGGCCTACCTGGTCGGCGGCTGGCCAGCCGTGATCTGCAGCGTCCTCGTCCCTCGGCTCCTGCTGTACCCGCAGCTCGCCCACCTCAGCCTCCTGGTGGAACACACCTGGTTCGACCCCCAACCCCGCACCGGCACCCGGGCCTGGGTCGAAGCCGGACGCTGCCTACGGCTGTACCCGCACAACCACGCCCTGGCCCACCTCGCCGCCATCACCTGGCTCCCCTACGGCGACCTCCACCACTACGCCCACTCCGCCCACCCCTCCCTGCGCTGGAACTGCCTACGCGCACTGGAACGCCACCTGAACGAACCGCACTTCACCCCCACCGCCCTGCTCCTCGGCACCAACTCAGTCGCCCACCGACACCTCAACGCCCTCACCCCCGCTGGCCAGCCGAACCAGTGGCAACAGGCCTCCAACGCCAGGGCATGAAAGCACGCAACGTCGACGGCCCGAACCTCGCTGGAGGCCGGGCCGTCGACGTTGGAGGAGATTCAGGTTCAGCCGGCGCTAGGGTCCCGACCGACCAGACGCGAGAGCAGCTCGATGATCTGCGCCTGGTTACGGTTCATCTGCTCGCCCAGCGCGTCGAGGCGGGCATCCAGCCGATCGACCTTTTGATCAAGGTTCCCCACCTGAAGACGCACCGCCGTCAAGTCGCTCTTGACGATCCCGAACTCACGATCGTTCTTCTCCGCGACCTCTTGGAAGCGTCGGGTCAGAGCAGCGAGTTCGTTGTGGGCGATGGGGTCCTCGGGCACGCGGGACACTCCTGCTTGATCATGAAACGAAACGGACATCAGGCCCCTCCACGATATCCCGCCCCCGGACGCCGAACCCCTGCAGTTCCCAGCATGCGTGCTGTGCGATCTGCGGGCTGCCGGTCGAGCTCCTTCACGACCGCCGGGTCCAGTAGTTGCGCGCCTGCTGGGCGGACCGCATCACCTGGTACTCGATGGCCAGCAATCCTGCGAACGCGGCGAACGAGCACAGGAAGACGAACAGTGCCGACCACATCAGGCCCCTGGCACCGGTCACCCCCGCATCGATCACCAGGCCACCGCTGACCGCAGCAGTGAGAAGCGACGCGAAGACGACAGCGACAACTGCACTTTTCAACCTGCTCTTCTCCTTCGGCCCCTCGGCGAATCCCATAAACGTATCCCGTTCGATTCGGCCTCGGTCTCACGTCCGTGTCCGGCCCCGCCGCGCGGCTGGTGTGTCGCCCAACCTGTTGCCGATCTCCGACGAACACCACTCGTCAGCAGGGATGAAGACGATGCACGCGCAGCCCCTCTTGGAGTGACACGCCTCCGGCGGGGAGTGCCCGACGCCCCGTTCAGGGGCGGGTCTGTCATGAAGCCGCAGGCTGTGACCGCACCGCCCGCAGGTCCTCTTCAGCTCGGCACGCACTTCATGCGAAGGCCGAGCAGGAGAATCAGCCTTGCTCGGCGGTAGTGATCGCCTCCATGGTCATGTGGGCGTGGAACGTGTCGTAGGTGTACGTCCGCCACTTCCACTCGCCGTCCTCTAGGCCGGCCCGGATGATGAGGACCGGTCCTTCGGGGTCGTTGGCGACGAGGTTGCGGGCGCTGTCGAGGTGGTGGATCAATTCCAGGTGGAAGCACGGGGGCAACGGCGGGGCCGTCTCTATGCCCCGGTACGGCACATCCGTTTCCGGGGCGTAGACCAGGGCGGTACGCGGCCCTTCGGGGTCGGCGGTCATCGCCGTCAGGGTGCGTAGCTTGCTGCCGTCCATGCGCAAGCTGCGGATCTCGCAGTCCCGCACCAGCGCGAACGTCCCTTCCTGCGTGGTGTTCGTCGCTACCCAGACCGAAGCCATGAATCCCCCTCCGTGGTGCGTCTCGTTGCCGCCGCCCCATCTTCGCGCACGGTGCCGCCGGAAGAGCCGCGGCCGGGGATGTGGTCCGCGTCCGTCCCTTCGCTACCGGCAGGGTGCGGGACGTTAGCGGTCAGGTGCCGTGCGGGCCTGTACCCAGGGTGCGGCGCAGTGCCGACGGCATCCTCGGCGTGTTCTCGGGTGCGTGGTGCGCCGCACTGATGCGTACCGCTTCCGCCGCCTGTTCGGCGGCTGTGCGCCCGCGTAGTGCGGTCGCCTGGTTCGGGGCATCGTCGGTGCGGGGGCCGGTTCCCAGCGGGCGTCGTGGTGCGGTCACGAGTGGCAGTCTGGCGCACTGCGATGCGAGGCGGCGAAGGCGCGGGCCCCCTACGGGCGTTGGGTACTGGTGTATCAGCTGTGTCTGAAGGGCGCATGCTAGGAATCGCCGATATGGGCTTCGCCCAGCAGCCTGAGCGATCCGGTCGGCCTTTATGTCGTGGGCCGGGCCGTCATCGATGGCGACGATCTGCCTGAGCGGCTGGTTGAGCTGGCGACGATGGTGGTGGAGGCCCTGCTGCAGGCTGGCCTGCCGCCGTACGACATGGATGCCGCGGCGGACGGTGAGGAGACCGGGGTGGTCCTGGCCAAGCGGTCGTGAGGGGAACGGCCGCTCCGCACCGTACGGGGCTTGCTTTCGGAAGTTGCCCACCCGACGCCGAGTTCCGGCCTTACCGTGCCACCATGAGCATTCTCCGAAAAGCGGCCAGGCAGCTACCCGAGGAGCGGAAGTCGCTGGACGCCGGGTTGACCGTGGCAGCCAGCATGATCGATGACAACGCCCGCCAGAGCCTGCACGACGGCCGCCTGACAGACTCCGTTGCCGATCTTGTCCAGGCCAGCCGCTCGGTTCAGGGGTGTCTGTATGAGGCCATCGGCCTCGCCCTCGCGGAAGGGACAACGACCTTTGAGGACTTGGCCGCCGAATCGCACCTGTCGCCGGAGTACCTGAAAGAAGCCTACGAACGGTTTGCCCCCGGGATGGATGCCCGGCCCGGACCTGACAAGAACGGCCGCGAGCCCTGGCGCGTCCTGGGCTGACCTCCTTAGAACCACCGCCAGGCTTCGCACAGAAACCGGAGTCGCATGCAGGAGCCCCTCTCGGCCCTTCGGGGCCGGGGGGCAGCAGTTCCCAGTTCCCGCGAGTCCAGCCCCATCGTTTGTCCTCGCCGGGCGGCAGCGCCGTGACCGGCACGACGCAGTGCGGATAGACGAGGAACGCGACGGGGGTGTGCTGTGATGCGCCCATCATGGCATTTCTAGTTTGCAAACCTTCGTCAAGGCGGCGAAGCGACGCAGCCGGGGTGTCGGCACGGTGTCAGTCCTCGTCTTCGTCTGGTTCTGGTTCGCCGGGGCAGTAGTCCCAGTGCTTCTTCCAGGGGTCCAGTCCTGGTCCGGGGATGTTGGCGGCGATCAGGCCGCATCCGGTGCAGCGTTCCATCCGCAGGTCCGGCGGGATCGGGTCCGGCAGCCAGCGCCGCTGTTCGGCGTCCAGCTCCGCGATGTCCACGCGTTCAAGGTGTGCTGACACGGGCTTGCTCCTGGCGGTGGTGATCGGCAGGTAGGGAGCGCCGTACTCCGGCGTCGGCGCGCTGATGCTCGCCATGGTCTTCTCCCTTCGGTTGGTGGCGCTCCATCGTGGTGCCCCCTTCGACTTCGACGAGCGCGTACACGCCGACAACCTCAGCGGCGAGACTGACGAGTTTCTAGTTTGCAAACTTATCCTTTGCTAACTGCGTTGGAGTCTTCGGGATTTGATGGGACGTCTACGTATTCCCGTCTGACGCATTGTTCTTGACGCTCAGTCTGCTTGGTCCCTCTCTATTTCCTGGCAACTAAAGTGCGTAGTTGAGCAAGCTAAAATACAGTCAGCTTTTGAATGAAAGTGGCCTCAACAGGCATCGTGTCTACGGCGAGCGAAAGAGGGAGAGGAATGCAACCTAGAGGACGTCGTAAAACCAGGAATGACAGGAGAGGGAAGCCCGATACTAGCCCCGTGCAACAGAGGCTCTTGTATCACACATACGGCCAGCACGAAAAAGGCGACAAATAGGCACCTCGGCACCTAAGGAAAACCATCTTCACGAAATGCCTTAGCCCGAGAACCACCCCCGCCCCCTCCAGCTGCCAGCCCCTCCACCCGCCACCCGGCACCCCGTATAAACGCCCCGTCAGGGGCGTTGACCTGCTAGGATCTACAGCAGACGCCAAGCCTCCACCCCCGTGATACACCGTCACGCAGGAAGCCCCGAAGGGGCCCAACCCCAGCGGACGCCGAAGGCGACCGCCCCCACCAATCAATCCAAAAAGAGAAACTAGAAGCTCATCCCGAAGGGATGAAAAACCATCACAAACAACAACCAAGAATTCCCGGAACGGGAATTCAAAGCCGCCAACAAAGAGCCCCGAAGGGGCTCGACAAAAACCACAACGAATTCCCCGAAGGGGAATTCTGGTGGGGCGAGAATTCCGAAAGGAATTCGTTTTTAGGCCCTTTAGGGC
>NZ_JARHTQ010000042.1 GCF_029223525.1 Streptantibioticus ferralitis | reverse complement strand
GGTTCGTCTGGCTCGGCGGACGAGCGGGTGGCGGCTTGGCAGGAGTATCAGCGGGCGTCGGCGGCGGTGGTGCGGGCGGAGCAGGACGTCGATCATTATCGGCAGGACGACGGTGGTTCGGGCTGGCAGGCGCGGCAGGCTCTGTACGTCGGGCTGCAGGCCGTGCAGGACCAGGGGCGGGCCGTCGGTGTCCTGCGGGGTCTGGGGATGGACCCGGAGCAGGTCAGGGGGAACCTCGCTGCTGCCGCTTTCGACTCGATGCGGGAGCCAAACTCCGCCCTGGGTGATGCGTCCGACCAACGTGGCGCGCCGGACCAGACCGAGACCCACGACGAGCCGGAGCCCCCGTCCGCGACGGACGCGCCGACGTCCACCGTGGACACCCCCATGGCGCCCGAGCCGTCCCTGGCACCGAGGGCGGTGGGAGGCGAGGCGGACGCCGCTGCTCCTGTCGAATGGAGTTCCGGTCTTGAGGCCCCGCTGGGGGGCGCGCGGTATGAAGGCGTCGGTGACGATGAGGAGGAGTTGCCGACCCTGGTCGAGTACAACGATCAAGGTGAGGCCACCGGGGTTCTGGAGTGGACGGACGTCGTCGCGTCGCCGTGGTACCAGCAGTTGCACCCGGGACAGCGGGAGCGGCTGCGTTGGGTGGAGGACTTCAGCGCTTTGCGGGACGCGCTGGAGAGCACGCGCAATACGGTCGTCGCCGCGGTGGACGGCGGGGCCGGGCCTGAAGACGTCGAGTTCCTGGCGAATGCGCTGCGGTTGCGGGGCAACCTGAACGCGTACGACCCGGTGATGGTCCCGTACATCGAGCAGCCGCTGATGGCACGAGCTGCGGGTGCGGGGTCGGTGTCGCTGGTCGCGGGTTCGTTTGCCGGGTTCGGGCAGCATGTGCCGTACACCGATGTGATCGTTCCGCATCCTGGGCCCTGGGCGATGGAGGGGGGACCAGGCGGTCTGGCGCAGCTCATGGAGCACGTCATGGGGCCCGGCAGCAGGGCCTGGGTGCTGACGGACAACGAGGGTCTGGATGCCAGCCAGGCAGGGGAGCTGGCGGCGAACATCGCAGCAATCAACGAGCGCAACCGGTACACGCCCGGCTACCTCCCCTTGCAGGTCGAGGTCACTGAGCCGGACCTGACGTTCTCCGGAGGCCGTGAGATCACCGATGTGGGCGGCGTGCCGCTTCTCATCCGTCATCATGGCGACTACCGCCTCGTCACCGTCACACGCGCCGCCGCGGCCACGGCGGTCACGACCGCGACCTCGGCCGACACGACCAACGCGACCATGGCCGACACGAGTTCCGTGACCACGAGCGCGGCGGTCACCACCACAACAACGCCGGCCACGGACTCGACCACCACTGCCACGGACTCGGCGGCCACCATCACAACAACACCGGCCGCCACCCCCGTCCAGCAGGTAGCCCCCGACCGGCAGGGCGAAGCGATCGACGCCATCGAGGCGGCGGGACCCGCCTCCGAGCACGAACAGCTCCCGCAGGACGACAGCCTGGGCCGGGACCCGGATCTGGCCGCCGCGGTCAACCGAGCCTTGCAACTGCAGCCGGAGTGGACCGGCGGCACGGTGAGCCAGGAAGCGGTGGCGGAATGGCACGGCAAGCTCCCCGCGCACTGGCGCCGCCCGGTGCCGCGTCTGCTCAAGGACCGGGCCCAGGGGATCGTCGACCTGATGGTCCACGGCGAGCAGCCCCGACTGGGTGGCGGGGCGCCCCCACAGGCCGTGCCCTATCCGACGCAGCAGAGCGCGCCCGGAGGGCAGTGGCACAACGGCGTCGAACTGCCCGACGCCTCCGACGCGGGCACCTTCGCGGAGTCCGGTCCCGTGCCTGACGAGCCGGTGCCGATGATGAACGTCGACCCGGTGCTGTACAAGGCGATGGCCGACCATCTGCCGCCCGGAACACGCGAGTTGGGTACCGGGGAAGGTGCCACGGTGCAGGTGCCGCTGCGGGCGGTGAGTGCGTATCAGCGCGCGATGTGGGCGCAGGGCGAGCACGCGCCGCCGACCGGTCCGGCGGCGTTGCGGGAGGTGACCGACCAGGTCGTCGCGCGGCTGGCCGCTGGGAAGGAAGAGGCCGTACCGTATCTGCTGGAGGACGCCACCGACGGCCTGGCCGACCCCGAACGCGGAGCCATGACCTTCGGTCTGGAGGTTGAGTTCACCTTCCCCGAATCGTTCAGCCGAGAGAAGCGCTTCGAGGGGATTGACAAGATCCTCGCCGATCTGAAGCGTGCGGGGCTCACCCGGCAGGATGAGATCGGTGCTTACCACACGGCGGCCGAGCAGGAGGGTGGGTATCGGGAGGACCCGGGCGGCTGGGTGCTCGAAGGGGACGCCTCGGTCGGTGCCGAACTGGTCTCACCGATTCTGCGTGACACGCCGCGGACCTGGCAGGACCTGGCCACGGCGATAAAGATCATCAAAAGTCACGGCGGGATCGTCGACGCCAGCGCGGGCGGCCATGTACACGTGGGAACCAGCCAGTTCGGCAGGAATCCCGCGCTGCCGGCCGCCGTGCTCGACTTGTTCCGCGGCTACCAGGCGGTCTTGGCCCGGCTGGCCACGAGCACCCGTTCCCAGGCCCACCGCGGCGGCACTTACGCCGCCGAGATCCCGCCGCGGCAGACCTCCGGCGAGCAGAGCCGGCCGGCCGACGCCGTCGCCCCGGACTGGCTGCCCACCACGCACTACGACGCGTTGAACTTTTCCGCTGTGGTCGGCGAGGTCACCGACCATCTGGAGTTCCGGTTGTGGGACGGGACGCTGGATCCGGGCGAGATCCAGGCCAGGGTCAAGCTGTCGCTCGGGCTGGTGCACACGGCGCTGCGGATGGCGGGCGAACCCGGCTGGGAGGCGCCGGCGTACCAACGGATGGGTGAGCATGGGGAAGTCACCCAGCCGGTGCGGTACCCGGCTGACGGCGTCCGGCCGCCCGGGGGCCAAGTGGTTTTCGAGCCGGATGATCCGCGGTACACACCGGCTCTTTTCGCGCTGCTCAATTTGGTTTACCGGCGGCAGGCGGACCGGGACCAGGCCATGGCGGTGTTCGCCACCACCCCTTGGTTCGGCGGCAAGGGCGCGCAGGCGGGCGTCGTCGGCGCCGAGGTCGGCTGGGCCGTCCCGGCGGGGGAGCCCGCGCTGGCCGCGCTCGAACCGCTGGGCCGGCTCTTCGTCCATCCTCTGCCGGGCGGCGCGGTGTTCACCAAATCCGCGGACGAGCCCGCGACCGGCGTGAGTCCGGCGGACGTCTCCGGGGTGCGGGACCGGTTCGGCCAGGACGCCTTCGTGGTCCAGGTCGCGCCCGGCGCCCGGCGCGCGCCGGGAGTCTTCGGCCTCGGCGGCAGTCACCAGCCCACCGGCCAGGAGTTCGCGGCCCTGCTGCCCCATCTCGGCCGGACCGGGCGTCAGCCGCTGGTGATCGCCTACCCGAGCGCCGAACTTCCCGCCTCCCTGTTCCGGTGGGCCCAGGGTGTTGCCGACGCCCTCGGCCAGCCGGTGCACGTCACGGCCACCGACGAGTACCTGCCCGGCGAGATCGACTTCCCGCCGTCCCGCATCGATGGCTTGTTCGTACCCCATGGTGGCCAGGTCCAGATCGAGGACGAGGCGCTGGCCACCGCCCCCGGCACCGCCTTCCTGCGGATTCCGCCGCGCGCCGCGGCGACCGCCGCCCAGGACGCGGTGCGGCCCTCGGGCGCGCGGTACACGCGGTACGGCGACCAACGAGCCGAACCCACACAGACTGCGGCCGGATCCGCGACGACCGCCGCCACCTGGCAGGGCGGGGACCCGATGGCGCCCGACACCGTGCAGTCCGACTCCGTGCGGCCTGACATCGTGCGGTCCGACTCTGTGCAGTCCGGCTCCGTGAACCAGGTCCAGGTGGACGCCGCTGCTCCTGTCGAATGGAGTTCCGGTCTTGAGGCTCCGCTGGGGGGCGCGCGGTATGAAGGCGTCGGTGACGATGAGGAGGAGTTGCCGACCCTGGTCGAGTACAACGATCAAGGTGAGGCCACCGGGGTTCTGGAGTGGACGGACGTCGTCGCGTCGCCGTGGTACCAGCAGTTGCACCCGGGACAGCGGGAGCGGCTGCGTTGGGTGGAGGACTTCAGCGCTTTGCGGGACGCGCTGGAGAGCACGCGCAATACGGTCGTCGCCGCGGTGGACGGCGGGGCCGGGCCTGAAGACGTCGAGTTCCTGGCGAATGCGCTGCGGTTGCGGGGCAACCTGAACGCGTACGACCCGGTGATGGTCCCGTACATCGAGCAGCCGCTGATGGCACGAGCTGCGGGTGCGGGGTCGGTGTCGCTGGTCGCGGGTTCGTTTGCCGGGTTCGGGCAGCATGTGCCGTACACCGATGTGATCGTTCCGCATCCTGGGCCCTGGGCGATGGAGGGGGGACCAGGCGGTCTGGCGCAGCTCATGGAGCACGTCATGGGGCCCGGCAGCAGGGCCTGGGTGCTGACGGACAACGAGGGTCTGGATGCCAGCCAGGCAGGGGAGCTGGCGGCGAACATCGCAGCAATCAACGAGCGCAACCGGTACACGCCCGGCTACCTCCCCTTGCAGGTCGAGGTCACTGAGCCGGACCTGACGTTCTCCGGAGGCCGTGAGATCACCGATGTGGGCGGCGTGCCGCTTCTCATCCGTCATCATGGCGACTACCGCCTCGTCACCGTCACACGCGCCGCCGCGGCCACGGCGGCGCGGCCCGGCGTATATCAGTCCGCCACGCTCCCCGATGCTGCGGCCGCCCTTGAGGAGCACGGCGCCCAGACGCAGGCCCTGCCGCAGCCCCAGACCGAAATGGACGCGGCCACCGCCCCGTCCGGGCCGGTGCAGTCTGAGCCTGCGACGACTCCTGTCCCGCGCCCGGTGCAGTCTGAGCCAGGACCGGCTACGGTCCCGTCCGGCCCGGTCCAGTCCGAGCAGGTGCCGAAGAGCGCCCCGTACGCTCCGGTGTTCGGGCAGCGGGGGCCCGGCGGGGCGGCGTCGGCCGTGCATGAGCCGAGGTACCCGCTGCTGTTCGCCGACCCCGACTACCTGGCGCGCTCGGCGGAGTACGGCCGCGCAGTCGCCGAGGTGCTGCGGGGAGCCGACGCCGTGGACTCCAGCACACGCGGTGCCCTGGAACTGCTGGCGAAGCATGCTCAGGAGCACTACGGCGGCTCCGGCCAAGTGCGCGGGTTCGTTCAGGCGCTGTTCAACCATGAGCAGGCGTTGGCCGGTCTGGCGCAGCACCCCGCGGGTTCCAGCCGGGTGACCGGCCCGAAGAACCCGAAGAAGAGGCCGGTACTGCCCTCCTTCGGAAGGAAGTCGAAGGCCAGGCTCTCCGACGATGTCACCTCCGCCGTGCAACCCCTGCTGCTCAAGGGCGATCGGGAGCGGTTCGAGTCGTCGTTGAAGGCGTTCATGGGCGGTGCGGCCTGGTATGCGACGCAGCACCCGGAGCTGATGCCGGCTGGTCCGCGGTCGCGCGGACCGGAGTGGGACGCCGCGATGCACGCCCGCGGATACCGCGGATTCGCCGATCTGACCGACAGCCAGCGTGAGCAGGCCCGGCAGGTCGAGCTGCTGCTCGGCGTCTACCAGCACGTGGGCGGCTCGGACGTGGACGCGCTGATGTTCCGGGACGCGCTGGCGCACTGGTACATGGCGCAGCCGGACGCCCTGCCGTGGGAGTGGTTCCTCGACGCGTCACACCGGGCCGGGGTGTGGGACCGGGAGATGGAACCCGATCCGTGGGTGACGGACCTCTCGCGGGTGCACGGATGGATCCACGGCGTTCTCGCCCCCTGGGCACGGTCGGAGAAGGCGTCGGACGGGGCGAAGAATGCCGTTGAGAGTCCCCCGCACCTGGAGCCCTACAAGCGGGCCGCCGAAGGGCTGTTGAACGCAGCCCTGACCGGTCGGGGCGGCTGGGCCGACCCGGCGGCACTCATGCACGCCCCGGTCACCAGGACCGGCACCGGTGCCACCTCCCACAGGGATTGGCCGCAGCGCCAAGCGGCCATGCGCGACCTGCTGCGCGGCCCCGGGGCCCTGGACCACCGGTCGGTATTCGGGCCGCTGGCGCACCGTTATGCGCTGAGCCTCGCCGCGGGTCCGGATGCCCTGTTCTTCGAGCCGGGCCTGACCGTGGACCGGTTGCGCGACCTCATCCGGCAGGCGGGGGCGCAGGCCGACCCGGCGGACGTGGCGACTTGGCCGCTGCTGATGCTGCGTGATCCGGCGCTGCGCGACGCCCTCGGACCGTCCGGGTCCCCGGCCGCTGTACGGCAGGCGGTGGACGCGCTGGCTTCCAGCGCGGACGAGCAGCTGCTCGGTGAGATCCGCGGGCACGCCTCTATGGCGGAGGAGGCGCTCGACCGGCGCCCGGCCGTGCCGGCCGACAGCGGCTCGATGTACTACGTGGCCCACGCGCCGGGCCCGCTGCTCACCGCGGACCGAGCCTACGCCGCGCCGGGCCGGGAGGAGGAGCTTCCGCCGTTCGCGAAGTGGACGTCGGACCGCGGGGTCGCTCTCAGGAAGCTGTCAGAGCTGGCGGAGGGGCTGCCGCCGGGTAGCGGCCACCCCGTGCTCGTGGAGCTGCGGGAGCCGGTGTCACTGCGGAAAACGGCACTGCACGCGCCCAGCCCCGGTGAGTTCACCGCGCAGGCTCCTGGGCCCCTCCGGCTGCTGGTCGACCATGCCGGGCTCGGCGGTGACCAGAAACGGGGTCCCTGGTATGCACATGTCGTCGTCGGCGAACTCGCGCCCAAGACGCCCCGTGTCCCGTGGGACCGCGAGATCCTCATGCGCGAGGTGCGCGGCGACGACGGCACCTTGACGGGACTGGAAAACCACAACCTGGAGGAATACGAGGGCCGCCGAAACTTCTATCGCGGACTCCTGCGCCTCAAAGAGTTCGACGTCTGGCCGACGGCCGACTCGGGCAAGAAGCCGGACGGGACGCGGGTTCCCGGGCCGGCTGCCAGCCATGTGGCCGGCAGCCCGAACGGCGCCCACGGATATGTCTTCAGCGCTCAACACGGCGATTCGCAGGGCGTCAGGGGAGTGGGTCGATACGGCCCGGGAATGATCAGCGGCTCGCAGAGCGGCCGCTCTGTCGCCGAGCGACTGACAGCGCAAGGAGTGAGCGCACAGACGTCCCTCCTCCTGTGGCAGTGCTCGGCCGGCATCTCGCCCCCCGGACTGAAGTCCCCGGCGCAGTTGTTCGCCGACCAGCAGCCCGCGGCCCGCCTCGTCCGGGGCGGCAACACCACTGTCGGCTTCTGGGGCAAGAGCACCCATCTGCGCCCCGGATGGGGTTCCGTGCCCCTTTCCGAGATAGCCGTCAACCCTTTCCGGTCGCGGTCGGCAGACGTCCGAGACGTGGCCGCCAACATCGTCGACCCGTACGTCGTGGGGGAGACCGGACAGCACTGGAACTACGGAAGCGCGTGGGGTCCGATCGCCGAGGACTACGAGACCGCGCTCGGCGCACACCTGTCCCGTCAGCCCGACGTGACCGACATCGCGAAGCGGGCCGCCCGAGCGCTGGAGCCATTGCTCGGGCAGCCGGCGCCGGGTGCGAACCGCCCGGACGTGCCGCTCAACGAGCTGATGACCGCCTTCCGCGACGCCTCCCAGCACGCGTACGGCCTGTCGCAGAGCCGCGGCGCCGCGGACGACGCCGCGCAGCGGCGCCTGCTGGAGCAGCGGGGGATCAGGCTCCACATCGGCTCGGTGCCGAGCACCGAGCCGATGTACGCGCTGTACTACGCCCTGGGGCTGCCCAGCGAGGACTTCCCGGCGTTCGTGAAGGCCGTGTTCGCGTACGGGCTGACGACCGGTCGTACGTTCGCCGCGCTGGTCGCGGACCTGAGTGCCTCCGGCATGAGCGCCAACCAGGCCGCGTTGACCGCTGCTCTGGCCAGCAACGGCAGGCACCTGTACGGCCTGGCAGACACCCTGTTCGTGCAGGGAGAGAGCGTGCCGCAGGACCTGGCCGGCGATCTGCGCCCGCCACACCTGACGCTGTACGGGAAGCTCGCGGCACCGATCGACGCCCTCCCCTCCGGCGCTGCCCCGCTCGCAACAGGCGGCCTCGACCCGGCGTACGCCACCGCGCTCCGGTTGCTCGGCAGCGGACCGGACCGAGCCCTGCTGGAGGCGTCGCCCGGCGCTCTCGCCGGGGCGGTGCGCGGCGCTGTCGACGACGCGGTGCGCCGAGGCAGCCTGGGCGACCTGCCGCTGCTGCTGTTGCAGGACCCGGCACTGCGGACATCCGCCAACCAGGCGGCCAAGCTCGACCCTGGCAGCGCCGCGTACACCGAGGTCCACCAGGATCTGCTGAGGCGTGCCGCCGCGCTGGTCCCGGGCCTGCTGGAGCAGATCCCCGTGCACCAGGCCATGGCGGCCGAGGCGTTGAGCCGTCAGCCGGCGTCGAACGGCCTCGCCTACCTCGCCCTGCCGGTCCCCGCCGAGGCTGACGTGGGCGGCCTGACCCGGCTCGACGTGACGTCGTTGGCCCCCGATCCGCAGACCGCCCTGGCCGAGCTCGGGCCGCTTCCGGCCGGGACCCGCCCGGTGCTCGTCAAGGTGGCGAACCCCTCGGCTGGCACTGTGCCGGCCGGCGGTGGGGACCGGTTCCGTTACGCCGTACCAACCGAACTGCGCATCACCGCGCATGGCGGCCGCACCGCTTCCGACGGCGTCTCGTACGACGTCCTGGAGGCGACGGAGGCACCCGCGCCGCACCGCCAGACAGGGCTCGACGCGGTCAAGGCGGCGCTGAGCGCCGCCGAGATGGACAAACCCCCGCGGTCCGTGGCCAAGGGCAGCACCCCGCCGCAGAACACCGCGGTGCCGGTCGGCACATCGACCGACGTGCAGACCGCCGCCGCCCCGTCCGTGGACGCCGTCACCGAGGCCGACCCCTATGGCCGGATGGGCACGGTCCAGCAGCCGATGGCCCCGGACGTGGCGCAGCGCCAGGGCCGGTACGTCCCGGAGAGCCCGTCCGTGGTGCGCGATGCCCGTGCGTTGCTGGGGCGGTTGGCGGGGCCGGGAGTCGATCTGGGTGTGCTGGCTCGGCGGTTGCTGCACCTGGGCGATTCCGCCTCGTTGGACGCTCAGCGGATGAACGCGTTGTTCAACCTGGTGGCGGCGGCTGACGCCGCTGGGCGGGCTGGGAGCCTGGCGGCTATCGGCGCGTTGGACCTGGAGCGGCGGGGTGTGCTGGACGAGCGGTCGCTGATGTACGGCCCCACCGGAGAGGTGGAAGGGCGCGACTACACCGGCAGCATGTCCCCGGCGGCGGACCTGGACATTTACGGTGTGTTCGGTGACGACGGGCGGCCGGCGGGACCCCGCGAGGCCATGCCTTGGGGCTCCAACCGGTGGGCTGTGGCGACCCTCGGTGGGCCCGGGCTCCCGGTCCTGAGGGGAGCGGACGACTCTGAACTGAGGGTCAATGACTGGGACGAGTTCGCCGAACTGATGCGTCACGACTGGGCGCGTCCGGAAGACGCCCCCATGGTCATACTGTCGCCGGACGTTGGCTCCCTGGCCGCGGACGGGCTGCAGATCGTCGCCGATGTGCTGCGGGTCAGGGCTTGGGCGCCGAACGGCGGGTTCCGTCTGCTGCACGATGGCCGGGGGACGGCACACGTGGTCCTGGTGGGGCATGGCGCGGTCTGGGTGTCCCGCGACCCGGCACGCCCCCCGCGCCCGCAGGCGGACACCGCTGGCGATGCGCAGGGCGAGTTGCAGATGGACACCTCGCCTGACATTGGCGTGGATGTTCTTGCTGGCAGGCAGGTCGTTACCGCTGGCGGTGTGCAGGGCGAGGTGCGGACGGATACCTCGTCCGACGCCGGCGTGGATGAGCAGATGGCTCAGCCGCCCCCCTTGGTCGCGGCGTTCGGCGAGGATGTGGTGAACCACGAGCGTTATCCGGTGTTCGCAAGAGCCGTGGCGGTGTTGGAGCGGGCGCGGGTGGGTCATCCCGTCTTTGGTGCGAGTGAGTTGGATCTGGCGGGGATCGTCCGGTGGATCGCGGGGAGGGATTCCGCGGTCCCGGTGGAGCCGGGCGTCTTCGAGGCTGCGCTTGGGATGGTGGACGAGGCCGCCGGGTTGGGGCGGGCGGGGAATCTGTTCCAGCTGGCGGCTCATTACCTGGTGAAGAACGGTGTCCTGGACGCTTCGACGGAGGTGACTGGTACCGGCGGTTCGTTTGCCGGGCGTGATCTGACAGGCGAGGCTCCCCGGGAGTTGGACTTTGGGCAGGTGGCCGTCCAGAACCGCGATGGCCGGATCGGCGCAGCGGTACCGGCGCCGTGGCGCGGTCAACCGCACGTGGTGTGGGCGAAGGTGGCGGCTTCGGGTCGGCCGCTGGTAGGTGGCAGGGAGGTCGATGAGGAGGTATTGGCGGCTCTCATCGCCATGGATCCGAAGCGGCGTTCCCGCGTCGAGGTGTTGCTGCTGATTCCGGGTGCAGGCGGGGGGCTTCGGACCCTGCCGAGGAAGGTCGCGAGTGCGACCTTGGGGAAAGTGTGGGCCCCCGACGGTGAGTTCGATGCGCGGGAGTTGCGCAGGGGCAGTCGGCGCAAGCTCGTTCTGGTCAGCCCCGACCCGGGGAATGTTCCGGTCGGGAGATGGATCCCCAGTCAGCCGGACCCGGTCTCGGCTGCGCCGGAAGCGGCGCAGGCGCGCACGGCCCGCGCGGTGTTGGAGCGGGCACGGGTGGGTCATCCGGTCTTTGGTGCGGGTGAGTTGGATCTGGCGGGGATCGTCCGGTGGATCGCGGGGAGGGATTCCGCGGTCCCGGTGGAGCCGGGCGTCTTCGAGGCTGCGCTTGGGATGGTGGACGAGGCCGCCGGGTTGGGGCGGGCGGGGAATCTGTTCCAGCTGGCGGCTCATTACCTGGTGAAGAACGGTGTCCTGGACGCTTCGACGGAGGTGACTGGTACCGGCGGTTCGTTTGCCGGGCGTGATCTGACAGGCGAGGCTCCCCGGGAGTTGGACTTTGGGCAGGTGGCCGTCCAGAACCGCGATGGCCGGATCGGCGCAGCGGTACCGGCGCCGTGGCGCGGTCAACCGCACGTGGTGTGGGCGAAGGTGGCGGCTTCGGGTCGGCCGCTGGTAGGTGGCAGGGAGGTCGATGAGGAGGTATTGGCGGCTCTCATCGCCATGGATCCGAAGCGGCGTTCCCGCGTCGAGGTGTTGCTGCTGATTCCGGGTGCAGGCGGGGGGCTTCGGACCCTGCCGAGGAAGGTCGCGAGTGCGACCTTGGGGAAAGTGTGGGCCCCCGACGGTGAGTTCGATGCGCGGAAGCTGCGCGGGGGCAGTCGGCGCAAGCTCGTTCTGGTCAGCCCCGACCCGGGGAATGTTCCGGTCGGGAGATGGATCCCCAGTCAGCCGGACCCGGTCTCGGCTGCGCCGGAAGCGGCGCAGCGTCACGGCCGGTACGTCCCGGAGAGCCCGTCCGGGGTGCGCGATGCCCGTGCGTTGCTGGGGCGGTTGGCGGGGCCGGGAGTCGATCTGGGTGTGCTGGTCCGGCGGTTGCTGCACCTGGGCGATTCCGCCTCGTTGGACGCTCAGCGGATGAACGCGTTGTTGAACCTGGTGGCGGCGGCTGACGCCGCTGGGCGGGCTGGGAGCCTGGCGGCTATCGGCGCGTTGGACCTGGAGCGGCGGGGTGTGCTGGACGAGCGGTCGCTGATGTACGGCCCCACCGGAGAGGTGGAGGGACGCGAATACACCGGTGACATCACCCGCGTGGACTTGGACGAGTACGGGCTGCTGGGTGGCGACGGTCAGGTGCGGGGCCCCCGGGCCGCTCCCTGGGGCTCCAACCGGTGGGCGGTGGCGACCCTCGGTGGGCCCGGGCTCCCGGTCCTGAGGGGAGCGGACGACTCTGAACTGAGGGTGAACGACTGGGACGAGTTCGCCGAACTGATGCGTCACGACTGGGCCCGGCCGGCGGACGCCGAGATGGTCGTACTGTCGCATGCCGCCGGCTCCTTGACCGCGGACGGGCCGCGCATCGTGGCCGAGGCGCTGGGGGTCAGGACGTGGGCACCGGACAGCGGGTTCCGTCTACTGCCCGATGGCCGGGGGACGGCACACGTGGTCCTGGTGGGGCATGGTGCGGCCTGGGTGCCCATCGGTCTGGCACGCCCCCCGCACCCGCAGGCGGGGACGGCTGGCGATGCGCAGGGCGAGTTGCAGATGGACACCTCGTCTGACACCAGCGTGGATGTTCCTGCTGACGGGCAGTTCGTTACCGGTCAGCCGGACCTGTCGGGCGCGGGTGGGCAGCTCAGCGGGTCGGACGGGTCCAGTGATGTGGAGATGGAGGACCTGGGACCGGATTTCCAGGGCGGGCAGGAAGAGCAGGGCGAGCAGGGCGAGCGGGAAGATCAGGAGATGTCGGATCTTCCGGCGAACCTGGGTGATCTGGTCAGGTCGTGGGTCCCGGATGAGTCGGGTGGGGATCTGGACCTTGATCTGCCGGATCCTCCGGAGGAGCTGCTGGGAGTGCGGGTCCCGACAGCACCGCTGCAGTCGCCGGTTGGGTCGGTGGTGGAGTCGCTGGTTGGGTCGGGGGTGGGTGTTGATGAGTTGCGGGGTGTTCTCGGGGATGGTGCGGGGGGGTTGGATGATGGGCTGCTGACTGCTGGTGGGCGGGTGCTGGGCGGGTTGGAGCCTGGTCTGGATGGTCAGGCTGGGGTGGCCGATGCGATCGACAGGGTGGCCCGGGAGGTCATGGGGCTTCCGGCGGGCGGGGAGGTTTCCGGGCGGGTGAGGGCCGAGTTGGTGGGGCTGCTTGCTGAGGCGGGTGGGGCCGGGCGTGCGGGCTCGGTGGAGGCGGTGACCGCGTTCTATCTTGAGCGCACGTACAACGCGCTTGGCCGCTCGGGGGGTTCTCTGGTTGCTGGAGTGGACCTTACGGGTGGCAGTCAGGAGGTTGACAGCGGCAGTTACCGGTCGACTTCGGCTGCCCGGTCTGGCGGTGGAGTGCTGCGTGATTCCCGGCAGACTCCGTGGGCTGTCCAGGGTGGTGTTCCCCCGTGGCCGATTGTGGTGGTCCCCCGTGGTCAACTCCGCTCTGGGGCCCGTATCGGACTGGTGGGATGGAAGCGCAGCCACCGTAAAATGGGGAGGGATTTGCCGTGGGGTGTTTTCAATGAGCTGATCAAACATCACAGGAGAAGGCCGAGGGGCGCCGATATCCTGCTGGTGATGCCGACGGTCGATGTGCAAGACCGTTCGCGTTGGGTCAACCTCGGCTCGTATATTGACGATCTGGCCCGGTCCATTGCTGACGCGGTGGGCGTTCGTGTGCGGTGGACGAGTTACAGCACAGACCTGGACAGCGGTGCGGGGGAGCGTCAGTCGCTGGTGGTTTACGGTGTGCCAGAGGCCGTGGGCGGTGAGGTCTGGAAGTCGGTGGAGCCGAGTGGCTCGTACCGGGAAGAGGCCGGTCCGCCGTTGTCCGCGGATCTGGTGCCGTTGTTGGGGGACAGTGCGACGGGGCTGAATACCGGGTTGGTGAACGCGGGTGCGGATTTGCTGCGGCAGTGGGGCGGTCTTTCGGCGGCGTCGATCGCTGCGGCGGCGCGGGAGGTGTTGGACTGGTCGCAGGAGGTCACTGCGGCGGTGCGGGCTGAGGTGCTGACGGTGATCGGGGAGGCGCTTGATGCCGGCCGTGCCGAGTCGATACACGCGGTTACCGCTTTCCAGGTGGAAAGCCAGAACTTCTCCGGGAGGCATCCGTTCGACCGGCCGATGGGCACGCCTGAGCATCCGGTTCAGGGAATCAACGCCACTGCGAGGTACTTCGTTTTCGATGCCGGTCGCTATCAGCGGACGGTGGGCGGCGTGGAGGGTTCACCGTGGCCGGTTGACACGAATCCCCTTGTGGTGTCACGGCCATCTGCAACGGGGCACGTGCCATGGCGAACGCAATTCGGTACCACGGCGCCGGTCAGGCAGCTGCACCCGGAGGCCGTCGCTCATCTCCTCAAGCACTTCAGGAAGCGGCCGCAGGGCGCTGACATGGTGGTGCTGGCAGAGGGAGAGCACAATTTCGAGCCCGGGCAGGTGGTTCCGGGCAGGCGCGTGCTGGCGGAGGCGGTCAAGAACATCGTGGGCGTGAGGGTGTGGCACATACCACACCCGGTCAACATCCATGGTGTCAATGGCCGTGCTGGCGGAGACGGCGGGCTTCGCCCCGTTGGTATCCGGTCCTCGGGCGGCGAGGTAACTGAGCTGTTGGAGCCGGCTGAGGGGGCGTACCGGGAGCCGAAGCGCGCGGTTACCGGGCGGGCAGGCCGGCCGGGGTTGAGTGCCCCCCGGCGTCTGCTCCAGCGCAGGAAGGCGGGTCCGCTGGACTGGGAGCGTCTCAGGGAGGTCGAGGGGGTTGAGTCGTGGGTCCTGGAGGAGCTTCTCGGGAACGAGATGCCGTCTTGGGGTACGGATGCTTCCACCCTGCTGTCTGCTGGTGGGGGTGTGCTGGAGCGGCTGGGAGGCGGCCGTGCGGCTGAGGTGATCGACCGTGTGGTCCGCCAGGTCATGCTGCTGACGGACGAGGAGGACGCCACCACCCCCAAGTGGAGGGCCGAGGTGCTGAAATCCCTTGCACACGCCTACTCGGCCGGTCGCGGGGGCACGGTGCACGCCGCTACCGCCTACTACTTGCAGCACCGCGGCGCACGACACGGTGTGGCCCTCCGGCCGGTGGGCCCTCCGCCGCTCCCGACCACCGGAGGCA
The DNA here is from genome assembly GCF_029223525.1 of Streptantibioticus ferralitis. Taxonomy (GTDB): domain Bacteria; phylum Actinomycetota; class Actinomycetes; order Streptomycetales; family Streptomycetaceae; genus Streptantibioticus_A; species Streptantibioticus_A ferralitis. The sequence continues at coordinate 37,860 of NZ_JARHTQ010000042.1, read as the reverse complement.
ACCTCGCGTTTCAGAAGTACGCGATCGACATCAGTCGTTATCGGCTGGAGGGCGACCCCGAGCTCGGGGTGCTGAACACGGGATTGCCGGACAACACGTGGACTGCCGTGGTGAATCCCGGCCGCCGGGACGAGCACGTGAGCTGGCGGGACGGCGATAGGCGGCGGGACATGCCCTGGGGGGTGGTCGCTGAGCTGATCAAGTATGCGGACCGTCCGAGCGAGGCGCCCGTCCTGCTGCTGATGACGAGCGGCGATAGGCAGAACCCGCGCAGCCTGCCGCCTGCATTCGCCGACATGGTTGCGCGCACCGTGGGTGGCGTCCCCGTCTTCTACATCCCCCACTCGACGATTCTCCAGGTTCACAGGGGGGCCCAGTCGCGGAATCCTTTGCGGATCAGGGCCGACCGTACTGTCGGGTCACCCATTGTGCGGGCCAACCCGCCCGACGTGGCGGAGCAGGGACATGGGCTTGCTGGAGGACAGGCGCAGCCGTCCGCCGGACCGTCGGCGGTCCACATCCAGACCGAGAACTCCTCGACCCTGACGTCCCCGGACGACGAGCAGCGCGGGAGCGGGGTCCCGGATCGACAGAGGCCGGTCCAGGGCCGGTCCGGAGCGGACGAGGACGCGATCGAGGTCATCGGGGCGGCCGAGGCCGTCTCCGGTCATGATCGGGCTGTGCAGGTTGCCGTTCCGAGGCTGGAGTACCTGACGTCCGAGGTGAACCGTGTCCTGGAGGCGCGCCCGGAATGGACCAACCGTCCGGAACGGAACGGCGAACCTGTCGACGAGGAGACCGTGGCGGACTGGTATCGCCGGTTGCCGTGGAGCTGGCGTGGTCCGGTGCCGCGCCTGCCGGAGGAGCAGGCGCGGGGGATCGCCGACCTGATCATGGGACGGACACTGCCCGGTCTGTTCGGTGGTGCGCCCGGCACGGGCGCCTACCGGCAGGCGTCGGCGAACCCCTTCGGGGCCGAGGCGGGCGATGTCGCTTACCGCTCCCAAGACGCGGCGTGGGGTGTCATCCGGGATTGGCCGGAGTTGTCCGCGGTTTCCGGCCAGCGGCGTTCGTCGGCGTTGCAGCGGATCGACCACGCTGTGGGCAGCGCCCTCCAGCGGCCGAGCGAGCGTCGTCTGCGGCGGGTGTTGGATGCGGCGTCGCAGTGGAAGGCCGACAAGTCGCCGCGGAGCAGTCGCTGGCAGGCGGTCAGTCAGCTGGAGGCGGCGGTCGGGTCCCTGCTCAGCCCGGAGCCAGCCCCGCAGTACGCTCCCCAGCAGTACGCCTCCCAGCACGGTGCCTCCCAGCAGTACGCCTCCCGGCACGGTGCCCCCCAGGAGCAGGCGGGTCCTGCACATGAGCCGCCGGCAGTGCTGGTTGAGGGGTACGCACCGGCTCTCGGGTTCGAGGCGCAGTTGAACGGGTTCCGCGTCAGGCTGCCGGTGGGCACCGACGAGGAGGACTACGGCGTGCTTGTCCTTGTCGAAGTGCCCGGTCTGCTGAAGGTCGTCCTGGACACGGTCGACGGTGTACCCATCCTGGAGGTCACGTCCGAGCCGGCTCGGGGCCTGTCCGGCGGCCGGCCGGACGGCCGGGCGGACAAGGACGAGGTGATGGCCGCGTTCCGCGACCTCCTGGGGAGGTTGGAGGCGGCGCGCCCTTATGAGTCGCTGTCACGTATTTTCCCGGCGCACGCCGGATACGAGGTCGATCCGCTGGCGGCTGATCTGCGGGTCACGCGCAATGGTGATGTCACGGGCATGCTCATCCACTACACGGTGGCCACGCCCGTGGCCGGAGTCACCGGCGTGATGGGGCATGTCGCGGAGCGCATGCGCACGGAGTCGTATGCCACCCGGACCGCCTACGGTGATCTGTTCGCCGCGCGGGAGTTCGGAGAGTTCGGAGCCCGGGAATTCAACCGGTGGCTTCAGATGTATCCGGGGGCGGTTTCGCGTGGGGTGGATTCGCTCGAACTGGAGAATGCCCTCGCCCTGGCGTACTCCCAGGTCGCCGCGGCCGCTCGCCGACGGATGGGTGGGGCGGCCCTGGCGAAGGAGTTCTCCGGGGTGAGTTCGCGGGATCAGCTGTCCGTGGTGAGGGCCGCGCTGGGGGTGGCTCCCCGGGCGTTCCTGGAGCATATGCAGGAGATATTCAAGGCCGAGTTCGTCGAGACCTATCGGAGGTACACCAGGGATTTGCCCACGCCGGTGGACCTGTTGTCCCGGCCGCTTCCTCACCGGTGGGAGGGGAGGCCGGATGCGACGCTCGGCGATTACCTGGACAACATGCTCAGCGAGTCACCCCGGCATGTGGTGAGTCAGCATCATGCGCTTTACATTCGCACGGAGTTCGGGCGGCTTGACAGCAATCCGGTGGATGGCGAGCCGCTGATCGATCCGGAGGGCGTACGGCTGGAGCTGCGGCATTACGCGCCGCTCGCTTCCACGGTGGAGACCCTCAGCGAGGGCTTCTACACCCTCGCGCAGCTGTTGGTCGACCGCTACAACGACGTGCGTTACGTGTACGGGTTGCCCCCTGTCGGACGGCCCCTTGACTTCTCCGCCTCGCAGGCGCCCCTTCCGAGCGGGTCGTCCCAGCCGGGAAGGCGGCCGGGCGGTTTCCTGCCGGTCACCGAGGCGCTGCACACCGACCCGGTTCACACCGAGGCGCCGCACACCGACCCGGTGCACACCGAGGCCGATGCAGGCTCCGCGACGGCTCAGGCGGGAGCCGCTGGCGGCCAGGCCACCGCGCCCGCGGTCGGTACGGCCCAGCAGGGCAGCACGGGGGGCCAGCAGGCGGCGGTGTCCGGGCCGGCCGCGACGGCGTTCCCGGCCGTGCACGAGCCGCGGTACCCGAACCTCTTCACCGGGCCGTCGCGGGCGGAGTACCAGGCCCGTTCGGACGAGTACGGGCGTGCCGCCGCCCGGACGCTGGCGGCCGATCCGCTGATGCGCGCGCACCTTCAGGAGGCCCTCAGCCAAGTGGTGCAGATCTCCAGGAGCAGGCCCGGCGGTCTGACGCCCGCCTTCCTGAGCCTGCTGCACAGCGGGTCCTCGCTGCACGGTCTCGCCGCCGTAGCCGCCGAGAAGCGGCTGCTGGATCCCGACAATCCGCCTCCGTTCGACGAGCTGATGGCTGCGTTCCAGCGGGTGGCGCCGCACTTCGCGTCGGCGCAGCAACTGCCCGTGGTGGCCGGTATCCAGGCACGCGAGGCCGCGTGGGATGCCGAGATGCGGCGGCGCGGCTACCACGGATCGGGCGAGCTGACAGCTGGTCAGCTGCAGCAGGCTCGGGACGTCGAGCTGATGCTCCGTGTCTATGACGAGTTGCGGATCCCCGGTGGTGACAAGTTCATGTTCCGGGAGGCGGTGGCGGGGTGGTTCCTGTCGCGTCCGGACGCGTTGCCGTGGGAGTGGTTCCTGGACGTCTCGCACCGGGCCGGGGTGTGGGACGAGGAGGTGGAGCCCGACCCGTGGCTGACGGACATGTCCCGGGTGCACGGATGGATACACGGCACGCTCGACCCGCGGGAGCGGCTGCCGCACGGCACACTGGCGGGCGACCAGGCCGTGCGGGACGCGTTGCGGCCGCCGCACGTGGTGATGTACGCGGCGCAGACGGAACCGCTGCTCGGCCATGAGGTGACCGGACTCGGAGTCTGGTTCGATCCCACCCAGGTCCTCGGAGTGGGATTCAATCAGCTCACGGGTGTGACCGGCCGCGCTTCGGAGCTGTGGGGCGCGCGTCGGGAGGCGCTGCGAGACCAGTTGCGCGACCCCGCCACCCTGACGGTGCTGCAGCGGCTGTCGGCCGGGCACTGCATGGCGCTGACGCTGGTCTCCGGGCCCGATGCCCGGTTCTTCGTTCCGGGGGTGCTGGGCGGGGGACCACAGGCGCTGGACCGGCTGCGCGCCGAGTTCCAAGCCGCGGGCCTCAGCACGGACCCCTCGAACAGGGCGCAGTGGCCACTGCTGATGCTGCGCGATCCAGGCATCCGGGCCGTCATCGGCGGGTCAGCTCCGGCAGCCGACCTGAAGGCCGCGGTCGACGCGTTCGTGCAACGGGTCGACGAGCGGTTGCTGGCCGAGGTGCGCGGCCATGCGTCCATGGCCGAAGAGGCCCTGGACCTGCTGCCGGCCAAGCCGGCGGACGGCCGCTCGGCGGTCTACACCCTGATCGCGCCGGGGCCCCTGTTCGGCGGGACGAGCACCTACCCGGGCAAGGGCAAGGAGCTGCCGCTCTCCGCGTTCCACATCGGGTCGTCGGACCGTGCGGCGGCGCTGAAGGATCTCAACGATCGGCTCAAGGGGGTACCGCCGGGGACTCGGCATGGGGTGGTCCTCGAAGTCGTGCGGCCGCTGTCGTCCCGCGAGACGTCGATCTTCTCGCTGACGCCGGGGAAGCGCCAGGTGCAGTCCCCCCGGCCGACCACGCTGCGGACCCTCGGACACTCGTACGGCAGGGACGGGAAGACCGGCCTGTGGTACGAGCTCATCGTCGCCACCGAGGTGCAGCGGCCGACGTCGAAGATCGCCTGGGACAACGAGGTCCTGGTCCGCGGCGTCCGCACGCCGAGCGGAGTGCTGTTCGGCTACTCGAGTCACAACTCTCGGGATCACGCGTTTCGCAGGGACGCCTACGCGCGCTTCCCGTTCGTCAGCCACCACAAGGTTCACGACATCCGGAACGGCAAGTCCGGCCCGCCTCGGCCGTGGCCGCTGCCGGTGGGGGTCAGCCAGCACACTGGCAAGCCGGGCTTCGCGGTGTTCGCCGCGCACGGCTCGCCTCACTTGCTCGCCGTGATCGGCCGTTTCGGTCCCAAACTGCTGAGCGGTACGCAGAGCGGAGCAGAGTCCGCCCGGCGGCTGGCCGAGGCGGGGATCGCCAACGACACGCCTTTGCTGCAGTGGCAGTGTTCGGTGGGCACCAAGCGCCCCGGCCTGTCGTCGGTGGCGCAGCAGGCGGTTGGCGAGCAGCCGCCGCAGCGCGCCTCCTACGCGGGGAACACGGTTGTCGGCACCTCGGGCAGAGGGCAGCAGAACTACGTCGAGCTCGCGCCGGGGTGGAACGCCGCGCCCGATGTGGACGTCGCGAGAGTCCAGCCACCGGCCACGCGGGGTTCGGGCATGCCGGCGCCCTCGACCGAGCCGTACTTCGCCGGCCAAGCGGCGCGTTACCCGGTGACCAGCGAGTGGTTCGGGTACGCGGCGGTCTACGACGCGGCGCTGGGCGAGCGGCTGTCGGGGGATCAGGGGTCGCTGGCGGTTATGCGCCGGGTCGTCAAGGCGATCGCCGACTCCGGCCGGTTCGAGATGGCGATCGATCCCAGCGGACCCGGGGTGACCCTGAACGAGCTGATCGACGTCACCCGTGCCGCCGCGAACGACAGGTCTCCGGCCGACGCCACCCCGCTGATCGTCAGCGCACCGGTGCACAAGCAGCTCCTTGAGGAGCGCGGCATCTCGGTCGCACCGCAGACCCCGCGCACGCGGGCGATGTACCACCTGTACCGGGATCTGGACCTGCCCGGTGAGCGTTTCCCGGCGTTCGTGCGGGCCGTGTTCGGCTGGGCGCTGTCACAGCGGCAGCCCCTCGCCGGACTCCTGCTCGAACTCTGGCTGTCCGGGATGAGCGGGAACCAGGCGGCGCTCACCGCGGCGCTGGCCGGCAACGGGCCGCATCTGTACGGCCTGGTCGACACCATGTTCGCGCCGCGCGACGGGCTGCCTCCGGGGGATCTCGCGGAGCGTCTGCGGCTGCCGCATCGGCGGACCCACTCCGAGGGCATGTCGTGGCTCGCCGCACATCCGGACGGCGTCCAGGTGCCACAGGGTCTGATGCAGGCCGTGCGGCTGCTCTCGGCGTCGGAGAAGCTCCCGCCGGTGCCGGCCGGGGCCGAGCCGCAGCTGGGCGCGCGCACTTGGGCGGACAGGCATTCCGCGGCTCGTGACTGGGGCAGTGGTCTGGTGGACCGCCTCGACCCCGCGCACGTCATCGAGTTGTACCAGCTCAGCCACGACGGCAACCGCTGGCTGCTGGAATCGGGCGCCGACGAACTCCCCTTCGCCGAGGGCGCGGCGGCGCTGAAGCCGCTGCTGTGGAAGGAGATCAACGCGGCGGTGGACCGGATGGAGGAGGGCCACGAGCTGTACCTGCCGCCGCTGCTGCGGCACCCGATCCTGCAACGGCACACCGACCGGCTGGTCGTCGCCCTGCCGGACACCGACGCCTTCGACGAGATCCACCAGGACATGCTCAACACGATCCCCACGCTGGCCCGTGCCCTGCGTGCCCAGCTCCCCATCCATCGGGGGCTGGCGGCGGAGGGCCTGGCGGAACTGCCCCCGGTCAAACGTCCGGTGTTCTACGCTTTCGAGGCACCGGTCGCCGGGGCGGGCGGGAGCCTGGCGAGGCTGAGCGTGCCGCAGTTCCAGCGGGTCGCACTGGAGGAGGCCGACGCGCTGGCGCAGTTGGGAACGGTCGCGGACCCCACTCGCCGGGTCGTGGTCGAAGTGGCGAACTCCACGGCCCGCGACTTCACCGCTCTGGCGCACGATCCCGGTCGGCGCCAGATCCGGTACGCCGCGGCGACCGTGCTGGCGGGACGGTCGCGTCACGGCCGCACGGACGGCGACGGCAACCCCTACGAGCTGGTGCGGGTGGAGGAGCTGCCGTCGGCTGACCCGCGGAACGCGCTCGACGCGGTGAAGGCCGTCGCCACGGCCGCGGAGACCCAGATGGCACCGCTGCCGGGAAGCGACGCGCTCGACCAGAGTTCGGCCGACCGGCACTCCGGCCAACTGACCGGCGCCGCAGTCACCCCGTCATACGCGGCGGCGCGGCGGTCCTCCGACGCGGCCATGGACGACGCGTCCGAGGCGGGGGAGTCCGGTTCCGAAGCGTCCATGGACGACGAGTCGGACGCCGCCGAGTCCGGCACGGTTGTGCGGCGGAGGCGTTCCGGCGACGAGTCGGACGCGGGCGAACGCGACGATCGCGCACCGGCCTACCCCGACCCCCGGTTCCGCAACGACGGCATCGCGGCCTCGCTCGCCGTGGAAGACGCGGTGTCCCGCGTCCCAGGGCCGTCAAGGGACCGCGCCAGTGATGTGGCGTCATCGGCCACGGCGCAGCCCCACGCATCGCAGTCGGAAGCGGCCGCCCCCGTGACCAAGGCGCCGCCGCGGGTGGTCGCCACGCTCCGGCTGCCTCCGTACCTGGAGTCGATGAGGGCTCCGGGACTGGCCCATCTGCACGACCTGAGCGTCCTGCCGTGGGTCGCCGAGCGGATACGGACACTGACCGAGGGCGGCGATCCGAAGCCCGTCATCGACGAACTGGAGTCGAACGGCGGCGCCTTCATCGGTGACGGCGTCCCGTTCCAGGTCCGCGGCGGCGACGGCTGGTACGACGTGACGGTCGCCGTCAACCGCGCCGATCGCGAGAGACGACCGCTGATCACCCTCGTCGACCGGACGAAGGGCGAGGGCCCGGACATCGCCGGTCTGCAGATGGCCACCGGCACCGACGCCCGCTCGACGAAGTCGACCCACGGCTGGGCGGTCAAGGCGAGTGCCACTGTGCTCCTGCCGACGCCGACGCCCGGCCTGCTCGCCGGCGGCACAGCGGTGGTGAACCTTTCGTTCGGCCAGACCTCGCGGGAGTCGGGCGCCCAGGAGACCCTGTCCCTCAACAGCCTGCTGGCCAGCGCCGACGGCTCGGTGGACGTCCCGCGCCAGGTCACGGTGAGCGTTCGGGTGGAGAGGACGGGGCGCCTCGGAGTGCCCAGGGTCTTCCGCGCCAACGGTCCCGCGACCGTCACGGTTCCCGTCCGCTTCCTCGTCGCCGACGGCCCGCAGCCCGGCAGCGCATCCCTTGAGCCGCTGCCCGCGAAGACGGCACGCGCCCTGCGGTTCGCCGACTCGCTGGACATTCTGGGAGTGACCGACACGGGCGGTCAGTTCGCGGGCGGCAAGGGCCTGTTCGACGTGATCCGCTCGCTGGTGCATCCGGCGCTCACCGCACCCGGCGCTCCGGGCCGGTCGACCGCGTTCAAGGCCGGGACGGCCGACCGGCTCACCCACGACCTGCACTCCTTCTTCGAGGGGTGGACGGACTCCGAGGAACTGGTCAGCGCGGACGGGTATCTGCGCGGAGGGTACCGGGCGCGGGGCGAGATCGTCAGGATCGCGCCGGCCTTCCCGGTCGACGACATGTTCTCCCGCCGCTACCGGCAGTCCGACCGGCAGCGGTCGGTGGAAGTCAGCCACGGCATTGGCGGTGAGGTGGGGCTCGGTCCCGCGGTCGGTCTGGGGCTGATTCCCGGCGGCCCTCGGGTGCGACTGGCTGTGCGGCCCGCGCTGATGTCCGCGATAAGCCGGGCGGTTTCGTCGAAGTCGATCGTCACGACGGCAGCCGGGCCGCAGATCACCGGTGGCCGGATCGTCTACCAGGCCCGGGTGCGGATCTGGGCGGAGGGCACGGGCGCGCGGTCCAGCGCGATGCGCGCGGGGCTCGCCGGCGGACCTGCGTACAAGGACGTGACCGCCTGGCTGAGCCTGCGCCCCGACGAGGCCGCGTCGCTGGGGCTGAAGCTGCCCGGCGACATGTCGACGATTCCGCCTCTGCTGCGGCCCCCGGGCTACGAACGGACCATGCCCTTCGGCCCGTCGAGCCCCAGCGTGGCGCTGTCGAAGGTGGATACCGCACAGCTCGTCCAGCACATCGAGGCGCTGTTCGTGGAGGACCCGAGGCTGGATGGATTCCTGCCGGGATTCGGCGACGCCAACAAGTCCGGCTTCTTCCAGACCGCGCCCGACCACGCGCGCATGCGGACCAACCACCGGAACCTGATCAAGGCGCTCTCACCGTCCAACATGACCGCGCGCAAGGGCCAGTTGCTCAGCACGGGCATCCCGGTGCGCCTGCGCCGCAAGGGCTGGACCAGCAACGAGTACGTCCTGGTGCGGGTCAAGGGCCGCTTCGTCACGGCACCGCAGTACAAGGGGGACATCGCAGACTGGAGGATGCGCAGCACCGCCAAGCTGGTTGGCCGTGCGCACAGCGGCGAGGGCGGGCAGTACGGCGCCTCGTTGGTGGGATCGCTGTCGGCCAAACCCATTCCGGGGCACTACTACTTGACGTTCGCCGCGGCGTTCGGCGCGACCCGGGCACGGGTCAACATGGCCGGTCCGAACATGGAAGCCCGATGGCTGACCACCGGCTCCGCCGACACCAGCGCGTACGACTCCGTGCTGGCGTTCGACGTGGAGGTCACATCCGTCACGCGGCCCAGGACCTGGCGGCGGTACGCGACGCCCGGACTGCCCGGCCGGCAGAGCCCCGAGGTGACCGTGATCGCCCGTACCGGCGCCGCCTCGGGCGCGGCCGCCGGAGTGCGCCCGCTGGCTGTCGATCCGGTGCCCGTGCAGTTGACGACCCCGACGGCTCTCACCCTCGCGCCCTCCGCCGTCCATCTGCCGCACATCGCAGCGGATACGCGGACCATTCCGGTGCCCGAGCTGCGCGGGATCAACACGATGTACGACCCCGCGTGGGCCGCTCCCGCGCCCGAGAAGCGGGCGCTGAAGCAGTGGCTCGCGCTGGAGATCGTCGGCGACGGTGCCGAGATCCGCGAACTGGCGCAGGAACTGCTCGCCGACGCCGCCGGCGGCGACGAGGCGTTCACGGTCCCTGGCCTGGACCCGGCGCTGTGGATCGAGGAGCGGTTCAGCGCCGACACGCTCCCGTCGGGTCTGGCCCGCGGCACCAAGAGCGCCTGGATCGCCGACGACCTGCGCTACGAGCGCCGGGCGGGCACGCTGAGCGGTGCGGTGGGCAGCCGCTTCCATGTGGTCAACCCCTCCGTGGTGGAAGTGCTCGACGGACCCGCCACCGAGCAGTGGCTGACGGGCGGTCACCAGGTGGTCAGCGCCAAGGACGCCAGCAGGTTCGTGAAGACCTCGCTGATGCTCGCCGGTGCGGGAGACCCGTCGCAGACGACGTTCTTGTTCGGCGGTCTGGCCCCCAGCTTCGGCTTCAACAAGTCGCTGCAGTCGCTGCTGGCTTCCGCCGCCGCGATCGACCGGATCACCGTCACCGGCGCCGACCAACGGGTCGTGCTGGTCCAGGGAGACCTTGAGGTCCTGATGGCCGCCGAGGCGGCGGTTGGCATCCTGCCGGCGAAGTTGCGCACCGGTGGCCGGCTGCTGTCCCGGTCCGCCGCCGCGCTGCTGACCGAGGAACAGGCACGTGCGCTCGGACTCGGCACACAGATCGACACGCGCCTGAGGGCCCGGGGGATCACTCCGCCGGCGCCCGATGCGGAAGGCTCCGAGGATGCTCCGGAGGTGCCGGTCGGCGACGGTTCGCATGCCGCCGTTCCGGAACCGGCCACGGCTGCGACGGCTGCCGCCGGGGGTTCCGAGGCCGAGCGCACGGCTGCCGAGCCGGCGCCTGCTCCTCAGCCCCAGCTCCAGCCCGAGACCGAGCCCGAGCCCGATCGTGCTGCCGAGCTGCGGTTGGCGGAGGACGGGCCGCTGGGGCTCGGCACGGTGGAGAACGCACCCGATTTCGGACGGCTGCTACCCGCACTGCGCGGCAAGCTGACGGCCCGGCAGGGCAAGCTCACCAAGGACCTCATCCCCGTTGACCTGCTGCCCGAGCGGCTGCTTGACGATAAACGGCACAACACCGAACGGCTCGGAGCGGTGCTCGACGGTGCCGTCGGCCTGCTCAGCAGCCTGATGGACGACGACGTGTCGGTGGAACTGTTCGACCAGAACCGCGGCACCCGGGCCTACTGGGCGCGGTTGGTGCTGAGCCGCGGGGACGGCACCTTCCACAGCCGTCCCCAGCAGGGCCGGGCGATCGCGTACCAGACGACTGCGGTGCTCGACGGCGGGACGACCAGCTCGGAAGGCAGGGGCCCTGGGCTGGATGCCCCCACCGTTGTGGACGGCACCCTCTCCGACAGCGCGGGCGGCCTGGCAGGGCTGCCGGCCGGCGGTACCTCTGCCCAGCGCACCTTCGCCGACACCGTGCGCAAGGCGCTCATGACCAGCGTCAAAACCGTCATCCCGGACAAGGCCGGCATGGTCCACATCAAGATCCCGGTGTCGGCGCGGCTGGAACTGCACCGCGCGGGGTCGCCGGATGACCCACGGCCGATTGTCTCCGTGGACCTGGAGGCGCCGCTCCCCGCGCAGGACGGATCGCCCGTCGAGGACGACCGCTACCTGCTGTTCCGTATCCCGGAGTCGGATCTGCGGGCGCTGATGGGGCTTCGCCCGCCACGCGAACTGCCGCCGGTGGACCAGCCGCTCGCGTCGCTCGCGCCGCCCGCGCAGTGGAGCGCCTCGGGGGTGCGGCTGCCGAGGGAAGCACAGGCGAACGGCTTCCGGGGAGCAGCACAGGTGCGGGCGGGGATGGCCGCCCTGACGCGGAAGCTGGGGGCGTCGCCGAACTTCCAGACCATCGGCAAGGCCGTGGCGTACACCGTGCGGGAGGAGGTGTCCACGGAGTGGCTTGAGTCGGCGCTGCCGGTTCTCACCACGTCCGGGCTGCCGCTGCCTTCGGCGTTCGTCAAGCGGTTCTTCGGCACGGAGGACCTGGACGTCTTCCTGCACGCACGACTCACCGACGGCGAGGTGCTCGGCACCGGTGAGAAGGCCGACTTCGAAGCGGTCTCGGGGGCGAGCCCAGGCAGCATGGGGCTGCTGGACAGCGGGCAGGGCGGCAGGCTGGCGGACAGCGGCGGTGTCGCGGGACAGGGCGCGCCGCTGCCGGCATGGCTGAACTCCGGCGCCCACTTCTACCACGACTACGAGACGACACCGGCCCGCTCAGCCGGGCACAGCACCACCGAGACCGCCCAGCGCAGCAGCGGAAACGTGACCACGCTGGTCTTCTCAGGCCCGTACGCGATGGTCCAGTTCACCGTCGACCTGCGCCTGGTCGCCCGGTTGCGCGACACCGCCAGGCACGCCATGGCGATCAAGGACGCCGAAGCAGAGCTGGACGTGCCGATCGCGCACCCGGTCCCGATCCGGATGACCCGCGACTCGGCAGCCCGGATGCTGGCCGCGGGCGCCATCACCGACCCGAGGAACCATGTGCTGCGGTCCCAGGTGAAGGTGGAGAGGATTCTCGACCGCCACGGGCAGCCCTCAGGACTGATGTCGTACACCCGCGAGGGTGCCGCTGCGCGGCGGGACGCCTATCGGGAGGTCCCGGGCATACGGGAGTACACCCAGTGGCGGCGTGACGCCGACGGCCATCTGGTGAGCACACAGCGCCGGTTGCCGGTGGCGCCGGACGCCAAGGTCGTGGTGTGGGGCTCGCACGGCGGCGGCGGGCGGTTCACGGGTGCCACGGAGGAAGACAAGGCCATCGGCTTCGATGCTGAGGGGCTTCTGTCGCTGTTCGAGGGCGAGTTGCCGGCGGACGCGACGGACATCCTGCTGACGTCGTGCTCCTCCGGTGCCGACCAGAGGACGCAGAAGGAGGTGGCGCGCCGCATCCAGGAGGCGACCGGGCTCGGTGTGCACCTGCCCGAGTACGACAGCTCGGTCACCCCGGCTACCGCGGATGAGCCGGTGCGCATCCACACCCACGAGCGGCCGGACGACAGTCCCACGCGCTTCGTCTCCGCACTTCCGGAGGGCCGTGCTGAGGTCCCGCAGACCGTGGTGGCCGGACCAGCGCAGCGGCAGCCCGACTATCCGGCGGCGCGGTACCGCAATGCCGGCCCTTCGACGGCCCTGGCGGGTGACGCCGGCGTCCAGACCGCCGCGCCCGCGCCCGGCGCGGCCCAGCTCCCCGACGACCTGTACCCCGGGGAGGCGGTGATCGAGCGGCTGAGCGGGTCGATCGAGGGCCACGTCGTACTGGCGAAGGCCAAGGCGAACATCTGGGCCCCGGGCACCTGGTGGCCCGAGCATTGGATGACGCCGGGTCCGGCCCGCCTGCGAAGGGCACTTGAGCGCCGGGTGGTCCGGGGAGAGGTCTTCGGCGACCAGGACCTGGCAGACATCGCCACGCTCTCGCGGGTGGACCCCCAGTGGCTGTCGGACGTGGGCATCGGCGCCCTCGCGGAGGCCGAGGCGTACGCGGACGGCGGCTACAAGGACTGGCTGAAGCTCGCGCCCGGCAAGCGCCTCCTCGTCGCGACCCTCTCCTTCCGCTCCCACGGCCCGGACGCCCGCGCGTCCGGCGAACCCGTGCCGATCAGTCCGGACTACACCCTCGGCCGCTTCATGACCACCCAGGGTGCCGTGCCCCGGGAGGGCAAGCAGCCCCTGTACGACGAGCGCGACGCGCAGATCCGGCAGACCGCCGTCGACACCCTGCACCCGGCCGGGCTCGCGCCGGAACGCCGCCACGACGAGGCGGACAGCCCCGCCGTCGAGGCAGCAGCGGTGAAGGACGCCAAGGCCCGCGAGATCCTCACCGCCGTCCTGCTCGTCCTCCAGCACGGGCTGAAGGTCTACGACCCGCAGCAGCGAATGCACGTCGACTACCGCGAGGGCGACGTGATCCGCGCCCTCGCCCACGGCGGACGGGTCAACATCCGCGTACCGGCACTGCGCGAGGGCGAGTCGCGCGCGTCGCTGACGGACTTCCTGGGCGTCACCGAGGGCGGGCGGCGCGCGAAGTCCGTGGACAAGCGCCGGTTCGCCACCCACCGCACCGCCGTCGGCAAGAACAAGGGAAACGAGCCCGGCGCGTTCCGGGAGAAGGGCGGCGTGGGCGCCTCCCTCACCAACCTGTTCACGCCGTCCGCGCCGGTCCTCGGGCTGGAGCCCCCGGAGCTGATGGGCATCGACATCTCCGGCGGCGGCCTTGGCTCGAAGGATTGGAACGGCGACGTCGTCCTGCCGAACGGCTCGTACGGCCACATGCTGCTGGTCTTCACAGCGCCGACCCCGAAGAAGGACGGTTCCCTGCTGGTCGGCATCGAGACGATCAAGCCCCACGCCGAGAGCCCGGTCGGCTACGAGCACGACTTCCGCTCAACCGAGGCCACAGCCAACCCTGAATCCGTCCTGCACGGCCACAAGGGCGACAAGATCGGTTCTGGCGGGCTGAAGCTCAACGAACGGCTGGTGGACCTGCGGGAACTGGGCACCGCCCAGGGCAGCGGGGACTGGCGTGCCTTCCTGGACCAGGTCAAGCAGGAGTGGGACGCGAAGCTGACCGCGACCGCAGACGGCACGCCGGAGCGCCGGGCGCTGTACGAAGAACTCGTTGGGCGCCGCCGGTTCGACGGCGAGACCGGATAACCGCCACGCTCCGGGGTGAGGAAGTCCGGGAGAGGACCCGAAAGCGGTCTGGTTACGGCCGCGGGCATCGCAGTGTGCGCTCTTGGTCCCGCCTTCCGCGCTGCGGTGTCACGGTTTTCACACCACGAAGGATCCTGGTGGCCAATTTTTCACCGTGGTCAAACAACGAAGGCCGCGGGCCTGGAGCACACCCTCATTGCCGACAAACCAGACAGGAAGCGGCACCTCCGTGACGCTGTGCCAATTAGCCACCAAGAGTACGTCCAGCAGCTCGGGCGTCTGTAGAGATTGAGGAGGTTGAAGGGATGTAACCGAGCGTCAAGCTCAGGGCAGTCAGCCGGTGCAAGTCCGGTCCGGGGAGACGCGCAGGGTCCCCGGTAGCTGACTCCCGGCGTCGTTCGAGAGGGCGGCGTCGAAGTGGGGTGACAAGCGTCCTTCGGGGGCGTGCGACCGACCGGTCCGCAGCATGAAGCGAAGCCTGCAGCGTCGTCAGTTGATCCCGCTCCTGAGGGGCGGCCAAGGAGGAGCCGAGCCTGTTCTTGTTGGGGGAAGGCCATGGAAGGCGTCCGGGAACCGGTTGCGTCCCGGGAAGCGGTGTACGGGTTCCCGCTCGTTCCGGGGGTTTGATCCGGTAACGGGGTGAGGGCCCGGATAGACGAACGGCCACCGGCTGATCTTCAAGACGTCCAAGTCTTTGAAGGAGATCAGCACGATGACCGCACGAGGCAGTCTGACGTTGCACCGCTCACCGAGGAGAACCTCGCCTCGGCGAGTCCGGACCTGCTCCGCTCGATGATCAAGACCTTCGCGGACGCGTTGATGTCCGCCGAGGCCGACGCCCTGTGCGGCGCCGAGTATGGGCAGGTCAGCGAGGAACGCGTCAACCACCGCAACGGCTACCGCCCGCGCGAGTGGGACACGCGGGCGGGGACCGTGGAACTGGCCATCCCCAAACTCCGCAAGGGCAGTTACTTCCCCGCCTGGCTGCTCGAGCGACGGCGCCGCGCCGAGCAGGCCCTGATCTCGCAAGTCATCCGCAAAAGTATGTCTTTTTCTCAGGGGCTTGAGCGGCGTGCTGGCCTGCGGTGACGGGAGTCTGACCTGGGGGTTCATGAGGTCAGCCGAGATACGGTCGGTCGCGGTGCTCAAGGAAGTGACGGAGTCGGAGCAGCTGTGTGTGGTGCATGGGCAGAGCGGCAAGTTCCTCCGGCGGGACGAACCGTAGTTCCGTCGACTCGTCGGAGATCGCGAGCTGACCGCCGACGATGCGGGCGGTGAAGCAGACGTTGAATTGTCGGCGGACCTCGCCGTTCGTGTAGGCGATGACGTGACGTGGGTCGGTGTATGTGCCGACGAGTCCGGTGATCTCTACGTCGAGTCCGGTCCTTTCCTTGACCTCGCGGACTGCCGTTCCCGGTAGCGAGTCGGTCATCTCCATGCCGCCGCCGGGCAGTGCCCATAGATCGTTGTCCCGGCGGCGCTGGAGCAGGATGCGTCCGGTCTCGTCGGTGACGACGGCCGACGCCGCGACAACCAAGCTGTTCGGCTCGGGGGCGTCCGGATCGTCGTAGTACTCGGTCCGCGCCATGGGTCACCCTTCCTGTACCGGCGTCGCTGTCGCCCACACGGCGTCGAAGCTCTGGGCGTAGGTGTCGAACATGCCGCCGTCGCCGTGACGGCGGAGGTGCCAGACGGGCGCGCCGTACGCGTTCACGCCCCAGACGTGGGCATTTACGTGCCCGACTTCGATCGCTTCCGGTCCCGCCACTGCCCGGTCGGCGGTCGCCGTCCCAGCCGCGGGCCTCTTCGGCCACGGGCATCCGGATGTCGACGCGGGCGGGAGCGTCAGACCCGGCTTCGTCGCGGGTGGCGGTGCGGTGCGCCCCTGCAACGGACCGGGACCTCGAACGACGCCCCCAAGGGGATGGCACGTCAGATGAGGCCAGTGCGTATGGCGTAGGAGACGGCGTGGGCACGGTTGCGCAGCTGCAGACGCCTCGTCAGGCCGTAGAGGACGTATTTCACGGTGCGTTCCGAGTAGCAGAGCATGGTGGCGATCTCGGACAGTTCCTTGCCCTCGGCGATCAGGCGCAGTACCTCCACCTCACGCGGGCTGACTGCGGCCGCCGTCAGGCCGTGTGGGGCGGTGACTTTCCGGTGCGTTGACCCGACCTGCTCCCTCAGCGTGCCCTGGAGCGTGTGCGGGAGACTGCCGCCGCCGTCGGCGATGGTGAGCAGGGCGCGGACGAAGGCGGCGGGGTCGAAGGAGTGGCGCCACACCACGGCGCGGACTCCGCGGTCGGCAGCCGTCGAGACGTCGACCTGCCAGCGTTCCCCCACGACCAACATGAAGCGTGCCTCGGGCTTGTCGCACAGGCCGCGCAGCAGATCCAGGGCGGAGGCGTCGACGACCTCGACGGCCGCCACGATGATGTCGGCTTCCTGGATGCTCTCGATTGGGACTGCGCGAACGCGGTGGTCGTCTTCGAGGAAGCTGACCAGTCCGGCGCGGGTGACCGCGTCGGGTGAATGAACCGCCACGCGCACCGTGCCCGTGAGTACCTGCCGAGGCATTCGCCCTCCTCATGAGGTCGAGATCGTTGATGCTGTTATGCGGAATTCCGCTGTGCCGCCTCCGCCGTCGTTTCGTCCGCTATGAGCTCGTCTCGTCCGGTCAGCCTGCGATAGCAGGCGAGGGTGCGGGCGATGCTGGTGAAGGCGGCGAAGCGGTCGGCTCTGCGCTCGCAGCGTCGGTGGCGGCGGCGGCCGGTGGCCATGCAGACGGGAGGTATCCCGCGCACGAGGGGTTCAAGGGCCTGGCTGTCGTGCAGGTTTGCCCCGGAGATGCCGCTCGAGAGGGGGCAGACCGGTTCGCTCGGTGAACAGGTGGATCTTCGAGCCGCTTCCACCCCGATGCCCATCAGGATTCGGACCTGTCAGGTCCCCCGTTTCAAGGCCCACATGTCTGGTGGGCGGCCTCCCGCCCGCGGCCAGAAAGGATCAGCCGCACGCCGACGAGGTTGACGGCGAGCAGGATGATGCCCTGTTCACCGACGAACAGCCACGCGTGCGATCCCTTGGTGGCCGGGCCGAATGCGCCCTGGATGACGGCGTTCCACGTCGCGTGGTAGGCGACGCTCGGCCAGATGCTGCCGGTGCGCAACCGCAGCCAGGCCATCAGCTGGTTCTGCAGCAGGATGGACAGCAGGAAGAGGAAGGCGATGACGGCCACCGGGCCACCGCCCTCGGCGAGGTACACGCCGCCGAAGATGACCGGCAGGTGCCACACGCCCCAGATCACACCGCCGACCAGCACTGGGCGGGGCACTTCCGCGTCGATGAGCCGGGTCAGCAGGTAGCCGCGCCAGCCCAGTTCCTCACCGAGCACCGGAACGACGTTCACCAGCCCGCCCAGAACGGTCACCAGGAACACGGAGAAGGCGACCTGCGCCGCGGCCGGCATGCCCGTGGGGAAGTGGATGCCGAGCGTGTTCCCCGGAGCGATCAGGCGGGCGAGGTGGGTGGCCCATCCCGCGCTGTAGGCGATAGCAGAGATGGCCACGGGGTACAGGGCGCCGAGGGCGATCGCCCGGCCGACGCCCCGGGACCTGAGCTTGAGGGAGATGTCCGAGAAGCCTTCTCTGCGAACCAGGCGGGTGATGATCGCGGCGGCTCCGGGGGACCACATCTCCATGAGCAGCCAGGGGAGTTGCTTGCCGGTGGCGATGGCGCCCACGTCCGAGCAGGCGGTCAGCACCACCAGGAGCAGCAGGTACGTCTTCAGCCCCGCGCGTGCCTCACTGCGGCGGCGCTGCCTGCCGTACGTGCTGCCCCAGGCTGGGGTCGTCGTGTCGGACGCGGGGGCGACGCCAGTGTTCCCGGCGCGGACGGTCCGGCGCTGGTGCGGGCTTCGGCCGGTCGTCATGGCTCTTCCTGCTCTCTTCGGTGGCACGTGTCGGATCGCACGGAGCGGGCGTGAGGGCGGGCTTCCACTCGGTGACGGGCCCGCTGGGCCGCTACTTCCGGTCGGAGGCGCGCAGTTGCCGGCCCAGCAGGTCGACCCGGGCCTGGTCGCTGCTGAGATCGGCGGATCCGTCGCCCGTCGACTCCACCACCACGGTTCGTCGGCCGTCCGCGCTGACGCCGGCGATGTAGCCGGGGATGTCACCGCCGTGGCCGTAGTAAGACCCGCCGCAGGGCAGCGGCGCCTGGATCAGCCCCAGGCCGTAGCGCGCACCGGGCATCGCCGGGTCCAGGTTCGGCGCCGGCACCGTCGTCTTCATCTCGGCCAGCTGGGCCGGCCGTAGCAGCCGGCCGCCCAGGAGCGCCGCGTAGAACCTGGACAGGTCGCCGGTGGTGCTGATCACGGCTCCGGCCGAGCCGGCCACGGTGGGGTCGAGGTCGCTGACGTCTATGGCCGGTCCGGAGCGTTGCCGTTGCCGGACACCACGCCGGGCAGCCAGTGGTCAACGGTGTCGTCCAGCGACAGCCGGTGCTCACCGGCCAACTGCAGGACCACCGTGGCGATGAAGGTCTTGGTGATGCTGCCGACCCGGAACCTGTCGCCGGGGCTCACCGGGTCTCCGGTGGCGGTGTTGGCTACCCCGGCGGTGGCGTAGCTTCGGTCGCCGGGGCTCGTTGACTGGGCCACGACGCCGACAGTTCCGGTCTTCTGGAGCGCGTTTACCTGGTATTGGAGCGTGCTCTGCGTCGGCGTCGGCGTCGACGCGTGCGCAGCGGGCGCCAGAGGCCCGGTGCCGGTGACGGCGGTGACGAGGGCGGCGGCCAGCGCGGTGGCGGCGAGGCCGGAGGTCAGAGAAGTTCGGGTGCGCGAGGTCAAGGGGCGAGATCCTCGGTGAGATGGCGGTGACACCGCGTTCGCGATGTGCTCATCAGCGTAGGAATGGAGTCCGTGCCCACACGATGACGCCAGCAGGACAGTGCCGGGTACAGCCTGCTATACCTCCCGCGTCCTTCCGCGTCCCTGGTGCTGCGTCAGATCACCCAGTGCCGCTCGAAAATACGAGACAGTGCCGAACCGCCCACTCCGGCAACGGTCACCGACCTCCAAGTCCGCCGGATACGACGATTTTCTGTCCTGGGCGGCCTCACGAACGGGTACTGCCACGCGGCCTGACCGGTCAACATCGTCGCAGGCCACAGCACCGAATCGTATTTTCCGGTGGCGCCCTCGGCCTCGATGGGGCCGATGCGATCGACGCACATCTGGTCTCCGGAGGCCTGCCCGGCATCCTGCGCAGTTGGCCGCACGGCATTCCGGCCCTGTCCTTCATCCAGGAGGAGTGCGCCGACCCCGCCTCGCCGCTGTTCAGCGTGCCCGAATCGTCCCTGCTGGCCGAATTTTCCTCGCCCGACCAGGCGCGCCGGGTGTTGGAAGCGGTGGGAAGCGGGGACCGTACCCACGCCAACATCGCCGCAACCGCGGGGGGTCGGCAGGGCTCGCTGCCTTCCGGCTCGCTGTCGCCGTTGCTGCGCCGCATGGTGGAGGAGAAGCGGGTTCTCGCTGCCGACGAGCCGCTGTCGATTCGACCGGGCAAACCCGCGCTGTACCGGGTCGCCGACAGCAATCTGCGCTTGTATCTGGCGGCGCTGCACCGGGACCACCCCGCATGGCTACCGCGGCGCGCTCCCTGGACAAGGGACGGAGCGAGTAGGGCGGACGCTGCCGACGAGCGGCCCTGAACGACGGCACACGACTCGTGGCGAGATCCCGTTGGAATGTGTCATTCGAGCCCATCTCCGCTGTGCGCATCGGCTCTTAGCATCGAGGCGAGGTCGGTGACCGCCGGATCCCGGTCCAATGAAAGGCACTCACATGCATGTCCAGATCGTGTTGTTCGACGGGTTCGACCCGCTTGACGCCATCGCGCCGTTCGAGGTCCTCCATGCCGGCGGCACTGCCTCCGGGGGCGCTGTCAGCGTGGAGCTGGTCAGCGCCGAGGGCCCGCGGGAGGTCGTCAGCGGTACCGGCGGCCTGTCGCTGCGCGCCACCGGCACCCTCGACCCCCGTCGTCCCGGCGTCGTCCTCGTCCCCGGCGCCTCCGGGCGCGTCGGCGACCCCGGCGACACCGCGGACTTCGAAAACGAAGGTACGCAGGACGACGCCATCCCGGTCCGGCTGGCCCGCGCGCTGGACACCGAGCTGCCAGTGCTGCTCAAGGCCGCCATGGAGGACGCGCGGATCACCGTGGCGACGGTCTGCGGCGGCTCGCTCGTCCTGGCCATGGCTGGCTTCCTCCAAGGTCGCCACGCCACCACCCACCACCTGGGCCTGGATCTGCTCGACGCGACCGGCGTCCACGCCGTCCGCGCACGCGTCGTCGACGACGGCGACCTGATCACCGCCGCCGGGGTCACCTCTGGCCTCGACCTCGGCCTGTACCTGCTGGAGCGCGAAGTGGGTCCGCAGATCGCCCACGCCGTGGAGGAGTTGTTCGCCCATGAGCGCCGCGGCACCACCTGGCTGTCTGACGGGCCCGAGCCCGCCGCTGTCTGAGCGTCCCGCACCGCCCGCATGTTACGAGCAAGGAAGCGCCACTTCATGTCCACTGAAATCGAAGGTGTTTGGGACCTGACCATCGTCACGCCCATCGGGCGGATGCGACCCGTCGTCGAACTGCGCACGGAGGATGGGCTGCTGGTCGGCACCGCCCACGGCGCGGGCGAGGACCTGCCCCTGAAAGACATCGCCCTCGACGGCGACCGGCTGACCTGGAAGCAGTCCATCACCCGCCCGATGCGCCTCGACCTGACCTTCGCCGTCACCGTCGACGGCGACAGGCTCACCGGTACCTCCCAGGCCGGTCGCCTCCCGTCCTCAAAAGTCACCGGCCGACGCCGCTCCCACGATGTCGCCGACACCGCCGAGCCAGCGCGATGACAACACCACGCGCCACGTCTGTGGCCACTGCTGCGGCTGCGACAGGGGCACCCACACTGGTGTTCCTGGCCGCAGACGGGATCAGCAGTCTGCGGCCCGCATCTGCCGCCGCAACGGTGACCGCCGTGCTCGTCCTCGCGTGGCGGCTGCGCGCCCGGCGGCAGGTCCGGCACGCGGTCATCGGAGCCCTGCTGGCGACAGCGTGCGCGGCCGTGGCCGCCTGGACAGGACAGGCGCGGGGGTTCTTCCTGCTCCCCATGCTGATTCCAGCCGTGGCGATGGCGGCATGCCTGCTGTCTCTCGCGGCCGACCGCCCTCTGGCCGGTCTGGTCGCGAACAGGGTCGTGGGCGGCCCACCCGGCTGGCGCTCGCACCGGGTGCTGCACCGCTTCTATGCGGTAGCAACGGTAGTGATCGCGCTCGTGAGCCTGGCCGCGCAGGTGGCACTGTATCGCTGGAGCGAGGTCGCCTGGCTGGGGCTCCTACACATCCTCATGGGACCTTTGTGGGCCGCCATCACAGCACTCTCCATACTGTTGGCCCGCATGACGGTCACCCGCGAGCGGAACGCCGCTGAGGCCGGCGACTGCTGACGGCCGGCCGGATCAGCCGCCAGCGCCCGCCCATCGCCCTGGTCGAGGCAGCTGATGCGACACGCTCACGCAGCCAGCCTCGGGGGCGAATGACAGGCAAACCGGGGGGAACGCAGTGGCTGAGCGACGCTGCAGCACGAACGGGACCCGATGGACGGCCCATCCGCTGCCTGGCGGTCCGTCAGTCGCTCGGCAAAACTGCATCACCGACACCAGCGCGAGCATGCCCGGCGACAAGCCCGGGCCGCCCCGCGTGGGGAACGCTGCCGCGAAGTCTGCGTCCTGGAAAAGCACGCCCAGCTCGCCAAGGAACCGCATCGCCAAGCAGCCCTTGGGGAACGCCGCCCGGGCCACCCGCGCCGTGGCCTCCGGGATCCCGGGAACAGGGACAGGGTGAAGCGAGTGGAGACGCAGGATGCACGCTCTATCTGGGCGGAGTTGAGCCCATTCGCGTCGAACCGGTCCAGGACTGAGCCTGAATCCACCGGGTTGGTTCGGGCTCAGTATTCGCCCTTGATCACGAAGAAGGAGCCGCGGATCACGCCAGCCAGCTTTGACTTTTGGCGTGCGAACTTGAATGACGCCAGTTCCTCGGGAATTTCCATGCCTTCTGAGAGCTTGAACCCGACTGCGCGCTTCTCCCCGGCCTCGATGCCGTACATCACGTTGATTGACAGGCCGGACTCGTAGAACACGTAAACCATCCGAAAGCCGTCCACCTCGAAGGAAGTCACCTCGAGCGGACGGGCGGAGATGACGATGTCGCGCTCTTGGGCAAGGATGCGGTTCAGCCAGTCGAGCGCTTCCGGTGCCTCGCTTGCGGGGCTGACGGTGAAGACGTGATCGTACTTGTTCTTGTAATAGCGCGCCTCGTTGGCGCGTAGTCCAGCGAGAGCCTCCGCGACCGGGGACGATTCCAAGCCGACAGTGGACACGTTCCCGAAGTCGACGATGTGCGGCATGCGCCCTCCTGGTGACGATCTATCAAGGCGAATTTAGCGGATAGGCCACTTTAGTCGCGCGTACCTGAGGCACACGATGTCTGGAGAGGGACCAGGAGGGGACCAGAGGATCGCACTTACGGGATGCCCGGTGTATCCGGGCTGAGCCGGATACACCGAGCCCCAGCATCGCCGGACCAACATCACACGGTCCCGGGATCGCGCTGAGCCCCACCTCGTCCACAAGTCCTGACTATTGCTCTTTCCAGGCTTTGTGAGGAGTCGACCGGGACAGCGGCCCACAAGATGAAGCATCCCGCCTGCGAACTCGTCAGGCGGGCTGCACTCGCGGAAGTGACTGGAGTAATGATCGCGCCGCCGTTGATACACGCCAGCAGGATCCGAACTTGCGACCCCCGCTTCAGGAGAGCGGCATACGCAGGTGTTGGCAATGCTCCGGTGTCGATTGTCGCGACGTGTATGACGTTACGTCACGGGGCTGTAACCGGTGCTGACGTGGGCTGTTGTACATGCCAAGGTCGTTGCAGCCCCTGGTGATTGCGTCCATCCGGGGGCGGGACCGGACTCATCGCCACCGGATGCGGGGCGACACCGTCGAAAGCGAAAGAGGGACATCATGCCTACCAAGACTGCTCGTTGGGGACTGTCGACTGCCGTGCTCGTCGCAGCGGGGCTGGCACTGACCGCGTGCGGACCCAACGACGCGCCCTCCGCGGCCGGAACCTCCACCAGTTCGTCCGCCCCCACGAGTTCCGCACAGCCCAGCAGCCAAGGCTCCGCCCACGGCAAGCCGTCGGGCACCCCCAAGAAGCCTGGGGTGAGCTGCACCGACCAGATCAAGTACGCGGGAGACCGGAGGTCCAACGCCGAAATCAACACCATAGGCGAGCAGACCGGCTACTGCCCGCCGGTGTCCGCCTCCGGCGGGAGCGGCGTCGCCAACGCGGGTGACCACCACACGATCGTCGGCACGCTGGAGTACCTCGCGCCCGGCAAGCTGATCGTCAAGCCCCAGGGCGGCGGCATGGACCAGGCATTCTTGGTCTCCAACGCCACGCGGATCCTCGGCGCGGCCGCGATCTGCTCCGACACCGACGGCCGCGTGACCATCGGCCACGACGGCTACGGCACCTCGAAGTGCACCGTGGACCAGCTGGAGAAGGCCGCGAAGACCGACAGCGTGACTGTCCGCGTCACCATGAACTCCCAGTCCGGCGGTGCCGAGACGGTCGAGGAGAAGTACCACCCGTAAGCCCCCGGCACCCCATGCCATGCGTGCCCCGTGGACCTCTCCCCGGCCTACCGGGAGCCGGGAGAGTTGTCCTGGGTGAGCGAAGCTCAGCGCGCAGCGCCGCCGTAGGCGCTCTTGGCAACTCGGCGCGGGCCACACACTCCATGAGCGGGCAGCCCGAACGCGCTGAAGGCGGTCACCGCGTTCGCGAAGACACTACGGCGTCAAGCTCCCCCAAGGCGGTCAAAAGATCACCGATGTGGACGAGCCGCTGGCGTTCTACGACTTCCCCGCCGAACACTGGATCCACCCGCGGACCACGAACCCCATCGAGTCGACCTTCGCCACGGTGCGCCTGCGTACGAAGGTCACCAAGGGCGTCGGCAGCCCGGACGGCGCGCTCCCATGGTCTTCAAGCTCGTCGAGTCAGTTCAGCAGGGGTGTCGGGCCGTCAACGCACCGTACTTCGTGGCCCTCGTCCGCGTCGGAGCCCGCTCCGAACGCGGTCACCTCGTGGAACGCCCCGAAGCTCACGCCTGTGCCGCTCGAAAATGCGGTTCGTGCTGTGACCTGTGCTGATGTCGTTGGTTCAGGCAGCTTGGTACACATTCTCGGGACGACCTCCCATCCGGACGGGCCCTGGCCCACGCGGCAGATTCGCAACCTCCTGATGGACCTTGGCGACCGCGCTACCGAATTCACATTTCTTGTACGAGGCCGGGCGGGCCGGTTCAGCGCGATGTTCGACGCTGTCCTGGCGGGCGCGGGGATCGCCGTGGTGAGGGTCCCTTCGCGTGGCCCACAAGCGAATGCGTACGCGGAGAGGTTCGTGCTCACCGTCCGCTCGGAGGCTACCGGCCGGGTGCTGATCTTCGGTCAGCGGCATCTACGGACCGTCCTGGACCAGTACGCCAAGCGCTGCAACGGACGCCGACCCCACCGCGGACAACGTCTGCACCCGCCACGCCCCGACCACCTCATCGCCGATCCTTCCCACAAGCGGATAGAGCGACGCCCAGTTCTCGGCGGCCTCATCAACGAGTACGAGCCAGCGGCGTAGAGGCGCAGCTCAGCGTAGGTGGCCGTGTTCCGGAACCCCACAGGCCCCCGTCGACGCCGGGCGCGCCGCCGACACCTCCTGAACCGCTCGCGCGACGAACGGGACGGCCGGGACACCATCCGTGTCCCGGCCGCCGTGCTGTTCAAGGGACGAGGACGATCTTGCCGTGGGTGTGGCGTTGTTCGAGCTCGGCGTAGGCGTCGCGCACGTGGTCGAGGGGGTAGGCGGCGGCGACGGTGATCTCGATGCGGCCACCGGCGGCGAGGTCGGCCATCTCGGTAAGGACCTCGCGGTTGGAGCCGACGGCGCTGCCGTCGTGCTTGGTGCCGTACCGGGCGGCCAGCTCGAAGGAGATGATTGTCTCGATGCGGTCAGGCGGGATGCCCAGGTCGACGGCGAGTTGCACGTACTGGGGCCCGAACAGGTCGATGAAGACGTCGATGCCGCCCGGTGCGGCGGCGGTGAGGCCGGCGGCCAGGTCCTCGCCGTAAGAGACAGGAACCGCCCCGTTGGCGGTCAGCCAGGCGGAATTGGCCGACGAGGCGATGCCGAGGATGCGGGCGCCCCGCAGGCCGAGGAGTTGGACGACGATGCTCCCGACGCCACCGGCGGCGGCGGAGACGGCCACGGTCTCTCCCGGCCGGGGGTCGACGGCGTGGACGGCGGCCCAGGCCGTGCAGGCGGCGACGTAGAGGCTGCCTGCGACAGGCCAGCTGAGGGCCTCCGGCTTGCGGATGAGCTGGGCGGCCGGAACGGCCGCGTGGGTGGCGTGGCTGGAGCGCTGCCACGAGTAGCCGAGGACCTCGTCGCCGGGCGAGAAATCGGTGACGCCGTCGCCGAGTCCGACGACGACGCCGGCGAGGTCGCTGCCCTGACCGGAGGGGAAGGTGGCGGGGAAGCGGTCGTGGAGCGCACCAGTGCGGATACGGGTCTCGCCCGGGTTGATGCCCGCCGCACGAACTTCGACGAGAACCTCACCGGGGGCCGGGTGGGGCATGGGGATGTCGGCCAGGTACAGGACGTCGCGGTCGCCGTAGCGGTCGAAGCGGACGGCTCGGGCGTGCGTAGGGAGGGCGGGCATGGCGACTCCTTGGGGTGGTCAGGATCCATCAGCGGGGTCGATCGGGTGGGGTGTCGCGGCGCGGAGGGCGGTGAGCGCGGTGGCGAGGTGGGCCAGCTGGGCGCCGGTGAGCGGGGCTGCGAGTCGGGCTGCGATCTCCTCGTCGAAGATCAGACCCGCGGCGGCGGTGAGTTCCTGACCGGCCGGGGTGAGCTGGACGATCGAGGAACGGCGGTCGCTGGGGTTGGGTTGACGGGCGCACAGGCCACGCTTCTCCAGGCGGTCCACGGCCTGACTCGCGCCGCCGATGGTGATGGACAGGGCGGCGGCGATGTCGTTGACCCGGCAGTTCGCGGTGCGCTCGACGACGAGCATCACGTTGAAGCTGCCCAGGGGCAGGTCGGTGTCGCGGCGCAGCCGGGCGTCGACCCCGTCCCACAGCTCGGTCTCGAACCGGACCAGGTCGTCGAAGATCTGCCGCAGGTCCATGCGTCCTCCTCTTGCCATATTCATTAGCCCTAATTAGATTAGCACTAATGCACCTGGGCGCTCCAGAACTGAGTGCCCGTGCGTTTTTCTTCGTTCAGCGGTCCCCACAGGGGCCGTGTCAGAAGGCAGCAATCATGACTCAGCAGCAGCGCAACACGGTTGCTCAGATCCTGCGCAACGCCCCGCTCGAACTCGGCGGTGAGGTCGCCGAGCAGCGCGAGCGGTTCCGCGATCTGGTCGCGGCGAACCCGGTCCCCGGCGACGTCACCATCGAGCCGATCTCCCTGGGCGGGGTCCCCGCCCTCGCGATCGCAGGCCCTGAAGGGACGGCGAACGGCACCGTCCTGTACTTCCACGGCGGCGGCTTCGTCGTCGGCTCGGCGCGCGCTTCGGCGGGCCTGGCGGCCAGCCTGGCAGCTCGGCAACCACCCGGATGGTCCTTCCCGGCCTCGGCGCGTACGCCGCCAGCAAGGCCGCCCTGAACATGCTCTCCGCCACCGCGCGCCGTGAGCTGGCCGCCGACGGCATCACCGTCTCGACCATTCTGCCTTTCGTCACCGCGACCGAATTCCACCAGACCCTGCGCGCCGGACAGGTCGTCTCCGCCGCGGACTCTCCCGTCCACAGCGCCGACCATGTGGCCGCGGCCATCCTCGACCTCATCCACACTGGGAACGCCGAAACAAGCCTTCTGCCCGAGTCCCTGACAACAGCTCACTGAGGTCTTCTCCGCGAAATGATCTCCGCGAAGCTGTGCGATCCAGCTGGCCCCCGACCAGCGGCGCCGCGCTGTCGGCAGGCGTGAAGCCTCTGGTAGGACAAGTCTCACCACAAGATCATGTCCGCAACTACCAGAGGCTCCACGTTGGTCACCTATGCTGCCATGCTCGACGTCCCGCGCTGCACCGTCGAGTTCGTCGCCCGTCGGCTCGCTACGCGCCGCCGTCGGCTGCGGACCTCGCGCGGTTCACGCGCGTTGAGCCCGTCCCGCCAGGCCGTGCTGGTGCTCCGCTGGTTCCGCGAGCGCGGCTGCGTACACTGCCTGGCCCGCGATGCCGGCGTCTCCCAGGCCACCGGCTACCGCTACCTGCACGAATGCATCGGCGTGCTCGGCGCCCAGGCTCCCGACCTGTATGACGTCCTGAAGCGATGTCAGGGCACTGGCATGTCACAACTGGTCCTGGACGGCACGCTCGTCGAGTGCGACCGGGTCGCCGGGGTCCGCGGCAGCGGCCGGCCTCTGCATCGATGCCGCGGCTTCGCCCGGCGTGCCCGGCACAGAGCTGGGCTCGTGACAGGCGGGCACCTCTGGCCGGGGTGGGCCCGGACGAGGAGTGTGGGTGCCTCGGGGCGGCACAGATAGTTCTGCCACCCGGCGAAGGCGTCCGCAGCGGCCGGGTGGTGCTTCCGGAGCAGGGAACGGACCAGCCCCGAACGACGGCCACCGCCCTGAGACGTGTGCTACAGCAGCATCGCTCGCGGTTCGTTGCCCATGACGACGGAGCCGAGCAGTCCGAGGTGGGTCTCGTAGTTGAAGTGCGCGTGGTTGGACAGCATCGCGGCGTCGCGCTGGTGGCGCTGGCCGACGATGTCGAGTCGGAACGCGGTGGCACCCCCGATGCGGGACAGAGCTGTCGTCGCGTCGGCCGAGAGGCGCGTCGCGTACGCCACCGCCGCGCGGACTCGGACGCGCTCTTCGGTGCTCACGGGCGTGCCCTGGATGGCGTGCAGGTGCAGTGAGGCGATAGCGCCCCGCGAGATGGCGAGAGCCGCCTCGATCGCCATGCTGATCTCTCCGACCTGGAACTGCGCCACGGGGCTGGTCGACTGCGGATCGGCGTTCTCGAAGGACGTAGTGCGCTTCGGGGCGCGCGCCAGGAAGGACTCCAGCGCGCCCTGGGCCATGCCGATGGGGGTGCCCGCGCTCGCGGCCAGCAGAAACGGGAAGACCGCGTAGGAGTACTCGGTGATTCCGCGGTTGGCCTCGGAGACATGGTCGCCGCCCAGCAACTGGGCGAAGGGCAGGGCGCGTTCGGCTGGGACGAAGACGTCCTGGGCCATCGAGCTGTTGCTCCCCGTCCCCTGCATGGCGCTCATGTGCCAGTCGTCGAGGATCTTCATCTCGGCGGTGGGGACGAGAGCCATGTAGGGCTCCTTCGTGCCGTCTTCGCGTGGCAGGACGGCGGACAGAACGTTCCATGTGGCGTCCAGGACCCCGGTGTTCCACGGCCACTTGCCGGTCAGGAGGTAACCGCCGTCGGTGGGAACGAGCTTTCCTCCCGGCGCCGCCACCCCCGCGACACGCGCTTGCGGGCCGCTGAAGACCTCGTCCTGTACCGAGTCCGGGAACAGCGATGCCCAATAGCCGCACACGGCGTACAACGCCGTCACCCACGACGTCGAGCCGCAAACGCGGGCGATGGTGCGGACGACCTCGAACTCGGTCGCGAGGTTCACCTGCAGGCCGCCGTAGCGCTTGGGCACGGTCAGCTGAGTGATTCCAAGGGATTCGAGCGCCTTGAGGTTCGCAGGGGGAAGCCGCCGCAACCGTTCCGCTTCGGCGGCGTTTTCACGCAGCAAGGGGAGCAGCTCCTCGACGGACTGGACCAGTGCCCAGTCCACGCTGTCCTGAGGCATGCGGGACTCCGACGAGGTGTTGCTCACGTCTCCTCCAGAAGGACTCAGCCGGACGGGCAGCGCCGTGCACGCGCCGGGAGCGTGTGGATGATCACGCACACGCTGGAACGCTCCATTCTGATCAGCCGACTGGTCACCCGACAGGTCATTCACTGCTCAATCGGTGCTGCGGTCTGCTGTTCGTCGAAGGGAGATCGCCAAGGGTCCGCGTCTTGATCAGTCGGGGGTGTGGAGCGGGCCGTGGAGCTCGCTGTACCACAGCAGGTCACAGACGCGTTCAAGTCCGCGGGTGAGGTGTCGACGGTAGGTGCTGAAGGGCAGGTTGAGTCGTTCCGCTGCTGCTTCTTGGGTGGCGGTGCCATGGAGGAACGTGACGGTCACCGCGCGTTGTGGCTTTTCCCCGCCTCTGTCGCCGCCCAGCCTCTCGATCGCCTCGGACAGCGCCGTACGCAACGCTTCGACCGGGTCGTCGGCGGTGATTTCCCCCACCAGCCTGGTACGGATGAGCGGGTTGGCCGCCAGGGCGTCGGGCCGGTGCCACGAACGCAACGCGTTGCGCACGGCCGTGTCGAACTCGGGCCGGGAGAGGACCTCCAACTTGCGGGTCCGTGCGTCGTGTGCGGGCACCGCTCGACTCGGACCGTCCTGGCGGGAACCGAGGAGGTCCATCCGGTCGAGCCATGCCTCGACGGGTTCCGCTCGCCAGTCCCGGCCGAAGAGTCCGTATGTCTGGGCACCGACCTGTGCCACGGGCGGAGGGTCCATGTGGGTGAAGAGCGATAGCCGCCACTCGTCGGGATTGGGAAGCACGAGACAGGACCAGGCGAGAAGGTCGGCGTGGATGAGGTGGGCCAGGATGCGCGCGCTGATCAGGTCACCGGTCGGCGACGGGTTCGGCCGGCGGCTGACCATGAACCGGGCGATCCCCAGGTGCTCCTTGCCCCGCAGCGGGTTCGTTGCGCGCACGTGGGCCCACGCGGCCGCCACCACGGGGTCGGCCGTCAGCTCCTCCTCCTGCGGCACCGTGAATCGCAGCCATGCCAGGAAACCGGCCAGTTCTCCGGATTCGGTGCACCGGTAGACGGTGAACGCCCCCGGCTGCCGATCGAGCCAGTAATCCGCGAGGGCCACCGACTCCTCGTTCGCGTGCTCAGCCGCGAGTGCGAGCACCTCCTGCCGGTCCTCGGGCCGCAAGACATCCTCGAACACCTCGCCGTCGAACTTCCCGCTGAACCAGTGCGGGGCGAGTCCGGCATGGCGCTGCAGATGCAGCAGGGCCGCCGAGGAGGCGAGGACGGTGGAACCGGAAGCGGTGCGGGCCTGTTCGATGAGCTGGCGGAAGAGCCTCCGATGCATGGTGGCGTAGCGCTGCGGATCGCGCCACCGCAGGTCGGCGTCGAGAAGCTCGCGCACCAGATCATGCGGACGGACCCCGGAGGGGCCCACCTTGATGAACGGTAGTCGCCTCAGCCAGGCGAACAAGGCGCCGGTATCCGCGCCGGGCAGAGCAGCCCGCAACAGCCCCTCGGTCGTGCTGTCGACGTGTGCACAGACCTCCAGCGCCTGTCGGTGCTCCGGCGAGGGCACCTCACCCACCAACTGGTGCACCAGCGTTCCGATCACCTCATGGCTCGGCCTCCACCCG
This sequence comes from Streptantibioticus ferralitis, assembly GCF_029223525.1. GTDB lineage: Bacteria > Actinomycetota > Actinomycetes > Streptomycetales > Streptomycetaceae > Streptantibioticus_A > Streptantibioticus_A ferralitis. Next base: position 6,994 of record NZ_JARHTQ010000042.1, on the reverse strand, counting down.
GTGTTCCTGCCGCCCTCCCGCCTGACCATCTCGGCAGCGAGGGACAGGGCCAGCGGGTGGCCTTTGGCGAATGCCACCACCGCACCATGCAGCGCTGCCGGGACGCCGCGCGCCGTCAGCATGGCGACCGCGTCCTCCGGGGACAGGTCAGCGAGGACGACCGTGCGCAGGACCTCGTCCCAGCCGGGATCGACCCACCCGACTCCCGGAGGCTGCCGCCCCGCCAGCACTACCACCGAGCCCGTCGGCAACCGGGGAAGGAAACGGTCCCGCAGCCAGTCTTCGATCGGCTGGTACGCCTCGAAGGTGTCGACCAGCAACACCACCCGGTCACCGGTCAGGGCTTCGGCGGCATCGGCTTCGAAGACCGCCGGGACCGCTTCGCCGCCATGCCCGTCGACCTCGACCACGACGCGCCCGGCCGCGGCAGCCTCGTCCGCGAAGCGCCGCAGCAGCGTCGACTTGCCGACCCCGCCCGGCCCGGTCAGGAAGAAGACCGTGAAGGAATCGGCCGCCTGGAGTGCCGAGCGGAACGCGTCCAACTCAGCGGTGCGCCCGGCGAACGTGCGAAGCCGCTCGGCGCGTAGATGCTGTCCCAGATAGCTCGGCCATGGACCATCTTTCTTCGCCATTCTCTGCCGGGGCCCGGCACCCTCGGGGGCAAGGGCCCTCCTCATTTCTTTCGTGCTTGTGCCGTCGCGTCGTGCTTGTGCCATCGCGATTGAACGGGCCCAGGCGTTCGGCCACGTGTCGTAGGGGAACTGATGTTATGCCGGAAGGAGTAATGCGGGAGTGGCGGTGGGAAGCGCGCGGAGCACAGAGGGTAGCCCGACGGGCCAGGCGCTACGGTTTGAGGCCTGCGCCGCACCACAAGGCACTTCGCCCGGGCCTCTTCAGCTGGCCTCGGCTGGCCGCGTGGTCGCCCCAGCAAGGCCCGCCGCGGGCTCCTTTACAAGGTGCGCCGCACGCTCCGCGATTCCCAATACGGCCGCGTTGGTGTTCGCTGAGACGACGGAGGGCATGACAGACGCGTCCGCGATGCGCAAACTCCGGCCCGTCGGGGGCGCCCGCTTCCAATAACGCCACACTTGCCTGCGGGTTCTCCGAGAGGCGCGCGGCCAGTACGCTGCCCGCCGTACCGCCGCCGACGACGATGTAGTCAAAGTCCTCTGGCCCAGCCATCCAGCGTTCTCGTTTCATGAAGCGCAATGTGGTGGGCCACTGGTGGCAGGCGCTCGCGCCCAACCGTCCGATGGCCATCCGTCATCGGCAACATCAGCAGATGCTGTTGCTCAAGTCCCAGATCATTCGTTGCTCATTCCACACTTCGCTCGCCCCGAGGCTTGCTCGGGTGCCGTCGGGCGGATCGCTGCTCAGGCGCCGGGCATTTCTCAGTGGTGATGGGGTGTCGTGCGCTACGGGACGGCCCGGCGAAAGCGCGCAAGTGGGCGTCACCTGGGCCAACTCCCGCTTGCACAGCCCAGGCTGGGCGGCGGATGCACAGCCCTTGTGGACAGCGGCCGGATCCAGCCGCATGTGCGCACTATGCTGCAGGCGGACCTCGACCCCGGCGTGATGCCTGCCTTCGCAGCCCCCGGTTTCTCGGGCACGGTCCCCGCCCCGCCCGTGATCTTGTCCGACCCTGGCACGGCAGTGCTCGACTGCCGGGAGGAAGATTCACATGACCATTGTGCTGTCCACGGACTCGGTAGCCCCGAACGAGAGGCTCGCTTTCTGGCATGACGTCGTGAGCCGCACGTTCGGGCCCCACACAATCGAGACAGCCCAGCGCACGGCCTTCAGCGGCAGCGTCACCACCGGCCGGCTGGGAAGCCTGGAACTGTTCACCGTTGACGCCGATCCCGAAAGCGTGTCCCGCACATCCCACTCGATCGTCCAAGGCGAAGAACATTGCGTCAGCGTTGGCATACCACTCGACGGCCCCGGCTTCGTGACGCATGACGGCCGCCAAGCTCGCCTGGTCCCGGGGGACTTGGTCCTGTACGACTCGGCTCGTCCCGTCACCCTTCAGTTCCCCGAACGCTACCGGATACAGGTCGTGCGGATACCTCGCGACGCCCTGGCCGTGAGCGACCAGGACCTTCGGGGCGTTACCGGGATCACCATCTGCGGCCGAGAGGGCTTGGGCCGACTGGTCTCCACCTTCCTTGCCAACCTTCCCGGCTGCGCGGGGGAAGGGGCGACCACCGCAGGCCAACGAATCGCTGTCAACGCCGTGGACGTGCTGCACACCCTGATCGCGCAGCGCGTCGGTAGCCCCCACCCGGCCACCGACACCCAGTCCGCCCTCATCCTGAGCATCCGCGACTTCATCGACCGGCATCTGTCCGACTGCGACCTGGTGCCCGCGACGATCGCCGCAGCGCACCATATCTCCGTGCGCCACCTGCACAATCTCTTCCAGAACCAGGGCACCACCGTCACCCGGTGGATCCTTCAGCGCCGCCTGGAGGAGTGCCGCCGCGAACTCGCCCGCAGCCCAGGTGCCATTGCCGCCGTCGCCCACCAGTGGGGATTCCGCAGCCCTTCGCACTTCAGCACCGCTTTCAAGACGGCCTACGGAACCACCCCCCGGGCATGGCAGAAGCAGCACGGCCGACCGCACCCCGGCGCCAACACGTAGGTTCTCACCGGTCGGCACGGCCAAATCGACGCCCGCCAGGGGCAAGTGTGCGCTGCGGCGAAACTTCCCTGCGCGGTCACGCAATTTCGCCGAGCCAAGCCCTTTTAGGCTCTCGCCGAGACAACCACCTGACGAGCGGTGGACCGGTCGCGGCACGCCGTCCGCGATCCTGCGGCTCCTGAAAGCCCACGGGCTTCCTTCGGTTCTCACCGGCCCGCGTGCCGGGGCACGCCCACAAGGCCCTCACCAAGGAGAAGTCATGCCCTGTACCTCCGTCGCCGAGAAAAGCACCAACATGGATCTGTACTACGAAGACCACAGCCGGGGACAGCCAGCCCTGTGATCCACGGCCACCCGCTCGTCGGACACTCCTGGGAGAAGCAGAGCGCCGCGCTTCTCGCGGGGGCTAACGTGTCATCACCTATGGCCGCCGCGTTCAGGGCAGTTCGAGCCAGTCCACCACCAGCAACGACGGCGACACCTTCGCCGACGACCTCAAGAGCCTCCTCGACACCCTCGCCGTCACCGAGACCACCCTGGTCGGCTTCTCAGCGGACACCGGAGAGGTGGCCACTACCTCGCCCGCCACGGCTCGAGGCACATCGCCAAGGCTGCGTTCTCGCCTGCCTGGGACCCTTTCGCCTCAAGACAGCGGAGAACTCCGTAGGCGTACCGCAAAAGGTCTTCGACGGCATCCGCGCGGCCGTGACCACCGACCGGTATGCCTGTTTCACCGACCCCTAAAAGGACTTCTACATCATCGACGACAACCGTGGGCGCCGGATTGTCCGAGGGATCCCTGCGCAACAGCTGGCAGGCGCCGTGGGATCTTCCTGGTACGCCGCTCGCGCCGCTGTGTCGACCTGGACCACGGACGTCCGTGGCGACATCCCGAAGACGGGGATGTACCAGCGCTGACCCTGCAAGGAAGTCGTCTCCGACTGGGCCTTCCCGGGAGATTGGTGTCCCGGGCCGGATGATCCCGGAGACCACAGCTCTGTTGGGGCACCAGGAGTTCATGACGCCATGGATTCGAGGGGCACAAGCTCTTTGCATCACGATGCTGTAGCCCGGCGGCTGACGCTTGCGTTCGGCCAACTGCCACTGCTGGGCCATTCCCGTGACCGCGATAAAGGAAATTGACGTTGAACCAGCAGACCAGCAGGGACCGGTCCGGGGAATCGAAGGGGCCCGCCATGGAGCCGTCGTACAGCCGATCCGTCGCCGTACATGAATGGCTGTTTTTGGGTATAGCGCCCGACCGCAGCGTTATCAACCTTCTCGTCGAGGGCGAGGGTGGGCTGCGGCCCGAGGAACTGACCCGCGCCGTAGCCGTCGCCTCGGAAGCCAACCCGGGTGCCCGGTTGGTGCTTGAGGGCAAGCGCTGGGTGGACAGCGGCAAGGCGCCGGAGGTGCTTGTCTTTGATGAGGAATCGTTCAATCGGGAGCGCCTCGACTCGTCAGCGCTGCGTACCGAGTTGCCCGAAACCGGTCCGACCTGCGAAGTACTGCTGTTTCCTGGTGCATCGACGACCGTGGTGTTCCGCGCGGCGCACGCCGTGATGGACGCGCGTGGCCTGCTGATGTGGGCCAACGATGTGTTCAGGGTGCTGCGCGGCCAAGACCCGATGGGAGCGACCTCTCGTATTGACGGCGATGAGCTGATCAGGCAGGTCTGCGCACCCGACGCCGCGCCACCGCCGTCCGAACCGCCGACGGCGGAATTCGCCTCCCCACTGGGGCCGCGCCCCATCAGCTCACCGGGCCCGATATGGCGGCGCAGAACAGTCGACGGAACTCACCTCGGCGCCACGGCGAAGGTGATTTCGGCGCTCGCGGCGGCATACGGCCCTGGCCGATTCATCGTGCCGGTGGATCTGCGCCGCCACGCCCCGCACGTCCGGTCGACCGCGATGCTGGCCCAGGCCCTCCACTTGGAGGTTCAGGTTGGCGATGGCTGGGAGGAGGTGCAGCGCGAGATGCTGACCGGCCTGGCCGAACGGCGGGAGCTGGCCTCCGGCGCGGACCCCGTCATCATGAAAGTGCCGCTGCCAGTGCTGCGTATGGGCGCCGAAGAGCTGGACAAGGACGCGGCGCAGTACAATAGTTACCCCGGCCGCGCCTACGTCTCCCATCTGGGCACCGTCAACCTCGACGATGTGTCCGCCAACGACTTCCAGGCGACCTCCGTCTACGCCTTGGGCAACGCCAACCCCGGCAGCCCACCGGAAATCGACCTCGTCGAGACCCCGGGGCGCACGGAGATCACGCTCGCCTGGCATGACGGCCCCGGCGCCGACGCCCGGGCCGACGCGCTCCTCGACATCATCGAGGAGGCGCTCTCCCCCCGGGAGCACCGCGGCTGGGCAGGCAACCGTACCGACCGGGCACTGCCCACTGAGCGCTCGGTGGTCCAGCTCTTTCGTGAGCGGGTCGAGCGGGCCCCGGACCGGGTCGCGCTCAGCGGCCCGGAAGGCTACGTCACCTATGCCGAGTTGAGCCGCCGGGCCGACGCGGTCGCCGCGGAGCTACGGCGCCGCGGGGCCGGCCCGGGCACGGTGGTCGGCCTGCTGGCCGGTCGCACGGTGGCCGCCATCGCCGGACTGTGGGGCGTACTGCGCGTCGGCGCCTGCTACCTCCCGCTGGACGTACGCCACCCCGACCTGCGCCTGACCGAACTGCTGACAGACGCCGGGAGCAGGTACTGCCTGGTCGAGCGGCCCTACGACCAACGCGACTGCGTCCCCGAGAGCTGCCAGTCACTGCCCCTGGACGACCTGGCAGGCGTCGAAGGACCGTCGGCCGAGAGCGCCGACGCCACCATCAACCCAGATGACCTCGCCTACATCATCTACACCTCCGGGTCGACGGGGCGCCCGAAAGGCGTTCAGATCGAACACCGCAATCTGGTCAACTACGTCCACTGGGCCACCCGCGAGTTCGGCATCGACGACCAGACCCGGATGCCACTTTTGACCTCACCCTCCTTCGACGTCTCCGGCACCTCCGTCTTCCTGCCCCTGCTGGCCGGTGGCGAGGTGGTGCTGATGCGGGACGACCCCAACCACCTGTCGCTGCGCCGGCTGTTGACCGAATCCGGGGCCAACGCGCTGAACCTGACCCCCTCCCACCTCGACCTGATCGGCCACCTCGACCTGGCTCCGACCGGCTACCGCAGCATCATCGTCGTCGGCGAACAGCTCCGCGTCGAAGTCGCCGCCCGCGCCCAGCGGATGTTCGGACCCGACTGCCGGATCATCAACGAGTACGGACCGACCGAAGCCACCATCGGCTGCACCGCACACACCTACACCCCCCGCACCGACAGCAGCGCATCGGTCGTGCCCATCGGCCTCCCGGCTGACAACACCAAGGTGTTCCTGCTCGATGCCGAGCGCCGGTTCGTCGCCCCCGGCGAGGTGGGCGAGATGTACCTCGGCGGCGCGCAACTGGCCCGCGGCTACCTCGGCCGCCCCGACCTGAACCGCGAACGCTTCCCCATCCTGGCCGACGGCACCCGCGTCTACCGCACCGGCGACCACGCCCGCCTCCTGGCCACAGGAGAGCTGGAGTTCATCGGACGTATCGACGACCAGGTCAAGGTACGCGGCCACCGGGTGGAACCAGCCGAGATCGCCCAGGCCCTGGAAGATCACCCTGCCGTCGACCGGGCCGTCGTCGTAGCCCGCACCAGAAGAGGCCAGACCGGCAAGGCGCTCTATGCCTACGCCCTCACCAACGCCACTGTGACGCAGGAGCAGTTGACGGACCACCTGGTCGCGCGACTACCCGCCTACATGGTGCCCGCAGCAACCGTGGTGGTCCCCGAACTGCCCTACACCGTCAGCGGCAAGGTGGACATCCGGGCCCTGCCCGACCCCTTCGACACCAACCCCGACACCGCTGTCGGCGGCGACGCCGAGACAGCAGACCCCCTGCACGAAGCGGTAGCCCAGATCTGGTCCCGCACCCTCGGCGTGGACCGCGCCCGACTCGACGGACAGGCCAACTTCCACCGGCTCGGTGGCGACTCGATCTCACTGCTGGCAATGCTCGCCGCAGTCAGCAGGGAACTACTGGCGACCGCAGGAGAGGACGCCTTCATGGCGGAACTGCCCGCGATCCTCCGCGAACCCACCCTGGAGCGCGTGGCCGCACTGGTCCGCCAGGCACGCGACGAGGCAGGCACCGTGCGACAGTAAAGCCACTTACGCGAGCTTTCAGGGAGTGTCATGAATCAGGTGGGCACCCGATCAGAAGGGACCCCAGATGGACACGAAGAGCAGTCACCTGATCGAGGACGCTGACGGCGTGTCGGTTGCGGTGTTGGGCAGCGGCGTTGACGGTGCT
>NZ_JARHTQ010000041.1 GCF_029223525.1 Streptantibioticus ferralitis | reverse complement strand
CATCAGCTGCGAATGCTTCCAACTCGCCACGGATGGCTGCGATTTCTTCCGGCGTCACACACCTTCAACGCATGCAGCGGCCGAAGGACACGCACCGCCAAGATCAACATGACCAAGCCCTACTAGCGCCCCGTCATAGCCGCACATCGCGCAGGCGAACGCATAGGCGCGCAGGGCTTCTTCGGCGAAGCCCGATCGCCGGGTCCGCCGGTGTTGTATGCGTGGGGTCGTCGAGTGGGCCGCATCCTCAAGGCCGAGCAGATCCAACCCCGCGCCGTCGCATATCAGCGTCTCCAGTGCGGGCGTGAAGTGCTGATCGAGCAGCACCCTTACGGCGGCGGCCAGGGTGCCGGGGTCCGCGAGCAGCAACTCCACTTCCGTACACAGTTGTCCGACGGCTCCACGCTCCCGCAGCCATGTGCCGCGCTCCGGCGCATCGGGCCCTATGGGGCGCTCGCTGTCGTCGAGGAGTTGCCACAACGTGCGTTCGAGGTGCACGAAGGGCATTGCGGCGCGCTGCCGTTGGGCAGCGGCGCCAGCCACTGACGGCCCGAAGTCATTGATCAGTCGGCTGACCGGTTCCTCCGCCTCGGCATACGTCACCGCTGAACTTCCGGTCGCCGCATACCGTCCGAACAGCCACAACAGCAGCAGGGGCTTGTGCGGCGCCCGCCGACCGCCGACTGTCGCCCTCTTCAACCGTGCCAGCCCGTCGAACAGTTCATCGCGCGTCACGCGTCACACCCTGTGGAGCCTTCAGGGCCTGCCACACCCGATCGGGACCGGCGGCGATCGTCACCTGGTAACGAAGCGTCTGCGTCATGCGGGCAGACTAGGGCAGACCTCTGACAGTGCCCCCGCGACCGCGAGCCACTCAGCCCACCGAGCGCGCGCGGCGCTCGGCCATGTCGAAGACGCCCCACCACACCGAGCCGTGCAGCAGCGCCCCTGGAGCGACCCCAGCGCTCGCCGCGCTGGCCGCCGGGGAGAATCCGAAGGCGGCCAGCGCCAACCCCGCGGCGCCGCACGCCGACACCGGCACGCCCCCGACGACCGCCTCAACGGCCGCCACGCACCAGTAACGGCGCCCGAAGGCCGTGCCCGACGCGGAACCATCACGGAGCACAATTCCCGCGCGGACGGCGAAAGCAGGGCGGCCGACCCGGTGGTGGGAATCCCCGGGTGATGATGCTCGTTGCGTGGTCGAGTGACCCACCAATCCGCAGGAGGCAAGCGTGTACGGCGACCCGGCATCGATCCGCAGGATCCTCACGGGGCTCGGTGATACCTGGGCGGTGGTGGGACTGTCTGCCAACCAGCAGCGTGCGGCGTACGGCGTCGCGGAGCTGCTGCAGCGCTACGGCAAGCGGATCGTGCCGGTGCATCCGAGGGCCGAGACGGTGCACGGGGAGAGGGGGTACCCCTCGCTCGGCGCGATTCCGTTCCCGGTCGACGTCGTCGACGTGTTCGTCAACTCCGCGCTCGCCGGCCCGGTGGCGGACGAAGCGGTGGCGATCGGGGCGAAGGCGGTGTGGTTCCAGCTCGGCGTGGTGGACGAGGAGGCGTACCACCGGGTGCGCGACGCGGGCCTGGAGATGGTGATGGACCGCTGCCCGGCGATCGAGCTGCCGAGGCTGCGCTGACGGCACGCGGCGGCGGGCCGCACGCATACCGCGAGCACAAAGCGGACGATCGAATTCCGAAGACGGCTCGGCGAACGCCCGCCGGTTGCGCTAGCGTCCCGGCGTGATCACCGTACGAGCAGCCCGTCCCGACGACGCCGCCGAACTGGTACGGCTGCGCCGCCTGATGTTCCATGCGATGAACGGCCGTGACGAACCAGGGAGATGGGAGGAGACCGCGCGCGAGCTCATACGGCGGCAGCTGTCCGGCCGCGACGCGACGCTCGGCGCGTTCGTGGTGGACGCGGAGGACGGAAGGCTCGCCGCCTGCGCCGTGGGCACGGTGGAGCAGCGGCTGCCCGCTCCGGGGCACCCGACCGGCCGGATCGGCTTCGTCTTCAACGTGTGCACCGACCCGGCCCACCGCCGACGCGGCTATGCGAGGGCGACCACCGAGGCACTCCTCGGCTGGTTCGCCGAGCGGGGAGTGACCCGGGTCGATCTGCACGCCACCTCGGACGCGGAACGGATGTACCGCGACTTCGGCTTCGCCGAGCACTCCACCGCACTCTCCCTCGACCTGTCACGCCCCCTCGGCTGACCGGTCCGTCACCGCGCGGGCACACCGAGCCCGTCCAGTACGACGGCGCCCGCGGGTGTGGCCAGCGCCTTGCCGGGCACGAGCAGCTTGCCGCGCCGCCGTCCGCTGCCGATGACGACGTACGGGGTGTCGACCACGGCCGCGTCCACCAGCAGCGGCCACTGCGCGGGCAGCCCGATCGGCGAGATGCCGCCGTACTCCATACCGCTCTCGCTCACCGCGGTGTCCATCGGCGCGAAGGACGCCTTGCGGACGCCGAGATGACGGCGCACCAGCCCGTTCACATCGGCCCGGGTGTGCGCGAGCACGACACATCCGGCGAGCGTCACCCGCTGGCCGCGCTTGCCCGCCACGACCACGCAGTTGGCCGACAGCTGCGGCGGAATGCCGTGGATCTCGCCGAAGACGGCGGTGTCGGCGTCGGCCGGGTCGGAGTCCACGTAGAGCAACTGATCCGCCGGGACCGGTCCGCGCCACCCGCGCAGCGCGTCGGCGACCGGTGGCGCCAGCAGATCGAGGTGGTGGGATGCCGGGAGTGCCTCGTCGAAGTCTCCGATGGGAGCGCGCATGCTCCGCACGCTACTGCGCTCCCCGATGGCCGCGCTCCGGCCCGCCGGCGAAATGGGGCTCAGCGCGGCGGCGGTACCGAGATCGCCAGCGTCATCTCCACCGGCACCGAGCCGGTGTTGTGGTAGCCGTGCGGCACTCCCGCTTCGAAGCCGGCCGCCGAACCAGCGGGTACCCGGAACTCCTCGCCGTCCACCACTAGCGTCAACTCGCCCGCGTCGACCCTGATCAGCTCCGCGGTGCCGACCGGGTGCGGGTCGGAGTCATGCCCCTCTCCGGGCATCAGCCGCCATGACCACAACTCCAGCGGACCGGGCGCCTCGGTGCCCACGAGGAGCGTGCCGTGACTACCGGCCGGGGTCTCCCAGAGCTTGACCGCCTGCTCCGGCGTGACCATACGGACCGTGGGGCCGTCGGCATAGTCGATCAGGCCCGCGATGCTCACCCCCAACGCGTCGGCGAGCCGGATCACCGTGCCGACGCTGGGGTTGGTACGGGCCTGCTCGATCTGGATGATCATGCCGCGACTGACCCCGGAGCGGGCCGCCAAGGCGTCCAGGGAGTAGCCGTGCTCCTGGCGCAGCCGTTTGAGATTGCGCGCCAGCGACTGCGCGACACGTTCTAGATCCGGCACCGACCTACCGCCCCCTTGGCTGGCGTTTCCCGTCACGACGGGGTCCCCGCGCCGACCCGGCCGCGACCCTACCGTTAAATATTCTGGATGACGAAATGCAATACAGTGCACTACGGTGGACTGCACCACAGCGTCCATCACACTGTACTGCGAGGTAGCACCGTGTCAGCGGTTTTCGCTCTGGCCACCAGCCTGCTCTGGGGTCTCGCCGACTTCGGCGGCGGGCTGCTCACCCGGCGGTTCCCCGCCCTCACCGTGGTCGTCGTGTCGCAGGCCGCCGCGGCCCTGGTGCTCGGCGGGATCGTGGTCGGCACCGGCGGGTGGAGCGAGGCGGGGCCGCGGTTGTGGTTCGCGGTCGCCGCGGGCGTGGTCGGCCCGGCCGCGATGCTCTGTTTCTACCGGGCCCTCGCGCTCGGCCCGATGGGCGTGGTCTCACCGTTGGCCACCATCGGTGTGGTGGTTCCGGTGGGGGTCGGTCTGGTGCTCGGCGAGCGGCCTGGGCCGCTCCAGTACGCGGGCATCGTGGTGGCCGTCGCCGGGGTGGTGCTCGCCGGTGGCCCGCAGTTGCGCGGCGCACCCGTACAGCGCCAGGCGATCGCGTTGACCCTGGTCGCCGCGCTGGGGTTCGGTGCGGTGATGGCGCTGATCGCGGCGGCCTCGGTGAACGTGACCGGGCTGTTCCTCGCGCTGTTCGTCCAGCGGTTGTGCAATGTCGTGGTCGGCGGCACGGCACTGGCGGTGTCGGTACGCCGGGGTACCCCGGCGCTACCGGAAGGCGGCCTGCTGCCGGTGTGGCGCAGCCTGCCGGCGCTGGCCTTCGTCGGTCTGGCCGATGTGGCCGCCAACGGCTCGTACGCACTGGCGACGCGTTATGGCGCGGTGGCCGTGGCCGCCGTTCTCGCCTCGCTGTACCCGGTGGTCACGGCGCTCGCCGCCCGGGGTGTGCTCAAGGAGCGGCTGCGCATGGTGCAGGCCGCGGGCGCCGGACTCGCCCTCGCCGGGTCGGTGCTGCTCGCGGCCGGTTAGTACGGCAACCGCACTCGGCGGATCGGCGCGGGTCGGAGCGGGTGCGTCGGGCGACAGAAATTGATATGCCGTCAGGCGAACGTGACGCTGACCTGCTGAATCGCGATCTGCCCGGGCGCGGTGGTGCCCGGCCGTAGACGGCCGACCCCGCACTGTTCGGAGACCGCCGCACCGCTTCTGACCTGCGATGACGTGGCAGGTGCGGTTGCAGTATTAGCCCGCTGGCCCGATCGGGACGGCCGCTCCGGCGGTCGCTACTCCCCTGGCGTCACGGCGGACGCCTCGTCGCCCGGATCCAGCCGAGCGAGGGCCAGCAGTTGCTCCGCGGTGAGCCCCGGCGGCAGTGGCACCGGCGGCGGGGTGCGCAGCGGCGGCTGCCAGCCGCGGTCGGCGTCCCAACGCCGTACGATCCGCGCCGGCGCCCCTGCCACCACCGCGTGGTCGGGCACCTCGCCGCGTACCACCGAGCCCGCCGCGACCACGACATTGCGGCCCAGCCGCGCGCCCGGCAGGATCACCGCGCCCGCACCCAGCCAGCTTCCGCTACCGATCTCGACCGGCGCGGTACGCGGCCACTGCTTGCCGATCGGCTGGTCGGGGTCGTCATACGAGTGGTTGTCGCTGGTCACGTAGACGTACGGGCCGCAGTAGACCTCCCGGCCGAAGACCACCGGCTGGGAGGCGACCACATGGCTGCCGCGCCCCAGGACGACACCGTCCCCGAGCCGCAGCACCGGATCCGGTCCGAACTCCATGCCCGGCACCATGCCCACGGTCAGCGTGACCTGCTCGCCGATGATGCAGTAGTCGCCCAACTCGATCCACCGCTCACCGAAGATCGTCCCCTGCGGGTAGGCCAGTCGCGTACCGGGACCGATCCGGCCGAATCGGAACGGGCCGGGGCGCTCGGCGGTAACGGCGGCGGTCTCCCGCACCCAGCGGGCGCCACGGTGTATCAGGCCAGAGGCAATCCGGCGGCGCCAGGCCGTCAGAGCCGTCAGGGACGGCAAGGATGAGAACACGTTGCTGTTCTTCGGCACTCGCACACAGTAGCGACTGCATGGGATCATCGCGGTACCCGGATCCGGACCGGGACATGAGCGGAGGAGTCTGCATGGCACAGCGGGCGTTGGTCGCGGGCGTGGCCGGGCGCGAACCCGAGGTGGCCGCCGAGGCGTTCGCCGCGCCAACGGCCGTCATCGTGGGCGAAGTACAGCTGGCCCCGGGGGCCAGCGCCTGGTACCACACGGTGCTGCGCGGCGACTGCGAACGGATCACGATCGGCGCCGACAGCAACATCCAGGACAACTGCACCGTGCATGCCGACCCCGGGTTTCCCGCGATCGTCGGCGAACGGGTCTCGGTCGGGCACAACGCGGTGCTGCACGGCTGTGTGATCGAGGACGACGTACTGGTGGGAATGGGCGCCACCGTCCTCAACGGGGCGCACATCGGCGCGGGTTCGCTGATCGCGGCCGCCGCCCTGGTGCCGCAGGGCATGCGGGTCCCACCCGGCTCGCTGGTAGCCGGTGTCCCGGCCCGGGTCAAGCGCCAACTGACCGATGAGGAGCGGGAGTTGGTACGGGCCAACGCGGAGCACTACGTACAGCTGGCCGCCGCCCACCAAAAGGCGTTCGACGCGGGGTGAGCCGCGCGTTCACCGCGCGGCCCGCTCACTCCCCGGCCGGGGCGGAGACCGGCTCCGCGACCGCTTCCTCCCGCGCCGCATGCGACCTGGCGCGGCGGCGTACCACGACGAACGACCCGATGCCGATCAGCACCGCCGCCGCCAGGCCGAAGTAGGAGAACTTCTTCAGCCAGGCCTCGGCGACCACCCCGACGTAGTAGACGGCCGCCGTCGTACCACCGGCCCACGCGATGCCGCCCAGCAGGTTGGCGGTGAGGAACTTCCAGTACCGCATGTGCAGCATGCCGGCGATCGGGCCCGCGAAGATCCGCAGCAGCGCGACGAACCGGCCGAAGAACACCGCCCACATGCCCCAGCGCTGGAAGGAGCGCTCCGCGGTGGCCAGGTGTTGGGGGCCGAAGTGCTTGGGGAATCTGCGGCCCAGCCGATCGAAGAGCGCCCTACCGCCCTTGCGTCCGATGGCGTAGCCGATGGAGTCGCCGACCACCGCACCGGCCACCGCGCACACCCCGACGACCAGCGGGTCGACCGTGCCGTGCGAAGCCAGCAGCGCCGCGCTGACCAACACCACCTCGCCGGGCAGCGGAACGCCCAGGCTCTCCACCCCGATCACCCCGGCGACCATCAGATAGACCGCGATGGGCGGGATGTGCTGGAGCCATTCCGATAGGTGCAAGGCCGCTTCCTCCCGTTGGTCCCCCGTGACCGTCTGTGGCTGAGACCGCTGACGGGAAGCCTAAGCGAACCCCGGCGTGATGTGGAAACAACGCCTTTACCGGCAGCACACCTCAGGCCACCGGCACGTCCCAGTCCTCCGGGATGCCGAAGGTGGCCACCATGCCCGCACGGCCCTCGTCGGTGACCCGGACGACACGCCGCGCGTCACCCCGGCGGATCCAGTCCAGCGCGAACAGCCGCCCGGTCAGCGCCGCGCCGAGCCCGCCGGACAGATGGTGGCGCTGCTCGCTCCAGTCCACGCAGTAGCGGATCGCCGGTCTGCGGCGTGGCAAATCGTCCGGGTCGACGCCGAACTCGGTGAGGATCTCGCGGCCGTGCTCGGTGAGTTCGTAGGGGACATCGCGCCCGTACGCGGAGGGCCGGTCGCGGTCCGCCGCCTCCTCCCGGTACCTCCCGTCGCCCCCGGTGAGGATGCCCTTCGCCAGCAGGGCATCCATGAGCGCCACCCCGAGCCGCCCGGCGAGGTGGTCGTAGCAGGTACGGCACCGCCGCAGTTGCGCGGCGCGGGTGCCCTCGCGCAGCGAGCGCACGGCCTTGGGCGGGGCGACCCGGGCGAGCGCCTCCAGGACGTCGGAGACCTCGGGACCGCTGAGCCGGTAGTAACGGTGGCGGCCATGCGTCTCGACGGTCACCAGTCCGGCCTCCAGCAACCGGGCCAGGTGCGCGCTGGCGGTCGAGGGGCTCACCCCGGCTTCGGCGGCCAGCACGCTCGCGGACAGTCGCCGCCCGTCACCGAGCGCAAGGAGAACCCGAACCCGAGAGGCGTCGCCGAACACGGCTGCCGCTCTGGCCACATCCGCCTCGTGCTCCTGCGGGGCGACGGTGTTCGTCTGCATGCCTCCAGCGTAGGCAGCACACATTTCGTCCGGCATCGAAACGTGCCGGAACTCGACGTCCATGTTTCGCGCGCCGTCGAAGGGTTTCCGCGTGACGGTGGGCACATGGCTCCTACGGATCAACTCGCCACCGCCACCGGCCAGTCGTCCCGCACCACCGGTGTCGACTCGGGACGCTCCTGGCTGCCGCTGCTCGCGGTGTCGCTCGGATTCTTCATGGTGATCCTCGATGTCACGGTGGTCACCGTGGCCGTTCCGGTGCTGGGCAGTGCCCTGCGGGCCGGCGCCGCGGCACTGCAGTGGGTGGTGGACGGCTACACACTCGTCTTCGCCTGCCTGATACCGCTGTGCGGTGCGCTGGGCGACAGGTTCGGCCATCGGCGGGCCTTCCTGGCCGGGCTGGTGGTGTTCACGGTGGCCTCGGCGGCGTGCGGCGGCGCGACCACGGCTGAGCAGCTGATCGCGGCGCGGCTGCTGCGGGGCGCCGGTGCGGCGATGATGGTCCCGGCCTCGCTGGCACTGCTGCGGGCCGGGTATCCCGAACCGGCCGCCCGCGCCCAGGCGTTCGGCGTGTGGGGCGCGGTCTCCGGTCTCGGCGCGGCGGCGGGCCCGGTGATCGGCGGCCTGGGCGTGTGGGGCGTCAGCAGGTGGGCAGCCCCGGAACGGGCTGGTCGTTGGCCCCACCCTTGAGGTAGACGTCGCTCACGTACACATTGGTGTTACCGCTGTCGTCGTCGGTCCTCGCCCACCAGGTGTTCGTCCGCTGGCCGTCGGTCGCCCGGCGGCCCAGGTTCGCCTGGCAGTAGAAGTAGTTGGTGCCCGCGTGCACCGTGCCCACCCGCGCGCCTCCCTGGCTGTACGAGGGGGCGCCATGCCACACCGTGCAGTTGTACTTGCTGGCGCCGATGAACGTACAGGGCGCGGGCGGCGGGCCGTCGCCCTTGACGCCACCTGAGGAACCGGGGGGCGTGACCGAACCGTCGCCGGTGCCGTTGGTCGGGCGGCCGTTGGAGCCGTCGTGCCTGCCGTGGCCCGGCTTGTGGGACGAGCCCGGCGAAGCGTCACCCTTCCCCTTGTGCCCGTCCCTCCCCGGCTCCGTTCCGCCATCGGCGGGCGAGCTGAACGAGGGTACGACGGCTCCGGGTCGGGAGGCGGCGGAGCCGCCGGTCCCGCTGTCGTCCGCGGTCAGCGCGTACGCGACGCCGCCCCCGGCGAGCACGACGACCGCCGCGACCGCGGCGAGCAGCGCACGTCCCCGCCGACGCTCCGGAAGCGCCGCGGTCTGCCCGCCCTCCCGGCTCACCTGCGTCACCGGCTCGCGCGGTTGCGGTCCCGGGTGCCCCGAGGCGGCGTTCGGCTGGGTCACCGCAGGCACATAGGCCGCGTCCGCGCCACCGGTGGGCGGGGACGCGGGAACGGCGGCGGCCGGCAGTTCACTTCCGGCCGCCACGGCCTCCAGCAACTGCCGCGCCTGCGCGGCGGACGGCCGTGCCGCGGGGTCCTTGTGCATCAGCGCCAGCAGAACGGGAGCCAACGGACCGGCCCGCCGCGGTTCCGGCAGTGTTTCGGTGACGATGGCGGTCAGCGTCGACAACACCGAGGAGCGGCGGAACGGCGACGCGCCCTCGACAGCCGCGTACAACGTCATACCGAGCGACCAGATGTCCGAGGCAGGACCGGGTTCCTGGCCCTGGGCGCGCTCCGGCGGCAGATAGTCCAGCGAGCCGACCAGTTCGCCGCCGCGGGTCAGCTTGGTGTCCGCCCCGTCCTCCGGGGCTTCCATGCTGGCGATGCCGAAGTCGGTGAGCACCACCCGACCGCTGCGGTCCAGCAGCACATTGCCGGGCTTGACGTCCCGGTGCAGCACTCCGGCCTGGTGCGCCGCGTCCAGCGCGTCCACCACCTTGGCGCCGATGGCGGCGGCCTCCCGCGGATCCATCGTCCCACGCTCGGCGAGCACATCGTCAAGTGACGGTCCGTCGACCAGTTCCATGACGATGACCGGGAGACCGTCCTCCTCGGTCACATCGTGCACGGTGATCACGCCGGAGTGCCGGATACGGGCGGCAGCCCGCGCCTCCCGCTGCATACGGGTACGCAGATCGGCCAACTCCGGTGCGGAGGCGTCCGTGTAGGCGCGCAGTATCTTCACCGCGACATCACGACCGAGCAGTTCGTCCACGGCCCGGCACACGACGCCCATACCGCCCCGGCCGAGCTGGCCCGTCACCCGGTAGCGACCACCCAGCAGTCTGCCGCTGAGGTCACCACCAGTCTCCCCCGCCGTAGCCACGGATCCACCGTCCCCTCGCTCACCTGTCCCCTGGCGGGCTACAGCCTAGAGGAGGGGCACTGTAAGTCCGGCACTCCGACCGAGCCAATCGAAGACCGCCATCAGGATGAATACCGGCAAATCTCGGTATATGCCATCACCACAGTGGTGAGAGACAGGGGCGTACGGCACGCACCACGCCACCGCCGGGTGGCGGAAATCCACAGCTCTGGAGGCCTTCGTGTCCCGAACCCTGCCCCGTCTCGCCGCCGCCACGGCCACCGCCGCCGTGCTCATGCTGGGCGCCGCCGGGATCGCCAGCGCCCACGACCAGCACCACGGCGACCACCAGCACGGCCAGCACAACGAGCACGGCCAACACGACCAGCACGGCCAACACGACGAGCACGGCCAGCACGAGGAGCACGGCGAGCACAACGAGCACGGCCAAAACGACGAGCACGGCGAGCACAACGAGCACGGCCAGCACGAGGAGCACGGCGAGCACAACGAGCACAACGAGCACAACGAGCACGGCCAAAACGACGAGCACGGCCAGCACAACGAGCACGGCCAACACGAGGAGCACGGCCAAAACGACGAGCACGGCCAAAACGACGAGCACGGCCAGCACAACCACCGCGGCTGGTCCAACGAGCACTTCTCCAAGGACGCCGCCAACTACTGGAAGAAGGGGTTCACCTACGTCGACGACGCGCGTGTGATCTCCGGCGGCGGCGCGGGCGGCGGCGAGCTGGGCAACGGCATCACCGGCCCGGGCAACTACTACGGCCCCGGCGCCTGAAAACCGGGCCGCACCGCCCGCGCTCGACCCCCGCAACGGCCCCGACGGGCCGAGTGACCGGAAACAAGCAAGCCGAGGCCCCGCGCACGGGTGGGCGGATTCCAGGGGTCGTCGCAACACGTGGTCACTGGCGTGTGGTGGCGAGCAGTTTATGCAGACGCTCGGCTGGGGTTTCCCAGCCGAGCGTTTTGCGTGGGCGGCCGTTGAGTTCGGCGGCGATGGCGCCGAGGCGCTCGCGGGTGTGCCGGGACAGGTCGGTGCGCTTGGGGAAGTACTGCCGCAGCAGGCCGTTGGTGTTTTCCTCGGAGCCGCGCTGCCAGGGGCTACCGGGGTCGCAGGTCTCGTGGACCATGTGCATCTCCGGCCGGTCGGGGAACCGTCTTCGCAGAGCGTGGCGGATCCGTTCCGGGCTCCACCGCAGCATCAGGTGGGCCTGGATGAAGCCCCGCAGTTCCGTGTTCTGGCCGATCTCGCTGGGCTTGGGGAGGGGGCGACGCTGCTCGGCGCGCCGCTGGGCGGCATGGGGGCGACAGACCCAGCGGGAGTGGTTTCCGCGCAGCGGGACGCCGTTGCGGCGAATCTCGCGGCTGACCGTGGAAGGGCTGCGGCCCAGCTCGGAGGCAATGGCCCGTTGCGGGGCCATTGCTCCTTGCGGCTCTCCCGGATCTTGAAGTCCATCGCATCCCCTGAACCGGGGTGTTGCGACGACCACTGGAACGGAAGGTGAGAGTGCGGGGCCTCGTCGTGCCCCACCACAACGCGCTGACGGCAGCGAGCCGTCGCAGGCGTCAGTGGTGGTGCACCACGGTGATGTGGTGAACGACGGTGTGGTGGACGACCGGTTGGTGCACCACGACATGGTGGACAACCGTGTGGTGGTGCGTGCCGCACCCGGTGGCGAGCAGGGCCGTTGCGGCCAGCACGGCGACGGACAGCGCGGACTTCAGGCGGTACACATTGCTCCTCGAGATCTTGTAACGGCGTCGGCGCGCCCCTGAGGGCGCGCCAGCAGCACGATCGTATCCCTGTCAGGAACACGCCCAGTGACGGCACCCACCTGCCGCCAGGGTTAGTTGGCCAGGGCGAGTTGGATTGCGTTGGGCACGCCTGCGGCGTCAACGCCCGGTTTGCCTCGATCCACCGATGCGGGTCCGATGCGATGTTGTGGTGGTTCTCTGGGGTCGGTGTTGGTGTTCGTGTGCCGGGACGGGGTGTGCGCGGCCAGCGCGCCGGGGAACCTGCGGTGCACGGCATGGAGTTGGAGCGCATGGCCGTGGGTGAACGCGCGCAAAAACGTGCCCAGCGTGGACGGGGCTCGGATACCTGCGAACACGACCGGCATCGCACCGTGACGCAGGACATCGAGATGCTGTCCGCCCCTGCGGCCATGCCGACCACGATGCTGGTCACCTTGGCGTCCGGCGCCGCAGCCGCGCCGTTCTTCGTCCCGGTCAGCTTGAGCTTCTCCGCCACCAGCCGCGGCAGACAGCACCGCTCAGCCAGTCGCACCACTGGGACCAGCCCGGCATACGCGAGCAGATTCGGGTCGTCGAACGCGGCGGAGACCGCTGCCGGCGTGTGGGAAACCTGCATCTCGGAAGTGCCTTGCTGATGGTGCGTGCTGGAAGCCCAGCGAGGGCATCACCGTAGCCAAGATCCCTCCGAGGAGCCCCAACTGCAACCCGCACGCCGAGCGGTTCGTGCGCTCGGTACGCGAAGAGTGCACCGACCGCCTGCTCATCTTCCACCGCGGACACGCCGAGAAGATCCTCCACGACTACGCCCGGCACTTCGACGGCCACCGGCCCCATCAGGGCCGAGATCAGCTCGCGCCGCTGGACGACCCAGACGTCATCCCCCTGCCGTCAACCCGGATCGAACGCCGACAAGCCGTTGCCAGACTCGTCAATGAGTACCGCAGCGCCAGCTGACCACCCGACGAAACCCCAGCGCACCGGCTATGAAGCCATTCTGAAGCGGTACGGGGGGTAAGCCCCCAGCTTAGGTCGCCGGAAAGGGACCCTGCACGTCGTAGAGGCGCGCTCGTCGGCGGCCAGGCCGCGGGCATAAACGGCGCCTACGCCGGTGGGTCGCACTGTGCGACCGGTGAAGCACCACTCACGCCGATCAACGAGGCGGACCAGATCCCTGACTGGACACACGTCGACACGACGGACTCGCAGACCCTCCATCAAGCTATGAGCTGCTCGGCTTCCCAAGTTCTGCTGCTCTTGCCGGGGACTCGACGCTGCGGCCGCCCCCAGGGCCGCGCTAATCCTGGGGATTGGTGCAACCGCCGCACACGCAACGTGGGGGCATCCGATGCTTGGACGCCCCCACGCCGTCTCCGACCAAAAGCCCGGAAGGCCCGCAGTCCTCGTGCCTCCGTTCCGTCAACTCAGCTGTTGGGACGGAGAGTCCACACGACCGTCATCTCACCCGTGACCGCCTCGTCCTCACGCTGGATCGTGATGCTGACCGGGAACTCCGGCCGCCCGCCCGCGTCGAGTTCGGCGATGACATCGGCGATGGGACGCCCCAGGGTGGCCGTGGCCGTCACCGTCCCCTTGGCCAGCTTCTTGTAACCGATCTCGGCACGTACCGCCAGCGGCACCGCACGCGAAAGCTGGTCGCCGAAGGCGGCGAGGACGATGGCACCGCTGGCGGACTCGGCCAAGGTGAACATGGCCCCTGCGTGGGGGCCGCCGATGTGGTTGTGGTAGTCCGGCTGGTCGGGCAGCCGGAGCACGGCACGCTCCGGGGTGGCCTCCAGGAACTCCAGGTTCAGAGTGCGGACCATGGGAACGGTGGCGCTCAGCATTTCGCCGATCGACGGCAAGGTGTCAGACATGCCCGGATGTTACCAGTCGGTAGCTCCGCGGGGCCGTGCCCTGCACCACAGCGGCGGATCTCCCCCCGTCTCACCCCCGGCGCATGGTTGCGGACAGCCGGACCTGGCATGGCCCGCGGTGCGCCCGACCCGTATGGTTTCTGGCCATGTGGCCCGAAGAACAGCAACCCGGCGGACAGCCGGATCCGCGGGATGCGCACCCGCAGGGACCGCCCCCGCCTCCCGGAAGCCCGCAATCCGGCGGGCAGCAGCCCGGTTTCGGACAACCGGGCACCTTCGGGCCGCCCCCCGCCGCCGGCCAGCCGTCCAGCTTCGGGCAGCCGTCCAGCTTCGGGCAGCCGCAGTACGGGCCGCCGCCCAGTCAGCCGCCGCAGGGGTACGGATACCCGCAACAGCCGCCCCAGCAGCCGGGATTCGGTCAGGTGCCGCCGCAGTGGTCGCCGCCCGGGCCGCCCACCATCCCCCCGCAGCCGCCCGCCAAGCGCCGCGGAACCACCATCGGCGTGGCGATCGCCGTCGCGGTCGTGGTGGTAGCCGCGGGTGCGGGCATCGCCCTTGGCCTGCGCGGCGGCGGCAACAACCCGACGCCCCCGGTCACACCGTCCGCCTCGGCGTCCGCCATATCGTCGACCAGCACGCCCACCGGCCCCCAGGAAGCGGGTCCGCGCGGCGACGGGACCAACGTCCAGCCCGTCGTTCCGGGTTGGCAGGTCGTGGTACGCGGTGACCGCAAGGTCGCCTTCGACGTACCGCAGGGCTGGACGGTCAAGAAGCAGGACGAGATCATCGGCTTCGAGGGTGAAAAGGGCAATCCGGCAGTCGGTATGGGCGCCCCCGCCATGTACAAGGAGAACTACTGCTCCGACACCTCGGCCGGAGCGGCGGGCACCAAGGGGGCCGAGGGCGCGAAGAGCGTCCAGGACGCCGCCGAGAACCAGGCCCAGGCCTGGGCGTACTACGGCTTCAACGACATGAAGAGCAGGCAGAAGGGCACGCTGAAGTCCACACCGGCGTCCCCCTTCTCCAACTCGCACGGTGTCAAGGGCTATGCCGCCTCGGCGACCGAGACGAACGTCCCCAAGGCCACCAAGTGCGCCACGGACGGCGCCGCCTACGCCGTCGCATGGGTTGGCCATGACAGCAAGCTGACGGTGTTCGTGCTCTACACGAACACCGGGATACCCGAGGCGATCCCGTCGCAGACCATCACGACGATCGAGGGAAGCATCCGCCAGATCCCGTAGGTCCGCGATCCCCAAGGCCGCCGGCCCCGCCGACGCCGCACCCGCGTGGGCGGGGCACAGTGCGCCGCCGCTGACCGCCTCCGCCGGGTGGCCGGGCTTCGGCCCACGCTCACTTCACGCTGAAGGCACCGTCCGGAGGTTGGGGCGACGGCACGGCATCGGCGTCGCTCACCGGATGCGCGCCGCGCGCCAACTCCCGTAGGCCGTCGCCGTGTTCGACCCGCGCCGGGAACGCATCGGCGGCCACCCGCCGCGCGAGGTACGGGATCGGCAGCTCCCGCGCGCCCGCGACCAGCACGGTGTTGCCGAACCGCCGCCCCCGCAGCACAGCGGGTTCGGCCACCAGGCAGACCTGTGCGAACACGGCCGCAACGGTGGCGATCTGTGATCGCAGGAACGCGAACGGAGCACCGTCCGCGAGGTTCGCCAGATACAGCCCGTCCGGCCGCAGCACTCGGGCCGCGGCCCGCGCGTACTCCACCGAAGTGAGATGCGCGGGCACTCGTGAGCCTCCGAAGACATCGGCCACCAGCACATCCGCCGACCCGCCCGGAGCCTGCTCCAGCCAAGCGCGGGCGTCCGCGGCGTGCACCTCGATACCGGCGTCCCGCGCCAACGGCAGGACTTCCGTGACGAGTCGGACAAGACCGCGATCGGCCTCGACGACCTGTTGACGGGACCCCGGCCGGGTCGCGGCCACATACCGGGGCAGCGTCAACGCGCCGCCACCCAGATGCACCATATCCAGCGCACGCCCCGGCGGCGCCGCGGCGTCCAGAACGTGCCCGAGCCGCCGGACGTACTCGAACTCCAGGTACTCCGGATCGTCCAGGTCGACGTACGACTGCGGCGCGCCGTCCACCGTCAGCAGCCAGGCCCGTGGCCGGTCCACGTCCGGCAGCAACCGGGCGACGCCGAAGTCCACCTCCCGGTACACCGGGACCCGTTCGTCCTCGCTCATCACACCATTGTCACCGGTTCGGCCGACGGGAGGGCCACCGTCCGGCCGCCTCCGTCAGCGGCCGTGCTCACCCGTCGGTACGGTCCGGCCAGTCCGCGTAGCGGATCCGCGAGATCTCCAGGACGTCACCGAGCGTCCCCCACTCGTCCTTCCCGAGCCGGGTCAGCGGCCGCATCTCCCGCACCTCCGGGTGACCGTCGGAAAGCAGAGCCTCCGACACCGCGGCGTGCACCACCCGCCCGAAGACAACGGTAGAGTCGCCGAACCGCAGCGTGCTGTGCAGCTCACACTCCAACGCCACCGGAGACGCGGCAACCCGCGGCGGCTTCACCCGCACACTGGGCTCACGCGCCACACCAACCTCATCAAACTCACTCATCCCACGCGGAAAGTCCGTCGCGGTCGCATTGATCTGCTCGAAGAGCTGCTCGGGCGCGAAATTCACCACGAACTCCCCGGTCTCCTCGACATTGCGCAGCGAGTCCTTGCGCCCCACCGAGGTGAACTGCACGATGGGCGGCTGCACACTGGCGATCGTGTAGAAGGAGTGCGGGGCAAGGTTTGCAGAAGCACCGTCGCCTGAGAGCGTCGAGATCCAAGCGATGGGACGAGGTACCACGACCGCGGTCAGCAGCCTGTAGAACGACTGGCGGTCCATGGTCTCGGGGTCGAAGTCGATGCGCATGCCGCCCAGTATCCAGGACGAAGCCCGGCACCCTGGCCGCGGATCGACGGCCGACCCAAATCGCGATGTTCGCCGGAAAGTGCCTGGTATCGGAAGGCCACAAGCATCCGGAGTCAGCACTCGTGGTACCCGTACCGTCACCGTCCGTCCGGGAGCACTTCGAGGTCCCCGCGCACGCCCGCGGTGGCCAGGTCACCTGAACCTGCCGCACTCACCTACCGGTCAGTCCGGTGGGAGTCTGTCGAGGGCCGCGTCGCGAGGCTGTGCGCCTGCGTGTCCGGCTGACTCGGAACCGCTGTCCGCGGCGCTCTCGCGCAGACCGATACGGTCGTGGAGGCGGCGCAGCGGCCTGGGGGCCCACCAGTTGGCTCGTCCGGCCAGCCGCATGAAGGAGGGCACCAGTACGGCACGGACCAGTGTCGCGTCCAGCACAACCGCCAGCGCCAGGCCGACGCCGAGCAGCTTCAGCAGCGTCACTCCGGAGACGGCGAAGACGAACAGCACCACGGCGACGATGACCGCCGCGGCTGTGATGATCCGCCCGGTGTGCTGAAGGCCGAAGGCGACCGACTCCGTGTTGTCTCCGGTGTCCAGATACCGCTCGCGGATCCGGGAGAGCAGGAACACCTCGTAGTCCATGGAGAGTCCGAAGGCCACACAGAAGGTCAGGATCGGGATGGTCGCGTCCAGCGTGCCGGTGTGCAAAGGGCTGCCCACCAGGAACGACAGGTGTCCCTCCTGGAAGACGAACACCATCGCCCCGAAGGTGGCGCTGAGGCTGAGCGTGTTGAGCGCGAGCGCCTTGACCGGCATCAGCACGCTTCCGGTGAACAGGAAGAGCAGCACCAGTGAGGCGCCCACCACGATCCCGATCGCCGCCGGAGTGGCCCGGGCGATGGCCGAGGTGCTGTCCCTGACCTCGGCGGCCTGTCCGCCCACCGACACCCGGGCGGGGGGCTCCGCCCCGCCCGGCGGCGTCACCTTCCGCAGTCGGCCGACCAGATCGGTGCCGGCGGGCGAGTCCGGCTCCGCCGAGGAGACCACGGAGAGCAGCGAGCTGTCGGCGTCAGCGAGTGCAGCATTCGCCGGGCCCGGGTCCTGGATGCGGCGACCGTCGGCGTAGGTACCGGTCGTTGCGGTCACCTGCCGAACGCCGGGCACGGCGGACACCGAGCGGGCGTAGCGGTCCAGATCGCGGGCCCGGTCGCGCCCCATGCCCTCCACCACCACCGGGACGGTGCGCAGCACGCTCGCGTCGAAGCGGTCGCGCAGCAGTTGCGTGGCGCGGTGCACCTGGGAGTCGGCGGGCAGGGAGCGGTCGTCGAAGAGGCCGGCGGAGACCCGGGTGAAGGGCGATGCGAGGACGGCCAGCAGCACCACCACGGCGCCGCCGTAGAGTGCCGGACGGCACATCACCGCTGTGGCGAACCGGTACCAGCGCCCGTCGGCGGGGTCTGCTGCCGGGCCCGTCGTACGGAAGGCTGCCCGCCGCGCCGGACCCCGCAGCCGGGCGAAGACGTCGTAGCGGTTGACCCGGTGGCCGAGGACGGCGAGCAGAGCGGGCAGGACGAAGACCGCCCCCGCAGCCGCGGAGAGCACCACCGCGATGCCGCCGTAGGCGAAGGACCGCAGGAAGAACTGAGGGAAGACCAGCAGGCCGGTGAGCGACAGGGCCACGGTGAGCGCGGAGAAGGCGACCGTCCGCCCAGCCGTGCGCACGGTGGGGCGCAGCGCCTCCCGGACGGTGGCGCCATCGCGCAGTTCCTCCCGGAAACGGGCGAGGATGAACAGGCTGTAGTCGATGGCGAGGCCGAGACCTAGCGCAGTCGTGGAGTTCATCGAGTACACGGAGATCGACACGGCACCCGCCAGGGCGTTCAGCACGGCGCGGCTCACCAGGATCGACAGCAGTGCGATGACCAGCGGCAGGGCGGCGGCCACCGCGCTGCCGAAGACCAGCAGAAGGAGGACAAGGGTGATCGGAGTGGAGATCGCCTCGGCGAGCAGCAGGTCGTGTGCGGTCTGCTTGCCCACCTCCGACTGCACCTGCGCGGGACCGGCCGCCATGACCGTCTGCCCCTCCGCGTGCCGTCGGATCTCCGGCACCAGCCGCTCGGCGGTCTTCGCCCGGGCGTCCTCGTCGCCGCTCAGGGAGAGCGAGATGAGCCCGACGGCGCCGTCACGGGAGCGCATCGAGGGTGCTCGCCCCGCCGTCCAGTACGAGGTGGCGGCTCGTACGCCCGGGGTCTGCGCGGCGCGCCGGGTGAGCGCGGTGCCGAGGGACGTCATCGCCGGCGAGTCGACCGAGCCGGTACCCCGCACCAGCAGCACCAAGTCGTCGCCGGCGGCCGGGAAGTGCTCGGACACCAAGCGGCCGGCGCGGGAGGACGGCGCGTCGGGGTCGGAGAACCCGCCGTGGACCAGCCGGTGTTCCACGCCGAGACCACCGATCCCGGCCAGAACGAGTACGACCGTGCTCACCCACAGCGCAGCGACGCGCCGCCGGTACAGCAGCGCGCTGACGCGGTCGAACATGATGGGCCTCCCGGGCCGGGTACCAACCGTGTTTCCGACATACCGCACATGCCCACGTCCTGTCACGCGGGCAACTCGGGCTGCTTGCCCCCGATTCGATTGATTGGCGAGGCTGCGACGGCGATACTGGCTCCCGAATCCGGGAGCGCCGATGCGAAGTGGGGCCCATGGATCAGGAACACACCCTGCTGGACCTGCTCGGCCTGCTCGATCTCGACCCGGACCCGGACGACGGGGATCATTTCCTCGGGCGGCCTTCCCTGGGGCAGTCCTCCCCGGTGTACGGAGGGCATATGGCCGGTCAGGCGCTGGCCGCCGCCGGCCGCACGGTCTCCGCCGAACTGCCCGTGCACTCCGTGCACTGTTCCTTCGTGCGGCCCGCGTTGCCGGCCATCCCCTTCGGCTACGGGGTCGAACGCGTGAGGGACAGCACCGCGTTCGCCACCCGCCGGGTCCGCGCGACTCAGCATGGCCGGGAGGTGTTCGCCCTGACCGCTTCCTTCCACCGCCCCGAGCCGGGCCTCACCCATCAGGATCCGATGCCGCGGGTCCCGGACCCGGAGGACCTGCCGACCTTTGAGGACCGGCTGACCACGGCGTTCGGCGAAGTCATGCGCCCGCTCGGGAATCCTTACGAGCTGCGCTTCGTCGGACCGTTGAGCTTCGACATGGAAAAGGACCCATCGCTTGCGTCCCCCCGGACCCAGGTTTGGGTGCGCGTCAAGGGCGAGTTGCCCGCCGAGGCGGCCGTCGGCCGTGAACACCTGCTTCATGCGTGCCTGTTGGCGTACCTCTCCGACGTCACCATGCTCGAGACGGTCCTGGTCCGGCACGGGATCTCGTGGCTCCGTGCGAGCGGGAGGAGCATCGACCACACCCTGTGGCTCCACCGCCCCTTCCGCGCGGACGACTGGCTGCTCTGCGCACACGAGTCCCCGGCCGCCTTCGGAGGACGGGCACTCGTCCTCGGTCGCGTCTTCACCCGCGACGGCGTCCTGGTCGCCACCCTCGCCCAGGAGGGCCTGCTCCGCGTGAGCGGCGGCCAGGAGGACGTCGGTTGAGGGATCCCACGCCCCGTAGGGGTGCCTACAAGACCAGGCCACCGGAGATCTCGATGACCTGCCCGGTGATGTAGCGGGCCTTCTCGGACGCGAGGTAGCACACCAGGTGTGCCACGTCGTCCGGCGAGCCGAAGGCATGACTCGGGATCAGGGATTTCAGGAACTCGGCCTTGTCTTCCGGTATCGCGGCGGTCATGTCGGTCTCGATGAGCCCCGGGGCGACGGCGTTGACGGTGACGCCCCGTGCACCGATCTCCTTGGCCAACGACTTGGTGAAGCCGATCACCCCGGCCTTGGCGGCGGCGTAGGCCGTTTGGCCGGGGACACCGTGCAGCCCGGTGGAGGAGGTGATGTTGATGACGGCGCCGCCGCGCTGTTTCACCAGGGGCATCAGCAGGGGCCGGGTGACGGTGTACATGCTGTCGAGGTTGGTGCCGATGACCTCGTGCCACTGCTCGGGGCGCATGCGGGCGAACAGGGCGTCGCGGGTGATGCCTGCGTTGTTGACGAGGACGTCCAGTCGGCCCAAGCGGTCCAGGGCCTCGGTGGCGAAGCGTTCGGCTTCCCCGCCGTCGGCCACGTCGGCCTGCAACGCGCTGCACTGCCGGTCCGGGTGGGCGGCGCGCAACTCGTCGACCAGAGTGCTCGCCCGCTTCTCGTCGCTGTGGTAGCCGAAGACGACGTCGGCGCCCTGTGCCAGCGCCAGCCGCACGATCGCGGCGCCGATGCCCCGCGAGCCGCCAGTGACGACACAGCCACGGCCCGCCAGGGGAAGGTTGTCTGTCACTGTCCACCCCGGGAGGCCGCAACGGGCCGGCGGGCCCCCTTCTTGCGCTGCGCGGCCTCCTCGCGCAGCTCGCGGTAGCGCTCCTCGGCGATCAGGGTGGAGATCATGGGGGCGTAGAACGGGCCGTCGCCGACGAGTTGGATCCGCTCCGGAGTGATCTGCGCGTAACCCCGTTCGGCCAGTGCGTCCCAGACGGTGGCGAACTTCTCGTAGATGTCGAGGCCGAAGCCGACGCGGTAGCGGGTCCGGTCGATCTCCGTGCCGATGAGGCTGCGGAAGAGCACCGTCAGCAGGAAGTCCTCGGGGGTGTGTTGGAAGCCCCGCTCGATCGGGAACCGGCCGTTGTCCACCGCCTCCTTGTACTTCGCGAGGTTCTGGTGGTTGATGAACGACCACGATCGGCCCGGCGGGAGCGCGGGGTTGCCGAAGAAGGTGATCGCTGCGTAGCCGAGCCCGAGAGCGTCCACACGCTCAAGGCGTGGGCTGTAGCCCTCGCGGAAGTCACGGCTCGCGGGGTCGCCGGGGCGGCGGAAGTTGTACGTCGACAACTGCTCGTAGCCGTGGTCGAGCAGGAAGTCGCGCCCCGCCCGGTACATCTCCAGGTTGGCCAGGGTGCTGGGCAGCTCGTGGAAGCGGTTGAGCGCGAAGTCGGTCGGCCCGCCGACGTTCAGCTCGTAGTGGGTGATGTCGTAGACGTCCCAGGAGATCAGCGTCTCCAGGTCCTCCAGCATGGTGTCCACGGTCTGCTGGGGCCAGCCGAAGATCAGGTCCACGTTGGCGGCCAGGCCGAGTTCGCGGGCCCATTCCAGGCTCTGGATGACGTGCTTGGTCGTCTGTTTGCGTCCGCTGAAGCTGTTGAGCCGTTCGTTGATCTGCTGGACGCCCATGCTGATCCGGTTCATGCCGGAGTCGCGGATCGCCTGCATCTTCTCCCAGGAGAAGAGCTGGGGGATTCCCTCCAGGGTGAGGTCCGCCTCTTCCCGGATGTCCGGGAAGAGACGACGCACCATGTCCATCAGCCCGTGGTAGACGGGGGCCTTGTACAGGTTCGAGGTGCCCCCGCCGAAGTACGCCCCGGCGAGGACGGAACCCTCCATCTGCCCCCGGTACAACTCGGCTTCGCGTTCCACGTAGCCGTAGTAGTCCTCCAGGGCGGCATTGCCCCGGAACTCCTCGACGGGAAACAGGCAGTACCCGCACTTTCCGGGATCAGTCTGGATGCAGTACGGGACGCCGACGTACAAGAACACCGGGGAGGGGCCGTCCGCTTCACGCAGACGACGGCGGTCCTCGGCGATCTCGTCGATGGGCACGGACAGTTCGTTCCAGAACCGCGGCGACGGGAAGCCGTGCTGGATCTTGTTGACCTGGCGTTGGCCGAGATGGCTGTCGAGGTGGCTGTTGACGTAGTCGGGGCTTAACACGATTACTGACACTTCCCCTCAGTGGGAGGCGGGCTTCAGGAGGCCGCCGGGTCGGTGACTGCACCGTCGTCGGCCGGATCCGCCAGGATCACGCGCTGGAGCAGGTACTCCGCCAGTTCCTCGATGCTCTGATACTCCAGTGCCTCCATCGCCTTGAAGCGGAAGTCGAGCTTCTCCTGGATGCGACGCTGGAGTTCGGTGATGCTCAGGGAGTCGAGGCCGATCTCCAGCAGGGCCAGGGAGGGGTCGAGAGCGTGGATGTCGATCTCCAACTCGGCCGACATCCGCCCGAGGGTGTCGATGATCTCGTCGGTGAGCCAGTCGATGACCACCTGCCGGCGTTCCCCGGCAGGGCGGGGCTCGACGCGCTCCCGCAGTGCCCGCCGCGAGTCGCCGCTCTCCCGGGAGCGAGCGTCGGCCGGTGCGGCCGGGACCGCCGAGGTGTCCGTCAGCGAGGCGATGCGCCGGAACTCGATGTCCTCGAGGTCCGCGAGAACGGACCCGGTGTCGTCCAGGACACGCAACTGGGCCGTGAACGCGGTCCCGTTGGCGTTGGGCCGCAGCCGGACGTGACCCCAGATCTGGTCGGGAATCGGACCGTACAGCATCATCCGTCCGACGGCGACCGGGACGTAGGCGCCCTTGGCCGCGCCGTCGCGGGCCGCGGCGGCGGTCAGGTGCAGACAGCCGTCGAGCATGGTGGCGAACCCGTGCTCGTGGCCCACGCGGGACGCACCGTCGGGAGCGGCCGTGATCCGGCCGAGTGCCTGGCCTGCCGCCTCGCCGAGCCACAGCTCGCGGACGGTGGAGAAGCTCGCGCCGTACTCCAGGCCGTCCTCCCGCAACAGCCCGTAGAGCCGTGCGGGTGCGAGCGCCGTGGGCAGCTCAGCGCGCAGTTCCTCGGGACGCATCCCGGAGCGGCCCTGCTGCCGGGTCGGTCCGACCTTCCCGCGGCAGTACCGGGGCAGGCCGTCCCCGTCGCCCCCGGCCACGGTGAACCGGAAGCCACCGTCCGTTGCGGGACCGTCGCCTTCCAGGTCCACCTGGATGCCGCTGCTCCTGCCTGGAGCCAGGACGAGGGGCCGCATGAAGTCGATATCGGTCAGCTCGACCGGCGTCGGGGAGTGGCCGTTGGCGGAGGCGTAGGCGTCCACGACCAGTTCCAGGTAGCCGGTGGCCGGGAAGACGGTCGCCCCCAGGATGCGGTGGTCCGCCCACGGCGTGCCGGGTACCAGCTCATGTCGGCGGACCGTCCGCCGCGGCTCGGGCTCGGCCGCGGGCGGCGTGGACGTGGACGGCGCGGTTGCCGTCCGGGGCCGAGGAGCCGCTTGCGGCGTGGATCCCACCCAGTAGCGGTCCCTGCGGAACGGGTACAGCGGGGCGGACGGGGTACGGCGGTGGCGCGGGCCGCCGTAGAGCGCAGGCAGGTCGACGGTGGCACCCGCCGTGAACAGGGCGCCCGCGGTGGCAAGGAGGTTGCGCACGTCCCGCCGGTCGCGCAGGAGGGTGGGGATCACCGTCACGCCGGCGGTGCCGAACGCCTCCGGGACATACGCCCGCAGGGCGGGGTGCGGGCCGATCTCGACGACCACGCTGCACCCCAGGGCTGCCACCGCACGCATGCCGTCGTGGAAGCGGACCGGCCGGCGGGCCTGTTGGCTCCAGTACTCGGGTCCCTCGGCGCCGGTCAGGGACTCGGCCGTCACATCGGAGAACACCGGCACGGCCGGGGCGGTCGGGCGGAGTCCGGCGGCCGCCTTGCCCAGCTCGGGCAGGACCGGTTCCATCAACGGCGAGTGGAAGGCGTGGGACGTGCGCAGCCGGGTGGTCCGGCAGCCCTGGTCCTCGGCGAGGCGCGCCACCTCGTCCACGGCATCCGCCCGGCCCGAAACGACCACGGCGCGAGGGCCGTTGACCGCAGCGATGGAGACATCGGCCTCCCGCCCGGACACCCAGCCCTGCACGGCTCCCGGAGTCGCGGCGATGGCCAGCATCACTCCGTCGCGCGGGAGTTCGCCCATGAGTCGGCCGCGCAGCGCGCTGAAGCGGGCCGCGTCCTCCAGGGAGAGCATGCCGGCGACGCACGCGGCGACGACCTCGCCAATGCTGTGCCCGACCATCGCGTCCGGGACGGCTCCCCAGGAGCGCAGCTGGGTGGCGAGCGCGTACTCGGCGGCGAACAGCGCCGGTTGGGCCAGGCGCGTGTCGTCGAGCACTTCGGGGGACTGCTCCTCGAACAGGATCTGCTTCAGTGGCACCGGCAGTTCGCCGTCGAGCAGTTCGGCGCACCGGTCGATGGCGGCGGCGAAGACCGGTTCGCTGTCGTACAGTTCGTGGGCCATACCGGGGTACTGCACGCCCTGACCGGTGAAGACGAACGCCGTCCTGACGGGCTTGGCCGGGTGTCCGCCGGTGACCGACGGAGGTGTCCGGCGGGTCCGCCACAGACGGAGGTCGTTGGCCATCTCGATGCCGCTCCGCCCGGTCACCGCGAGGCGGTGGCGGTGCGCGGCGCGCCCGGCGGCGGCGGTGAAGACGGCCTCCGGCAGGGTCTCCCGGTCGGTCCGGGACAGGTGTTCCGCCCAGCGCTCGGCGAGCTCGTCCAGGCTGGTGGCGGACTTGGCGGACAGCACCAGCAGCTCGGCCGGACGGGACTTCGGCCCGCCGGTGCCGCGCTGGGGCAGCGGTGCCTCCCGCAGGATGGCGTGGGCGTTGGTGCCGCTGTAGCCGAAGGAGTTGACGGCGGCCAGACGTGGGGCGTCACCCCGGGGCCAGGGCACGGGCTCCGTGGGAACCTCCACCACGGCGCCGTTCAGGTCGATCTTGGGATTCAGCCGGTCCAGGTGGACGCTGGGGTAGATGGTCTCGCGGTGCAGCGAGAGGGCGGCCTTGACCACACCCAGGAGGCCCGCTGGGGCTTCGGTGTGCCCGAAGTTGCTCTTCACCGAGCCGACGTAGAGCGGTCGGTCCGGGGCACGGTCGTGGCCGTACAGGTTGGCGATGGCGCCCATCTCGATGGGGTCGCCGACCGGGGTTCCGGTGCCGTGGGCCTCGACGTAGCCGATCTGGGCGGGATCGACACCGGTGCGGGAGAGCACGGTGCGGATCACCCGCTCCTGGTTCCCTCCGTTGGGAGCGGTCAGCGCGGGTGTGTGCCCGTCGTGGTTGATCGCGGTGCCGACGATGCTGGCCAGGATGGGATCACCGCGCTCCTCGGCGAGAGACTGACGGCGCAGCAGCACGGCCACACAGCCCTCGCTGCGGACGTAGCCGTCCGCCTTCGCGTCGAACGCGCGGCACTGCCCGCTGCGGGAGAAGAGGCCCACTTTGCAGAAGGCGATGTGCGCTTCGGGGTTGAGGATCAGATTGACCCCGGCCACGACCGCCGCGTCGCACTCGCCGGTGAGAATGGACTGCCGCGCCAGGTGCAGGGCGACCAACGACCCGGAACAGGCGGTGTCGACCGCGAAACAGGGCCCTTGCAGGTCGAGGAAGTGGGCGATGCGCCCGGCGCTGATGCTGGTCGCGTCGCCCATCGCGTCATAGGCGGTGATGCCGTTGAATCCCTCGGTGTCGTGCTTGAGGACGCAGTAGTTGTTGGTGTTCATCAGCGCCAGGAAGACGCCGGTGTTGCTTCCTCTGATTTCGTCCGGGTTCTGCGCTGCGTGCTCCAGGGCGTGCCACACGGTCTGCAGGAGCAGGCGTTGTTGCGGATCCATGCGGACCGCCTCGGCGTCCGAGATCCCGAAGAACGCCGCGTCGAACCGGTCGATGTCGTCGACGAATCCGCCGTGGCGGACGTAGGTCTTGCCCGGGGCCAAGGGGTCGGGGTCGTAGAACTCGTCCACGTCCCACCGGCTGGGCGGGATCTCTTCGACACAGTCCCGCCCGTCCCGCAGGACCGCGTGAATATCGTCCAAACCATGCACTTTACCGGGGAGTGCGCACCCGATTCCCACTAATGCTACGGGCTCAGCATCCATGCATAATCCCCCTTCGGTGTACCGGAGGCCATGCCAGCACTGCAATCCAGGAAGTGATCACGGCCTGATACAGCATCGATTGCGGAACGCCCAGAACTTTTAGTTCCGGGTTCTCAAGTATCGATGAATCACAACTCTGCGCATACATACTGGCAGAATTCTCGCGCAGCTCACCCTCGCAAGGCTAGGGCGCCGGTCAGTAAACAGTCAAGGAGCGTTCAACTACGGGAGTGACTCCAGAGAAATTACGAGAATCCTGCAGCCCTTGTTGGCCGAATGCTTCGAGTTGCGAAAGCCGGCTTCTCACCAGCAGCGCCAACAAGTCGTTGCCTCAGGTTCTGGCCTCCGCTGAGCACATTGCGACGGGCTGAAGTATGGCCACGCACTCACGCACTCCACGTGATGTTTCACCCATAGCACGACAACCGCATCCCCTCGGCCAGCCCTGACGCGGCCCACAGCGTGGTCTCATTTCCTGGATTCGACCCGGCCGCCGCATCAACCCGCGGCCCGGCACCATAACCATGGATCGATGAGCGCCCCTAATCAGAGCGTACGCTGGGAAACATCCGGTATCGGAATTCCACACACATCCGAAGGGAGCGCACCCGGAGGTCCCGCGCGGCATGGGGCTACGCCTGGTAGGCCGCGGAGATCTGGCCGACCAGGACGGCGAAGGGCATGTCCAGGGCGGCGTAGACCGCGCCGGCCTCGGGGGCTGCGTTGTCGGCGAGGGCCTCGACCATGAGCGTGGCGTAGTCGCTGACGACGACGCCCGCCTGCTGCATGCGCAGCAGTCCGGCGTCGCGCTTGGCCTGGCTGAAGGTGCCGGACGCGTCCACGGCCACGTACGCGTCGTATCCGGCGGCGGTCGCGGAGTAGGCGGGCAGGGCCGCGCACACCTCCAGCGACACCCCGGCGAAGATCAACTTCCGCCGGCCGGTGGCCTCGATGGCCTCACGGACCCGGTCGTCGTGCCAGGCGTTGACCGTGCTGCGGTCGATGATCTCCTGCCCGGCAGGCAGGGCCTCGACCAGTTCGGGAGTGGTCGGCCCCCACATGCTCCCGGCCGCGGTGGTGGTGACGACCAGCGGGATGTCCAGCGCGGTCGCCGCCCGCGCGAGGGCCGCCACATTGTGCTTCAGCTCGCCGAGAGGGATGTCCCGCACTCCGGACAGGAGTCCGACCTGGTGGTCCACCAGCACCACGGCGGCGTTCTCCCGGGTGATGGACTCCAGGAACTTGCTGCGCTCACTCATCTTCCGCCCCTTCGGGGTTGGGTCACGACCGTTTTAGTCACCAAACTTGATAGTCAAGTTTAGTGACGACTTGAAAGCTATACATCCCCACCCCGGAACGCAAGAGCCACCTGGTGACGGGCCGCAGGGCGGCGGCGCCGGGACCGACGGGCGGCCGACTAAGATCGCCGGTCACACAGCGCAGCGGCGGACGCCCGCCGGGAAAGGAGGGGACGTGGCTGGGCCACAGACCACTGAAATGGACATCGGCGTGCTCGCTGCCCGGGTGCTGTTCTCCGTCCAACGCGAGCTGTACGCGTCACTCGCCGAGCGCGGCTTCGACGACATTCAGCCCCGCACCGGCGCCGTCCTTGCCTACCTGCGCCCCGAGGGCATACGCGCCAGCGAACTGGCCCAAGCCTCCGGACAGCACAAACAGGTCATCGGCACCCTCATCGACGACCTGGAGCGCCTCGGCTACGTCGAGCGCAGGCCCGACCCCGCCGACCGTCGCGCCAAACTGATCTGTCCCACCGACCGCGGCGTGCTCCAGATGGAGACCGCCACCGCCATCATGCGCGCGATCGAAGATCGCCACGCCCAGGCACTGGGTGAACAGCAATACGCCGCCTTCAAATCGACACTCGCCCGCGTCGCCGACCTCCAACGCCAAGCCCAGCTCGCTACCACGCCCACGCGGCCCCCGGCGAAGTAGCCCGTCAGAGCCGGCCGGGGCTGGGGGCAACACCGGCATCGGGGACCCCGTCGGCAACATGGCCCGTTGCGGGTCGGCCACGCCGACTGACGCGCCCACGAAGGCGACGGCGAGCGTGTCGGCGCGGCCTGTCCAGCGGTGCAGGTGATCAGGATGGCCTACAACAACTGCCGGGCGCCGGCCGACTCGACTCGGCCCCGCACCCAGCGCCTGGAGCAGAGCCCGTCCCCCGAGCACGCGGCCCGGCATGCGGTGGCCGCAGAGCTCCCTGGGCGCCCTCAACCCCGCCCGCTCCCATCGGCGCTGCCCTCGCCCGCGCTTCCCAGGACATGTGGGGCTGGAGGTGTTCCCACTCGGTCACCTTCAGATGCCGATCGTCTGTCGGCCTTCCCACTCCTCGTAGGTGGAGTTGACGCTGTGCTCTTGCCGCGGCTACCGAGCGACCGGGGCTTCCTTCTTGCTGGTCAGGGTGCTCAGCCCAGCTGCGTAGCGGCGCAGTAGCAGGACTGCGGTGGTGGCCAGACCGGTGAGCAGGCCGAGCCAGATGCCGAGAGTGTGGAGTCGTACCGCGTAGCCGAGCAGGCAGGCGGTGGGGAGACCGACGAGCCAGTAGCCGATGAGGGTGATGCGGAAGCCGCTCCTGGTGTCGTCGAGGCCGCGCAGCAGGCCGACGCCGATGTTCTGGGCGCAGTCGAAGAACTGCAGCACGGCTATGACGAAGAGGAGTTGGGCGGCTATGTGGACGGCCTTCTCGTCCGCGGCGGCGTTGGGGTCGAGGAAGGGGCGCAGGACCAGATGGGGCAGGGTGAGGTAGAGGACGGCGACGGTGGCCATGACGGTAGCGGCGCATGCCAGCGCGGTGTTCTTGATGCGCTGGGCTACCTCGATGCGGCCGAGGGCGAGTTCGCGGCTGACGTTGATGGAGGCGGCGTGGGAGAGGCCCACGGCGATCTGGAAGACGATGTAGACGAGTTGGTTGACGGCGGTGTGGGCGGCGAGGGCGGCTCCGCCGAAGCTGCCGACCATCAGGGCGGTGACGGAGAAGAATCCGGCTTCCGAGCCGTAGGTGGCGGCGATGGGTACGCCGAGCCCGATGAGTCTGCGCACGACGGCGCGGTCGGCCTTGGTGATGTTCAGGCTCAGCATCGGGGCCAGGACCGGGTCCTTCTTCGCGGACAGGTACAGGGCGAGGAAGGAGAGCAGGTAGACCAGGGTGGTGGCGACACCGATGCCGGGCAGGCCGAGTTCGGGCAGACCCCATGTGCCGTGGATCAGTGCCCAGTTGAGGCCCGCGTTGACGGCGACCGAGGCGATGGTGATCTGGAGCAGTGCCTGCGGGCTTCGCATGCCGACGGTGAACTGGCGGATGGCCTGGAACCACAGGCAGGGGATGAGTCCAGGTGCCAGGGCCAGCAGCATGGTCTGCGCTCGGTTGACGACGTCGGCTTCCTGTCCCAGCCAGGTGAGGCATTGGCCGATGAGGAGCATGAGGATGCTGCCGACCACGCCTGCGAGCGTGGCCAGTGCCAGGCTCGCTCGGACGATACCGCGAACCTGTTCTTCGGCCGCGTACCTCTTGGCACCGTCACGGTCCGGTTCGTTTTCGGTGCTCTGTGCGTGTGCGGAGGCGGCGGCGATCTGGTTGCCGACGGAGGTGACCAATCCAACGCCCATGGTGCGGAGTTGGTTGAAGATGACGACGGCGAGGCCGCCTGCCGCGAGGTCTGTCGTGCTGAGTAGGCCCATCATCACGGTGTCGGTGGTGGTGAGAGCCACCTGGGCGAGCTGGGTGAGGATGAGGGGGACAGCGAGGACGGCCAGGGCGCGGCTGTCGCGGAGGAGAGCGGTCGGCTTCGGTTGCATGGAGGGTGTCAGTCCCTGCGGAGCTTGGCGAGAGTTTCGTCGATCTCGCGATCCACGGCGGGATCGATGAGGTTGCGGGCGTTCATCCAGTCGTCGTCGAAGACGGTGTCCAGGTACTTCTCGCCACCGTCGTTGACCAGGGCGACCATGGTGGTCTCGGGCGGCAGGTCGGCCAGCCGGGTCAGCGCTTCGTGGACGACGCCGCCCGCGGATCCGCCGATCAGCACGCCGGTTCTGCGGGCGATGGCGCGGGCGGTGGCGAACGCCTCGATGTCGCCGACCTTCACGCCCTCGTCGATGAGGTCGAAGTCGACCAGGGCACCGATCTCGGCGCCTTCGGGAGTGCCGGTGCCGGACTGGTAGTAGTCGTGCGCGGGGCCGCCGAAGGCGATGGACCCCTTGGGCTCGACGCCGATGGTGGTGAAGTCGGGTATGAGCTTGCGCAGTTCGCGGGTGGTGCCGCACAGGCAGCCGCCGGTGCCGACGGCGCCGATGAGGATGTCGATCCGCCCGCCCAGGGCCTGGTGGAGTTCATGGGCGACGGGAAAGTAGCCGACGGCGTTGCTGGGATTGTTGTGCTGCTCGGTGAAGATGGTGTTTTCCTGCCCGCACGCCATCTGTTCGGCCAGTTCCTCGCGTGCTGCGGTGGCCAGTTCCTCGGTGCCGTCGTCGGTGACGTAGATGAGTTCCGCGCCGAGTGCCTTCATGCCGCGCAGTTTGTCGGCGCAGGCGTGGTTGTCGACGACGGCGGTGAAGGTGTAGCCGCGTTCGGCGGCGATGACCGCGAGACCGAGGCCGGTGTTGCCGGAGGTGGACTCGATGATCCGTCCGCCAGGGCGCAGTTGGCCGCGTGCCTCGGCGTCGAGGACCATCTGCCGGGCCATGCGGATCTTGGCGGTGCCGGTGGGGTTGTACATCTCCAGCTTCAGGAGCAGGCGACTGCCGTTGTCGGTTCGGCACAGTTCGAGCAGCGGTGTGTATCCGATGAGGTCGGATATCCGGGAGACCACGGCGGGGCGCGCCAGTGCCTCGTTCATGGCAGGGGACTCCTGTGGCAGGTGGGTGGGGGTCAGCATGGCGGGCGGCGGTCCAGACGCCACCGCGGTTGGCCGTCCGGGCGGTTGAGGACGACTTTGGGCGGCAGTGGCAGGTCGTGGAAGGAGGATTCGTTGGAGTCCATCTGGTATCCAGCGGTGTTGAGGTAGACAAGCAGGTCGCCAGGGGCCGGACGGGCGGACAGCGGGATCTTGCGCCAGGTGAGCATGTCGGACTCCAGACAGCTCGCCCCGCCGACGCAAGCCGGGAAGGTCGCACCCGCGTCGGCTGTCCCAGCGGGTGTGACCAGTACCGGCTCTGGAAGGTACTCGCTGTTGAACCACTGCTCTGACAGGCTCAGGCTGGTGCCGTCCACGGTGACGATCCCGTAGCCGTCACGGTCCTTGACGCCCTGGACCCGGAAGACGGATGCGCCGGCGCGGTTCAGGAGCGCTCGGCCCGGTTCCAGCAACAGGTGGATTCCGTGCTCCTTCAGCTGGGCCGCCAGGCTTCGTGTGCCGCCTTCGGGGGCGGTGGCCAGGACGGCGCGCAGCGCGTGGGCTCCGGCGACTGGTGAGTGGTACGGGTAGAAGTCGGCCACCGTGAACGCTTTGCCCGCGTGGTAGTGCTCCGGCCGCTGCGTGGTGACAAAGGCCTGCCAGTCGTCAGCCGACGTGTAGTCGACCGCGAAGCCACCACCGATGCTGATCCGGTCGGCCGGTAGCCCCATGGTGCGTGCCTTGAGGCAGAGGTCGACCAGATGTCCCGCGAGGTCGGCGCGCGGCCGCACGGCGTAGCCGGTCAGGTGGAAGCTGAACCCCTCCATGCGTACCGCGCGATCGGCCCGCACACAGCGTTCCAACCCCGCCCCCAGTTCGGCTTCGTTCATACCGAAACGGCTGTTCGGCTGCTGCGGAGGGAGCCGACGCAGCAGCAGCCGGGCGGGATGGGCAGCCCCGGCCGTGGCCAGTGCGATGAGCCGGTCGAGTTCGTCGAGCGAGTCGACCGCGATCAGGCAGCCCTGGAGCACGGCGATGCGCAGCAGATCGTCGCTCTTGGCGGGGCCGGTCACGACGATGTCGCCGCCGCGCACACCGTGGCCGAGGGTTTCGCGTAGTTCGCCGAGGCTGGCCACGTCCACGCCGGTGCCGCTGGTGGCGCAGTGCTCGATCCATGCGGCGGCCTTGTTGGCCTTCTTCGCGTAGTACACCTGTCCGTCCACCCCGGCCTCGTCCAACGCGGCCCGGAAGTCAGCGACGTTGTCGGCGAAACGCGCTGGGAGCAGGAAGTGGAAGGGGCCGCCGAAAGCGTGGGACAGCTCGTGGAGCAGGCCGCTGTCGAGGATCGCGTCCGTCTCCGGATCGGGCAGCGCGGGCAGAGTGGGAAGCCGTGCATCACTCACCGCCACAGCGGCACCCGCGTTCCCAGCCCCTGCGCGACGGCCAGTTGGGCGAAGCGGTGACCGAGCGCGATGTCGGTGACGACCAGGCCGCTGTTGTAGGCGAAGATGCGCTCCTTAGCTGAGCGGCGTCCCGCGGTGATACCGGCAATCACCGGCGGGAACTCGGTGTCGACGGCAGGGAGGTTGCCGTCGCCATCGGCCATGTCGGTACCGGTGACCTTCATCTGTGCCTCGCTGGTGGCAACCACCCGGTCCGCGCGGTGCAGTGCCGAGGGCGCCAGGCCGTGGCCGACGAGGATCGACAGGGTGCCGGGCCTCAGCCACTCGGCCTCCACGGCCGCCGGGGTGTGACCGCCCGCGGTGGCGACGATGATGTCGGCATCGGCGGCCGCGGCCCGCAGGTCGGCGACGATCTCCACGTCCCGCTCGGGAAAGTGGGCGCGCAGTTGTTCCCGTACGGCCGCGATCCCCTCGGAGTGGGTTCCGAACACCATCAGCCGGTCCAGGTCGGGCAGGGTGGTCAGCAGGAACGGCAGTGCCAGGCGGCCCTGGGTGCCGGTGCCGATCACCAGCGCAGCACGTGCTCCCGGGGCGGCGCATTCCCGGGCCAGCAGTGCCGAGACGGCGGGGGTGCGCAGGGAGCCGATCCGTGCGCAGTCCATCATCGCGATCGGCAGGCCGGTGGTGTCGTCGTAGAGGGTGAGTGAGGTGTAGTAGTGCTGCTCTCCACGGCCCTTGTCCAGGCCGTGCTTGTAGGAGGTCTTGATCGCGACGACGTCGCGGGAGCCGTCGCGGCCGAGCATCGCGTAGGAGACGGAGTGCCCGTCGGTCGGTTTGACGGTGAGTTTGCGGGGGTTGTCCGACTGGCCGGCGGCCAGGGTGCGGTAGGCGTTCTCCACGGTGTCCACGACATCGGCGAGAGTGATGTCGATGCCCGCCAGATCGCTCGCGGACAGTACGCGCAGGGTGGTGTCGTCGGCGGGTGTGTCCCGGTCGGCTGTGGCTGCGGTGGTCTGGCTCATGTCCGTCCTCGGTTCCTGGTGGGTCTTCAGGCGGTGTACGCCTCGATGGCGGCCTGGCCGTAGCCGTGCTCTTCGGCCTCGGCCAGCGGGCGGGTACGGCGTCCGGGGACATGCACCGAGGCGCGCTTGAGCCACCGGTCGGTGCCGTCGTAGCGGGCCTTGAACGGCACGCGACCGTGCACGACGAGGTCGTTGTCGACCACCAGGATCTCGCCCGGCGAAAGGCTCACCGCGACCGAGACGCGGGCCAGTTCGTCCTCCAAGCGCCGGTAGGCGGCACGGTGCGCGGGGGAAGCTTGTTCCATCGGGGTGTAGGCCGGGTCGAAGCGCAGGGTCAGACCGTCCGGGGAGTGCCACAAGGTAGGCACGTTCGGCGGCTGACCGTCGAAGCCCTGGGCTTCGGCGTAGGCGTCGTCGGGCAGAATCGGCAGCGCCGGCCGTGACAGCAGGGCGACATCGGCCTCGTCGAGCTTCACCTTGCGGATGCTGGCGGCGGTGGTGGCGATGTTGTCGTGGTTGCGCATGCAGCTGAGCATCAGCAGATGGGCACGGCCGGGATGGAAGGCGTCCTCGGTGTGCGGGCTGAGGAGCACGGCGCTGCTGGCGCCGGTCTGTTCCTCCTCATGACCGGCCGAGGGCACGATGTTGTGGACGAAGCGGCCGTCCTGCTGGCCTTCCCAGGCGATCGGGTTGCCCATGACCGTGGCGAGCAACAGCAGGGCGATGTCGTGTGCGGCGCCGCTGTCACCGGCGGTGGCCCAACTGGACGGGGTCGGGCCGATCGCGTCGCCGTCAACCTCCAGACCGCGCAGGACGAACAGGCCGTCGTCGGTGTCAACCGGGCGGCATTGGTGGCGAATTGGCTCACTGAGAGCCGTGGCGGCTTCGGCGACTCGGGCCAGCAGGTCGGGGGCGGTGGCGGAGGTGCCGAAATCGGCGAGGACCTGCTCGGCGGCCTCGCGGAGTTCGCGGACCGAGGCGGCATCGAGCTGGCGGACGGGGGCGACTCCCGTACTCATGGCGAGATCATCCGTTTCCGTTGGTAGGCAAGGGGACTCAGCCCCGGCGTGACGCGAACGCTCCAAGTGGCGGCAAGGCGGAGCAGGCTCAACGGCCTGTCCCAGGGCCCCATAGCGGGGATCGGCCGGTCGGTCGGCGTCAGCGGACGACGAGGAACCTATCCCGAAAATTTAGGTAAGGCAAACCTAAGTTCGATCTGGGGCGCGGGCTTGCGGAGGCGATCATTATTAGGGTAGGCAATCCTAAGTAGCCGCCCGATGTGGAGTGAGGACGACGTGAACCTGAACAGGCGCCAAGTACTGTGGGCCGGCGGAAGCATAGGCGCGGCCGCGCTACTGTCCGCCTGCTCCGGCAGCAAGAACGCGGGCTCCTCGGGGCCCGAGGGCGCGCCACAGCAAGGCGGCACCCTCCGGGTCGGCGCTCTCGGCCACGCGTCGGCGATCACCCGTGACCCGCACGGCAACCAGGGCAACGAGAGCGACTACCTGATCATCGCGCTCGTCTACGACACCCTCACCGCACCGGGCCTGAAGCAGAACACCGTCGACCGGCTGGCCTCCGGCTGGACGCCGTCGAAGGACCTGGGGACCTGGCGGTTCACCATCGCCAAGGGCGCCACCTTCCACGACGGCACCCCGGTCACCGCCGACGACGTGGCCTGGTCGCTGCGCCGGTTGCGCAACACCCCCGCCGGTGCCGCCCGGCTGCCAGGTATCCAGGCGAAGAACATCACCTCCGACGGCAAGGACACCGTCGTCCTGGTCTCCGACTACGCCAACGGCGAACTGCCGTTGCTCACCCGCCTGACGACCTTCGTCCTCAAGAAGGACACCCCCGAAAAGGACATCGCCAAGGCCCCGGGCACCGGCCCGTTCAAGCTCGACTGGTACCGCGGCGGCAACGCCCGGCTGCTGCGCAACGAGCACTGGTACCGCGGCCGGGTCCACCTCGACGCCATCGAGGTGACCATGTTCGAAAGCCCGCAGGCCATGGCGAACGCCCTGCTGTCCGGGCAGATCGACGTAGCCTCCAACGCGGGCGCCGTCGCCGCCCGAACCGCCGCCGCCCGCACGGACATCCAGGTCATCCGCCGCCCCAACGACATGGCGATGCCCATCGTGATGCGCACCGCCGACGGCCCCTTCGCCGACCCCAGGGTCCGTGCGGCGATGAAGCTCGTCGTGGACCGGGAAGCCATGGTCAAGCAGGTCCTGTCCGGATACGGCAGCGTTGCCAACGACATCCTCGGCACCGGCGATCCGCAGTACGCCAAGGACATCCCGCAGCGCAGGCGCGACCTGGCCAAGGCCGAACAGCTACTGGCGGAGGCGAAGTTCGACCTGTCCCGCACCTACGACCTGGTCACCACCGAGGACATCGCGGGCCTCGCCGAGTCGGCCACCCTGTTCGCCGCCCAGGCCCGCGAGGCCGGCATCAAGGTGAACGTCGTGAAGCAGGAATCGGGCACCTTCTACGACAGGACCTGGCTCAAGGGCGACTTCTACACCAACTACTGGGGCACCAACGACTCCGTGGTCTTCTTCGCTTCCAAGACCATGGTCACCGGCGCCGGACAGAACGAAGCAGGCTGGTCCGACCCGCAGTTCGACCAGGCATACCGCCAGGTCATCGGCACAGCCGACGACAAGGCGCGGGCCACTGCTCTGCACGAGCTGCAGCAGATCGAGTACGACAGGTCCGGCTACCTGCTGTGGGGCATGGCCGACGGCATCGACCTGGCCACCTACAAGGTCCACGGCCTGCCCAAACTGCCGGGCTACGGCCGCGTCCAGCTGGAAAACGTCTGGCTGTCACGATGAGCGAGACCGCGCTGGAAGGAGCCTTCACACCTTCGGTGTTGCACCGCGCCACGGTGGTGTGCGGCCGGGTGGCACTGCTGCTCGCCAAGCGGGTCTTGATGCTGTTCGTGCTGCTCGCCGTCGTTTTCGCCGCGATCCAGCTGCTGCCGGGGGACGCCGCCTCGGCGACCTCCGACCGCGGCGAGAGCGCCGCTGACATCGCCGCCCGCCGCCACCAGTTGGGGCTCGACCGGCCGGTGTGGATCCGGTTCTGGGAGTGGATCACCGCGCTGCCCACCGGCAACCTGGGCACTTCGGCACGTGGCCAGCGCGTGACCGACCTGCTCTCCGCGCCCTTCCCCAACACCATCCTGCTCGGCGGCACCGCCTTCGCCCTGACCGTGGTCGCCGCGCTCGCCCTGGGCTGCTGGGCGGCGGCCCGCCCAGGCGGTGTGGT
Organism: Streptantibioticus ferralitis; assembly: GCF_029223525.1. GTDB lineage: Bacteria > Actinomycetota > Actinomycetes > Streptomycetales > Streptomycetaceae > Streptantibioticus_A > Streptantibioticus_A ferralitis. The sequence goes on along the minus strand of NZ_JARHTQ010000041.1, from coordinate 15,855 downwards.
GGACCGCGTCATCGGCCTCGCCTCCACCGCCGCCTTCGCGCTCCCCGAATTCGTGGTGTCCGTGGGCCTGTTGCTGGCCTTGTCCCTGTGGACCGGCTGGCTGCCCGCCGCCACGACCACCAGCGCCGACGGCTCCCCCGCCTCCTGGACCATGCTGGTCATGCCGGTGTTGGCGCTTGCCGTCCCACAGACCGGATGGAACACCCGCGTCGTCCGCGCCGCCCTCACCGACCAGGCGAAGGCCCCGCATGTGGAAGCGGCCCACCTCGACGGCCTCCCGTCCCGCCGCATCCTGCTGCGGCACCAGCTTCCTGGCGCCCTGCCCGCCATCGCCACCGGCATCGCCACCTCCACCGGAATGCTGCTCGGCGGCGCGGTGGTCGTGGAGACCCTGTTCAACTACCCAGGCATCGGCACCGTGTTGGCCGGCGCCATCGGCGACCGCGACACCCCCGTAATCGCCGGTGTGGTCGCCTGCGCCGGAGCCGTCATCAGCCTCGTTCTGCTGCTCGCCGACCTCATCCGCGCCCGAACCCTGGGAGCCCGACCATGAGCACCACCGCCACCGTGCTCAGCCAGCCGCGCCCCCGCTCCTGGCCGCGGATCCTGCCGCGTGTCGCCCCCGGCCTCCTGCTGACACTCTTCGGCCTGCTCGGACCGCTCCTGGCACCGCACGCCCTCGACCAACCCATCACCGCACCGTATGCCGCACCGGACGGCAGCGCGGTCCTTGGCGGAGACCAACTGGGCCGCGACGTGCTGAGCCGACTTCTGCACGGCGGCGGTGCACTGATCGGCAGCGCACTGGCGGTGGCACTGATCGTCACCGCCCTCGCCACCGTCCTCGGCTGCTTCGCCGTGCTCAGCCCCACCCTGGGCCGATGGGCCGAGCGCACCGCCGACATCGCCATCCTCCTGCCACCCGTCCTCGGCGTCATGCTCATCGCCCTGGCCTGGCCCGGCGGCGGGCGCCTCGCCGTCATCGCCGCCGCCATCGCCCTGGGCACCCCCTACGCGGTACGCGTCATCGCCAGCGCCGCCGCGCCCCTGACCGCCTCCGGATTCATCGAAGCGGCCACCGCGAGCGGGGAACACCTGTCACATCTGGCACTGCGCGAACTCCTACCCAACCTCCGCTCGACCGTGCTGGCCCTGTTCGGGCTGCGCTTCGTCGAAGCGGTCTACGTCATCTCCATGGCCGGATTCCTCCAACTCGGCCCCCAACCACCCGCCGCCGACTGGGCATTGATGATCCGAGAGAACGCACCCGGCATCCTCCTCAACCCCTGGGCCGTCGTCGCGCCCAGCATCGCCATCGGCCTGCTCGCCGTCAGCGTCAACCTCGCCGCCGACGCACTCGCACCCACCACGGCGGGACGGGCGGTGACCACCCGATGACCCCCACCAGCGAACCGGTCGTCCAGGCCACCGGCGTCGGTATCCACATCCCCGATGGGCCGGTCCTGTTGAACGAGACCAGCCTCGTCCTCCGCCGGGGTCAGATCACTGCCCTCACCGGCCCATCCGGCTCCGGCAAGACCACCCTGCTCCGCGCCCTCGTCGGCGCCCTGCCCGCGGGGGCCCACCTCACCGCAGGAACCATCCGGGTCCTCGACCACGACATCTTCGCCCTCCCCGCCGACGAGTTGCGACAGCTACGCCGCCACCACATCACCTACGTCGGCCAGGACCCGGCTTCCGCCCTCAACCCGCGCATGCGCGTTCGCCGCCTCGTCAGCGAAGTCGCCGCGGACCCGGCCCCTCAGGCCCTGCGGGACCTGTTGGTGGAGTGCCGACTGCCGGTCGACGAGGGACTGCTCGACCGTCGCCCCACCGCGCTGTCCGGCGGACAACAGCGCAGGGTCGCTCTGGTCCGCGCGCTCGCGCGCAAACCCGATGTGCTCCTGCTGGACGAACCCACCGCAGGACTTGACGCCGCCCTGCGCGACGACATCGCCGACCTCCTGCGCCACCTCGCCGACCGTCGCCACCTCGCCATCGTCATCGCCTGCCACGACCCCGAACTCGTCGCACGGTGCGCTGACGAGGTCATCGCCCTCGACGGCCACACCCCAACGCCTGCCGTCGAGAAGGCGCATCAGCCCGCCCAACCCACCGGCGCCGCCGCGCTCGTCGCCACCGGGATCCGGGTGACCTTCACCCAACGCCGGACGCCCCACCCCGCCCTCGCGGACATCGACTTCACGGCCACCCCCGGCAGCGCCACCGGTATCGTCGGCCCCTCCGGCTCCGGAAAGACCACACTGCTGCGAGTCCTGGCAGGACTGCAGTGCCCCGACACCGGCACCCTCACCCTCGACGGCCAACCGCTGCCGACCGCTGCCCGCAAGCGCACCCGCGACCACCAGCGCCGCATCCAACTGATACCGCAGAACCCCCTGGGCGCCCTCAACCCCGCCCGCACCATCGGCGCCGCCCTCGCCCGCCCGCTCCAACTCCACCGAACCGTGCCGAAAGCACAGGTCCCCGACCGGGTCGCCGAACTCCTCCACCACGTCGGCCTACCCGCCGAATTCGCCCGCCGCTACCCCCACCAACTCTCCGGCGGTCAACGCCAACGCGTCTCCATCGCCCGCGCGTTGGCGCCAGAGCCCAACATCCTGTTGTGCGACGAAGTCACCTCCGCCCTCGACCCCGACACCGCGACCGCCATCATGGAACTGCTCACCCGGCTGCGAACCGAACGCGGCCTCACCATTGCGCTGGTCAGCCACGAACTCCAGCTCATCGCCGCCTACACCGACACCATCCACATCCTCGCGGCAGGACGCCTCGTCGATACCGGACCCACCCGGAGTCTGCTCCCCACCACCCAGCCGACCGCCACGCACCGGCGCTGACCTGGCCCCGTGCATCCTTGGCGAGCGCCCACTCGGCCAGTTCTCGCTTGTCGACACGTGCCTTTGCGCTCTGCTGACGTCGGCGGCATGCCGGGCACAACGCGGCGTGTGGCCGGTATGGCGCCGGAGCAACTGGGCCAGGGCCAGACGGTCTCCGTCTCCGCCAGCACCACCGAATCCCACCGCATCGACTTGTCGTCGAGGGACTCGGCTGGCGGAGCAACTCATGTCGTGTGTCCATGCTGCGGAGCTGACCACGACATATCCGTATCCGGTGACGCACTGGCAGCACGCGCGTACGTGACGGATTCCGTGGCCACCTACCGCGACGCCCTCTGGGGGGCCGCTGTTGCCATAGCGGTAGCCGGCGTGTGCTGCGCTGGCACCCTTCGAGCGGAGGGGCTGAGCCGATGGACGACAAGCGCGTACGGGTGCTCATAGGCGAAAACCATGCCGTCTACCGGGAAGGCGTGGTGCGTGCGCTACCTGCCTACGTCGACACCGTGGCCGACGTCGCCGACGGGGCTCAGGCACTGACCGCCATTCGCGAACTCCGACCGGATGTGGCGGTCTTGGACTACCGCATGCCGCGGCTCGACGGTCATCAGGTGGCCCGTGCGGTTCGGCGTGAGGAACTGCCGACCAGGGTGCTCATCCTCTCGGCCAAGGATGACAGCGCCCTGGTCTACGGTGCGCTACAGGACGGTGTCAGCGGGTATCTGACCAAGGACTAACGCGGCCGAGGCGAGCACCATGAAGCGCCTGATGCGCTGCCGTGAGGTGTCGGCGCAGCGCGCCCAGGCCATGCTGCGGCTTGCCTTCGCGGGAGTGCCGTCGCTGTCACTGCCGCATCGGCGGTGAACCGGGCCGGACTCGGCGAGGCCATCCGCTCGCTGGTCAGCGTCACGACCGAGCGCTGCGGTATCCCGATCACCTACACCGCGGCCTGCTACGGGCCCACCCCGCACGACCTGCTGGTGAAACCGCGCGGCCCGAGAGCTCATGGCCGCTGACGGCATCGGAACCGACCCAACCCATCTGCGCCAACGCCTCAGCGCTGGCCACATCGGCATGACCTTCCAACGGGGCCGTCCTCGCGAGCGGCGGCGCCAGTCGCGCCATGAGGTGTGTCGTACGGCTCGATGACATCGTCGGCGGAGGAGTTGACGGAGCGGCGACCGAGCCGGGCCCTGCTTACCCAGCACCTTTGACCTGGGATAACGCCGCTCACCGATACCACTTTCCGCCCCACTTCGCACCTGAGGACAGGATGTCGGGCGGATCCGGTGAGGCTGTTCAAGCCGCTATGGGACGCGTCTGACCTGCATGAACGCCGCGCCGAGCGCTGTCCATGGCAGCCTGCCCGTCACCTCGCCCGGCACTGACATGACTCCCTACTGCGACCTGTGCGACAACGTCCCACCTAGTGCAGCTCAGCATCCCTCGCAGGGATCTCAAAGTCGTAGGATTGTCGCAAATGTTCTAACGTGCCCTTGCTGAAGCAATGGTCGGGTTGAGCCGTTGAGCCGCATAAGGCTGGTTGACTTGACCGAGCCCCGCCAGGAGTTCTTGTGTACAGGCCGCGTGAGTGGATCCGTGAGGGCTTTCGCCGGGACCTCGGCCACACCGTCGTGCGGCCGTCCGCTTCTCCAGGACTTCCGGTGCCGCCGCGCCGCCTCCGCCGGAGCGAGCAGTGAGGTGGCCCGGTCGGCGCACAGCTGAAAGCCGCCGCGCGGCGCAGTCGAGTCTGGCGGTACCTGCTCCGCCCGTATGGATGCGCTGGCTGCCCGCCATATACGTCGCGGCGGTCCTGGTGCTCGAACCGCTCACTCCAGTGCAGTGGCCGGTGAGCTTCCTGCTCATTGCCCTCCCCGTGGTCGCCGCCTTCGCGCACGGCCCCGTCGCCGTCGCCGCCATCACGGTTTTCGCCGCCTCGTTCGAAGCTGTCCTGGCCGGCACTCCGTGTTGCGCGGGCCGCTCCGTGGGCTACTTGTGGGAACGCCACTACGTAGCGGTCTACATCTCCACCACCTTGGTCGGCGTCCTCGGCACGATTCTGGCCGCCCACCGAACGCGCCGGGAGCGCACCCTCGCCACCGTGCGCTCCGTGGCCGAGACCGCGCAGCGCGTGCTGCTGCGCCCGGTACCCCACCATCTCGGCCAGGTCTGCGTGGAAACCCTCTACCTGTCCGCCGCCGCGGAGGCACGTATCGGTGGCGACCTGTACGAGGCGGTGCCCACCGCGCAGGGAGTCCGCCTGCTCATCGGCGACGTCCGGGGCAAGGGCCTGCTCGCGGTGGAAACGGCCGCGACGATGCTCGGTGCCTTCCGCGAGGCCGCCCACGACGAGACTGATCTGGCCGGGGTGGCGCGCCGAGTCGAGAGAAGCATGAGCCGCAGAGCCGCGCATCTTCCAGGCAGCGACGTGTCGGAACGCTTCGTCACCGCGGTGTTCGCCGAAATTCCCGACCACGAACCCGTGGTCCGCATCGTCAACTGCGGCCACCCGCCGCCCCTGCTCATCACCCGCGACGGGGTCACCGAACTGGATCCGACCGATCCCTCACCGCCCATCAACCTCGGTGTTCTGCTCGGGGACGACTACCACGTGGACGTGGAGCCCTTCAGCCCTGGCGACCACCTGCTGATGTACACCGATGGCGTAACCGAGACACGCGACCGCACCGGAGCCTTCTACCCACTCGTCGAACGCATCCGGTCATGGGCCGCTCTCCCACCCCGCGAGCTCCTCGACCAACTGCACCAGGACCTGCTCGCCTACAGCGACGCGAGCCTCCACGACGACATTGCCGCCCTCGCCGCGTACCGCCTTCCCGGTGAGACCCCCGGCTAGGCCGAGCCGCCCGATCCCGGCTCGATGGCACCCACCCGGAGCAGTTGGACGGGCGCTGGCAGGGCGGTGAGAAACCCGTGCGTGAGTCGACGGCCCCGTTAACGGCGTGCCGTCGCTGGTCGGTCACAGACGACCGGCGGTCATGTCCATGAGCCGCGACAGTACGGCGTCGCCGGACGCGTTCACACCGTCGTGCTCCCACTCGTTGGTCACCCACGCCCGGGCCGAGCCCAGCTGGCGCACGGTGCGCAGCGAAAGGTCCGCGTCGACGTACATGTCGTCGTGGTAGACGACCGCGGCCAGCGGGACCTGATTGGCGGCCAGGCGCTGCGGGTCGTAGAGCGGCGGCCAGTCGGTCCAGGCGGCGAGCAGTTCGGCGGCTTCGGCGAACGGTCGCAGGGCTCTGATCTCCTCGAACATCCAGGGGTAGATCATCTCCCCGGTGAACAGCAACGGGGCCGCGTCCTCGGCGAAGCGGGGGTGTTCGCCCGCGATCCGTCGCGCCGCCCAGGCCGTCGGCCGATTGTCCTGGGCGAAGCACGGCTCTTGGAGGATCGTGAACAGGGGGTTCTCGACGAACCCGGTCTGTTGCATCACCTGGAGCAGAAAAGTGTCCGTCAACTCCCCGGCGGCGTCGAAGGCCTCGTCGAGGAGCCAGTGCACGCGCTCGTACCCGTCGCCCATGCCGAACACCAGGCCGAGGGTCCGCAGCCGTCGCGCCGTCAGCCGGTCGCCGTCCGGCAGCAGGATTCGTCCGGAGTCGGCGAGGTCCGCGATCCGGCGCACCTTCTCCACATCGTCCGGATAGCGCGCGTAGTACTCGGCGTTCTTGGCCTCGACCCGCGGATAGGTGTGCCGGTAGACGTCGTCGGCGGTGGCGGCAAGGCCGGGGATGCCGCCGGTGATGTGACAGGCCCGGAGTCCCTCAGGTGCGTAGGACAGATACGTCAGCGTGATGAATCCGCCGTAGCTCTGGCCCAGGGTCTCCCACGGCTCGTCGCCGCAGAGCTGCCGCCGAATCAGCTCCGCGTCGCGGACGATGGTGTCGGCGCGGTGGAGCGACAGGTACCTTGCGAGATCCTTGCCCGATCCGAACCTGGCCGCCGCGCCTGGCGTCACGGGCGTGCTGCGGCCCGTGCCGCGCTGATCGAGCAGCAGCACGCGGTGCGTTGCGAGCGCTCGGTGGAGCCAGCCGGGGTAGCGGCCCAGCGGCCGCGGCGACTTACCGCCCGGACCCCCCTGCAGGAACACCAGCCAAGGCAGCTTGTCGACGGCCCGGGTCGGGTCAGCCACCTCGCGCGCGAACACCTCGATCGTCGGACCGCTCGGATCGTCGTGGTCGAGGGGAACGGTGAAGGCGTGGTCGGTGATGGCATAGCGGGGGTTCATACGGGCTGGTCACCTCTTCGGGAAGCCGCGGGAGGAGCGGTCCCCGGACGGTGATCGACCGGCCGGGGACCGCACGGGGTCAGCGGATCAGTACCGCGTGGTCACGGTGACTCCGCTGAAGTCGGTGACGGCGTACAGGCTGATGTACCGGTAGCCGGCCGAGGTGTTGCTGACGGTGATGTGTTGAGCCGCGCCGGAGTTGGTCGACGAGGCGGTGTACGTGCTCGGCGTCGCCCAGGTGTCGGGGTCGTAGTACAGGGACGCGCTCCCGGTGCCGCCGTTCGTGGCGACCGTCAGCGTCGTCGTGCCGGCCGGGAGCCAGATGAAGAGGTAGTCCAGGTTGCCCGCGGTGGCCGACTGGTTGCCGCGCGAGCAGTTCTGGCCCATCGCCTGGTGGTTGGTGCCGGCGCAGGTCGGGAGGGTGCCGACGCCCGCGAGGGCGTCGAGCCAGGAGTTGAAGTCCGCGTCGTACCTGGTGCCGATGGTGTTGGTGTAGTAGTTGTACGCGCCGGTGTAGTCACCGTTCCGGAAGTACGTCAGGATCGCCTGGACGTCGGCCGGGTGCTGTTCGAGCATGTAGCGCACCGCCAGGTAGCCCCAGGGGAAGACGCGGTCGTTGTCGCTGTTGGCGTAGGTGGTCTGCCACAGGGTGCTCAGCGGATAGGTGTGCTTTCCCGCGTCAGCTACCGCCTCGGTGTCGACGATGCCTCGGTAGCTGTACGAGATGTATCCGGAGATCCCCTCCACCCACCAGATGTTCGGCTCGGTCTCTATCTGGGTCCAGGTGCCCTTGGTGTCGTACCTGGCGTCGAGGAAGTGGGTGTATTCGTAGTTGAGGTTCCAGATGTTGTCCGTGTAGCCGTCCGGGCCGGGATCCTGGTACAGGATGGAGTAGTCCTGGTTCCCCGGGGCCGACGGGTCGCCGTAGAGGGTGATTCCGCCGTTGTTGGTCGGCACGCCGTAGATCGCTCCGGCGTAGATGACGTAGTTCAGCCGGCTGGAGAACACGACGACGTTGTCGGTGGTGTTGTACTGGTTCGGGATCGGGCCGTTGTCCTTCGCCACGCCCTGGAAGTAGGAGTCCTGGCCCGCGAGGTTGGAGCAGGCGGCGGTGAGGTCGGCCGGGCTCAGCGACTGCGCGAGGACCGTGATCTCGGAGTTGCAGTGGTACGTGGTCGGCAGCGCGGCCGCGGTGAGCTGGGCCGTGAGATCGCAGGTGCCGTAGTACGAGCAGTTCGCGTTGTCGTAGGCGTTGCTCTGCTCGGCGACGGCGACCCAGAGCGCGGCGGTGGTGCCGGAGATGTGTGAGGCGTGCAGGAGGCCGAGCATCAGTGGTCTGACGGTCGCCTGGAGCGCCGGGAACTGGACGTAGATGGCCAGGTCCTGGCCGGCGTCCGCGTCCAGGAAAGTGTTGTTGCCGCCGAGCAGGCTCGTGTGATGGAGGGCGAACGAGTCGAGCGTGGTGATGATGCTCGAATCGTGGGTGATGGCGGTCACGAAGGCGGGGTTCCACTGGCCTCGCCACAACGGGGTGTAGACGTCGTAGACGACGCCGTCCATCGCGTAGTAGGCGTCCCACGAGCTGTTGTAGGCGTTGAGGATCCGCTTGTAGGTGCCCAGGTAGTCCTGTTGGATGTTGGCGCTGTCGGTGAGGATCACGGCGTCGCCCAGGACGTTGCCGTTCGTCGTGGAGACGTCCTTGGAGTGGGCGCCGGCGAAGAAGGCGTTGAGGCCGCCGACGACCGCCGTGGTCAGATTCGCGTCGTAGGAGCCGACGTCGGCGGAGTCGTAGTACTGCACGTAGTATCCGGCGCGCAGGTAGATGACGAGCTGCCAGATTCCCGCGGAGTTGTCGCCGGAGTATCCCCCGGACAGGCGTTGGAAGGCCTGCGCGACCGGGATCATCTGGGACTCCTGGAAGACGCCGTGCGCGTCGCTTCCGGTGGTCGAGAACAGGGTGTTGATGCAGTCGGTGGTCGAGGACTCTATGTAGGAGGCCAAGGCCTGACCGGTGCGGCTGCTGAAGGCCGCCGGAGTGCAGGACTGCGTGTGCTTCCGCGAGGACTGCGCGGAGCCCCGGGCCACGATGGGGCGCGGCGGCGGGATCCGGCCTGGCGACAGCCGCCCGTGCTGGACGGCGCCGGCGTCAGTTCCAGCGGTCGAGGCGCCGGTGGGGGCAGGCGAGGCCGAGGTCCGAGGTTCGTGGGTGGGGGTCCCGGTTTGGTGGGTGTGGGTCCGGGTTTGGTGGGTGGGGGGACTGCCGACGGTCCCGGCAGCATGGCTCGGTGCGACGACCGCGAGCGCCGGGCCGGTGCCGAGACAGAGCGCTATTACGGCGGCCGTCAGGCTCGCCGCTAGCCTTCCGAGCGCTCGTCTTGGTCGGGTGCCTATCATGACGCTCCTTCAGGGAGGTGAACGCCAGGGGGACGTGGGGGGTGCACCACGCACGCTCCCAGTCACCGTGACCCGCGACAACGCCCTGAGACACAGCAGTCTGCCCGCTCGGGCCACAACATCCGGCCCTCCCGTGGCCGACCTTTGCGCACGGTTCCGCCCGCGGCGGATTCGATTCCTTATGCGCGGACGTTCTTGTGCGTCCGCGATGCCCACAACTGGAAGTGGGGCGCCTGCGCGATCAGGTTCCGGTATGCCGCGACGGCCGAGCCGAACAGCGTCTCCGCGATCTCGTCAGTGATGCTCTCCCGGCGCCAGGCCAGTACGTAGCGGCACCACAGCGGCGTGCCGGCAAGCGGCTTGACGACCACTCCGGGAATCGGCCGCGTCGTCGCCTGCACCATGGAGACGCCGAGGCCGTCCGCGATCATGTCCTGCAGGTGCAGCTGGTCGCCGAGGAACTCGTTGACCGCCGCCGGGGTGAACCCGGCCGACCGGCACGCCCCGTAGAACACACTGGGCCAGCCGGCCCCGTCATCCGGAGTCAGGAACCACACTTCGTCGGCCAGGTCGGCGAGCGTGATCTCCAGGGCGCTCCGGAGCCGATGCCGGGCTGAGAGCGCCACGAACGACGGCTCGGTGGCGAATCCGCGATGCGTGACGGCATCGGAGTGCCGCAGGTCGAGCCCGGGGTAGTCCGCCGCGATCGCGGCGTCCAGCTCGCCCCGCTCCAACAGTTCGACGATCTCCGAGGACGCATAGACGCTGCTCACCGTGAACACCAGATCGGGCAATCGGCTCCGAATCCTGCTGGCCATGCCGGGCAGGACCGGCGAGTTGGTCGCGGCCAGTCGCAGCACCCGCCGCTCCCGCCCGCCGTCCGCAGGTCGCCGCCGCCCAATGGCGTTGGCCCGGGCCACGACGTCGCGCGCCTGCGTCAGGACCTCGACGCCGTACGGCGTCGGCTCCACCCCACCGGAGTTGCGCTCGAACAACAAGTCGCCGAAGTAGCTCTCGATCCGTCGAAGCTGTGCGCTCAGCGCCTGTTGCGAGTACCCGAGGACGCCGGCAGCCCCGCTCACGGTCCCGGCATCGGCGATCGCGCACAAGACCCGCAGGTGGCGGAGTTCCAGATCCATCGGCTCGCTCCTGGCATCCTTGCGCCTGCCCCGAACAGCTGAGGCGCACAGCACGCGGTGCAATGGCACTGGTGTTCCCATGCAGTTTCGGCGGCGTTCGAGCACCGCGCAAGGAGGGCGAAGCCCTCATTGGCAATTCGCCGCTGCCGCGGGGGTATGCGGAAGCGGCGCGGACGGGCGGCAGTTGGGGTCCCTACGTCGTCGCCGTTGCTCCAAGTGGCATGCGCACCGCCGGCTGCTCCTCCCGCCGATGCTCCCGGCCGCCTGAGCCCAGCCTTCATGGAGTGGATGCCAGGGCTGCCCGAAGGCCGGGTGACCGTCACTCCCGGCCTGGGTCGTCCGACGGATCTTGTTCGACCGCGGGCACTCCGGCGGCGCCGGACAGAGCCTGGCCCTCCCCCTGGCAGTGGGGGCACCACAGGGTCGTCCGGCCGGTGATCCGGCCGCGCCTCAGCCGCGTGCCGCAGCGCGGGCAGGCCGGGTCCGGGCTGTCGCGTCGACCGGTGAGCCAGGTCGAGCCCGCGGGAATGTGCCCGACGCGCACTGAGTCACGCAGGACGCGGCGCATCGCCCGATGGATTCGTCGGCGTTCCTCGGCGGCAAGGCCGGCGGCCTGGCGGTCCGGGGCCACTCGGGCGCGCCACAGGATCTCGTCGGCGAGCAGATTGCCGAGCCCGGCCAGCACGGACTGGTCCATCAGCACCGCCTTGATCCGTGCCCGCCGCCCGTCGATCAACTCGTCGAACTCGGCGGGACCCACGTCCAGGGCATCCGGTCCCAGCTCGGACAGTGCCCGCCGCACACCGTCCTGATCGGCCACGAGCCTGATCCCCTGCAGCTTGCGCTGGTCGCGGTAGCGCAGCTGACGCTCACCGGCGACAAAGGCCACCCGGTCATGCCGACCGAGCGGGTCCGCGGGCGAACAGCAGACCAGGGATCCGGTCATCCCGAAGTGCAGCAGGACGACGGGCCCGTCCGTGGCGGCGATCAGCCACTTGCCGTGCCGCCTCGGCTCCGCGAAGCATCGTCCCACCAGCGCCCGTTCGAGGCGCCACGGCGTCACCTCCCGCAGCACACCCGGATCCGCGACCTCGACACGCTCGATAGACCGCCCGCGCACACAGGAGTCCAGGACGCGCCGGAACCCTTCGACATCAGGCAGCTCGGGCATGCTTCCCACCGTATGTGCGCCGTGACAAGCTCGCGCGGCGCCCCTAGGGGAGCTGGGTGGTCGGCACGACGCCTCCCGAGCGGCCGCCCGGCCGCCCGCCCTGGCGTTCACCGCCCTCCCGGGACCGCGAGCGCCAGGGCCGTGGCGCCACGCTCTGCGCCCCACCACACCGGCTCAGTTCTTGTACGACGCGATGACCGCATGCGCGCAGCAGCGGTGGAGCTGACACCACGTCCGGCCGGGCGACGCGGCGCCATGGCGCCCGGCCCGGATGACCGCCCCGTCCGGAGCGCCCGGCGGCATCACGCGAGGCGGAACGAGGTGTCGTCCACGAGGAAGGCTGTGGCGGCGCTGCCCGTCTCGTGCGAGGTGAACTTGACGATCACCGTTGAGCCGAACTCGGGTGCCGCATAAGGCGTCAGGTCGATGCCGACGGGTACGTAGCCGGATGTGGTGTCGAGGTTGGACCAGGTGCGCAGTACGGCGATGCGCTTGCCGGAGTACTGGTCGTCCAGCTCCAGGGTGAGGGTGTCCTGGGGCTGCGTCGATGCGTTGGTGGAGTCCACGTGCAGCCAGAAGGAGAAGTGGGCCCGGGTGTAACCGGGGGTCGTCTCCACGGCTTGGGAGAGCGTGTCGTCCTGGGAAGCGTTGCGGCCGAGCCAGGCGTAGCCCTTGCCGGAGCGGGAGGCGTGTGCGGTGGACTGGGTGATGATCCCGGGAGAGGACTGGGTCCACCAGCCCGGGTAGTTGCCCTTGGCGTCCGCGGGAACCTCGAAGCCCGGGTCGACGACTTGCTCGATGCCCCCGCAACCGTACGCAGCGTTGTGGAGTATGCCGAGGTGGAAACGGGTCGACGCCTGGTTCCCTGCACTGTCCCGGACCGTCACCGTGACCGCGCGAGTGCCGCGCTGGTCGCTACGGCCGTGGATCAGTCCGGTGCGCGGGTCGATCGACAGACCGCGCGGCAGTCCGGAGGCCGAGTACCGCAGTGCCTTCGACGCCCGGTCCGTGGCGATGACCGGCACCGACACCGGACGGTCGAGGGGTGCCGTGCGGTCACACAGGGTGCTCACCACAAGCGGCCGGTTGGCGACCACGGGATGGGAGCCGGAGCAGGTGTGCTGGTCGTTGGACCAGGTCGTCTGGACCGCGAAGGAACCGGTCGCGAGTTGGAGGTTGAACAGTCCGCCCGGCGTCCCCTCGGTGATCCAGGCACACTTGTCTCCGTCCTCCTGGCCGGCCGGGTCGATCCATCCTCCGATGGCGTTCTGGTCCGTGATGGTCTCGGCGTACTCGTGGCTCCCCAGGATGCTCCAGCCGTCGAGGCGGCCACGCGGCCCGGGGTTGATCCAGTTGGTGCCGCAGTACTTGTAGTCCGTGAGGTACGGCATGAGCGTGTATGCGAGGGTGCCGTAGCTGGAACGCTCGAAGGTGTGCCAGGCGCACCAACTGTTCAGTTCGTGCCAGTGGTCCGGATCCAGGCCCTGGGCGGTGGTGACCACGTACTGGACGTTGCGGTTGCTGGCTGTTGAGGTGTTGCCGAAGTGCTTGGCGGCCGCCGCCGCCTCGGCGGCGATCTGCGGTTCGGTGGCGGCCTGCGGCGCGGCGGTGGAGTTGTCAACCCAGACCCCCGCCAGCGCGTCGCCGTGTGGGACGCCCACGTGCGGGGAGTTGACAGGGCATTTCGTGGAGCCGGTGGTGACGCTCTCGCAGTACTGGGTCATCACGCCGCTCCAAGCGTCGCCCTTGGTCCCCAGTCCCTTGAAGAAGGACTGCTGGTAGGGGGCCGCGTGCTCCGGGTCGTTGGAGAGCGTGGTGTAGCCTGCGTCGTCCTTGCCCGCGGTGCCCCACTGGGAGCCCCAGTAGACGATGTACACCCTCGGGGGTCCGGATGTGACGCCCACCGAGTCCTGTCCGCCGTGGTAGGTCACCTCGGGCTGCTCGTTGTTGACCAGACCCGTGGGGTGGAACGGCCGCCGGGTCACGGACGGAACCGTTCTGGCAGTCAGTGCGGTCAGGGCATCGGCGGCGGTGTGCGGATGGCCGGGCCGGACCCGCACCCAACTGTCATGGGTCCGTACCCAGCCCGCCGAGGCCGGGTGTTGGTCCTCTGCGTGGGTCGATCCGGTGGCCGCGATGGTTCCGGCCACAGCCAAGGCCAAGGTGAGCAGAGGGGCGGTGAGTTTCCCGAACGCACGGCGAACGCGCGGACGTGAGGGCACTGCTGTCACGGGGTTCCCTTCATGCCTGGTAGGAGGGCTGGGCAAGGTGACGTGCGGTCAGTTGGGTGCTCAACGGGAATGCTTCATGGGCGGGGTCGGGTGGGCCCGCGGATATGGAGCGAAGTGCGATGTCTGCTCACCCTGGTTGCTGACAGCCGGGCAGCCGACTGCACGGCGCCGACATGGATGACGGCCCGTCAGTTCGTTGATGTGGGCGGGCCGTGGCCATCACCTGCAGACACCGGCGAGGGCTTCGCGGTGTCGACCTCAACCGCATCGACAGACGGTAGCCACCGGCGCTCGCGCCGGAATCGGGGCGGAGCTGTCGCAGTCAGGCCGATGAGCAGGCGCCGCCGCGGGCATCCCGGATCAGGGGCACCCAGGGGCAGACAGGCTGAGGGCCGGGGTCACACCGGGCTCTCCGGGGGCGGGACCCACAATGTTGGTGGGCTCACCGTCGACGGCGGGGAGACCGTCGGCAGCGGGGAGACCGTCGGCGGCGAGGGCGACGAGGTGGCCGAGGGCGCGGTACGCGGGGACGCTGAGCAGCCAACCGCACCGCGAACGCCGCTGGTTCGCTCACGGCCGCCGATCGTTGCAGCTGCAACTGAGAAGCCTGGGCTTGGGCCGTCCTTCAACGCCGAGGACGCCAGTCCGAGGATGGAGACGCGGCCGCCGGAGGTGTGGGCTCTACTCACGATAGGTGCTCCCGGACGGGGGTGGGCACGCGACGCGTGGATGACTAGAGCATGACAGAAGTACAATTTCACATGTCACGTGGCGCGCATCACCCCGTGAAGCAAAGCTTGCGCAAAGGCGAATGTTCTCGACCTCACCCTGGACGGGTTGAAACCCACTCCTGCGCAACTCCCCGACATTTGACGGCACAACACGGGTAGGCGTGTCCCGACGCAGCGTCGCCTCTCGCCAGGGGCGAGCAGGCCGGTGAGCTCCCCGGCATCACCTGGCGGCTGTCAGCGAGGGGGCCCGGGTGCCGTCCTCGCTGGTCCAGACGTCGTCCCGACCGGCGGCCAGGAGCGCCGCCAAAGCCCGCACCCGATCCGGAAGGGACGAACCGCCCAAGGAAGCGGGCTCAGTTACCAGTTGCCCCGTCGGTCCGCTCACGCAGGAAGTCGGCATGGCCGTTGTGGCGGGCGTACTCCTGGATCATCATCACGTAGACCCAGCGCAGGCTGAGGGAGACGCCGCGCGAGGACGTGAACGTCTCGTCGAGGTCACGTCCTGCCGCCGCGGCGTCACACGCTTCGACCTCGGCGCGGAACAATCCGAAGTCCCTCTCTGCGTCCGCCTCGTGAACTCCGTCGAGTCCCTCATCGCCATCCGACGGGCCGGTGAAGACATCTCCTACAGCCTCACCCGCGAAGCTCCGCCGGAACCACCAACGCTCGACCTCCGCCATGTGGCGAACCAAACCGAGGAGAGTGAGATTCGACGGCTGCACGGTCGTCCGCGCCAACTGGGCGGGCTCCAGACCGGCACACTTGGCCAACAACGTCTCCCGATGCCAGCTCAGCCAGCCGTCCAGCATCTGACGCTCCGGTACGGTGCCCAGGCCGCCCAGCTGCGTGGTGCGCTCTACCGGCGGTGCTATCCATGTCATGCCCATACCCTCACCGCTGCCTCCGTTGAACACCGGCAAGAACACGCCCGCAACCGTCGGCACTCGGAAGTTCAAGGGGGTCTGTACGGTCAACGGTGGATCTTCGAACAGGAAGTGACACCTGATGACAGACGTGACCGTGTCGGCTGAGGCCGTGGAGAATGTGCAGTCGGCGGGGCTGGAGCCGGACGTGCTGGACGACCA
>NZ_JARHTQ010000040.1 GCF_029223525.1 Streptantibioticus ferralitis | reverse complement strand
GGGCGGGAGCAGCTCACGTCCGGGGCGTGGCCGGGATCCTGCCCAGCCGTCCGGCCTGGAAGTCCTCGAAGGCCTGGGCCAGTTCCGCGTGACTGTTCATCACGAACGGGCCGTAGTGGAACATCGGCTCGCGGATCGGCAGGCCGCCGAGCAGTACCACCTCTAGGTTGGGGCTGCGCGACTCCTGGCTGGCGTCGGCCCGCAGGGTCAGCGCGTCGCCGGAGGCGCTGCCGACCTGCCCGAAGACCACCGTCTGGCCGGTGCGGAACGGCCGTTCCTCCGCGCCCGCCAGACCGCGTCCCGCCAGGCCGTAGGCCAGCGCGTTGAAGTCCGACCGCCAGGGGAGGGTGAGCTGCGCGCCCGGGTTCAGCGACACGTGCAGCATCGTGATCGGGGTGTGGGTGATGCCCGGACCGCGGTGACCCGCGATGCCGCCGGCGATCAGCCGCAGCAGTGCGCCGCCGTCCGCGGAGGTCAGCAGCGTGACCCGGCCGCCGTCGATGTCCTGGTACCTCGGCGGCATCATCTTGTGCTCGCGCGGCAGGTTGACCCACAGCTGGAGGCCGTGGAACAGGCCGCCGCTGACGACGAGTTCCTCCGGCGGGGCCTCGATGTGCAGCAGACCGCTGCCCGCGGTCATCCACTGGGTGTCGCCGCCGTTGATGACACCGCCGCCACCGTTGGAGTCCTGGTGCACGAAGGTGCCGTCGATCAGATAGGTCACCGTCTCGAAGCCGCGGTGCGGGTGCCACGGAGTGCCCTTGGCCTCGCCCGGGGCGTACTCCACCTCACCCATCTGGTCCATCATGATGAACGGGTCGAGGTGCCGGTGGTCGATGCCCGCGAAAGCGCGGCGGACGGGGAAACCCTCGCCCTCGAAACCGCTGGGGGCGGTGGACACGGCGAGCACCGGTCGGCTCACGGCCCCGGCGGGCGCCGCGACGCGCGCCAGGGTCAGCGGGTTCTCTACGGTCACGGCAGGCATGACGGCCTCCTCGGTCGTTTACCGCTCCAACTTAGTTGAACGGTGAACAACTCGCAAGGCGTGACCTGTCCCGCAACGGCGAGCGGCGAGGTGAAGCCGCCCCGGGGAGGCGAGCCGGCGGAGGTTGCCGGACCGGCGCGTCAGCCGTACATACGGCGCATCGCGAAGTCGACCATCTGCTCAACGGCCTTGGCGTCGAAGACCATCCGGTGGTCGCCCTCCATGTCCAGGACGAACCCGTAGCCGGTCGGCAGCAGATCGAGCACCTCGGCACCGGTGATCACGAAGTACTTGGAGTCCTTGCCCGCGTACCGGCGCAGCTCCTTGAGCGAGCTGAACATCGGGATCACCGGCTGCTGGGTGTTGTGCAGCGCCAGGAAACCGGGATTGTCACCGCGCGGGCAGTACACCCTGGAGGTCGCGAAGACGCTCTGGAAGTCCTCCGCCGCCATCGAACCGGTGGTGAAGGCACGCACCGCGTCGGCGAGCGAAGGCGGGGACGGCTCCGGGTAGAGCGGCGACTGGGAGCCGTACCCCGCGGGGCCCCCCGGCATCCCGGCGGGCGGTGTGGATCCCGCGGCGCCCTGGGCGGCGGTCTGGTCGTAGCCGTACACCCGCCCAAGAGTAGCGAGTCACACTTCGGCGGTTGGGGCTTGCTTCTTATTACCGACGGGTAGCATCATCGTGAACTACTAATCAGTAGATGTGCGAGGCATGCCCAACCCTGGGCGCCCCTCCCGAGCAGACGGAGCCTTCGTCATGGGCCACTACAAGTCGAACCTTCGCGACATCGAGTTCAACCTGTTCGAGGTGCTCGGCCGGGACACGGCCTACGGCACCGGTCCGTTTGCCGACATGGATGTGGACACCGCCAAGGACATCCTCGCCGAGATCGCCCGCCTGTCGGAGAACGAGCTCGCCGCCTCCTACGCGGACGCCGACCGGAACCCGCCGGTCTTCGACCCGGAGACCAACACCGCGCCGGTCCCGGACAGCTTCAAGAAGAGCTTCTCCGCCTACATGGACGCCGAGTGGTGGCGCCTGGGCATCCCGGAGGCCATCGGCGGCACCACCGCGCCGCGCTCCCTGCTGTGGGGCTTCGCCGAGACGATCCTGGGCTCGAACCCGGCCGTGTGGATGTACGCGTCCGGCCCGGCCTTCGCCGGTGTGCTCTACGAGGAGGGCACCGAGGAGCAGCACAAGATCGCGCAGCGGATGACCGACAGGCTGTGGGGCTCCACCATGGTGCTCACCGAGCCGGACGCCGGTTCGGACGTGGGCGCGGGCCGTACCAAGGCCGTGCAGCAGGAGGACGGCTCCTGGCACATCGAGGGCGTGAAGCGCTTCATCACCTCCGGTGAGCACGACATGTCGGAGAACATCATCCACTTCGTGCTGGCCCGCCCCGAGGGCCACGGCCCGGGCACCAAGGGCCTGTCGCTGTTCATCGTGCCGAAGTACGACTTCGACTGGGAGACCGGCGAGCTCGGCGAGCGCAACGGCGTCTACGCCACCAACGTCGAGCACAAGATGGGCCTGAAGGCCTCCAACACCTGCGAGATGACCTTCGGCGCCAACCACCCGGCCAAGGGCTGGCTGCTCGGTGAGAAGCACGACGGCATCCGCCAGATGTTCAAGATCATCGAGTTCGCGCGGATGATGGTCGGCACGAAGGCCATCGCCACCCTGTCCACCGGCTACCTCAACGCGCTGGAGTACGCCAAGGAGCGCGTCCAGGGTGCCGACCTGGCCCAGTTCATGGACAAGTCCGCGCCGCGCGTCAGCATCACCAACCACCCCGACGTGCGCCGCTCGCTGATGACGCAGAAGGCGTACGCGGAGGGCATGCGCGCGCTCGTCCTGTACACCGCGACCGTCCAGGACGAGATCCTGGTCAAGGAGGCCGCGGGCGAGGACGCCTCCGCCGCACACCGCCTCAACGACCTGCTGCTGCCGATCGTCAAGGGCTACGGCTCGGAGAAGTCCTACGAGCAGCTGGCGCAGTCCCTGCAGACCCTGGGCGGCTCCGGCTACCTGCAGGAGTACCCGATCGAGCAGTACATCCGGGACGCCAAGATCGACACCCTGTACGAGGGCACCACCGCGATCCAGGGCCAGGACTTCTTCTTCCGGAAGATCGTCCGCGACCAGGGCCAGGCGCTCACCACCGTGTCCGAGGAGATCAAGTCGTTCCTGGGCGCCGAGACCGGTGGCGAGGAGCTGGCCGCCGCCCGCGGCAGCCTCGCCAAGGCCGCCGTCGACCTGGAGGCCATCGTCGGCCAGATGCTGACCGACCTGGCGGGCACCGAGCAGGACGTGAAGTCGATCTACAAGGTCGGCCTGAACACCACCCGCCTGCTGCTCGCCTCCGGCGACGTGGTCGTCGGCTACCTGCTGCTGCGGGGCGCCGCCGTCGCGGCCGAGAAGCTGGCCACCGCGAACGAGAAGGACAAGGCCTTCTACCTCGGCAAGATCGCGGCCGCGAAGTTCTTCGCGGAGAACGTGCTGCCGGGCGTCGGCGTGCAGCGCTCGCTCGCCGAGTCCGTCACCAACGAGCTGATGGAGCTGCCGGAAGAGGCCTTCTGAGCAGCCCGGTAAGTAATGCGGCGGCCCGCTCCCGGCACGGGGGAGGGCCGCCGCCCGCTTCTATGCTGGTCCCCATGACCCCTTACTTCGACCGCGCCCACACCGACGACCTGATCGCGTTCATCTCCGCGAGCCCGTCCCCGTACCACGCGGTGGCCAGCGCGGCGGAGCGGCTGGAGAAGGCCGGGTTCCGGCAGGTCGAGGAAACGGACGCGTGGGACGGGTCATCCGGCGGCAAGTACGTGCTGCGCGGCGGCGCGATCGTCGCCTGGTACGTGCCCGAGGGCGCCGGTCCGCAGACGCCGTACCGGATCGTCGGCGCGCACACCGACTCGCCCAACCTGCGGGTCAAGCCGCGCCCGGACAGCGGGGCGTACGGCTGGCGGCAGATCGCCGTGGAGATCTACGGCGGCCCGCTGCTCAACTCCTGGCTGGACCGCGACCTCGGCCTCGCGGGCCGCCTCGCGCTGCGGGACGGCACGACCCGGCTGGTGAACGTGGACCGGCCGCTGCTGCGGGTGCCGCAGCTCGCCATCCACCTGGACCGGCAGGTCAACGAGGGCATGACGCTGGACCGGCAGAAGCACATGCAGCCCATATGGGGCCTGGGCCGGGCCGACGAGGGCGCGCTGATCGGTTTCCTGGCGCGGGAGGCGGGCGTGGACGCCGCCGAGGTCGTCGGCTGGGACCTGATGACGCACGACGTCCAGCCGCCCGCCTACCTCGGCCGGGACCGCGAGCTGCTGGCCGCGCCGCGGCTGGACAACCTGTTGTCAGTGCACGCCGCGACGGCGGCGCTGGCCGCGGTGGCGGGCGAACCCCTGCCGTACATCCCGGTGATCGCCGCCTTCGACCACGAGGAGAACGGCAGCCAGGCCGACACCGGCGCCCAAGGCCCGCTGCTCGGCGCCGTGTTGGAGCGCTCGGTCTTCGCCCGCGGCGGCTCCTACGAGGACAAGGCGCGCGCCTTCGCCGGAACCGTCTGTCTGTCCTCCGACACCGGCCACGCCGTGCACCCCAACTACCCGGAGCGGCACGACCCCGGCCACCTCCCGGTGCCCAACGGCGGCCCGATCCTCAAGGTCAACGTCAACCAGCGGTACGCCACCGACGGCACCGGACGCGGCATCTTCGTCACAGCGTGCGAGCGCGCGGGAGTGCCGTGGCAGTCGTTCGTCTCCAACAACGCGATGCCGTGCGGCACGACCATCGGCCCGATCACCGCGGCCCGGCACGGCATCAGCACCGTTGACATCGGTGTGGCGATCCTGTCGATGCACTCGGCCCGCGAACTGTGCGGCGCCGAGGACCCGTTCCTCCTGGCCTCCACCCTGAAGGCGTTCCTGGAGGTCTAGGCCCTGCCGCCTGGGCGGTCGTCGAGCCGGTCGGCGATCGCCTGGACGGCGGTGAGGACGGTCGCGAAGCCCCGGCGCATCTCGGTGTCCAGGGCACCTGCCTTGGCGTCGAGCGCCTGGATCTGCTGGCCCTGTTCGAGCCGGGTCTCGCGCAGGGCGCCCAGCACCTGCCGGTGCGCGCGTGGCTCGGCCACGTCGCGGTCGTTCAGGGCCACTAGGGCGTGGGTGTTCGCCGCCTGCTCGCGCAAGCCGACCTCCGCCTCCAGCGCGTCCAACCGACGGCGCAGCTCCTCGATCTCGCTCACGGAGTCACCCTACCCAATTACCGTACACGCAGAGGAATCCTATGATCACGCACCGTCCTCGTCCATTCCCGCCAGTACGAGTGGCAACCGGGTCGCGCCGTTCTCCGTGAGCTTGACCGGAACCCCCCAGTCCTGCTGGTGGACATGGCAGGCCGGGTACTCGTTGTCCGGGTCGTCGTCGCAGGAGGCGGCCATCGCGGAGACGTGCAGTACGCCTTCGCCGACCGAGGCGTCCAGGACGAGGTCGCGGGTCAGGTCCGTGCCCTTGCCGTCGCCGGAGGCGATCAGTTCCGGCGGGGTGGAGCTGACCAGAAGCCGGGTCGAGGGTCCGTAGCGCTCGTCGAGCTTCTGGCCGGTGGGCGCGGTGAAGACCACGTCCAACCGGAGCCGTCCGGACGCCACTTCGGTCGCGGGCCGCTGGGTGCGGTGCGCGGCCCCCGCCACCCGTACCGCCTCCTCCGGCAGCCGCAGCCGGGTCAGCCGGTGCCGTGCGGACTCGACGACGACCACGTCGCCGTCCGCCACGACCGCGTCCGACGGCTCGCGCAGATCCGTCGCGAGCGTGCTGACCTCACCGCTCGCCGGGTCGTAGCGGCGCAGGGCGTGGTTGTAGGTGTCGCTGACGGCGACCGAGCCGTCCGGCAGCGCGGTGACGCCCAACGGGTGCTGGAGCAGGGCCTGTTCGGCGGCGCCGTCGCGGTGCCCGAAGTCGAACAGGCCGGTGCCGACGGCGGTCCTGACCACATAGCCGCCGTCCTCCTTCCCCACGTACCGCAGCGCGGACGTCTCGGAGTCGGCGATCCACAGCCGGTCACCCGCGGCCGTCAGCCCGGACGGCTGGGCGAACCACGCCTCGTCGGCCGGGCCGTCGACCAGCCCCTCGTTGGTCGTACCGGCCGCGACGGACACGGTGCCGGCGGCCGGGTCGTACGCCCACAGCTGGTGCACGCCCGCCATAGCGATCCACACCCGGTCGTCGAACCACGCCACGTCCCATGGCGACGACAGGTCCACCTCGCGCGCAGCTCCGCTCGTCGGCGACCCCTGCCACCACTGCTTTCCGGTACCGGCGAGGGTGGTCACCGCACCGGTCGCCAGACGGACCTGGCGCAGCGCGTGGTTGACGGTGTCGGCGACGACGACCGTCTCACCGTCCGGCAGCAGCGCGAGCCCCTGCGGCTCGCTGAACCGCGCCTCCTGTGCCGTACCGTCGGCAAACCCCCGCTCGCCGGATCCGATCCGCCGGACCACGGTCTCGCCGTCGGCCGCCAGCTCGACCAGCGCGTGCCGGGTCGAGTCGGAGACCAGGAAGTTCCCGCTCGGCAGCAGCAGCGCCTTGCCCGGGAACCGCAGATCGGTCGGCTGCGGCTCCGGTGCGACGTACGGCCCGTCACCGCGCCGCAGCGTGCCCTTGGCGGCGTGCTCCGTCTCCAGCTCCTCGACCAGCTTCTCGAGGGCGTGCGCATGCCCCTCACCGGCGTGCTGCGCGACCACATAGCCCTCGGGGTCGATGACCACCAGGGTCGGCCAGGCCCGTACCGCGAACTGCTTCCAGGTGGCCAGCTCGGGATCGTCCAGCACGGGGTGGTGCACCCCGTACCGCTCCACCGCGTCGACCACCGCCGCGTGCTCCGCCTCGTGCACGAACTTCGGGGAGTGCACGCCGATGATCACCACCGTGTCGCGGTGCCGCTCCTCCAGTTCGCGCAGCTCGTCCAGGACGTGCAGGCAGTTGATGCAGCAGAACGTCCAGAAGTCTACGACGACACACTTACCCCGTAGGTCGGCAAGGGTGAGTTGCTTCCCACCGGTGTTCAGCCAGCCGCCCTTGCCGATCAGCTCGGGAGCACGGACACGGGCACGGGCGCGCGGGGCGGGTGAGGCGTCGGTCATGGGGTCAAGGGTGCCATCCGGCTTGCAGGCTTCCGGTTCGGCCTGGCTGTGAGCAGTGCCACGAGGGAAGCCCCGTCCAGCGCCACGGGGGACAGCACACGGACGGGGCTGTTGGGGCTTAGGCCATGATGAAGCCCCGGAACGGTACCGACATCACCCCTTCACCGTCGCACGGCGGGCACTTCACTCGGGTACCGCCAAACGCGTTGGGCAGAAACAGCGTTCCGCGCCCGTCACAACGGCGACACCGCATCTGGGGCGCGTCGGCCTCCTGGCGACGGAATTCCTCAACCAGTGGCGCGTACCTGGGGTCAATCCACTCCATGTGGTGCCTCCCGTCTCTCCGGCCAGCGTACGCGCGCAGTGCTTCTCAGCCGCGTGGATCGCGCGGTTCGGGCATCGGCTGGATCGCGCACTCCGGCGCGTGCTGGCACTGTGCAGCCACCGCCACCAGGGGCTTCGTGGGGCTGCCCCATAGAGCGGAGTCCAGCGAGTAGCCCGCCTCTCCGATGACGGCGCAGGTGCGTTCGAGGATCTTGGGGTCGTAGTTCGTCGGGTCGTAGCCCGGGGAGTGGTGCACGAACGGCCCGAAGCGCTGGCACAGGTCCACGTACAAGCGAGTGTGCAAGATCAGGGCGTGCCACCCCTCGTCCACTACTCGGCTCGGCGCCAGCGGTACATCCGGGAACTGCGCACCGGCCACCACGAACTTCAGCGCTTCCGTCACGATGCGTGCGCCCACGTCAGCGGCCATGTCCCGGTTGTTGTCCAGCACTGTCTTCAGCACGCCCGCAAACTGGGCGTCGCTGACTAACTGGCGTGCGTCGTCCACTTGGGTCTCCTTCGTTGACGATGGTGATCCCGTGCGCTTGCTGACCCGCCCCGGCGGAAACTCCCCAGTCGCCAACCGGGGCGGGTACTGCACCCGTACCGCACCGCAGAGGAAGAAGCGGACGGGTGTTCAACCCCGTCCCCGCCAAGATCTCGAACAGTGGGAAGCCCGTCCGTTTCCGTCCGGCAGGAGACGAGAGTTCAGGTGGCTAACTCACGGCAGGCTGCCGCTCGCTGCTGGGCGGTCTGCACCTGCCACAGCGCCGCAGGCAGGGCGGGTGGTACGGACCGGGTAAGTGGACCACTCCGGACTTCACGTCCAGCGCTCCCCCGTACTCCGTCCACCACCCCTCGGGCGATCCCTCGTACGAGGTGCCTACGAACGGATCCGAAGGGTGCCCCGTCATGCCCGTTCCGTCTTTCTGTGCGGGTGGTTGGCAAGTTCCTGGCTGCACTGCCGGACCGTGATCGGGCTGCCGGTAGCCCTGGCTGCCTCGCGCTGCCGGGACAACGCTCCGCAGACGTCGCACCCGTCCACCGGCACCGGCTCAAGAGCCGGAACGTGGATCGCCGGGGCTGTCAAGCTGCTACTGGTCATCGCCGAGCACGCTCCTGAGACCAGCCTCGATCTCCAGCACCAACGCCCGTGTCGGCCGCTTGTACGGCCCGCGCGGTACTTCGGGAGGCAGCGGCACCCACGGCCGGAACCACACTTGATCCGGCGTCTGTGCCCAGCGCTCACGCTGCGCCTCGGCCACCTCATCGGGGAGCAGCCGACGCGTTCGCCGAGCTATCCCCATGCGGCGGGGCAACTCGTTACGAGGGACGACAGTTAATGGATGCTCCGTCATGCCCCGATCGTCTGCGTGAGGCGCCCACCCCCTAGTGTCATGGTTAGTGGCAAGTGCGCCGTAAATTCGCTCAGTTGACCTACAAGTTGCACCTGTAGTGGCAGGCTGGAGCCATGGCCATTGGGCAACTGATCAAGGACCTGCGTACAGCGCGCGGGTGGAGCCAAGGGCGGCTCGCATCAGAGATCAACAAAGCTTTTGGGACCACCCTTAGCCGGGAATATGTGAGTGGCTGGGAGCGATCCAAGGTGAAGCCGGGGCCGTTCTACCTCCGGTGCCTGTCTGCCGTTCTCGACGTCCCGCTAGCCGTTCTTGAAGGTGAAGTGAAGCGCCGAACGTTCATCAGTGATGTTGCAGCGACCGCTATAGCTCCAATAGTCGCGTCAGACTTGCTTACGGCGGGATTCAGCGCCCGGCTCGCCGGTGGCCCGTCCACGGACGACTGGGAAGCCAAACTAGCCGCCTATGGCACCGACTACATGTCCATGGGCGCAGCTGACATCCAGCGCCGTGTCTCCGGCGAACTTGTCGTCGTACAGCAGCAACTAGACACCCCACAGCTGTGGTCAGTCGCCTCACGGCTCATGACTCTGTATGCCAAGACGTTCCCCGGCAGCGATGGCGCCAAGGCCGTTTCGTGGTACCGCATGGCAGCGAAAGCAGCTGACGAGTCCGGCGACCAGCAAGCCCGAGTATGGGTGCGAGGGAGGGCGGCAATCGCCCTGGGCTACGAGGGAGCCTCCCTCGGTGTCGCTGACGTACTCGCCGATCAGGCTATGGCTATCAGTAACAAGCCGTCACTAGGACTCTTGAACGCGATCATGGGTAAGGCCCATGCCGCAGCGATCCGGGGCGACCACGACACGGCGCGAAAGCTCATGGACAAAGGACGCCGGGTCTTCGACAAGGCGGGTTCCTATGAGCAGACATCCGACTACACGGTTCCGTGGTGGCGAATGAATGTCTTCGTCTCGCTACTCGCCGCGCGGCTCGGCGACGAAACCACAGCCGTCGAAGCACAAGAGACAGCACGACGAGAACTTCCGACAACGCTCCCCAGGTTCGCAACACACCTTGAGATGCACCGGGGGCTAATGCTCGCTAAGTCTGGCGACAGGGAGGGCGGCAGGAAGTACGCACAGTCCGCCCTTGACGCCCTGCCGCCAGAAAAACACTCCTTGACCCTCCGCCTGCTGATGGCTGAAGTGGAGCACTCCTAGGCAACACCCGACACAACCACCCGCACGACCAGCCGTACCCCCCGGTCTGAATTTCGCAGCAGCATGCGTGAGCGGGGGGCTCGGGTCCCTGCCAGGAACGTCTCCCAACCGGGGCCGGTCGCTTACTGGCTGCGGCGACGTGCCCAATGGATCGTTACGCGTTCCTCGCCGACGAACCGCGCACCCCGTCTGCCCTTACTGACTTGCACGCGGTCCATCGCCAGGGTCAGCCGATTCCGTCGGCCAGGGACCTCGGAGTCCTCCCAAGCCTCCCGCAACAGTTCACCGTCCAGCAGATGTGTGATGTCCACAGCCGGTGTCGGCAGCTCCGCCAGGTTGGCGCGCAGCCCCTCAATGCGCCCTCGTAGGCGTGCGGCAAGGCGGTTGTACCGCTCGATAGCTTCCGGTCCGGTGAACTCCCCGCGCACATAACGGGCGTCTTCCAAGTCGGTTAGCCGCGCCTCTTCCTCGGTGATCTCGGCGCTGATCGCATCCCGCTTGGCGAACGTCTCAGGGTCCGCTCGGTGCACCCACCTCTCCGCAATGGCGGCAAGCAGCGGGTCATCCGGCTCAAGCGCCGGGAGGCGTGTCAGGAACGCCTGGGTCACATGCTCGTCCACAAGCTCAGCAAGAGCCGACGCACCCGGGCACTGGTTGCCCGCTCGGCGCGCCATGCACTGGTACGAGCCACCTACGCGGCGCATGCGGCGTCCACACCCTGCAACTCCGCAGAAGATCAGCCCCGTCAGCAGAGCTGAACCCTCTGGCTTGGGGCGCCGCTTGCCAGCGTGTGCGTAGGTTCGCGACTCCAGTTGCTTGGAGATCAGCTCCCGCTCCCCGACAGTGATGATCCCCTCCCCGATGGAGACGGTTTCCAACGTCTCAGGGTCGCGATACGGAACAACACGACTGCCGTACTTGCGGGTGCCGTCCGCTGCTTCGGTGTACTCGGTCTGAGGCATCAGCCCAGCGAACGCGGGAGACCGAAGAAGCTGCATGATGCTCGCCGCGTTCCACTGGCCACCGCGCGGAGACTCTATTTCGTGGCTGTTGAGCAGCCTGGCTATGTTGACCAGCGAGGTACCGGCCAGCGCCTCATCCGCTATCAGGCGGGCGTACACAGCCGTCTCGACGTCGTGCACCAGTTGTTTGGTGCCGGGATCGATCGCAAGACCGTAAGGCGGCTGACCGCCGATCCACTGGCCCTTGGAACGCAGGTAGCGCTTGGCGTTGCTGGCGCGGGTACCGATGTTGCGGGACTCCGAGCGGGCAAGCTCAGCGAGCAGAGCGATCGTGACGCGGGCGCTGTCGTTCGACGTGTCCAGACCGTCAACCACCGAGACGAGCCGCCCGCCAACACGAGAGATGCTGTCGAGAGCGGCACCCACTTCGCCGATGCCCTTGCGTGACAGCCGGTCAAGCTTCCAGACCAACAGCGTGCCGACGACACCAGCCGTGACGGCAGTGAGCGCGGCGTCAAAGCCCTTACGGGTCACCGACTTGTAGCCGGAGCGTCCACGGTCGATGTGGACCTTGCGCACGGTGAGCCCGTTGTGTTCCGCCCACGCCCGACAGTCGGCTTCCTGACGCTCAATGGCGGTCTTGCCGTCCCTGTCCAGCGAGAGGCGTAGGTACAGGTCGGCAAGCGTGTGATGGGGCACGGCGTCCTCCGGAAGTTCAGTGCATCGTAGTGAACTTCCGGAAGTCGAGGATGACGACGGAGCCCCGCAGGTCCGCGAGCGACAGCTGCTTCCCGCCGGTGTTGAGCCAGCCGCCCTTTCCCACCAGCTCGGGAGCACGGACACGGGCGCGGCGCGGGGCGGACGAGGAAGCGTTCATGCCACCTAGGGTGCCATCCCCGGATGCGTACCCGGCACGGCCCTGGGCCGGGGCGCGGCCATCACCGTCCGGCGGCGGCCAACACCCGCTCCGCCATGGCGCGTTCCCCCAGTGCGTTGGGGTGGAAGGGGATAGCGGAGCTGGTCGGGATGAGGCCCTCGGACCAGCGGACGCCGCTGGGGCGGCAGATGTCGTGGTGGGCGCTGGCCGGGTGGTCGTCGACGAAGACCGCGCCGTTCGCCCTCGCGGTACGGCGGAACATCTCGTTCAGGTTCCGCTCGAAGGCGTCGAGATACGCCAGGTCGCCATCGCCGAACAGCTCACGTGGGCGGCAGCCGCGGTGGTCGAGCGGGACCAGTCGCAGATAGCCGACGAGCAGCACCCGTGCGTGCGGCGCGAGCCGGTGGATGGCGTGCAGCGCGCCCGCGATCCTCGGTTCGGCGCCGGCGATGCGGGTCTCGAGTTCGTCGGTCCCACCGCGGGTGTAGGCGGCCTGGCAGTACGCGCCCCCGGGGTGGAACAGCCCGAGCGCCGTGCACTTGGTGACGATCCCGGCGAAGCCGACGTCATTGCCGCCGATCGTGAGCGTGACCAGAGTCGTCCGCTTCGACAGCGCCTGGAACTGGCCGTGTCGTGCGTCGCCGAGGTCGGTGGTGGTGGCGCCGCTACAGGTCACATCGGTGAAGGCCGCCGGGCGCAGCCGCCCGGCCACCAGGGAGGGGTAGTTGTGATCGGAGCGGGCGCACCGCGCGTCGATCTGCTCGGGGACGCCGGGCGCCGCGGCCCCCGAGTCGCCGAGCGCCACATAGCGGACCGGCGCGCCGTGTCCGCTGCCCGGCGCGGGCACGGCACCGGACAGTGTGGCGACCGCCGCCAGCGCGGCGAGCACCGCGGCAGTACGGGATCGCGCGCGGGGCGCGCGGGGCACGGTACGGGACGGCTCTCGGGACACGGTGGCTCCCTGTGGAGGGGTCGCTACTGTGCGCAATAATGCGATCACCTGATGGGTGAGCCCATCAGGCGCGCCCTCAGTGGCCCTTCCCGTGCCCGGATGGGCGCATCGCCGTCCCGGGGGCGGTGCGTCGCCGTCCCGGGGGGCGGTGCGTGTTGGGTTGCGGTCAGCTCAATACGGCCGGGCTGCGCCGCGGGGGCTACGGCCTGGGCAGTCCCAGGACGCGGTCCCGCAGGGCGGGGAACTCGGCGCGGGTCTTGGCGACCCGTGCGGGGTCGAACTCGACGGTGAGGGTCTCCTCGCCGGGGCCCGCCTCGGCGAGGACCTCGCCCCACGGGTCGACCACGACGCTGTGCCCGGCCTGCTCGACCCCCGCATGGGTGCCCGCGGTTCCGCAGGCGAGCACGTACGCCTGGGACTCCACCGCGCGGGCGCGGGCCAGCAGCGACCAGTGGGCACGGCGGCGCTCCGGCCAACCGGCGGGGATGACCAGCAACTCGGCGCCCGCGTCCACCAGCAGCCGGAACTGCTCGGGGAACCGCAGGTCGTAGCAGGTGGCGAGGCCGATGGTGGTCCCGGGGCCGGCAAGGTGCGCGGTGACGATCTTGTCGCCCGCGGCCATCATCGTGGCCTCGCCCTGGTCGAAGCCGAAACGGTGGATCTTGCGGTAGACGCGGTGCAGTTCGCCGTCCGGCGCGAACAGCAGCGAGGTGTTGTACAGCGGGCCGTCTTCCGCGTCGGAGCCCTCGGGCGCGGTGCGTTCGACGATCGACCCGGCGTGCAGCCAGACGCGCGCTGCGCGCGCCGCCTCGCCCATCGCCTGCGCGGTCGGGCCGTCCAGCGGCTCGGCGTGCGTCGCGAAGTCCTGGTACGCGAATGCGCCGACCGGCCAGAGTTCGGGTAGAACAACCAGGTCAGCGCCTGCCTGCTCGCGTACGAGAGCGGCCACCCGCGAGCGGCGGGCCGCGACCTGCTCATCGGGCCGCACATCGATCTGGAGGAGAGAAGCGCGCACCGTACCACCGCCCAAGAGTTCGCCGCGTCAACGCGGGCCTACCATCGTCACACGAAAGCACTGCCATGGTGCCAGCGCACAGCGTAATTTGGGCGCACGCCATCATTAAGCACGTCGCCGCGAAACCATCCAGTACAGAACAAGCCACGACCGCACCGATCCGTTCGAGGGGTCCCGTGACCGTCCACAGCAAGCTCCAGCCCTACATCGACGCCTGGACCCACTCAATAGAGGCGATATCGGAGTTGGTCTCACCGCTCGCCGAGGGAGAGTGGAACCGGGCCACAGACTGCCCAGGTTGGTCGGTACGGGATGTCGTTTCGCATGTGATCGGGCTCGAGTGCGAGGCGCTCGGCGACCCGCGGCCCATCCACTCGCTACCGCGCGACCTGTACCACGTCACCGACGAGTTCAGCCGGTACATGGAGGTGCAGGTGGACGTGCGGCGCTGCCACACCGGGCCGGAGATGACCGCCGAGCTGGAGTACACGATCATCCGCCGGGCGCGGCAGCTGCGGAACGAGACCCGTGAACCGGAGACGACGGTCCGCAGTCTGATGGGCAAGGAGCGGACGCTCGAGGAGTCACTGCGCCTGCGGGTGTTCGACGTGTGGGTGCATGAGCAGGACATCCGGCGGGCACTCGGCAAGCCCGGCAATCTCGACTCACCGGCTGCTTCGGTCGTTCGGGACTTCCTGCTGCCCCAGTTGCCCAAGGTCGTCGCCAAGAAGGCGTCCGCGCCCGCCGGTTCCGCGGTGGTGTTCGACGTGCACGGGGCGGTCGAGTTCATGCGCACGGTACGGGTGGACGCCGAGGGGACCGGCACGATCGACGGCAGCGTCTCGCTGGGGCCCGTGGTGACGCTGGCGATGGACTGGGAGACCTTCGTGCGGCTGGTCTGCGGGCGGGGGCGGCCGGAGGCGCTCATGGAACGGGTCAAGGTCGACGGGGACCGGGAACTCGCGGACGCGATCCTGGCCGCGCTCGCCGTGACACCCTGAGTCAGGCGCCGACCTCGGCGGTGTGCACCGCCTCCACCCGGCTCACGGTGATCGTCTCGCGCTCGCGCTGGGCCGCCTGCCCGCGCAGCCGCAGGATCTGGCTGACGCCGACCGCCTGCACGACGAAGACGCTGCTGAGCGCGACGGTGAAGTTGTCGCCGGTCGCGTCCAGCAGCACACCGACCGCCAGCAACACGACCATCGAGGCGGTGAAGCCGCCCATGTTGACGATGCCGGAGGCGGTGCCGAACCGCTCCGGCGGGTTGGCCGGGCGCGCGAAGTCGAAGCCGATCATCGAGGCCGGACCACAGGCACCGAGCACCGCGCACAACACGATCAGCAGCCACAACGGCGCGTGTGCGGTGGGCCAGACGAGTACCGCGGCCCAACCGGCGGCCGTCGCCGCCACCGTGCCCAGGGCGAGCGGCATCCGAGCGCCGTGGTGACGGGCGATGATCTGGCCGAAGACCATGCCGAGGACCATGTTCGACAGCACGAGCAGGGTCAGCAGGGACCCGGCGGCGCCACGCGACAGCCCCTGGCCCTCGACCAGGAACGGCATGCCCCACAGCAACAGGAAGACCATCGCGGAGAACTGGGTGGTGAAGTGCACCCACAGGCCGAGCCGGGTGCCTGGCTCCCGCCAGGCGGCGACGAGTTGACGCCGTACGGCCCCGGGCTGGTGCGGTCCGGAGGGCAGCGGTTCATACCCTTCGGGGTGGTCCTTCATGAACAGCACGATCAGTACCAGGACGAGGGCGCCGCCGAGTGCCGTACCCACGAAGGTGGGGGTCCAGCCGGCCGAGTGCAGCAGCCGGGACAGCAGGATCGTGCTGACCAGGTTGCCCGCCATGCCGAAGAGCGCGGCGCCCTGGGCTATCAACGGCCCGCGCCGGGCGGGGAACCAGCGCGCGCCCAGCCGCAGCACGCTGATGAACGTCATGGCGTCCCCGCAGCCGAGGACCGCACGGGCGGTCAGCGCCATCGGGTACGAGTGGGAGAGCGCGAAGCCGAGTTGGCCCGCGGTGAGCAGGATGACCCCGGCTGTCAGCACCTTCTTGGTGCCGAACCGGTCGACCAGAATGCCGACGGGTATCTGCATCCCCGCGTAGACCAGCACCTGGAGTATGGAGAACGTCGACAGCTCGGAGGCGCTGATGTGGAACCGGGTCGCAGCGTCGATTCCGGCCACCCCGAGGCTGGAGCGGTGGACGACGGCGATGAAGTAGACGAAGACGCCGAGGCCCCAGACCGCGCAGGCGCGCGGGCCGCCGGGCGGGTCCCCGGGTAGCCGAAGGCGGCTTCGCCCCGTGTCGAGAGCACTCATGCTTCCCCCCTGACAATCGCCTTGACCCGGCTGACATGCCGCCGCACGACGGCGGCGGCTCGTTCACCGTCGCCCGCGCGCAACGCGGCGAGTATTTCCGCGTGTTCCTCGATGTTCTTGGCGATCCGGTCCGGTTCGGCGTGCATCACCGCCACGCCCATCCGCAACTGGCGGTCGCGCAACTGGTCGTAGAGCTGGGAAAGGATCTCGTTGCCCGCCGCCCGGACGATCGTGGCGTGGAAACAGCGGTCGGTGGCGGCAGCGGCGGCCAGATCACCGGTCTCCCGGTGCTCCTCGTGCTCGTCGAGCAACTCCTCCAGTCGGCTGAGGAGTTGGGTGGTCGCGGGCACGACCTTGCGGACCGCGTGCTCCTCGACCAGCAGCCGGGTCTCCACCACATCCGCGATCTCCTGCGCGGAGACCGGCAGCACCAGCGCGCCCTTCTTCGGATAGAGCTTGATCAGCCCCTCCGCCTCGAGCCGGAGCAGCCCTTCCCGCACCGGCGTACGCGACACCCCGACCGCCTCGGCGAGATCGCCCTCGGTGAGCAGCGTGCCGCCTTCGTAGGAGCGGTCCAGTACGGCTTGTTTGACATGCGCGTAGACCCGCTCGGCGGCGGGCGGCTGCTTGGTGGGGGTGCTGGCGGCGTTCATGATGCGCACAGCATAGATACAACACGTATGCGGGAGAAGATCTGTCCGGGATACGGACCGGTCGGCAAGCGGGTCGGCGGCCTGGCCGCCTCACGCCTCCAGCAGTCGAGCCGCCGCCTCGCGGGCGTGCCGGGCCGGCTCGGGGGATCCGGAGATGGCGGCGGTGGTGATCGCACCCTCCGCCAGCAGTGCGAGCGGGGCGGCCAGCCGGTCGGGCTGACCGGCGTCCGCCACGAGTCCGGCGACGTACCGCTGGAACAGTTCCTTGTGCGTCCGGGCCGCCCTGGCCACCGCTTCCGAGACGGCACCCATCTCCCCGTAGGAGTTGACGAACGCGCAGCCACGAAAGTCCGGTTCGCCGAACCAGCGCTCCAGCCAGTCGTAGACCCGCAGGATCCGCTCGCGGGATGAGTCGCCGTCCGCCACGAAGCGGGCGAGGTCGGCACGCCAGCGGGCGTCACGTCGGAGCAGATACGCCTCCACCAGATCCGTCTTCGCGGGAAAGAGCTGGTAGACGCGCTTGAGGGAGACCCCGGAAGCGGACCGGATCTCATCCATGCCGACGGCCTGCACACCCCGGCCGTAGAAGAGCTCCTCGGCCGCGTCCAGGACACGCGCCCGCGCCATCTCGGAATCCATGCCCGCCCTGTTCCTTGCCGGAGAACGATCGTTCTCTTAGGCTACACCCAGGGGTGGAGAACGATCGTTCTCCACCGGAAGGCTCCATCGGAAGGGGTACTCCCATGCATGACACCCGGCCGCCGCTGCCGCCGTTCACCGAGGAAAGCGCACGGCTCAAGGTCCAGGCCGCCGAGGACGCCTGGAACACCCGCGATCCCGAGAAGGTCTCGCTCGCTTACACGGAGGATTCCGAGTGGCGCAATCGCGACCTGTTCATCAACGGCCGTGCGGAGATCGTCGCGTTCCTGACCGACAAATGGGCGCGGGAGCTGGACTACCGGCTGCGCAAGGAACTGTGGGCGTACACCGGCAATCGGATCGCGGTGCGCTTCGAGTACGAATGGCACGACGCGCAGGGGCAGTGGTTCCGCTCCTACGGTAACGAGAACTGGGAGTTCGACGACAACGGGCTGATGCGCAAGCGCTACGCCAGCATCAACGACGTGCGGATCACAGCCGACCAGCGCCGTATCGCGCTGTGACCAGAGGGGGCCCGGACGCCTGGTGAGCGTACGGGCCCCTCTGCGGCGAACGGGGCTACGCCCAGGTGAGCAGGCGCTTGGGGTACTCCAGGACGGCCGCCGTGTCGGCGAGCACCTTGGAACCCAACTCGCCGTCGACCAGGCGGTGGTCGAAGGAGAGCGCCAGGGTGGTGACCTGGCGGGGCTTGACCCTGCCCTTGTGGACCCAGGGCTGATCCTTGACCGCGCCGAAGGCGAGGATCGCGGACTCACCCGGGTTCAGGATGGGTGTCCCGGTGTCGACGCCGAAGACGCCGACGTTGGTGATGGTGACCGTACCGCCCTGCATGTCGGCAGGGGAGGTCTTGCCCTCGCGGGCCGTGGCCACCAACTCGCCGAGTGCCGCAGCCAGTTCGGGGAGCGTCTTGGACTGGGCGTCCTTGATGTTGGGGACGATCAGACCACGCGGAGTGGCGGCGGCGATGCCGAGGTTCACATACCCCTTGTGCACGATCTCCTGGTTCGCTTCGTCCCAGGAGGCGTTGATCTCCGGGTTGCGCCTGATCGCGACCAGCAGCGCCTTGGCGACCAGCAGCAGCGGGCTGACCTTGAGCCCGGCGAACGCCGGATCGGTCTTCAGCTCCTGCACCAGCCGCATGGTGCGGGTGATGTCGAAGGTCACGAACTCGGTCACATGCGGGGCGGTGAAGGCGCTGGCCACCATCGCCTGCGCGGTCGCCTTGCGCACCCCCTTGATCGGCACCCGGGTTTCCCGTGTTTCACGTGAAACGGCCACCTGCTCCGCGGGGGCCACGGGCGCCACCGGTTCGACGGGCGCCGGGGCGGGCGCTGCCGCCGCCTGGACGTCCTCGCGGGTGATGACCCCGTGCGGCCCGGTCGGTACTACCGAGGCCAGATCGACGCCGAGGTCCTTGGCGAGCTTGCGTACCGGCGGCTTGGCCAGCGGGCGAGGCGCCTCGGGCACCAGCGGGCCGGGCACCTCCGGTGCGGCGGCGCCGTTGAGCACGGGCTGCTGGGGCACGACCGAAGGGGCGGCCGGTGCGGCGGACGCCTTGCGCGGGCGGCGCTTCGTCGACGACTCGGCGACCCCGTAACCCACCAGTACCGCCTGCCGCTTGGGCGGCTCCGGTTCGGCGGCGGGCGCCTCGGGCTCGGCAGCGGCGGGGGCAGCCGCCTCGGCCGGGGCGCCCGGGGTGGTGTCGACGGTGATGATGGACGTGCCCACGTCCACCGTCGAGCCCTCGTCGAAGCGGATCTCGGACACCAGGCCGTCGAAGGGGATGGGGAGTTCGACGGCTGCCTTGGCCGTCTCCACCTCACAGACGACCTGCCCGTCGGACACGGTGTCACCAACGGCCACGTACCACTTGAGGATTTCGGCCTCGGTGAGTCCCTCGCCCACGTCGGGCATCTTGAACTCGCGGAAGCGCTGAGAAGGGGTAGTCACGATCACTGCTCTCCTCGGCTCTCAGAACGCCAGCGCGCGGTCGACGGCGTCGAGCACACGGTCCAGGTTCGGGAGGTAGTCCTCCTCCAACCGGGCCGGCGGATACGGCGCATGGAAACCGCCCACGCGCAGCACCGGCGCTTCGAGGTGGTAGAAGCAGCGCTCGGTGATCCGGGCCGCGACCTCGGCGCCCGTGCCCAGGAAGACCGGCGCCTCATGCACCACCACCAGCCGCCGGGTCTTCTCCACCGACGCCTGCAGGGTGTCGAAGTCGATCGGCGACATCGACCGCAGGTCCAGCACCTCCAGGCTGTGGCCCTCCTCCTCGGCAGC
This sequence comes from Streptantibioticus ferralitis, assembly GCF_029223525.1. GTDB lineage: Bacteria > Actinomycetota > Actinomycetes > Streptomycetales > Streptomycetaceae > Streptantibioticus_A > Streptantibioticus_A ferralitis. The sequence continues at coordinate 43,525 of NZ_JARHTQ010000040.1, read as the reverse complement.
CGCGGCGGCCTCAAGGCAGGTCTTCACCATCGGACCGTACGCGGCCAGCGTGAGATCGGTGCCCTCACGGGCGATCCGCGCGCGGTGCAGCGGCGCGGGCACGGCTGCCGTGTCGACCTCGCCCTTGTCCCAGTAACGGCGCTTCGGCTCGAAGAAGATGACCGGGTCGTCGCACTCGGTGGCCTGCCGCATCATCCAGTAGGCGTCCGACGGTGTCGCGGGCGAGACCACCTTCAGGCCCGGGACATGCGCGAACAGCGCCTCCGGCGACTCGCTGTGGTGCTCCACCGCACCGATGCCGCCGCCGTACGGAATGCGGATGACGACCGGCAGCTTCACCTTGCCGAGCGCGCGGGCGTGCATCTTCGCGAGCTGGGTGACGATCTGGTCGTACGCGGGGAAGACGAAACCGTCGAACTGGATCTCCACCACCGGGCGGTAGCCGCGCAGCGCGAGGCCGATCGCGGTACCGACGATGCCGGACTCGGCGAGCGGGGTGTCGATCACCCGCTCCTCGCCGAAGTCCTTCTGCAGTCCGTCGGTGACCCGGAAGACGCCGCCGAGCTTGCCCACGTCCTCGCCCATGACCAGGACCTTCGGGTCGGTCTCCAGGGAGGTGCGCAGCGATTCGTTGATCGCCTTGGCGATCGTCATGGTCTTCGGCGACGTCATCGCGCAGCCCCTTCCTCGGAACCCTCGAACGAGGCCTGGTATGCGGCGAATTGGGCGCGCTCCTCGTCTACCAGCGCATGCCCGTCCGCGTAAATGTTGTCGAAGATCGCCATCGGCTCGGGGTTCGGCATGGCGCGTACGCCCTCGCGCACCCGCTTGGCCAGCGCGTCGCTCTCCGCCTCGACCTCGGCGAAGAACGTCTCGTCCGCCAGACCCTCGTTGGCGAGGTAGGCCTTCAGTCGGGCGATCGGGTCCTTGGCCGCCCACTCCTCGGTCTCCTCGTCCAACCGGTAACGGGTGGCGTCGTCGGAGGTGGTGTGCGCGCCCATCCGGTAGGTGAACGCCTCGACCAGCATCGGCCCCTCACCGGAGCGGGCGTGCTCCAGCGCCGCCCGGGTGACCGCCAGCACGGCGAGCACGTCATTGCCGTCGACACGTACGCCCGGGAAGCCGAACCCGGCGGCACGCTGGTAGATCGGCACCCGGGTCTGCCGCTCGGTGGGTTCGGAGATCGCCCACTGGTTGTTCTGGCAGAAGAACACCACGGGAGCGTTGTAGACCGCCGCGAAAGTGAATGCCTCGGCCACGTCACCCTGGCTGGACGCGCCATCACCGAAATAGGCGATGACCGCGGAGTCCGCGCCGTCCTTGGCGACACCCATCGCGTAACCGGTGGCGTGCAGTGCCTGCGAACCGATGACGATCGTGTACAGGTGGAAATTGTTCAGGTTCGGGTCCCAGCCACCGTTGTTGACCCCGCGGAACATGCCGAGCAGGTTCAGCGGATCAACGCCACGGGTCCATGCGACACCGTGCTCGCGGTAGGTGGGGAACACGTAGTCATCGGGGCGAGTGGCCCGGCCGGAGCCGATCTGCGCCGCCTCCTGGCCCAGCAGGGAGGCCCACAGACCCAGCTCGCCCTGGCGCTGCAGAGTGACCGCCTCGCCGTCGAAGCGCCGGGTGAACACCATGTCGCGGTACAGGCCGCGCAGTTCCTCCGGGGTCAGGTCGATGGAGTACTCGCTGTGTTCGACGCGTTCACCCTCGGGGGTCAGAAGCTGCACGAGTTCAGGCTTGCGCCCGGCTCCCCCTCGACGCTTCGCGCCGCCGCGGCTGCTGCGCGCGGCAGTGCTTTTCACGCTCACGTCTGCTCCTCCGTCTGTCCGGCCCCCGGGGTCCGCCGGGAACCAGTGCGGGCTCACCCGACTCGGCGCGGCGCACGGGGTGTGTGCGGCGGGCCGGGCCGGGAGTGACTTCTGTCCCGGCTGACGGCCTGCAAAAAGCACGTTACCCACTACTCCCGCAAATGCGCGAAGGGGCATCTACCTGCGGTTTTGCTTTGATTTCCTAGTAACTGGCGATTCCGGCAGGCCACCGGGACAACCGCACGCTATCTCGCGGATCGAAACTGCGTAAGAGGTGAGGAGATCCAATTGTGTGCGAGGCTGGTTTGGTGCCTGATGAAGGAAAAATCACGGTATTCCTGGTTGACGACCACGAAGTAGTACGCCGTGGTGTGCAGGAGTTGCTCTCCGTAGAGGACGATGTCGAGGTGGTGGGCGAGGCCGGCACCGCGGCTGACGCGCTGGTCCGCATCCCGGCCACCCGGCCGGATGTCGCTGTGCTGGACGTCCGCCTTCCGGATGGCAGCGGTGTCGAGGTGTGCCGTGAGGTCCGCTCCGCGCAGCCGGAGATCAAGTGCCTGATGCTCACGTCCTTCGCGGACGACGAGGCGCTGTTCGACGCGATCATGGCAGGGGCCGCCGGGTACGTCCTCAAGGCGATCCGCGGCACCGATCTGCTCACCGCGGTACGGGATGTGGCGGCCGGGCGGTCGCTGCTGGACCCGGTGGCCACGGCCCGGGTGCTGGAGCGGCTGCGGCGCGGCGACGACAAGGGTGACGCGCGTCTTGCGAACCTCACCGAGCGTGACCGCAGGATCCTCGACCTGATCGGCGAGGGCCTCACCAACCGGCAGATCGGCGAGCGGCTGCACCTGGCCGAGAAGACCGTGAAGAACTACGTCTCCTCGCTGCTCGCCAAGCTCGGCATGGAACGGCGCACCCAGGCAGCCGCGTTCGTTGCGCGTATGCGCACGGACGAGCCGCAACAGGGCTGAGGGCGGCCCAGAGCCGTCCGGCGGATCCTGACCACCGGGGTGTCGTGGTCGGCGGCAGGCGGATGACCACCGGTCCGCGCGATCGGGGTTGCCCACCGTCGCGGCGGGATCTTCTCAACGCCACAACGGCATCAGGATCCGCCGAGCGGCCATAACTCAGGTGAGCGGAGTCGCGCGCAATTGTATCGTTCGGGGAACGACCGAAAACGGTGTATGCGGCCAGCACCGCCCCGTCCACCTGCGCATTGAGCATCGCGTCCGGCTCGGGCAGCGCCCCGCAGTGGCATCACGGATACACCACGTGATCTGCGGTGATCTACCATTCGCCGGGTGCCCCCTCCTAGCCCGGCAACGGCGCCGCCCTCCGACCACACGCTGGGAGCGCTGCTCCGCCGCTACGAGGGCGCCGGGACGCCGCTGTCCTGCGAGCCGGTGGCACAGGGGCTGCTCAACCGCGGCTACCAGCTGGCGACCACCCGCGGCCGCTTCTTCCTCAAGCACTACCTCCGCGACCCGGACCGGGTCACGGACCGTGACACCGCCCACCCGGCGACCATCGCCCGCCAGCACCGCGCCACGCTGCGGCTCGGCGCACTCGGGCTGCCGGTCGCGGCACCGCTGGCCGACACCGAGGGCCGTACGGTGGCGGTCATCGGCGGCCGGCCCTACGCGCTGTACCCGTGGGTCGAGGGGCGGCACCGGGCGGGCGCCGAACTGACCGAGCGGCAGTCCCGCCATCTCGGTGCCCTGCTCGGCCTGGTCCACATCGCGCTGGCCCGGGTGCTGGCCGCCGACGCGCACACCGCCGCCCACCCGGCCGCGCACTCGTCCGCAGTGCCCGAGGACACCTACGCGCTCATCGACGAACTGCTGCGGCTGGCCCGCGAGCGGCGGCCCCGCGACGCCTTCGACGAACTGGCCGAGCACCGCCTCGTGGAGCGCCGGGCGCTGCTCGAACGGCATGCGCACCGCCGTCCGGCCGATGCCACCACCCGGGTCACCGGCTGGGTGCACGGCGACTTCCATCCGCTCAACCTGCTCTACCAGGGCGCGGAACCGGCCGCGATCGTCGACTGGGACCGCCTGGGCGTCCAGCCGCGCGCCGAAGAGGCGGTACGGGCCGCGGTGATCTTCTTTGTCCGGGACTGCGACGGCACCCTGGACCTGGCGAAGGTGCGCCAGTACGCGCGGGCGTACCGGGCGGCCGCCGGGGTGCCCGTGGCGGAGCTGACGGCGGCCGTGCACCGGGTGTGGTGGGAGCGGCTGAACGACTTCTGGATGCTGCGCTGGCGCTACCAGCGCCATGACTGCCGGGCCGATCCGCTCTTCCCGGCCGCGGCCGGTCTCGCGGTGTGGTGGACCCGCGAGTACGAGGCCGTACTCGCGGCGTTCACCAACTGAGAGATCGGCCGGTCAGCCCATCGGGCCCGCGATGGTCCCCTGCGCGGCGCCCTGGCTCGTACCGGCCGTCGTGCCGTCGGTGGTCCCCTGCGAAGTGCCGGAGGACGTGCCCGACGTGGTGCCCTTGCTGGTACCGGTGCCGCTCGTGGTGCCGGTGTTGGCGCCCTGCGAGGTGCCCTGGTTCGTCGTGCCCGTGGAGGTCCCGGGCGAGGACGGTGGCGGCGAGGACGGCGGCTGCGAGCTCGGCGGCTCCGAACTGGGCTGACGGCTGTGCGTCGGCTCGGACGGCTGGTCCGTCGAACCGCTGCCCGACTGTCCGGTGGTGGTGTCCAGGCTGGACTGGTCGCTCGGCGAACTGCTGTCGCTGGGCGAGTCGCTGGGGCTGGCGCTCTGCGACCCGCTCGGCGCGGGGCTGTTGCCCGTGCTGGTGCCGCCCTTGCCGCCGTGGTGACTCACGTTCATCGCGAAGAAGACCCCCAGGCCGATCGCCAGGATCGCGGCGACCACCAGCAGCGCGGTGTTGCGGCCGCGGTGGCTGCGGCCGTCTCCGTTGCCACGGCCATGGCCGCCGTCGCCCCCGTAACCGCCCGGGCCGTCGCCACTGGGCGGGCCCATCAGCAGCGGCGGGCCGAGCTCGGCGGTGTGCCCCGCCTGAGCGTGCGGCAGCACCGTGGTGGCGGCGATGCCGGCGGCGGCCGCCGATCCGGCCGAGTGGTCCACGTAGCCGGTGTCCCAGGCGCCCGTCCAACCGCCCTGCTCGTGGAGCATGCGCAGGGCGTACTGCACGAGGCCGTGCATCTCCTCGGCGCTCTGGAAGCGATCGTCCGGGTTCTTGGCGAGCGCGCGCAGCACCATGCCGTCGAGCTCGGGCGGCACCCGGTCGTTGACGTCCGAGGGGATCCGCGGATCGTCCTGTACGTGCTGGTAGACCACCGAGAGCGGGGTCTCACCGGTGAACGGCGGGCGCAGCGTGAGGAGTTCGTAGAGCAGGCAGCCGGTCGCGTACAGGTCGGAGCGGTGGTCGACCGCCTTGCCGAGCGCCTGCTCGGGCGAGAGGTACTGCGGCGTGCCCATGACCATGCCGGTCTGCGTCATGGTGGTGGACGCGCCGTGCAGCGCCCGGGCGATGCCGAAGTCCATGACCTTGACCGCGCCCGCGTTGGTGATGATCACGTTGGCGGGCTTGATGTCACGGTGCACGATGCCGTGCTGGTGGCTGTACGCGAGCGCCTCAAGCACTCCGGAGACGATGATCAACGCCTGGTCGACCGGTGGCGCCTCGGAGTTGATCAGCAGGTCGCGGATGGTGCGGCCCTCGCACAGCTCCATGACGATGTACGGGACGACGTTGTTGCCGACCCGGTCCTCGCCGGAGTCGTACACCGCGACCACCGCGTGGTGGTTGAGTCCCGCGACCGACTGCGCCTCGCGGGTGAAGCGGGCCTTGGAGACCGGGTCCTCCGCGAGATCACTGCGGAGCAGCTTCACCGCGACCGTGCGGCCCAGCCGGACGTCCTCCGCCGCGAAGACCTCGGCCATGCCGCCGCGCCCCAGGCGCCGGGTGAGCCGGTACCGGCCGTCACCCATGAACCCGTTGGCGCCCCACAGATCCGGTGTGTCGTACGCCTCGGCACCGAGGGCCGAGGACTCCTCGGGGTCGCCCGAGGGCTGCGTCTGGTCCATCAGTCCTCGCCGTCGCTCATCGCCTCGTACAGGTGCTTCGTACTTGGGTAGTACTGGGGTGGTACGAAGAGGAACGCTACCGCCTTCCCGGTGAACCATGGGACGCGTCAGTCGGGACAACCCGCCTCGTACCGCCCTCACCTGCACAAACCGCATTACGCACAGACTGCTCACAACGGCGGTCGGCACGTTGTTCACGGTTCGGGAACGGTTTCCCGGGCATCCGGTGACGGATCGGTCAGACAACTTGACGCATTAACCGACTCCGGCAGACTTGGCGGGCAGACTCAAACAGACTGAAGATCGGTGTCTTGTGCGTACGGTTCCCGTGCGCCGAGGGGGAAGCGGTTACATGAGCGGGGACGCACGGGGCGACTTCTCGGGCACTACGGTCGGCGGCGGCCGTTACGAGTTGCGCAGCCTGCTCGGCGAGGGCGGGATGGCCTCCGTCCACTTCGGCTACGACACTGTGCTGGAACGCCCGGTCGCAATCAAGACCCTGCACAGTGAACTCGGCCGTGAGGCGTCCTTCCGTGAGCGCTTCCGCCGCGAGGCACAGTCCGTCGCCAAGCTCAACCACACCAACATCGTCTCCGTCTTCGACTCGGGCGAGGACGAGATAGACGGCCGTTCCATCCCGTACATCGTGATGGAGCTGGTGGACGGCAAGCCGCTGCGGCAGATCCTCGACGAGGACGTGGCGGAGCACGGGGCGATGCCGACCGAGAAGGCACTGAAGATCACCGGTGATGTGCTGGCCGCGCTCGCGGTCAGCCACGAGATGGGCCTGGTGCACCGGGACATCAAGCCGGGCAACGTCATGCTGACCAAGCGCGGCGTCGTCAAGGTGATGGACTTCGGCATCGCCCGGGCGCTGCAGTCCGGTGTGACCTCCATGACGCAGACCGGCATGGTCGTCGGTACGCCGCAGTACCTCTCGCCGGAACAGGCGCTGGGCCGCGGCGTGGACGCGCGCTCCGACCTGTACTCGGTCGGCTGCATGCTGTTCGAGCTGCTGACCGGGCGGCTGCCCTTCGACGGTGACTCCCCGCTGTCCGTGGCCTACCAGCACGTACAGGAGGAGCCGCCGGCCCCCTCGTCGATCAACCGGTCGCTGCCGCCCGCGGTGGACGCGCTGGTGGCGCGGGCGCTGCGGAAGAATCCGGCGGACCGGTTCCCGACCGCCGAGACGATGCAGGACGAGTGCGAGCGGGTCTCCTCGGCCGCCAAGGGCACCGCGACACCGCTGGTGATCAGCGAGGGCCCGAAGGCCCACCAGGCGGCCGCGACCGGCCACCCCGGCTCCTTCGCGGTCTTCCCGAACGCGACCGGCGATCCGCACACCCCGGCGCCGGGCCCGGTGCACTCGCCGTACCAGCCGCAGGCGGCCACGCCGCCGCCGGTGAACTACGGGCCGCCGACCCCGCCGCCGAACCAGTACCAGCAGCAGTACAACGCGGGGGGCTTCCAGACCCCGCCGCCCACCCCGCGCCCGACGCCCGCGTACCGCACCCCGGCCCCCGCGCCGCGCAGGAGCGGCGGGAACTGGAAGCCGCTGCTGATCTTCATCGGGGTCGCCGCGGTGATCGGTGTGGTGCTCATCTCGATCATCGCGACGATGAGCCACAAGACCAAGTCGCACCCGACGCCCGGCCCGACGGACGTGTCACAGCCCACGGCGGCGCCCGGCGGCCACGGCGGCAGCGACATCAAGATGGGCGACCCGAGCCGGACCGTCGACCCCAGCACCTGCACACAGGCGTCCGGCGGCTTCACGGACAGCGGCGGCAAGATCATCATGCCCGACCTGACCTTCAAGTACATCGACTCGGTCAAGGCCTGCATGAACGCGGCCGGCTGGAAGTACAAGCTCCAGTACGAGGACGAGAACGTCTGGGGCAAGGGCATCGTGATGAGCGAATCCCCGGACAAATACGGCGAGTTCAACCCGAAGACGGACCAGATCACCCTGATCGTGTCGACGGGCAAGAGCGGCGGCTGACCCGAAGAGCGACGACTGACGGCCGAACACGAAGGGTCCCGGCACACGCCAAGTGTGCCGGGACCCTTCGTTTCCCGCGGGCTACAGGTACGGCCCCGAGCGGGTGGCGCCCGGGTGGCCGCCCTCCTCGTCCTCATGGCCCGAGACAAGTCCCGGCGGAAGAGCGCGCCTCATCTGCTCCAACTGCGCCCGTGCGGCCATCTGCTGGGCGAACAGGGTGGTCTGGATGCCGTGGAACAGGCCCTCCAGCCAGCCGACCAACTGGGCCTGGGCGATGCGCAGTTCGGCCTCGCTCGGCACGCTCTCCTCGGTGAACGGGAGCGAGAGCCGCTCCAACTCCTCGACGAGCTCCGGTGCCAGACCGTCTTCCAGCTCCTTGATCGAGCTGTGGTGGATCTCCTTGAGGCGCTGTCGACTCGCCTCGTCGAGAGGTGCCGCCCGCACTTCCTCCAGAAGCTGCTTGATCATGCTGCCGATGCGCATGACCTTCGCGGGCTGCTCGACCATCTCGGTGACCGGAACCTCGCGAGACTCGCCTTCCTGACCGCTCTGGCCGCCCAGGGCCATTCCGTCCGGGCCGACGACCAGCACATGCGGGTTGTCCTGCTGCGACCGTTCGTTCATCGGCATCTCCATGCCGCCATTCTCTCGCACACCTGGTTCACCCTTGGGTGTGCCCCGGCGCACACGTGATCCACCCTCCTACCGCCTTCCCCCGGGTTTCTGACATAAGCGGCCCCTCAGCGGCGGCGCAGTCGCAGCGCTATGAAGCCGAACCCGAGGCCGATCAGGGCGAAGCCGGTGCCGAGCGGCAGTATGTCGAACACCGGGCCACCGGGGCGGCGGGCAGCCTGACCTGCGCCGAGGACGGCGGAGCCGGTGGGCGAGGCGCTGGGGGCGACTGGCTGCGAGGGCTGCGGTGCGGGCGGGTCCATGGTCCTGGTGACGTGCGGACGCACGTCCCCCGCCTGCGGTGGGTCCTCCTCGTCCTGCCACGGGTCGAGGGCGCCGTCCTGCCACGGGTCCGGCAGCATCGCGGCGTCGGCCGCCGATCCGTCCCGCTCGGACCGCTGGGGCCGGCGGGGCTGGTGCGGCGGCCGGGGTATGTGCCCTGGCCGCGGCGGGTGGGCGGGGGCGCGGTCACGCGGTGCGGCGTCGGGTGTCCGATGCTGGGGTTCGGCGGGATGCGCGGGCGCCGGTACGCCGAGTTCCGGCTGGTCGGCGCCGCGCCCCGGATGCCTGCGGCCTTCGCCCGCCCTGGTCCCGGCCAGCCCGCCGGGCTTCGGTCGCGCCGTCGAGAGGCGGTGCGGGGCGCGCGGCGCGGTGTGGGTCACGGAGCCGGGCTGCGGCTGCCGTATGTGGTGTACGCGGCTGCGGTGTATGCAGCCGTGGTGTATGCGGTGCGAGTGCGCGGCGGCGGGCGGCGCGTGCACTGCGAAGGACATCAGCGTGGCCGATACGGCGATGGCGAGACCCGCTGCCCTGCCGGGCGCGTACCGGTTTCGGGCTGCTGACGTCACGGCACGGCACCTCCGCCTTCCATGGCTGAATCGTCCGGTGCCTTCAGCGTTACATAGAGCAACAATCCCGGCATCTCGGGCAGACGGCGGATGATGGACGCGCGAAGGGGGCGCCGGAACTCCTCCGTCGCCCCCTTCGCCACGGACCCGCTCAGACGACGAGTACGACCTTGCCCACGTGCTCGCTCGCCTCGACCACCCGGTGCGCCTGCGCCGCTTCGCGCATCGGGAGGGTGCGGTCCACAATCGGCCTGACCCGGCCGCTCTCGATCAGCGGCCAGACATGTTCGCGCACCGCCGCGATGATCGCCGCCTTCTCGTCGAGCGGGCGGCCGCGCAGCGATGTGGCCATCACCGCGGCGCGCTTGCCCAGCAGCTTGCCGAGGTCCAACTCGGCCTTCGTGCCGCCCTGTAGGCCGATGATGGCAAGACGGCCGTTGACCGCCAGCGCGTCCACGTTCCGGCTGAGGTACTTGGCGCCGACGATGTCGAGAATGACGTCCGCGCCAGTGCCGTCGGTGGCCGTGCGCAGTTCCTCGACGAAGTCCTGCTCCCGGTAGTTGATCAGGACATCCGCGCCCAACTCGCGGCAGCGCTCCAGCTTCTGCTGTCCCGAGGCCGTCACGGCGACCCGGGCGCCGACCGCCTTGGCGAGCTGGACCGCCATGGTGCCGATACCGCTCGCACCGCCGTGCACCAACAGCGTCTCGCCCGGCCGCAGATGGGCGATCATGAAGACGTTGGACCACACCGTCGCGGCGACCTCGGGCAGCGCGGCCGCCTCCACGAGGTCAACACCTCTGGGGACGGGGAGCAGTTGGCCCGCCGGGACGGCCACCCGATGCGCGTAGCCGCCGCCCGAGAGCAGCGCACACACCTCGTCGCCGACCGACCAGCCGGAGACGCCCGGGCCGAGCGCCGAGATCCGCCCCGAGCACTCCAGACCCGGGTACGGGGGAGCGCCGGGCGGCGGATCGTAGAAGCCCTGACGCTGCAGCAGATCGGCGCGGTTGACGGCACTGGCCACCACATCGACCAGCACCTCGCCCTCGCCTGGTTCGGGGTCGGGGACCTCGGCCCACACCAGGGCCTCCGGACCGCCGGGGTCGGGAATCGTGATCGCGTACATGAGCGCGAGGCTACTCCGCGCGCCCCTTCGCATCAGCGACCATGGGACCGCGGCGCAAGGCACCGCCGACACCGCGGAACGCCCGATACGCCACCGCCGCCGCGGCTCCCCCACGCACCCGACGTACCCGAGATGACAGACCCTCGGCCGAGGAACGGCAGAGCACCCCGACTGCGGTCGCCGCGGAACGCTGCCGCCACCGACGCCGATGCGGATGCCGCCACCGCTGCCGCCCTGGACCCCGCGGCCGGCGGCCATGTGCTGCTGCCCGCCGAAGCCGCGGTGGCGCCGTTGCGGCAGGTGGGCCGGCGTCTGGCGATCGCCGCCGCGGTGCTGGTCGCGACGGCGTTCATCGTCCACGCGGACCGCGAGGGCTACCACGACAACGCGGGCGGCGGGGTCGGCGTGCGGTCGGCTAGTCCCAGTCGAGGTCCAGGACGGCGACCTCGGTTCCGGCCGATGCCGCACCACCGGGCGTGATCACCGCCATCGCGTCCGCCGCCGCGAGACCGCGCAGCATCGCGGGACCGTGGAAGCGCAGCGGTTCGGCCGTGTTCGTCCGCTCGTTGAGCGCGACCGGCACCAGCCGGGTGTCCGTGGGATGTCCGGGAACGCCATCGGTCAACACGGCGCGCCGCGTGGCGGGTTCCGGGCGTCCGCCGAGCGTCCGCAGGACGGGCGCGACGAGTGTCAGCACACCGGACACCGCGGCGAGCGGATTGCCCGGCAGCCCGACGAACGGCCGCCCGCCGGTGAGTTGGGCCACCAGCATCGGATGTCCTGGGCGCACCGCGACGCCGTCCACCAGCAGGCGCGCGCCAAGTCGGCGCAGCACGGGGTGGACGAAGTCGACCGGTCCCGACGCCGTGCCCCCGGTGGTGACCACCAGGTCGGCCTCGCTGTCGCTCACGGCCCGGTACAGCAGCTCCGGGTCATCGCCCAGCCTCCGTACGGCACCGACCTCACCGCCGAGTCGGCGCAGCCAGGGCGCGAGCAGCGGACCGAGCGCGTCCCTCACCCGGCCGTCGCGCGGCAGACCGTGCCACAGCAACTCGTCACCGAGTACGAGGAGATCCACCCGGGGCCGCGGGACGACGCGCAGCTCGTCGTATCCGGCCGCCGCCGCCAGCCCGAGGACCGCCGCGGTGACAGCGCTGCCGGACGGCAGCAGCCGGTCGCCCGCGCGGCACTCCTGACCGCGCGGCCGCACGTCCTGACCGGGAACCGGCGGCCGCGCGACCGTGAGGTGCGGCCGTTCGGGACCGGCGCGGTGCGGGGAGGTCGACTGGGGAGTGGTGGGGTCCTGGGCGATACGCCCGTGTTCCCTGCGTATGACGGCGGTCGCCCCGGGCGGAACCGCGGCTCCCGTGGCGATGCGGACCGCTTGGCCGTTCAGCAGTGCGGGGTGCGGGCGCTGTCCGGCCAGCGCCTCGCCGACCACCTGCCAGGGCCCGGGACCGGCGACCGCCCAGCCGTCCATCGCCGAGGTGTCGAACGCGGGCAGATCCGTCAACGCCTCCAGCGGCCCGTCCAGCACGCCGCCCACCGCGTCGTCCAGCGACCGCCGCACCGCGGCCAGCCGCCGCCCCGCGCCCCGCGCGACGCGACACGCCTCGGTCCAGGGCAGAGCGACATCGGGTGCGGCGCCCTCACGGGGGTCGGTCGCCTCGGAGGCGGGGACGGCGCCCTCACGGGGGTCGGTCACATCGGAGACCGAGGCGGCGCCCACGCGAGCATCGGCCACATCGGAGGCGGGGACTGCACCCTCACGGGGGCCGGTCGCCTCGGAGGCCGCGGGAGCCGGGTCACATCCGCAGGCATCGGCCACATCGCAGGCGGAGGCGGCACCCTCACGGGGGTCGGTCGCCTCGCAGGCGGAGGCGGCACCCTCACGGGGGTCGGTCGCCTCGCAGGCGGAGGCGGCGCCCTCACGGGGGTCGGTCGCCTCGGAGGCGGGGGCGGCGCCCTCGCGGGGGTTGGTCGTCCGGTGGCCGGATGCGGCGAAGGGGGTCATCGGGCGGACGTTCCCGCCCCGTGCTCACCCGAGCCGCCGTCGGCCGCGGTGCCCCCGGGGTTCTCGCCGACCCCGGCGTTCCCGGTGCTCTCCGCGGCCCAACGCCGGGCGAGCTCCGCGGCCTTGCGGGTGGCCTCCGCCACCGCCTCGGGCCCACCGCCCGCGCCCGCCGCCGCGTATCCGACCAGGAACGTCGTCAGCGGTGCGGCCGGGCGGGCCACTCCGTGCGCGGCGTCGCGCGCGAGGTCGAGCAGGGTCGCGGTGTCGACATCGAGGTCGATACCGAGTTCGGCCTTGGCCGCGGCAATCCATTCGTCCAGCACATGTCCATGCTCCCTGATCCGCGCGCGGGCGGTATCCAGGGCATCCCAGGTGTCGCAGTCGAAGGAGGCCAGGCCGCCCGGGTCGGGTAGCCGCCGCAGTTCCAGCCGGGCGGTGAGCCGCCGCAGCGGCAGGCCGTCCAAAGCGCCGCGCTCCTCCACCAGCAGGTCGAGTTCGCGGCGCAGCCCGGCCGCGCGGTACGCGGCGACCAGTGGGTTCTCGATGCCCTCCGGGTCCACCAGCACGGCACCGTCGGCATCGGCGGATACCGCGTCGAGCAGTGCGGCCACCGTCGCCGGGGTGAGGAACGGCAGGTCGGCGGCGAGGACGAGGACCAGCTCCGCCGAGGTGTGCCGGAGCCCCGCCGCCAAGGCGGGCAGCGGACCGCCGCCGGGCGGGCTCTCCCGGGTCCACCGAACCGGCCGCAGGGTGTGGCGGCGCGGCCCCACGACGACCGTGGCGCCCGCGCCCGCGCAGGCGTCGAGCACGCGGTCGAGCAGAGTCGTACCGCCCACCCGAAGGGCCGGTTTGTCGGCCCCGCCCAACCGTCGCGCGGCGCCCCCGGCGAGCACGACGGCGTCGTATCCGGTCCTGATCCCCATGCCCGCGAGTATGCCCCGCCGCCCCCACAGGGGGTGTGGGCTTGCCCCCGAAAGCGGGGGCCTGGCCCAGAAGGATCCCGCCGCAACAGCGAGCAACCCCCACGGCCGAGCCCCCGGCGCCGAACCACCCGTCTCCGCCCCCCAGAGCGGCCCCGCGGCCTACACGCCGCGCAGCAGCACCGCGGGCTGCTCCACACAGTCCGCGACGAAGCGCAGGAAGCCGCCGGACGTTCCGCCGTCGCAGACCCGGTGATCGAAGGTGAAGGACAGTTGGACGACCTGCCGTACCGCCAACTCGCCTTCATGAACCCACGGTTTGGCCGCTATTCGCCCGACGCCGAGCATCGCCGCCTCGGGGTGGTTGATGATCGGCGTGGAGCCGTCGACCCCGAACACCCCGTAGTTGTTGAGCGTGAAGGTGCCTCCGGTGAGTTCGGCGGGGCTGAGCGTGCCCGCGCGGGCCGCCTCGGTGAGGCGGGCGATCTCCGCCGCCAGCTCTTCGGTCGTCCGGGCGTGGGCGTCCCTGATCACCGGTACGACCAGGCCGCGGTCGGTCTGCGCGGCGAATCCGAGATGCACGGCCGGCAGCCGCACTATCTCGTTGCGCTCGGTGTCCACCCTGGCGTTGAGCTCGGGGTAGCGGGCCAGCGCCGCGGTGCAGATACGGGCCAGCAGCGCCAGCACCGACACTTTCCGGGCACCGCTGGCGGCGTTCATCGCGGCCCGCACCGCCAGCAGCTCCGTGGCGTCGGCGTCCACCCAGGTGGTGGCGTCGGGGATCTCCCGTCGGCTGCGGGACAGCTTCTCGGCGACCAGGCCGCGCAGGCCGCGCAACGGCACCCGGGTCTCCGTACCGACGGCCACCGGCGAACCGGCCTGTGTGGCAGACCCGTTGGCGAGGGCGGGGACGGTCGCGGGCTCCGCCGCGGCGATGGCGCGCTCGACGTCCGTGCGCAGTATCAGGCCGTTCTTCCCGGTGCCGCGCAACGTACGCAGATCCAGGCCGTGTTCACGCGCCAGCCGACGGACAAGCGGGGAGACGACGGGCACCGGTCCCTCGGCGACGCCGCCTTCCGCACCGCCTTCCGCACCGTCTTCGGCGCGCACGTCCGCGCCCGGCCGGACCCGGCGCCGGCGCGGAGCCGCGCCGCCCGTCCCGTACCCGACGAGCACGCTCCCGGAACCCGACTCAGCGCCGGAGCCACCGGTCTGGCGCGCGGTGTCCGGAAAGTCCGCGACGGACTCCGGCGCGGCACCCTGACCGTCCACCGCGACCGTCACCAGCGGCTTGCCGACCGGCACTTCGTCACCCGGCTCGCCGAACCGCGCGGTGACCACGCCACCGTAGGGACACGGCACCTCGACCATGGCCTTCGCCGTCTCGACCTCGACCACCGGCTGGTCGACGGCGACCACATCGCCGACCTCGACCAGCCACCGTACGATCTCGGCCTCGGTCAACCCCTCCCCCAGGTCGGGCAGGGTGAACTCCAACACCTGCGGCATCAGTTCGCCTCCCACTGCAAACGGGCCACCGCGTCCAGTACCCGGTCGACACCGGGCAGGTGGTACCGCTCCAGCATCGGCGGCGGATAGGGGATGTCAAAGCCCGCGACGCGCAGCACCGGAGCCGCCAAGTGGTGGAAGCAGCGCTCGGTGATCCGGGCCGCTATCTCCGCGCCCGCCCCGCCGAATCCGCTCGACTCGTGGACGACCACCGCGCGGCCCGTCCTGCGTACCGAGTCGCACACCGTCTCGTCGTCGAACGGGACCAGGCTCCGCAGATCGACGACCTCCAGGTCCCAGCCCTCCTGCCGCCCCGCCTCGGCCGCCTCCAGGCACACCGGCAGCGAGGGGCCGTAGGTGATCAGGGTCGCCGAGCGCCCGGCGCGGCGCACCACGGCCCGCCCCAGCGGCGGCACGCCCTGCGGTGCGTCGGCCGACCAGTCGGCCTTGGACCAGTACAGCCGCTTGGGCTCCAGGAAGACCACGGGGTCATCGGAGGCGATCGAAGCGCGCAGCAGTCCGTAGGCGTCCGCGACGGTCGCCGGGGTGACGACGTGCAGTCCGGGCGTGTGCAGGTAGTACGCCTCCGAGGAGTCGCTGTGGTGCTCGACACCGCCGATCCCGCCGCCGTAGGGAATCCGTATGGTGATCGGCAGCGGCATCGCGCCTCGCGTGCGGTTGCGCATCCTGGCGACATGGCTGATCAGTTGCTCTATCGCCGGATAGGCGAAGGCGTCGAACTGCATCTCCACCACCGGCCGCAGCCCGTACATCGCCATGCCGACCGCGGTGCCCAGGATTCCGGCCTCGGCCAGCGGGGTGTCGGTGACCCGGTCAGGGCCGAACTCCTTGGTGAGGCCGTCGGTGATCCGGAAGACGCCGCCGAGGGTGCCGACGTCCTCGCCGAGGACGTGGACGCTGGCATCGTCCGCAAGGGCGTCATGCAGCGCCTGGCGCAACGCCTGGGCCATGGTGGCCGGTTTGCGCGCGGCGGGCGCGGACGCCGGAGCGGTCGCGGTGCTCATCGGTCCTCCTCGGCATCCAGCTCAGCCCGCAGCTGGGCGGCCTGTTCGCGTAGTTGAGCGGTCTGCTCGGCGTAGACGTGGTCGAACAGCTCCATCGGGTCCAGCACCGGATCTGCGTTCATCTCCTCGCGCAGCCGCGCCGCCAGCGCTTCGGCGCTCTCCGCGACGGCCTTCAGCTCCGCGTCATCGATGAGGTCCCGGTCGCGCAGCTCGCGCTCCAGCAGGTCGATGGGATCGTGCGCGCGCCACTGATCGACCTGTACGGCATCGCGGTAGCGGGTGGCGTCATCGGCGTTGGTGTGGGCGTCTATCCGGTAGGTGACGGCCTCGACCAGCGTGGGACCGCCTCCGGTCCTGGCCCGTTCGATCGCCTCGCTCAGCACCTGGTGCACGGCCGGGGCGTCGTTTCCGTCCACCAGGCGTCCCGGCATCCCGTAGCCGACGGCCTTGTGGGCGAGCGACGGCGCGGCGGTCTGCTTCTCCAGCGGTACCGAGATCGCGAATCCGTTGTTCTGTATCAGGAAGACAACCGGTGCGTGCCATACCGCGGCGAAGTTGAGCGCCTCGTGGAAGTCGCCCTCGCTGGTGCCGCCGTCACCGACGAGCGCGAGCGCCACCGTGTCATCGCCCGCCAGCCGGGCCGCGTGCGCGAGGCCGACCGCATGGGGAAGCTGGGTGGCCAGCGGGGTGCACAGCGGTGCGACATGCCGCGCCCGCGGGTCGTATCCGGTGTGCCAGTCCCCGCGGAGCAGGGTCAGTGCCTGCACCGGGTCGACGCCCCGTGCGACGACCGCGAGGGTGTCCCGGTAACTGGGGAAGAGCCAGTCCTGCGGCCGCAGCGCCAGCGCCGCGGCGACCTGGCAGGCCTCCTGCCCGGTGCTCGACGGATACACCGCCAGCCTGCCCTGCTGGGTGAGGGCGGTCGCCTGCCGGTTGTAGCGGCGGCCGCGCACCAGCTCCTCGTACAACCGGCGCAGCAGTGCGGGGTCGACGTCCCGGGCGGCGGGGGTGCCGAGCAGCCGGTAGGGCTCCGGCTCCGGCAGCAGCGGTGCCGGGTCGATCCGGGGGTGCCAACCGGGCGGCGGAGTATGGCCGGGGCCGGTGGCCTCCGGCGGCGTCTTGGCGGGCCGCGCGGAGCGCTTCGCGGGACCGGCGGCGGCCGGCGACGGTGGGGACAGGTGGGCCATTGCGCACCTCCTCATGGGCGGTGTCCGCGCACCCGCCGAAGGGCGAGTGCCACGCAGGGCGAGTGGGGTTCCACTCGCCTACCGATTGTTCGGTCGTTGGCGGCATTTTGGCCACACTCGCGTTCAGCCTGTGGACAAACGGTTCTCCACACCCTGTGATGGAGGCAGTACGTCCATGGTAGGGAGGCCCGGGGGGATGGCGACTGAACAGATGGCCGAGTTCCAGCAGCCCGCGCGTTCTCTGGACGCCATAGACCGGGCGATCCTGCGCCTGCTCCAGGAGGACGGCAGGGCGTCGATACGCTCCGTGGCCGACCGGGTGCACGTCTCCCGCGCGAACGCGTACGCGCGCATCAACCGCCTGATAGACGACGGGATCATCCGCGGCTTCGCCGCCCGCGTGGATCACGAGCGGGCAGGCCAGGGCGCGTCCGCGTACATCACACTCAAGATCGTCCAGAACTCGTGGCGCACCGTCCGCGAGCAGCTCCTCACCCTGCCGGGCGTCGCGCACATCGCCCTGGTCAGCGGGGACTTCGATGTGCTGATGCTGGTCCACACCGCCGACAACCGCACCCTGCGGGAGCTGGTGCTGACCCGGATCCAGGCCATACCGGAGGTGTTGAGCAGCCGGACACTGCTGGTCTTCGAGGAGACGGACCTGGTCGTGGACGACTACTGCGTGCCCACGGGGAACACGCCGCCAGCGGCTGCCGCCGCCGGGCCGGAGAGCCGCGGCATCAGCCGCAGGCCCGCCGCCCCGCCCGGAGCGGCGCCGCAAGGTGACTCCCGGTAGGCGTACCGCAAGGACGAGTGCGGTACGGGCCCGGCGCTAGGTACGAAGGCCGTCGAAGGCGAGCCGGACCACGGTGTCCGACACCTGGGTGCTGACCGCCGGGCCGTCGCTGGGCGGCCGGTACCACTCCACAATCGAGTTGATCATGCCGAACAGCAGCCGGGTGGCCAGGCGGACGTCGACGTCCGCCCGTAGGTCGCCGTCGGCGACGGCCGCGTTGAGCAACTCCGCCACCCGCTGGTCGAATTCCCGCCGCCGCTCCAACGCCCAGCGCTCCGTGTGGGTGTTCCCGCGGACCCGCAACAGCAAGGTGACGTACGGCAACTCCGCCATCAGGACGTCGGACGTGCGGTGCACGACGTACTCCAGCCGTTCCACGGCGCGGCCCCGGAGCGCCCGCGGCTCCTCCAGGATGCCGAAGAGCCCGTCGAGGGCCCGACCGACCGCGCGCTCCAGCAACTCCTCCTTGCCGCGCACATGGTGGTAGATCGACGACTTGGAGATACCGGCGGCGCGCGACAGATGCTCCATGGATGTCCCGTCGTAGCCGCGCTCGTTGAACACCTCAACGGCGACCGCGAGGAGCGTTTCGGGCGTGTAAGTGTCCCGCTTGGGGTCGGAGGTACCGCGCTGTGCCATGGTCATGATGAGAGCACACCTCCCGGCGACATGCGCCAGCGGCTCAGCGCCACGGACGGCGCGTAGCGGCCGGTGGGGTACCCGCCGTGCAGTTGGTCGAGCACGCCGGCCACCCAGTGCGGGCTCAACCGCTCACCCCACTCCAGGGGTCCGAGCGGGTAGTTGACCCCGAGCCGCATGGCGGTGTCGATGTCGGCGGCCGAGGTGACGCCCCTGGCGACGGCGTCCGCCGCGAAGTCGACCAGCATCGCCACGGTGCGGGCGACGATCAGCCCGGGGGTGTCACGAACCACGCTGACCTGCTTGCCGAGCGCCTGGAAGAGGCCGATCGCCGCCGCCACGGCCTCCGGCGCCGCGCCCTTCGCGGGGGCCACCGCGATCCGGGTCGCGGCCCGGTAGTCCAACGCGAGGTCGTACTGAACGGTGTCCGCGCCATGACTCGCCGCGAGCGAACCGTCCGCGAGCATCAGCTGCCCGGATCCGGGCAGCGCGAGGAAGCCGTAGCGGCCGACGCCCGAGCGGCGGACCGGGATGCCCGCCTCCTCGATCAGCCGGACCAACTCGCGCGCCGGGCCCGGGCCGTCGGTGAAGGCCACCGACTCCGGCGGGTCGCTCGGCGGCGCGGTGTGCGGTACCGGCTGCTCCGCCTGCGGTTCGTAACGGAACCAGCCGCGGCCGGACTTGCGGCCGTGCAGCCCGGATTCGACGAGACGGCGCTGGGCGAGCGAGGGAGTGAACTTCGGGTCCTGGAAGAAGGATTCCCAAACCGACCTGGTCACCGCTTCGTTGACGTCCTGGCCGATCAGGTCGGTGAGCTCGAACGGGCCCATGCGGAAGCCGCCGCACTCGCGGAGCACCGCGTCGATGGTGGCCGGATCGGCCGCGCGCTCCTCGTAGAGGCGGAACGCTTCCGCGTAGAAGGGGCGGGCGATCCGGTTGACGATGAAGCCGGGGGTGTCGGTGCAGCGCACCGGCGTCTTGCTCCAGCCCGCCGCCGTGTCGTACGCGAAGTCGGCCACCGCCGGGTCGGTGGCGTGCCCGGAGACGACCTCGACCAGCGGAAGCAGCGGTGCCGGGTTGAAGAAGTGCAGGCCGACGAAGCGGCCGGGCGCCCGCAGTGCGCCCGCGATGGCGGTGACGGACAGCGATGAGGTGTTGGTCGCCAGCACGCAGCCGTCCGCGACGACCGCTTCGAGGTCGGCGAACAGCCGTTGCTTCACGGACAGGTCCTCGGCGATCGCCTCGATGACCAGACCGGCGGGCGCGAGAGCGTCCAGTTCGCCCACCGGGGTGATCGCGGCGACGGCGGCGTCATGCGCTTCCTTGCCGACCCGGCCCTTTTCCAGCAGCCGGTCGAGCCGGGCGGATATCGCCCCGGCGGCCTGCTCGGCCCGGCCGGGCACCGCGTCGTAGAGCAGCACCGGATGGCCCGCGACCAGCGCGACCTGCGCGATTCCCTGACCCATGGTGCCGGTGCCGACGACGGCGACCGTGGTGCGCGCGACCGGTTTGTTCATCGTCTCCGCTCCCCAGACTTTTCCACAGGACCGAAAGCCCCTCTTGCCCCGACCGACCATTCGGTCAAGACTTGTCCCGCGACACCATATTGCCCGTACCCGCCCCCGTGCCCCAGAGCACGGGAGGGCCCACTCGACGAGGAGTGGCCGAATGGCCGCAGAGCTTTCCGCCGCACAGCTGATCGAACGGCATCGAGCCACTTTGGACAAGGCTCTCCAAGCGATCCGTACTCGTGAGTACTGGTCGCCGTATCCCGAACATCCGAAGGCCTACGGAGACGGCGCCGGGCTGAGCCCGGCCGACGGAAAGGCCGCCTTCGAGGCGGTGCTGGGGCAGCGCTTCGCCCTGGACCAGCCCGGCACGGACGACTGGACGGGCGGCGAAGTCTCCCCGTACGGCATCGAGTTGGCGGTCAGCTATCCGCACCCGGACGTCGACGCCCTGCTGCCCGCGATGCTGGCCGCGATCCCGCGCTGGCGGGACGCCGGAGCCGAGACCCGCGCCATGGTGTGCCTGGAGATCCTGACCCGGATCAACGCGGCCAGCCATGAGTTCGCCCACGCGGTGATGCACACCACCGGCCAGGCGTTCACCATGGCCTTCCAGGCGGGCGGGCCGCACGCGCAGGACCGCGGGCTTGAGGCGGTGGCCTACGCCTACGAGGAGCAGACCCGCGTGCCCGGCGGGGCTGACTGGGTCAAGCCGCAGGGCAAGCGCGATCCGCTGCGGCTGCGGACCACGTTCACCGCCGTGCCGCGCGGGATCGCCCTGCTCATCGGCTGCAACACCTTCCCGACCTGGAACGGCTTCCCCGGCCTGTTCGCCTCCCTGGCGACCGGCAACCCGGTACTGGTCAAGCCGCATCCGCGGGCCGTGCTGCCGCTGGCGCTCACCGTCCGGGTGGCGCGCGAGGTGCTGGCGGAGGCCGGTTTCGACCCGAACCTGGTGTGTCTGGCGGCCGAACGGCCGGACGAGGGGCTCGCCAAGTCGCTCGCCGTCCGGCCGGAGATCCGGATCATCGACTACACCGGTTCGACCGCGTTCGGCGACTGGCTGGAGGCCAACGCCCGGCAGGCACAGGTCTTCACCGAGAAGGCCGGGGTGAACACGGTGGTCATCGACTCCACCGACGACTACCGCGGCATGCTCTCCAATCTCGCGTTCGCCCTGTCGCTCTACAGCGGACAGATGTGCACCACCCCGCAGAACCTGCTGATCCCCCGCGACGGCATCGACACCGACGCCGGGCACAAGGGCTACGACGAGGTGGTGGCCGACCTCGCGGCGGCCGTGCAGGGGCTGCTGGGCGACGACGCCCGAGCCAACGCGCTGCTGGGCGCGATCGTCAACCCCCAGGTGCTGGAGCGGCTTGAGGCCGCACCGTCGCTGGGTTCGGTGGCGCTGCCCTCACGGACCGTGGCACATCCGGAGTTCCCGGACGCCGTGGTTCGCACCCCGGTGATCGTCTCGCTGGACAGCGCGAAGCCGGACGCGGAAGCGGCGTATCTGTCCGAGTGCTTCGGCCCGGTCTCCTTCGCCGTCGCGGTGGACTCCACAGCGGACGCGACCGCGCTGCTGCGCCGCACGATCCGCGAGAAGGGAGCGATGACGGTCGGCGCGTACACCACGTCACCGGAGGTGGAGCGAGCCGTCGAGGAGGTGTGCGTCGAGGAGTCCGCCCAGTTGTCGCTGAACCTGACCGGCGGTGTGTACGTGAACCAGACCGCCGCCTTCGCCGACTTCCACGGCACCGGAGGCAATCCGGCGGCCAACTCGGCGCTGTGCGACGGGGCGTTCGTGGCGAACCGGTTCAGGACCGTGGAGGTGCGCAGGCCGCAGTAGCCGTGGCGCGACGGCTGGCGGGCGACCCCTGCCCGGGGGTCGCCCGGCGGGCGGCGCCAAGTGCCGTCCGCCGGGGCTCGGGGCGGACCGTAGGCTGAGGCCATGAGCGAGGACGAAGCCGTCGCCGCGGCGTGGCGCGAGACCGCCCCCGATGCCGTTCTGCTGGACGGCTTCCACGCGCTGAAGCACGCGCTGCGCTTCGGCGCGGATGTGCGGCTGGTGCTGACGAGCGACATGGCTGCCGTACGGGCACTGTCCGAGAGCTTGGCGAGCGACATCACGGATCGCCTTGGCTCGATCGCCCGGGAGGTTCCAGCGAAAGTCCTGCGGGAGTTGGTGCCGAGAGCCCATCCGACGGGCATCGCGGCTCTCGCCACCAGGCCCAGCACTCAGGCCAATATGGAGACGCTGAACCGGCTGCCCCGTCCCACTCCCATCGTGGTGCTGGACAATCCCCGGAACCTGGGCAATGTCGGCGCCGTCATCCGTCTCGCCGCGGGGTTCGACGCCACGGGAGTCATCACCACCGGCGACGCCGATCCTTGGCACCCCAACGCCGTGCGCGCCAGCGCGGGGCTGCACTTCGCCACCGCCGTCGAACGGCTGGACCCCGCTGGACTTCCGCGGGGCCCGCTGTACGTCCTCGACCCGGAGGGCGAGGACATCCGGTCGACCGTCCTCCCGGACGACGCGCTGCTGGTGTTCGGCTCGGAGCGGCATGGCGTCTCCGCGCAACTCCGCGACCAGGCAACGAAGTTGCTCGCGGTACCCATGCGCCCCCAGGTGTCCAGCTTCAATCTGGCCACCAGCGTCGCCATGGGCCTGTTCCACTGGATGTCGACGACTCGGCACCCGTCACCGCGGGCCGGCGCCTAGCACCCGCCCGGCGGGACGGGCGCCAGCCGTCCGGCTTCACCTCACGAGGGTGGACGCTGCCGGTTCGTCCGCGGACCGCTGCCGTGGGATGACGACCCTGCGGGCGGGTCGCAGCAGGCGGACGGCACGGTCGCCGAACCAGCGCAGGAATCCGGTGGGCAGGAAGACGGCATCCGCCGCGATCATCGCCAGGGAGAAGAACGGCAGCCCCAACACGACCGCGATACCCGCGTGCTCGCACATCATCACGGCGAGCAGCACGTTCTTCACCCGTCGGTTGAACAGCGTGAAGGGGAAGGCGACCTGCACGATCACCGTGCCATAGGTGATCAGCATGACGATCAGGCCGTTGCCCGCGAGCGCGTGGGAGAGCGCGGGCCAGGGGGTGAAGTCGTTGAGGTGCAGCGGGTAGTAGAGGGCGGTGCCGTCCTCCCAGCGCGACCCTTGGATCTTGTACCAGCCGGCCGTCGCGTAGACCAGGCACACCTCGACGACGATGACCAGCATCGCCCCTCCGTGCACCAGATTGGCGATCATGTCGAGCACGGTCCGCGGCTCGCCGGGCGCATGGCGGCGCACCAGCCACCAGGCCGCCTGCGCCGCCAGGGCTGTCCACAAGGCGATCGCCCAGAACCCGCTGAGGTCGCCGAGGGCGGTGACCCAGAGCAGTACGAGGGCGAAGACGGTCCACAGGGCGATCCCCACCGGATCACGGTCACGCCCGTCAGCACCGGCGGCGGTACGCCGGGCGCGTCGGCTGTCCAGTGACCAGACCTGGCCGCAGCGGGTGAACGCCAGATAGATCGACATGATGTGCAGGACGTTGTCGCCGCCGTCCCCAACGAAGACGCTCCGGTTCTGCAGCGCCAGCACACCAACCATGAACAGGATCGACGCGGTACGGGTCCGCCAGCCGAGCAGCAGCATGACGCTGGTCGCGATGGCGGCGGTGTAGACGACCTCGAACCACAGCCTGCTGTCGGACCACATCAGTGCGCTGAACGCGTGGTTGGAACCGATCAGCGCGCGTGCCATGCCCCAACTCCACGGGCTGTCCGGCCCGTAGAGCTCGCTGCGGTGCGGCCATTCACGCACCAGGAAGAGCAGCCAGGTCAGCGAGAAGCCGATACGGACGACCGCTGACTGGTAGGGCGCGACGGCGCTGCCGGTGATCCGGGCCAGACCGCGGACGATCGCGCGATCGGTGCCGCGCAGCAGGCCTGCGAACGGGGAAGGGACGGTCGCGGCGGAGCCGGTCGAGGGGCGCGGCCCGGCGGCGGGCTTGTCGGTCACGTGAAGTCCTCGGGGCTGACGGCCCACCACGGGAGTACGCGGTAGTAGGTCCGGGTGTCGATCTTCTCCGTGCTCCACGGCGGGGCGGCCACGGCGGTGGTCGCCGAGCGCACCTGGATGCGCTGTACGTCGCCGCCGTTGAGGCGCGGCCCGAAGCGGTGCGCCACGATCCGCAGGATGTAGGACTGCGCGAGGTCGCCGCGCAGCCCGTTGGAGCGGTTCTGGTCGTCGTGCGAGTCGGTGTAGAAGGACCAGGCGCGGCGCAGTTCGTTCTGCTGGGTGTGGCTGGGGATCGGGTTGTGGCGTATCTGCACGACATCCATCGCGGTCAGATCCACCCAGCCGGTCGTGGCGATGGTGCCGTCCGGCCTGCGGACGTCGGCGCGCGCCTGGACGTCGCTGTTCTGCTGCAGGGGGTTGGGCGCGAAGAGCTTCCAGTTCTGCTCGAACTCGGGATAGATGTAGTCGCTGATCGTCCCCGCGTACTGCTGGGAGACCGTGTTCGTCGGGGCGACGTGCAGGAAGACCATCGCGAGGTGGACGGTGGCGCCGACCGCGACGGCCGCCACGGCGAGGGCGAGCACGATCCGCGAGGTCACCGAGAGGCTGGATATCCCGCCCGGGTCGTCGGGGTCGTCGGGGCCGTCGGCGGTCTCGGCAGTACCGGCGGCGGCGTCGCCGGATGCCCGCGTGCCGTTGTCCTCGCCGGGCACATCCGATCTCGCTGTCTCCTCCGCCGCCCTGTCCTCGGGTGGCTCCATGTCGTTCCCCGTCTCTTCGCTGTGGTCGTTCGCACCGGAACGGTACTCATGCCGCTGTCAGGAAGACAGCCGTAGCGAGGTTTTCCACAAGGCGGGGCCGCCCCGGAACGGGGGTTCTCCACAGCCCTGGATCAGCCTTGACACCCTACGCCGCCAGATCCACCATTGAACCGAACGGTCGGTCGGGAGCAGGGAGGCTTCTGGAATGACCACGGCACCGGCGGCAGGCGCCGCCAACGAAACGGCACCCGCCGAGCTGGTGGCGGGGTTCGACGCGGTGGTGGCCGCGGACAGCCGCATCGAGCCACGCGACTGGATGCCGGACGCGTACCGGTCCACCCTGATCCGGCAGATAGCGCAGCACGCGCACTCCGAGATCATCGGCATGCAACCGGAGGCCAACTGGATCACCCGCGCACCGAGCCTGCGCCGCAAGGCCATCCTGATCGCCAAGGTGCAGGATGAGGCGGGCCACGGCCTGTACCTGTACGGGGCGGCCGAGACCCTGGGCGTCGGCCGCGACGACATGCTCGACAAGCTGCACTCCGGCCGCCAGCGCTACAGCTCGATCTTCAACTACCCCACCTTGACCTGGGCGGACGTCGGCGCCATCGGCTGGCTCGTGGACGGCGCCGCGATCACCAACCAGGTGCCGCTGTGCCGCTGCTCCTACGGACCGTACGCGCGGGCGATGGTGCGGGTCTGCAAGGAGGAGTCCTTCCACCAGCGCCAGGGCTACGAACTGCTGCACACGCTGTCGCACGGCACGAAAGAGCAGCACGCGATGGCGCAGGACGCCGTCGACCGCTGGTGGTGGCCGTCGCTGATGATGTTCGGCCCGCCGGACGACGAGTCCGCGCACTCCGCGCAGTCCATGGCCTGGCGTATCAAGCGGCATTCCAACGATGAACTGCGCCAGCGCTTCGTGGACATATGCGTTCCGCAGGCCGAGGCGCTGGGCCTGCGGCTCCCCGACCCCGATCTGCGGTGGAACGAGGAGCGCGAACGGTGGGACTTCGGGGCGATCGACTGGGAGGAGTTCCACCAGGTGCTGCGGGGCAACGGGCCGTGCAACGAGCAGCGGCTGACACAGCGGCGCACCGCTCACGAGGAGGGTGCGTGGGTACGGGACGCGGCCGCCGCGTACGCGGCCAAACACCAGGCGAAGAGCGGCCAGGAGGCGATGGCGGTATGAGCGGCAGCAACACCGACTGGCCGCTGTGGGAGGTCTTCGTCCGCAGCAAGCGGGGGCTGAGCCACAGCCACGCGGGCAGTCTGCACGCCCCGGACGCCGCGATGGCGCTGCGCAACGCGCGGGACCTGTACACCCGGCGCGGTGAGGGCGTCTCGATCTGGGTGGTGCCAGCCGCCGCGATCACCGCATCGTCCCCGGACGAGAAGGACCCGTTCTTCGAACCGGCGGCTGACAAGACCTACCGCCATCCCACGTTCTACGAGATCCCGGAGGGAGTGAAGCACCTGTGACCACGTCGACCGTGCCGACGACCGCGGCCCTGTCGCTCGCCGACGACGCGCTGGTGCTCTCCCACCGGCTCGGCGAGTGGATCGGACACGCACCGGTACTGGAGGAGGAGGTGGCGCTGGCCAATATCGCGCTGGATCTGCTGGGCCAGGCCCGCTTCCTGTACTCGATGGTGGGCGACGAGGACGAGTTGGCCTATCTGCGGGAGGAACGCGCGTTCCGCAATGTGCAGTTGGTGGAGCAGCCGAACGGCGACTTCGCCACCACGATCGCGCGCCAACTGTTCTTCTCCTGCTACCAGGGCCTGCTGTACGGGGAGTTGGCGTCCACCGACGGTGAGCTCGCGGCACTGGCCGCGAGGGCGGTGAAGGAGGTCGCGTACCACCAGGACCACGCGGTGCAGTGGACGCTGCGGCTCGGCGACGGCACGCCGGAGAGCCGGATACGGATGCAGCGCGCGCTGGACAGCCTGTGGCGGTACAGCGGCGAGCTCTTCGCACCGGTCGAGGGCCTGCCGGTGGAGCCCGCGGCCCTGCGCGAGAGGTGGCTGGAGACCGTCACCACCGTCATACGGCAGGCCACCTTGACCGTGCCGGACGGATCGGACCACACCCCCTGGGCGGCCGGTGCGGGACGGCAGGGGATCCACACCGAGCCGTTCGGCCGGATGCTCGCCGAGATGCAGCATCTGCATCGCACACACCCGGGGGCGTCATGGTGACCACGGTGCTGGAGGAGGAGCTGCGGCGGATAGCGGGCAGTGTCCCCGACCCGGAGCTCCCGGTGCTCACCTTGGATGAGCTGGGTGTACTGCGCGGGGTGCGGGTCACCGGCCCGGGCCGGGTCGAGGTCGAGCTGACCCCGACATACACCGGCTGCCCGGCGGTGGAGGCGATGGCGGCCGACATCACCGAGCGGCTGCGGGAGCAGGGCATGGCGGAGGTGTCGGTGCGGACCGTGCTGTCGCCGCCATGGAGCAGCGACGCGATCAGCGCCGAAGGGCGGCGGAAGCTCGCGGAGTTCGGCATCGCACCGCCACGGCCGACCAGTGCGGGAGGGCCGGTGCCGTTGACGCTGTCGGTGCGCTGTCCGCACTGCGGCTCGCTGGACACCACGCTGCTCAGCCGCTTCTCGTCGACGGCCTGCAAGGCGCTGCGGCGGTGCGAGGCGTGCGGTGAACCCTTCGACCACTTCAAGGAGTTCTGATGGCGGCCGGCTCCGTGGCTCGGCATGGTGCGTTCCATCCGCTGCGGGTGGCGGACGTCGAGCGGCTCACCGATGACGCGGTGGCGCTCACCTTCGAGGTGCCCGACGAGCTGCGTGCCGCCTACCGGTTCGCACCGGGACAGCACATCGCGCTGCGGCGGTATGTGAACGGCGGGGAGATACGCCGCACCTACTCCGTCTGCGACCCGGCACCGGCTCCCGGGGCCGAGGGACCGCGGCGGCTGCGGGTCGGGGTGCGGCTGGTGGAGGGCGGCGAGTTCTCTACCTACGCGCTCAAGGAACTGGCGGCGGGCGACGCCCTGGAGGTGATGACCCCGGCGGGGCGCTTCGGGCACGCACTGCCGCTGTCCGGCCCCGGTCACTACGCCGCGATCGTCGGCGGCAGCGGCATCACACCCGTACTGTCGATCGCGGCGACGGTCCTCGCCCAGCAGCCGCGGGCCCGCTTCTGTCTGATCCGCAGCGATCGGTCCGCTGCCTCCACGATGTTCCTGGAGGAGGTGGCCGACCTCAAGGACCGCTATCCGGACCGGCTCCAGCTGGTCCATGTGCTCTCCCGGGAAGAGCAGCAGGCCGGGCTTCCCTCGGGACGCCTCGACGAGGAGCGGCTGACCGGGCTGCTGCCCGCGCTGCTGCGCCCGGAGACCGTGGACGGCTGGTTCCTGTGCGGCCCGTACGGGCTGGTGCAAGGCGCCGAGCGCGCGCTGAGCGCCCTCGGGGTGGAGCGGTCCCGGATCCACCAGGAGATCTTCCATGTGGACGAGGGTTCCGCGAACGCCCCCGCCACGGCAGCGGCCGGGGACGCGACCGGCAGCACGGTGAGTGCGACGCTGGACGGGCGCGGCGGTAGCTGGCCCGCTCGGGAGGGCGAATCGGTGCTGGAGACGGTGCTGCGCAACCGGGCGAACGCGCCGTATGCGTGCAAGGGAGGGGTGTGCGGTACCTGCAGGGTGCGGTTGGTCGAGGGCGAGGTACGGATGGACCGCAACTTCGCCTTGGAGCCAGATGAGTTGGCCGCCGGATATGTACTGGCCTGCCAGTCCCATCCGGTCACCGAGCGCGTGGAGGTGGACTTCGACGCATAGGGCACCCATTCCACAGCGGACTTCGGCAGCCGTTCTTTCCGCCTCAGGGAACCTCCGTGCAGAGCCTGTTCAGTTCATAGAACCTGTTCTACTCTGACGCACTGTCAGGTATCCGCGGCGATACCCGTACCGGCGGGAGGGGCGAGCAGTGGACTTCGGCTTCACCGAGGAGCAGCAGGCCGCCGTTGAGGCGGCGCGCGCGGTCTTCTCGTCAGTGGCACCCGACGCGGTACCGAGCCCATCGCTCACACCGGGCCCGGTCGCCCCTGACTTCGACCGTCCGCTGTGGCGCAGGCTCGCCGAGACCGACCTGCTGAGCCTGGTCATCGACCCCGAGTACGGCGGCGCCGGGCTCGATCCGGTCGCCCTGTGCCTGGTGTTGCGCGAGGCCGGACGAGTACTGGCACGCGTCCCGCTGCTGGAGACCTGCGCCGCCGCACTGGCCGTCCAGACCTACGGCAACGGGGAGTTGCGGTCACGGCTGCTGCCCGCCGTAGGCCGCGGCGAGACCGTGCTCACCGTCGCCGCCAGCGGGCGCACCGGACACGAACCGGCCGAACTCGCCGTCACCGCACGGGAGTCGAACGGCACATGGCTGCTGGACGGGGTACAGACGGCCGTGCCATGGGCGCAGCAGGCCGATCACATCCTGGTCCCGGCCCACACCGCCGCCGACCGTACGGTGATCGCTGTGCTGCCCCGGGTCCTTGAAGGGGTGTCCCTTGCCGACCAGGTGTCCACCAACGGCGAGCGGTATGCGGAGCTGCGGTGCGACGCGGTCCGGATTCCGGCCGCCGACATGGTGACCACCACCGGGGCCTGGGAGTGGCTACGCGATCTGCTGGCCACC
This sequence comes from Streptantibioticus ferralitis, assembly GCF_029223525.1. Lineage (GTDB taxonomy): Bacteria > Actinomycetota > Actinomycetes > Streptomycetales > Streptomycetaceae > Streptantibioticus_A > Streptantibioticus_A ferralitis. Next base: position 13,974 of record NZ_JARHTQ010000040.1, on the reverse strand, counting down.
GGCAACTGCGCGCTGGCACTTGGACTGGCCAGCCAGGTCACCGCCATGACCAGCGAATACACCAGTAAACGCGAGCAGTTCGGGCACCCGATCGCGACCTTCCAGGCGGTCGCCGTACAGGCCGCCGACCGCTACATCGACACCCGCGCGATGGAGGTCACCCTCTGGCAGGCCGCCTGGCGGCTGAGCATCGGCACCCCAGGACCGCTGCCGATCACCGCCGATGTGTCGGTCGCCAAGATCTGGGCCTCGGACGGTATGCGCCGGGTCGTACAGACGGCGCAGCACCTGCATGGTGGCTTCGGCGCCGACACCGACTACGCGCTGCACCGCTACCACGCGTGGGCCAAGACGCTGGAGCTGTCGCTGGGCCCGGCCGCCGCCCATGAGGAGCGGCTCGGCGGGCTGCTCGCCGCCCACTCGCCGGGGTGAGCCGCCCGGCGATCCCGACTAGCCGACCACGGCCGGACCGCCGTGGTCGGTCACCATCGGACGGCCCGCCGCCTCCCACGCCAGCATTCCGCCGTCGACGTTCACCGCGTCCAGGCCCTGGGCGATCAGGTACTGGGCAACCTGCGCGGAACGTCCGCCGACCCGGCACACCACATGCACCCGACGGTCCACCGGCACCTCGGCGATCCGCGCCACCAGCTCGCTCATCGGAACGTGCGTCGCGTGCTCGGCGTGACCGGCCGCCCACTCATCGTCCTCGCGGACATCCAGCAGAAACCCGTCGGACGGCACGGCGGCGGCCTGCACCGCGGGCAGCGAGGCGAAGTTCATGGATCAGCCTTTCTCGGGTCCTCGGAATCGATCCCGCTCCAACGTATCTCCTCGGCGCCCCCGGCCCGGTCCTGCTCAGTCCGAGGCCGGACGCAGCAGCGATTCCAGCCGCCGCTCCCGCTCCGCGACCTGGCCGAGCAGCTGCTCGGCGATCTCGTTGAGCAGACTGTCCGGATCTTCGGGGGCTATCTTCATCATCTGGCCGATCGCACTGGACTCCAGCTCGGCGGCGACCGCGGCCAGTGCCTCCTTGCGCTCCGCCAGCCACTCCAGCCGTGCGTAGAGCTCCTCCGCCTTGCTGGGCGCGGCCCGCTCCGGGGGCGGGCCGGCCGCCCACTCCTCGGCCAGTGCGCGCAGCGCGGCCTCGTCCCCGTAGCCGTAGGCCTCGTTCACCCGGGCGATGAAGTCGCCCCGCCGCTTCTGCTCCGCCTCGTCCTGGGCCAGGTCCGGATGGGCCTGGCGGACCAGTTCGCGGTAGAGGCGGCGGGCCTCCTCGCCCGGCCGGACCCGGCGCGGTGCCTGCGGGTCGTCCACCTGCCGTACGCCGTCGGAGCCCAGCAGCCCCTCGAAGAGCTCCTCGATGCCCGGCATGGGCATCACCAGGGCGCGGGCCTCCCAGGCCCGGCGGATGTCCTCGCGCTCGCCGGTGTGCGCGGCGACCGCCTCGGCGATCAGCGCGTCGAGCTCGTCCAGCCGGGTGTACATCGGGCCGAGCCGCTGGTGGTGCAGCCGGGAGAAGTTCTCCACCTCGACCCGGAAGGTCTCCACCGCGATCTCGAACTCGATCAGCGCCTGTTCCGCGGCCCGTACCGCCTTCTCCAGACGGTCCTCCGCGCCCTGCTGCTCTGCCTGTACGCCTTCCGGGTTCATCACCCGCCCAGCCTACGAGGAGCCGCGCACCGCTGGTTCCACAAGCGCCCACGGGAGCCGTGGACGGGCCGCAGAAGCCGCGGTCGCCGGCGGCGGACGCCGGTGTCCGTGGTCCCGTGCGGGGCGCTGCACCCGCTTCCTCCCGCCGCAGGTAGTCAAACTCTGTATTTTCCCAACCTCCTATGACGTTTCGTGCTTGCCTTGTCGGGACCGCCACTCCTCTGGCCATCTCACACAACAACCGTGGGTGCACGACGTTGGACAAGATGATCACGATGCCCGGCGAGCAGTCCTGTGATGGACACCCGCCGCCCGACGGGATAGCCGCCCTGCTGCGGCTGGCCGTCGTCTCCGTCGACGCGGACGGCAGCGTCTCCTACTGGAACCGCGGCGCCGAAGAGCTGTTCGGGCACCGCTGGGAGGCCGTGTTCGGCCACCGTGCCAGGGGCCTGCTGCCCGCGCCCGCCGATCCGCCCCTGACCGGTGAACGCGATGCCATCGCCCTGCTCGACGGCCTCACCCGGCCCCGCTGGTGCGGTGCCTTCCCGGTCACCGACCACGCCGGTGCGCTCCGCGACACGCTGTGGTGGTCGTACCGGATCACCGAGCGGACCGGCCGCGGCCTGCTCGTGCTGGCCGCGCACGCCAAGCCGCTGCGCGCCGGCGCCCTGCGGCTCGCCATCGGCGATCGCATGCTGCCGTATGTGCTCGCCGAGACGGCCGGGCCGGACGGCGTCGAGCTCACCGCCCGGTTCACCCCCGCGCCGTCTCCCGCCACCGCGGCACGAACCGCCGTGCGGCTCGCCGCCGTACTGCCCCGGGTCAGCCCCGGACGGCTGGACAGGATCACCCGCCAGATCGCCCAGCTCGGCGCCCCCGCGCTGCAGGTAGAGGGCTGCGCACCGCTCGCCGTCCTCCCGTACGAGGCCGGGCCGCCGCCGCGCACCGCGCGCCGCGGTGAGCCCGCCGTCCCCGCCCGTCGCCGCGCCGAACTCCCCGCGGCGCCGCGGCACAGGACGCGCAAGCGGCCACCCCTCATCCCGGTACCGCCGCCCGGCTTTCCGCCGCCCGCGCCCGGCGGGCTGCTCGATCAGCAGCTGGCGCTGCTGCGGGAGACCGGTGCCCGGGTCGGCACCACCCTTGAACCCGGCACCACGGCGGCCGAGTTGTGTGCCGTCGCGGTTCCGCGCTTCGCGGACTTCGCCAGCGTGCTCGTCGTCGACCAGCTCTTCTCCGACGCGCTGCGCGACGGCTCGGTACCCGGGCGCCAGGCGCACCAGGTGGACGGGGGCCAGGCCGTCACCGTGCGCAGGCTCGCGGTGTCCGGCGGGTGCACCAGCAAGGCCTGGGGTTCAGTGGTGCCCGAGGGCGAGTTGTTCACCCTGCCCGGCGGGCAGGTGCCCGGACTGGCCGAACCGCTGCTGCTGCCGGTGGTCGATCCCGCGCTCGCCGAGGACGTGGCAGCCGACCTGGGCGCACCCGCCCTCGGCGATCTGCTCGCCAACCGCTCGGTGCTGGTCACCCCGCTGACCGCGCGCGGTCTGGTGCTGGGCCAGATGCGCTTCGTACGGGACCCGGACCGCCGTCCGTTCGACGCGGCGGACGCCGCGACCGCGGTGGAGTTCGCCGCGCGCGGCGCCGTCCACCTCGACAACGCGCGGCTGCACCGCCTTGAGTCACGCGCCGCCGCCACCTTGCAGCGCAGCATGCTGCCGACCAGCCCGCCGCGCATCCCCGGGGTGCGGATCGCCCACCACTACCGGCCCGGCGACCGCCAGGCGCAGGTCGGCGGTGACTGGTTCGACGCCATTCAACTCCCCGGGGGCCGGGTCGCGTTGGTGGTCGGCGATGTGATGGGGCACGGTCTGTTGAGCGCCGCGGTCATGGGCCAGTTCCGCACCGCCGTACAGACCATGGCCGCGCTCGATCTGCCACCCGCGCAACTACTGCGCCACCTCGACAACCTCGCGCACCGCCTCGGCACCACGGACCACCTCGCCACCTGTGTCTACGCGGTGTACGACCCGATCCACCGCACGCTCGCGCTGGCCAACGCCGGCCACATCCCGCCGGTGCTGGCCCGGCACGACGGACGCAGCGAGCTGTTGAAGATCCCCGAAGGCGCGCCCATCGGTGTGGGCGGGGTGCCGTTCGAGACGGTGGAGATCCCGGTACCGGACGGGAGTTGGCTGGTGCTGTGCACCGACGGCCTGGTCGAGGTGCGCGGTGAGGGGATAGACGCGGGTCTGGCGGCGCTGTGCGCCAATGTCATCGAGCCGCAGCAGACACCCGAGGACGTCTGCAACCAGATCCTCAGCCAGGTGCACTACGAGGAGCGCGGCGACGATGTGGCACTCCTGGTCGCCCGCTTCGAGGGCATCGCACCGCAGGACGTCGCCGAACGGCGGCTGCGGCTCGACCACTCGGAGGTTCGCGCGGCCCGCGCGTTCAGCCGCAAGCAGCTCGCCGACTGGGGCCTCGGCCAACTCGGCGACCTCACGGAACTGCTGGTCAGCGAGCTGGTGACGAACGCCCTGCGGGTCGCCACGCACGAGGTCCAACTGCGGCTGATGCGGGTGGGCAAACTGCTGGTGGAGGTGAGCGACGACGACCACAACCTGCCGCAGCTGCGGCGCGCCGACGAGGACGACGAGGACGGCCGCGGGCTCGCCCTGGTCAGCAATCTGTCGCATCGCTGGGGGACGAGCCGCCAGGCGGTCGGAAAGGTGGTCTGGTTCGAACTGCGCTTGCCACAGGATTAGTTCGGGGCGGATTTCGCCGGGGCGCGGCCGGTTCCGTACCGCCGGTCCGCGTCGTCGTGGTCACCGGCCGCCCGGCGGTCAGACCGCGACCGCCTCGGCCATCTCCTCCTCGGTGTCGGCAGCGGGCACGGCCACGACGGCGCGCCGCCGCTTCTCGGTGAGCCCGGCCGCGGTCACCGCCAGCAGGCCGACGACCAGCCACAGCGCCAGCGTGAGCACGTTCCCGTTCAGCCCCCGGCTGCCGAAGTAGGCCAGGCCACGGGCGCCCTCGATGAATCCGGCGCCGTTCCAGAAGGCGTGCAGGGCAGCGAAGAACCCGTTCTGCAGTTCGGGCCGGAAAATGCCGCCCGAACTGGTGAAGTTCAGCATGACGAACAGCACCATCACCCCGAGCGTGGTCCACCGCTTGAGGAAGGTGTGCAGGCCGGTGCCGATCAGCAGGATCCCGGCCGAGTAGAGCCACATCAGCCCGCACACACCCGGCAGCCCGTGCTCGACGACATGGAAGACCGGACCGGCGAACAGCGCGCCGATCGCGCTCACCGCCAGCGACATCCCGGCAGCCAGCAGGGCACGTATCCGCAGCGGCAGCACCGCGCCCGCGCCGCCGATCACCGCGACCGAGGCGTACGAGCCGATGCTCACCGCGACCAGCAGGAAGAACAGCCCCTGCCCGGTGGGGTCGTGCGGCGCGGGCGGGGCGACGTCGGTGACCTTCAGCGGGTGGCCCTGCTGGGCGGCGACGGGCGTGAAGACCTTCTCGGCGGCCGTGGCGTTGGTGCCGGAACCGGCCGAGGCGACCAGCAGTTCCGGTGCCGTACGGCTGGCCGCGTACGCGCCGTAGATCTGCCGGTCCGCCAGGAGCCGCACGGCCTCGGAGCGGGACGCGACGGTCCGCACATCGAGGGCGGCGCCGCCCTTGTCCTGGAGGGTCTGGGCCATCACCCGCTGCGCGGGCGCCTGCCCGACGACGGCGACCGGCAGGTGGTGCGGCGCCGGATCGCCGAAGGCTCCCAGATAGCCGAGACCCATGCCGACGCACATCAGCAGCGGTGTCAGCAGATGGGTGAGGACGTGGCGGATCGCGCACGGCGGTGTGTTCCCGGCCATCGGTGGGCCCTCCCAAGGTAGCTAGTTGGCTTTTGCAACGACATTTACGTTGTACTATACAACCACCTGAAGGGAGAACCACCATGCCGCCCAGCCGGGATGATTCCGTCGAGACGATCCAACGCGAACTGACCGCCTTCGCGCGCCGCGCCCGGGCGACGGCCGCCCGCATGCATCCCGAGCTCTCGCTGGTCTCCTTCACCCTGCTGGCACACCTCGCCGACCAGCAGGGCTGCCGGGCGACAGATCTCGCGGCGCACTACCTGCTGGACAAGTCCACGGTCAGCAGGCAGGTCGCCGCGCTGGAGAAGCTGGGCTTCGTCGAGCGCCGACCGGACCCGGACGACCAGCGCGTACAGGTGCTGCATCCCACACCGCTGGGGTACGAGACGCTCGCCTCGGTGGCGGCCAGCCGCCGTGCGGTGTTCCGGGAACGCCTGGCGGACTGGTCAGAGGAGGACCTGTCGCGGTTCGCCGAATACCTGGAGCGCTACGGCCGTACGGCCACGCGTTCGGAGAAGTAGGACCCGGAGAAGCGGGACCGCGGATCCGTCACGCGGCAGGGCCGCGCGGACACGGCGGCGCTTCCGGCATGTGCTTCGCGGCCCAGTCGGCAAGTTCGCTCATCGCGGGCCCCAACGCGTCGCCCGCCACGGTGAGTTGGTAGGTCACCCGCAACGGCGGCCCCCCGTCGACCTCACGCACCAGCAGCCCGGCGCCGGCGAGTTCGGTCAACCGGTCCGAGAGCATCCGCTCACTGATCCCAGGGATGGCCCGTCGCAGCTCAGCGAAGTGCGAACGCCCCTGAGCCATGAGTACGGCGATGATCACGCCGGTCCACCGCTTGCCGAGCAGCGTGAACACCCGCGTGATGCCTTGGTCGATCGCACTGCATTCCTGGGGGACCGCCATGGCCCCATCCTACTGCACTCACATCAGGGGCTGCAGTTTTGTAAGTAGGTGTGCTATCTATAGTTGACGTACGGATTTCAACATCCTTGTTTCGGAGGCACCCCCATGGCCACGCTGCTGCACCTTGACTCGTCCCTGTTCCCGCAGAGCTCCGCGTCCCGCGACGTCACCGCCACCTTCCGCAAGGAGTGGGAGGCGCAGCACCCGGACGGCACGGTCATCTACCGCGACCTCGCCGCCGAGCCGCTGCCGCACCTGGAGCTGGACGGCGCCCTGGCCGGATTCACCGCTCCCGATGAGCACACGCCCGAGCAGGCCGCCGCGTTCGTACTGCGTGACCAGCTCGCCGCCGAGCTGGAGCAGGCCGACGCGATCCTAATCGGCGCTCCGATGTACAACTTCACGATTCCGTCGACCCTGAAGGCCTGGCTGGACCAGGTGATCATCAGGGGCCGCACCTCGGGCGAGAAGCCCTCCGCCGCCGGGACCCCGGTGGTCGTCGTGGCCAGCCGCGGCGGCTCGTACGCTCCCGGCACCCCCCGGGAGAGCTTCGAGTTCGTCCAGAACTACCTGGAGAAGGTGCTGAACGGCATGCTCGGCCTTGAGGTCGACTTCATCGTTCCCGAGCTGACCCTGGCCCGCAGCAACCCGGCGACGGCCCACCTGGTGGATCTCGCCGACGCCTCCAAGGCCAAGGCCCACGAGGACGCCGCCACCAAGGCCAAGGACCTCGTCAGCCGCCTCGCCGCCTGACCTCTCCTCGGGGCGCCGTGAGCACCCTTCCGGGGTCGGCCGTCCCGTCGCGGAACCTCTAGGTTCCGTGACGGGGTGGTCGGCCCCCTTCCGGTTTCCCGTCCCGCCAGGCGGGCGGTCGCACTACCTCGTCCTCACGACTTGGGCGCGTCCTCCGCGCGCGGCCACAGCCTGCCCTCCAGCGCCTCGACGCTGCGGTTGAGCCGGACCAGTACGTCCTCCAGCTCCCGCACCTCGTCCGCCGACCAGTCCGCGACGACCCGGGCCAGGCACGAGCGGTTGAAGTCGCGGTCGGCGGCGAGCCGGCGCCCGCCCTCCTCGGTGATCCGCAGCTTGCGGGCCATCCCGCCGTCCGGGTCCGGGACGCGTTCGGCCAGGCCGACGCGCAGCAGCGCCGCCGTCTGCCGGTTCACGGTCGAGGTGTCGAGCCCGAACGCCTCCGCCAACTGCCCGATGGACATGGGACCCTGGGCGTCGATCCGACTGAGCAGCAGATAGGCCGAGCGTTCCAGGCGTTCGGATTCCCGCTCCCGGCGAGCCATCACCTGGTGCCGCGAGAGCAGCATCAGCTCTCGCTCCAGTCTCTCCAGCACCGTGCCTCCCGCTCCTTCCGGCTAGGTAATGTGCACGATACACATCATGTGTACTATGCACTTCTCTCTGTCGGCCCCAGGCCGTTCCCCTCGGCCCCGGGCCTGAAGCGAGCCCGAGCCTGAAACCTCAAGGCGGTAAGCGTGTCATCCCCCATAGCCGAGCCCTCCACCGCGCATCCGCGCACCGGAGGCCCGATCGTCGCGGTGCTCGCGTTCGCGGGCATCGTCGTCGCCGTGATGCAGACCCTGGTGGTCCCGCTCATCGCCGAGCTGCCGCGGCTGCTGCACACCACGACCTCCAACGCCTCCTGGGTGATTACCGCCACACTGCTCGCCGGAGCCGTCGCCACCCCCGTGATGGGGCGCCTCGGCGACATGTTCGGCAAGCGGCGGATCCTGTTCTGCAGCCTCGGGCTGCTCATCATCGGCTCGCTGGTCTGCGCGTTCACCTCGGACCTGGTGCCGATGGTGATCGGCCGCACCCTGCAGGGCGGCGCGATGGGCGTTATCCCGCTCGGCATCAGCATCATGCGGGACGAGGTGCCCGCCGAGCGGATGGGCTCGGCCATGGCGCTGATGAGCTCCTCCCTGGGCGTCGGCAGCGCGCTCGGCATGCCCGCCGCCGCCTATGTGGCGGAACACACCAACTGGCACGCGCTGTTCATGGGCTCGGCCGGGCTGGCCGCGATCGCGCTGCTGCTCGCCGCGCTGTTCGTTCCCGAGTCGCCGGTCCGCACCCCGGGGCGCTTCGACGTGGTCGGGGCGGTCGGGCTTTCCGCGGGCCTGGTCTGCCTGCTGCTCGGGATCTCCAAGGGCAGTGACTGGGGCTGGGGGAGCGGCACCACGCTCGGCCTGTTCGCCGCCTCGGTGGTCATCCTGGTCGCCTGGGGCGCCGTCGAACTGCGCATGGAACAGCCGCTGGTCGATCTGCGGACCACCGCACGACGCCAGGTCCTGCTGACCAACCTCGCGGCGATCACCGTCGGCTTCGCGATGTACGCGATGTCGCTGGTCCTCCCGCAGTTGCTGCAGTTGCCGAAGGCCACCGGCTACGGACTCGGTCAGTCCATGGTGGTCGCGGGACTGTGCGTGGTGCCCGGCGGGATCGTGATGATCTTCCTCAGCCCGGTCTCCGCCAAGATCTCGGCGGCCCGCGGGCCCAAGGTCTCCCTGATGCTGGGCAGCGTCGTCATCGCCATCGGCTATGCGCTCGGTCTGGGCCTGGTGCACGCGGTCTGGCAGACCCTGATCGTCTCCGCCGTCATCGGCGGTGGCATCGCGCTGGCCTACGCGGCCATGCCCGCCCTGATCATGGGCGCGGTACCGCCCTCGGAGACGGCGGCCGCCAACGGCCTCAACACGTTGATGCGGTCCATCGGCACCTCAACCGCCAGCGCGGTCATCGGTGTTGTGCTCTCCCATATGACGCAGCCGCTGGGCGGTGTGCCGTTGCCGTCCATGAACGGCTTCCGCACGTCCTTCGTCATCGCGGGCGCGGCGTGTGTGGTGGCGCTGCTGATCGCCGCGTTCCTGCCGGGACGGGGTGCACGCACCCCGGCAACCGCGGTCGGCGCGACGGCCGTTGACGCCACGGATGCGGAGCCCGCGGTCCCGGCCCCCGCCGCTTCGGTCGCTGCCGTCTCCGGCGGCCCGGTGCCGAGCGGTGCCGGGTTCCACGGGCTGGTGCGGGGCGCCGACGGCGAGCCGGTGGGCCGGGCCACCCTCACCCTCGTCTCGCCGGACGGACGGCAGCTGGGCCGGGCCTCCTCGCGGCCCGACGGCTCGTACGCGCTGGACGCCCCGGCCGGTGGCTCGTACGTCCTGATCGCGGCCGCCGACGGCCATCAGCCGCAGGCGTGCACGGTCATGGCGGCGGCCGCCCCGGTCATGTACGACATCACGCTCCCGTACGCCACCGGCCCCTCCGGTCTCCAGGTGCGGGGCACCGTACGCGCCGGGGAGGGCCGCCGTCCGCTGGCGGACGCACGGCTGACCCTGGTGGACGCCACCGGGAACGTGGTCCGCACCACCACCACGGACCCCGACGGCGGCTATGCCTTCACCGATCTGACCGCGGGCGAGTACTCGCTCATCGCCAGCGGCTACCCGCCGGTGGCCACCGCGCTCGCCCTGGAGGGCCGGGGCACGGACGGCTTCGACATGGCGCTGGCGCACCCCGCGGCGGAGTAGACCGGTGAGTCCTGACCCGAGGGCCGTGCGCCCTCGGGTCAGAGCCGTACGCCGTAGTCGCCGGCTATCCCGGCGAGCCCGGAGGCATAGCCCTGCCCGATCGCGCGGAACTTCCACTCGGCGCCGTTGCGGTACAGCTCGCCGAAGACCATCGCGGTCTCGGTCGAGGCGTCCTCGGTCAGGTCGAAGCGCGCCAGCTCCTTGCCGTCGGCCTGGTCGACCACCCGGATGAACGCGTTGCGCACCTGCCCGAAGTTCTGGGCGCGCGCCTCGCCGTCGTAGATCGAGACCGGAAAGACGATCTTCTCGACCTCGGGCGCCACCGCCGCGAGGTTCACCCTGACCGACTCGTCGTCGCCGTCGCCCTCGCCGGTGAGGTTGTCACCGGCGTGCTCGACCGAACCGTCCGGGCTCTTGAGGTTGTTGAAGAAGACGAAGTGCCCGTTGGAGGGCACCTTCCCGGTCGCGTCCAGCAGCAGCGCGCTCGCGTCGAGGTCGAAATCGCTACCGGTGGTGGTGCGTACGTCCCACCCCAGTCCGACGGTGAGCGCGGTCAGTCCCGGGGCCTCCTTGGTCAGCGAGACATTGCCGCCCTTGCTGAGGCTGACGCCCATGGATCTCCCTGCGCAATCCGGCGCGGGCCACGCCACTTGACGATTCCTTTGCCCAGTTGTCCCAACGGCCGCGCCGGGCCCCGCGTTCCCGGCGGACGCCGCGAATTCGGCGCGTTCTCGCGTCCGCCGCAAGACCCCCTCCGCCGGGGGTGGCTCCCTCCCTCCGGGTCAGACCTGCGGGGTATGCGGAAGGCGGAGTCAACCGGAAGGTGTACACCCCGTTTGCACCACAGGTGGACGCATCCGGGCATCGGAGCGGGAAGGCTGGAGACAGCAACGCGCTCTCGTGGACAGTGAAAGGATTCCCCTCATGCCTCCCAAGGCGGGCCTCGTAGCGGCCATCACCATCGGCGCCGTCGGCCTCGGCAGCCTGGCGGTCGTCGGAGGCCCCGGCGCCGTCAACTGGTTCAAGGGACGGCATGTGCAGCAGAGCTCGTACGACAGCGGCCGTGCGGCCAAGTCGGACCGCGCGTCGATGCCCCGCTGGCTGCCGGACACCGCGACCGCCGTCCGCTACCGGATGTCCACCACCGGCGGCGACCGGCTGCTGAAGGCCACCCTGCCCAACGCCAAGCTCCCCCACGGCTGCAAGCCGGGCGGCAGGCCGGCCCGCGCCCATCTGAAGGCCTCATGGTTCCCCAAGGGCACCGACCACAAGTCCCAGGCCACCTGTGGCGGCACGTACAACGCCGTCCTGAAGGGCACCGAGTTGTACGCCTGGCAGGACAACGCCTCCTGGGTCGCCGCCAACAAGGCCCCCCACGGACACACCCCGTCCACAGGCCACCACCACAAGCAGAAGCAGCACTGAGCGCGGCGCGAAGGGCCACGGCCGAACGGCCGAGGCCCAGCCGAGGGCAGAAGAAGCGCGGGCTGGCTGGGTACTCGCCTGATGGAGGTCCCGAGAAGTTCCTGGGCCAACACCACGCACGATTGGTCCAGCGTCAGTTGATTTGGATCATCTGACACATGTCCGACAGAGTCCGGAGAGGTTCGCGCCAGGTGGCCCGTGGCATCTTGTCCTTGAGGTGCCTGCCCATGCCGCCGAGGAAGCATCGAGCAGGGGCGGTGGACACCGCCTCGTCACCCTCTATCCGGATGATTCCTTCTCCCCTGACTTCCGTCTGCGCCGGTGTGCGGTGTGTGGGGGCATCAGGCGTCCCCTCCGTCGGTGGTCGTGTCCAGCACATCACGGGGGGGCTCACGGCCCGTCAGAACGGCGCGGAGCGCAATACCCCTTCACGGGTACTGCGGGTGCCATTCGAAGAGCAGGATGGTGGCGTCGTCCCGCAGGTCGTTTTGCTGGTAGTCGAGGATGGCGTGGATGAGCAGCCGCAGTACCTCGGCCGGGCGCTGGCCGACGGCGGAGGCGCGGATGATGAAGTCCGTGAACCGGTCGAGGCCGAACTCAACGCCGTTCGCGTCGCGCGCGTCGACCACACCGTCGGTGTAGAGCAGGACGCGGTCGCCCAGTTCGAGTGTGGTCTCGTGGACCTGCCGGGCAGCCGGTTCGAGTTCGGAGTGCAGGCCGATCGGCGGCTGCGGGGGGCTGTCCAGCGCCCCGTCGAGCACCCGCTCGGCACGGATCAGCAGTGGTGGCGGGTGACCGCAGTTGATCCAGCGCAACTCCCCGGTGTCGGCGTCGAGCCGGCACACCACACCGGTGCAGAAGTGGTCGGGCAGCCACTGGGCGAGCGCGCGGTCGACGGAGCCGACGAGGTCGGGCAGGTCGGCGCCGCTGCGGCGGGCGTTCCGCGCGCCGGCCATGGCCACCGAGGTGGTCAGACCGGAGGCCAGATCGTGGCCCATGGCGTCGAGGATCATGGTGTGCAGCACGTGCTTGACCACCGCGTGGTCGAAGGCGTCGCCGCCGACGTCGTACGCCGGCTCAAGCACCGCGGTCGAGACGCACTGCGTGCTGCCGATGGTGCGGGGCGGCAGGAAGGCCCGCAGCATCTCGGCCGGCAGCCGCATGGTCGCGGTGCGGGTGCGAGCGGCGATCCAGTCGCTGTAGGCGCGCTTGGAGGTGACGACCATCGCGAGCAGATCGGCCAGCATCCGGCTGCGGCGCATCCGCGACCCGTCCAGTGTGGCGGTCCGCACCGCCAGCACCCCCAGCCGCTCCGCACCGTCGACCAGCGGCGCCCAGACGACCACGCCGTCGCGGTCGTCCGTCACCCGCGGGGAGACCGTGCGGTACGCCCAGCCGGCCTGCGAGGCGTCCACCGGCAGCGGTTCCAGGGACTCGTCGAGCGGGATGAGCAGCCATTGCTGCAGGTCGACGAGGTAGATCAGCGCCGTGTTCAGGCCGAGGGCCAAGGCGCACCGGTTCGCCAGTGCGGACAAATCCACCGGGAGAACGATCTGCGCCTCGGTGATCAGCTCTTCCAGCCGACTCTCGTCGACGGCGGTGCCGGGATCGGCGGGCGCCTGCGATGGGTCCGGCACGGGGATCACCCCTTCCGCACCCAGTTTCACACCGATCCCGGCGCCTCTCACCTCAGCGGCGCCCGCCAAGCCAGGCCACGACCACGTCGACGACCGGGGTGCCTGGCTCGGCGACGCGCCGGACCGCCTAGCGGTCCCCCGGGGACGAGCGGCACACCGACGGTGATCAGCACCGCCTGCAGCTTCAGCCGGTTCCGGTCGGGCGCCGGAACAGTGAACGGCAACCGGTCCTCCGCCCGCGGCGACGCCGGCCACGCCCTGTATCCAGGGCCCGTAGCCGTTTGCTGATCAGTTGCTCGAACTGGATGGCGCAGAGCTCGACTTGGGCGGGTGTGAGGACAAGAACCGATGGCGTGGTCCGGCCGTTGCTGCGGTGCAACTCGATGCCGAGGGCGGCCTGCTGTGCGCGGTGGTCGTGGACCGCGTCTCGTTGGAGTGGGGTGGCGTGGGTAACCGATGCCCAAACCCCCTGGTCGGAAGTGGCGTTGTCCTTGTGGTGCATGGCGTTCACACCCCTCGTTGTCGGTGGGTGAGTGGTGGGGAACCGCGGCCCGTGTGCTGCTGGACCGCCCGCGTCACCGAGGACACCGCAGCCCGAGCGGGGCGGGAGGCGCATGGGCCGCCGACTACGGCCGCCGTTCCGCCATCGAATCCGGCAACGCTGAGCTCAAGACCCACCGACTCCACATCGACCGCGGCTTCACCCGCGTCATGGGCACCCTCAAGAACACCCTCCTGCTGGCCTTCGCCATCGCCGGACTCAACGTGGTCCTCCTACGCGACTGGCACGCCAAACGCCACCGCCCCGACCTCTGGGCCACCCTCACCGGCGAACCCGAGGAGCCCCGTAAGACCCGGCGCACCCGGGCCAAGCGCCGCACCACCACCCTCGCCACCCTGACCACCGGCGAACCACCAGGCTGACCTACCCCAGCCCCC
>NZ_JARHTQ010000003.1 GCF_029223525.1 Streptantibioticus ferralitis | reverse complement strand
CGTCTGCACTCCGCCCTCGACTACCTTCCACCCGAGGAATTCGAGGCCGAGTACTACCGTTCCCTGGCGACCCCGAACACCGCCTGAAAACTCACAAACCGGCCGCTACGAAACTCGGGGCAGCTCAGTGCTCAGCCCTCTAGCCCAGGTTCATCAGCAGATTCCGGGCGAGCTGCGCTACCCACGCGCCGGTCAGATTCGTGGTGCCGCCGAGAACGTGGACGCGCCGGATCTTGATCTCCATGACGAAGAAGACGTAGAGGCGCCTCAGAAGAACGGTGTCCACGTGCAGGAAGTCGCAGGCGAGCAGCGTATGGGCCTGCGAGCGGAGAAAGGTGTGCCACGTCTGTTGAGTGGTGCGCTGCGGTGCGGGTGGCAGGCCCGCGCGACCGAGTACGCGTCGGATGGTGGCGGCGGCCACGCGGTGGCCGAGCCGTCGCAGTTCGCCTTGGATTCTGACGTAGCCCCAGGTCGCCTGCGTGCCATAGCACGCTCCTGACCGGCGCTCGTACTGACCTTGCCTTGCAGGGTCAGCTCTCAAATCGGGTTCCAGACGCCCTCACCCATCACCACTCGGTCGCTGGTGGAGCCACGTGGGTACTGGAGCGGCTGGCATCCGCCGATCTGTTTGCATCGGCATAGCCTGGTTGGTCCGTCCTGCCCACACATGCCAGGCAGGCACCCTCACGCCGCGAGGCAGCAGTGCCGCTCTGGTCAGCGCCAGTCGCAGATGCCGTGCGGCATCCGCGTCTGGGACAACCCCGTGGTCGAGCAGTACTTGCGTTCGCATGCCGTTGAATTGGATGTCGAAATCATGTGGGTAGCCGTCCGTCACCGTGCCACGGTCCAGTAGCAAGCCCGGGACCGCGTCTGTGAGGAGCTTCTGGAAACGATCGCCGAGACGCGTGTGCTGCTCATCGTGGACGGCGTGCGAGCTTCCCGCACCATCGTCCTTCGCGGCGGCTTCCAGTAGAGCGCGCGGCACACCTGAGTGGTTTGACCAGAAACCCTGGTCCCCCAGCACTATGAGGTGTGAACGGGCCCTGGTTATCGCCACGTTCCAGAGGTTCACCTCTCTACACAGCCAGTTCAGGGCACTGGGTCGGATATGCGGACCAGCGACGAGGGAAAGCAGCATCACGTCTTGTTGCCCACCCTGGAAGGTGTGCACGGTCCCGACCCTCACCCTGGGTTCGGACTTCCACCGCCGTGCGATCAGGTCCTTCTGCGCGCGGAAGGGCGTGACGACACCGACGGTGGATCCGTCCGGCATCCGGCGCAGCAACCGTTCCACCGCGATATGAACTCGTTCTGCTTCCTCTCCGTTGATCCATGACCCGTCACGCCCTTGTCGTGCTGTGCCGGTGACGTCGAGCCACTGCACCGCGTCTACCCCGTCGAGGCGCCGCAGCGACTTCGGATCGGTCAGAACCGTCAGACGCCCCGCATAGCAGTAGCGGTTGGAGATACCGACGACGTCGGGGTGGCACCGGTAGTGCTCGCCCAGCAGCAGAGTGGCACCGGCCGCGCGAGCGGCGGCATGGAACGATGAGTAGCGCCGATGGCCAAGTCTGTGTTCTTCCAGCCAACTTCCTCGTACCGCAGCGGCATCTCGGGCCGCCGCCTCCTGACGCGGTTGCAGTTTGGTGATGTGCGGCAGCTGCATCGGGTCACCGATGACAAGCGCCCTGCGGGCGCGGAAGAGCAAGGGCAGCACATCCAACGTCGAGCACTGGCTCGCTTCATCGACGATCACTAGGTCGAACATGGCCGGCCGGTCCCGGAAGCGGCGAGCGGACCTGGCGGTCACAGCCCAACAGGGCACGTTTGGCAGGATGTTGTCCAGAGCGGCCCATTCGCGCGGCGCCCTCGCTCGTACGGCCTGAATGCGCTCACGGATGGCTTCCCGGGCAGGCGCGGCGTGCTCCGGCACTACGGCCTGTAGCAGAGCGGCTGCCGTATCCCGTACCTTCCGATCAGCGTCCCTTAGTCGGCCCAGCAGTTGTGCGTCATCCACCTCCCGGTCAGCGATCGCGGCCTGTGCCCGCCAGGCCGCCTCGTCCTCGGCGAATCGCACCAGCGCGCTGAACTCTTCTGGATCCCTTGCCCGTATGGCCAGTGCCCGCAGCCTGCGCAGAGCTCGGACGCGCCGCCGTCCGCCAAACAGACGCGCCCGGCTCGCCCGGCGAGCTGTCGGCAGCCATCGGTCAAGCGCGGCGTCATCGCCCAGTGCCGTCGTGAGCGCTCCGACGTCGCAGTGCTGCTGGTCGGCATACTCGTGCCGTCGACCGCCCAGGTCTGCGAGCTGTCGCTCCCGCAGAGCCACATCCGCGAGCTGCTGGCGTGCGGCGAGCTGTTCTCGCATGTTGTTGCGCAACTCGCCGCGGAGCGCCTCGGAGGTGCGAGGGGATTTGGTCCCGCGTGCCAGCTGTTCCAGGCTCCGCAGCTCGTCCTCGACGTTGTCCCGCTCTCCGCCTCGGCTGCCGGTGCGGACCAGCAACCCCGGCACCAGTTCCTCGCAGCGCTCCCATACTTCATCCACGGCCTTGTTGTTGGTGGACGCGACGAGCACAGACTGACCAGCCGCCCGCGCGGTGGCCACCGCATTGACGATCAACTGACTCTTCCCCGTGCCGGGAGGTCCAGTCGCAACAGTGAGCCTGCGGGTCATGGCGGCGCGGATCACGGTTTCCTGCCCGTCATTCAACTCCAGGGGAGCAACGACCTGCACGGCACGCTCAGCCTGCTCATCCCGCTCGAAAGGCCGGGCGAAGGCCCCGAGTGCGGTCTCCGCAATCTGCCCGACAGCCTTCTGCATGGACGAGTAGTCCTTGACGAGCTGCGCCGAGGTCCCGGAGTCGCCGCGCGTGGCGTGGACGAGCGCGACATTGCGCGCTCCCTCATGCGCGGCTGGCAGCGATGCGCCGTCACCGAGCGCAGCGGGATCAAGGTGTTCGGTGTCGGCGAGCCCCAGCTGGCCGAGGAGGCTCCGCAGGTCGCGCACCATCTCTTCGCGAAATCCTGGCCGCCAGTTCGGCTGGTACGAGGCGAGTAGTTCAACCCCCTCATCCTTACCCAACCGATCCAATATCAGCTTGGGGTGCGGGACCACAGGCCCGGCCGGGACCACTGTGGGGCGGCCCTGCTGGTCCTGGGCCACTTCGATCTGCTGCATCACAAGCGGCGCGCACACCTGCCGCTTGCCGTCGAAAAGGACCACGACCGGATAGCCGTACCAGAGATCGGCGCCATCCTGGCGTGCCCGCGCGGCCAGCTCAACGACGCCGGACGGCGCGGGGACGGACCCCGCGCTCCCCGAGAGGAGAACTTCCTCTCCCGCAGGCCAGACGGCGCGCGGCGGATCGCCACCGACGAGCGGCAGCAATTGGTCGGTCGAGTTCTCCTCACGCAGGCACTGCAGGTAGTACTTGAAGAGCTTGGGCCAGTCCGCGTCGGTGAAAGCCGTGTCGTCGTACGCGGCAACAGCTGCCTTGACCGATGGGAGGGCCGGTGCGCCACCGGCGCCTTGCTCAGCCATGGCGGGTGCGGCAGCCAGCGGCTTGAGTGCCGGTACCTGCCGGCCGACGGCGGAGTTCGCGAGGAAGATGTCTCCGGTCACCTGGAGGCTGGACTTGGTCGGTGTCTGTTGTTTGCCATCCGGAGCGTTCTTCAGCTCGCGGCTGATGTGCCGGAACAGGTCATCGGCGGAGACCTTGCCATCACCGTCGAGATCGGCACGCCCGGAGTGGAGCCCCTGGACCATCGCTCGGGTGAACTGCGAAGGCTCGCCGGACGACGATTCAAAGGCCGCCTCCCACTGGTGCGATGCGGTGATGACGTAGACGCCGCTCGCCTCAACGGCCGACATACTCCGCTCTCGTGGGCCGCCCTTGCTGCGAAAACCTTGTACGGCCGCTCCACTGAAGCAGCAGTCGAGCAACAGGATCTTGCGCCGGGCAGCGCACGCTTCGAGTTGCTCGGTGATGAACGCGGCCTCCATGGCTGTGCGTTGCAGTTGGTCGGCCCGGGTGTCGGCCGTGATGTAGTACAGCTGGCCGTCTTCGGTGTCGTACAGGCCGTGACCGCTGATGTAGAGCACTACCAGCTCGTCCGGCTCCCGGTCGCGGAGGAAACTCTCGACGGACTGCTTGATCGCGGCTTTGGAGGAGTCCTCCACTCGCACGCATGGCTCGAAGCGTCCGACGGACGGCATTTCCAGCACCTGGCTCAGATAGTGCACGTCGGCGCGAACCGAGGGCAGGGTGGTGAAGACGTCGTCCTGGTAGGAGGCGGTGCCGATCAACAGCGCATGCTGACGACTCACTCACTCGCCTCCGGCGATTCCCGCTCCCGCTCGTGGTGCGCCTGTAGCTCTTTCACTTCCCGGCCCGACACCGCGCCCTTCAACTCGGTCACCGTACCGTCGCTGGACTCCACCCGTACGTAACGGCTCTTACGCACCTCGACCCAGCCCTTGACAGCGGCGCGGGCCAGCGTCAAGGAGCCGCCTGTGATGACCAGCACTACCTCGGGAGTGAGGAGCGCTCCCTTCGCACCGTCTCGGCTCGTTCCCGGCAACCGCCGCTCCGCGAACCGCACGTCGGACCCGTCGAGCTCGCGCAGTTCGTCACGGAGCTCCCGTGCCTCACGCTCGGCATGTGCCGGGTCAGCGCCAAAAACCCGCACTCGGAGTTCGCGATCGTCCTTCGACATGTCCCCCCTTGGGTCAGCCAGCTATTCCTGCTGCATGGGCGTTGGAGCCATTCGTCAACCCAGTACCCTAGCGATCTCACGGATGGCGGGCGCCTGCTCACAATCCCCGCCGCCGCGGTCGCCGAACAGGCGAAGCAATCCCCAACAGCCTGTACAGCGGCACTCCTCCGTCCGACCACTGATCCAGCACCTGACGGTCCACCATGTGGATCCCATACCGCGGGCAGCTGGCCCGTGCCGGGTGGGTGAACCCTCCCGTGGTCACGATCGCCGCGAAGTCTCCTCCGTGATCGTGGCGATAGGTTCCGTTGACCCGCTGCACGTCCTGGTCCCCCACTCTCCGATCCCAGCGCAACCTCTTGCACTGGACGACCAGAGTCCGGCCCCACCGATCCACCGCGATGACGTCGGCTCCCTTGTCCCCGGCCCGCCCCACATGCCTGGACGTGAAGCCATCCCGCATGAGGAGCCGGTGCACCGCCAGCTCGAATTCCCTGTCCCCCATCGCGTCCAGGTGGGCCAGTGAGTACCGCGCCGATGCGGCAGGTACCCGCCGACGAGCCACTCTCCGGACAATCGCTTTGCGCCCTGGTCGCGCGCAGCCGACCGTGACACCACCGATGACCACAGCGAGGACCCCCCAGGGCCCCGCGGGTTGCGCCCACAGCGCCGAGACTCCTCTGGCCGCCGCCACACCTCCCGCGAGAGCCAGCAACGCCCAGACCCACCGGGGCAGCGCCGCCCATCCGCCGGTGCTCCGTTGTCTCATGCCGCAAGCGTCCATAGTCCGTACGCGGCGGCGAAGAGCCCTAACCCCGCCAGGTCTGTCACCGTGACAACGGCGAAGGTGTGCTGATGACACCGGCTGAACAGCCCCTTGCGTGTTCGTCGACAGGGCCGATGCCGGTACGTCGGCCCGCCGCACCGCGAGACCAGCCCCACTCCCCCGATCACGAGCAGCCCTATCACTAGCAGCATCCTCGCCCCCCTCTGCGCCAACCAATTACAAGTAGCTGCCAGCACATGCCCCCGTCACTGCTACTTTCGGCCATAACCCCATCGTCGATGGCATATGGAGGTGCGCAGGCGCACAGCCCCGGGACGCTTCGCTCCGCATCACGAGTGCCTTCGATGCCGCCTACGCGGATTGTTCGAGTAGACGCCAATGGGCCGTCAACTTCACTAATATGTCTGCGTCTTGGGGGGTCAGCCCGGCCGAACCGCAGGCCGGCCTGCGGGTGTGCCACACCGCGCTGGCACCGCCGCGCATTCACCACCTGGAGTCCGCACATGGCATATACGGCCGAGATCAGCCGCACCAACCCGACATGCATCGTGTTCCTCGTCGATCAGTCCACCTCGATGACGGATCCGATCGGTGGAGAGGTGCCGCAGAAGAAGGCCGACGTGGTCGCCGACGCCATCAACCGGCTGCTCACCGAGTTGTCCGTCAAGTGCGCCAAGGAGGAGGGCGTACGCGACTACTTCCATGTCGCCGTAGTCGGCTACGGCGCGACAGTGGGTTCGGCATTCGCCGGCGCGCTCACTGGCCGCGATCTCGTCCCGCTGAGTGAGGTCGCCGACAATCCGGCACGCGTCGACGACCGTACGAAGAAGGTCCCCGACGGGGCAGGCGGCCTGGTCGAGATGAGTGTCAAGTTTCCCCTGTGGATGGACCCCGTCGCCCATGGTGGAACGCCGATGAACCGCGCACTGAAATACGCGGAGACGCTTGTAGCGGGATGGACCGAGCGCTACCCCGCCAGCTTCCCGCCCATCGTCATCAATCTCACCGACGGCGAATCGACGGACGGTGACCCTGTGGAGGCCGCGAACTCCATCACGGCCCATGCCACCGCCGACGGCACCGCGCTGCTGTTCAACCTCCATGTCTCGGCTTCGGGCGGTTCACCGGTCTCCTTCCCCGATTCCGATGCGGACCTTCCGGACTCGCATGCCAGCACCCTCTTCCAGATGTCAAGCCCGCTTCCCAGCCACATGCGCTCCTACGCCGCTTCACAGGGCCAGAAGGTCAGCGAGACCACCCGCGGATTCGTCTACAACGCCGACATCACCTCGGTTGTCCAGTTCCTGGACATCGGCACTCGCGCCACCGAACTGCGGTGACCTCCCCCGGCCTCTACATCACCCACCTCGTCGCGCCCAAGCACGGCAGCACGGCACTCGAGTGCGAGGACGCCGTCTGCGTGCTCCCGGACCGGCCCCACGACGACCTGATCACCGGGCCGGTCGCGGCAAGCGTGTGCGACGGCGCGACGGAGAGTGTCCTCGCGAAGGACTGGGCACACCTACTCGCCATCGAGTCAGCCCAATGGGCCTTGGAGCAAGCCGACTTCTTCACCGCGGGCCCGGTGTACGAGCAGTTCGCGACGGCGGTGGTGGAGCGGTGGGACCCATGGCTGGAGGAGTACACCCGGGACCGTGCCGAAGTCGGTCGGCCCCTCAAGTGGTATGAGCAGGCCAAGCTGGCCGAAGGCGCGTACGCGACCATGCTGACGCTCAGGATCACGCCCGGGCCGGACTCTCCCACTGAGACGTGGCAGTGGCAGGTGGCCGCGCTGGGCGACAGCTGCATGTTTCACATCCGCGACGACAAGCTGATTCGGTCATTCCCGGTTGAGCGTGCCGAGGAGTTCGGCACCGTACCCGACCTCTTCGGCAGCCGGAACCGCGACACCGGCCTGATCGGTGCCCGTACCCGGTTCACCACAGGTGTCTGCGAGCCGGGCGACCGACTGCTCCTGATGTCCGACGCCCTTGCCGCCTGGTTCCTGGGCGCCCCGGACCCCGTTCACGCCTTCCGCCAACTCCTTGAGTTCGGAGGCCCGCACGACACCGACGGCTTTGGCGCCTGGCTCGATGACCTGCGGTCACAGCAAGTGCTGCGCAATGACGACGTCGCCGTCGTACGCATCGACGTCGAAGGGAGGTGACGTATGGCCGCTGCCGCCGGACCGTTCCGCCAGTTCCCCACCGGTGGCGAGTACTCGGAGGCCATGCAGAACACCCATCTGTGCTTCCGCCACCCCGAGTTGAAGGGTGCGGTTCCCGAGCTCACCAAGATCCACACTCCAAAAGCGATCTCGGGTGCCTTCGCCAGCGTTTTCTCCCTCACCTCCGCCGCCTCGGGGCGGCGCTACGCCGTCAAGTGCTTCACCCGGCATATCCCGGACCAAGAGATGCGGTACGAGGCGATCAGCAAACAGCTCGTCACACTCGACTCCACAGCCCTCTCGCAGCCGTGGAAGATGGGCTTCGAATACCTGCCGGACGCGATCTTGGTTGGCGCCGAGCGGTATCCCGTGCTGAAGATGGAATGGGTCGAAGCGGTCACGCTGTCAGCGTGGCTTGACACCCACCACCACGACAGCGCCGCCGTCGCCCGGCTCGCGGACCGCTTCTCCGAGCTGGCCGCCGATCTCGTCGCGCACGACATAGCCCACGGCGACCTGCAACACGGCAACCTGCTAGTGGCCGACGACGGCACCCTCCGTCTAGTGGACTACGACGGCATGTACGTGCCGGCCCTGTCCGGCCGCGAGGGCACGGAGAGGGGCCACCGCAACTACCAGTCCCCCGCCCGCGGCGATGAGGACTTCGACTCCCACATGGACCGGTTCTCCGCCTGGGTGATCTTCCTTGCGCTGAAGGCCGTCGCGGCGGACGCCAGACTGTGGGCGCAACTCCACGAACGGCACGGCGAATACCTACTCCTCGCCGAGGACGACTTCAAGAACCCGTCGGCCTCTTCCCGCTTCCCAGCTCTGCTCGCCCATCGAGACCAGACCGTTCGGGACCTCGCAGACCAGGTCCGTTCCCTGTCCTGGCAGCCGCTCGATGCGCTCCCGCCTCTTCCGTCCGCCCCGGTGAGCGCGCCGACGCTCCCGCTGGCCTCCGCCGCACCTCATTCCGCGGACAACGGCAGCACTCTGCCAAGTTGGATGAGCGGCCATCTGCCCCCGGTCTCATCAGCACCGCCCGCGGAAGACCCGGATGCCCCGCCCACCAGTTTCACGGGCCGCCGGGCCCTGGATGTCCTAGCTGCAGTGCTGCTGCCCATCACCGTGTTCGTGCCCGCCATTCTCTGCGCCGCTGGCGTCCTTGCTTCCCTCCTGCTACCGCTGCCGCTCACCGCGACCGCCTTCCTCACCTGGGCCGCACACCGCACACGCTCCGAAACCCGGCTGCTCCGCAAACACGTGCGCGCGCTCACGAAGCGTCGTTGGCAGGCCACCCACCCTGACAAGGCGACCAATGAACTCCACAGGCAGCGTATGGAGTTTGACTCGGCCGAGACCAAACGCAAGGCAGAACTCACCCGGGCTCAGCAGGAGCTGCTCGACCGCCACCAGCGCGAGGTAGCCGCCGCCGACAGCGGCAAGATCAAGAAGTGGGCCGCGATCGACCGCAAGGTCTCGTCCCTGGACGGTGAGCTGAGGGCGGCCATGGACCAAGCTCTCGCGACCGAGCGGGCCACCTTCGTCCAGGAGGAGTTGCGCAAAGCCCGCATAGCCACGGCACGACTGCAGGGAATCGGCGAGAAGCTCAAGGGGAGTCTCGCCATGTATGGAATCAGCGCTGCCGCAGACTTCACCGGTATCCGCTTGATTTCGACCAACAGCGGCGGATACGCCAGCACCACTGCCCTGATCGTGAAGACCGGCGGCCGCGAGGTGAATATCAAGGGCATCGGCGCCGCCAAGGCACGCACGCTCGACGCCTGGCGGCAGGCGCAGATCTCCGCCGCGCAATCCCGGTGCACCATCCGGCTGTCATCGGCTCGACGCCAGTCCATCACATCCGACTTCGAGCGCCGTCGGGCGCAACACAGCGATGAGCGCCGCAAGGCGGAAGCCGATGCCGCAACCCAACGCGCCCAGGCACAGCAGCGCCTCCAAGACGGCCGCGTCCGGCTCTCCGCCCAAGACGCCGCCGCTCTGCGTCTAGCACAGCAGCAGCGCCAAGCCTTCGCACAGCGCGCCCTCCAGATCCAGGAATCCCAAGCAGACCTTGACTCTGTCAACGCTTCCCTTGCTGAGGCCCGACGCATCCGCCGCGCCCTGTCCCATGCCCGCTACCTACGCTTCGCGTTGACGGGGCACTGACACCGAAGGGGCCATCCACCTCGGCTCCCGGGCTCGCGCCGCTTTCCCGCTCCGTGATCGGCAAATGTGGTCTTCAGATGGCCTGGCCAAGGACGGCTTACCCGGTACTTCCTCCCGGGTGGATTCTCGGCACCGAGAGCGTGAACGGATCACACTTCGACAGGCAGCCTCTACCTGCCAATCTTCGAGACGGACGTCGAGCGCCCGGCGATTCCCGTTTCCAAGGACACGAAGCCGGAAGCGATCTGGTCGTGACCAAGCACGGCCCAATCAGCTGACGCGTCTCCTCGCCAGGTGCGTCATCTTCCTTTTGATCAGGGCGCCTTCACACGTCACGGGTCTGACCGCACGACCAGCCCATATGTGCGGAGGGGTCGGGCGCGGAGGCGCAGGTCGCAGCTTTGCGCGTCGTGGCGCGGGGTCGCTCGCCTCCGCCCAGATGGGGGCCACACGGCGGGGTCTTCCGGGAAAGCTTTGGGATGCGGGCGGCAAGAGGGGACCGCCCGCGTCCAGCGCGGGCCTTCGGCTGGCATCGGGGGAAAACCCACGCTGTTACGCCGTGCCGCCCGTGCGGTGGCCTGGACGCAGCGCGAAATCGGCGGGCTCCGCGCGGCGCAACTGGCGGGACACCTCCCGCGGCACCAGTGGCGCGGGCGCCACGAGCACCGGACAACGGGCGCCGGCCAGCACCTGGCGGGTGACCCGGCCGCGCCATGTGCGGGCCAGACACCGCCGTCCCCCGACCACCAGCAGGTCGTCCGGTCGGTCGGCGAGCGCACACAGGACCCAGCCCGGCTCGCCACGCGGGGTCCGTAACTCCGTGCGCACACCTGGAGGATGACCGCCGAAGGCCTCATTCAGGAGCACGTCCAGACGCTCGGCCGCCTTCTTCCTCGACTCGGCGGCCAGTGGCGGACACGGTGCCCTCCGGTACAGGCCCTCACCTCCCGGCGGCTCCCACGCCAGCACCGCGATCAACGCCCGGCCGTCCCGTCTGGCCTCCCGAGCGCTACGTTGCAGGGCCCACAGGCCGGTCGGCGAACCACTGACGCCGACGATGACTCGGTCTCTCTCGTACGGCACACCCTCTCCTTGCCTGCGCATCCTGTGAAACTGCCGGTCCCGTGCACGGCGACAGAGCACGGATACGTCACTCAAGCGGGGTGGTCTGTCCCGTTGCCGGACCTGACTCCCAGCTTGGCGACAACTTCCGAAGACCTCCAGATGAGCCGAAATTCTGACGGCAAGATGACGGGTATGCCGAATTTAGACGAGACCAACCGGCGCTTACTGCTAGAGCTGCAGAAGAACGCGCGCCGTTCCAATCGTGAGCTCGCCCGCACCCTCAGAATCGCCGACTCGACCTGTCTCGAACGGGTGCGCAGCCTCCAACAGTCAAGGGGGATCGCGGGATACGCCGCCGAGGTCGACCTGGAGGCGGTTGAATCGTTCCGTCACTTCGGGCTTCCGCTGCCCGAGGTGCTGGACGTCTTCGTAGTGACGGTCACCAGCGACTTCCAAGTGCTCGTCGCCGTGCAGGATCCGCAGCGCCTTGAGGACTTCGTCCTCGACCGAATCGCCCAGTACCCGTCCGTGGCTGACGTCCACGCCTCGCTGGTCTATGAGCATCTACGCCGACAGCCAGTGGAGATTCTGGAATCCACACCCTCCCGCCGCAAGCCGACGCCCTGGATTGGCAGTTAGCCGTCCACGAAGCCGGCGGGCCGTGGGGGCCGATCGATGCATCCGCGCCGATCCGCGCCGTTCGGCAGAGGAGGTTCAGCCCTCGCTAGCGGTCTTTCCCCCAGCGCGGCGCGCAGCCTATGCATCGCTATGTCGAGTTACCCGAGCGTCGCGTTGACCTCGTCCTCCGGCGACTCAATGTCCTCCTTGGTGCAACGCGTCGCGGCAATCCGGGCGGGCTCCGCAGCGTGCTTCAGGCCCAGTGTGAAATAGCGGGGCACCCTTCGTGTTCCGAGGCGTCGAAGCTCATCCGACTTGCCATATGGACGGCTTCGTAGGCGGCGGCAAACAGATGGCTGCACGTCCCGTCGCTGGTGAAGACGCCACCGACGTACCTCGCGACGTCGTCGCGGATGCTCCGCGTAGGGAGCTGTGCGACCGTCCATCCCGCCGTGCCGTTGGTCTCGCTTGGAGAAGAACTCCGTCATCTCGGGGACGGCGGCGACGATCCTGCGGCTTGCTGCAACAGGGCGGATCTGGCTCGTTCTGGAGCTTCGTCCCACCACTGCTGTCTGGGCGAGCCTCGCGTCCGGGTCAGACCGGCAGCGGGGCACGCGCCGTCCTGCCGATCATCGCCCACAGGCTCAGGGTCTCGGTGGTCAGGGCGCCGACCAGCGCCAGTTCCGCGTCGGCCACCCCGGGCAGGGAACTCAACGGCAGCAGCAGGCCGAACATGAGGAAGGCCGCGAGATGTACGGCCGCCGCCCGGGGCAGCGCCCGGCTGGTCCCCCCGGCGATCGCCACGGCGCGTAGTCGGCCGCGGAGAGCCCACAGCGGCGGGGCGGCCACGAGTACGGCCATCCAGCGCAGTCCGAGGTTCGCAGGGCCGGACGGGACGTTGCTGAACCCGGCGATGTACAGGTGCGCCAGTGGCGTCAGGACGACCAGCAGGGACACCGCGAGCAGAACGCCGGCGAGCAGGACGGTGAACCGCATGAGCAGGCACGGCGCGCCTGCCCGTTTCAGGAACGCGGCGCCGACCGAGTCAAGGTCGGACAGCGGCACCGTGCCCAGGGACACCAGCCCGTACAACGCAGGCCAGACGACCAGGGAGTCGCCAGCCTGCTCGGACCGGGCGATCACGATGGTGGTCACCAGTGCGGGGCTCATGTTGAGCAGCACGCTGGAGGTGATCCGGGCGTGCTGCGGGAGAATCCTTCCCCCCGGTACGTCCGGTGCCGGCACCGGTTCCAGCCGCCGGGCGAACAGAGCCAGGCAGGCGCTCTCGGCCCAGGCTCCCACGGACAGAGCAAGCCCGCCGGTCGCCCCGGCCGGTACGCCCGCCTGCCACAGGCCGAGGCCCGCGATCACGGTGGCGCCGATGCGGGCGACGGTGGCCACCGCGATGGGTCGTGTGGTGTCGCTGTCGATCAGGCGGCCGTGGAGGAAGCGGCGCACCGCCACGGCGAGCGGTGCGGAGGCGAACGACAGCAGGCAGGTCCGGAAGTCCGCCCGCAGCTCCGCCGGAAGGCCCAGGAGCGTTGGGAATCCGGCCGACAGGCCGGGCAGCAGCGCGAGCGCCACTAGGAGGGCGCAGCCGAGCCCTCCCGTTGCCAGGGCCCGCCGTAGCAGGACGCGTGAACCGTGGTTGCTCAACTCGGTGACAACCACCGGGGCCAGCGCGAGGGCCGGGGAGTTGACCACGAACAGCACCGACAGCCCGGCGCCCAGCGCCGCCATCGCCGATGCGCCGCCGGGCATGCGTCCGACGATCGCCACGACCAGCGGGATCTCCCAGGCGAGCATGGACGAGCCGAGGGCTGTGGGCAGCCAGGACCGGGCGAGCGAGGCGATCCCGGTGCGGTCCGCCTCGCCCGGGATCGGCTCCGAGGAGCGTCCAGCCGTCGTCACCGTGGCGGCCGGCCCTTCTGGCACGGGCAGTCGGCACGGAAGGAGAACTCGGTGAAGTCAAAGGTGAGCGTCTCGGTGT
This sequence comes from Streptantibioticus ferralitis, assembly GCF_029223525.1. Classification (GTDB taxonomy): domain Bacteria; phylum Actinomycetota; class Actinomycetes; order Streptomycetales; family Streptomycetaceae; genus Streptantibioticus_A; species Streptantibioticus_A ferralitis. Next base: position 466,610 of record NZ_JARHTQ010000003.1, on the reverse strand, counting down.
TCACGTACAGACTCCTGCCTGCGGTGCGGGAGGTCGACTTGGCTCCCGACACCAGGCCGATCACCTCGTTGACGGCGATGCCCGCCACCATGGCCACCAGGGTTCCGGTGAGGCTGCCCGACTTCTCTGGGCGCAGGATGTTCAGATTGCGGATGCCGACGCACTCCATGCACGGTGTACGCCCGGGGAGCATGGTGGGGCCCACCCGGGCGCCCTTGTCAGTGATGCCGATCTGCCCGAAGGGCACCCCCGTCCGCAGGCTCGCCTCGTTCGACCAGCGGATCGCCTGGTTGCGTGGGCGGTCGTAAGCGTTGAAGAAGAAGTCCGCGCCGTCGACGAGCTTGACGATGTCCTCTGCGGACTCGATGCGCGTGTGGTGGGGGATGAACCGTGAGCGCGAGTTCTGCAGGGCAAGGTGGTGCTGCAGCGCCTCCAGTTTCGGGACGCCGACGTCGTGCTCGTCGAAGGTCGGGTGCGTCGGAAGGTTCTCCTCGGCGAAAGTGTCGAAGTCGACCGCCTCCAGGGTGCCGATCCCGGCCGCGTTCAGCAGCCGCAACAGGGTCGTTCCGCCCGCCCCGGTCCCGATCACCACGACGCGGGCCTCGCGCAGTCGGCGCATGCCCTCGTAACCGTCCCAGCCCTCACGGTCGTAGAGCCGGAGGTGGTTGATCTGCCTGCTCCAGCGGCGGAGGTCGTCGGGGTCGAGAGTCGGCGTGGCTGCCGCGTCATCCAGAACGCCTTGGGCGTCGAGGGCCGCCAGCCAGTCGTCCGCCTCCGGGAAGCGTGCGCGGAGCTCGCCGCAGGTGAGCGAGCCGTCGAGGGCGAGCGTGAAGGAGATCATCTCCTCGGTGGGATCTGAGATTTGCACCTTCTCGGGACCGATCCCGATGTAGAGGTGCGGTTCTCCCTCCACTTGGTGGATCCGGAGAAACTCCTTGATCCTTGGTTGCAGCATCGTGCGTCTCCTGTCCTTGGAGGCAGGGTGGTGCCGTGGCGGGGGGACGCGTGCCCCCCGCCACGGCCTGCGTGAGCGTGGCCGGCGTCAGATGACGTTGCCGTGCCACTCCTTGACGAGGCCTTCCTCGTATACGCGCGTGACCTTCATGGCTGACTCCTCCTCTCGTGTCGTCGGGGATGGGTGCTCGTGACCGGGCCGGCGAACGACGCGGCGCAGGGCCGGTGGCCCTCAGCGCCGTCGGGCCGGGCACGAACTCGATGTGGTGCTCTCCGCTCGGCTTGCCGAGACGCACACACCAAGCTCAACTGGGCGACGCCGTCAGGGCGTTCGGGCGCGAGGATCGGTGGGGCCGACGGGGACCGGGATTCGCCGACGGCCGCACGGGCCGGAGGGGAACCGAACAGGTGTTGGTCAGCAACAGGCCTCCACCTTCGCGTAAGGGGCCTCCACCTGCGTGAGCGTGCGGACCCGAGCCCTCGGGCCCGGCAGCCGCCGCGGCGGGACCCCCACGGCCATGCCCGTGTACGGCCAACCCAGCAGCGGTTCGTCGTAACACAGCCGGCGAAGTGCGTGCACTCCGCGGTCCCGGGTGGCGGGGCCGGTGCGCCAGATGGAGGCATAGCCCCGGTCGTGCAGCAGCAGGGACAGGGTATGGATCGCGGCCGCCGTGGACGCCGGCTGCTCCCAGCGCGGAGTCGCGGTACGGGCGGCCGGGGCGAAGACGATGGCGATGAGCAGGAACGCACTCATCGGCTTGGCAGCGGCCCGCTCCCGGGCGTACGGGTCGTCTCCCAAAGCACACGGCCAAGCGCTTGCCACACTCGGCGCGTTCCTCGCCACGCGGGGTGAGCAGGCGCCACGGCAGCATCCAGCCGTGGTCCGGCCAGGTCATCGCGGCTTCCACGAGGGTGAGCAGTTCCCTGTCGTCAGGGGCAGGCTCGGTGAGACGGCTGACGCTGCGCCTGGTCAGCACGGTCTCGAGGGTCTCCATCTCAAGCCCTTCCGTGAGAGAGCGACATGGCCCGGGTCGGCGCCTGCGGAGGGCGGTGGTCTCAGTCGTCCGGGCGTATCCGCGCACCGACGCCGACCGAACACCGGATGAGCGCCACGTGGTGGACGACGATGCCGGCCGGTCCGTTCGAGGACAGCAGGACGCGGGCGAGGGCCTCCTTGTACTCCGCGTCGAGAATCACCTCGATCCGGTCGCAGCCCTCGGGGCCCACGCCCGGGATCTTGATCCTGATCTGCAGGGAGACGCTGTCGTCCGTGTCGGTCACCGCGGTGATGAAGCCGTCCACGACACCGGGCACCAAGGGGAGGACCGCCGGCCGGCCGGTGTCCGTCTCGGTCAGATGCTGTGCACTCACATGCTTCCTCTCGTTCCTGCCCCGGAAGGCACACCCGGCAGCTTGCGGCACCGAGCGGACGGAACCGGCCCTGTTGCTCAGGACCACGAACACGATCGTGGCCGCTGCCGTCCTCGGCCTGTCCTCGGGCGATCCTCATCGCGCCATCGGCTCGGCGGAGCAGCCTGCATCGGCTCGCGCGTACGCCGTGTCTGTCCCCGGTCCGCAGGTGAGGGACTCTTAGGGCGATCCCGCCAGCTTGTACCGCAGTGGGATCGCCTCCGCGGGAAATACGCGCGGTGCGCGTCAAACCTCGTGCTTTCACGAAGGGGTTGTCCACCAGGTGGACCGGTATCCGAAAACGCCTCTGACCAGCGAGAAAGAGGGATTTCTAGGCCCTTGTTCCCGCGCCTTGGGAGGCACTTTCCAGGTGAGTATGCGCATCTAGTCATACCCGTGTGTCCGTTGTGCGGGCGGTGGCCCCGCGGTGCTCTCGCAGGCTGGCGAGTTACTGCGGATGGAGACAGCCCGCCGGGCTGGACTGGGTGAGGCGATATCGACAGCTTTGCTGCCGCGGCGCCAGCAGCAGGCCGTGCACGATCCGGGCAAGATCCTGCTGGATGTCGCGGTGGCCGTGGCCCTGGATGAGGACTGCCTGGCCGATGTGTCCTTGCTGCGGGCCGAGCCCGCTGTGTTGGTCCGGTGACCTCCGATCCGACTGTCTCGCACCTCATCGACACCCTCGCTGGGACCCGGGCCGCGTGCGCTCACGGCGATCCGGCGTGCCCGAGCCAGCGGGTCTGGCGGTTGGCCCGGCAAGCGGCCCCCGATGCCGGCGGCGAGCCGGTGGTGGACATTGACGAGGTGCTGGTCCTGGCCCATTCGGAGAAGGAGCAGACCACCGCGACCTGGAAGAAGACGTTCGGCCACCACCCGCTGTTCGCGTTCGTCGACCACAGCCGCGAGGGCACTGGGGAGTCCGGTCGCCGGCATGCTGCGGCCCGGCAACGCGGGCAGCAACACCGCTGCCGACCACATCGAACCCGCCCACCTGGTACTGGTCCAGCTGCCGAAAAGTACCGGCGTGGACGCCGGACCCTGATCCGCACCGACTCCGGCAGCGGAACCCATGAGTTCCTCAACTGGCGCACCCCGCCACGGCAGATGGCTGCCTTACTCAGTCGGCATGGTCATCCCCGAACAGATCCACCAGGCCGTGCTGAAGGTCCCCGCCCCGGCCGGGCCCCTGCGGTCGAGTGGGACGAGAGCCGCGACGGCGCCTGGGTCGCCGAACTCACCGGAGACCGCCCTGACGGACTGGCCGACAGGGATGCGGCTGATCGTCCGCAAGGAACGGCCCCACCCCAGCGCCCAGTTGCGGATCACCGATACCGATGGGATACGCATCACCTGCTTCGCCACCAACACCGCGGGCGGTCCGATCACGGATACGGCGCCGCCAGCGCGCATGCGCCGAGGAGCGCATCCGCGCCGCCCGCGACACCGGCCTGCGCGACTTGCCCCTCCACCAAGCCGCGCAGAACCAGCTCTGGCTGGAGATCGTCCAGATCGCGCGACCTGCCGGCCTGGATGCCGATGCTCGCCCTGACCGGACCAGCCCGCCGCTGGGAACCCAAGCGCCTGCGGCTACGGCTCTTCTCCGCCGCCGCCAACTCCGGACAAGCGGCCATCGCCGCATCCTTCGCCCGGCCTGTCAATGGCCTTGGGCAGCCGTGATCACCGGCGCATTGGAGCGACTGCATCTCCTACCGAAACCCGACTGACCAGCGACAACACACTATCCCGACATGCATCCACCGCCCCGGAGCCGTGGAATCCGGCGCCCGCCCGACACGACAGTCGGGCCACCGCCCTGCCCACCCGCCAGAAATCTCCGCCCTGAACGAGCGGAAAAGGTTCGTCAGCAAGCTGACGGACCTCATACAAGATCGAGGCTGAAGGTCATCCCTGATACCGATGGGCTGTCCCACTGACGTGGCCGGCGTTACACGGCACCGTCGAAGTCCGGAACATGGCGAAGTCATATTTCGCTTCCCACCCCGGAAACGGCTGCGAGGCACACCTCGGCGCGCTCCACGTGCGTCTCGTGTGTTGCGCCCGCGAGTTGGGCGGCATAGGCATGGATCAACCCGTGAATGCCATAACACGCGGGCCCGGAGGCGCTCAACAGATGGGCGTCGACCAGCGATTCGAGAAGCCGGTCGGTGTGGACCACCGAAAGGCCAGCGAGTGCCGCCATGTTGCGGGCCTCAATCCGATCGGCGGGCACCTGTCCGAGCAGGCGGAAGATGCGCTGCTGGGCGGCGTCGAGGCCCTCGTACGACTGGCGGAACACCTCGGCGATACCGCCCCCCTCCGCTTCCAGGGTGGCCATCCACTGCCAGCCTACGCCGAGCCGGGAGGCCAGGTGTGAGGCGGACCAGGAGGGGCGATGGCGGAGTTTGGCCGCGGCGAGCCGGATCGCCAGAGGAAGGCCGCCGCAGAGGTCGACGATGTACTCCACGGCCGCCGGCTCCCGCAGCGGACGCTCGTCCCCGACGATCTTGCCGAAGAGTGCCCGCCCCTCGGAATGGGACATCTCCGGCAGGGTCAGATGGCGGGTCGTCATGAGGCTCGTGAGCCGGTTGCGGCTGGTCACCACGGTGAGGCAACCGGGCGCGGTGGGCAGCAGGGGGAGCGTCTGGTTGGTGTCCGTCACGTTGTCGAGGACGATCAACGCCCGGCGGTCGGCGAGCAGCCGACGCCACACGGCGACCCTTTCGTCCATACGGCGGGGAATGTGCTCGGGTGGCACGCCCAGCCCGGAAAGGAGTATCCCCAGAGCGGTGCCCGGGTCTCGGGGGCGGTCGGCCATGGCGAAGGCCTGCATATCGACGAACAACTGAGCATCCGGATAGAAGGGCGTCAATTGATGCGCGGCATGCAGGGCGAGAGTGGTCTTTCCGATTCCCGCCATTCCGTCGATCGCGATGACCACCGGGGCAGACCTGAGGGGCCGACTCTTCGTCTGCGATATTCGGCCGGCCTCGTCCATGACCCGCTGCTCCCGGGCCCGGCCGGTGAAATGCAGGGAGCGGGGCGGCAGATTGCTGCGCCCAAGCAGCAGGCTTTTCTTCCGGGAAGCCGGCTGAACTCCCCGGAGAATGCAGCGGTGGGCTTCCTGCATCTCCACCCCGGGGCTGACTCCGAGTTCCTCCTTGAGGGTCCTGCGGGTCTGTTCGAAAACCGTGAGCGCCCTGGCCTGCGCGCCGGAGCGGTGCAGCGCGAGCATGAACTGCGCCACCAGCCGTTCCCGAAGGGGATGCTCGGCCACCCAGGCAGAAAGTTCCCCGAGCAGCGACTGGTGGTTTTCCACCTCAAGTTCCAATTCCACGCGCTGCTCCATGGTCACCAACCGCAGTTCGTTGAGCGCCGCGATCTGGGCCTGCAGCGCGGGCCTGTCGAGACCTCCGAGGACGGGGCCGCGCCAGAGGGACAGGGCGGACCGCAGTCCGCCGAGCGCCTGCTCGGTACGCCCTTCTGCCAGCAGCTTCCGGGCCTCGACGACACGGCGGGGGAACGTGGCGGCATCCACGCGGCAGCCGTCCAGCGCCAGTTGGTACCCATCACCCGCCAGCCGCAGGTTCTCGGCGAGCCGGGGGTGGAGACGGCGCAGATCGGATGTGGCGTTGCGTATCTGCTTGACGGCGGTCGCAGGGGTTTCCGGTCCCCATACGGTGTCTATCAGCCGGTCGATCGAGACCGGCGCTGCACTGGCCAGCAAGAGGGCCCCAAGAACTGCTTGGCGCTTGGCGCCTGATACGTCAAAACGTTCACTGCCGACGTAGACCTCAAGCGGTCCCAAAATGCGAAATTCCATCTCTACGCCCCCGCGTCATCAGGCCAGTGAGAAACAGTCAGCGAACACTGCTCAGAAGTCGCCCCGGTGAGCCTACCTTTCGCCGTGGAAACTTCGTAAGGACCTTTTCAACAAGTGAGATGCCGCAGGCAGCAGGGCTCCTGGGGCAACGCCGCCAAGCAAACATCCGAAGTGTGCTCAGCGGTACCGGAGTTTGCAAAGATGGCCGATTCACATAGTTCGACGGTGACGTGCTGCCAGGCGGTCCGCCGGGGCACGCGAGTTGCCCGGCCGGTGCGGTGGGCGCCTTGTGCTGCGGCCCCGCTCTTTCTGTGGAGCGGCTGCGTGAGACGGGATGAGGATGGCGCGAGGACGCAATGAGGACGCGGGGGGTGACGGTCAACGGGTTGATTTTCGAGCCAGGGGAATGCTCAAGGAGGCTGATCGCGTATGGCCGGGGCAGGTACGTGGGGTACGGGTGACGGGACACGGGCGACGGGGCAACCGTGGTGGAATGCACAGCGTGGTTCGGGGATGCCGTTCGAACGGTACGGCCGGGCGGTGGACCGGGTCCCCGGCGGACTGGCGGACCGGACCTGGCCGGAGCACGTGATCCGGCATGCTCCGCTGTGGGCGTCGGTGGACCTGCGGGACGGCAACCAGGCGCTGGCCAACCCGATGGACGCCGCACGGAAGCGTCGGATGTTCGACCTGCTCGTCAAGCTGGGGTTCAAGGAGATCGAGGTCGGTTATCCGGCGGCCAGCGAGGCGGAGTTCTCCTTCGTGCGGGACCTGATCCGCCAGGACCGGGTGCCCGACGACGTGACGATCGTGGTGTTCACCCCGGCCCGCCCGGAACTGATCGAGCGGACCTTCGAGGCCCTACGGGGAGTACGGCGTGCGGTAGTGCACCTGTGCCTGGCCACCGCGTGCCTGTGGCGCGAGGTGGTCTTCCAGATGTCTGCGGGGGAGCTGAAGGGCTTCACGCTCGACGCCGCGCGCCAAGTGGCCCGGCTGGCGGACGCGATGCCGGGCGCCGCGATGCGTTATGAGTTCTCCCCGGAAACGTTCAACGTCACCGAGCCGGAGTTCGCGCTCGAGGTGTCCAACGCGGTCCTCGCCACCTGGGATGCCGCCCCGGATCGCCCGGTCACCCTGAACCTGCCGACCACCGTCGAGACGGATACCCCGAACATCTTCGCAGACCAGGTCGAGTGGATGTCCCGCAGCCTCGACCGCCGTGCGTCAGTGATCCTCTCCGTCCACCCGCACAACGACCGCGGCACGGCGGTCGCCTCCGCCGAACTCGCCCTGATGGCCGGCGCCGACCGCGTCGAGGGCACCCTCTTCGGAAACGGCGAGCGGACCGGCAACGTCTGCCTGGCCACTCTCGCCCTGAACCTGTTCAGCCACGGCGTCGAACCGCAACTGGACTTCTCCGACATCGACAGCGTGCGCCGCACCGTCGAGGAGTGCAACCAGATGCCCGTCCACGCCCGCCATCCCTACGCCGGTGACCTGGTGTACACCGCGTTCTCAGGTACTCACCAGGACGCCATCGGCAAGGGCCTGGCCGCCCTTGACGAACAGGCCCGGGGCGGTGACACCAACCCGCGCCGCCTGCCCTGGCAGGTGCCCTACCTGCCCATCGACCCGAAGGACGTCGGCCGGACCTATGAATCCGTCGTCCGCGTCAACAGCCAGTCCGGCAAGGGCGGTATCGCCCAAGTGCTCAAGACGCACTACGGCCTGGATCTGCCCCGCCCGATGCGGATCGAGTTCGCCCACGCGGTTCAGGCCATCACCGACCACACCGGTACCGAGCTAACCTCCCGCCACCTGTGGGAGGCCTTCACCGAAACCTATCTGGAGCCGCGGCCCTGGCTGCTGCTGAAGGAATCGGCCGCAGAGCAGACCAGTTCCCGCAGCACCACTCTCCAGCTCTTCCTCGTCGGACCCGACGGCGAGGAGACCCACCTCACCGGCACCGGTGACGACCCCGTCACCGCCACCGTCAAGGCGCTCCAGGCCGGCGGCCACGAGGTGACCCTGCACGGGCAGACCACGCACCAGACCCCTGACAACCGCACCGCCGTGTACGCCCACCTCACGTACGCCGGCGAAACCGTCTACTCAGCCGGCCTGCACCCGGATCCCGCGACGGCCGCCGCCTCCGCCGTCCTGACCGGCATCAACCGCGTCCACGGCAAGGGCACGAACAGCCGCTGACCTCAGCCCCGGTGGACCGGGACGACTAGCAGTCATCGATCCGACAAGGAACACCACATGGTCTTGACAAGCACGCAGGTCCCCTTGCCACAGGAGCGCATCGCGCATCGCGTCTTCGAGTCGCATGCCGCCCGGCACCCTGAGCGGCTGGCTCTCACCTGCGGTGAGGAGCGCCTGACGTACGGCCAACTCAACGCACGGGCCAACCAGGTGGCCCACTACCTGGCCTCGATCGGCGTCGCGCGTGGCTCGGTCGTCGGAGTGTGCATCGACCGCTCGAGCGAACTCGTGGCCACCATCCTGGGCGTGCTGAAGGCCGGCGCCGCCTACGTACCGCTGGACCCGTCCTATCCGCACGAGCGCCTGCGGCTGATGATCTCCCAGCTCCCCCGGATGAACGTGGTGGCGGTCGGCGCGGACACGCTCCCGCTCGTGGCCGGGGCCCCCGGCAAGGTCGTCGACATGGGCGACCCCGCGCTCGGGCTGGGGGCCTTCCCCGCGACGGCACCTTCCGTGGAGATCGACTCCAGCGATCTGTGTTATGTGGTCTTCACCTCGGGCTCCACGGGGACGCCCAAGGCCACCGCGGTGCGCCACGAGGGCTGGTACAATCTGCTCAACTGGCTAACCCTCGAATACAGCCTGGACCACGAGTCGGGCAACCTGCTCGTCAGCTCGTTCGGGTTCGACATCAGCCAGCGCAGCCTCATGACCCCCCTGTTCACCGGTGCGCCACTGCATCTGCTGCCCAGCCGGAGTTTCGACGTGAGCCTCGCCTACCGGCTGATCGGCGAGCTGGGGGTGCGGACCCTGCACTGCGCCCCGAGCACCCTGTACCTGCTGGTCGAACGGGAGATGGACCGGGGCACCGAGGTACTGACCGGGCTGCGCTACGTCTTCATCGGAGGTGAGCCCATGTCCGCCGCCCGGGTCGCGGAATGGGCCACCCGCGAGGGCAACCAGTGCCTGCTGCTGCACCAGTACGGCGTGGCCGAGTGCACGGATGTCGCCTCCTCGCACCGTATGGTGGACTACGAGTCCTACGCCGAGGGGCCGATGCCGGCAGGATCTCCGGTCTACAACACCGAGATCCACATCCTTGACGGCGACCTCCAGAAGGTGCCAGACGGCGAGGTCGGGGAGATCTGTATCTCCGGGATCAGTGTCGGGGCCGGTTACCTCAACGCCGGTCCCGAGGCCCAGGCCAGGTTCGTCACCGTCCAGCGGGACGGTGGCGACGTACGGCTCTACCGCACCGGTGACCAGGGCTACACGACGGAGTCGGGCGAACTCGTCGTCGTCGGGCGCCTGGACCACCAAGTGAAGATCCGCGGCATGCGCATCGACCTCGGCGACGTCGAGCATGCCGTGCGCCGTCACCAGGACGTCCGCGACGCGGTCGTCGTACCGGTGGGTTCGGGGCGGGAGGACACGCGCCTGGTCGCCCTGGTGATCCCGGCCAGGGACCGGTTCGACGAGCGTGCGCTCCGTCGCGACCTGCTCGACACCGTGCCGCGGAACATGGTGCCTCAGCAATTCGTCGCGCTCGAGGCATTCCCGCTGAACCCCAACGGCAAGGTCGACCGCAAGGCGCTGGCTGGCCGCCTGCGGTCCGGATCGCCCACGGCCGGCTCGGGCGCGCGCTAGCCGGTCGTCCACCCCCGGCCGTCGCAGCCGTCGTTCTTCCCCCCTTCTTCCCCCCTTCGAATGGGAGAGTCGGACCCTTGGGATCACACACCATTGCCGCCGGGCCCTCGCCCGGAGCCACGGCGGGTCTGCTGAGCGCGCTGGCGCTGGTCATCGCCGCCGCGTTGGTGTTCGCCAAGCTCGCCCAGCGCCTACGGCAGCCGGTCGTCGTCGGCGAGATCGTCGCCGGTGTCGTCCTGGGGCCCAGCGTGCTGGGCCTGCTGCCGGGCGACCTGGTCGACGTGTTCTTTCCCCCGGACGTCAGGCCCTTCCTACAGGTCCTGTCCCAACTCGGGCTGGTCCTCTTCATGTTCGGTGTCGGCTACCAGTTCGACGCCTCTCATGTGCGCCACCACGGGCTGCGGATCACGGCCGTGTCGCTCAGCTCCGTCGCCCTGCCGTTCGCCTTGGGCGCCGGACTCGCCGTGCTGCTGGCCCCGTGGTTCGAGCGTTCGCAGATGAAGACGGACGGTGTGCTGGCGCCGGCCCTGTTCCTCGGGGCGGCGATGTCCATCACCGCGTTCCCGGTGCTGGCTCGGATCATCGGCGAACGCGGCCTACAGAAGGATCGGGTGGGGGCCATTGCGGTGGCTTGCGCGGCGATTCAGGACGTCCTCGCCTGGGTCATCCTCGCGGTGGTCGTCGCGCTCGCCAACAGCACCGGTCACTGGCCCCTGGTCCGGATGGCGCTCGCCTCCGTCGCGTTGCTGGCCGGGCTGGTCTGGCTCGTCCGACCGGCCCTGGTCTGGGCCTTGGCTCCGGCGCGCCCGTGGTCCGGCGCCCTGGTCACTCACGCCTTACTGGTCGTGGGCCTGCTGCTGAGCGCCTGGGCGACCGAGGCCATCGGATTGCACGCGGTGTTCGGGGCGTTCGCCTTCGGAGCCGTGGCACCTCGGGCCGAGGTCGACGCCGGCGCACCCGAGGTTCCCGAGCGCATCGAGCAGGCCAGCCTGCTGTTACTGCCGGTCTTCTTCGTCGTCACGGGCCTGTCCGTGAACCTCGGCGGCCTCGGGGGGCACGGGGCACTCATCCTATTGGCAGTACTCGTCGTGGCGTGCGCGGGGAAGTTCCTCGGTGCGGCGGGCGCAGCCGGTCTGACGGGCGCTACCGGGCAGGAGGCCACCGTGCTGGGCGTGCTGATGAACGCCCGCGGACTGACGGAGCTGGTCATCCTGAACGTCGGTCTGGGGCTTGGCGTCCTGGACGGCCAACTGTTCACCGCGATGGTCACGATGGCGATCGTGACCACCGTCATGACGGGCCCCTTGCTGGACCGGTTCCACAAGCAGGCGAGACCGGCCACCCGGCAGAGCGAGCCTGTGGACCAGAACCGCGATGACCGCCGCCCCCTGGTCACCTCGCCGGACGAGGCCCTCTGAAGGGTACAGAGTGGTGTGTGTCTTTGCGAGTCCCGCAAAGACACACACCACTCATTCCACCCCCTGCCCATTGTCGACTTCGTCTCAGAGAATCGGCGACTTGTTGCGCCACAACGCCATCAATTGCTCATCTCCCTCCAACTTCAGCCCGTTTTCGGTGTACGACTGCCTGTTCCAGAGTGCGCGATAAACATCTTGCGCCGACCCACTGATCCGGCAGTCCCACGTTTCGGTGGCCTCGCGCACGGTCCGGGGGGCAGCGGCACTCAGGTGCATGGTCCATTCCCGCCCTTCTGCGGCTTGTACGAGGAGAACGGCGGGCTTCTCGGCGCGCAGCAGCGATCGGGGACGGCCGTGCCAGCCCGTCAGAATTTCATCGATGCCGTCCATGGCGAGGTCGGGTGCTATGGGTGACAACAGCCCTCCGCCGGCCAACTCGGCGTCCACCCGGTGGATGGTTGTCTCATGCGCCTGACGGCGTGCCCAGAAGGCGCGGGGATTGGTGGCCCCGGGAAGAAACTCCCAGGCCAGCAGCCTGTCGTCAGCGGCGTGCAGGGAGGCCACCAGACGACGTAGTCCCCCCTCGAACCAGGCCGCCAGCTCATCGTCCCCGAGCCGGGCGTCGGGAAGAGGACGCGGATGAGTGATTCCCCCACGGACATACTCGTCGGCCCAGCGATGAACATTCGCTTGATGACCGACAAGGTCCCTCATGGACCATCCCGGACAGCTCGGCACGGCCGCGTCCCATCCTGCCCTGCGCGCGGCCGAGAGAAGCAGAAAACCCTCGGACTCTATTGTTTCGACGAGTTGTGTTGTCCGCATGGCCTGGATCCTCGCACCGCGTATTGGACAGGCGCAAGCGCCGGAAAAACCATATGCGCGTACGCGACTGCCGGCGAGGACGAGGAAAGGACTCGAAAAGGACGCAGCGGGGACGCCCCCACATATTTTGGCTGGCGATAGGAAATCTTTCGGAGCCTCGAATTGCGGGGACAGTCCCGGCCGGAGGGAAAGCGATGGGTAGGACACTCGCGGAGAAGGTCTGGGACGACCATGTCGTCCGGCGCGTTGAGGGCGAGCCCGACCTCCTCTACATCGATCTGCACCTGCTGCACGAGGTGACCAGCCCGCAGGCCTTCGATGGCCTCCGCAAGAGCGGGCGCCGGGTGCGCCGACTCGACCTGACCATCGCGACCGAGGACCACAACACCCCGACCCTCGACATCGACAAGCCCATCGCCGACCCGGTCTCCCGCGCCCAGCTGGAGACACTGCGCAAGAACTGCGCCGAGTTCGGGGTGCGCCTGCACCCGCTGGGCGACGTCGAACAGGGTGTCGTGCATGTCGTGGGCCCGCAGCTGGGTCTGACCCAGCCGGGTACGACCGTCGTCTGCGGTGACTCGCACACCTCTACGCACGGTGCCTTCGGCGCGCTGGCGTTCGGCATCGGCACCTCACAGGTGGAGCACGTGCTGGCCACTCAGACGCTGCCGATGGCACGCCCGAAGACCATGGCCATCACCGTCGAGGGCGAGCTGCCCGAGGGCGTCACCGCCAAGGACCTGATCCTGGCGATCATCGCCAGGATCAGTACGGGCGGCGGCCAGGGCTACATCCTGGAGTACCGCGGCTCCGCCATCGAAAAGCTCTCGATGGAGGCGCGGATGACCATCTGCAACATGTCCATCGAGGCCGGGGCCCGTGCGGGCGTGATCGCCCCGGATGAGACCACCTTCGCGTACCTCAAGGGCCGCCCGCACGCGCCCGAGGGCGCCGATTGGGACGCGGCGGTGGGCTACTGGAGGACCCTGCGGACGGACGAGGACGCCGTCTTTGACGCCGAGGTCGTCATCAAGGCCGACGAGCTGTCGCCGTTCGTCACCTGGGGCACCAATCCCGGCCAGGGCGCACCGCTTTCGACCTCCGTGCCCGACCCGGCTTCGTACGACGACGCTTCGGAGCGCCTCGCCGCCGAAAGGGCCCTGGAATACATGGGGTTGGAGGCCGGGCAGCCGCTGCGCTCCATCAAGGTGGACACCGTCTTCGTAGGCTCGTGCACCAACGGCCGCATCGAGGACCTGCGCGCCGTCGGCGCGATCCTGAAGGACCGCAAAGTCGCCGACGGTGTACGGATGCTGGTCGTCCCGGGCTCCGCTCGGGTCGGTCTGCAGGCCGTCTCCGAGGGCCTGGATGTGGTGTTCAAGGAGGCCGGGGCTGAGTGGCGGCATGCGGGCTGCTCGATGTGTCTGGGCATGAACCCCGACCAGCTGGCCCCGGGTGAGCGCTCGGCGTCCACCTCCAACCGCAACTTCGAGGGCCGGCAGGGCAAGGGCGGCCGTACGCACCTGGTGTCGCCGCAGGTCGCGGCCGCTACCGCGGTCATGGGCCACCTCGCCGCCCCCGCTGACCTGCCCGCCGCCGACACCCCTACGCCCGCTGGAGTCTGAGGATCATGGAAGCCTTCACCACCCACACCGGCCGGGCCGTCCCGATGCGCCGCAGCAACGTCGACACCGACCAGATCATCCCTGCTCACTGGCTGAAGAAAGTCACCCGGGACGGTTTCGAGGACGGGCTGTTCGAGGCCTGGCGCAAGGTCCCGGAGTTCGTCCTCAACCGGCCCGAGCGGCAGGGTGCCACGGTCCTGGTCGCCGGCCCCGACTTCGGCACTGGCTCCTCCCGCGAGCACGCCGTCTGGGCACTGCAGAACTACGGCTTCAAGGCCGTCATCTCCTCCCGCTTCGCCGACATCTTCCGGGGCAACTCACTGAAGAACGGCCTGCTCACGGTGGTCCTGCCGCAGGAGACCGTAGAGCGGCTGTGGACGCTGACGGAGGCCGATCCCACCGTCGAGATCACCATCGACCTTCAGGCCCGCGAGGTACGTGCCGAGGGCATCACCGCCTCCTTCGAGCTCGACGGGAACTCCCGCTGGCGGCTGCTGAACGGGCTGGACGACATCAGCCTGACCCTGGCCGAGGAAGACGGCATCGCCGCTTACGAGTCGCGCCGCCCGAGGTTCAAACCGAACACGATGCCGCCCTCTGCCTCCCGCACTATCGATCTCGCCGTGATCCCAGGCGACGGGATCGGCCCGGAAGTCGTGGCCGAGGGGCTCAAGGTGCTCACGGCCGTCCTGCCGCCCGACGTCAAGCTGAAGACCACGGAGTACGACCTCGGGGCGGACCGCTGGCACCGCACCGGAGAGACGCTCCCGGACGAGGAGCTCGAGTCCCTGAAACGGCACGACGCCATCCTGCTCGGGGCCATCGGGCACCCATCGGTGCCCAGCGGTGTGCTGGAGCGCGGCCTGCTGCTGAAACTGCGGTTCGCGTTCGATCACTACGTCAACCTCCGTCCCAGCAGGCTTCTTACGGCAGCCGCGAGCCCGCTGGCCGGAAGCCGGGAGATCGACTTCGTCGTCGTCAGGGAGGGAACGGAGGGCCCCTACACGGGCAACGGCGGCAGCCTGCGAACCGGTACGCGGCACGAGATCGCCACCGAGGTCAGTGTCAACACCGAGTACGGCGTCGAGCGGGCGGTCCGTGACGCGTACGAACGGGCTATGAGCCGCCCGCGCCGGAAGCTGACCCTGGTGCACAAGAACAACGTTCTGGTACACGCGGGCCGGCTGTGGACGGAGGTCTTCGCCCGGGTGGCTGAGGAATACCCCGATGTCAGCACCGACTACCTGCACGTCGACGCGGCGACGATCTTCCTCGTGACCCAGCCCGAACGCTTCGACGTGATCGTCACTGACAACCTCTTCGGTGACATCCTCACGGACCTGGCCGCCGCCGTGAGCGGCGGTATCGGCCTCGCCGCCTCGGGCAACATCAATCCGGCCCGGGACTTCCCCTCGATGTTCGAGCCGGTTCACGGTTCCGCGCCGGACATCGCCGGCACCGGCCGGGCCGACCCGACCGCCACCTGCCTGTCGGTGGCGCTGCTCCTGCGGCATCTGGGCTTCGAGGACGAGGCGGCGCGGGTCGAGGACGCGGTCGCCGAAGACCTCGCCGAGCGGGAGACGGCCCAAGCCCGCTCGACCGAGGAGACGGGCGACGCCATCGCCGCCCGGGCAGCCGGATCCGCGCGCAGGGACGCCGCGAGGACGGCGTGACATCGCGAGCGTCCAGGGACCAGGAGAGGAGCCAGCCGATGCACAATTCCGTGATCAGGTCGTTCCGGGAACTCGCAACGGGCGGCACGGACATCGCCGCTCCCTTGGTGACGATGTTCAGCGGCGGCCTGGACAGCACCTATCTCCTGTACCGGCTCAGGGACATGGGGGCCACCGACATCCACGCGCTCACCGTCGACCTCGGAGAGGGTGAGTCGCAAGAGGCCAAGCAGGAGATCTGCGACCGGCTGGGCGTCAAACTGCATGTGCTCGAGGGGACACGGCAGTTCGTCGACGAGTTCGTCCGCCCCGCGATATCCGCCCAGGCGGTCTATCTGGGCACCCATCCCATCAGCTCCTCGCTGAGCAGGCCGCTGATCGCCCGGCTCGCCGTGGACCTGGCACAGGAACTGGGAAGCGAGACGATCCTCCATACCGCCAACCGGTCACAGAACACCCTTCGCCGCCTCAACGGGGCCCTGGAACTGATCGGCTTCACCGGACGGTACGGCAGTCCCTACGACCTGGAGCCCGTCGACCGGCCCCGAAAGTCCGCGGAACTCACCGCGGCGGGGCTGACCCTGATGAGTGGGCGGACGGTCTCCAGCGACTCCAACCTGTGGTGCCGCGAGTTCGAGTCCGGTTCCCTGGATGACCCCGAGGGCTTCGAGGTGCCGGAGCGCCTCTACCAGTGGACCCGGGCGAGCGGCACCCCCGCTGAGGAGACGGTGGACGTCGGTTTCCTCGGCGGTGTTCCGACCTCCGTCGACGGCCGTCCAATGGCGCTGCCCGAGATGATCGGCACGCTGAACAGCCGCGTCGGCAGGCACGGACTGGGACGTTACAGCGGCCTCGAACACCTCGGCAGCGACGTGAAGGTGCTGGAGGCGCGGGAGATGCCGGCGGCGTGGCTGCTGCTCCGCTCCTACCGGCAACTGGAGAGCGCCGTCCTGCGCTTCGAGACCATCCGCGAGAAGACACATCTCGAACAGCTATGGGTCCGCGAGGCGGTCGAGGGCCGCTGGTACGGGGAACTACGGCGCAGCGCACAGGCGTTCATCGACACCTGCGCGGTCAAGGTCACCGGGTCGGTCAGGTGGCGGCTGGGCACGGGCCGTGCCGGAGTCGAGTCGATCACCGCGCGGGACCCGCTGTATCTCCGCGACCGCGAAACCTGGGAGCGTGCTTCCGTCGCCCGTGAGCGGTCCACGTTCGCCGCCGCCGTCGGGTCCGCATAGGCCTCTTCCCCGCCACCCGAGCCAAAGCAGTCAGTCCCCGCTCGTCGAGCGCGACGGTCGAGCGTACACGCGAGAACGGAGAGCACCATGGGCACCAGCGGGCCGGAACTCGAAGACGTCTGCGTCCGTCCGGCAAGCCGCCAACTCCGCCGGATGTCAGAGCACTTCCATCGGTACGGCATGGTCACCGTCACGGACCTCGTCGGCGAGGCGACCCGAGTGCGGGTCCGTGAGGAGACGGATCGCCTTCTCGGCTCCCATGCGGAACGCAGGGATCTGCGGCTTGCCACCACCGGCTTCACCCGCCGGTCGATGTCCGTCGTACCGAGTGAGGTGATCCGGGACAACAGCGGTCTCATCGCAGGGCTCTACCCCAACCCCGGCCTGGTCCAGCCCCTCGAGGACATCGCGGGCGAGAAACTGTACCCGTGCCCCAAAAGCGATGAAAAATTCCTGATTACCCGCCAGGAACGTCGCGGGGACACCCATGGATGGCACTGGGGTGACTTCAGCTACGCCCTGATCTGGGTTGTCCAGGCGCCCCCCATCGACGTCGGTGGCCTGCTGCAGTGCGTACCCCACACCTCATGGGACAAGTTGTCGCCCCAAATCAACCTGTATCTCGCGGAAAATCCCATCCACACCTATCACTTCGCCTCCGGCGACGTCTATTTCCTGCGCACCGACACCACGCTGCACCGCACCGTCCCGCTCCGTGAAGACGCGACACGGATCATCCTGAACATGACGTGGGCGGGGGCGCGCGATCTGGGCCGCGACATCACCGCGGACGACCGCTGGTGGGACGATGCCGGCGTCTCGGCGGCGAGCGCCATCGAAGAGTGGCGACCGGCCGACAACCACGAAGCGAGAGAAGCGACATGACCGAGACAAACGCCCTGCACCCCGCCACCGCCGCGTGGGACCACTTCGACAACGTCGAAACCGGCGTCCGGCGACGTATCGCCGTGGCGGACCCGTCGGTCAAGGCCTACCTCGACGGGCTGCTCGTCCGCATCTCCGAGCACCGCGCCGTCGAGCACCCGCTCCTGAACGTCTACCGCACCACGCCGTTCGACCCTCGGCAGGAGCGCCTGTTCTACAGCGAGTGCCACTACTTCTTCCGCCATCTCCCCTTCTACATCACGGGAATGGCAATGATGACCCGCGACGAGATGATTCTGCGGGAGATCGTCCTCAACGTGGCCGACGAGATCGGTACGGACCCGACACATTCCACGCTCTTCGCCGGCTTCCTCGCCCGCCTAGGCATCGACCAGGAGCATCTCGACCGGTACGAGCCGCTGGAGGTCACCCAGCAGCTGAACGACGGAATCCGGCGTCTGTACACCGAGTCGTCGATCTACACGGCTCTCGGCGCACTCTACGCCGACGAGACGATGTCCTCCATCATGGTCTCCAAGATCAACGACGGTCTGCACAACCAGGGGTACGACGAGAAGACGCGCCACTTCTGGAAGCTGCACGTCGACGTCGAGGTGGGACACAGCAACTCCGTCTTCAACGCGATCGCGCCCTACGTCGGATCGGCCACCACCCGACAGGAGTTCGAAGAGGGCTCCTCCGAGTTCCTGGAACTAGTGGAGCGGTACTGGGACGGGGTGCAGCAACTCGTGGGCGTCACCACCTGACCGGGGCGGGCACGCGCGACGCCGAGGCGCGCGCGTGCCTCCTTCGTGGAGGCCGCCCGCCTCGGCGTCGACGGACCGGTCAGATGCTCTCCCAGGCGCTGTTCAACGCCGCCTGGTCGAACGGGGTCTCCACGCCGGCGAGTACGTGGGCGAGGGCCGCATAACACACCGCGTCCGCCTCCCCTAGGCCCTCGGCCTTGGCCAGGGTCTTCTGTAGCCGGTACATCTGGGTGAAGGCCTGCTTGAGGTCCTGCCGGCCCAGCAGGCCCTTGATCTGGCCGGCGGCCTTGGACACCTCGCCGGAGCGCTCCTGGCCGTCGGCCGGCTCGCGCGCGCTGACGGTCGCGTGAACCGCCAGGAAGCGCTCGCACGGCTCGATGTGCTGCGGCTTGACCGACAGCATGTCCAACGGAGCGGCGCTGACGAGCAGCGCGAGGCGCAGCACCTCCTCCGAGGTCGCGGGGTCCGTGCCCTTGGCCAGCTGGGCGTTGCCCACCACGACGACCTCGGGGGCGGTCTTGACCACGGGTGCGATATCCGGTTCGGCCAGCAGCAGACGCAGGGCCAGCAGATCGTCCTCGACCCGGGTGGACGGGGTGACGACCGTCAGCTCGGCGGAACGGACGTGCTCCTCCACCACGCTCAGAACGGGCGAGAGGCACAGTCGCACCGGCTCGCCGGACGCGTCGTCGCGCGCTACCGTCCGCCGGCGCTGGTCCCACGGCACCTCGACGCCGCCGTCGGAGCCGACCGAGGCGACCCGGAAGGTGCCCATCCCGGAATCGGTGTACTCCTCGACCAGCCCCCGCTCCGCGACAGCGGCGAAGTACACGGTCTTGGCCTCGTCGAATGGCAGTCCCTCGGCGGCGGGGCCGACCCGGTAGGCGTGACCCGACTTGATGTACGGGGGCTTCACCCAGTCGACCGGCGCGCCGTCGTGGCCCTTCGGCGCGAGCGAGAACCGGACGGGAAGACCGACCTTGCGGCTGAACTCCAGGTCGGGCAGGTTGTGTCCGGGGTTGAGGAGGACCGCTCCCGTCCCGAATTCGGGCTTCACCCAGTCGCCGACCCAGATCGGGAGGAGGTCCCCGGTGAGCGGGTGGCGGCAGAAGCGTCCGGTGAACGAGGCGTGCTCACCCGGGCCGAGGCCGGTGCTCAGCGGATGCCCCGGGTGGACGGCAACGGCACAGGAACTGGGCAACCCCGTCCAGTCGGTGACAAAGGTCCTCAAGGAGGCGGGCTCGTCACCGCCGGCTCGCGCCTCGGCCTCGAGCGGGAACTCGAAGATAGCGCCGACGGAGCGGCGGACCAGCTTGCGGTGCCGGGACACCATCGACTGGAGCCAGGCCCCGTCGCCGTCACCCGCGACGCGATCGCGGGCGGCACGGGTGGGGACATAGCGCACCTCGCCGCCGTCGCCGATCAGGGTCGCCGCTTCGGCGAGCAGCGTCACGGCCTGACGGGAACCTGTGGCATCCGTGGCGACCGTCGCACTCTTACCCTCGATCACCCGCAACCGCCGCAGATAGGAACCCAGGGCCTCGCTGCGGAGGTTCGACTCGGGGGATTCCGGATCACGAAGGACCAGGACGATTGTGCTCCTCACTCATGGCTCCAATGCACTGAGACGGTTTGATACTTTTGCCGGAGAAAAGGCGGTTGGCCGCGTCGAGCTCAGAGACACGGCAGGCTTTCGAAGCGACCGGTAGGCCCACGGCCAAACCGTGGGCGGATTCGGTTCGCAGTCCACGAGGGGTTCGGCACCGGGGGGTGTTCTGCCCTAAGTCGGCCGCCGTTTCGGCCGCGAGCTGGCCGGCGTACGCGTGGAGCAGTTCGTGGATCACATAACGCCCCGGGCTCGACGTGGCGAGCAGATGGGCATCGACGAGCGATTCGAGCAGGGTGTCCGCCTGGGCCAGGGAGATCCTGGCGAGCCCGGCGACGTTGCGCGTCTCGATGTGGTCGCCCGGCATCTGGCCGAGCAGCCGGAAGATACGTTGCTGACCCCGGCTCAGTCCTGCGTAGGACTGACGGAACACCTCGATCAGGCCGCCGTCCTCCGCCTCCAGAGTGGCCAGCCGCTGTCTTCCCCTGGCCAGGCGAGAGGCGAGGTAGGCGACGGACCAGGAAGCGCGGTGGCGCAGTTTGGCGGCGGCCAGCCGAATCGCCAGTGGCAAACGTCCGCACACGTCGACGACGGTGTCCACTGCTTCGCGCTCCTCCGCCACGCGATTATCCCCGACCATCCTGCAGAACAGATCCCGGCCTTCCGCGGACGTCATCTCCCGGAGCGTGAGATGGCAGGTGGCGATGAGGTCGGTGAGCCGCGTACGGCTCGTCACGATGGTCAGGCAGCTAGGCACCCCGGGCAGCAGCGGGAGGATCTGCTGGGTGTCGGCCACGTTGTCGAGCAGGATCAGCGTGCGGCGGTCGGCGAGGAGCCGACGCCAGGTGGCAGAGCGCTCCTCCAGGCCCTCCGGCATGTCGCTCGGTGGAAATCCGAGCCCTGCCAGCAGCGTGCCCAGAGCCATCCCGGGATCCAGCGGCCGGCCGTCCGCGGCGCAGGCACCCATGTCGACGAACAGCTGCGCGTCCGGGTACAGCGGCGTGAACTCGTGTGCGGCATGCACCGACAGCGTCGTCTTGCCGATGCCGGCCATGCCGTCGATCGCCAGGACCGCGGGAGCGGCGGAGGGCGGGCGGCCGCCTTCCGCGTAGCTCCGGGCCACGTCGCTGAGAACCTTCATTTCACGGGACCGGCCGGTGAAATGAACGGCAGAGATCGGCAGGCTGTTGCACCTCAGAACGGGAGCGCTGCGAGCCGATGGCCGGCCTTCGCTCTGCAGAATACGGCGGTGCAGCTCCTGTAATTCCACGCCCGGGTTGACACCCAACTCGTC
Source organism: Streptantibioticus ferralitis (assembly GCF_029223525.1). Taxonomy (GTDB): domain Bacteria; phylum Actinomycetota; class Actinomycetes; order Streptomycetales; family Streptomycetaceae; genus Streptantibioticus_A; species Streptantibioticus_A ferralitis. The sequence goes on along the minus strand of NZ_JARHTQ010000003.1, from coordinate 445,240 downwards.
CTTGAGAATCCGGCGGGTCTCCTCATAAACGGTGAGAGCACGCGCCTGTGCACCGGAACGGTAAAGCGCCAGCATCAGCTGGGCCACGAGGCGTTCCCGCAGCCGATTCTCCGCCACCCACGCGGAGAGGTCGCCGACGACGGATTCGTGATTGCCTTGGGCCAGTTCCAGTTCGACCCGCTCCTCCATGGCGGCGAGCCGCATTTCCTCCAGTCCGGCTATCTGCGCGCGCAGGGCCGGGCTTTCGAGTCCAGCCAGCGCGGGACCGCGCCAGAGGAGTAGTGCGGCGCGGAACTCCTCCAGAGCTTCCGCGAGGCGTCCTTCGTTCCGGTGTTCGCGTGCCCGGGCGACCCGTTCGGTGAACACGCGGGCGTCCAGGCACCAGCCATCGACTGCCAGGCGGTAGCCGTCCCCGGACAGCGTGAGCCGCTCGGCGATCTCCGGATGGATCTTGCGAAGGTCGGATGCGACGTTGCGGATCTGCTTGGCGGCGGTGACGGGCGCCCGGTGTTCCCACACGGTGTCCATCAGGCGGTTGAGCGAAACCGATTCACCGTGCGCGAGGAGGAGCGCGCCGAGGACCGTCTGACGCTTTCTTCCGGACAACCCCAGGCGTTCTTGGCCACACCACATCTCGAGCAGGCCCAAGACACGACACTCCAACACTGGCCCCCATGCTTCCAAAACCATGATGACTCGTTCCAGGGATTGCGACGTTCCATTTTTCAGGATTCCCAGGGTCAGGGCTGCGAAATTCGGACAACCCCCGTGCGCACGAAGTAATTGCGCCAAGCGCATCCGCGACGAACATCGGCTTCCAGGATTGACCGAAACTCGTCGCCCGGTTCTGCCTTGGCCCGGCCGGTCGGGCGAAGGGCCGGTGTGCCCCGCTTCGACGGGGGATTACCAGCGGGCACACCGGCCCGGTCTCTTCTCCGGCGGCTCCGCGCACACCGGTTCCGGCCTGTCAACTCCCTTCGGCCTCGGTTACCACCGCATCCCGCACCTGGGGAGCGACAGTGCTGCCCTGTCCCCGGGCGACGGCCGGCTCCCCGTCGCTCTCCTTCCGGGCGGCGGGCTTTGCGGCTCCGCGTGCGCTGACCACGGCGAGGAAGGCACCGCCCAGCATGATCAGGGCCGCGCCGCCCTGGGCCCAGGTGAAGGACTCCCCGAGGAAGATGAAGGAGAACAGGGTGCTGAACAGCGGGACGGCGAACATCATCACCGAGGCGGTGGAGGCACCGAGGTCCCGGATACCGCGGACGTACAGCAGGTAGGCGATGGCGGTCGGGCCGATCGCGAGATGGACGGCGTTGACCCAGAAGCCGCCCGACAGGTCGCCCCACTGGACGCTGCCGAACTTCGGTACGGCCATCACCGCGAGTGCCAGGGAGCCGGCGACGGTCGAGTACATCACCGCCTGCACGGGGTCCATGCCGACCACCAACTTACGGTTGAGCAGGGTGTAGACGGACCACACGGCGGCACCGACGAGGAAGATGGTGTCGCCCATGAGCCGGTCGGAGCCGCCCCCGCCGTGGGCGGTGGTGGCGACGAAGAACAGCGCCGCGCCTCCGACGCCGACCGCCAGGCCGATGATGCGCACGGGCCGCGCCGACTCGCGGCCGCCCAGGATGAGGGCGAGGGACGTGATGACCGGGGTGAGCGCGGGGAAGATCACCCCGCCGTCGCTCGCTGGGGCCATGGTGACACCCCAGAAGAAGAGCGCGTTGTAGCCGAAGACGCCGACTATCCCGGCCACGCAGGCACCTAAGACGGCCTTGAGCGGTGGGGTCTGCTGCGGTCGCCGGAAGAAGGTTATGAGCAGCAGGACGATGGCACCGCCGCCGAACCGGAACAGGGCCGCGACCTCATGCGGGACATGCTCCACCGCGTACTTCGACGAAGGGAAGGCGCTCCCCCACAGCACCATGGTGAACAGGAGCCATCCGTAAGCTCCGAAGGCTTTGGTCTTCATGTCGCATCACGCTCGTTCGTCTTCTCGAATCCAGTGGCCGGCGCGGCGGCCGTACCGTAGGGCCGTCAGCCACCGTGCAGGGCCTCGGCGATGGCGGCATGCACCCGCGGGGCATGCTCGAAGATGGCGAAGTGGTCGCCCTCCAGCTGGTGCAGGGTGAACTTCTCGGTCGTCTGCTCTTCCCAGGCCGTCAGTTGGGCCACGGTGGCCCTCGGGTCATCGGTCGCGGCGAAGGCGGTGATGGGGATGTCCAGGGGCGGTTCCGGCGTGTACCGGTATGCCTCGCTGACCGCGAAGTCGGCGATGAGTAGCGGATGGAGCATCCGCAGCATGGCCGGGTCGTTCAGCACCCATTCGGGGGTGCCGCCGTGGTGGCGCAGTATCTCCGCCAACTCCTCAATGGTCAGCTCCTCCAGCCGTGAGGGGCGCTCCCCGACTTGGGGGGCGCGGCGCCCGGCGACGAAGAGGTGGACCGGCTGCGAGGCGCCGATCCGCCGCAGCTGCCGGCACAGTTCGAACGCGCAGATCGCTCCGGTGCTGTGCCCCATGACGGCGTACGGTTTCTCGACGACCGCGGCGACGTCCTCGGCGAGCGCAGCCACCAGCGGGCCCACCTCGCTCAGCGGGGTCTCCTGCCTGCGCGTCTCGCGGCCCGGTGGCTGGATGGGGGACAGACCGATCCAGTCCGGCAGATCCGCGCCCCAGGCCCGGTAGGAAGAAGCTCCCGCGCCCGAGTGCGGCAGGCACAGCAGCCGGATGTCTGCCTGCTCGGCGGCGCCGAAAGGCAACCAGGGAGTCTTGCTGCGCTGCGTGCTCATGGTCCTCCTTCTGCGTCGTGGGATGCGGGTCGAGGGCGGCCGTGCAGACCTTGGAGACGAGGCCCGTGACTCCTGGCAGTAACGGATCTTGGCAGCTCTTTCAGGGATTCTCCACCAATTCCGAAACTTCTGCGGTAGTTTCGCAGGCATGCCGAATTTTGATGAGATCAATCGTGCCTTGCTGCTCGAGCTCCAGAAGAATGCTCGCCGCTCCAACCGGGAGCTGGCGCGCACCCTCGGCATCGCCGACTCCACGTGCCTTGAGCGGGTCAAGAACCTGCAGCAGAACGAGGTGATCCTCGGATATAACGCCGAGGTGAACCTGGACGCACTCGGACGTGGTCTGAAGGCGATGATCGCGGTGCGGATCCAGCCGAAGAGCCGGCACGCCGTGGAGTCCTTCCGGGAGTTCGTGCTCGGCCTCGACGAGGTCCTGGACGTGTTCGTGGTGTCGGGAAGCAACGACTTCCAAGTGCTGGTGGCCGTCCAGGACCCGCAGCACCTGGAAGACTTCGTGCTGGACCGCATCGCGCAGTTTCCGTCGGTGGCCGACCTGCACGCCTCGCTCGTCTACGAGCACCTGCAACGACGGCCGGTGGAGATCCTCGCGCCCAAGGCGAAGCGACGCCGCCCCGCCCGGCCGTGGAACTGACCGGCGGTCAGCGCGCCAACGGGCCGGCCTCCCGGCGGACCGCCCCGTGCATGAACGCGGCCATCGCTCCGGCCGCCCCGGCCGAGTCGGTGAACAGCGCGTAGTGGCCGCCCGTCGGGATTACGGACAGCTTCGCTCCCGCGACCAGCTCGGCGGCCCGCCGCGCATGGCGGTGGCTCACCATCTCGTCGTCCTCTCGGGCGATGAACTGGGATGGGACCGCCAACTGCGCGCAGGCCGCGGCCGGGTCGTAGTCGCACGTCGCGTGGATGCCGAACGCAAACCGGGTCAGCGCCTCGACATCCTGCCGGTAGGGACGCGTGAGCATGCGCGTCAGCTCCTCGTCGGGAACGCCGAGCACGGCCGACTCGTTGCCCCGCGGCCGTACCACGTCGTGGTAGAAGCCGGCGCGGTCGCTGTCCGCGGAGATCTTCGCGCACATGTCGAAGACAGCGTTGCCGAGCCGGGCACCGGGAGTTCCGGTGAACAGCAGGGCGCCGTCGACTGAGGTGAAGGACAGGGCGCGCTCGGCCAGCGCGCAAGTGGCGAACAAAGCGATCGAGGCGCCGGTGCACCAGCCGACCACATGGGCGCGGGTGATACCGAGCGCCTCCAGGACGGCCAGGGCGTCGGCGGTGTGGTCGTCCAGCGTCACCCGGGCCGGGCCTTCGGCCCCGGGGCTGCCGCGCAACTCCCAGGTGATCAGGTTGAGTCCGTGCGCCCGGAACTGTTCCCCCAGGCCCGCGAGCAGAGCGTTCTCCATCCCGACGGCGTTGGCGAAGAGCACGGCTGGCTCGTCATCGCCGAAGACGGCGGCGTGGAGCGTGACCTCACCGCTGCGGACGGTCTCAGTGCGCACCGCGCATCTCCTCAAGAGCCTCGGCGAGCCTGCGGATCCCCTCGGCGATGACCGACTCGTCCGGGCTCAGGCTCAGCCGCACGCAGCGGGTCGCGTGCTCCGCCAGGAAGAGTGAGTTGAACGGTGGCACGAAGAAGTGACGGCCCGGAACGATGAAGACCTTCTTGCGCTTGAGTGCCTCGTACATCGCGAGGTCGTCGAACCAGTCGTGATCGATCCACAGCCAGCAGAACATCCCGCCCTCGGTTGCGTGCAGGCGCCAGTCGACCGTGTCGGGCAGGAGTTCGTGCAGCAGCTTCTCGGCGACCTGGCGCTTGCGCCGGTAGTACGGCTTGATCACTTCGCTGGTGAGCGTGTCGATCACGCCCGTGTTCAGCGCCTGTTCGGCCGTCGCCTGGATCAACTGCGGGGGATGCAGGTAGGAGTTGGCGGTGAAGGACAGCATGGCGTCGATCGCGGCCTGCGGGCCGATCGCGAAGCCGAGCCGCTCGCCGGGCAGGCCCGCCTTGGACAGCGTGAAGCAGTTGATGACGTGGGAGTGGAGCGGCGGGTCCACGGAGTCCTCGGCGACCCCGGGAAACGGATCGCCGTAGGCGTGGTCCAGGAACAGCGGTACGTTCCGCTCCTCGGCGATCTCGATCAGACCGGCCAGGGCGTCCGCCGGGATGCTCCGGCCCGTGGGGTTGCCCGGACTGGACAGCAGCATCATTCCCATGGAGGGTTCCCGGCCCACCGCTTCGAGGTCGAAGGTGTAGCGGAAGAGGCGGCCCTCCTGGAGCTCCACGCCGGGGGCGACACCGACGATGCCGCCCTCGTCCAGGCTCAGCCCCTGGTATCCGGTGTAGTCCGGGACGGACGGCAGCACCAGGCGCCTGGGACCGTCGGCGTAGGGGCCGGTGAAGATCGTGGTCGCCATGAACGCCAGCATCTGGCAGCCGGCGCCGACCAGGACGTTCTGGGCCGTGATGTCCCAGTCGTAGCGGCGGTTGAAATAGCGAACGATAGCGTCGACGAGTCCGTCGGAGCCGCGCGAGGGGCCGTAGCGGCCGCTGGCTTCCGCGAAGCGCTGCGCCAACGACTCCTGCTGCAGTCGGAGCCAGGTGCCGGTCACCTCCGGGATATGCGCCGGGTTGCCCGGACTCAGGTTGAGCCAGGTCCCGCCGGAGGGGTCGGAGGCAGCCAGAGCGATGTCCTCCATGATGCTGCGGATGCCCGACAGACCGCCCATCTTCGCGCCCCGTGGGGAGAGTTCCACCGGCAGAGTCCTTCCGTTGAGAGGACGCGTCGTTCCCGTGCGTCATCGTGCTGTTGCGTGTGGAGCGGGGCCATGACCCGCGCGCCGGGGGAACACCGGTACCGTCCGGTGTTTTTCCCCCGGCGTGTCCGACCGGCTGTCGTGGTCCGTCCCGGACCCGTCAGCGGGCGCGCGAGGGCGCCGTAGGGTGGTGCGACGTCACGACACCGTGGCCCGGGACTCCAGGTGGGCCGAGATGCTCCTGATCGTGGAGTGCCGGAACAGCTCGTCCATCGGCACTTCGATGCCCAGCTCCTTGGCGATCGCCGCCTGGATCTCCGCCATGACGAGCGAGTGTCCGCCGAGGGCGAAGAAGTCGTCGTCGTCGGAGATATTGTCCAGCTTGAGGGCGTCTTCCCAGATCTTGTTGATCTTCTGCTCAATCACGCTGTGTCCTCTCTGTCATTGCCGACCGGATTACCGCGCCGGGCACAGGCGCATCAGTGGGTGTTCTTGACGGCGAACGGCTCGCCGTGGACGTTGGTCGTGCGGAGCCGGTTGTGACCGTAGGTGTCACGGCCCGAGACCAGAACGGCGCCGTAGTCCTTGAGGTCGAAGTCCTGACCGTGCGCGGTGTAGGAATCCTGGTTCGGGTACACACGGACGTGCGTCGGCACATAGCGCGAGGTGATCGCGAACCGGGTCTCGCGCTCGGTGATGTTGGGCAGCGAGCCGTGCACGCAGGAAGCGGTGAAGATGAGGGCCTCGCCCGGCTGCATCTCCACCTCCGCGACATCCTCGGGGCGCGGCTCCCAGTTCGGGTCCACGGCGAAGTCGGAGAAGTCGTAGCCGTAGAAGCCGGTTTCTTTGGTGAACGTGGTCACGTGGTCCGCCGCGTAGTGTGCTTCTCGGCCACGGACCGGTGACTTGCTCTCGTCGAAGATGCGCTCCCGGTGGGAGCCGCGCACGAACTTCATGCACCCGGTGCGCTTGGTCGCCGGGGTGAAGGTCGTCCACACCGTGATGTCGATGTACGCGTTCCAGTCCGTTGCCGTCGGCAGCAGCTGGGGCTTCCCGGTGGCGTAGCTGTAGTCGCGGACCTGGTGCCACTCGGTGCCCCGGGAGCCGGGGAACTTGGCGAAGAATTCGGTGCGCCAGGACAGCACGTCCGGCCCGAAGATCGCGTTCAGGTACTTGAGGATCGTGGGGTGCGTGACGTGCTGCGACAGCTCCGGGATGTCCAAGTGCCGGTCGTAGTTCATGCTGTTCTTGAACACCGAGTGGGTGGTGTCCTGGTTCTTGACGCGGACCTCGCGCAGCATCTCGGCGGCCTCGTCGGGCTCGTAGAGCTTGACAGGGCCGATGAAACCATCCTGCATGAACCGTGTGATGTCGTCCTTGATGTCCTCGGGGACGATCGCGTCGCCGGCAATCGCCATACCCGAGCCTGTGGGCCCGATCTGAGTCCCAGTCATCGTGAGGTCACGTCCTTTCAAGGATTCCTGAACTCGTCGAAGTCGTCCCGTCACACCGGCCCATCACAGTCCCGGAAGTACGGAAAACCGATGCGCCATCGTGGACTCGACCAGGAATACAGGAACTTGTGGTGCCTTCCGTGGAGCATCCTCGATGGCGCTGTCCTCGCGAGGTCCTCGCCCTGTCCTCGCGACATTCCCGGCGCTCACGCAGGCAGCGACACGAACAGATTTCAGTCGACGGTGGCGGGGAAATGCGGGTTGACAGCCCGTCGGCCACCGTCGATGCTGACGGCGTTCGTGAGGGGCCGGAACCAGCATCGCCGAACTGCGCACCGCAATGTGGCGGACCGACCACAACGGCCCATCGAGACGATTTCGCAATGGCTTCGGGAGATCCGGGGTTTGTTCACTCACCGGTCGACGAAAGGTCTTACGGCGCACACATGACAGGAAGTGAGATCCTTTGAGGCCACGGCGCCGACCGACCGTCTTAGGACCGACTGAACGGGCCTGCTGAGACCACCGATGCCCGCCGCATGACACGAGTGACGAGGAGAGTACATGGCCAGGCCAGACATGTCCGTCAACATCGCCGGGAAGCTGGCGAAGGTGACCGAACACTGGTCGCCGAAAACAGTTCTCGAGGTGAACGGCCTCGAATTCAAGGCGGTCAAGGTCAAGGGTGATTTCGTATGGCACAACCACCCCGAGGGTGACGAGCTCTTTCTCGTCGTCAGGGGAGAACTGACCATCGACCTCAAGGACCGCCCGAGTGCGGTGGTGCGGGCCGGGGAAATGTTCGTCGTGCCCCGCGGGCTGTACCACAAGCCGTACGCCGCGCAAGAGTGCGAGATCCTCATCATGGATCCTCCCGGGGTCGTCAACACCGGTGAGGCGTCCAGCGACCTGACCGCCGATGAGGAGTGGTTCTGATCACTCCTCCTCCTGGCGGCCGCACCGATGACAGAGGAGTCGAGCTGTACGCCGGGCATTGGCTCCTCGAAGGGCTCCCATTCGGAGCGAGAGGGTCGCCATAACCACCAAAGAAGTCGCGCCGATCGGCGGCTTCGCAGCTTTGCTGATCCCGCCGAGGACGCACACCCGCGGCCTACATCTCACCGAGAGCGCACATCGCCTCGATCGTGACCCACCCACCGGTACCGGCCGCAGAGTGCAAGTCGCGCCGCCAACCGTGGCGTCGAGTTGTTCGGCGAGGACCTCATCGCCGGGCCAGCCGCGTGCACGCAGCCCGGCCGCGCACCCCACCGCCGCTTCCCGGGCGCGGGGTACGCCCCGGGTGGCGGCAGCGGTCAGTGCATCACCGCACTGCTGCAGCACGCAGCCGCAGTCATGCATGCGCAACAAGGCAAGGAGAGACGGGCCGTCCGCGGTGTGGCAGGCGACGCGGAGCGCCGTGTACGCGTGATCGGTCCAGGCCTACCCGCAGACTCGCTCCCCCGTGCCGGCCCCTGGGCTGTTCCACTACGCTCGGCGCGGTGAAGAGCGCCACCGCCTTGAAGTCCTGGCTCGCCGGCCGCACCCGCGAGCAACTGGCCGAGCTGCTGGAACAGCGGGAACTGCCACAGGCCGCCGCCTACGGCAGGGACGGGCTGGCCACCTTGGGACAGCTCGCCGACCATCTGCTGACCGCCTCTTCCGTCAGCCGCGCGCTGCGTGACGTCAGCCTCGGGGATCTACAGGTGCTGGTCGCGGTGGCACAGCTGGCCGAGCGGGTGCACGGTCCGCTGCCGACCGGCGGGACAGCCGAGCCGGGGCAGTTCGGGTATCCGGCACGAGCCGAGCAGGATCCCGCCGAACGCGCTGTGCCGCGCGAACAGTTGCTGGACTGGCTGGCGGATGGCCCCGAGCAACGGGCGGCCGCGGAGGACGCGTTGGAGCGGCTGACGACGCGGGCCCTGGTCCTGCCCGCGCATGCCGCGAAGGTTTCGGTTCCGATGTTGTTCCATCAGCAGGCTGCCGAACTCCAGGGCCTGGGAGGCCCGGTTGACTCGCTGCTGTCCGCCGCCTTCAACGCCGCGGAGATCCACCGCATCTCGGACGGACTGGGCCTGCCGAAGGCCCGCACTCGCGACGTCGCCAAGCGACAGATCACCGCCCTGCTCAGTGACCCGCAACAGGTACGGGAAGTGGCGGCTGGGGCCCCCGGCGAGGCACGCGAACTGCTGGACAAGCTGGTGGCCGGTCCCGCACGCCTGCGCACCCGCTGCTTCACCACCCAGTACGGCTACTACTCCGGCCCGAACTCCAAGTTCCTCTTCCGGCCCGGGGGTTCCGGCGATCCAGGCACGGACTGGCTGGCCGCACGGGGCCTGGTGGTGCCGGTCGGCACCGACCTGGCGGAACTGCCCTACGAGGTCGGCCGTGCCCTGCGCGACGATGACGCCCGCCCCGCCTTCCAGCCCGCACCGCCACCTGTCACCTCGCTGGTGCCGCTACCGCGCACCGCCGCTGGCGAGGCCCACTCGGCCGCCGCCTCCGCCGCCTCCCGGGTGGAACTGCTGCTGCGCACCACGGCAGCCCAGCCGCTGGCCGTACGCAAGGCCGGCGGGATCGCGGTGCGCGATACCAAACGGCTGGCCAAGGCGATCAGCGCCCCCGAACAACAGACCCGGCTATGGCTGGATCTCGCCGCCAACGCCGACCTGATCGCCCCGCACCGCGACGAGCCATCCCCCGCCCGGGGCCGCAATCGCAGGCCGGGCCCGCCGCCACCCGCCCGGATGCTGCCGACCGACCGCTACGACGACTGGCTGGCCGCATCGCCCGCCGACCGACTGCTACCGCTCCTGGCCACCTGGGCGATCATCCCCGAGGTGTTCAGCTACTGGCCCGACGCGGACGAGACCCCCGTCGCCCTGATCTCCCCCCAGGACCCGGTAGCCGTGCCACTGCGCCACGCGCTGCTGGCCGCCCTGGCACAACTCCCGCCCAGGCACGGTCCCGCCCCCGACTCCGGCGGTACGCCCACCCCGAAGGCGGTGGCCGAACTGCTGGCGTGTGCCGAGTGGTTCCAGCCCGCCATCGCCGGACTCGGCCAGGACGCCGTGGCGCGCGCCCTGGCCACCTTGGACGAAGCCGGACTCCTCGGGGTCGTCGCGCACGGCGCACTCACCCCGGTCGGACACGCAGTGCTCGCACTCTTGAACGCCGGCGCGGCCCGCCACTTCCCCGCCATCCCCGGCGCCGGACCGGACCTGACGAAACACCCTCAACTCGCTGCCGCCGTACAGGCGTTGGCCGAAACCCTGTCCCAGTTGCTGCCCCCGCCGCAGACCACCGCCCGCTTCCAAGCCGACCTGACCGTCACCGTCACCGGCGCGGCCTCACCCGAACTCACCGAACTGCTGTCCGCCGTCGCGGACCGCGAGTCCGAGGGCCACGCCGTGGTATGGCGGATCAGCCCCGCCACGCTGCGCCGTGCCTTCGACAACGGCCTTGCCGCCGACGACCTTCTGGAACGCCTCGCAGCCGTCTCCGAAGGCGGCGCCACGCTGCCCCAGCCGCTCGAATACACCATCAACGACACCGCCCGCACCCACGGACGGATGCGAGTCGTCCGCTCTGCCTGCTGTATCCGCTCCGATGACGAAACCCTCATCACGGAACTGTCCAAAGCTCGGACCCTGGCCAAACTGGCACTGCGCAAGATCGCCCCGACCGTGCTGATCAGCACCGCCGCCCCCGACACCACCCTGGCCACGCTGCGCACCGCAGGCTACGCACCCGTCCTGGAAGCCGAAACCGGCACCACCATCATCGAACGCGCCCCTGACGAGCGCGCCGCAAGTACCATGCCCTCTCTCGCCCAAGCTCGGCACCACCACGGTCCAGGACCGCAGACCGCCCCCGCACTAGCCGCCAAACTGCTCGCCACCCGGTAACACGCGGCCATCCCCGGCAACCACCCCGGCCCCGTCACGAGCTCTGCTTCCCATCACCGACCATGCCCCGGTAGCCATCCCGGCGCTGCAAAGAGTGACTACCCAGAGGCCGACGTCGAGGCGGTCGCCGTCACGACGATCCCTCGCGTGAGCCCTTCACCGGTTCGGAGGGCCTGCCTGCCATCCGCGGCGGTACGGCCCCGTGCGGGTAGTGCAGCTGACAGCACCGGAACCGAGGCCCCGTCTTGAAGCTCCCCGCCTGGACGGACGCAGATGCCCGCCCGGACGCGGAGAAGCTCGTCGCAGACCTGCGCGTGGTGGGCTGTTCCCCGTCGACCGCCGTATCGATAAGCCGTGACGCTCTCGGTCAACGGCCAGGCCGACCGCCCCCGCAGACTTCGCGGCAGCCGGCCCCGGACCGAACGCCCTTACGCACCCTTGGCGGCTTCCTTGAGCTTGGAGCCCGCGGAGACCTTCACGCTGTAGCCGGCGGGGATGTCGATCGGGTCGCCCTGCGACGATATGGCACAGGCGGGCATGAGCAATCCTTCGATCACGTGAGCCTCGGCAACCCACATGATCAAGGCATCCATGCCCGCCCACCCACGAAAGAACGCCCTACGCTACGACTTTGCCGAGGCAGCGGGCAGCACGCCGGAGATCCGCAACAGCTTGCCCTGCCGGTTGCTGACGTAGATCCAGCCGTTGTCGCGGTCCAGCCCGACGCCGCAGACCGTGCCGAGACCGTCGGCCACCACGCGCTGACGGCCCTTGGCCTCGCCGTCAGCCACGTCGACCTCTTGCAGCTTGCCGCCTGAGTCGGAGACGTATGCGTTGACCGCGCCATCCAGCGCTACGCGGACGGTTTTCCCGAGATTGGTGGCCACGACCTGCGGGGTGCCGCCATCCGCCGTCAGGTCGACCTCGTACAGCCCGCCGCGGTCATACTGGCCGACGTACGCCTTGCCTCCGTTCAGCGCTACTCCGGCGGCCCTCGGCACGTCCCAGGTGCGCTGCTTCTCCGCCGGTTCGCTGTTCAGGTCGAACTCGATCAGCTTCCCGCTTTCGACGTCGGTGACATAGGCCTTGTTGCCCGGCAGGTCCAGCGCGACGCCGTACGCGTACATGCCCTTGGCGACCGTGACCGGGGAGGTGGAGCGGTCGGACAGGTTCACCGTGAACAGGCGCTGGCCGCTGTAGTCGGCGACGTAGGCCTTGTTGCCCGGCAGGTCCAGCGCCACATCGTTGACTTGGCCCAACTTCTCCAGGACCCAGTCCGTGCCGCCGCTGGCGAGATCCACCTTGTACAGTTTGCCGCCGTTGTACCGGTCGGTGACGTACGCCTTCTGGTTCACCAGGTCCAGCGCGAGGCCATCGGCCGTCCCGAACCCGGCGGCGAGCTCGAAGGGAGCCTTTTTCGAGCTCTTTTGCTCTTCGCCGCCACCCTTGTAAAGAGGGTGATTCTTCATATCGAAATTAAGTTTTTCAAGCTCGAATACCTCGTGCACCCCGGCGAGGGTAGAAACGACCTCGGCTTCCCCCTTTTGCATAAACGGCTTGCCCTCATCGGTCAAGTCGAAAGTCTCCGCCGCAGTACCAGTCTCACCGAGTTTCCATGCAATCACCTGGGAGTATTTCGGTTCCTGGGCCTGTGGGCCGTCCGGGCGGGTCTCCTTGACCTCTACTGGCTCGGGGTAATACAAGGCGACCCACCCACCAAAGGAGACAGGGAATTCGTAGTCGAACCTCCTCACCTGACGTCGCTGCGTGGCCAGGACATCTACCCGGCTGCCAACTTCACCGTTCAGCGTAGACGATGTTTTGAACGAAGTGGTCAACGAACCACTGACAGAAGCAGTGATCCCAAGCATCAGCTGTGCCGATAATTCCCCGGTGCCCGTGGCGGTACTCGTGGCTGTTGTCGTACTCGTCGTTTGTGACTGAGACTCGACGTCAACGCCCTGATTGTCTTTGCTGTTCTTCAGGGTGGTCTTCTGAGATTGGTTCATCGCCATGCTCTTTTGCAGTTGCTGCTGCAGTGACGCGATGGCTTTTGCCCCGAAAGTGAGCTGTACCTGCCCCTGGAGCGACCAGCTGATTGTGTTCGAAATCGAGAATTCGACAGTGTGTGACCATGTGGTGGGGGTGGGGTCGGTTCGATTGACGTACGTTTGCTTGGAGATCACGTCAGGCGGGGGCTGTACAATGTCGCCTCGTTCTTCGACAAGCGGTACACCCACCGTCATATAGGCGCGCCACCCGCGCTGGTGTGCCGCATCCTCCCCATCGGGAAAGTCGCCGAATCGCCCCTTGTTCAAAGAAAACCCGGTAGGGGCGACATAGCGGTCCTTTCCGTCTGCTGATTTCTTCTCGGCCTTCCTCTTCAGTTTGTCCTTGTCCCGCTCCAGGATGGCAGCGGCCTTGTCGGCAATTTTGAGCTCCTTCAGGTTTCGCCCGGTCAGTGGGTGGCGCACGAATCGTTCGCCAAGATGAGCTGTACTCACGTTGTTTTTGGTGGCTCCGCCCATGCCGTTCAGCCTCCTTGCGTAGCAGAACTCAACGATTTGTCAGTGATTATTTGTGAGCTGTTTCCAGCCTGGCGTGACCGAATGAGAAGTCGTCAGGCTACCGAGCGGGGCCGTTGCCGCTGCTCAAGGGCCGGATCATAAAACCGGGACTTTTGAACAGCCCGCCGGCCCTCGAGTTGGCTTCCCGATCGGCCCTCACCCCTTGGCCGACCCGCCGTCAGCCCTTTTGGCGTTTTTCGCCAATTTATAGTTATCCTTTCCCAATCCTTCTCGCTCTTCGTCGCTGATCTTTGGCCGGTCGTCGTCCCTGATCTCCACCTCCACCTTTTTGAATGCCTCATCCTTTGCCGAAGATGCCATACCGGATGTCGATTCGGGGTTTTCGCTGGCTTCCCGCTGCTTGGCGGCTACTGTCTGGGTGTTCTTGAATAGGGGGGCGATGAAGTTGTTCATGATATTGAGCGCCTCAGGCGACGTCTCGCGCATAATCTTCGGGTCACGCGCAGCTTCAGGAATGCCGTCGTAGAGCTCCGGATCAACCCCTTCCCGTTCGGGCCGAGCGCCAGGAATTTTTTCAGATACCTTTTGAGCGGACTCTTCGGCGGACTTGGCTTCACTTCCGCCACTGTCGAAGATGTTCTTAAAGGACATGAACTTCCCTCCGGATCCTCTCGGTGGGCGCAAAATCACCCCTCACAAAGAGGATGATTTTTCTCGCCATGATTGAGTTTTTCGCATTCGAAGACATCGCGCACCCCGGCGAGGTGGCAATAATTCCGGCTTCTGCATTTTCGCGTAAACGGCTTGCCTTTGCCGGTCAGGTTGAACTTCTCCTTACTGTTGCCGCCAGTCTCGCCGAGTCTTCACGATCGCCTTATAGTGTTTCGGTTCCTCGGCCTGTGGACCATCTGGGCGGGTCTCCTCGACCCCTACTGGCCCGGGGTAACGCAAAGCGATCCACCCGCCCCAAAGGTGATGAGGATTTCGTAGTCGGACGTCCTCGTCTGACGTCGCTACGTAGCCAGGGCATCTACCGGCTGCCGATAAGCCCGCTAAGACCGTGTCATATTTCGCCAAGACAATCTGTGCACACGTCGCTTTTGCCGTCCAATGCCTTCAGCCTCCTTGCGCCATCCACTGTGTGCACCAGGATCTTCGTGTGCTTGCCTACCCCTCTGGTGATCGATCTATCCAGCTCGGCCCATTTGGGCCACCATGACGGCTGGAAATGATCCCCGGGCGGTTTCCGAATGAACGATGCTCTGAAATGGCCCCGCCTATGACCTGCGAGGACCAGCTTGGAGGGGCCGCTTCAGGACATCATCGAACTGCAGATCGCGTTGAGTCCTGGCCAACACGGCGGTCCCCAATATTGAGCCGAAACTGGTGGGTCTCCTGCTCATTGGACGGGTGTGAGCGTCGAAAGTGGGGACATGCGTCGGCTGGCGCCCACGGCGCAGGAGGATCTGCGGCTGCGGGGCGTTGCGGCGCTGGAGTCGGGGCGAGTTCGGACGTACGGCCAGGCCGCAGAGGTCTTCAGGGTGTCCGAGCGGT
Organism: Streptantibioticus ferralitis; assembly: GCF_029223525.1. Taxonomy (GTDB): domain Bacteria; phylum Actinomycetota; class Actinomycetes; order Streptomycetales; family Streptomycetaceae; genus Streptantibioticus_A; species Streptantibioticus_A ferralitis. The sequence continues at coordinate 430,237 of NZ_JARHTQ010000003.1, read as the reverse complement.
CGGTGGGCACCTGGTGGCGCCCCTTCCGGGCGGCCGGCAGGCGGTGCGGCAACCGCGCACCAGATTGGGCGAGTTGCTCGATGCCTCGGCGCGCGGGGCGGCACTTCAGGCGATGACGGAGACTGAACATCCCTTCGCGTCCCAACCGTCACCGCTCCTACCAGCGGCGACGACTTTTCGAGCGGCACAGGCATCCCGTGCGTCAACTGACGCCCCGACCGGCATGATCGGCAAGCCGCGGAGACTCGGCACCACCGAGCTCCGGGGCTTGCGGATCATGCCCTGTCGAGCCCGGCCCCGCCAGCGACGCAGCATGATCACGCGCGACAAGAAGTCGCGGCACCGGGCGCCCGAGCTGGCCGACATGCCGCTCGTCCTGCCGTGACCCGACCGGCTGCTCTGCACCCCGTCACTGGCTCCAGAGCGGGAGACGATCGCGTTCAGCGACAGCGTCAGTGAGGACTCGCAGAACATCGCGCCAACCGTGTCCCTGCTCCAACAGGCGCAGGCCGTCAGCACCGATACCAAGGTGCGCGTACTCCATCCGGACAGGGACGACACTGACGTGCGGGCCGAGGTCGAGCGCATCCTCACCGAGACCGGGCAAGCCCTACCCGACCCGATGCAGGCTCTCCCTCGTCTGACCACTGGAAGGGGGCGCCGTGCCGATCCACCCCGCCATGGCCAAGGACCTGTCGGTCAGGCGTAGCCACCCTGCACGCGGCCGCCGAGGCGTGACTGCCGGGCAGCGGCGACTGTAGCTGAGTTGATGCATTCGCCCAGGGTGCGCACCATGTCTGGCGGGAATGACCCGATGCGACAGTCAACAGTGTGCGCAGGCACCAAAGTTGGGAGGCGAGCGAATGGCTGACAGGGTCAGCGGCGTGGTCCGCTGGTACAACCAAGCCCGGGGCATCGGGTACATCGACGGGGACGACGACCGCGAGGTGAGGGTGGACCGCACGGCCATCGAGGACGGAACCTTTGTCGTCGAGGGTTTGCGGGTGACCTACGTGCCCGTGGAAGACGAAAACGGCTGGCATGCGGAACACCTGACCATCGTCAAGCACTCCCCGGGAACCTGAAGGGTGTCTTTACTGCCGTACAGTGACTGACCAGTGGCTTTGCGAGGGGCCGCGCCCCGGGCATGATCCCGGTTCGTGGGTCTACGGCTGCGGTACTTGATCTTCTGCCGACTGCTGGGCTGGCTGACACTGCTGGGGCGCTCCTCCGCCGCGCACAAGGCCGAGATCCTCGCTCTACGCCATGAGGTCGCTGTACTGCGACGCCAGGTCGGGCGGCCGCGGATGTCATGAGCCGACCGCGCCCTGCTCACCGCTCTCGCGCGGCACCTTCCACGCGCCTTGCGTCGGCACCGGTTGGTCACCCCGGGCACGCTGCTGACCTGGCACCGGCGCCTGGCGCGCTGGACGTGGCGCCAGCCACCGGGCAGGTCCGGCCGACCACCACTACCCGAAGGGATCGTCGCGCTCATCCTGTGCCTGGCCGAGGAGAATCCGACCTGGGGGTACGTAAGGATCCAAGGTGAACTGCGGCGGCCCGGCCACCGGGTCGCCGCCACCACCATCCGCCGCGTGTGCTACGCCGCTCCGGCCTGCCACCCGCACCACAGCGCGCCTCTCTCGTATCGCCAAGCTGCCCTTCTTGAGCAGCAGAGTCCTTCACGCACGTGCGGGCACCTTTTGGGTGCCCGCAGCGGCGTTCCTACCACCAGATGACGAGGTACCCACTGCCGCCGACGTTACCGCCCCTGCCTGGGCTGCCGACACCGTCCGCGACACCGGGCTGGCCGCCGGCGCCGCCGGTGCCACCACCGCCGCCGGCGCTGCTGCCGGGTGGCAGGCCGACGATGCCGCTTACAGCGGCGCTGCCTTGAGTGCCGGAGCCGGGGTTGCCGTCGCGTGTGATACCGCCGGTGCTGCAGGTGCCTGTGCCACCGGTGCCGCTGAGCCCAGTGGCACCAGGCGAGCCGCCTGCTTGGCCGCTCCCGCCGCCGTTGCCGCCCTCGCCGTGGCCACCGCCGGTGGCGCTGAGCAGCACCTTGGAGTCCGGTGCCGCCAGGGATGTGGTGCCTCCGTCGCCGCCAGCGATTCCGTTGTGCCCGACGGTGGCGGTGGCTGTGCCGCCAGCGCCGGAGGCTGCGACTGGGGATACGGTCACGGTGTAGTGGGCCCCGGGTCTGACCTTGATGACGCACCAGGTGAAGCCGCCTGAACCGCCTGAACCGCCGTTACCGCCCGCACCGCCTGCGACGGTGGCGCTGGCTGGGCCGCCTCCCCCGCCGCCTCCGCCTCCACCACCGCCACCCCATGCCTGAACGTTGACCGAGGTGACTCCGTCAGGTGGGGTGAAGATGCCGTTACTGGTGAAATCCTGCAGGCCGTGGGGGACCTTATGGGGTGTTGGATGATGACCGGGCGTCACCTGAGCGGTGGCCGCGGTTGCGGCGAACAGCTGGCCGGTCAGCGCTACCGTCACCGCGACGCAGGCAAGGGGAGCCTTGCGGAACGCCACGGATCGTTCATGGGTTGGGCTCTGACTGTTCATGTGTGTCGCTTTCCGCCCCTGCTACGGCGTAAAGACACAGGGGCATGATGAGTCGTCCGCGGGCCGAACAGCCCGTGGGTCCCCATTCCACCTGAGCCGCGCGCCAGCGCAGTCACGACACGCATCGCACGTAGCAGTCGAATCGGATAATGACACTACCTGGAGTTACTCGTGTCCCGGGTCGCTGCTGAAGGTCACCTCAGACGTCAGGTGCGACGGCTCTCCCGCACGTACTGCGACGCCCCTGGTCACTCGGGTGGCCATGTCCAGCTCGGCCGTGGTCCCGCGGGGAAGGGCGCCAGCCCCAGGTAGCGGCGGTACGCGGCATGGATCCATGCTGCCTCGGTCTGTGGTGGAAACGTGAGGTCGGCCAGAGACACCTCGCCGCCGTTACCAACTCCGCTCTTGCGGCAGCGCGCGGTCACCTCCGCGCGGCCGGACGGCACGCCGATGTGGATCGCTGCGACCGTCTCGCCAAGCAGCTCGGCCTGCGCCGGGACGTCGATGACGTCCTCCAGTACGGTCTCCCATGCGACGGCTTCTTCGTCTTCGCCGTAGGCGTCCGTGAGCACGATCTCGATCACACGGTCCAACTCCGCGTCGTCGGTCACTGAAAACCCCCTGTCCATCGTCTCTCTCGCGGTTGGCGAGTTTGTGGTGGCGCGCTCGCGGGGTGTGATGTGCTTGCCATGAATCGTGACGGCGGTCGGCGCAGGGGCCGTCGGCGTGGAGGAGGGGACGGCCGGATGGCGCGGGTCATCGTCACCGCTCCGGGGCCGAAGGGGCCCGGAGCAGACCCGCTCGCCTCGCCGGAGTCCACGGCCTGGGTCGGCGGCCTGCTGCTCGGCGGCTGGGCCGCGGTCTTCGTGCCGGGGGAGCCCGACCGTACCGGGCGGATGGTGCTGTGGCAGCCCAACGGCGCCCCGTACCAACCGACTTCAGCGCCCCCGGTCGGTATAGAGGCGGCAGAGCTCGAACTGGTCCTGCTCCACGGGCGCGGAGTGCGCCGCCGCACCGTCGCCGGGTACGCGGTACCGCCCGCCCAGGCCCTGGCCGCGCTGGTTCGCGATGAGCCCGCGCATCCTTCCGCGGCCGCTTGGGCCGTCGCCGCCCGTCTCGCCCTGCGCCTGATCGCCCAGGGGCGGCTGTATCCCGCGCTCACCGAGCAGGGGTACGACGCGTGGCGGGCCGGGCCGTACGACGCCGAGAGCCGGCAGGCCGTCATCGCGCTCGCCGCGGCCTTCCCGCCACACGCGCACTGCCTGCCGCTGCCCGGTACGTCACCCCTACGGATCGCTCGCCGAACCCGGGCCGCTCATCCGGGACTTCGTCGATGCCGTCGCGGACACTCTGGCGCGTACCCCCGCAGCCCCGCTCGCGTTCGGTCAACTCCCCTACGTCTGGCGAGCGGTGCGGCCGGTGCCCGCGCTGCGGGACTGGGCCGAGGAGACCGACGCCGGGCTGTCCGCCGCTGTCACGGTCAGCCTGCGCGTGGAGCCGCCGGAGGGCAGACGCCGGCAGTTCCGCGCCGTCGTCCAGTTGCACACCGCCGATGACCCGTCTCTGGTGGTCGAGGCCGCGGATCTGTGGGCCGATCCCGAAGCCGTAGAGCGTCTGCTCGGCGCGCGCGCCGAGACCGAGGCTCTACTGGCTCTGCGCCGCGGCGCCCGGGTCTGGGAGCCACTCGGGCGACTGCTCCAGGAGGCCGCGCCCGACCAGCTGCGGCTGACCGACGACGAAGCACTCGAACTGCTCGGCGACGCCACCGACGCGCTCAGCAGCGCGGGCATCGACGTCCACTGGCCCCGCGAACTCGTCAAAGCCCTCACCGCCCGCGCCGAGATCGGACAGGCAAGTGCCCCCGGCTCCGCCGCCCCCACGCTGCTCGACGTCGACAGCCTGCTCGACTTCCGCTGGCAGATCTCGCTCGGCGACCAACCGCTCACCGAAACCGAGATGGACGCTCTCGCCGACTCGCGCCGCCCTTTGATCCGGCTGCGCGACCAGTGGGTGATAGCCGACCCGAAGCTCGTCGCCCGTGCCAAGCGCCGCCGTATGGAACCGCTCAGCCCCATGGAGGCCCTCACCGCGGCCCTCTCTGGTCTTCACCCAGTACGTCGCCATGGCCAGGCTCATCGAACGCCACCTGGCCGACCAGGGCATGGCGCCGCTCCTGCTGCACGGCGGCACTCCAGTCGCCCGCCGCGAGGAGATGGTCACCGCCTTCCAGTCCGGCACGGCCCCGGTCTTCCTCCTGTCACTCAAAGCCGCGGGCACCGGCCTCAACCTCACCCGCGCCACTCATGTCGTGCACTACGACCGCTGGTGGAACCCCGCCGTCGAGGACCAGGCCACCGACCGGGCCTACCGCATCGGCCAGGACCGCCCCGTACAAGTCCACCGGCTCGTCACCGAAGGCACCGTGGAGGACAGGGTGGTCAGACTCCTCGAAGGAAAACGAGCGCTCGCGGAAGCCGTTGTCGGCTCCGGCGAAGCCGCGCTCACCGAACTCGGCGACGATGAACTCGCCGAACTCGTCGCCCTGCGCAGGCACTCATGAGCCCCTCCCGCCGCTCCCCCACCCGCGGTAAGCGGGCCTTCGCCGCCACCTGGTGGGGCCAGGCCTGGGTCACCGCGCTGGAGGACTCCTCCCTCGACTCCGGGCGTCTGTCCCGCGGCCGCACCTATGCCCGCCAGGGCATGGTCGGCGAGGTCACCATCTCGCCCGGCGCCGTCACAGCACCCGTCCAGGGCAGCAGGCCACGCCCGTACCGGACATCGGTCCGCGTCCCGACACTGACCGACCGCCAGTGGGACACCCTGCTTGGGGCGATCGTCGCCCGCGCCGGGCACGCCGCGGCGCTGCTCGACGGGGAGATGCCACAGGATCTCGTCGACGACGCCCGCAGTGCCGGCGTCCCGCTGCTGCCCCGGCCGACCGAGCTCGATCCCGACTGCTCCTGCCCGGACTGGGGCTACCCCTGCAAGCACGCCGCCGCCCTGTGCTACGCCATCGCCGCCAGCATCGACGCCGACCCCTTCGTCCTGTTCGGCCTGCGCGGCCGTACGAAGGAGAAGGTCTTCGAGGAGCTCCGCCACCGAAGAGGCCGTACGGCAGGCGAACCCGCCCCGCAGACCGCCCCGGCCGGTCTCCCGGCAGCCTCCGCGTACGCCCGCTGGGCGGCAGACCGACCCGAACTGCCCGAACCGCCTGCGCTCACCCCCACCCGGGCACCGGTCCTCCCCCCGGCGCCGCCCCCGGCTTCCGGACTGACCGCCACCGGGCTGCAGCGCCTCGCTGCCGACACCGCCGCCCGCGCCGCCCGGCTGCTGGCCGGTGACACCGCGTCTCTGGAACTCACCCAGCACCAGGACGCGCTGCGCCTGGCCGCGAGCCACAATGACCCCGAGTGGTTCCACGGCATCCGGACCAGTACGGGGGTCCGCCCGGCCGAACTCTCCCGTCTCACCCGCGCCTGGCGACATGGCGGCGCCGCGGGTGTCACAGCGGCCGAGGAACCCTTCACCCCCGAACCCGCCACGATGGCCGCAGCCCGGACCGCGGTGGCCCGAGCCCTGCGGGACATGGACGACGACACGGCCGGGCAGCGACTACGGGCCTGGCGCAACCGCCTCACGCTGGAGGGCGCCGGTCTCCAACTCCGCCTCGGCCCGGACGCCCGCTGGACGCTGAGTGGTGGCCGTGCGCCGCCGCCGACCCGGACCCGGCCACGGCCCTCGTTGCGGCTTGGGAAAGGGTCAGCGCCGGTGGACAGTTGACGGCTGAGTCCGCCGGGAGCCCGCCCCGGGAGGGGGTGCGGTCCGCAGCGCACCGGCCGCCACGGCCGTGACCGGGGGAAGGCCACCAACCTGCTGGCTCGACAATCACCCCGCTGGGAACCTGGCACGGCCTCTGGCTACCACCGGTAGTAACGCCCTGGTCGGAGCGGCGGCCGTCGCCTGGCGTGCGGCTCAGGCCATGTCCGCCACAACCCGGTCGCTCGGGTGGCTCGGGTCTTGGACATCCGTGAGGAACGCACCCCGACGCACGTACGGCTTATAGCGCGAACGTGACGGTCTCGTCTGACGCACCGTCACACCCTCCGTACCCGTCCGCGTCGACTGCGCACTGACGCCGTTCGGGGAAGGCCTCATCCCCGTGATGCGAGCGCTGGCGCGCGGGTCCCGAGATTGCCGGACGGCTTCACCGGGGAACCCGTACGCCAATGCTCGCATCCTGCCGCTGCTACGACGGGTTCTCCACAGCCCGACCGGTCCCTGTCCTACCTGGAGGAACAGTTCCTCACGCGCGTTGAGAAGGGCTGGCGACCTCCCAGGCCGCCTCGATCATCCGGAAGATCTCGTTCACCGCGGCCTCCGGATCGGCCGCCTCACGGGCCAGCGAATGGGCGTCGATCACGAACCTCGCGATCGTCCGGCAGGCCGTTGTGGTCTGTGACAGGTCGAGATCGGCGGCGATGGCCGTTGCCAGCGACTCTGCATGGCGCAGCCTCATCGACTCCTCGTACTCCCGCAGGGCAGGTGATTCGTCGACCATGCGCCAGATCGGGGCGGCGCTGTCCACCATGCAATGTCGCACCAGGGCCTGGATCTCGCGGCGCAGCGCAGGGATGAGCGGCTCGTGCGGCGCCCGGCCGGTGACCGCCTGCGTGAGGCGTTGCTCGAAGTCCTCGTCCTGCTCGAACACCAGGGCCTCTTTCGAGGCGAAGTGGGAGAAGAGCGTGGTGACGGCTACGTCGGCCTCAGCGGCCACATCACGGATGCCCACCGCGTCGTACCCGCGTTCCAGGAAGAGCCGCAGGGCGGTGTCAGCGATCTTCTGGCGGGTCGCGGCCTTCTTACGCTCACGGCGTCCGGGCGGCACTGGCATGCCCTAACACTATCAGGTACAAAGCCGGATGGGTTCTCAAACACTAACCGTTAGTGTTACGGTCGACCGCATGAAGAGAGTGAGCTTCGCCGAGTTCGGCGGTCCGGACGTTCTGCAACTGGTAGACGCCGAGGAGCCCCACGCGGGCCCCGGTCAGGTACGCATCGCCGTGCGGGCGGCGGGCGTGAACCCCGTCGACTGGAGGATCCGTGAAGGCCAGTTCCAGAAGGTCCATCCGATCGAGTTGCCCGCCGGAGTCGGGCAGGACGCCTCCGGGGTGGTGGACGAGGTCGGCGAGGGCGTCGAAGGGGTCGAGGTCGGCGACCACGTGTTCGGCGAAGGCTCCAGCACCTATGCCGAGTTCGCCGTGCTGTCGGCCTGGACCCGTATGCCCGAGGGCCTGACCTTCGAAGAGGCGGCCGGGTACCCCTCCGTGGTGGAGACCGCGCTGCGCATCATCCGCGAGGTCGGTGTGCAGGCCGGGCAGACGCTGCTGGTCAGCGGTGCGTCCGGGGGAGTCGGATCGGCGGTGCTGCAGATCGCCCGCGACCGCGGCATCACGGTGATCGGCACGGCTGGGGCCGCGAACCAGGACTATCTGCGTAGCCTGGGTGCCGTCGCCACGACGTACGGCGAGGGCTGGGTCGAGCGGGTGCGGCAGCTCGGCCATGTCGACGCGGCTCTCGATCTGGCCGGCTCGGGCGTGATCCGCGAGCTCGTCGAGCTGACCGGGGATCCGCAGAAGGTGATCTCCATCGCCGATCTCGCTGCGCCGGAGCTCGGTGTCCGATTCTCCGGCGTGGCCGGGAGCATGCCGGAAGCGCTCGCCGAGGCCGCCGGCCTCATCTCGCGGGGAAAACTCCACATCCCGGTCGAGAAGTCGTACACGCTCGCCGAGGCCGCGGCGGCGCACATCGACAGCCATACCGGTCACACGCGCGGGCGCCGGGTCGTGGTCGTCTGAACCGTTTCCTGCGCAGTTGCACGGCCCGGCAAGCTGAATTCCCTGGCGGTGGTGAACGTGCTTCCCGTCCCCGAGGCCGCCGGGCAGGGATGGCTACAGGTCTTCGAGCTGCTGCTCGCAGCATGCGGTTCGCCCGATGACGAGTGTCGATGTGAAGTGCCTGCTCGGACTGGCCTTTTGGGCGCCGTACGGGCATGAGGATGCCGATGCCCGCGCCGATGTAGCCCTTGTCCGCGAGGGTCGGTAGGCCGTCGGCCGCCGCCTTGTCTGCCTGCCGGAACGGGCCCAGTGCCCGGGAGCCCTTCGACGTGCCGATCCGCCGCCGGTGTGCGGCCAGGTGACGGGCGAGGAACGGGAGATCCACCTGAGCCTTCCGTGCGTACCAAGCCACCGCACACCGACTGCGGGCAGGCCGGGGGTGTCCTGCCCGCCGTCGGGGCGGGTCAGGCGTGAGCCGCCAGCTCGCCGGGGACGATGAGGCGGACCAGGTCGTCGACGGTCCGTGCGGCATTGAAGGTGCGCAGGTCGAAGTCGACACCGAGCCGGACCTCCAACTGGGTGAGGGCCTCCAAGGACCTCAGGCTGTCCCAGGCGTGGCTGGCGAGCACCGGGTTGGCGCGCAGATCGTCCACCGGTGTCTCAAGGACCTCGCCGAGGGTTTCCAGCACGGTCAGCCTGGCCGCTGCGAGTTCAATCATGATGACGCCCTGCTTCCTTCGATTTCGACGATGTTGATCCATGCGGGGGTCGGGCAGCATTCGAGAGGCCGAATATGGAGCAAATATAGGAATGGCCGGGAAAACGCGTCGGCCCCGGCCTGTGGAGGCCGGGGCCGGGGTACCGGTAGCCGGGGGATTCGCTACCGGTCGTCAGTTCCCGTCGGCGGGCTTGATGTTGTGGGTGAAGCGGAACAGATTGTCAGGGTCGTGGAGTGCCTTGATGCGTGCCAGCCGCTCGTAGGCGTCCGCGTCGAACAGCTCGCGCACCTGCTCCTCGTTCACGGGAGTGCCGTCGTGGTAGACGAAACCGGGGCTCCGGCCCACGGCCCACTGCTTCATCGCGTCGTAGACCCGCTGGTGGACGGGGCGCACGGAGTCGGCGGGGGCGGGGACTCCCCCGGTCATCACGCGCAGGATGTACTGGGCCTCGCGGCCGCCGACCGCGCTGGGCTGGGCCGGCCGACGGGCGAACGCTCCGCCGAGGTGGCGGATGTCGATGATGCACGGAACGGCCGAGTCCGGGCCCGCGAGGTCCATGAGGGTCTGTAGCGCGGTGGGGTCGAGCTCGCGCAGCAGTACGTTCCCGCCGAAGTAGGCATGCGGGAAATCCGGGTCGTGGTAGACGGAACCGGCTTCCTCGTACGGCATCTCCCTGAGGGTGTCGATGAGGCGCGGCCCGAGTGCGCGCAGCGGCGCCACGAGTCGCTCGCCTTCCGCCGTGTCACCGTTGAAGGCGATGCGGACGTGGGCCACGTACCGGCCCTGCAGTTCCTTGGGGAAGGCCGGGATCGGCGGATAGCCCATCAGCCCGATCGAGGAGGTCAGCTGTTCCGGGACGGTCAGCGTCCACTCCCGATAGGCGCGCAGCACCTCGACGGGGCTGTCCGCCTCGAAGTAGAGCCCTCCGCCGTAGAACCGGGCGACCGGGAACAGGCTGGTCTCGATGGCGGTGACGACGCCGAAGTTCCCGGCGCCGCCGCGCAGCGCCCAGAACAGGTCCGGGTCGGACCCGGCGGTGACGCGGCGCAGCGTGCCGTCGGCGGTGACGAGTTCGATGGCGTGCACGTGATCGGAGGCGTAGCCGAACTCGCGGCCCAGCAGGCCCGTTCCACCGCCGAGCAGATAGCCGACGACCCCCACGTGCGGGGCGGAGCCGTTCAGCGGGGCAAGCCCGTGGCGCGCCGCCTCCCGAATCACCTGCTCCCAGCGCACCCCCGCCTCGCCCCGCACGGTGCGGGCTTCGGCGTTGAGTTCGAGCCCGGCCATCCGCCGGGTGGTGATCAGGACCCCGTCCCCGTCCAGGGCGGTGACGATGCCGTGTCCGGTGGATTGCACGGCGACGGGCAGCCCGCGCTCGGCGGCGAAGCGGACCGCGGCACGCACGTCCTCGGCGCCGGTGGCTCCGACGATGACGGCGGGGCGGTGCTGGAAGCCGGCCTGGAAGCCGGCCCGCTCCTCGTCGTAGCCGTCGCCGCCGGGCTGCAGGACGGGGCCTCGGACCGTGGCGGTCAGCGCTTCCACGTCGACGCTCATCTGCTCGTTTCCTTTCCAGAGGGCGGGTCCTCACCCTGCCCCCGTGTCCATCCGAAGTCCAATGTCGGGGCCACTTGCACATCTGCGGGGTTGCTCAGACGGCGTCGCCGGTGATTCGCCGCCAGCGCGGGACTCGGCGCTGCGGCCGTCCGACCAGCGCTGTGCCGTGCAACACCAGCTCGTCGCGGTCGAGTTCGAGGTCGCGGGACTGCTCCGTACCGAGCCAGCCCGACTCGGGGGCCACGTCGATGGTGTGAACGACGCGGTCACCCTCGCGCCGCCAAGTGCCCGCGTAGCTCATGTAGTTGCCGCGTTCCGGGCGGGCGGGCCCGGTGCGCATCATGGTCACGCAGACGTGGCCGTCGGCCGAGTAGGAGAGCAGTCCCCGCGGCTCGGACCCGAGCGGACCTTCGTGCGACGTCCCCGCGCTGTCGATGTCGTGGAAGGACTCCGGCCGCCATACCCCGACGAGTTCATGTGCCGTCATCGTGTCCCGTCACTCCGTTCCATCCCTGTGTCCTTGCGTCCGCGTGTCCCCGTCTCACGGCACGGGGACGGCGGGCGTGACCATCCGGCCCGGATCGCCGCCGAGTACGGCGTCCCGCGCGATGGCGTTGACCTCGTGGGGTGCGCCTGCGGGCACCCTGCCCGCCGTGCACAGCCGGGCGTACTGCTCGTTGGTGAGCGTGAGGTCGAGGGCGGCGAGGTAGTCGTCGAGCTGTTCGGGGGTGCGGGGGCCGATGACGGGCACCAAGGCGGTGCCGGCCCGCCGGGCACGCTCGCGCACCCACGCGACGGCGACCTGGGCGGCCGGCGCCCCGGTCTCCTCTGCGACGGCCCGCACCGCGTCGACGACCCCCTCTTGGCGGCTGCCGTCGCCGCCTCGGATGACCCTTTTGCCGTCGCTGACCCAGCCGTCGGTGCCCCGCCGGTACAGACCGGTGAGCGGCCCGCCGCCCAGCGGCGACCACATGGCGACGCCCAGCCCGAGGCTCTCCGCCATCGGCAGCAGTTCCCGGTCGGGGGTGCGCTGCGTCAGGCTGTACTCGGTCTGCACGCCGATCAGCGGCGACCAGCCCCGCAGGTCCGCCATCGTGGCAGCCCTGGCGACCCGCCACGCGGGGAAGTTGGACAGCCCCGCGTAGAGGATCTTCCCGGCGCGGACGAGGTCGTCGAAGGCCGCCAGGATCTCCTCGATGGGTGTGAGGTCATCGGGAAAGTGCGCCCAGTACAGGTCGATGTAGTCGGTGCCCAGCCGTTTCAGGCTGGCCTCGACGGAACGGACCATGGTCTTGCGGCTGTTGCCGGTCCCGCTGACCCGGGGGTGTGGCGAAGAGCTGTTGGTGAACTTGGTCGACAGGACGAAGTGGTCCCGGTCGGCGGCGAGGAACTCTCCGAGCAGTTAGTCCGCCTCTCCGAACTGATAGCAGTCCGCGGTGTCGACGAAGTTGCCTCCCGCCTCGGCGAAGCGCTCGAACAGCGCACGGGTCGTGGGCCGGTCGGCGCCCGCGCCCCGCCTGCCCCACAGCGGAGTCCCGGCGGTCGGCCCCGGCGCGCGGGTGCAGGCGGCCCGGCGGGCCGGCACAGCAGGTCTTCCTCGACAACGCTCACGCATGCCCCTTCCGGAAGCGGCCGGGCCGAGCGACCACGACCTGCGGACGACGGACGTCCCTCATCGTGAGCTCCCGCCATTGCAGGGACCTTGCAAAGTTCTGCACGCGTGGGCGTATCAGGCGTAAAGGACGGCACGCACGTCACGATCCACGGTCGGCAATGTCTCGGCAGCGGGCCTCAGAACACTTCGCCACGCCCCCTGGCCGGAACCGCTCCTCCACAACGAGCCGTCCCACGGGACCTGCCGGTGACCCGAATCGGCCTTGATCGCGCGGGCCACTCGGAAGTCGGTTTCCGCCGTCGGTACGATCAACTCCATGCCGCAAGAGGCTCTTGGCGATTTCACCCCACTGAACAAGACTGCTGCACCCTTTTGCGGCCTTCCAGGTACAATGGACGATTCTGCGGCCAACGGCCAACGGCCAACGGCCAACGGCCAACGGCCAACGGCCAACGGCCAACGGCCAACGGCCAACGGCCAACGGGCAGTACTCCTTGCCGTTCGTTCGGCGGGGGCCCTGCACCGGCTTCTCGATGTGCTGCCCGTCTTCGAGGGTGACGAGCGCATCCTTGTCCGCTTCACGCTGGTGCCGGGATCGGCGTTCGACGCGGACGCCTTGGCGGCCTTGGAGCGCTCCGGCGCCCGTACCATCATGTGGGAAGAGGCCCGCGACGGTAAGCACGACCTGATCCTGGCCGCGAGTCCGAAGGGCGCGTTGCGGGTGCTCTCGGGTCCTGCGGCGCTGCTTCCGCACGGTGCCGGGTTCAACAAGACCGTCAGCGAAGAGGGTTCGCCACACCTCCCGTCCGGTCTCGATCCCCACCACCTACTCGCCGACGGCGAACCTTGGGCCGCACTCCACGCGCTGGCGCATGACGATCAACTCACTCGCCTCACCGAGTACTGCCCTTCGGCCGCCGCCCGGGCGGCGGTTGTGGGTGACCCGACGCTGGATCGGCTGCTGGGGTCTCTCGCCCATCGGGAGAACTACCGTTCCGCCCTGGGAACGGGCGAGCGACGACTCATAGTGCTCACGTCCACCTGGGGGCCGGAGTCGCTGCTCGCGCGGCGACCCGAGCTACCGGGCGAGCTCATCAACCGACTCCCGTACGACGAGTACCAGCTCGCTCTTGTCCTTCATCCCAATGAGTACAGCCGGACGGGCACGTTCGACCTTTCCCGTCAGCTCGCTCCTGCCCTGGCTGCCGGCCTGACCCTGGCCAGACCGCATGAGGAATGGGCCGCCCTCCTGGTCGCGGCCGATGCCGTGGTCACCGACCACGGCTCCGCCGCCCTCTACGCGGCTGCTCTCGGCCGACCGGTCATCGGGGCATACGGCGGTGGGAGTGAGCTGATCCCTGGCAGCCCCATGGCACGGATGCTCTCCCGGGTTCCCCAGCTGGCCGAGGCTGCCGACCTGCTCGATGTTCTCCCGGCGGCCGAAGCCCACGACGTACGGGACTTCGCCGACGCGGCTTTCGCGCTGCCTGGCCAGTCACTGCGGCGGCTTCGCTCCGAGCTCTACCGGTTGTTGGGCCTCCGGCCACGGTCCGCACCGGTGACTCCGCATCCGCTCCCCCACCCGGCCGCGCCCCAACGTCCCCGGGCCTTCGCGGTACGGGCCGAGGTGTCTGGGCTCCGGATAAGCGTCGCGCGGTTCCCCCCGTGCACCTCCGAGGAGGTGCACCACCTGGCGGCCGAACACCCTGAATCCGGCCAGCGCCATGTGCAGAGCGCGTCGGTGCTGTGGCGCCGTGCACGGCCCACCTCTCCGGCACCGCACACCAGCGCCTGGACTGCTGCCGGTTGGACGACCCGTGTCCTGGACGAGGCTCCGGGCTGCCGGACCGCTGCCGCGGTCCTCTCCCCGGAGCGGTGCCTGGTCCGGCACCGCTCGTTGGGACCACTCAGCGTCCGCATCGAGCCCTGCAGAACCACCGACCGCGTTCTGCGCGCCGATCCGGGGGCAGTGTTGTCTGCGATCCATGCCTGGCTCGGCGCCACCCAGCAGTGGGCGCCGCCAGTGTCGCTCGTCTGCGACATCGGCCCGCTCACGGTACGCGTCAGGCTGGCTCAAGCCGACGAGGCGGACCTCGACTACGAGCTCTGACCGCCGTCGGACAGGCCGCCCGAGCGTGCGGCCAGCAGCTTGGCCGTCGTCCGGTACTCCTCGGCTCCGGCAGGTTCACCCAGCTCATCCGTAAGAGCAGCCAGTTCCTCCAGGATGCGCGCCTCATCGAAAGTCGAGCCCCGCTCACGGGAGTTCGCCAGCGCCGCACGTACCAGTCCACCTGCTTCCGCCGCACGCCCGGCACGCCTCAGCGCACGACCGAGCTCGAAACCGGACCGCGCCGTCATCCGCTCCCGGCCCTGCTCCCGCGCCATCCTGTGCGCCTCGCTCAGCAGGGCTACCGCCCGCTCGGACTCGCCTTGGCTCAGGGCGGTGCGGCCCAGCAGGTAGGTCTGGAGCAGCACGCCGTACGCGTTCCCGATCGCCGTGTGGACCCGTCTGGCAGCTTCGAAGTCCGCGGTTGCCCCCGCCAAGTTCCCCTCCTCTGACTTCAGCAAGCCCCCGAACTCCATCACCGATGCATTCAGTTTGCGTTCCTGCGAAGACTGGCCCAGGCTCTCGGAGGCGCCGAACGCCTGTCGCAGCTGTTCCGCGGCCTCGTCGTACCGCTCCTGCTCCCACAGCGGCCTGGCCAGTTGGCATCGCATCCGCACCATCGCCGGCAGGAACTCCAGGCGATCGGCGGCTGCCACGCCCATGCGGAACGCATCCGTGACGTCCGCGTAATGCGGGTGATCAAGGAAGTGTGTCCACAGCGGTTCACACAGCGACCAGGCATCCTCATAAAGCCCGGTTTCGAAGGCCAGCCGAACACAGTCGTACAGGGCGAGCCGATGCGATTCCAGCCACCTCAAGGCCTGCGTCCCACCGCTGAACTCGATGTCGGGGACGTCCGGGACCGCCGCTTCGGGAGCTGCGAAGGTCATCCGAGGGCCGGCAGCCAGCAGGTCCGCCCGGGCTGACTGGCGCCTGTACCAGCGGATCAGCCTGCGGCGCACCTCGGCACGACGCACGCCTCCAGGGTCGGACTGGCGCGCGCGGCGCTCAGCATGCCCTCGCAGCAAGTCGTGCATCCGGTACCCCTCGGGCCTGTTCTCCAGCAGACCCGCCAACTCCAACTCCTCCAAGGCGTCCTCGGCCCGCTGGAGACCACCACCCAGGAGCGCCACGGCAGTTGGGGCCGTGATCGTGGGGGCGCGGTGCTGCGGCAACAGGCAGTAGAGCCAGGCGGCCGCTGACCCCAGCCCCGAGTACGCGGCGTCCCAGACTGCCTCGACCATGGGGATGCCCCTCTCGTGCAGCTCTGCGGTGAGCTCAGCGACCAGCCGGGACAAGTTGCGTCTGCGGTACTTGCGGACCCACTGGCCGGCCACCAGGAGCGCCGCGGGCAACCCGGCACAGCCGCGGGCGAGTTCCGCCACTGCGTCCGGCTCCGCCGCAAGCCGTGGGTCGTCCACGATATGCCCGAGCAGCCGTACCGCATCGCCCACCGCCAACGGGTTCACGGGCACCTCGACCGCGGCCACGCCGTCGAGATCGTAGAGCGGCCCCTGGCTCGCCACGATTACCAGGCTCCCGGCGGATGCCGGTAGCAGCGGTACGGCCTCCGCGCCGTAGCGCGCATTGTCGATGACCACGATGAGGCGCTTGTTCCGGGTACACGTCCAGTATTGTTTCGAACGGCCGGCGAAGGAACGCTCCAGCCAATCCGGGGAGACACCAAGGCCGGTGAGCAGTTCCCCGGCCGCGTCGGCGACCTCCACCACCCCGTCTCGGCGTAGGTCGTCCAGATCGACGTACAACACCCCGTCGGGATACCTCCCGCTGAGCTGACGAGCGACGTGGAATCCCAACGCGGTCTTGCCGATGCCGCCGATCCCGGTCAACGCCACCACCAGCGGCCCAGCATGGTTCGCATGGCTCTCGGCAGCACGTGCGATGCGCTCCTGCTCGGCCTGCCGGTTCTCGAAGTGCACCGGTGCGGGCGGTAACTGAAACGGCGTTGGCTGCGCCGAAGGAGCCGCGGCGTGCAGGTGCTGATGCAGCTCTCCGATGCGGCCGGCCTGGACCACCACGTCCGCCCGCCCGTCCAGACTGTTGTACGTCTCCTCGGCCATCCTCCAACCCTATGACGCACGAGCCTGGGTGACGGGAAACCAGCTCGTCTCAGCGACTCGGTATCGACCCTTCCCTGACGAGATTCGCCCTGCGAAGGGAGTTCTGCCGTACTGGCCGCGCGCCGCCCTCGGTTTCGTGTGGCCGGGACCGTTTGCGGCGTGCGCGCGAAGGTACGCAGAGAGCGGCGGAATCCGCTGCAGCAACGCCTGAAGCACTTTTATGGTGTGTCTGCAGCAGACAACCCAAGGAGCACACTCATGGATCCGATCTCGGCGGCCGCCCTCACGGCACTGGCCGGAGGGGCTGGCGGGGAAGCCGGACGACAGGCATGGCAGGGACTCTCCGCGCTCGTCCGGCGCCCCTTTCGGCGTGGAGAGGCGCAGAACGAGACAGAAAGTCCCAGCGTGAGCTCGGGCCAGCTCGAGCTCACGGCCCTGGAAGACGCCCCGACCGATCCGATGCGAGCACAGGCACTGATCACAGCGCTCGGCGTGCGGGCGGCTCTGGACACCGACTTCCGGGGGCTCCTGACAGAGTGGTGGCAACAGGCTCAGACCGTCAGTACAGCCAGCAAGGTCCACAACGAGATCAGCGGCGGAACCCAACACACGGTCGTCCAAGGCAGGGACTTCTCCAACATCACGTTCACCGTCCCTCCGGCCACTCCTCCCACTGCTTAGCACACCGTGCAGGCAGGGCCAGCCGCCGCTTGAGATCCGGAAGCCGCCCGGGGCCGCAGCGTGCGCGGGTGGCCCTGCCGGGCGATGGCGGACGCTCAGAAATCCGCGATCCCCCGCTGCGCCACCACCCGCTCGACCCGCCCCCGTACCAGGTACTCGCCCGGTACGGCGTTGCGCTTGCCGAACGATTCCGCCTTGGCCCGGCCCATGTAGCGGTGGCCTAGGCGGGTTGCCCAGTGGAGCAGTTGGGCGGGGTCTTGGGTGAGGGTGGCCGTACAGTCCAGGCGGACGTAGGAGTACGGGGGCTGCTGGTCGTCCACGCAGAGGCTGAAGCGGGGGTCGCGTAGCAGGGCCTTGGCCTTCACCGAGGCACCCCAGGTGGTGAACAGGATCTCGGGGTGCGCGGAGTCGTCGTCCAGCAGGAACCACACGGGGGTGACATGCGGGCGGCCGTCGGCGCGCATCACGGCGAGCTTGCCGGTGCGGGTGCCGGTTGAGACGAACGCCCGCCATTCCTTGTGGTCATGTGCTCCATGTCGCTGCCCCTTCCCCTGGTCCTGCCACCCGGCGCGCCGGATGCCCGGGTCACGACCTATGACCCGGGCATCCGGACAGGCGACTTACTTACCCGCCCACCGTGCCGGTCCCATCTGCCGGGACATGATGGTGATCAGCTCGTACGCGGTGTGGGAGGCCGCGACAGCGGTGATCTCCGCGTGGTCGTAGGCCGGGGCGACCTCCACCAGGTCAGCGGAGACCAGATGGCAGTCGGACAGGCCACGGACGATTTCCAGCAGTTCGCGCGAGGTGAGGCCGCCCGCTTCTGGCGTTCCGGTGCCGGGGGCGTGCGACGGATCGAGGACATCGATGTCGACCGAGACGTACAGCGGCCGCTTGCCGATCCGCTCGCGGAGCTGCTGCACCACCTCGTCGACACCGCGCCGCATGACATCGGCGGACGTCACGATGCCGAAGCCCAGCTTCGTGTCCTCGTCCAGGTCGTTCTGGTGGTAGATCGGGCCGCGGGTACCCACGTGCGAGAGGGCGGAGGTGTCGAGGATGCCCTCCTCGACCGCCCGCCGGAACGGTGTGCCGTGGGTGTACTTCTCACCGAAGTGCGCGTCCCAGGTGTCCAGATGGGCGTCGAAGTGCAGCAGCGCCACCGGGCCGTGCTTACGGGCCACGGCGCGCAGCAGCGGCAGGGCGATGGTGTGGTCGCCGCCGAGCGTCATCAGACGGGCGCCGGTGTCGACGAGTTCACCGGCGGCGGCCTCGATGGTCTCCACGGCCTCGTTGATGTTGTGCGGGTTGGCGGTGATGTCCCCAGCATCCGCGACCTGGGCGAAGTGGAAGGGGTAGACCTGCTGCGCCGGGTTGTACGGCCGCAGTTGGCGGGACGCCTCACGTATCGCGTTCCCACCGAAACGCGCGCCGGGGCGGTAGGAGACACCGGAGTCGAACGGCACACCGACCACGGCGATATCCGTCTCCCCCACCTCGTCCAGCCGAGGAACACGTCCGAACGTCGCCAACCCCGCATACGTCAGGGTGCGTTCGGACACCTCGGGTCCACGGGGAGGAATCACGCCGTTGTTGATCGGGGTCATGGTTGTCGCGGGGCCTTTCTGTACAAGCCGTCGGGCCTGCGCGGCCAACGGGCCACGGGCCTGCGGGCCAACGGGAAGCGCGGGGAGGTGGGTCAGATGGGCGGGTTGCCGTGCTTGCGGGACGGCAGGTCGGCGTGCTTGGTGCGGAGCATGGCGAGCGAGCGGATCAGTACCTCGCGGGTCTCGGCCGGGTCGATCACGTCGTCGACCAGGCCGCGTTCGGCCGCGTAGTACGGGTGCATCAGCTCGGACTTGTACTCCTTCACCATCCGGGTCCGCATCTCGTCCGGGTCGTCCGCATCTGCGATCTGGCGGCGGAAGATGACGTTGGCGGCGCCCTCGGCGCCCATCACCGCGATCTCGTTGGTCGGCCAGGCGTAGGTCAGGTCGGCGCCGATGGACTGCGAGTCCATCACGATGTACGCACCGCCGTACGCCTTGCGCAGGATCAGCGAGATCCGCGGCACGGTGGCGTTGCAGTACGCGTACAGCAGCTTCGCGCCGTGCCGGATGATGCCGCCGTGCTCCTGGTCCACGCCCGGCAGGAAGCCGGGCACGTCCAGCAGCGTGATCAGCGGGATGTTGAACGCATCACACATCTGAACGAAGCGTGCGGCCTTCTCCGAAGCCTCGATGTCCAGCACCCCGGCCAGCGCCTGCGGCTGGTTGGCGATGATGCCGACGACCTGGCCGTCGAGCCGGGACAGCGCACACAGCACGTTCTTCGCCCAGCGCTCATGGACCTCAAGGAACTCGCCGTCGTCGACGATCTCCTCGATGACCTGGCGCATGTCGTACGGCCGACTGCCGTCCACCGGAACCAGTTCCAGCAGGGCGTCACCGCGTCGGTCCACCGGGTCGGCGCACTCCACCGCGGGCGGCATCTGCCGGTTGTTGGACGGCAGCAGCGAGAGCAGGTACCGGACCTCCTCGATACACAGAGCCTCGTCGTCGTAGGCGAAGTGCGCCACACCAGAGGTCTCGGCGTGCACATCCGCGCCCCCCAGACCGTTCTGCGAGACCTTCTCCCCCGTCACCGCCTGCACCACATCCGGGCCGGTGATGAACATCTGCGAGGTCTCCCGCACCATGAACACGAAGTCCGTCAACGCCGGACTGTACGCCGCACCACCAGCACACGGACCCAGCATCACCGAGATCTGCGGGATCACACCCGACGCCCTGGTGTTGCGCTGGAAGATCCCGCCGTACCCGGCCAACGCCGAGACGCCCTCCTGGATCCGCGCCCCCGCACCATCGTTGAGCGACACCAACGGCGCACCCGCCGCGATCGCCTTGTCCATGATCTTGTGGATCTTCTGCGCATGGGCCTCACCCAACGCACCACCAAAGATCCGGAAGTCATGCGCATACACAAAGACCGTACGGCCGTGCACCGTACCCCACCCGGTGATCACACCATCGGTGTACGGCTTCTTCGCCTCCAGACCGAAACCGCTCGCCCGATGCCGGCGCAACGGCTCGACCTCACGAAACGAACCCTCGTCCAACAACAGGTCAATCCGCTCACGCGCGGTCAACTTGCCCTTGGCATGCTGCGCCTCGGTCGCCCGCTCACTCGGCCCCCGCCGCACCTGCTCACGAATCGCATGCAGCTCCGCCACACGCCCACGGGCGTCACCGCCGGAAGGCGCGGCCTGCCCCCGAGCCGTGGCCTGGGTCATCGTCGTCATGGGTCAGCTCCACCCCGGAAGCCCGGTGTTCCGGGCGACATAGTGGTCCGAAGTCGTGGTCCGACATCGTCGTCCGCGGGCCTGCGAGACCCACGTTCGACGATTCAAACCCGGACCGGAGTGAGACTTCCACCACCATCTCCCCCTAGCGTCGCCCAACCACCCCCTAACCCGCCGTGACCAGCCATCTCTGCCAACTCGACCCTCTCGCACCGGCGCGCGCCAGCCTCATCGGGGTCATTCGATTCAACGGCCCGTTCACCCTCCGGTGATTTGCACGTTACTTTTACGCCGCCTGCACCTCGCCCATGCTTTTCTTCGCTGCTCCGGGTCGTTGCTAGAGTTCCCAATGAGCCTTCGGCCAGAGGCACCGGCCGGCGTCCGTGATCAGACCTGCGCGCGAACTGACCTGAACCGCGCGGGCCGTTGACGTCGTCCAGGAAGCGTACGGGGGAGGGAGCAACGTGACAGTGGCCCGCTTAAGGGGATTTCGCAAGCGCGAGGCGTAGGACGTTTTCCGGAGATCCTCCAGAACTACCGTTCGGTAACACAACCGCCGGTAGCGGAACGCCACCTGACCGGCCTCCCTGATGGCCCCCGGATATATGCGCGTCTTTAACGGGGAAGGAATTAACGACTTGTTGATCGAGCGGGATGAGGAGAATACGCGGCTCACCCGGTTCCTCACCGGGAGATCCGATGGCCGAGGACGTCTCGGCGTCATCAGCGGCGCCGTGGGGTCGGGCAAGACCGCACTCCTGAACCATGTGTCGGAACACGTCGCGGCCTCGGGTGTCCGGCTGCTGAGCGCGGTTGCCGCGCCCTCCGAGCAGGGCTTCCCATACGCGGTGCTGGAACAGCTGCTTCAGGCGCTTCCACCACTCGCCGACGGCCTGCCACCACTGCTGTTCCCGTTGCCGTCGGAGCCCGGCCAGCGACCAGGTGATGCGCCCACGGGCGGCGAGCCCTCCCCGCAGGTGCCTCTCGCCATCCTGCGCGGCTTCCACCGCACGCTCGCCGAACTGACGGCCCAGGAGCCACTGCTGATCGTCGTCGACGATGTGCAGTTCGCCGACGCGCAGTCACTTACCTGCCTGGCGTACGCTATCCGTCGACTGCCCACCAACCGGCCGTCGTTGCTGATCGCTTGTGCGCGGGCGTGCGATGTGCCCACGGCATTCAAGGAGTTGGGCCGCCAACTGGACGTGTGCAACGTACGGCTGGGCCCGCTGTCCGAGCAGGGCGTCGGACAACTGCTGGCGGAATCCTTCGATCCGGCGGACGCCGCTCGGCTCGCCCCCGCCTTCCACGCGGCGACCGGCGGCAACCCTCTGCTGGTCCACGGCTTCCTGGACGACACCCCCCGCCCGGCGCCGGGCGTCGCCAACCGTCCCCCGCTCTCGCCCAGGACCGGCGAGATGTTCCGGCAGTCCGCGCTGGCCAGCGTGCACCGCATCGGCAAGGACAGCCTGCTGACCGCCCGGGGCATCGCGGTGCTGGGCGGTGCGGAGGCGGTACCGCTGCTGTGCGGGCTGATCAGGCTGGAGGAGCGGACCGTACGGCTGTCCATCACCGACCTCGCCGAGGCGGGCATACTCGACGAGCCGGGAGCCGCGTTCCGTCATGAGTCGGTCCGCGACGCCGTGCTGGAGGACCTGCCCGGTGCGTCGGCGTCCCAACTGCGCTGGCGTGCCGCGCGGTTGCTGTACGAAGACGGCGCGAGCCCGACCGCCGTCGCACACCAGTTGATCGGCCACGATGTGCCCGCGCCGCACGAGGAGTGGGTGCCCCGGGTGCTGCGGGACGCGGCGCAACGGGCGCTCGCCGACGACGAGGTCTCGTTCGCGACCCGCTGCCTGCAGACGGCCGAGCGGTGCTGCCCCGATGACAGGGAGCGGCTGGCGATCAGGGCGGAGCTGGCGGAGATCATCTGGCGGGTGAAGCCGTCGGCGTCGTTGCAGCAGCTGCAGTCGCTGGCCGCGCCCGCGCGGGCCGGACTGCTGCCGCCCGCCCAGACGCTCCAGCTGGCAGTGGGCATGATGTGGAACGGTCAGATGGATGACGCTGCCGCCGCGATCCGGCAGGTCAACGAGGTGATGGCAAAGGCCCCCGACTCCCGGCTCGGCACCGAACTGCAAAGCACCCGGCTGTTGATGGCCTCCACCTACCCCGACACGCTCGACCAGGTCCAGGATTCGATGGCGCAGGTGGAAAGCGGTGGGCGAGGGGCCGCGACGGCGCCATCGCTGCGGGCGCTCAGCGCGCTCCAGGCGTCGCTGTGCCAGGATGGCAACGATGCCACGGCTGCCCAGGCCGAGCAGGTGCTGCGCACCACCCGGCTGACGGACCTGACGAGGCACTCGCTCAAGGCGGCGCTGCTGGCGCTGGTGTACACCGAGCGGCTCGGCCCGGCGACGCTGTGGTGTGACCGGTTCCTGGCGGAGGCGGCGGCCCGTAACGCTCCGAGCTGGCTGGGCACGTTCAACGCCGTCCGGGGGCTGATCGCGTTGCGCCGCGGTCATCTGGGCAAGGCGGTGGAGTGCGCCGAGCTGGCGCTGGAGCAACTCCCCGCACATGGCTGGGGCGTTGGCATCGGCATGCCGCTGGCCACGCTGGTGGAGGCCAGGACCGCGATGGGCCACCACGAGGCCGCCGCGGAGCTGCTGGAATCCCCCGTCCCTGATGCCATGTACGCCACCCGGCACGCGATGCACTACCTGTACGCGCGCGGCCGTCACCAGTTGGCCACCGGCCGCCATCATGCCGCCATGACCGACTTCGCGGCCTGCGGTGAGCGGATGCGTGCCTGGGGCATGGACTCCGCCGCCCTGGTGCCGTGGCGGCTGGGCTCGGCGGAGACCTGGCTGGCACTGGACAACCACGGGAAGGCCGCCGAGTGGGCCAGGGACCAGCTGGCCCGGGCCCCCGAATCGCAGGCCCGGATCCGTGGGGCCGCGGCGCGCGCTCTCGCGGCCACCCTGCCGCCCGTGGAGCGTCCCAAGCTGCTGGGCCAGGCCATCAGTGCCCTGCAGGCCGGCGGGGACTGCTACGAGATGGCGCGGGCACTGGCCGATCTGGGCCAGGCGCACAAGCAGCTCGGCGAAGTGGCCAAGGGCCGCTTGCTGATCCGCAGGGCGTGGCGGATGGCGGACGGATGCGGCGCCGAGGAGCTGTACCGCTCGCTGCAGCCCACTCCGGTGCGGGGGGCGTCATCGGAGGCGACCGGAGAGACGGCGGGTGCGGTACGGGCGGACACCGCCGCGGTCGCCTCGCTGACCGACGCGGAGCGACGGGTCGCCTCGCTGGCGGTCTACGGTTACACGAACCGTGAGATCGCGGCGAAGCTGTTCATCACGATCAGCACGGTCGAGCAGCACCTCACCCGGGTCTACCGCAAGATCAACATCAGTCAACGCCAGGACCTTCCGGTCAGTTTGGACAGCGATGTCGCACACAGCGCCTAACACCTCGGCGCAGACCACCTCCCCCGGCAGATCCGACGGACGGCTGCTGGCCGTCAGCGATCTGCACATCGGTATCGCCGACAACCGTCCGATCACCGAATCGCTGTTCCCGACGAGCGATGACGACTGGCTGATCGTCGCCGGGGACATCGGTGAGCTGACCGATGACATCGAGTGGGCGCTGCGGCTACTCACCAGCCGATTCGCGAAGGTGGTGTGGGCGCCTGGCAACCACGAGCTGTGGACACCGCGCGAGGAACCGCTCCAACTGCGCGGCGAGCAGCGCTACCAGCATCTGGTGGAGCTGTGCCGCGGCCTGGGCGTGGTGACCCCCGAGGACCCGTACCCGGTGTGGCGGGGACCGCAGGGGCCGGTGGCGGTGGCGCCACTGTTCGTGCTCTACGACTACAGCTTCCGGGCGCCGGGCACCACGACCAAGGAGGAGTCGCTGGCCAAGGCGCACGAGGCGGGCGTGGTGTGCACCGACGAGTACCTGCTGCACCCGGACCCGTATCCGAGCCGGGACGCATGGTGCAGGGCCCGGGTGCAGCAGACCGAGCGACGGCTGGCGGCGCACGATCCGTCGGTGCCGCTGGTGCTGGTCAACCACTACCCGTTGGTGCGCGAACCGACGGAGGTGCTGTGGCACCCGGAGTTCGCGCAGTGGTGCGGCACCGAGCTGACCGCCGACTGGCACCGCCGGTTCAACACCGCGGCAGTGGTCTACGGGCATCTGCACATCCCCAGGACCACCTGGCACGACGGAATCCGGTTCGAGGAGGTCTCGATCGGCTATCCGCGCGAGTGGCGCCGCCGCGGCCACCCTCGGGGACTGCTGCGGCAGATCCTGCCCTACCCCGAGGACGCGCCGCAGCACGACGGGAAGCCGAAGGAGGACAGCGCATGATCAGCGGACTGCTGCCCGCGACGGTGGCCTGCGCCGAGGCGTTCGAGGACGACGGCGAGGACGACCTGTTCCCGCAGGAGCGGGAGCTGATCGGCAATTCGGTGGAGCGCCGGCGCCGGGAGTTCACCACCGTACGGGCCTGCGCCCGCCGGGCGTTGGCGGACCTCGGCCTGCCACCCGCGCCGGTGCTGCCGGGCGTGCGCAACGTGCCGCAGTGGCCCGCCGGGATCGTCGGCAGCATGACGCACTGCGACGGCTACCGGGCGGCGGCGCTCGCCAGGGCGGCGGACCTGGTGACCGTCGGCATCGACGCTGAGCCGGATCTTCCGCTGCGGCAGGGCATGGTCGAGTCGATCGCCCTGCCGAGCGAGCTGTCCTGGGTACGGGCGGCGGTGCCCGGCTCCGTCCACCGGGACCGGCTGCTGTTCAGCGCCAAGGAGTGCGTCTACAAGGCGTGGTACCCGATGATGCGCACCGAACTCGACTTCGATGACGCCGAGATCGCCTTCACCGAGACCGCCGACGGCTCCGGCACGTTCGACGCGCGGGTGCTGCGTCCGGCGCGCAATGCGCCGGGGCAGTGGGTGGACGCGTTCGCCGGCCGCTGGACGGCTCGACGAGGGCTGCTCGTCACCACGATCTCACTTGCCGCCACGGCGGTTTCGGTGAACTGAACCGGAACCCCGGTCATAAGTGGGAAACCAGGGTCGGTAGGGGTTGGCGCGGCAACGCTTGTAAAAATAGCGTGAGTTCATGCTCGTGCCGGATTTTCCGTTCTCGTACGACAGCTGGCTTCGTCATCCGGCCGGTCTCGGCACACTGCCGCCGAGCGCGGCCGGAATTGAGGTCGCCGTTGTCGGCGGCGGTATGGCGGGGATTACCGCCGCCTATGAACTCATGCGTCTCGGGCTGCGGCCGGTGGTGTACGAGGCCGAGCAGTTGGGCGGCCGAATGCGTTCCGCGCCGTTCCCGGACAACCCGGAGCTCGTCGCCGAGATGGGCGCGATGCGGTTTCCGCTCTCCGCTCGGTCGCTGTTCCACTACATCGACCTGCTGGGCCTGCGGACCTATCCCTTTCCCAATCCGCTGGCCCCGAGCACACCGAGCACGCTCATCGATCTGGGCGGCCGGCGCCACCGCGCCCGCTCGACCGACGAACTGCCGGGCATCTACCAGGAGGTGGCCGATGCCTGGGACAAGGCCCTGCAGGAGCGCGCCGAACTGTCCACGATACGCGACGCGATGCAGCGGCGCGATGTGGAAACTCTGAAGGCGGTTTGGAACCGGCTGGTCACGGAGTTCGACGACCAGTCGTTCTACGGCTTTCTGGCGACCTCCCCCAGCTTCCAGTCGTTCCGGCACCGGGAGATCTTCGGTCAGGTGGGATTCGGCACGGGTGGTTGGGACACCGATTTTCCGAATTCGTTCCTGGAGATCCTGCGGGTGGTGTTCACCGAGGCGGACGACAACCAGGTCGGGATAGCGGGCGGCTGTCAGCAGGTGCCGCGCGGTTTGTGGCTGCACACCCCGGCCGACCTGGCCCACTGGCCCGCGGGCACCTCACTGGCCGCACTGCACAACGGTTCCGCTCGCCCCGCCGCCACCCGAATCGGACGGACCGCCGACGGCTTTTCCGTGACGGACGCGGACAACACCGTGCGGGAGTATCCGGCGGTCGTCTTCAGCCCCCATGTGTGGACGCTGCTGCACCGCATCGACTGCGCTCCGGAACTGCTGCCCACCGCGCACTGGACGGCGGTCGAGCGCACCCACTACATGGGGTCGTCGAAGCTCTTCGTCCTGGTCGACCGGCCGTTCTGGCGGGATGCCGATCCGGATACCGGCCACGATGTGATGGGGATGACGCTCACCGACCGGATGCCGCGCGGTGTCTATCTGTTCGAGGACGGCCCCGACCGACCCGGCGTGATGTGCCTGTCGTACACCTGGAACGACGACTCGCTGAAGTTCGCCACGCTTTCCGCGCACGAGCGCCTTGACGCACTGCTGACCAGCCTTGCGGCGATCTATCCGAACGTCGACATCCGCTCGCACATCGTCGGCGACCCGATCACGATCACCTGGGAGACCGAGCCGCATTTCATGGGGGCGTTCAAGTCGAACCTGCCCGGCCAGTACCGCTACCAGCGCCGGCTGTTCACCCAGTTCATGCAGGAGTCGATGGATCCGGAACACCGCGGCTTCTTCCTGTGCGGCGACGACGTCTCATGGACGGCGGGCTTCGCCGAGGGGGCGGTGACCACGGCGCTGAACGCGGTGTGGGGAGTGGTCAACCATCTGGGCGGCAGCACGCATCCGCACAATCCGGGCCCCGGCGACCTGTTCCACAGCCTCGCGCCCGTCGATCTGCCCTACGTCTGAACAACGCATCGAAGGAGGGGGGTGGGGGGCGGGTGCCGCCAACCCCCCTCCTTCGATGTCGCGCTCTACTCCTGAGCAAGAGCCTCCAGACGGCGCTTGTCCGGCTTCCCGTTGCGGTTGAGCGGAAAGGCATCGAGGACGACGACCCGATTGGGCTGCTCGAACGCGGGCAGCAGTCCGCCCAGCACCTCGCGCCAGTGCGCCGCGTCCCGCTGCTGCTCGTCCTCCACGAAGAAGACCAACTGCGCCCCGCGCCGCTCGTCCGGCAACGGCACCACCTTCACCGGGCAGTTCGCCGCCTCGACCTTGCGCTCGATCAGCTCGGGATAGAGCGTGTAGCCCATGCGGTGCACGGCGAGCTTGCGCCCGAGGACGAACAGGTTGCCGTGCTCGTCGAGGTATCCGAGGTCGCCGGTGCGCTGCCATCCGGTCGGCGCGGATTCCACCGTGCCGTCCTCGGCGAGATGGCCCTCCAGCGCGTCCGGGGTGTCGACCTCGATCTCGCCCGCCTCCCCGGCGGCCACCGACTGCCGGTCCTCGTCGACGATCCTGACCTGGATGCCGTCCATGGGGCGCCCGGTGGCGACCGGGTTGTCCAACGTGGCGAAGGCGATGTTGCCCAGCTCGGTGCTGCCGTAGCTGTCCAGCAGCGGCAGTCCGAACTCCTCGACGTAGCGGTCGACGAGCGGTGCGTCCAGCGGTGCGGCGCCGACACAGAACATCCGGACCGACTCCAGGTGGACGCGGAGCGCGGTCTTGCGGGTCACCAGGTTGAGGATGCTGCGGTAGCTGGACGGTGTCGCGTCGATCACCGTCGTACCGGTCTGCCCGGCCATCCGCAGCGCATGGTCGAGTCGCCGGTACGGGGCGATCACCAGCGAGCACCGGGTGAGCCAGGCGATCAGCACCATCGACAGACCGTACTGGTGGGCGAACGGCAGCAGCGGCAGCAGGACGTCATCGGCCCGATGGCCGACCTGTGCGGCGTTGCGCTCCAGGTTGCGCAGGAACCTGGCGCCGGACTTGACGACGCCCTTGGGCGTGCCGGTGGAGCCGGAGGTCCACATGATGAGGCCGTCGGGCAGTTCGCCCCAGTTCTCGAACGACAGCCGTTCGCCGGTGACGGGACGATCGACCGCGGCGACCAGCAACTGGTAGAGGTGGACGGGGTCCGCGTCGTCGTCGATGGGCGCGTCATCGTCGACGAAGGTCATCTTGACGCCGGTGCGCAGTGCGATACGCCGGGTCTCCTCGACATGTTCCTGCTGGTCGACCAGGACGATCGAGGCGCCGACATGCATCAGCGCGAACAGCACGCTCACATAGGCGGCGGAGTTCCCGGCCTTGAGCATGACGCGGTCGCCCAGGCCGACCCCACTGTCGCGGACCACATCGGCGATGCGCAGTGCGTCCCGCTCGAATTCATCGAGGGTCTGTACCGAGTCGACTGCAAATATTTTCGCGGTCATTCGCAGGCTCCCTTGTCCTACTCGGCTTGGATGGTCTTGACATTCGCAACGTTTTCGATGATCTCGATGGAGCTCGACATGAGCTGGTCATGGACGAGATTGACGATCTCGCGCTTGCTCGTGGTGAGGTAGCGCGTCGCCCCGGCCAGGACTTCGAGGTCGAAACGCCCGCTGGTACAGCGCCGCCAGGCGCGTACCCCCGCGGGCGTGGTACGGGGATCGTGGTTGCCGGTGAGGGCGACGATGCGGCAGCTGAGGGTCGGCGGCCCGAGTGGGGCGTGTACGCCCGGGGCGTTCCGGCCGGAGACGAACAGCGTCATCAGCAGTGCCGTGGTCTCCCGTTCCAGCCGTTCGGCCACCCGGTAGGCGAGGTAGGCGCCATCACGGTGGCCGAACAGCGCGATGCGGCGGTCGGTCCAGTCCCCCAGTGCCTCGAAGATCCGGTCGGCCAACTCCTCGCAGTCCGCGACGGGTTGCAGATCGCCGAAGCACCGGTCGTCCGGATCGCCCGAGTCACCGGGATACTGGATGACCAGCACCTCCACGGTGGGCAACAGCAGTTCCGCCAACGCCAGGTAGTAGGCGGTGGAATTCACGAAGCCCGGAAAGCACACCAGTCGGAAACTGCTCGGGGTCGCCGGTTGCAGGATCCTGATCAGACCGATGTCGTCGGGGGTGGTCTCTTCCGTCATGTGGTCTGCGGCCCCTGCCGCAACGGTGTCCACACCTTGTGGTTCTTGCGGTACCAGTCCACGGTCTCGGTGATCCCCAGCATGAAGTCGTGGACCGGCCGGTAGCCGAGCTCGTCGCGGATCTTCGTCCAGTCGACGCTGTAGCGGCGGTCGTGCCCCTTGCGGTCGGCGACCAGGTCCACCCGGTCCCAGTCCGCCCCGCACGTCTCCAACAGCAGTGCGGTCAGCCGCTTGTTGGTGAGCTCGGTGCCGCCGCCGATGTTGTATATCTCGCCGGCTCTGCCACCGGTCAGCACCGCGAGCAGGCCTCTGCAGTGGTCGTCGACATGCAGCCAGTCCCGGACGTTGCCGCCGTCCCCGTACAGCGGAACGTTCTCGCCGCGCAGCAGACGGGTGACGAAGAGCGGGATCACCTTCTCCGGGTACTGGTAGGGGCCGTAGTTGTTGGAGCAGCGGGTCACCCGCACATCGAGGCCATGGGTGCGGTGGTAGGCGAGGGCGATCAGATCGCTGGAGGCCTTCGACGCCGAGTACGGGGAGTTGGGCCGCAGCAGATCGTCCTCGGTGGACGATCCCACCGGAACCGAGCCGTACACCTCGTCGGTGGAGACATGCACGAACGGCGCGGTGCCATGCCGCAGCGCGGCGTCCAACAGCACACTGGTGCCCAGGACGTTGGTGTTCACGAAGTCCTGCGCCGCCTCGATCGAACGGTCCACATGGGACTCGGCGGCCAGATGGATCACCGCATCGTGCTCCGCGACCAGTCGGTCCACCAGCGCCGCGTCGGTGATGTCACCGTGCACGAACGCATAGCCGGGTGCGTCCTGGACGGGCGCGAGGTTCTCCAGGCGGCCCGCGTAGGTGAGCTTGTCCAGGACGGTGACCCGGACATCGCCGCCGAGCGGCTGGTCGGGACCGAGGATCGTACGCACGAGATGGGAGCCGATGAAGCCGGCTGCCCCGGTGATCAGGATCTTCATGAACGGATCTGCACCTTGCTGTGGTCGCCGAGGATCAGGCGGTGGGCTTGCGGGGTACGGGGGGCGGGCGTGACCGCCACATCGCGGCCGATCATGGACGCCTCGATGCGGCGGACGCCGTCGATCGTGGCCCCGGTCAGCACGATCGAGTACTCGATCTCACTGTCGGCGATGGTGCAGTGGTCGGCGACCGAGGTGAACGGGCCGATGTAGGAGTCCTCGACCCGGCTGCCGCGGCCGATGATCGCAGGCCCGACGATCCGGGACCGGGACACCGAGGCTCCGGGCTCGACGACGACCCGGCCGACGAGTTCGCTCTCCTCGTCCACGGTGCCGTCGCAGCGCGGGTCGAGCCGGTCGAGTACGGACCGGTTGACCTCCAGCATGTCGGTGGCGTTCCCGGTGTCCTTCCAGTAGCCGGTGACCACCGAGGAGCGCACCCGGGCGCCATGGTCGATCAGCCACTGGATGGCGTCGGTGATCTCCAACTCGCCGCGCGCGGAGGGCCTGATGGCGCTGACGGCGTCATGGATGGCGGGGGTGAAGAAGTACACCCCGACCAGCGCCAGATCGCTCTTGGGGAACCGCGGCTTCTCCTCCAGCCCGATGACCCGCCCCTCGTCGTCCAACTCGGCGACGCCGAAGGCGGAGGGATCGCCGACCCGGGTCAGCATGATCTGCGCGTCCGGGCCGGTGTCCCGGAAGTCCCGCAACTGGTCGGCGATCCCGCCGACCAGGAAGTTGTCACCCAGGTACATGACGAAGTCATCGTCGCCGAGCCAGTCCCGTGCGATGCGCACCGCGTGCGCCAGACCGAGCGGCCGGTCCTGCGGAAGGTAGGTGACCGAGATACCGAAGGCGGAACCGTCACCGACGGCGGCGCGGATCTCCGGCGCGGTATCGCCCACGATGATCCCCACTTCGGTGACACCCGCCTCGGCGATGCCTTCGAGTACGTAGAAGAGGATGGGCTTGTTGGCCACCGGGACGAGTTGCTTCGCCGAGGTGTGGGTCAGGGGACGCAGGCGGGTGCCGGACCCCCCGGACAGGACGAGCGCCTTCACGGGGTCTCCTCGATCGGCTCGGTGCTCTCGCTGATGGCGGACGCGAGGGAGTGCAGGAACGCCCGGCACTCCTGGTAGGACGGCAGCAGACCAGCCGCTTCGGCCTGCGCGAGGCCGGGGGCGGCGGCGTCCTTGGCGGACAGTACGGGCGCCATGTCGTCAAGCCAGTCGATGCCCAGATCCGGGTCGAGCGGGTTGATGCCGTGCTCACGGCCCGGGCTGTATCCGGTCGAGCACAGGTACACGACGGTGGCGTCGTCGGTCAGTGCCTGGAACGCGTGGCCGAGTCCCTCGGACAGGAACACCGCGTTGCGGTCGCGGTCGTTGAGCTCCACCGCCTCCCACTCGCCGAACGTCGGTGAGCCGGTGCGCAGGTCGACCACCACGTCGCGGACGGCCCCGCGCACACAGGTCACGTACTTGGCCTGGCTGGGCGGCACATCGGCGTAGTGCACACCGCGTAGCACGCCACGGCGGGATATCGAGCAGTTGGCCTGGGCGAGTTGGAGGCGGCGGCCGGTCTCCGCGAGGAACCGGTCGCCTTGGAACCACTCCAGGAAACTGCCGCGATCATCGTCGAAATGCCGCGGCTGATAGACCCAGCCGCCATCTATGGACAGGGGTTTCATGGTTCAACGCGCCTCCGCTGCCGGGGGGTTGGGGTCCGCGGCCCGGCCGGACGCGTCCGCGAGCGCTTCGGTGAGTGCCGTACGCCAGTGCCGCAAGGGGGGCAGACCGACCCTCGCCCACCCGTCATGGCCGAGCACGCTCCACGACGGGCGGCGCGCCGCGCGCACCAGTTGGTCGCTGCCGATCCGCCGGACCCGCTCGGGATCGGCGCCCACCAGGTGGAAGACCTCGCGCGCCAACGCGTACCAGGTGGTCCGCCCGCCGCCGGTGGCGTGGAAGACGCCGGTGGCCCGGTCCACCGGCAGACCGCCGAGCGCGATCAGCCGGTCCGCTAGGTCAGGCGCCCAGGTGGGCTGGCCGTGCTGGTCGTCGACCACATCGACGGTCCGGTCCTCGTGCACCGCGATCCGGGCCATGGTGCCGACGAAACCGGTGGTCGCGGTGCCGGTGGCGGCCCGGCCGTACAGCCATGCCGTCCGGACGACGGCCGTGGCATGCGGGAGTTCCGCCAACGCGGCGCGTTCACCAGCGAGTTTGGTGCGCCCGTACGCGGTGTACGGGACGGGCGGGGCGAGCTCGCCGTACGGAGTACCGAAGTCCGTGGCCGCGCCGCCGAAGACATAGTCGGTGGAGACCTGAAGCAGCCGGGCCCCGGATGCGGCGCAGGCGCGGGCCAGGTTGCGCGGGCCGTCGGCGTTGATCCGCGCGGCGGCGGCCTCATGGGTCTCCGCGTCATCGACGGCGGTCCAGGCGGCGCAGTTGACCACGACCTGCGGACGGTGCCCGGCCACCGCCTCCTCGGCCGCGCGGCGATCGGTGATGTCCAGCTCGGCGCGGCCCAACGCCACGGTGTCGACGCCCTGGACGGCGAGCCGAGCGGTCACCTCGCGCCCCAGCGTGCCGCCCGCGCCAACCACCAGCCAGCGGAGTCCGGCGGTGGAAGACGGTGTTGTCGATATGGCTGACGCGAAATCGCGAGGCGCGTCGTGCGGCGGTTGCCCGGCCGTCAATGATTTTTGCGAAGAATCCTTCGACGCGGTCACGCGGCGATGCTACGAGGTAATGCAAGGAAACAGCACCCGGGATTTCCCCCTAAGCACCCCTAGCCAGTGCCGCCGACCCCTAAGTTTACGGCCCGGTAGGTCCAGGCCGTGGTCGGGCGTGCTAGACATGGCACGCACCATATTGCTCCCCATTCCGTCGGCGCACAACGACGCAGCCCGCCGCACGTGCGACCCTCGCGGCAGAACACCGGTGCTGCCGTTATAGCGTCCAGCTTGATTCGCAGGGTCAATGAATACAACACGTCCGCTGGATTATGCCGTCCTAGTCGACGGACTGGTCAAAAAATACCCCGACCGTGAACACCCCGCCGTGAACAACCTCAGCTTCACCGTCAACCACGGTGAGGTCTTCGGGTTCCTCGGCCCGAACGGAGCCGGTAAGACCACCACGATCGGCATCCTGACCACCCGGGTGGCGCCGACCGGCGGTCAGGCGTTCGTACAGGGCGTCGACGTGGTCGCCAAGCCCGCGGTCGCGCGCCAGTCGTTCGCCGTCGTCCCACAGCGCAACAACCTCGACCGTTCCCTGACCATTCGGCAGAACCTGGTCTTCCACGCCGGATACCACGGCCTGCCGCGCGCCGAACGCAACCGACTGGCCGACGAGAGCCTGGAGTTCGTCGGCCTCACCGATCACGCCAACGCCCGCTCCGACGAGGTCTCCGGTGGCCAGGCGCAGCGCGTCATGATCGCCCGCGCGCTGATGCACCGGCCGCGAGTGCTGTTCCTCGACGAACCGGCCACCGGTCTCGACCCGCAGTCCCAGCTCTTCGTCCGCGAGCGGGTGGCCGATCTCAGCGACCGCGGCGTGACGGTGGTCATCACCACCCACGACATGGACGAGGCCGAGAAACTGTGCGACCGGGTCGGAATCATCGACCACGGCCGACTGCTGGCCCTGGACACTCCGCAGGCGCTGATGGAGACGCTCTCCAACACCTCGGTCAGCGTCACCATCGCACCGCCGGAATCCGGTGCGGACGGCGTTATCCAAGAACTGAAGCGGATCGATTCGGTAGCCAATGTCGAGATCGTCCGCCAAGAGGAACCGGATCCGCTCGCGGGCGCCGAGTTCGGCGAGAACGGATTCGAGTTCCACCACGAAACCAAGCCGGCGGACGTGCGGTTGAAGGTCTACTCCGACGCCGCCTCCTCGCTGATCCTGCCCACCGTCATCAAGGCGCTGGCCGATGCAAGCTGCGAAATCAAGGACATGAGCGTCGGCAATTCGACCCTGGAAGACGTCTTCGTCGAGTTGACCGGTAGGGAGATGCGATGACCACCGCACCCACCTCCACGTCCGATTCCACGGCCGAGCTGGCGCTGCCCGCCGAGGATCCGGACGCCACCACCGTCGCGCCCCAGCAGTCCCGCAGCGGTCGGCACCGCCGCCGGGCCACCCGCTGGCGGACGTTCTACTTCATCCTGTGGCGGGACGTCTTCGTCACCGGCCGGGAGATCGCGCCGTTCCTCGGCCAGGTGCTGGTCGAGCCGTTCTTCATCCTGTTCGTCTTCGGCAAGGTGCTGAGCAATCTCGGCTACACCAACCCGAACTTCCAGCAGGTGCTGCTGCCCGGTGTGGTCGCGCTCAACAGCTTCCTGGTCAGCCTGCAGAACACCGCGCTTCCGCTGGCCATCGACTTCTCCTACACCAAGGAGATCGAGGACCGCCTGCTGGCACCGATCCCGGTGATGCTGGTGGCGATCGAGAAGATCATCTTCGGCGCGATGCGCGGAGTGATCGGCTCGCTGGTGATGATTCCGATCGGTCTGGGACTGCTCGACCATGTCTCCTGGCCGCTGGACACCATGCCCGCGACCCTCGGCATCATCTCGCTCGGCGGCATCGTGGGCGGCGCGGTCGGCCTGATGCTGGGCACCCTGGCGCCCGCACGGCACATCAGCATCGTCTTCGCGATGACGCTGACCCCCATCATGTTCACCGGGGCCACCCAGTTCCCGTGGGCCAGCCTGTCCCACATCCGGTGGTTCCAGATCCTGTGCACCCTCAACCCGCTGACGTACGTCAGTGAGGCGATGCGAGGGCTGCTGCTGCCGAAGGGCGGACCCCACTCGATTCCGCTGCCGATCTGCATCGGGGCGATCGCCGCGGCCACGCTCATCTACGGCTTCATCGGCATCCGAGGCTTCCACAAGAGGGCGCAGGACTAAACCCCACCGAGCAGTAAGGGCATGCACCACATCATGACCACATCCGAGCAGGCGCCTACCGCCATCGTGTTCCCCGGCATGGGCCCCTCCAGCTTCTCCGAGGTGGGCAAGTTCCTGATGCTGGACCCGTTCGCCCGGCGCCGTCTCGCGGAGGCCGACGAGGCGCTGGGCACATCGGTCTTCGACAACTTCCGGGAGGCCACCGAGGACTACTCCGAGTTCAGCCAGGTGGCCTTCCTGGTCAACTCGATGGCCATGGCCGACCGGGCCGAGGAGACCCACGGCATCAGCCCCGACTTCTGCGTCGGCCCGAGCTTCGGCCAGAAGGCGGCGGCCGCCTATGTCGGCAGTCTGCCCTTCGCCGAGGTGGTCCGGCTCACCGCGGAACTCGCCCGCTGCGAGGAGGAGTTCTTCCGCCGGGAGTACACGGACGTGGTCACCCACTCCTTCGTCCGCACCCCCGAGGAGCGGCTCAAGGAGATCCTGGCCGAATTCGACGAGCGCGACGAGTGGTACGACTTCTCGGGATATCTCGACCACGGTTTCTACATGCTCTCGCTCCGGGAGAAGGAACTCGAAGGGCTCAAGCAGAAGATCAGCAAGGCCGGCGGCTACTCCATGTACTCCATGCGGCCCCCGGTACACGCCCCCGCGTTCGCCGCGCTGCGGCGCGAGGCCGAGGAGCAGGTCTTCTCCTCGTACGAACTGGCCGACCCGAAGCTGCCCGTGGTCACCGACCAGGACGGTACCGTCATCAACTCCGCGGCCGGGATGCGGACCATGATGCTGGACACCTTCGACCGCCCGATCAACTGGCTCAACGTGGTGGCCACGTTGAAGGAGGCCGGGGTGGCCAAGGTGTGTGTGACCGGCCCTGACAACCTCTTCCACCGGCTGGACTGCACCAAGGACAACTTCGAGGTGCTGGCGGTGGGCCTGCCCAAGCGCTCCCGCGAACGCAACAAGTAACGTCCAACGGCCGAGGGCCGGGCCCCACCGGAAAGGTGGAGCCCGGCCCTCGGCCTGTTCTTCAAGGTCAGCGCTGGCGGGCCGGGTCAGTGTCGAAGTCGTAGTCGTGCCGGGCCCGCGCGAGTTCGTCGAGGTCGCTGGCAGCCCACTGAAAGCCCGCCGGAGGATGTCACCGGCGGCGGGAGTCCGTCCCAGTCGGCGCTGAAGGCGGTAGAAGGCACTCCCGTCCGGTCCCGCACACGGGGGTGTGTGGGACCGGACGGGAGACCGCTGCCGTCAGCGCCCGTCGGTTCCGGCGAGCCAGTCGTCCACCGCCCGAGCGGTGGTGTCGGCGTGCTGCTCCATCATCGTGAAGTGGTTGCCCGGCACGTCCACGGCCGTGTGCTCCAGGTCCCAGTAGGACCGCCAGTCGCCGTCCCTGGTCCAGTCGAAGAGCCGCTCCCCGGCCCGGACCAGCAGCGTCGGAGTGCGGACCGGCTGCGGCTTCCAGTCGCCGAACAGCCGGAAGTACCCGCCCATCGCGAGCAGTCGGGTGTCGTCGACCGGCACATAGCTCTCCTGCCGTTCGTTCATCCCCTCGGCCAGCCCCGGCTGGATGCCCACGATCGCGTCATCGTCGTGCGAGTAGATGTCGATCAGCACGACCGCTTCGGGGAACACCCCGTCGTCCTCCAGCCGCGCCGCGACCGCGTGTGCGAGCATCCCGCCCGAGGAGTGGCCGAGCAGTACGAACGGCTTGCCGTCGGCATGCCGTACCACCGCCTCCGCCTGCGCCTCGATCACCGCCTCCTTGGTCGCGGGCAGCTGCTCCCCGCCGAGGAAGCCGGGCGCACCCAGCGCCCACAGGTCCCGACGGCCCCGGAAGGCCGCGGCGAACCGGGCGTACTGGTGCGGTCCGGAGATCGACAGGATCGAGGAGAAGCAGACCAGGCCGGGCTGCCGGTCACCGGAGGACAGCCGGACCAGGCTCGGCGCCTTTCGCAGCTCCGCCGCCGAACCGAAGGACGGCCGGAATCGCGAGGCCTCCATCAACAGCCCCATGAACTCACCCGACTTGCCGAGTTCACCGGCCTGCTGCAGCATCGCGCCGAAGACACCGCCGGTCGGCTCGTCCGCACCGGCCGCCGCCTGTGCGCCGTCGGGCGCCGCCCCGGCCAGCTCGGCGCGCAGCCGCTGGGCGGTCAGCGTCGGCGTCGGGTGGTCGAACAGCAGCGTCGGAGGCAGCCGCAGCCCGGTCGCCGCGTTCAGCCGGTTGCGCAGTTCGACGGCGGTCAGCGAGTCCACACCCAGTTCGAGGAACTCCCGGCCCGCGCCGACCTCGTCCGGCGACGCATACCCCAGAACGACGGCCACCTGTGCGCGCACCAGCCCCAGCAGCACGTCCTCCTGCTCGGCCTCGCCCAGCCCGGCCAGCCGCCGCAGGAGCGTGTCCGCCCCCGTGTCCGCGGCGCCCCCGGCCTGCGCGGTACGTCGGGCGACACCCCGTACCAACCCGCGGAACAGGCCGGGCAACGCGCCGACGGCCGCCTGGGCCCTGAGCGGCGCGGTGTCCAGACTCACCGGCACCAACGCGGCCTCGTCGGCAACCGCACCCCCGCACGCGGTGTCGAACAGCGCCAGTCCGCGCTCGGTCGACAACGGCAGCAGACCGCCCCGGGCCATCCGCTGCACATCCGCGTCGGCCAACTCGCCGGTCATCGCGCTGCGCTGGGCCCACAGCCCCCAGGCGAGCGAGACCGCGGGCAGCCCCTCGGCCCGGCGGCGTTCCGCCAGCGCGTCCAGGAAGGCATTGGCCGCCGCGTAGTTGCCCTGACCGGGGGTGCCGAAGACGCCGGCCGCGGACGAGAACAGGACGAACGCGTCCAGCTCCAGGTCCCGGGTCAGCTCGTGCAGATTCAGTGCCGCGTCCACCTTCGGCCGGAACACCGTGTCGATCCGGTCCGCGGTGAGCGACGGGATCAGCGCATCGTCCAGCACACCGGCGGTGTGCACGACGGCGGTGAGCGGATGCGCGTCGGGGACACCGTCGAGCAGCCGCTGCAGCGCATCGCGGTCGGCCGCGTCACAGGCCGCGACGACCGCGTTCGCACCCAGTTCGGACAACTCGGCCACCAACTCCGCGGCGCCTTCCGCCTGCGGTCCGCGACGGCTGGTGAGCAGCAGTCGGCGTACGCCGTGTTCGGCCACCAGGTGCCGGGCGACGAGCCCACCGAGCGCCCCGGTGGCTCCCGTGATCAGCACGGTGCCGTCCGGGTTGAACGGCGGTAGGGCGGCGTCGGCCTCCTCCCGCACGGCAACCGGAACCCTGGCCAGGCGCGGGACGTACAACCCGCCCGCGCGAACGGCCAGTTGCGCCTCGCCATCGACCAGAGCACCGGGCAGCAGACCGTACGAGGCGTCCTGATCGTCGATGTCCAGCAGAACGAGACGTTCCGGGTTCTCCGTCTGGGCCGAACGCAGCAGACCCCACAGCGGGGCGTGGACCAGGTCCGCCACACCCGCATCACCGTGGGCGGCCACCGCGCCACGGGTGACGAACACCAGCCGCGCGCCCTCGAAGGCCTCCTCGGCCAGCCATGACTGCACGACGCCCAGGGCGTCATGGGTCACCTGGCGGGCCGCTTCCGCGTCGCTGCCCACCTCGTCGGTCGGGCAGGGCGCGAGAACCACCTCGGGCATGGGCTTGCCCGCCTGTACGACACCGGCGAGCGCCGCGAGATCGGCGTAGCTGTCGATCGCGACACCGGCCGCCTCCAGCGCGGCCCCCAACTTGAGGTGATCGGCGCCGAGCACGGCCCAGCGCCGGGCCGGTACCGCACCCTGGCCGGGGACAGCCGTCCACTCCACCCGGAAGAGGGAGTCATGGAACGTCATCTGTACTTGGGCGGCCTGCAGTTGGGCCGGATCGATCCGCCGCAACGCCAGCGACTCGACCGATGCGACAAGGCCGCCGGTCTCGTCCACCGCCGTCAGCGACACGGAACCGTCCCCGGCCGGTGCGATCCGCACCCGGAGCGCGGACGCGCCGATGGCATGCAGGGAGACTCCGCTCCAGGAGAACGGGAGCCGGATCCCCGGCGCGTCGGTGCCATGGCCGCCAGCGGCTTCCTGGGCCTTTCCGGCTTCATCGGCACCACCGGTGATACCGCCCAAGGCCAGGCCGTGCAACGCGGAGTCGAGCAGTGCCGGGTGCAGACCGAATCGGGCGGCGTCGGCGTGCTGCTCCTGCGGCAGCTGAAGCTCCGCGAAGATCTCGTCGCCGCGCCGCCAAGCGGCCCGTAGCCCCTGGAAGGCGGGCCCGTACCCGAAGCCGCCATCTGCGAACCGCTCGTAGAGCCCGCCGACGTCAAGCGATTCCGCGTCGGCCGGGGGCCAGACGGCAAGATCGGCCGCCGGTCGGGCGGGACCGGCCGCGAGTACGCCGCTTGCGTGCCGGATCCACGGCTCGTCGGCCGAGGCGTCCTGCGCCCGCGAGTGCAGGGTCAGCGCCCGACGGCCTGACGCGTCCGACTCGGCTACGGAGAGCCGCAGTTGAACAGCGCCTTCCGAGGAAAGGATCAGCGGGGACTCAAGGGTGAGTTCTTCCAGCACATCGCAGCCGACCTGGTCCCCGGCCCGGATCGCCAGCTCGACGAACGCCGTACCAGGTAGCAGCACCGTCCCGGCCACGGCGTGGTCGGCCAGCCAGGGGTGCGTCCGCAACCCCAGCCGCCCGGTGAAGACGTAGCCATCGGATTCCGGCAACTCCACCGCCGCCCCCAGCAGCGGGTGATCGGCCGCCCCCAGTCCGGCGGACGCGACATCGCCCGCGGTGACCGGGACGTCGATCCAGTACCGCTGGTGCTGGAAGGCGTAGGTGGGCAGGTCGACGCGGCGGGCGCCGGTTCCGGTGAAGTACGCCTGCCAGTCGACGGCGATGCCGTTGACGTGGGCCTGGGCCAAGGCGGCGGTCAGGGTTTCGGGTTCGGGGCAGCCGGTGCGGAGTACGGGGACGAAGGCGGCGCCATCAGCCGTGACGCAGTCCTGGGCCATCGCCGACAGCACACCGTCCGGGCCGAGCTCGACGAACGTCGTGACGTTCTGGGCCTCCAGCGTGCGGATGCCGTCGAGGAAACGGACGGCCTCACGGACATGTCGGACCCAGAAGTCCGGAGTGGTGATCTCATCGGCCGAGACGACGGTGCCGGTGAGGTTGGAGACGATCGGGATGCGCGGGGCTTGGTAGGTCAGGCCCTCCGCGATCTTGCGGAAGGCGTCCAGCATGCCGTCCATGTGCGGCGAGTGGAACGCATGGCTGACGGTCAGCCGCTTGGTCTTACGACCCTGCGCCTCGAAGGCCGCGGCGATCTCCAGGGCCGCGTCCTCGTCGCCCGCGATGACGACCGACGTCGGACCGTTGATCGCGGCAATGCTGACCCGCTCGGTCAACAGTTGACTGACCTCGTCCGCCGACGCCTGCACGGCCACCATCGCGCCGCCACCCGGCAGCTCCTGCATCAACCGGCCACGAGCCGCCACCAACGTGCAGGCGTCATCGAGCGACAGCACCCCGGCCACATGCGCGGCGGCGAGTTCACCAATGGAATGCCCGGACAGGAAGTCCGGCCTGATCCCCCACGACTCCACCAACCGGAACAACGCCACCTCGACCGCGAACAGCGCGGGCTGCGTGTAAGCGGTCTGGTCCAGCAACGTGGCTTCGTTCCCGAACAGCACATCCTTCAACGGCAGTTCGAAGCGCTCGCAGACCGCGTCCAGCGCCTCGGCGAACACGGGATACACCTCATATAGCTCCCGGCCCATGCCCAGCCGCTGGCTGCCCTGCCCGGTGAACAGGAACGCGACCTTCCCGCCGACCGGCGAACCCTCGATCACCCCAGCGGCCTCACGGCCTTCAGCCAGCGCCGCCAGGCCCGCGAGGAACGTCTTCCTCTCCCCCGCCACCACTACCGCGCGGTGCTCGAAGAGGGCGCGCCCGGTGGCCAGCGAGTGGCCAACGTCCGCCAGACCCATGTCCGGGTCAGCGGCCACCCGCGTACGCAGCCGCTCCGCCTGCCCCCGCAGCGCATCAGCAGACCTGGCCGACAGCGCCCACGGCAGGACCTTCGGCGCCGCCGGAATCTGCTCCGGCTGGTCGTCCGCGAGGACCGGTGCCTGCTCGATGATCGTGTGCGCGTTGGTGCCGCTGATACCGAACGAGGAGACGGCGGCCCTGCGCGGACGGCCGGTCTCCGGCCACTCCCGCGCCTCGGTCAGTAGCGAGACCGCGCCAGCGGACCAGTCAACATGCGGCGACGGCTGATCCACGTGCAGGGTCTGCGGCAACACACCATGCCGCATCGCCATCACCATCTTGATGATCCCGGCAACACCAGCGGCGGCCTGCGTATGGCCCATGTTCGACTTGATCGAACCCAGCCACAGCGGCTGGTCGTCGGAACGCTCCTGCCCATACGTCGCCAGCAGCGCCTGCGCCTCGATCGGGTCACCCAACGTGGTACCCGTACCGTGCGCCTCCACCACATCAACATCCGCCGCCGTCAACCGCGCATTCGCCAAAGCCTGACGAATCACCCGCTGCTGCGACGGACCATTCGGCGCCGTCAGACCATTACTCGCACCATCCTGATTGACCGCACTACCACGCACGATCGCCAACACCGGATGACCGTTCTTCCGCGCATCCGACAACCGCTCCACCAGCAGCATGCCGACGCCCTCGCCCCACGCCGTACCGTCCGCACCAGCGGCGAACGGCTTGCAGCGGCCGTCCGCCGCCAAACCGCGCTGGCGGCTGAACGCCACGAACGTGCCCGGGGTCGCCATCACCGTCACACCACCGGCCAGCGCCAACGAGCACTCGCCGTTCCGCAGCGCCTGAACGGCCAGATGCAGGGTGACAAGAGACGACGAGCAGGCCGTGTCGACCGTGACCGCCGGACCCTCAAGACCGAACGTGTACGACACCCGCCCCGAGGCCACACTGCCGGAGCTCGCGGTGCCCATGTATCCCTCAAGGCCGTCAGGCGCGCGGTGCAGGAGGGTGCCGTAGTCGTTGTACATCACGCCCGCGAAGACACCCGTACGGCTGCCGCGCACCGACGCCGGGTCGATACCGGCCCGCTCGAACGCCTCCCAGGTGGCTTCCAACAGCAGCCGCTGCTGCGGGTCGGTGGCCAATGCCTCGCGCGGGCTGATGCCGAAGAAGACCGGGTCGAAGTGGTGTGCGTCGTGCAGGAAGCCACCATCGCGGGTGTAGCTCGTACCGGGCTGGTCGGGGTCCGGGTCGAACAGACCCTCCACGTCCCAGCCTCGATCGGTCGGCAATCCGGATATCGCGTCCCTGCCTTCGGTGACCAGTTGCCACAGGTCTTCCGGTGACCGCACTTGGCCGGGGAAGCGGCAGCTCATCGCCACGATCGCGATCGGCTCGTCATCCGCCGCCGTCGCCGCAACGGCCGGAACGGCAGTGTCCGCCCGAGCACCGAGGAATTCCGCTGCCAGGTACTCGGCCAGGGCCGTCGGCGTTGGGTAGTCGAAGATCAAGGTGGCGGGGAGTCGTACGTCGGTGGCCGCGTTCAGCCGGTTCCGCAGTTCGAGGGCGGTCAGGGAGTCGAAGCCCACCTCGTTGAAGGCGCGCAGCGGTTCGACCGTCTCCGGCCCCGCCAACCCCAGGACGGCGGCGACCTGCGTGCAGACCAACTCCAGGACGGCGCGGTCGCGTTCGGCCGATGAGAGCCCGGCCAGGCGTTCCGCCCATCCGCCGGTCGCCGCCGCTGCCGCGGTGGCGCGGCGGGTGGGGGTGCGGACCAGGCCGCGCAGCAGGGGCGGCAGCATGCCGCTGCCCGCCTGCACCCGCAACCCGGCCATGTCCAACCGCATCGGCACCAACAACGCCTCACCAGCGCGCCCAGCCGCGTCGAACAACGCCACACCGTCCGCCACGGGCAACGCGGCCACACCACCACGGTTCAACCGCTCAACATCAGCCGCATCCAACTCATCGGCCATACCGGTGGACCACAGACCCCACGCCAACGAACTCGCCGCCAGCCCCCGCGACCTACGGTGCTCCGCCAGCGCGTCAAGGAAGCTGTTCGCCGCCGCGTAATTGCCCTGCCCCGCACCACCGAACACACCAGCAGCCGACGAGAACAACACAAACGCCGACAGATCCACGTCCTGAGTGAGCTCATGCAGGTTCCAGGCCGCATCCACCTTCGGACGCAGAACCCGATCGATGCGCTCCTCGGTCAGCGAGCCAATGACACCGTCGTCCAGCACACCGGCGGTGTGCACCACCCCAGTCAGCGGATGCTCGGCCGGAACCGCGGCCAGCACTCCCGCAAGTGCCTCCCGATCGGCCACATCACAGGCCGCCCACGTCACATGTGCGCCCAATTCAGCGAGTTCCGCAGCCAGTTCACCGGCGCCTTCGGCCTGGTCGCCGCGCCGGGACACCAGCAGCAACTGCCGCACTCCGCGCTCGGCCACCAGATGCCGGGCGAACACCCCGCCCAACTGGCCACTGGCACCGGTGATCAACACCGTGCCGTCCTCGGCGAACGACGACTCCTCGCCGTCAGCGACAGCCCGCGCCAGCCTGGGCACCTCGACCCGGTCGCCGCGTACGGCCACCTCCGGCTCACCGGACGCCACCGCGGCCGCCAACAGCTCCGACGAAGCGTCCTCCGCGTCAACCAGCACGATCCGGCCCGGGTTCTCCGACTGCGCGGACCGCACCAGACCCCGCACGGCCGAACCCACCAGATCGGCACCGCGCGTCGCGACCACCAGCCGCGAACCGTCGAACCGCTCATCGGCAAGCCACGACTGCAGCAGGCTCAACGCCCACGCGGTGGCCGCACGCACCGCAGCCGGGACATCAGCGGATCCATCGGGCTCGTACGAAGCCAGCACCAGATCCGGCGCCACGGCGCCGGACTCCACCGCCTCCGCCAGCGCCGCCAGATCCCCGTACACCTCGGCGTCCGGCAGGCCCGCGCCGTCGGCGCCCAGTACGGCCCAACGACCCTCCGCAGCCGCCGAACCCACCGGCAGCTCCGACCACTCCACCCGGAACAGCGAATCCGCCAAATCGTCACGGCCGCCGCCGAGCTGCTCCGGCGAAACCGACCGCAGCACCAGCGCATCCACCGATGCCACCGGCCGCCCGGTCCGGTCCGCCACCGTCAAAGACACCGCGTCCGGCCCGGCCTTCGCCAACCGCACCCGCAGCGCCGACGCGCCCACCGCGTGCAGCGAGACGCCCGACCAGGAGAACGGCAGACGTCCCTGCCCGGTGTCCTCGACCAGTTCGCCCAGTCCGATGCCATGCAACACCGCGTCCAGCAACGCCGGGTGCAGCCCAAAGGCACCGTCCTCAGCGCCCTCCGGCAGGCTCACCTCGACGAAGACCTCATCGCCACGCCGCCAGGCGGCCCGCAGCCCCTGGAACACCGGACCGTAGGTGAACCCGGCGGCCGCCAAGCCCTCGTACAGACCGGCGACGTCCACCGCCTCCGCGTCCGACGGCGGCCAGACGCCCGGATCGAACGACGCATCCCGCGCACCCTGGGCCAGCACACCTGTCGCATGCCGCAACCACGGCTCGTCATCCGCCGCATGGTCAGGGCGGGAGTGGAACGCCATGGAACGGCGACCGGCTTCATCCGGCGCGCCAATCGCGAGCTGAAGCT
This sequence comes from Streptantibioticus ferralitis, assembly GCF_029223525.1. Taxonomy (GTDB): domain Bacteria; phylum Actinomycetota; class Actinomycetes; order Streptomycetales; family Streptomycetaceae; genus Streptantibioticus_A; species Streptantibioticus_A ferralitis. The sequence continues at coordinate 385,282 of NZ_JARHTQ010000003.1, read as the reverse complement.
GCACACCGCCCTGCTCGGGCAGCACCAGCGGGGCCTCCAGGGTCAGTTCGTCCACCTGGTCGCAGCCGACCTGGTCCCCGGCACGCACGGCAAGCTCGACGAAGGCGGTGCCGGGGAGCAGCACCGCGCCCATCACGGCGTGGTCGGCCAGCCACGGATGTGTGTCCAACGACAGCCGGCCGGTGAACAGGAACCCCTCGGCGTCCGCCAGCGAGACGGCGGCGCCGAGCAGCGGGTGCTCCGCCGAGCGCAGACCGGCCGAGGTGACATCGCCAACGGCGGTACCCGCGTCCAGCCAGTAGTGCTGGTGTTGGAAGGCGTACGTGGGCAGGTCCACCCGGCCCGCGCCCGTACCGCCGAAGTACGCGGTCCAGTCGACGGCCACCCCACGCACATGGGCCTCGGCCAGGGCAACGGTCAGGGACTCGGGCTCGGGGCGGCCACCGCGCAGTACGGGGAGGAACGCCGCGTCATCAGTCGTGACGCAGTCCTGGGCCATCGCGGACAGCACACCGTCCGGGCCGAGCTCGATGTACGTCGTGACACCCTGGTCCTCCAGAGCCCGCACCCCGTCGAGGAAGCGGACCGCTTCGCGGACATGCCGTACCCAGAAGTCGGCCGAGCCGATCTCCTCGGCAGAGACCACCCCACCAGTCAGGTTCGACACCACCGGAATGCGCGGCGCCGCATACCTCAGCCCCTCCGCCACCTTGCGGAAGTCCGCCAACATCCCATCCATATGCGGCGAATGGAACGCATGGCTCACGGTCAGCCGCTTCGTCTTACGACCCTGCGCCTCGAACGACGCGGCGATCTCCAGAACCTCGGCCTCGTCGCCCGCGATGACGACAGAGGAAGGCCCATTGATCGCCGCAATGCTCACGCCATCCGTCAGCGTGACCTCATCCTCGGCGGCCTGAACAGCCACCATCGCACCGCCACCCGGCAGCTCCTGCATCAACCGACCACGAGCCGCCACCAACGCACAAGCGTCATCCAGCGACAGCACCCCGGCAACATGCGCGGCGGCAAGTTCACCGATCGAATGCCCGGACACGAAATCGGGCTTCAACCCCCACGACTCAACCAACCGGAACAACGCCACCTCAACCGCGAACAACGCAGGCTGGGTGCACCCCGTCTGATCCAGCACGCCACCATCAGAACCGAACAGCACATCCCGCAACGGCAGGTCGAAGCCATCACACACCGCATCCAACGCCTCCGCGAAGGCCGGATACGCCTCGTACAACTCCCGCCCCATACCGAGCCGCTGACTGCCCTGACCGGTGAACAGGAACGCCACCTTGCCCCGGCCGTCCGCCGCTGCCTGGACCACTCCGGCGGGGGACTCACCGGCCGCGAGCTTCGCCAGGCGGTCGAGGAGGACCTCGCGATCGCCCGCGATGACGGCAGCGCGGTGCTCCAGCGCGGATCGGGTCGTCGCCAGTGAGTGACCGACGTCGACCACGTCGAGTTCCGGGCGTGCCGACGTGTACGTCAGCAGGCGCTCGGCCTGCGCACGCAACGCCTCGGTGGTCTTCGCCGACAGCACCCATGGCAGCACCGGGAGCGCCCGAGGCTCCCCGGCGGCTTCCTCCGCGTCCAGCGGCGGTGCCTGCTCGATGATCGTGTGGGCGTTGGTGCCGCTGATACCGAACGAGGAGACGGCGGCTCGACGCGGACGGCCGGTCTCCGGCCACTCCCGCGCCTCGGTCAGCAACGAGACCGCACCCGCCGCCCAGTCAACATGCGGCGTCGGCTCATCAACATGCAGGGTCTGCGGCAACACACCATGCCGCATCGCCATCACCATCTTGATGATCCCGGCAACACCAGCGGCGGCCTGCGTATGGCCCATGTTCGACTTGATCGACCCCAGCCACAGCGGCTGGTCGTCGGAACGCTCCTGCCCATACGTCGCCAGCAGCGCCTGCGCCTCGATCGGGTCACCCAACGTGGTGCCCGTACCGTGCGCCTCCACCACATCAACATCCGCCGCCGTCAACCGCGCATTCGCCAAAGCCTGACGAATCACCCGCTGCTGCGACGGACCATTCGGCGCCGTAAGCCCATTACTCGCACCATCCTGATTGACCGCACTACCCCGCACGATCGCCAACACCGGATGCCCGTTGCGCTGGGCGTCCGACAACCGCTCCACCAGCAGCATGCCGACACCCTCGCCCCACCCCGTACCGTCGGCGGCGGCGGCGAACGACTTGCAGCGGCCGTCGAACGACAGCCCGCGCTGGCGGCTGAACTCGGTGAACGTGCCCGGAGTCGGCATCACGGTGACACCACCGGCCAGCGCGAGCGAGCACTCGCCGTTCCGCAGCGCCTGAACGGCCAGATGCAGGGTCACGAGGGACGACGAGCAGGCCGTGTCGACCGTGACCGCCGGACCCTCAAGACCGAACGTGTACGACACCCGGCCGGAGGCGATGCTGCTTGAACCGCCGGTGCCGAGGTAGCCCTCGACGCCTTCGGGGACGGCGCGCAGCCGCGAGGTGTAGTCGTGGTACATCACGCCCGCGAACACCCCGGTACGGCTGCCGCGCACCGACGCCGGGTCGATACCGGCCCGCTCGAACGCCTCCCAGGTGGCTTCCAGCAGCAGCCGCTGCTGGGGGTCCATCGCCACGGCCTCACGCGGGCTGATCCCGAAGAAGGCCGGGTCGAAGTGGTTGGCCTCGTGGAGGAATCCGCCCTCGCTGACGTAGCTCGTGCCCTGCTGGTCGGGGTCGTCGTCGAAGAGACGCTCGACGTCCCAGCCGCGGTCGGTGGGGAAGCCCGAGACGGCGTCCGCGCCCTCGGCGACCAGCCGCCACAGGTCCTCGGGCGACTGGACGCCCCCGGGGTAGCGGCAGCTCATCCCGACGATCGCGATCGGCTCCTGTTCCCCCGACTCCACTTCCTGCAGACGACGCCGGGTTTCATGGAGATCGGCCGTCACCCGCTTGAGAAAGTAGCGGAGCTTTTCCTCGTTCATACGTGCATCCCTCTCGCGGAAGCCAGCAAGGCAGAGCCGATCACGTCAAGAAATCCCGAACTCTTTGCCGATGAAGTCGAAGAGGTCGTCGTCCGTCGCCGTCTCCAGTTCGTCGGCGACATCGGCCGCATCGGCCGTGTCCTCCGGGCCGCGGGCCTCGCTCCACTTGGCCAGCAGGGCCTGTAGGCGGGCGGTGATCCGCGAACGACCGTCATCGTCGGGGAGCGCCACTGCGAGAGAGGCTTCCAACTTGTCGAGCTCTGCGAGCAGCGGTGTCACCGCCGCCAGACCGTCCTGGAGAATCTCTTCCCGCAGGAACCGAACCAGTGCCGTAGGTGTCGGGTAGTCGAATATCAGGGTGGCCGGTAGCCGGACCCCGGTGGCCGCGTTCAGGCGGTTGCGGAGTTCGACCGCGGTCAGCGAGTCGAAGCCGACCTCGCTGAACGACCGTCCGGGATCGACGGCTTCGGGTCCCGCGTAGCCGAGTACGGCCGCGACATGGGTGCAGACCAGCTCCAGGAGTACGGCGTCCTGCTCGGCCGCCGACAGTCCGGCCAGGCGCGCGAGCAGCGCGGACTCGCCGCCGGTCGCCGCCGCTGCCGCGGTGGCGCGGCGGGTGGGGGTGCGGACCAGGCCGCGCAGCAGGGGCGGCAGCATGCCGCTGCCCGCCTGCACCCGCAACCCGGCCATGTCCAACCGCATCGGCACCAACAACGCCTCACCAGCGCGCCCAGCCGCGTCGAACAACGCCACACCGTCCGCCACGGACAACGCGGCCACACCACCACGGTTCAACCGCTCAACATCAGCCGCATCCAACTCATCAGCCATACCGGTGGACCACAGACCCCACGCCAACGAACTCGCCGCCAGCCCCCGCGACCTACGGTGCTCCGCCAGCGCGTCAAGGAAGCTGTTCGCCGCCGCGTAATTGCCCTGCCCCGCACCACCGAACACACCAGCAGCCGACGAGAACAACACAAACGCCGACAGATCCACGTCCTGAGTGAGCTCATGCAGGTTCCAGGCCGCATCCACCTTCGGACGCAGAACCCGATCGATGCGCTCCTCGGTCAGCGAGCCAATGACACCGTCGTCCAGCACACCGGCGGTGTGCACCACCCCAGTCAGCGGATGCTCGGCCGGAACCGCGGCCAGCACTCCCGCAAGTGCCTCCCGATCGGCCAGATCGCAGGCCGCCCAGGTGACCTCGGCGCCCAAGTCGTACAGGTCAGCGGTCAGTTCGGCCGCACCCGCGGCCTCGGCCCCTCGGCGGCTGACCAGCAGCAGCTGCCGCACTCCGCGCTCGGCCACCAGATGCCGGGCGAACACCCCGCCCAACTGGCCACTGGCACCGGTGATCAACACCGTGCCGTCCTCGGCGAACGACGACTCCTCGCCGTCAGCGACAGCCCGCGCCAGCCTGGGCACCTCGACCCGGTCGCCGCGTACGGCCACCTCCGGCTCACCGGACGCCACCGCGGCCGCCAACAGCTCCCGCGACACCTCCGCACCGTCGACGTCGACCAGCGCGAACCGGCCCGGGTTCTCCGACTGCGCCGACCGCACCAGACCCCGCATGGCCGAACCCGCCAGATCCGCCACACCATGCGTGACGAACACCAGTCGGGCATCGGCGAACCGCTCATCGGCCAGCCATGACTGCACCAGTTCCAGGGCCCGATGCACCGCACCGTGTACGTCCTCGGCGGACCCCGTCGCAGCGGAGGTCAGACCGTCGACCACCACAGTGCCGGGCACGGAATCCAGTTCCGCGAGATCCCCGGCGCCGATCACGGTCCAGCCGCCGTCCGGCTCCGCGCCCTGGGTCACCGTGACCGGTGTCCACTCCACCCGGAACAGCGAGTCCGCCGGGACGCCACGACCGCCGCCCAACCGCTCCGGCGAGACCGACCGCAGGGCCAACGCGTCCACCGACGCCACCGGCGCACCGGCCGAGTCGGCGATCTCCAGCGCCACCGCGTCCCGTCCGGCCGAAGCCAGCCGAACCCGGACCGTGGCGGCACCCACCGCGTACAGCGAGACGCCCGACCAGGAGAACGGCAGACGTCCCTGCCCGGTGTCCTCGACCAGTTCGCCGAGTCCGATGCCGTGCAACACCGCGTCCAGCAGGGCCGGATGCAGCCCGAAGGCGTCCTCTTCCGCGCCCTCCGGCAAGCCGACCTCGGCGAACACCTCATCACCGCGCCGCCAGGCGGCCCGCAGGCCCTGGAACACCGGGCCGTACGCGAATCCGGCTGCCGCCAGGCCCTCGTACAGGCCGTCGACGGTCACCGCCTCGGCGTCCTGCGGAGGCCACACGCCGAAGTCGAACGACGCCTCCGACTCGCGCTCCCCCAGCGCACCCGTCGCATGCCGCAGCCATGGTTCATCGGCCGAGGCCTGCTCAGACCGCGAGTGCAGGGTCAGCGAACGCCGCCCCGACTCGTCGGCCGCGCCCAGGGAGAGCCGCAGTTGGACCCCGCCCCGTTCGGGGAGGATCAGCGGCGCTTCCAGCGTCAGTTCCTCGATGTGCTCACAACCGGCCTGCTCGCCCGCGCGCAGTGCCATTTCCACGAACGCCGTGCCGGGCAGCAGTACCGCGTCCATGACCGCGTGGTCGGCCAGCCACGGGTGGGTGTCCAGCGACAGTCGGCCGGTGAACAGGAACCCTTCCGCATCCGGCAGTTCGACCGCGGCACCGAGCAGCGGATGGTCGGTGGCGCCCAGGCCGAGGCCGGCCGCGTCGCCCGGACCCGCCTGCGGGGCGGCCGAGTTGAGCCAGTACCACTCGCGCTGGAACGGATACGTGGGCAGTTCCATCCGGCGCGCACCGGATCCGGCGAAGTACGCCTGCCAGTCCACCGGTACACCGCGGACATACGCTCCGGCCAACGCGGCCGTCAGCGTCTCCGCCTCGGGACGGCCGCCGCGCAGCACCGGCACGAACGTGGCGCCCTCGGATGTGACGCAGTCCTGCGCCATCGCCGACAGCACACCGTCCGGCCCCAGCTCGACGAATGTGCGCACGCCCGCGGCTTCCAGAGCCCGTACCCCGTCGAGGAAACGGACCGCTTCGCGGACATGCCGTACCCAGAAGTCGGCCGAGCCGATCTCCTCGGCAGAGACCACCCCACCAGTCAGGTTCGACACCACCGGAATGCGCGGCGCCGCATACCTCAGCCCCTCCGCCACCTTGCGGAAGTCCGCCAACATCCCATCCGTATGCGGCGAATGGAACGCATGGCTCACGGTCAGCCGCTTCGTCTTACGACCCTGCGCCTCGAAGCCCGCAGCAATCTCCAGAACCTCGGCCTCGTCGCCCGCGATGACGACAGAGGAAGGCCCATTGATCGCCGCAATGCTCACGCCATCCGTCAGCGTGACCTCATCCTCGGCGGCCTGAACAGCCACCATCGCACCGCCACCCGGCAGCTCCTGCATCAACCGACCACGAGCCGCCACCAACGCACAAGCGTCATCCAGCGACAGCACCCCGGCAACATGCGCGGCAGCCAGCTCACCGATCGAATGCCCGGACACGAAATCGGGCTTCAACCCCCACGACTCGACCAACCGGAACAACGCCACCTCAACCGCGAACAACGCAGGCTGGGTGTACCCCGTCTGATCCAGCACGCCACCATCAGAACCGAACAGCACATCCCGCAACGGCAGGTCGAAGCCATCACACACCGCATCCAACGCCTCCGCGAAGGCCGGATACGCCTCGTACAACTCCCGCCCCATACCGAGCCGCTGACTGCCCTGACCGGTGAACAGGAACGCCACCTTGCCCTCGGCCACCGTCCCCTGCGTCAGGCCCGTGGTGACGCCGCCCTCGGCCAGTGCCGCCAGCCCCCGCAGGAAGCCGTCGCGGTCCGCCGCGGTGACCACCGCGCGGTGGTCGAAGACCGACCGGCCCGTGGCCAGCGAGTAGCCGACATCGGCCAGTTCGAGGTTCGATTCCGTCTCGACCCGGGACCGCAGCCGCTCGGCTTGGGCCCGCAGCGCTTCGTCGGACTTCGCGGACAGCGTCCAGGTGTGGACCGGCGGCGTCACGGTGGTTCCGGCCTCGTGCTCGTCGGCCGGCGGCTGCTCAAGGATGGTGTGCGCGTTGGTGCCGCTGATGCCGAACGAGGACACCGCGGCCCGACGCGGCCGACCGGTCTCCGGCCACTGCCGCGCCTCGGTCAACAGGGACACCGCCCCCGCCGCCCAGTCAACATGCGGCGTCGGCTCATCAACATGCAGCGTCCGCGGCAACACACCATGCCGCATCGCCATCACCATCTTGATGATCCCGGCAACACCGGCGGCGGCCTGCGTATGGCCCATGTTGGACTTGATCGATCCCAGCCACAGCGGCTGGTGCTCATCGCGTTCCCGGCCGTATGTGGCCAGCAGCGCCTGCGCCTCGATCGGGTCACCGAGCGTGGTGCCGGTGCCGTGCGCCTCGACCACGTCGATCTGGCTGCTGGCCAGACCGGCGCTGGCCAGCGCCTGGCGGATCACCCGTTGCTGCGAAGGGCCGTTGGGCGCCGTGAGCCCGTTGCTGGCGCCATCCTGGTTGATGGCGCTGCCACGGACCACGGCCAGCACGGGGTGGCCGTTCTTCCGCGCGTCCGACAGCCGCTCGACGAGCAGCATGCCCGCACCCTCCGACCAACTCGTGCCGTCGGCGGCGGCCGCGAACGACTTGATCCGGCCGTCCGCCGCCAGACCGCGCTGCCGGCTGAACTCGGTGAAGGTACCGGGGGTGGACATGACGGTGACACCACCGGCCAGTGCCATGGAGCACTCGCCGTTGCGCAGCGCCTGGATCGCCCAGTGCAGCGCGACCAGCGAAGAGGAGCAGGCCGTGTCGACGGTCACCGCGGGGCCTTCGAGGCCGAACGCGTAGGAGACGCGGCCGGAGGCGATGCTGCCGGAGTTGCCGGTCCCCAGGTAGCCCTCCACGCCGTCGGGCACGGAGGTGATACGGGTGGCGTAGTCGTGGTACATGATGCCCGCGAAGACGCCGGTACGGCTGCCGCGCATGGTGGTCGGATCGATCCCGGCCCGCTCGAACGCCTCCCAGGTCGTCTCCAGCAGCAACCGCTGCTGCGGGTCCATCGCGACGGCCTCGCGCGGTGAGATCCCGAAGAACGCCGGGTCGAACTGGCCCGCGTCGTGCAGGAAGCCGCCCTCGCGGGTGTAGCTGGTGCCCTTGCCGTCGGGGTCCGGGTCGTACAGCGACTCCAGATCCCAACCGCGGCCCTGCGGGAACTCGGAGATGGCATCGCCACCCCCGACCACCAGCCGCCACAGGTCCTCGGGGGTCTCCACACCTCCGGGGTAGCGGCAGCTCATCCCGATGATCGCGATCGGATCATCGTCGGCGACCGCGAGCATCGGGGTGGGCGCGGCCACGGCCGTCTCGACCCCGAGGACCTCCGAACGCAGGTACTCGGCGACCGCACCGGCGGTCGGGTAGTCGAAGACCAGGGTGGCCGGGAGCCGTACGCCGGTGGCGGTGTTGAGGCGGTTGCGCAGTTCGACCGAGGTGAGCGAGTCGAAGCCGAGCTCCTTGAACGCCCGGCCTGCCTCGACCGCGTCCGCCGAAGTGTGTCCCAGCACCGACGCGACCTGGCTGCGCACCAACTCCAGCAGTGCGGCGTCCTGTTCGTCGGCCGACAGTCCGGCCAGTCGCTGGGCCAGCGCCCCGGACGGTACGGCGTCGGTGGCTGTCGCCGTCCGACGGGTCGGCGTACGCACCAGGCCACGCAGGAGCGAGGGCAGCATGCCGCTGCTCGCCTGTGCCCGTAGCGCGGCCATGTCCAGCGGAATGGGCACCAGCTGCGCGTCGGCGGCGGTCTGCGCCAGGTCGAACAGGGCAAGGCCCGTCTCGGCGGAGAGCGCGGAGATTCCGCCCCGGCTGATGCGTCCGCGGTCTGCCTCTGCCAACTCCGCGCCCATGCCGCCGGCTTCGTCCCACAGTCCCCAGGCCAGCGAAAGCGCCGGAACGCCCTGGGCCCTGCGGTGCTGGGCGAGTGCGTCGAGGAAGGTGTTCGCCGCCGCGTAGTTGCCCTGGCCCGCGCCGCCGAACACACCGGCGGCCGAGGAGAACAGCACGAACGCCGACAGTTCGAGATCGCGGGTCAGCTCATGCAGATTCCAGGCCGCGTCCACCTTCGGGCGCAGTACGCGCTCAATGCGCTCCGCGGTCAGCGAGCCGATCACACCGTCGTCCAGCACACCGGCGGCGTGTACCACCCCGGTCAGCGGATGCTCGGCCGGAATGGCGGCCAGCACCTCGGCCAGCGCCTCCCGATCGGCCACGTCACACGCGGCCGAGGTGACGGTGGCGCCCAACCGCTCAAGCTCTGCGGTGAGTTCCGAAGTGGCGCCACGGCGGCTGACCAACAGCAGCCGGCGTACGCCGCGTTCGCTGACGAGGTGCCGGGCGAACAGGCCGCCCAGCGTGCCGCTGGCGCCGGTGATCAGAACCGTGCCCTGCGGATCCCACTCGGCCACGGCGGTGTCAGCGGTGGCGCGAGCCAGCCGCGGGACCCGTACCGAGCCCTCGCGCAGGGCGAGTTGCGGCTCGCCGGTGGCCAGGGCGGCGGGCAGTGCCGTGCACGAGGCTTCCTGGTCATCGAGGTCGACCAGGACGAAGCGGTCCGGGTTCTCGGACTGCGCCGAGCGCACCAGACCCCACACCGGGGCGTGTACCAGGTCCCGTACGTCCGCGTCGGCCCGTGTCGCGACCGCGCCGCGCGTGATGAACACCAGCCGGGAGTCGGCGAACCGCTCGTCGCCCAGCCAGGACCGCAGCAGTTCCAGTGCCGCGCTGGTGGCCGTGTGCACCGCCGAGGCACGTTCGAGGTCGCTGGTGGGCAGGCTGACGAAGACGGTCTCCGGCACCGACACGCCGGACTCCAGCGCCGTGTCGAGCGCGGCCAGATCCGCGTACCCGCGGACGGGCAGGCCAGCGCTCTCATCACCCAGCAGCGCCCAGCGGTCGTCGTACGCCACCGGCTCCGCGGGCAGGGCCAACGCCGTCCAGTCCACCCGGAACAGCGCATCCCCGTGCCCGCCGCCGCGTGCGGCGCCGAGCTGCTCAGGGGACACCGTCCGCAAGGCCAGGCTCTCGACGGAAGCGACGGCGACACCGGTGGCATCGGCGATGGTCAGCGACACATCGCCCGTCGCGGCAGGCCGCAGCCGGACCCGCAGGGCGGTGGCACCCACCGCGTGCACCGAGACGCCACTCCAGGAGAACGGCAGCCGCCCCTGCCCCGGCTCGTCGGCGGCACGCAATCCGAGGGCGTGCAACGCGGAGTCGAGCAGCGCCGGGTGCAGCACGAACCGTGCGGCCTCCGCCTCGGCGTCCTCCGCCAAGCGCACCTCGGCGAACACCTCGTCGCCGTGCCGCCAGGCGGCCTTCAGGCCCTGGAACACCGGACCGTAGCCGAAGCCGGACGCGGCAAGCCCGTCGTACAGCCCCTCGACCTCGACGGCCTGCGCGCCCTCCGGCGGCCATACGTCCAGCTCGAAGGAGGCGGTCGGTGCGCCCTCGGCCAGTACACCGCTGGCATGGCGCAGCCACGGCTCGTCGGACGAGGCGTGCTCCGCCCGGGAGTGCATGGTCAGGGCTCGACGGCCCGCCTCATCGGCCGCGCCGAGCGACAGCCGCAGCTGCACCCCGCCGCGCTCCGGAAGCACCAGCGGCGCCTCCAGCGTCAGCTCGTCCAGATAGTCGCAACCGACCTGGTCACCGGCGCGCAGCGCCAGCTCGACGAACGCGGTGCCGGGCAGCAGGACGCTGTCCATGACGGCGTGGTCGGCCAGCCAGGGGTGCGTCTGCAGGGACAGCCGACCGGTGAGCACCACCCCGTCGGAGTCCGGCAGTTCCACGGCCGCGCCCAGCAGCGGGTGGTCCGCCGCGCCGAGACCGGCCGACGACACATCGCCGCCCGCCGATCCCGCGTCCAGCCAGAACAGCTGCCGCTGGAAGGCATACGTCGGCAGATCGACGCGCCGCGCCCCGGTTCCGGAGAAGTACGCCTCCCAGTCCACGGCCGCACCACGCACGTGCGCCTGCCCGAGGGCGGTGGCCAACGTCCTGGCCTCGGCGCGGCCGTCGCGCAGTACGGGGACGAAGGCCGCGTCCTCGTTCGTGACGCAGTCCTGGGCCATCGCCGACAGGACACCGTCCGGGCCGAGTTCGATGTACGTCGTGACGCCGTGGGTTTCGAGTGCCTGGATGCCGTCGTGGAAGCGGACCGCTTCCCGGACGTGGCGGACCCAGAAGTCCGGCGCGGTGATCTCCTCAGCGGACACCAGGGCGCCGGTGAGGTTGGAGACGATCGGGATGCGCGGGGCGTTGAACGTCAGGCCTGCGGCCACCTCGCGGAACGCGTCCAGCATCCCGTCCATGTGCGGCGAGTGGAACGCATGGCTCACGGTCAGGCGCTTGGTCTTACGACCCTGCGCCTCGAAGGCCGCGGCGATCTCCAGCGCCGCGTCCTCGTCACCCGCGATGACCACGGACGTCGGACCGTTGATCGCCGCGATGCTCACGCCATCCGTCAGCGTGACCTCATCCTCGGCGGCCTGAACAGCGACCATCGCGCCGCCACCCGGCAGCTCCTGCATCAACCGGCCACGAGCCGCCACCAACGCACAAGCGTCATCCAGCGACAGCACACCCGCCACATGCGCCGCCGCCAGCTCACCGATCGAATGCCCGGACAGGAAGTCAGGCTTCAACCCCCACGACTCAACCAACCGGAACAGCGCCACCTCGACCGCGAACAGCGCGGGCTGCGTGTAGGCCGTCTGATCCAGCAGATCACCATCAGCACCGAACAGCACATCGCGCAGCGGCAGTTCAAGTCGCCCACACACCGCATCCAGCGCCTCAGCGAACACCGGATACGCCTCGTAAAGCTCCCGGCCCATACCCAGCCGCTGACTGCCCTGACCGGTGAACAGGAACGCCACCTTGCCCTCGGCAACCGCGCCCCGTACCGCACCCCGGCCCTCGGCCAACTCGGCCAGCTCCCGCAGGAACTCCTGCCGGTCACCCGCGACCACCACCGCGCGGTGTTCGAAGAAGGCTCGGCCGGTGGCCAACGAGTAACCGATGTCGGCCGGTTCGAGGCTCGGATCCAATTCGAGGCGGGACCGCAACGCGTCGGCCTGACCGCTCAGCGCGTCGGCGGACTTCGCCGACAACGCCCACGGCACGACCGTGCTCGGGCGGGTGGCGTCCGGACGTTCGTCCTGTGCCACCGAAGGCTGCTCGATGATGGCATGTGCGTTGGTGCCGCTCATGCCGAACGAGGAGACACCGGCCCTGCGCGGACGGCCGGTCTCCGGCCACTCCCGCGCCTCGGTCAACAACGAGACCGCACCCGCCGCCCAGTCAACATGCGGCGACGGCTCATCGACATGCAGCGTCTGCGGCAACACACCATGCCGCATCGCCATCACCATCTTGATGATCCCGGCAACACCGGCGGCAGCCTGCGTGTGGCCGAAGTTCGACTTGATCGAACCCAGCCACAACGGCTGATCCTCCGGCCGCCCCTGCCCATACGTCGCCAGCAGCGCCTGCGCCTCGATCGGGTCACCCAGCGTGGTACCCGTACCGTGCGCCTCCACCGCATCGACATCCGCCGTCGACAGACCAGCATTCGCCAACGCCTGCCGAATCACCCGCTGCTGCGACGGACCATTCGGCGCCGTAAGCCCATTACTCGCACCATCCTGATTGACCGCCGTACCCCGCACGACCGCCAACACCGGATGACCGTTACGCCGCGCGTCCGACAACCGCTCGACCAGCAGCATGCCGACGCCTTCACCCCACGCCGTGCCGTCCGCCGCTGCCGCGAACGGCTTGCAGCGGCCGTCGGCGGCCAGTCCGCGCTGGCGGCTGAACTCGGTGAACACCTCCGGTGTGGTGATGATGGTGACACCACCGGCCAGGGCCAGCGTGCACTCGCCGTTGCGCAGCGCCTGCGCCGCCAGGTGCAGGGCCACCAGCGACGACGAGCACGCGGTGTCGACGGTGACCGCGGGGCCCTCGAAGCCGAAGGTGTACGAGACGCGGCCGGAGGCGATGCTGCTGGAGCCGCCGGTACCCAGATAGCCCTCGACACCCTCCGGGACCACGTTGAGGCGCGAGACGTAGTCGTTGTGCATCTGGCCGACGAAGACGCCAACCTGCTTGCCGCGCAGGCCCGTCGGGTCGACACCGGCCCGCTCGAACGCCTCCCACGAGGTCTCCAGCAGCAGCCGCTGCTGCGGGTCCATCGCCAGCGCCTCGCGCGGGTTGATCCCGAAGAACGCCGGGTCGAAGTGGTTGGCGTCGTAGAAGAAGCCACCCTCGCGGGCGTACGAGGTGCCCGGCCGGTCCGGGTCGGGGTCGTAGAGCGCCTCGGTGTCCCAGCCGCGGTCCGACGGCAGGTGTGCGATGCCGTCCCGGCCCTCGGCGAGCAGCTCCCACAGGTCTTCGGGGGTGCGGACGTCCCCGGGGAAGCGGCAGCTCATGGCGACGATCGCGATCGGGTCGTCGTCAACCGCGGTGGCGGCGTGCTGGATTACCGCCGCGGCGGCCTCGGAACCGAGGAGTTCATCACGCAGATATGCGGCCAGCGCGGTGGGCGTCGGATAGTCGAAGACCAGCGTCGCGGGCAGCCGCAGCCCGGCGGCGCCGCCGAGGCGGTTGCGGAACTCGACGGCGGTCAGCGAGTCGAAGCCCAGGTCCTTGAAGGCCCTGCTGGCTTCCACCGCGTCGGGCGAGGCGTGGCCGAGGACGGCGGCCACCTGGGAACGTACGAGGTCCAGCAGGGCCTGGTCCCGTTCCGCCTCGGGCAGCCGGACCAGCCGGTCCACGAGGGACGATCCCGATGTCGCGGTACCGGCCTCGACGGCCCGTCGTGCGGGTGCGCGCACCAGTCCGCGCAACAGTGCGGGCACCATGCTCGCGTCGGCGTGCCGCAGCGGCGCCAGGTCGAGCTGCATGGGGACCAGGAGCGCGTCGCCCACCTGGTGGGCGGCGTCGAACAGGGACAGCGCCTCGGCCGAGGACAGGCCGAGCACACCGGAGCGGGTCATCCGGGACTTGTCGGTCTCGTCCAACTCGCCGGTCATACCGCTGGCTTCGGCCCACAGTCCCCAGGCCAGCGAGCTGCCCGGCAGGCCCTGGGCCTGGCGGTGCTGGGCGAGGGTGTCGAGGAAGACGTTGGCGGCGGCATAGTTGGCCTGTCCCGCACCGCCGAACGTACCGGCGGCCGAGGAGTACAGCACGAACGCGGCCAGGTCCAGGTCGCGGGTGAGGTCGTGCAGGTTGGCGGCGGCGTCCACCTTGGGACGCAGTACCCGGTCGACCCGCTCGGGCGTCAGCGAGCCGACGACACCGTCGTCGAGCACGCCCGCCGTGTGCACCACGGCCGTCAGGGGGTGTTCCGCCGGGATGTCCGCCAGCAGCGAGGCGAGCGCCTCACGGTCGGCCGCGTCACACGCGGTGATCGTGACCCGTGCGCCCAACTCCTCCAGTTCCGCGGCGAGTTCCGCGGCGCCTTCGGCCTGTGCGCCGCGGCGGCTGGTCAGCAGCAGGTGGCGGGCGCCGCGCTCGGTGACCGCGTGCCGGGCGACGATGCCGCCCAGGGTGCCGGTGCCACCGGTGATCAGTACGGTGCCGTCCGGGTTCCAGTCGGCGGGGATGGTGAGGACCACCTTGCCGACGTGCCGGGCCTGGCTCAGGTAGCGGAAGGCGTCGGGTGCCCGGCGCAGATCCCAGGCCGTGATCGGCAGCGGGTCCAGCGCACCGCGCTCGAAGAGCTCAAGGAGTTCGGTGAGCATTTCCTGGATGCGGTCAAGGCCCGCTTCCACCAGGTCGAACGCCTGGTACGTCACACCCGGGTGCTCGGCCGCGACCTGTTCGGGGTCGCGGACGTCGGTCTTGCCCATCTCGACGAACCGGCCGCCGCGCGGCAGCAGTCGCAGCGAGGCGTCGACGAACTCCCGTGCCAGCGAGTCGAGTACGACATCCACACCGCGGCCGTCGCTCGCCGCCCGGAACGTCTCCTCGAAGTCCAGGGTGCGGGACGAGGCGATCCGGTCGTCGCTCAGGCCGAGGCCGCGCAGGGTGTCCCACTTGGCGGGGCTGGCCGTGGCGAACACCTCGACGCCCCAGTGGCGGGCCAACTGCACGGCGGCCATGCCCACACCGCCCGCGGCGGCGTGCACCAGCAGCGATTCGCCGGACTTCAGGTCGGCGAGGTCACGCAGCGCGTAGTAGGCGGTCATGAAGACGATCGGCACGGACGCGGCCTGGGCGAACGTCCAGCCTTCCGGCATCGGGGCGATCATCCGGCGGTCGGCCACCACGAGCGGCCCGAACCCACCGGGCAGCATGCCCATGACGCGGTCGCCCGGCGCCAGGTCGGTCACCCCGGGACCGGTCTCCACGACGACACCGGCGCCCTCGCTGCCCATCAGGCCCGCGTCACCCGGGTACATACCGAGCGCGTTGAGCACATCGCGGAAGTTCAGGCCCGCGGCTCGTACCGCGACCCGGACCTCGCCGGGGGCCAGCGGCTCGGCGGCCTCCGGGCACGGGACCAGCGTCAGGTTCTCCAGCGTGCCCTTGTCCTGGATGTCCATCCGCCACGCCCGTTCGCCAACCGGGGGCACCAGGGAGCCGGTCGCGGCGACCCTGCCCAGCCGGGGGGCGTGCACGGTGCCGCGGCGCACGGCGAACTGCGGCTCACCGCAGGCCAGCGCGCCGGGCAGGGCCTCGTACGAACTGTCGTCGCCGTCGAGGTCGGCCAGCACGAAGCGGTCCGGGTTCTCGGACTGCGCCGAGCGCACCAGACCCCACACCGGGGCGTGCGCCACGTCCCGTACATCGGCGTCGGTGTGCGTGGCGATCGCGCCCTGGGTGACGAACACCAGACGGGACCGCTCGAACCGCTCGTCGTCCAGCCACGCCTTGACCAGGCTCAGCGCCTCGTGGGTGGTCGTGCGGACCGCCGCGGCCAGGTCCTCGGTGCCGGACGCGGCGCGGGCCGCGAAGACATACTCCGGGACGGCCTCGCCCGCGTCGATCGCGGTACGCAGGGCGGCGAGGTTCGGGTAGCGGGTGCCGGGCACGGTGAGTTCGGCGCCGTCCAGTACCGCCCAGTCACCCGCGGTGGCGGGCGCCACCGGCACGGTGGCCCAGTCCAGCCGGAACAGCGACTCGTGGAACGCGGTGCGGCTGCCGGCGAGTTGATCGGCGGAGACCGGGCGCAGCGTCAGGTTCGCCACCGAGGCCACCGGCTCGCCGTTGACGTCGGCCAGTTCCAGCGACACACCGTCGGTGCCGGTCGGCGCGAGCCGCACCCGCAGCGCACCGGCGCCCACCGCGTGCAGGGTCACGCCACGCCACGAGAACGGCAGACGGCCCTGTTCCTCCGCGCCGTCCTGGACGAACGTGCCGTGCAGCGCGGAGTCCAGCAGCGCCGGGTGCAGGCCGAAGTGCCCGGCCTCGGACTGCCGGTCATCGGGGAGTCGGACCTCGGCGTACACCTCGTCGCCGCGCCGCCAGGCGGCGCGCAGCCCCTGGAACACCGGCCCGTAGGCGAAGCCGCCGGAAGCGAGATGCTCGTACAGGCCCTCGGTCTCGACCGCCTCGGCGCCGGACGGCGGCCATTCGGTCAGGGCGAAGGACGGCCGCGCCGCGCCGGACGCGAGCATGCCGCTGGCGTTGCGGGTCCACGGTTCGTCGGCCGGGGCGTCCTGGGAGCGTGAGTACAGGTCCAGCGGACGACGCCCGGCGTCGTCGGGCGAACCCACCACGACCTGGAGCTGGACCGCCTGGTGCTCGGTGAGCACCAGCGGCGCCTCCAGGGTGAGTTCCTCCAGGACGTCGCAGTCGACCTGGTCGCCGGCCCGGATCGCCAACTCGACGAAGGCGGTGCCGGGCAGCAGCACCGTGCCCATGACGGCGTGGTCGGCCAGCCAGGGGTGGGTGTCGAGGGAGAGGCGGCCGGTGAACAGCACGCCGTCGGAGTCGGCGAGCGGAACGGCGGCGCCGAGCAGCGGATGCCGCGCCTGGCCGAGCCCGGCCGACTCCACGTCGCCCACCCAACCGGCCGGCGCCTCAAGCCAGTAGCGCTCGCGCTGGAAGGCGTAGGTCGGCAGATCCACGCGCTGGGCGCCGGTTCCGGCGAAGTACCCGGCCCAGTCCACCGCGATGCCCCGGACGTGCGCCTGGGCAAGGGCGGTGGTGAGCGTTCCGGCCTCGGCGCGGCCGTCGCGCAGTACGGCGGCGAAGGCCTTGCCGTCCGGGTCGGCCAGGCAGTCCTGGGCCATGGCGGTCAGTACGCCGTCCGGGCCGAGTTCGATGAAGGTGCTGACGTTCAGGGCTTCGAGTGCCTGGATGCCGTCGTGGAAGCGGACCGCTTCCCGGACATGGCGGACCCAGAAGTCGGGTGTACCGATCTCCTCGGCGGACACCAGGGCGCCGGTGAGGTTGGAGACGATCGGGATGCGCGGGCCGTTGAACGTCAGGCCTGCGGCCACCTCGCGGAACGCGTCCAGCATCCCGTCCATGTGCGGCGAGTGGAACGCATGGCTCACGGTCAGCCGCTTCGTCTTACGACCCTGCGCCTCGAACGACGCGGCGATCTCCAGCGCCGCGTCCTCATCCCCCGCGATGACCACGGACGTCGGACCGTTGATCGCCGCGATGCTCACGCCATCCGTCAGCGTGACCTCATCCTCGGACGCCTGAACAGCGACCATCGCACCGCCACCCGGCAGCTCCTGCATCAAACGGCCACGAGCCGCCACCAACGCACAAGCGTCATCCAGCGACAGCACACCAGCGACATGCGCGGCAGCCAACTCACCGATCGAATGCCCGGACAGGAAGTCAGGCTTCAACCCCCACGACTCAACCAACCGGAACAGCGCAACCTCGACCGCGAACAGCGCAGGCTGCGTGTAGGCCGTCTGATCCAGCAGATCACCATCAGCACCGAACAGCGCGTCCATCAACGGCAGTTCGAAGCGCTCACACACCGCATCCAGCGCCTCAGCGAACACCGGATACGCCTCGTAAAGCTCCCGGCCCATACCCAGCCGCTGACTGCCCTGACCGGTGAACAGGAACGCCACCTTGCCCTCGGCAACCGCGCCCCGTACCGCACCCCGGCCCTCGGCCAACTCGGCCAGCTCCCGCAGGAACTCCTGCCGGTCACCCGCGACCACCACCGCGCGCCGCTCCAGCGCGGACCGGGTGGTCGCCAACGAGTAGGCCAGGTCGGGCAGTTCGAGGCCGGTGTCCGCCTCGACGTGTGACAGCAGCCGCCGCGCCTGGTCGGTCAGTGCGTCCTCGGTTCGGCCGGACAGCACCAGCGGCAGCACCGGGAGTTCGACGGCGCCGTCCGTCACGGGCTCGGGCTGCTCCGAGGGCAGCTCGATGATCGTGTGGGCGTTGGTGCCGCTCACACCGAACGAGGAAATACCGGCCCTGCGCGGACGGCCGGTCTCCGGCCACTCCCGCGCCTCGGTCAACAACGAGACCGCACCCGCCGCCCAGTCCACATGCGGCGTCGGCTCATCGACATGCAGCGTCTGCGGCAACACACCATGCCGCATCGCCATCACCATCTTGATGATCCCGGCAACACCGGCGGCAGCCTGCGTGTGACCGAAGTTCGACTTGATCGAACCCAGCCACAACGGCTGATCCTCCGGCCGCCCCTGCCCGTACGTCGCCAGCAGCGCCTGCGCCTCGATCGGGTCACCGAGCGTGGTACCCGTACCGTGCGCCTCCACCGCATCAACATCCGCCGTCGACAGACCAGCATTCGCCAACGCCTGCCGAATCACCCGCTGCTGCGACGGACCATTCGGCGCCGTAAGCCCATTACTCGCACCATCCTGATTGACCGCCGTACCCCGCACGACCGCCAACACCGGATGACCGTTACGCCGCGCGTCCGACAACCGCTCGACGAGCAGCATGCCCGCGCCCTCCGACCAGCCCGTGCCGTCGGCGTCGCCGGAGAACGACTTGCAGCGGCCGTTGGTGGCGAGCCCGCGCTGGCGGCTGAAGTCGATGAACGTGTCCGGGGTGGACATGATGGTGACGCCACCGGCCAGGGCCAGCGTGCACTCGCCGTTGCGCAGCGCCTGCGCCGCCAGGTGCAGGGCCACCAGCGACGACGAGCACGCGGTGTCGATGGTGACGGCGGGGCCTTCGAGGCCGAGGGTGTAGGCCACTCGTCCGGAGGCGACACTGCCCGCGCTGCCCGTGCCCAGATAGCCCTCCAGGCCTTCGGGGACGGCAGGCAGCCGGGTCAGGTAGTCGTGGTACATGACACCCGCGAACACACCGGTGCGGCTGCCGCGTACCGACGCCGGGTCGATGCCCGCGCGTTCGAAGGCCTCCCACGAGGTTTCCAGCAGCAGTCGCTGGTGGGGGTCCATGGCGAGGGCTTCGCGCGGGTTGATGCCGAAGAACGCCGGGTCGAACTGGGCGGCGTCGTGCAGGAAGCCGCCCTCGCGGGTGTAGCTGGTACCGGCGCGTCCCGGGTCCTCGTCGTAGAGGGCGTCCAGGTTCCAGCCGCGGTCGGTGGGGAACTCGGAGATCGCGTCGACGGACCCGGCGACGAGTCGCCACAGCTCCTCGGGGCTGGTGACGCCGCCGGGGTAGCGGCAGCTCATGCCGACGATCACGATGGGGTCGTCGTCCGCCGCCGCCACGGCGACCACCGGGGCCGCGGTGTCCGCGTCGGCGCCGAGTATCTCGGTGCGCAGGAAGGCCGCGAGGGAGATCGGCGTGGGGTAGTCGAAGACCAGGGTGGCGGGCAGCCGGACGCCGGTTGCCGAGCCGAGCCGGTTGCGCAGTTCGACCGCCGTCAGCGAGTCGAAGCCGAGCTCCTTGAAGGCGCGGCCCGCGTCAACGGCCTCCGGACCCGGGTAGCCGAGCACCACGGCCACCTGCGCGCACACCAACTCCACCAGCTGCCGGTCGCGTTCGGCGGCGTCGACCCGCAGCAGCCGCTCGGCGAGCGCGCCGACGGGCGCCGCGCCGCCGGACTCCACAACGCGCCGGGCCGGGGTGCGCACCAGTCCGCGCAGCAGTGCGGGGACCGCGCTCGGGTCGGCGTGCCGCAGCGACGCCAGGTCCAGGTGCATGGGGACGAGGGCGGCGTCGCCCAGCGCCCGCGCGGTGTCCAGCAGGGCCAGGCCCTCGTCGGAGGAGAGGGCGGCCACGCCCGCGCGGGTGATGCGCTGCAGGTCGGCGTCGCCCAACTCGCCTGTCATGCCGCTGCGTTCGGCCCACAGGCCCCAGGCGAGTGCGGTGGCGGCCAGTCCCTGGGACCGGCGGCGCTGGGCGAGGGCGTCGAGGAACGCGTTGGCGGCGGCGTAGTTGGCCTGACCGGGGCCGCCGAGGGTGCCCGCGGCGGCGGAGAACAGCACGAACGCCGACAGGTCCAGGTCCCGGGTCAGCTCATGCAGGTTGAGCGCCGCGTCGACCTTGGCGGGCAGGACGCGGTCGATGCGGTCCGGGGTGAGGGAGTCGATGACCCCGTCGTCCAGGACGCCCGCCGTGTGCACCACCGCGGTCAGCGGATGCTCGGCCGGGACCGCCGCCAGCAGTGCGGCGAGCGCCGCCCGGTCGGCCGCGTCGCAGGCGGCGAGGGTGACCTCGGCTCCGAGTTCCTCCAGCTCCGCGACGAGTTCGGCGGCGCCGTCGGCTTCGGGGCCGCGTCGACTGGTCAGCAGCAGGTGCCGTACGCCGTGTTCGGCCACCAGGTGGCGGGCGACGAGGCCGCCCAGGGTGCCGGTGGCGCCGGTGACCAGCGCGGTGCCGTCCGGGTCGATCGCCGGGGCATGGTGGTCGTCCTCGGCGAGGATCCTGGTCAGCCGCGGTACGGACACCGCGCCGTCACGCAGCGCGAGTTGCGGCTCGCCGGTGGCCAGGGCGGCGGGCAGGGCGCGGTGCGAGGACTCCTGGTCGTCCAGGTCGATCAGGACGAAGCGGTCCGGGTTCTCCGACTGGGCGGAACGCACCAGGCCCCACAGCGGCGCGTGCGTCAGGTCGCGCACGTCGGCGTCGGCCCGGGTCGCGATCGCACCCTGGGTGGCGAACACCAGCCGGGAGTCGGCGAACCGTTCGTCGGCGAGCCAGGCCTGGGCCAGTTCCAGCGCACGGTGCAGCGCGCCCCGGACGGCGTGCGGCAGCGTGTCGGTGTCGTTGTCGGCACCGCTGGCGAAGGGCACCACAACGGCCTGCGGGGTGGGCGCCCCGGCGGCCAGGGCCTCGCCGAGCGCGGCCAGGTCCGGGTAGGCCGCCGCGGTCGGCAGCGCGGCGGCGTACCCGGCGATGGTGGCGCTGTCGGCGTCGCCCAGCAGCGCCCACTGCCCGGCCGCCACGGTGGTGGTGGCCGGGAGCGGGGTGCTGGTCCAGTCGACGCGGAACAGCGACTCGTAGAACGCGCCGCGTGCGGCGTGTGAGCGCACCTGGTCCGGGGACACCGGCCGCAGCAGCAGCGCGTCCACCGAGGCGACGGGCGCGCCGCTGTCGTCGGCGAGCGCCACGGCCACGGTGTCCCGTCCGGCGGGTGAGAGGCGTACCCGCAGCGCGGCGGCGCCGACCGCCCGCAACGAGACTCCGCTCCAGGAGAACGGCAGACGGCCGTGTTCGGTCTCCTCCAGCAGCGAGCCGATGCCGACGGCGTGCAGGGCGGCGTCCAGCAGCGCCGGGTGCAGGCCGAACAAGTCGGCGTCCGTGCGGGCCTGTTCGGGCAGCCGGACCTCGGCGAAGACCTCGTCACCGCGCTGCCAGGCGGCCTTGAGCCCCTGGAACACCGGCCCGTAGGCGAAGCCGGACGTGACGAGGTAGTCGTACAGCCCGTCGACCTCGACCTCGGTGGCGCCGCGCGGCGGCCACTCGGACAGGTCGAACGGTTCGGGCCGGGCCGCTGGGGCGAGCACACCGGTGGCGTGGCGGATCCAGGTGCCCTCGCCCCAGGCTTCGTCCTCCAGCCGGGAGTACAGGGTCAGCGCACGGCGCCCGGTGCCGTCCGGCGCGCCGACGGCGAGTTGCAGCTGCACCCCGCCGTGCGGCGGCAGCACCAGCGGCGCCTCCAGCGTCAGCTCTTCGAGCAGCTCGCAGCCGACGTGGTCGCCGGCCCGGATCGCCAACTCCACGAAGGCGGTGCCGGGCAGCAGGACGGTGTCCATCACGGCGTGGTCGGCGAGCCAGGGGTGGGTCGCCAGCGACAACCGGCCGGTGAACAGGTACCCGTCGGCGTCGGCGAGCGCGACGGTGGCGCCCAGCAGCGGATGGTCGGCGGAGCCCAGCCCGGCCGAGGTGACATCGCCCACCCAGGCGGTCGGCGGCTCCGGCCAGTACAGCTCGCGCTGGAAGGCGTAGGTGGGCAGCTCGACGCGGCGACCGCCGCGGCCCGCGAAGACCGCCGCCCAGGTCACCGGCACACCGTGGGCGTGCGCCTGGGCGACGGCGGTGGCCAGGGTGCGCGCCTCGGGCCGGGCGGCGCGCAGTACCGGCACGAACGCGGCGTCCGGCTGGGTCACGCAGTCCTGCGCGAGGGCGGTGAGGACCCCGTCGGGGCCCAACTCGACGTAGGTGGTGACGTTCTGGGATTCCAGGTAGCGGATGCCGTCCAGGAAGCGGACGGCTTCGCGGACGTGCCGTATCCAGTAGTCGGGCGTGCAGATCTCCTCGGCGGAGACCGAGGCGCCGGTGAGGTTGGAGACGATCGGGATGACCGGCGGGTGGTAGGTGATGCCCTGGGCGACGGTGCCGAACTCCGCCAGCATGCCGTCCATGTGCGGGGAGTGGAAGGCGTGGCTGACGGTCAGCCGCTTGGTCTTGCGGCCCTGTGCCTCGAAGTGCGCGGCGATCTGCAGGGCGGCGTCCTCGTCGCCCGCGATGACGACCGACGTGGGACCGTTGATCGCGGCAATGTTGACCCGGTCGGTCAGCAGTTGACCGACCTCGTCCTCGGCGGCCTGGATCGCGATCATCGCACCGCCGCCCGGCAGCGCTTGCATCAACCGGCCGCGTGCCACCACCAGCGAGCAGGCGTCCGCCAGCGAGAACACCCCGGCGACATGGGCGGCGGCCAGCTCGCCGATCGAGTGGCCGACCAGGAAGTCGGGGATGAGGCCCCACTGTTCGAGGTGCCGGTAGAGCGCGACCTCCAGGGCGAACAGGGCGGGCTGGGTGTAGGCGGTCTGGTCCAGCGGTTCGCTGTCCGACCCGAACAGCACGTCCTTCAGGGGCCGTGCAAGGTGCTGGTCGAGCTGCGCGCAGACGGCGTCCAGCGCTTCCGCGAAGACCGGATATGTCTCGTACAGCTCCTTGCCCATGCCCGCGCGCTGGCTGCCCTGGCCGGTGAACAGGAAAGCGGTCTTGCCCTCGCCGACCACGCCTTGGACGGTGTCGGCGGAGTCCTCGCCATGGGCCAGTGCGCCCAGTTCCCGCAGCAGGCCCGCACGGTCGGCGGGGAACAGTACGGCGCGGTGCTCCAGGGCGGAGCGGGTGGTCGCCAGGGAGTGGGCGAGGTCCACCAGGCCGAGCGCGGGGTCGTCGGTCACCCGGTCGACCAGTCGCTGCGCCTGGGCGCGCAGCGCCTCCGCGCTCTGCGCGGACAGCAGGACGGGCAGCGGCTGCGCCCCGGCGTCGGGGGTGGTCTCGGCGTCGGGGGCGGCGTCCTGCGCGGGAGGCTGCTCGATGACGGTGTGCGCGTTGGTGCCGCTCACGCCGAACGAGGAGATGCCCGCGCGTCGCGGCTGGCCGGTCTGCGGCCACTCCCGCGCCTCGGTGAGCAGCTCGACCGCACCGGCCGACCAGTCCACGTTGCCGGACGGCTGGTCCACGTGCAGGGTCTGCGGCAGCACACCGTGCTCGATCGCCTTGACCATCTTGATCACACCGGCGACGCCGGCGGCGGCCTGGGTGTGGCCGAAGTTGGACTTGACCGACCCCAGGTAGAGCGGGCGGCCGTCCGGCCGGTTCTGCCCGTACGTGGCGATCAGTGCCTGGGCCTCGATCGGGTCGCCGAGCGTGGTGCCGGTGCCGTGCGCCTCGACCACGTCGACCTGGGCGGGGGTCAGCCCCGCGTTGGTGAGCGCCTGGCGGATGACCCGCTGCTGGGACGGCCCGTTGGGCGCGGTCAGTCCGTTGCTCGCGCCGTCCTGGTTGACAGCGGAGCCGCGGACGATCGCCAGCACCGGGTGGCCGTTCTTCCGGGCGTCGGACAGCCGCTCCACCAGCAGCATGCCGACGCCCTCGCCCCAGCCGGTGCCGTCGGCGGAGTCGGCGAACGGCTTGCAGCGGCCGTCGGGCGCCAGTCCGCGCTGACGGCTGAACTGGACGAACGAGCGCGGGCTGGCCATCACCGTCACGCCGCCGGTCAGCGCCAGCGAGCACTCGCCGTTGCGCAGCGCCTGCACCGCCAGGTGCAGGGCGACCAGCGAGGCCGAGCAGGCGGTGTCGACGGTGACCGCCGGTCCTTCGAGACCGAAGGTGTACGACAGCCGTCCGGAGACCACGCTCGCCGCGTTGCCGGTCATCAGGTATCCCTCAACGCCCTTGGGTACCTGCTGCAGAATCTCCGGATACGTCTGGCCGTTGGTGCCGATGAACACCCCGGCCTGGCTGCCGCGCAACGTCGCAGGGTCGATACCGGCCCGCTCGAAGGCCTCCCAGGACGTTTCCAGCAGCAGGCGCTGCTGCGGGTCCATGCCCAGGGTCTCGCGCGGGCTGATACCGAAGAAAGCGGCGTCGAACTTGCCCGCGTCGTGCAGGAAGCCGCCTTCCCGGGTGTAACTGGTGCCCTCCTGATCGGGGTCGTCGTCATACAGCGACTCGATGTCCCAACCACGGTCCGTGGGGAAATCGGATATCGCGTCACGGCCCCCGGCGACAAGCTCCCACAGGTCCTCCGGAGACTCCACGCCTCCGGGGAACCTGCAGCTCATACCGACGATAGCGATCGGCTCCGGTTCCGCCGACTCGACCTCGCGAAGGCGTTGCCGCGTCTGGTGCAGATCGGCCGTTACCCGCTTGAGGTAGTCGAGGATCTTGTCCTGATCCGCATCCGCCATTGGAACCTCACCCATGCTTCTCGTCACAAACGCTTGCGCCGGGAATGCCCGCGCTCTGTCGTGCTACCGCTATTGCCGGGGGCCGTCCCCCGGCCCCCCGAACCCGAGCTCGTTCTCGATGAAGGCGAAGACCTCATCGGGTGTTGCCTCTTGCAGCTTTTCCGTCACGGCCTCGCCGGTCGACGTGGGCTGTGGTTCGCCCCACTTCGCCAGCAGGGCTTGCAGGCGCAGGGCGATGTCCGCCCTGGATTCGCTGTCCGGGTCGAGGACGGACAGCGCCGACTCCAGCTTCTCCAGCTCCGCGATCCCCGGAGCCGCCGCTGCCGCGCCGCCGTCCTGCGTGATCTCGGCACGCAGGAAGTCGGCCAGGGCGGCGGGCGTCGGGTAGTCGAAGACCAGCGTCGCGGGCAGCCGCAGTCCGGTGGCCGCGGTCAGCCGGTTGCGCAGCTCCAGGGCGATCAGGGAGTCGAATCCCAGCTCCTTGAACGCCCGGCCGGCACCGACCTCGGCGGTCGACGGGTGGCCGAGCGCGCTGGCCGCGTGCGAGCGGACCAACTCCACGACCACCAGCGACTGTTCCGCCTGGGACATACCGGCCAACCGCTGGCGCAGCGCCTCGGCGGACCCGGCCGCAGCGGACTCGTCGCCCGCCGCACCGGTCCGCGCCAGCCGCCGCACCTCGGGCAGTTCGCCGATGAACGGGCTGTGGCGGACGGCGGTGAAGCCGGGGGCGAACAGGTCCCAGCGGATGTCCGCGATGGCGACGGCCGTCTCATCGTGGTCCAGCGCCTGCTGCAGCGCGCTGATCGCCAACTGCGGTGCCATGGCCGGGATCCCGCCGCGGTCCAGTCGGTCGCCGATGGCGCCGCCCGCGGCCAGACCGCTGTCGCCCCAACGTCCCCAGGCCACGGAGGTGGCGGTGAGGCCCGCCGCGCGGCGGTGTTCCGCCAGCGCGTCCAGGTACGCGTTGGCGGCCGCGTAGTTGGCCTGTCCGGCGTCACCGAGCGTGCCCGCGACACCTGAGAACAGGACGAACGCCGACAGGTCCAGGTCCCGGGTCAGCTCATGCAGGTTGAGTGCCGCGTCGGCCTTGGGCCCCAGCACGGTGGCGAACCGGTCCGGCGTCAGCGCGTCGAGCACACCGTCGTCGAGCACGCCCGCCGCGTGGACGACCGCGGTGAGCGGACTGTCGGCGGGAATGGCGGCGAGCAGTCCGGCGAGCGCCTCGCGGTCGGCGGCATCGCAGGCCGCGATGGTGACATCGGCGCCCAACTCGTTCAGCTCGGCGCGCAGTTCGGCCGCGCCGGGCGCGTCGGGGCCGCGGCGGCTGGTCAGCACGAGGTGCTTGGCGCCGCTGCGGGCCAGCCAGCGGGCGACATGCCCGCCGAGCGCTCCGGTACCGCCGGTGACCAGGACGGTGCCGTCCGGCCGCCAGTCACGCACCGCGCCCGCGTCGGCGAGCGAAGCGCGTACCAGCCTGCGGGCGAACAGTCCCGAGGATCGGACGGCGACCTGGTCCTCGCCGTCCACCCCGGCCAGCACCGCGACCAGGCGGGACAGCGCGCGCTCATCGGGGTTCTCCGGCAGATCGACGAGGCCGCCCCAGCGCTCGGGGTACTCCAGGGCCGCGGTCCGGCCGAAGCCCCACAGCAGTGCCTGGGCCGGATCCCGTACCGGGTCCGCCGCCGCCACGGACACCGCGCCGCGCGTCGCACACCACAGCGGGGCGTCGATCCCGGCATCGCCCAGTGCCTGGACGAGCGCCAGCGAGCCGTGCAGGCCCTGCGGATGGCCGTCGAACCCGAGCAGCGAGAGCACACCGCCGAGACGCTCGCCGTCCACCACCTCATCGCGGAGGCGGTCGACCAGGGGCTTGCGATCGGCATCGGCCGGATCAAGCACCACCTCACGTACGGAGGCGCCGCGTTCGGCGAGCATCCGAGCCGCGGCGGTGGGCCACTCGCCGTCGGCCGCGGTCTTCGGTACGACGACAAGCCAAGTTCCGGTGAGGCGGGACGCCCGCTCCTCAGCCAGCGGCTGCCAGTTCACGCGGTAGCGCCAGCCGTCCACCGTCGACTTCTCACGGCTCTGCCGACGCCAGGAGGACAGCGCGGGCAGTACGGCGCCCAGCGGCTCGCCCTCGATCTCCAGCGTCTCGGCGAGCGATTCCAGGTCCTCGCGCTCGACGGCCTCCCAGAACAGGGCGTCGATCGGATCCGTCGGCGCTGCCGCGATCTCCTCCGGCGCGGCGGCCTCCGGCCAGTACCGCTGACGCTGGAAGGCGTACGTCGGCAGCTCGACCCGGCGGGCACCGGTGCCCGCGAAGACGGCATCCCAGTCCACCGTCACACCGCGAACATACGCCTCACCCAGGGAGGCGTAGAAACGGTCCAAGCCGCCTTCATCGCGACGCAGCGAACCCAGAACGGCCGCGTCTCGGCCGGAGTCCTCGATGGTCTCCTGCACGCCCACGGTCAGCACCGGGTGCGGGCTGGACTCGATGAACACCCCGAAACCCTGCTCCAACAACGTACGAGTGGCGCTCTCCAACTCCACGGTCTGCCGCAGGTTACGGAACCAGTACTCCGCAGAAAGCTCCGGACCCTCCACCCACTCACCCGACACCGTCGACAAGAACGGCACCCGCGCAGCCCGCGGCACGATCGGCGCCAGAAGCTCCAGCAGCTCATCACGCAGCAGCTCCACCTGCGCGGAGTGCGACGCGTAGTCCACCGGAATACGACGCGCCCGCACACCATCCGACTCACACGACGCCAACAACTCATCCAGCGCCCCCGGTTCACCCGAGACCACCACCGACGACGGCCCGTTCACAGCGGCAACCGAAATCCGGTCCTCACCCCAGGCGGCAATCCGCTCCCGCACCGCCACCACCGGCAACGCAACGGACACCATGCCGCCCAACCCGGCCAGCACCCGCCCAATAGCCTGACTACGCAACGCCACAACCCGCGCAGCATCCTCCAAGCCGAGGATTCCGGCCACACACGCGGCAGCGATCTCACCCTGCGAATGACCCACCACAGCCGCGGGCTCCACACCCACCGACCGCCACACCTCAGCCAACGACACCATCACCGCGAACAACACCGGCTGAACCACATCCACCCGGTCCAACGACGGCGCACCCTCAACCCCCCGCAACACATGCACCAAAGACCAATCAGTGAACGGATCCAAAGCCGCCGCACACTCATCGATCCGGGCAGCGAACACGGGTGAAGCGTCCAACAACCCGACGGCCATGCCTACCCATTGCGACCCCTGTCCGGGGAACAGGAAGACCCCTTGGCCCCCGACTCCGGCCCCCTCAACGAGGCTCGGCAGGCTCAGCCCCTGAACCAGCGCGTCCAGTCCGCGGACGAAGTCGTCGCGGTCCCGGCCGATCACCACCGCGCGGTGGTCGAGGGCGGTCCGGGTGGTCGCCAGTGAGTAGCCCACGTCAGCGGATCGCAGGTCATCGTGGGTGCCGAGGTGGGTCAGCAGCCGCTCGGCCTGTCCGCGCAGCGCCGACTCGCTCTTTCCGGACAGTACCCACGGCACGACCGGCGACACATCGGCGCCCTGTGCCGGGGCGTCGTTGTCGGCGGCGGGAGACTCGGTCCCGACAGCCGGGGTCTCGTTTTCGGATATAGGGGCCTGTTCGAGTAGGGCGTGCGCGTTCGTACCGCTGAAGCCGAACGACGACACGCCCGCCCGCCGCGGCCGACCGGTCTGCGGCCACTCGGTGGTCTGCGTCAGCAGCGACACCGCACCGGCCGACCAGTCCACGTGCGGCGTCGGCTCGGCGATGTGCAGGCTCTGCGGGAGCACACCGTGCCGCATCGCCAGCACCATCTTCATCACACCCGCGACACCCGCAGCGGCCTGCGCGTGGCCGATGTTGGACTTGATCGACCCCAGCAGCAGCGGCTGGTCCTCCGACCGGCCCTGCCCGTAGGTGGCCAGCAGTGCCTGCGCCTCGATCGGGTCACCGAGCGAAGTCCCCGTACCGTGCGCCTCGACGACGTCCACCTCGGCGGCGGACAGCCGGGCGTTGGCCAGCGCCTGGCGGATGACGCGCTGCTGCGACGGGCCGTTCGGCGCCGTCAGACCGTTGCTCGCGCCGTCCTGGTTGATGGCGGTGCCCCGGACGATCGCCAGCACCGGATGGCCGTTGCGCTGCGCGTCCGACAGCCGCTCGACCAGCAGCATGCCCACGCCTTCGGCCGGGGTGAACCCGTCGGCGTCCGAGGAGAAGGCCTTGCAGCGGCCGTCGGTGGAAAGACCGCGCTGACGGCTGAACTCGATGAACGTGCCAGGGGTCGACATCACGGTCACGCCGCCCGCGAGCGCCAACGAGCACTCCCCGCTGCGCAGTGCCTGCACCGCCAGGTGCAGCGCGACCAGCGAGGCCGAGCACGCCGTGTCCACGGTGACGGCGGGCCCTTCCAGCCCGAACGTGTAGGACAGACGGCCGGAGACGACGCTCCCGGCGGTTCCCGTCGCGAGGTGTCCCTCGAAGCCGTCGGCGCTGCCCTGCATGAGCATCGAGTAGTCGGAGCCGTTGGTGCCGACGAAGACACCGGACTGGCTGCCGCGCAGCGTCGCGGGATCGATCCCGGCCCGCTCGAACGCCTCCCACGAGGTCTCCAGCAGCAGCCGCTGCTGCGGATCCATCGCAAGGGCCTCACGCGGGCTGATCCCGAAGAACCCGGAGTCGAACCGTGCCGCGTCGCTCAGGAAGCCGCCCTCACGGGTGTAGGACGTGCCCTGGGCGTCCGGATCCGGGTCGTACAGCGCCTCGACGTCCCAACCGCGGTCGAGCGGGAAGCCGGACAGCGCGTCGCCGCCCGATTCCAGCAGCCGCCACAGCTCCTCCGGCGACCGTACGTCTCCCGGGAAGCGGCAGCTCATCGCCACGATCGCGATGGGCTCATCGTCGGCGGCCGCGGCGGTCGGCAGCGGGACCGCTATCGCGCCCTGCTCACCGGACAGTTCGGTACGCAGGAACTTCGCGAGAGTGGTGGGCGTCGGATAGTCGAAGATCAGGGTCGGCGGCAGCTTCAGCGCGGTGGCGGCGTTCAGCCGGTTTCGCAGTTCCACGGCGGTCAGCGAGTCGAAGCCGAGTTCCTTGAAGGCCCGGTTCGGCTCCACCGCCTCAGAGCCCTGGTAGCCGAGGACGGATGCCACGGCGCCGCGCACCGACTCCAGCAGCAGACGCTCCTGTTCGGACTCGGGCAGGCCCGCGAGCCGCTGGACGAGCGCCACGCCATCGGCCGCCTCCTCCTCGGCGTCGGCGCGCAGGGCGTCCATGACCGCGCGGGCCTCGGGCAGGTCGTGCAGCAGCGGGCGCGGACGGCCGGAGGTGAAGGCAAGGACGAAACGCTTCCACTCCATGTCGGCGACGGTCAGCGTGGTCTCGTCCCGGTCCAGGGCGTGCTGGAGTGCGGTGACGGCGAGTTCGGGCGCCATCTCGATGACTCCGTGCCGGCGCATGCGGTCACCGACCGCGCCCTCCGCCATTCCGCCGTCGCCCCACGGCCCCCACGCCACCGAGGTCGCGGGCAGTCCGGCGTCGCGCCGGTGCTGGGCGAAGGCGTCGAGGAACGCGTTCCCCGGCGCGTAGTTGCCCTGTCCGGGGGCACCGAAGGTGGCCGCGAAGGACGAGAACAGCACGAAGGCGGACAGGTCCAGGTCGCGGGTCAGTTCGTGCAGGTTGAGCGTCGCGTCCAGCTTGACGCGGAGCACCCGGTCGAGCTGCTCCGGAGTCAGCGCCTCGATGACCCCGTCGTCGAGCACGGCCGCGGTGTGCACGACCGCGGTCAGCGGACGATCGGCGGGGATGGCGGCCAGCAGGGCGGCGAGTGCGTCCCGGTCGGCGACATCGCAGGCGGCAATGGTGACGTCCGCCCCCAACTCGGCCAGTTCGTCACGCAGTTCGGCGGCGCCGGGGGCGTCGGGGCCACGGCGGCTGGTCAGTACGAGATGGCGCGCACCCTCGCGGGCCAGGTAGCGGGCGACGTGCGCGCCCAGGGCGCCCGTGCCGCCGGTGACCAGGACGGTCCCGTCCGGCCGCCAGGTGCGTACGACGGGCGACTGCGCCAGCGAGGCGCGCACCAGCCTGCGGGCGAGGAGGCCGGAGGGCCGCACCGCCACCTGGTCCTCGCTGTCGGTCCCGGCCAGCGCCGCGACCAGCCGGGACAGCGCACGCTCGTCAGCGGTCTGCGGAAGGTCCACGAGACCGCCCCACCGCTCACCGTGCTCCAGCGCCACCACCCGGCCGAGGCCCCACACCAGGGCCTGCTCCGGGTCGTCCAGCGGCTCCGAGCGGTCCACGGCCACCGCACCGCGCGTGGCGAACCACAACGGCGCGTCGATCTCCGCGTCACCCAGCGCCTGCACCAGCGCCATGGACGCGTGCAGCGGCTGCCCGCCGTCCAGGGCGAGCAGCGACAGTACGCCGGTGACGCCCTCGCCGTCGGCGGTCTCCTCGCGGAGCAGTTCCGTGAGTGATGCACGGTCGGTGGCGGCGGGCGTCAACTGACGGACGGCCGCACCGCGTTCGGCGAGGGTGCGGGCCGTGTCCGCCGCCCACACGCTGTCGGCGGTCGGCGCGATGAGCAGCCAGGTGCCGGAGAGGCGGGACGTCGCGTCGTCGGTCAACGGCTTCCAGGTGACGCGGTAGCGCCAGCCGTCCACCGTCGACCGCTCGCGCCCCTGGCGACGCCAGGAGGACAGCGCGGGCAGCACATCGCTCCACGGCTGGTCGCCGTCGACCGCCAACTCGGCGGCGAGCGCCTCGAAGTCCTCCCGTTCCACGGCCTCCCAGAAGCGCGCCTCGACGGAGTCGGCCGCGGTGCCCTCGACCGCGTCGGCGACACCCGAGTCAAGCCAGTAGTGCTGGTGCTGGAAGGCGTAGGTCGGCAGGTCCACGCGGCGGGCACCGGTGCCCGCGAACACCTGCGACCAGTCGACGGCCACGCCGCGCGCATAGGCCTCACCCAGCGAGGTGTAGAAGCGGTCCAAGCCGCCTTCGTCGCGACGCAGCGAGCCGAGAGCGGCCGCGTCTCGGTCGGAGTCCTCGATGGTCTCCTGCACGCCCATGGTCAGCACCGGGTGCGGGCTGGACTCGATGAACACCCCGAAACCCTGCTCCAACAACGTACGAGTGGCGCTCTCCAACTCCACGGTCTGCCGCAGGTTACGGAACCAGTACTCCGCAGAAAGCTCCGGACCCTCCACCCACTCACCCGACACCGTCGACAAGAACGGCACCCGCGCAGCCCGCGGCACGATCGGCGCCAGAAGCTCCAGCAGCTCATCACGCAGCAGCTCCACCTGCGCGGAGTGCGACGCGTAGTCCACCGGAATACGACGCGCCCGCACACCATCCGACTCACACGACGCCAACAACTCATCCAGCGCCCCCGGCTCACCCGAGACCACCACCGACGACGGCCCGTTCACAGCGGCAACCGAAATCCGGTCCTCACCCCAGACGGCAATCTGCTCCCGCACCGCCACCACCGGCAACGCAACGGACACCATGCCGCCCAACCCGGCCAGCACCCGCCCAATAGCCTGACTACGCAACGCCACAACCCGCGCAGCATCCTCCAAGCCGAGGATTCCGGCCACACACGCGGCAGCGATCTCACCCTGCGAATGACCCACCAC
Organism: Streptantibioticus ferralitis; assembly: GCF_029223525.1. GTDB lineage: Bacteria > Actinomycetota > Actinomycetes > Streptomycetales > Streptomycetaceae > Streptantibioticus_A > Streptantibioticus_A ferralitis. The sequence goes on along the minus strand of NZ_JARHTQ010000003.1, from coordinate 352,479 downwards.
AGCCGCGGGCTCCACACCCACCGACCGCCACACCTCAGCCAACGACACCATCACCGCGAACAACACCGGCTGAACCACATCCACCCGGTCCAACGACGGCGCACCCTCAACCCCCCGCAACACATCCACCAAAGACCAACCAGTGAACGGATCCAAAGCCCCCGCACACTCATCGATCCGAGCAGCGAACACCGGCGAGGCATCCAACAACCCCACCGCCATCCCCACCCACTGCGACCCCTGCCCAGGAAAGACAAACACCGACTTACCACCGACGCTCACACCCTGCGTCAGCCCGGGCGCCATGTCCCCGGCCGCCAACGCGGCCAGCGCGGAACGCAGTTCAGCACGCTGCCGGCCCAGCGCCACCGCACGGTGCTCAAGGCCCGCGCGGCCGGTCGCCAGCGACAATCCGACGTCCACCGGACGAAGCTCGTCGTCAGCGTCCACCCACGCCAACAGCCGCTCCGCCTGACCCCGAACGGCCGCCGCGCTCTTGCCCGACAGCGCCCACACCACGGGCCCGGCCGGGGCCGACTCCTCCGCAGGCGCGGACTCCTCCTCCGCCGGGGCCTGTTCGAGGATGGTGTGTGCGTTCGTCCCGCTGAAGCCGAACGAGGACACCGCCGCCCGGCGCGGTTCGCCGGTCTCCGGCCACAGGACGGTGTCGGTCAGCAGCGAGACCGCGCCCGCCGACCAGTCCACGTGTGGCGTCGGCTCGTCGATGTGCAGGGTCTTGGGCAGCACACCGTGCCGCATCGCCTGCACCATCTTGATCACACCCGCGACACCCGCCGCGGCCTGTGTGTGGCCGATGTTGGACTTGATCGACCCCAACAGCAGCGGCCGGTCCTGCGGCCGGTCCTGCCCGTAGGTGGCCAGCAGCGCCTGCGCCTCGATCGGGTCGCCCAACGTGGTGCCGGTACCGTGCGCTTCCACCGCGTCGACCTGGGCGGCCGACAGGCTGGCGTTGGTCAGCGCCTGGTGGATGACACGCTGCTGCGACGGGCCGTTCGGCGCCGTCAGACCGTTGCTCGCACCATCCTGGTTGATGGCACTGCCACGCACGATCGCCAGTACCGGGTGACCGTTGCGCTGCGCGTCCGACAGCCGCTCGACCAGCAGCATGCCCACGCCCTCACCCCACCCGGTGCCGTCGGCGGCCGCCGCGAACGGCTTGCAGCGCCCGTTGGCGGCAAGCCCGCGCTGACGGCTGAACTCGGTGAAGGTGGCGGGGGTGGCCATGACCGTCACACCGCCCGCGAGCGCCAGCGAGCACTCTCCGTTGCGCAGCGCCTGTACCGCCATGTGCAGGGTGACCAGCGATGACGAGCAGGCCGTGTCGACGGTGACGGCCGGGCCCTCCAGGCCGAAGACGTACGACACCCGGCCGGAGGCGATGCTGCCGGAGCTTCCGGTGCCCAGGAAGCCTTCGACACCTTCGGGTACGGAGTCCAGGCGCGAGGTGTAGTCGTGGTACATCACGCCCGCGAACACCGCGGTACGGCTGCCGCGCACCGACGTCGGATCGATACCGGCCCGCTCGAACGCCTCCCAGGAGGACTCCAGCAGCAGCCGCTGCTGCGGGTCCATCGCCATCGCCTCGCGCGGGCTGATCCCGAAGACGGCGGGGTCGAACCGGCCCGCGTCGTAAAGGAAGCCGCCCTCGCTGACGTAGCTGGAGCCCGGCTGGTCCGGGTCCGCGTCGTAGAGCGACTCGACGTCCCAGCCGCGGTCGGTGGGGAACTGCCCGATGGCATCCGTGCCGTCCACCACCAGCCGCCACAGGTCCTCAGGGGTGCGTACGCCTCCGGGGTAGCGGCAGCTCATCGCCACGATGGCGATGGGCTCCTGGTCTCGCTCCTCCACCTCGCGCAGCCGCCGACGGGCCTGACGCAGGTCGGCGGTGGCCCGCTTGAGGTAGTCGCGAAGCTTGTCCTCATTCACCATCGCGTCGGGGTCCTTCTTTCTCAGGACGAGCCGAGCTCGTCGTCGAGCAGGTCGAAAAGCTCGTCATCGGTGGCTGTTTCAAGATCGTGGTCGTCATCGACGGCGCTGTCGGCCGTCGCTTCCTGCGCGTCATGCCACTTGGCCATGAGCGCCTGCAGCCGCATGGTGACGCGGGACCGGTTGACCCTGTCAGAGGTCGCCTCACCGGAGGCCATACCGGCCAACGTGGCTTCCAGGCGGTCGAGTTCGTCGAACACCGAGGGGCCCTCGGTGAGTGGCAGGGCCGTACGGAGGTGTTCGGCCAGTGCGGTGGGCGTCGGGTAGTCGAAGATCAGCGTGGCGGCGAGCCGCAGTCCGGTGGCCGCCCCGAGGCGGTTGCGGAGTTCGACGGCCGTCAGCGAGTCGAAGCCGAGCTCCTTGAAGGCGGCGTCGGGCTCGATCGCGGCGGCGCCGTCGTGCCCCAGCACGCCCGCCACCTGGGTACGCACCAGGTCCAGCAGCACCCGGTCCCGCTCGGCGGCGGGCAGCCCGGCCAACCGCTCGGCGAGCGTGGTCGCCGCACCCGCTGCCGCCGAGCCACCGCTCGCCGTACGGCGCCGTGGGGTACGGATCAGCCCGCGCAGCAGCGGCGGCACCGCTCCCGCACCGGACTGGGCGCGCAGCCCGTCCAGGTCGAGTCGCGCGGCCACCAGCAGACTGTCGTCCAGCGCACCGGCCGCGTCGAACAACGCCAGGCCTTCGTCCGTCGACAGCGCGGCCATGCTGCCGCGGGTGATCCGCTGCCGGTCGGCATCGGCCAGCGTGGCGGCCATACCGCCCTCGTCGTCCCACAGACCCCAGGCCAGCGACTGTGCCGGGAGGCCCTGGGCGCGGCGGTGCTGCGCCAGGGCGTCCAAGAAGGTGTTGGCGGCCGCGTAGTTGGCCTGGCCCGCGTTGCCGAACACACCGGCAGCCGAGGAGAACAACACGAACGCCGACAGGTCCAGCTCACGGGTCAACTCGTGCAGGTTCAGCGCCGCGTCCACCTTCGGACGCAGCACACGCTCAACGCGTTCCGCAGTCAGCGACTCCACGACGCCGTCGTCCAGCACACCGGCGGTGTGGATCACCGCGGTCAGCGGATGCTCGGCCGGGATCGCGCCCAGCACGCCGTCCAGCGCGGCGCGGTCGGCCGCGTCGCAGGCCGCCCAGCTGACCTGCGCGCCCAACTCGGCCAGCTCCGCGCCGAGTTCGGTGGCGCCGTCGGCCGACGCACCGCGTCGGCTGGTCAGCAGCAGATGGCGGACGCCGCGCTCGGTGACCAGATGCCGGGCCAGCAGCCCACCCAGCGTTCCGGTCGCGCCGGTGATCAGCACCGTGCCGTCCGGGTCGAGCTCCGGCAGCGGCGCGTCATCGACCGCCGCCACCCGTGCCAGGCGCGGTGCGTACACCGAACCGGCGCGTACGGCCAACTGGGTCTCGTCCGACGCGTCCAGCGTCAGCGCGGCCGTCAGCTCCTGCAGGGAGGCGTCCTCGCCATCGAGGTCGATCAGCACGAACCGGCCGGGATGCTCCGCCTGGGCCGAGCGCACCAGACCCCAGACGGCGGAGTGCACCAGGTCGTCCACGTCCTCCTCGGCGCCGACAGCCACCGCACCGCGGGTCACCACCGCGAGCCGGGTGTCGGCCAGGCCGTCGGAGGCGAAGCGCTCATCGGCCAGCCACTCCCGCACCAGGTCCAGTGCCTGACCGGTGGCCGTGTGCGTCGCGGTGGCGACCTCACTGGCGTAGGCGAGGTCGGGTACATACGAGACGAACACGACATCGGGTGCCGCGTCCCCGGCGGCTACCGCCTCGGCCAGCGCGGACAGATCGCGGTATCCCGCGACCCGACCGCCCGCCATCTCCAGCGCGGCCGACAACTTGAGGTCGTCGCTGCCCACGACGGCCCAACGGCCGTCCTCATCCGCGTCGGACGAGGTGGCCAGCAGGGACCAGTCGATGCGGAACAGCGACTCGTGGTGCGGCTGCCCGGCGCGGGCAGCGGCGAGTTGGTCAGCGGCGAGCGGACGCAGCACCAGCGAGTCCACCGAGATCACCGCCTGGCCCGTCTCATCGGCCACGGCCAGCGCGACCGCGTCCTGCCCCGCCGCGGACACCCGTACCCGAAGCGCCGAAGCGCCCTCGGCATACAGCCGTACGCCGTCCCAGGCGAACGGAAGACGCGCCTGACCTGCGGTGTCGCCCGCGAAGAAGTCACCGAGGCTGACCGCGTGCAGCGCCGCGTCCAGCAGCGCGGGGTGCAGCCCGAACGCCCCGGCCTCGGCGTGCTGTTCCTCGCTGAGGGCGACTTCGGCGAAGACCTCGTCCCCGCGCCGCCACGCGGCCCGCAGGCCCTGGAAGAGCGGGCCGTAGCCGAGCCCGATCGCGGCGAGATCCTCGTAGAGACCCTGGACGTCCACCGACTCGGCGTCGGCGGGCGGCCACTCCGTCAGCGCGGTCGGCTGATGCGTGCCCGAGGCCAACGCACCGCTGGCGTGCCGGGTCCACGGTTCGTCGGTCGGCGCGTCCTGCGGCCGGGAGTACAGGTCCAGCGTCCGGCGGCCCGATCCGTCGGGCTCGCCCACGGTCACCCGCAGGTGGACCGCGCCGCGCTCCGGCAGGATCAGCGGGGCTTCGAGGGTGAGTTCGTCCAGGACATCACAGCCGACCTGGTCCCCGGCCCGGATCGCCAGCTCCACAAGCGCGGCACCGGGCACCAGCACCGCGCCGGACACGGTGTGGTCGGCCAGCCACGGGTGGGTGTCGAGCGAGAGCCGCCCGGTGAACAGGAACCCGTCGGAGTCCGGCAGTTCGACCGCGGCCCCCAGCAACGGGTGCCGGGCCTCGCCCAGTCCGGCCGAGACCACGTCACCGACCAGCCCGGCGGGCGCCTCCAGCCAGTAGCGCTGGCGTTGGAAGGCGTAGGTCGGCAGGTCGACGCGGCGGGCGCCGGTTCCGGTGAAGTACGCCTGCCAGTCGACGGCGATGCCGTTGACGTGGACCTGGGCCAAGGCGGCGGTCAGGGTTTCGGGTTCGGGGCGGCCGGTGCGGAGTACGGGGACGAAGGACGCCGCCTTCTCCGGCTGCGTGACGCAGTCCTGGGCCATCGCCGACAGCACACCATCCGGGCCGAGCTCGACGAACGTCGTGACGTTCTGCGCTTCCAGCGTGCGAATGCCGTCGAGGAAACGGACGGCCTCACGGACGTGACGGACCCAGAAGTCCGGCGCGGTGACCTCCTCAGCCGACACCACAGCACCGGTGAGGTTCGAAACGATCGGGATACGCGGGGCGTTGAACGTCAGCCCCGCAGCCACCGCACGGAACGCGTCCAGCATCCCGTCCATGTGCGGCGAGTGGAACGCGTGGCTGACGGTCAGCCGCTTGGTCTTACGACCCTGCGCCTCGAAGGCCGCGGCGATCTCCAGAACCTTGGCCTCGTCACCCGCGATCACCACGGACGTCGGACCGTTGACCGCCGCAATGCTCACGCCCTCGGTGAGCGTGATCTCATCCTCGGCGGCCTGAACAGCGACCATCGCGCCGCCACCCGGCAGCTCCTGCATCAAACGGCCACGAGCCGCCACCAGCGCGCAGGCGTCATCCAGCGACAGCACACCCGCCACATGCGCAGCAGCCAACTCACCGATCGAATGCCCGGACAGGAAGTCCGGCCTGATCCCCCACGACTCCACCAACCGGAACAACGCGACCTCGACCGCGAACAACGCAGGCTGCGTGTAAGCGGTCTGATCCAGTACCTCGCTATCAGTGCCGAACAGCACGTCCTTCAGCGGCAGTTCGAACCGCTCGCAGACCGCATCCAGCGCCTCGGCGAAGACGGGATACGCCTCGTACAGCTCCCGGCCCATCCCCAGCCGCTGGCTGCCCTGCCCGGTGAACAGGAAGGCCGTCTTGCCCGCCGAGGCCGTCCCCTGCACCACGCCCAGGGCGGCTGCCCCTTGCATCAGGGCATCCAGCCCGCGCAGCAACTCGTCCCGATCGCCGACGATCAGCGCCGCGCGACGATCCAGCGCGGAGCGCGTAGTTGCCAACGAGTAGGCCACATCAGCCAGTTCAAGGAGATCGACCTCCGCAACATGAGACCGCAGCCGCTCGGCCTGGGCCCGCAGCGCGTCCTCGGTCTTTCCGGACAACACCAACGGCAGCACCGGCAGCGGCGCCAGCGGCGCACTCTGGCTGTCGTCCGCGACAGTCGGCGCCTGCTCGATGATCGTGTGGGCGTTCGTTCCGCTGAATCCGAACGAGGAGACGGCAGCCCGACGCGGACGGCCGGTCTCCGGCCAGGGCAAGGAGTCACCCAGCAGGGACACCGCCCCCGCCGCCCAGTCAACATGCGGCGTCGGCTCATCAACATGCAGCGTCCGCGGCAACACACCATGCCGCATCGCCATCACCATCTTGATGATCCCGGCAACACCAGCGGCGGCCTGCGTATGACCCATGTTCGACTTGATCGAACCCAACCACAACGGCTGGTCGTCGGAACGCTCCTGCCCATACGTCGCCAGCAGCGCCTGCGCCTCGATCGGGTCACCCAACGTGGTCCCCGTACCGTGCGCCTCCACCACATCAACATCCGCCGCCGTCAACCGCGCATTCGCCAAAGCCTGACGAATCACCCGCTGCTGCGACGGACCATTCGGCGCCGTAAGCCCATTACTCGCACCATCCTGATTGACCGCACTACCACGCACGATCGCCAACACCGGATGACCGTTGCGCCGGGCGTCCGACAGCCGCTCCACCAGCAGCATGCCCGCGCCTTCAGACCAGCCGGTGCCATCCGCGTCGGCCGAGAACGCCTTGCATCGGCCGTCCGCCGCCAAACCGCGCTGGCGGCTGAACTCCACGAAGGGCGCCGGTGTCGCCATCACGGTCACACCGCCCGCGAGCGCGAGCGAGCACTCGCCGTTGCGCAGCGCCTGCACCGCCAGGTGCAGGGCCACGAGCGACGACGAGCACGCCGTGTCCACGGTGACGGCGGGCCCCTCAAGACCAAAGGTGTAGGCGAGTCGGCCCGAGATCACGCTTGCCGCGTTGCCGGTACCGAGGAAGCCCTCGACGCCTTCCGGGAGCACCGGTAGCCGCGAGGCGTAGTCGTGGTACATCACGCCCGCGAACACCCCGGTACGGCTGCCGCGCAGCGCAGCCGGGTCGATCCCGGCCCGCTCGAACGCCTCCCACGAGGTCTCCAGCAGCAACCGCTGCTGCGGATCCATGGCGACGGCCTCACGCGGGCTGATTCCGAAGAACGCCGGGTCGAAACTGGCGGCGTCATGGACGAAGCCGCCTTCGCGGGCATAGCTGGTGCCGGTGCGGTCCGGGTCGGCGTCGTACAGCGCGTCCAGGTGCCAGCCGCGGTCGGTGGGGAACGCGCCGATGGCGTCCCGGCCGTCCATGACCAGCCGCCACAGGTCCTCGGGGGTCTGCACGCCACCGGGGTAGCGGCAGCCAAGACCGACGATGGCGATCGGCTCGTCGTCGGCCGCCACGACCGTCACGGCCTTGTCGACCGCCTCCGGGGCCGCGCCCAGCACCTCGGTACGCAGGAAGTCGGCGAGCACGACCGGCGTCGGGTAGTCGAAGACCAGCGTGGCGGGCAGCCGCAGATCCGTGGTGGCGCCCAACCGGTTGCGCAACTCGACCGCGCTCAGTGAGTCGAAGCCGAGTTCACGGAACGAGCGGTCGGGGCCGACCTCTTCGGCGCCCGAGTATCCGAGCACGGCCGCGACCTGGGTGCGGACGAGCTCCAGCAGCGCGGCGTCCTGCTCGGCGGTCGGCGCAGCGGCGAGCCGCTGCGCCAGCGAACCGTTCTGGGCGCGTTCGGTGCCTTCCGCGGTCCTACGGACCGTGGTGCGGACCAGTGCGCGCAGCAGCGGCGGCACAGCCTCGGAGGCCCGCCCACGTAGTGCGGCGGTGTCCAGACGGATGGGTACGAGCAGTGCCTCGGCGGCCGATCCGTATGCGGCGTCGAGGAGTTGCAGTCCTTCCTCGGTGCTGAGGGCGGAGACTCCGCCTCGGTTCATCCGGCCGAGGTCCGCGTCGCCCAGTTCGGCGGTCATGCTTCCGGACTCGGCCCACAGGCCCCAGGCCAGCGACTGTGCCGGGAGGCCCTGGGCGCGGCGGTGCTGCGCCAGGGCGTCCAAGAAGGCGTTGGCGGCCGCGTAGTTGGCCTGGCCCGCGTTGCCGAACACACCGGCGGCCGAGGAGAACAACACGAACGCCGACAGGTCCAGCTCACGGGTCAACTCGTGCAGGTTCAGCGCCGCGTCCACCTTCGGACGCAGCACACGCTCAACGCGTTCCGCAGTCAGCGACTCGATGATGCCGTCGTCCAGCACACCGGCGGTGTGGATCACCGCGGTCAGCGGGCGTTCGGCGGGAATCGAGTCCAGCAGCTCGGCCAGTGCGGGGCGGTCGGCCACATCGCAGGCGGCAAGCGACACATCGGCGCCCAACGCGCCGAGTTCCGTGGCGAGTTGCGCCGCTCCCTCGGCGTCCATGCCGCGTCGGCTGGTCAGCAGCAGGTGTCGTACACCGTGCTCGGTCACCAGATGGCGGGCGACGAGGCCGCCCAGGGTGCCGGTCGCGCCGGTGATCAGGACGGTGCCATTGGCGTCGTGCGGCCGTACGTCGGCGGCGCCCGCGATGAGCCGGGTCAGCCTCGGGACCAGGACGCGGCCGCCGCGAACGGCCAACTCCTGCTCCGCCAAGCCGAGCAGCGCGGGATCCAGCGCCGACACGGACGGGTCGAGGTCCACCAGGACGAAGCGACCCGGGTTCTCCGACTGCGCCGAGCGCACCAGACCCCGTACCGCCGCCCCCGCCAGGTCCTCCGGACCATGCGTGACGAACACCAGCCGCGACGCGGTGAACCGCTCATCGGCCAGCCACTCCTGGAGCAGCGCCAGCGCGCGCCGGGTCGCCGCATGCACCACCTCGACGGAAACCGCCACAGCCGACGTCAATGCGTCGACAACCACGTTGCCCGGCAACGCAGTTGGCAGGCCAGCCAGCCCCTCGGCGCCAAGCGTCGCGTACGTCGGCCGTTCGCCAGCCTCCGCAACCGTCAGCTCGGTCCAGTCCACCCGGAACAGCGACTCATGCCGGACCTGCCGCAGTTGCTCGGCAGAAACACCCCGAAGCACCAGCGACTCAACCGACGCCACCGGCTGCCCGGTCCCATCAGCCACCGCCAGCGACACCGTGTCCTGCCCGTCCGCCGACACCCGGACCCGCAGCACCGAAGCACCCACGGCATGCAGCGACACACCGCTCCAGGCGAACGGCAACCGCGCACCAGCGTCAGCGTCAGCGAAGAAGTCGCCCAGGCCCACCGCGTGCAACGCGGAGTCCAGCAGCGCCGGATGCAGACCGTACCGGTCAGCCTGGGACCGCTGCTCTTCCGCCAACTCGACCTCGGCGAAGATCTCCTCACCCCGACGCCAAGCCGCGCTCAGCCCACGGAAGCCGGGCCCGTACGAGAGCCCAGCGGCTGCCAATCCCTCGTAAAGGCCGTCGACGCTCACCTCCTCGGCACCCGTCGGAGGCCACACGGCCAGGTCGAACTCCGGCGCCCGCCCAGCAACAGCCAACACACCACTGGCATGCCGCACCCACGGCTCACCCACCCCCGCGTCCTCAAACCGCGAGTACAGGGCTACCGAGCGCCGCTCGGACGCGTCCGGCGCGCCGAGTACGAGCTGTATCCGCACCGCGCCCTTCTCGGGCAGGGTGAGCGGTGCTTGGAGGGTGAGCTCTTCCAGATGGTCACAACCCACCTGGTTTCCGGCGTGCGATACCAGTTCGACGAAGGCCGTGCCCGGCAGCAACACCGTGTCCATGACGGCGTGATCCGCCAGCCAGGGGTGCGTCCGCAGTGACAGCCGGCCGGTGAACACCAGACCGTCGTCGTCCGCCAACGGCACCGCGGCGCCCAGCAGCGGGTGATCGGCCGACGCCAGCCCAAGCCCGGCAGCGTCTCCGGCGCTCGGAGAGTCGGACGGCCGCGGCCAGTATGCGCGGCGCTGGAAAGCGTACGTGGGCAGGTCGACCCGGCTCGCGCCGGTTCCGGAGAAGTAGGCCGCCCAGTCCACGGCCACACCGCGCACATGGGCCTGCGCCACGGCCGCGTTGAGTGATTCGGCCTCGGGGCGGCCGTTGCGCAGCACGGGGACGAAGGCGGCCTTCTCCGGCTGCGCGACGCAGTCCTGGGCCATCGCCGACAGCACACCGTCCGGGCCGAGCTCCACGAACGTGGTGACGTTCTCGGCTTCCAGCGCACGGATGCCGTCGAGGAATCGGACGGCGTCACGGACATGGCGGACCCAGAAGTCCGGGGCGGTGATCTCCTCGGCGGAGACGACAGCACCGGTGAGGTTGGAGACGATCGGAATGCGCGGGGCTTCGTAGGTCAGGCCCTCCGCGATCGCGCGGAACGCGTCCAGCATGCCGTCCATGTGCGGCGAGTGGAACGCATGGCTCACGGTCAGCCGCTTCGTCTTACGACCCTGCGCCTCGAACGACGCGGCTATCTCCACCACCGCGTCCTCATCCCCTGCGATGACGACAGAGGAAGGCCCGTTGATCGCCGCAATGCTCACGCCATCCGTCAGCGTGACCTCATCCTCGGCGGCCTGAACAGCGACCATCGCGCCGCCACCCGGCAGCTCCTGCATCAACCGGCCACGAGCCGCCACCAACGCACAAGCGTCATCCAGCGACAGCACACCAGCGACATGCGCGGCAGCCAGCTCACCGATCGAATGCCCAGACACGAAATCGGGCTTCAACCCCCACGACTCAACCAACCGGAACAGCGCCACCTCGACCGCGAACAGCGCGGGCTGCGTGTAGGCCGTCTGATCCAGCAGATCACCATCAGCACCGAACAGCGCGTCCTTCAACGGCAGTTCAAGTCGCCCACACACCGCATCCAGCGCCTCAGCGAACACCGGATACGCCTCGTAAAGCTCCCGGCCCATACCCAGCCGCTGACTGCCCTGACCGGTGAACAGGAACGCGAGCTTCCCGCCAACCCGAGAGCCCTCAATCACCCCGGCGGCCTCACGGCCTTCGGCCAGCGCCGCCAGGCCGGCGAGGAACGTCTCCCGCTGCCCCGCCACCACCACCGCACGGTGCTCGAACGCCGCGCGCCCGGTGGCCAGCGAGTAGCCCACATCCGCCGGGCTGACCTCCGGGTCAGCGGCCACCCGCGTACGCAGCTGCTCTGCCTGGGCCCGCAGTGCGTCTGCGGACTTGGCCGACAGCGCCCACGGCAAGACCGGCGACTTGACGGCTGGCTCAGCCGGGCCCACGCCCGTGGTCGTCGGCGCCTGTTCCAGCAGCGTGTGCGCATTGGTGCCGCTGATGCCGAACGAGGACACCGCGGCCCGCCGCGGACGGCCGGTCTCCGGCCACTCGCGTGCCTCGGTCAGTAGCGAGACCGCGCCAGCGGACCAGTCAACATGCGGCGACGGCTGATCCACGTGCAGGGTCTGCGGCAACACACCATGCCGCATCGCCATCACCATCTTGATGACTCCGGCGACACCAGCGGCAGCCTGCGTATGACCGAAGTTCGACTTAATGGACCCCAGCCACAGCGGCTGATCCGCCGAGCGCTCCTGCCCGTACGTCGCCAGCAGCGCCTGCGCCTCGATCGGGTCACCGAGCGTGGTCCCCGTACCGTGCGCCTCCACGGCGTCCACCTCGGCCGCCGTCAACCGCGCATTCGCCAACGCCTGACGAATCACCCGCTGCTGCGACGGACCATTCGGCGCCGTCAGACCATTACTCGCACCATCCTGGTTGATCGCGCTACCCCGCACGATCGCCAGCACCGGATGCCCGTTGCGCTGGGCGTCCGACAGCCGCTCCACCAGCAGCATGCCGACACCCTCGGACCAGCCGGTGCCATCCGCGTCGGCCGAGAACGCCTTGCAACGGCCGTCCGCCGCCAGACCACGCTGACGGCTGAAGCCGACGAAGGTGCCGGGGGTCGCCATGACGGTGACCCCGCCCGCGAGCGCGAGCGAGCACTCGCCGTTGCGCAGCGCCTGCGCGGCCAGATGCAGCGCGACCAGCGAAGACGAGCAGGCGGTGTCGATGGTCACTGCCGGGCCCTCCAGGCCGAAGGTGTACGACACCCGGCCCGAGGCGATGCTTCCGGTGCTGCCCGAGCCCAGCGAGCCCTCGACGGCATCAGAGGTGTTCTCCAGCACCGCCGCGTAGTCGTGGTACATCACGCCCGCGAACACACCGGTACGGCTGCCGCGCAGCGCCGCCGGGTCGATCCCGGCCCGCTCGAACGCCTCCCACGAGGTCTCCAGCAACAACCGCTGCTGCGGGTCGGTGGCCAGCGCCTCGCGCGGGCTGATCCCGAAGAACGTGGGGTCGAAGTCGCCCGCGTCGTGCAGGAATCCGCCCTCACGCGTGTAGCTGGTGCCGGGGTGGTCGGGGTCCGGGTCGTACAGCGCGTCGACGTCCCAGCCGCGGTTGGCCGGGAACGGAGTGATTCCGTCCCGCCCCGCGGCCACTGCCGCCCACAGGTCCTCGGGGGTGCCGATGCCGCCTGGGAAGCGGCAGCTCATCGCCACGATGGCGATGGGCTCATCGTGGTCGGCGCCCGCCGCGGTCACCGTGGCGCCCGGCGCGCCGTGCGTGCCGGAGATCTCGGAGTGCAGATGGCGGGCGAGTACGAGGGAGGTCGGATGGTCGAAGATCAGCGTGGCGGGCAGCCGCATTCCAGTCGCGGCGCCGAGCCTGTTGCGTAGCTCGACCGCCGTCAGCGAGTCGAAGCCCAACTCCTTGAAGGCGCGGTCGGGTTCGACGGCGTGCGCCGAGTCGTAGCCGAGTACGGCCGCGACATGCGTGCACACCAGGTCGAGGAGCACGCGCTCCTGCTCGGCCGCGGTGAGGCCGAGCAGACTCTGGGCGAGGGCAGACCTGTCCGTTGCCTCCGCCGTACGCCGCGCCGGGGTACGGACCAGGCCGCGCAGCAGCGGCGGGACCGCGCCGGTGGCGGCGTTCGCCCGCACGGTGGCGAGGTCGAGCCGGGTGGGGACGAGCAGCGGTTCGCCCAGTGTGACGCCCGCGTCGAGGAGTTGGAGCCCCTCGTCGGCGGACAGCCCCTGGACGCCACTGCGGTTCATGCGGCTGACATCGGCGGAGTCAAGGCCGCCAGCCATGCCGTCGTCGGTGTCCCACAGCCCCCAGGCCAGTGACACGGCGGGCAGACCCAGGGCGCGGCGGTGGTGCGCCAGGGCGTCGAGGAAGGTGTTGGCGGCGGCGTAGTTGGCCTGGCCGGGGGCGCCGAACACGCCCGCGGCCGAGGAGAACAGCACGAACGCGGAAAGGTCCAGGTCCCGCGTGAGTTCATGGAGATTGAGCGCCGCGTCCGCCTTCGGGCGCAGGACGTTCCTGACGCGTTCCGGAGTGAGGGAGTCGATGACACCGTCGTCCAGCACACCGGCCGTGTGCACGACGGCCGTCAGCGGATGCTCGGCCGGTATCGAGGCCAGTACGTCCGACAGCGACTCCCGGTCCGCGACGTCACATGCGTGCCAGGTGACCTCGGCTTCCAACTCGGTCAACTCGTCGGCGAGTTCGGCGGCGCCGTCGGCGCGCTCGCCGCGTCGGCTGACCAGCAGTAGGCGCCGCACGCCGTGCTCGGTCACCAGGTGCCGGGCGACGAGGCGGCCCAGGGTGCCGGTGGCGCCGGTGATCAGCACGGTGCCGTTCGGGTCGTACGGCCGTGCGTCGGCGTCGCCGCCGGTCGCGGTCCGGGCCAGCCTGGGCGCACGCAGCAGCCCGCCGCGTACGGCGACTTCCTGTTCGCCGGACGCGCATACGGCCGGGAGCGATGCGTCGGAGCCGTCCAGATCGACCAGCAGGAAGCGGTCCGGGTGTTCCGACTGGGCCGAGCGCACCAGGCCCCAAACCGCCGCATGGGTCAGGTCGTTCACCGGCTCGTCGGCACCGGCGGCCACCGCGCCCCGGGTGACGAAGACCAGCCGCGAGGCGGCGAAGCGTTCCGCCGTCAGCCATGACCGCACCAGGTCAAGGGCCCGCTCGGTCGCCTGGGACACCGCCTGCGCGCTGGGGACGGCGACCGTGTGGGGCACCAGAACCACGTCGGGGACCGCCGCAGAGCCGGATTCCACGGCCGCGACCAGCTCGTCCAGGTCCGCGTACCGCTGTACCGGAAGCCCGGCCGCCAGCCCTGCGTCCTGCGTGCCCAGAACGGCCCACTGTCCGGCCGGGATCGCTGAGGGTGCCGGGACGTTCGCCCACTCCACCCGGAACAGCGACTCATGACGGCCGCCACGGACCTGCTCGGCCGACACGGGACGCAGCACCAACGAGTCAACGGACGCCACCGGCTGCCCGGACCCATCAGCCACCCACAGCGACACCGCATCCTGCCCGGTCGGCGCCAACCGCACCCGGAGCACCGAAGCGCCCACGGCATGCAGCGACACACCACCCCACAAGAACGGCAGCCGCGCCCCACCCGCGCCATCACCGGCGAAGAAGTCACCCAAGCCGACAGCGTGCAGCGCAGAGTCCAGCAACGCCGGATGCAGCCCGTACGCACCAGCCTGCGAACGCTGCTCCTCACCCAACTCGACCTCGGCGAAAACCTCCTCGCCCCGGCGCCAAGCTGCCCCGACCCCACGGAAGACCGGACCATACGAAAGACCGGCAGCCGCCAGTCCCTCGTACAACCCCTCAACCGGCACCGCCGCCGCCCCCACCGGAGGCCACACACCCAACTCAAACGACGCCGCAACCCCACCCGACGCCAACACACCACTGGCATGCCGCACCCACGGCTCCCCCACAGCCGCATCCTCGAACCGCGAGTACACAGCGAGTGAGCGGCGCCCGGACCCATCCGGTGCGCCGACCCACAGTTGGAGCTGGACACCCGCCGTCGTGGGAAGGGCCAGCGGGGCTTCGAGGGTGAGTTCCTCCAGGTGGTCACAGCCCACCTGGTCTCCGGCCCTGATCGCCAGTTCGACGAAGGCCGTGCCGGGCAGCAGCACCGTGTCCATGACGGTGTGGTCGGCCAGCCAGGGGTGGGTGTCGAGCGCCAGCCGGCCGGTGTACAGGAAGCCATCGGTGTCGGCGAGCGCCACGGCGGCGCCCAGCAACGGATGGTCAGCCGCACCAAGCCCGGCCGACGTCACATCGCCGGTCGGATAGCCCGAGTCAAGCCAGTACGTCTCACGCTGGAACGCATACGTCGGCAGCTCGACGCGCTGCGCACCGGTCCCGGCGAAGACCTCTTCCCATGCCAGCCGGACACCACGGACATGCGCCTCGGCCAGGGCGGAAGCGAGAGTTTCGCTTTCCGGACGGCCGTTGCGCAGCACGGGGACGAAGGCGGCCTTCTCCGGCTGCGCCACGCAGTCCTGGGCCATCGCCGACAGCACACCGTCCGGGCCGAGCTCCACGAACGTCGTGACGTTCTCGGCTTCCAGCGCACGGATGCCGTCGAGGAAACGGACCGCCTCACGGACGTGACGGACCCAGAACTCCGGGGCGGTGATCTCCTCGGCGGAGACGACAGCACCGGTGAGGTTGGAGACGATGGGGATACGCGGGGCCTCGTACGACAGCCCCTCGGCGACCCTACGGAACTCAGCCAGCATCCCGTCCATGTGCGGCGAGTGGAACGCATGGCTGACGGTCAGCCGCTTCGTCTTACGACCCTGCGCCTCGAAGGCCGCAGCGATCTGCAAGACCGCATCCTCGTCACCGGCGATGACGGCGGAGGTCGGCCCGTTGATCGCGGCGATGCTCACGCCGTCGACCAGCAGCGGCAGAACCTCGTCCGCCGAGGCCTGTACCGCCACCATCGCGCCGCCACCCGGCAGTTGCTGCATCAACCGGCCACGAGCCGCCACCAACGCACAAGCGTCATCCAGCGACAGCACACCAGCGACATGCGCGGCAGCCAACTCGCCGATCGAATGCCCGGACAGGAAATCGGGCTTGAGGCCCCACG
The DNA here is from genome assembly GCF_029223525.1 of Streptantibioticus ferralitis. Lineage (GTDB taxonomy): Bacteria > Actinomycetota > Actinomycetes > Streptomycetales > Streptomycetaceae > Streptantibioticus_A > Streptantibioticus_A ferralitis. The sequence goes on along the minus strand of NZ_JARHTQ010000003.1, from coordinate 336,470 downwards.
ACTCAACCAACCGGAAAAGAGCAACCTCGACCGCGAACAGCGCGGGCTGCGTGTAGGCCGTCTGATCCAGCAGATCACCATCAGCGCCGAACAGCACATCGCGCAGCGGCAGTTCAAGTCGCCCACACACCGCATCCAGCGCCTCGGCGAACACCGGATACGCCTCGTAGAGCTCCCGGCCCATCCCCAGCCGCTGGCTGCCCTGCCCGGTGAACAGGAACGCCAGCTTCCCGCCCTGGGTCCTGCCCGCGGTCACGCTCGCCGTGGGCCGGCCCTCGGCAAGCGCCGCCAGGCCCGCGAGGAATGCCTCCCGCTCCCCCGCCACCACCACCGCACGGTGCTCGAACGCCGCCCGGCCGGTGGCCAGCGAGTAGCCGACATCCGTGGCAGCCGCCTCGGGGTGCGCCGTCACATGGGCCAACAGCCTTTGGGCCTGCTGCTGTAGCGCCGTCCGGGTCTTGGCCGAAAGCGGCCACACCGGCAGCGCGGGGCGCGGCTCGGCTTCGACAGCGTCAACGGAAACCGCGGAATCGGCTGAACCCGTGGAATCGCCGGAGCCGGTGACTTCCTCAGGTGCCTGCTCCAGCACCGTGTGCGCATTGGTGCCGCTGATGCCGAAGGAGGACACCGCGGCCCGCCGCGGACGGCCGGTCTCCGGCCACTCGCGCGCCTCGGTCAGCAGCGAGACCGCGCCCTTGGTCCAGTCGACGTTGTGCGACGGCTCGTCGACGTGCAGGGTCTTCGGCAGAACGCCGTGGCGCATCGCCATGACCATCTTGATGATCCCGGCCACGCCCGCCGCGGCCTGGGTGTGGCCGACGTTGGACTTGATCGAGCCGAGCCACAGCGGCTGCCCCTCGGGACGGCCCTGGCCGTAGGTGGCCAGCAGCGCCTGTGCCTCGATCGGGTCGCCCAGCGTGGTGCCCGTGCCGTGCGCCTCGACCACGTCGATATGGGTCGTGGACAGCCGTGCGTTGGTCAGTGCCTGGCGGATGACGCGCTGCTGCGAGGGGCCGTTGGGCGCGGTCAGACCGCTGCTCGCGCCGTCCTGGTTGATCGCGCTGCCGCGGACCAGCGCCAGCACCTTGTGCCCGTTGCGCTGGGCGTCCGACAGCCGCTCCAGCAGCAGCATGCCCGCGCCCTCGCCCCAGCCGGTGCCGTCGGCGGCCTGCGCGAACGACTTGCAGCGGCCGTCGAGTGCCAGCCCGCGCTGGCGGCTGAACTCGGTGAAGGTGCCGGGAGTGGACATGACGGTGACGCCGCCCGCGAGTGCCAGCGTGCACTCGCCGTTGCGCAGCGCCTGCGCCGCCAGATGCACCGCGACCAGCGAAGAGGAGCACGCGGTGTCGATGGTCACCGCCGGACCCTCCAGGCCGAAGGTGTACGACACCCGGCCCGAGGCGATGCTTCCCGAGCTGCCGTTGCCGAGGAAGCCCTCGACCTCCTCGGGGACCGTGAACAGCCGTGCGGCGTAGTCGTGGTACATCACGCCCGCGAACACACCGGTACGGCTGCCGCGCAGCGCCGCCGGGTCGATCCCGGCCCGCTCGAACGCCTCCCACGAGGTCTCCAGCAGCAACCGCTGCTGCGGATCCATCGCCAGCGCCTCACGCGGCGAGATCCCGAAGAACGCCGGGTCGAACTCGGCCGCGTCCCGCAGGAAGCCGCCCTCCCGTACGTACTCCGCGGCCGTGCCGTCGGCGTCCGGCTCGGGGTCGTACAGCACGTCGGTGCCCCAACCGCGGTCCTCCGGATAGCCGGAGACGGCGTCCGCGCCACGGGCGACGAGCTCCCACAGGTCCTCGGGGGAACGCACGTCTCCCGGGTAGCGGCAGCTCATCGCCACAATGGCGATGGGCTCCTGCTCCCGCTCCTCCACCTCGCGCAGTCGTCGGCGAGCCTCGCGCAGATCTGCCGTCGCCCGCTTGAGGTAATCGAGGTACTTCTCCTCGTTCACCATTTACGCCGTCCCGGTGGTGAGAGTGGTGGGAATTGTGCGAGCCGGAAAGCCCGTGCTGCGAGCCGGAGTGGCCGTGCTCATGAAGCGTGGGTGATCACAGGCCGAGCTCCTCGTCGAGCAGATCGAAGAGCTCGTCCGCGGTGGCGGACTGGATTTCACGTTCTTCGGCAGCGGTGTCCGTTGCACTGTGCGTTTCGTTCCACTTCGACAGGAGGTCTCGCAGGCGGGCGGTGATGCCGGGCCGTTCGGCGTCGTCGGCGGCGATCGCGGAGAGGACCGACTCCAACTTGTCGAGTTCCGCGTGTACGGACTGCGGTGCCGTGGCGCCGTCCTGGCGGAGTTCACCGCTCAGGTATCCGGCGAGCGCGGCGGGCGTCGGATAGTCGAAGATCAGCGTGACCGGCAGCCTGATCCCGGCGACCGCACCGAGGCGGTTGCGCAGGTCCACGGCGGTCAGCGAATCGAAGCCCAGGTCGAGGAAGCCGCGTGCGGCGTCGACCGCGTCCGGTCCCGAGTGGCCCAGGACAGCGGCCACTTGGGTGCGCACCGCGTCCAGCAGCACACGGTCGCGTTCCTCTTCCGACCGCCCGGCCAGCCGCTCGCCCAGCGAGGCGGTCGCCTGTCCGCCGTCGGCCGCGCCGCCCGTCTGCTCCGCCCGACGTGCCGGGGCGCGTACCAGACCGCGCAGCAGCGGCGGCAGGGTGCCCGCGGCGGCCTGGGCCCGCAGGCCCGCCGCATCGGTGCACATGGGTACGAGTAGCGCGTCGTCCAACGCACCGCTCAGGTCGAACAGGGCCAGGCCCTCGTCGGACGGCAGCGGTGCCACCCCGGCCCGCGCCATCCGGGTCAGGTCGGCGTCGGTGAGGCCGCCCGCCATTCCGTCGGCCGCCGCCCACAGGCCCCAGGCCAGCGAACTGGCCGCCAGGTCCTGCGCGTTGCGGTGCTGGGCCAGCGCGTCGAGGAAGGTGTTCGCCGCCGCGTAGTTGCCCTGACCGGCGCCGCCGAACAGTCCGGCGACCGACGAGAAGAGCACGAACGCCGACAGTTCCCGGTCGCGGGTCAGCTCGTGCAGGTGCCATGCCGCGTCCACCTTCGGACGCAGTACGCGGTCGACGCGTTCGCCGGTGAGCGAGTCGATGACGCCGTCGTCCAGCACACCGGCGGTGTGGATCACCGCGGTCAGCGGATGGTCGTCGGGGATCGCGGCCAGCGTCTCGGCCAGTGCCTCCCGGTCCGCCGCGTCGCAGGCGGCCCAGGTGACCGATGCACCCAATTCCCTGAGTTCGGCGGCAAGTTGCTCGGCACCTTCGGCCGCGCCGCCACGGCGGCTGGTCAGCAGCAGGTGCCGGGCGCCGCGTTCGGCCACCAGGTGCCGGGCGAACAGCCGTCCCAGCGTTCCGGTCGCGCCGGTGATCAGGACGGTGCCGTGCTCGTCGAAGTCCGGCGCGCTGTGCTCCACGGCCGGTACCCGCGCCAGGCGGAAGGCGTACGCGCTGCCCGCGCGCAGCGCGAGTTGCGGTTCGTCGGTGGCCAGTGCCGGGGCCAGCGCCCGGTACGAGGCGTCGGTGTGGTCGGTGTCCACCAGCGCGAACCGGCCGGGGTTCTCCGACTGCGCCGAGCGCACCAGGCCCCACACCGGGGCATGCACAAGATCCGCCACGCCTTCGCCGGGTCGTACGCAGACGGCGCCACGGGTGACGAACACCAGCCGCGCGTCGGCGAACCGGTCTTCGGCCAGCCAGGACTGCACCAGTTCCAGCGCGCCCCTTGCCGCCGCCCGGGCCGCGCCGGGCACATCGTGCGGCAACTCGGCGTCCGCCAACGGCACGAACACCACCTCGGGGACCGAGGCACCGTCCGCCACCGCTTCGGTGAGCGCGGCCAGATCCGGGTAGGTGTCGAGTCGGTCGCCGGAGAGCGTGAACCCGTCGGCGCCCAGCACCACCCAACGCTCGCCGATCGGGACCGCGCCCGCCGCCTCCGGTAGGACGGCCCACTGCACACGGAACAGCGACTCCTGGTGCGCGGTACGGGACGCGCCCAACTGCTCGGCGGTCACCGGGCGCAGGATCAGCGCGTCGACCGTGGCGACCGGTGCTCCGGTGCCGTCCGCCAACCGCAGTGACACCCCGCCGGACGCGGTCGGCGTCAGCCGGACCCGCAGTGTGTCGGCGCCGGCGGCGTGCAGCCGTACCCCGGTCCAGGCGAACGGCAGCCTCGGCTGGCCCGCGTTGTCGTCCACGTCCTGGCTCAGACCGCCCAGGCCGATGCCGTGCAGTGCGGCGTCCAGCAGCGCCGGGTGCACACCGAACGCGCTCGCGCCGGTCTCGTACCCCTGCGGCAGCCGGATCTCGGTGAACAGTTCGTCGCCGCGCCGCCAGGCGGCACGCAGGCCCTGGAACACCGGCCCGTAGCCGAGCCCGGCTTCGGCGACGCCCTCGTACAGGGTGGTGGTGTCGACCTCGGTCGCGTCCTGCGGGGGCCATACGCTCAGGTCGAACGGCTCCGGCTGCTGCCCGGCGGCGAGTGTGCCGCCCGCGTGCCGCAGCCAGGGCTCGTCGGCCGGTGCGTCCTCCGGGCGTGAGTGCAGGGCCAGTTGACGCCTGCCGGACTCGTCCAGCTCGCCCACCCACAGCCGCAGGTGCACCGCGCCGCGCTCGGGCAGCGCCAGCGGTGCGTGCAGGGTCAGCTCCTCCACGGTGTCGCAGCCGACTTCCTGGCCCGCGCGCAGCGCGAGTTCCACGAAGGCGGTGCCGGGCAGCAGCACGGTGTCCATGACGGCGTGGTCGGCCAGCCACTGGTGCGTCTGCAGGGACAGCCGCCCGGTGAAGACGAAGCCACCGGACTCGGGCAGCTCCACCGCGGCGCCCAGGAGCGGGTGGTCCGCCGTGTCCAGACCGGCCGCGATCATGTCCTCGATGGACACGCCCACATCAAGCCAGTAGCGCTGGCGCTGGAAGGCGTAGGTGGGCAGGTCGACCCGGCGGGCGCCGGTGCCCGCGAAGTAGGCGTCCCAGTCGACGGCACTACCGCGGACGTGTGCCAGGGCGAGTGCGGTGGTCAGTGCCTCCGCCTCGGGGCGTCCGTTGCGCAGGGCGGGGACGAAGGCGGTGCCGTCGGTGGTGACGCAGTCCTGCGCCATGGCCGACAGCACGCCATCAGGGCCGAGTTCCACGAACGTGGTGACCCCGGCGGCGTGCAGCGCACGTACTCCGTCGAGGAAGCGGACGGCCTCGCGGACGTGCCGCACCCAGAAGTCCGGCAGGCAGATCTCCTCGCCGGAGACCAGCGCACCGGTGAGGTTGGAGACGATCGGGATGCGCGGGGCCTCGTACGTCAGGCCTTCGGCGACCTTGCGGAAGTCGGCCAGCATCCCGTCCATGTGCGGCGAGTGGAACGCATGGCTCACGGTCAGGCGCTTGGTCTTACGACCCTGCGCCTCGAAGCCCGCGGCGATGTCCATCACCGCGTCCTCGTCACCCGCGATGACCACCGACGTCGGACCGTTGATCGCGGCGATGCTGACCCGCTCGGTCAACAGTTGATCAACCTCGTCCGCCGACGCCTGCACGGCGACCATCGCGCCGCCACCCGGCAGCTCCTGCATCAGACGACCACGCGCCGCCACCAACGTGCACGCGTCCTCCAGCGACAGCACACCAGCGACATGCGCCGCCGCCAACTCACCGATCGAGTGCCCGGACAGGAAGTCCGGCCGCAGCCCCCACGACTCAACGAGTCGGAACAGCGCCACCTCGACCGCGAACAGCGCGGGCTGCGTGTAGCCGGTCCGGTCCAGCAACTCGCGCTGCGAACCGAACAGCACATCCCGCAGCGGCATGTCGAAGCGCTCACACACCGCGTCCAGCGCCTCGGCGAAGACCGGATACACCTCGTACAGCTCCCGGCCCATACCCAGTCGCTGACTGCCCTGGCCGGTGAACAGGAACGCCACCTTGCCCTCGACCGCCGTGTCAAGCAGCAGGTTCGGCGCCGACTCGCCACGTGCCAGGGCATCGAGGGCGCGGAGCGCCTCGTCCCGGCCACCGGCCAGCACGGCAGCCCGCTGCTCCAGTGCCGCACGCGTGGTGGCCAGCGAGAAGCCGAGGTCCGTCAGGCTCGCCTCGGGGTCGGCCAGCGCCTGGGAGCGCAGCCGCCGCGCCTGGGCGCGTAGTGCGTCCTCACCACGTGCCGACAACAGCAGGGGAACGATCGGAAGTTCAGCGTCCGCCGCGTCGGGCTCCGCCGTCCTGGGCTCCGGTGCATCGGCCGTCGGTGCCTGCTCGATGATGACGTGCGCGTTGGTGCCGCTGATGCCGAAGGACGACACACCGGCTCGGCGCGGCTCCTCGGTCCGCGGCCACTCCCGTGCCTCGGTCAACAGCGAGACGGCGCCCGCGGACCAGTCCACATGCGGTGACGGCTGGTCCACGTGCAGGGTCTGGGGCAGCAGCCCGTGCCGCATCGCCAGCACCATCTTCATCACGCCGGCGACGCCCGAAGCGGCCTGTGTGTGGCCCAGGTTGGACTTGACCGAGCCGAGCCACAGCGGCTGCCCCTCGGGACGGCCCTGGCCGTAGGTGGCGAGCAGGGCCTGTGCCTCGATCGGGTCGCCCAGCGTGGTGCCCGTGCCGTGCGCCTCGACCACATCGACCTGGGCGGCGGACACCCGGGCGTTGGCCAGGGCCTGCCGGATGACGCGCTGCTGCGAGGGGCCGTTGGGCGCGGTCAGACCGTTGCTCGCACCGTCCTGGTTGACGGCCGAGCCACGCACCACCGCCAGCACCTGGTGGCCGTTGCGCTGGGCGTCCGACAGCCGCTCCAGCAGCAGCATGCCCGCGCCCTCGCCCCAACCGGTGCCGTCGGCAGCGGCGGCGAACGACTTGCAGCGGCCGTCGGCGGCGAGCCCGCGCTGGCGGCTGAACTCGATGAACGTACCCGGCGTGAACATCACGGTGACACCACCGGCCAGCGCCAGCTCGCATTCGCCGTTGCGCAGCGCCTGCGCCGCCAGATGCAGTGCCACCAGCGACGAGGAGCAGGCGGTGTCGACGGTGACCGCGGGGCCTTCGAGCCCGAAGGTGTAGGCCACCCGGCCGGACACCACACTGCTGGAGCTGCCGGTGCCGAGATAGCCCTCGACCTCGTCCGGGATGGCGTGCAGCCGGGCGCCGTAGTCGTGGTACATCACGCCCGCGAACACACCGGTACGGCTGCCGCGGGTCGACAGCGGATCGATGCCCGCGCGTTCGAACGCCTCCCAGGAGGTCTCCAGCAGCAGCCGCTGCTGCGGGTCCATGGCCAGCGCCTCGCGCGGACTTATCCCGAAGAACGCCGGGTCGAACTCGGCCGCGTCGTGCAGGAAGCCGCCCTCGCGGGCGTAGGAGGTGCCCTGGTGGTCCGGGTCCGGGTGGTAGAGGGCGTCCAGGTCCCAGCCACGGTTTCCGGGGAGGGCCGAGATGCCGTCGGAGCCCGCGGCGAGCAGTCGCCACAGGTCCTCGGGGGTGCGCACACCGCCCGGGTAGCGGCAGCTCATCGCGACGATGGCGATCGGCTCGTCGGCGGCGGTACCGGCCGCGACCACCGGCGTGACCGCGGCCGCGCCGGTGCCGGTCAGCTCGGTACGCAGATGGCGGGCGAGCGTGGTCGGGTCGGGGTAGTCGAAGATCAGCGTCGCGGGCAGCCGCAGCGCGGTCGCCGCGTTGAGCTGGTTGCGCAGCTCAACGGCGGTCAGCGAGTCGAAGCCGAGCTCCTTGAACGCCCGGCCGGACTCGACGGCCTCCGGCCCGGCGTGGCCGAGTACCGCGGCCACCTGGGCGCGGACCAGGTCGAGCACCACACGGTGCTGCTCATCCTCGGAGCGGCCCAACAGCCGCTGCGCCAGGCCCGATTCACCAGCACCGGTCGCGCCGTCGACGACCCGGCGTACCGGGGTGCGGACCAGACCGCGCAGCACCGGTGCGATCGTGCCCGCCGCGGCCTGGGTACGCAGCGCCGCGAGGTCCACCCGCATCGGAACCAGGGCGGCCGTGTCCACCGAACGTGCGGCGTCGAACAGCGCGAGTCCGTCCTCGGCGGTGAGCGGCGGCAGGCCCGCGCGCCGCATGCGGCTGATGTCCGCCTCGTCCAGGCCGCCCGCCATACCGTCCGCGACCGCCCACAGGCCCCAGGCCAGCGCGGTCGCGGTGAGCCCCTGCGCCCGGCGGTGCTGGGCCAGCGAGTCCAGGAAGGCGTTCGCCGCCGCATAGTTGCCCTGGCCGGGGCCGCCGAAGACAGCGGAGGACGAGGAGAACAGCACGAACGCGGACAGGTCGAGGTCGCGGGTCAGCTCGTGCAGATGCAGCGCGGCGTCCACCTTCGGACGCAGCACCCGGTCCATACGGTCGTCGGTCAACGACCCGATGACACCGTCGTCGAGCACGCCCGCCGCATGGATGACGGCGGTCAGCGGGTGCGCTGCCGGAATCGAGGCCAGCACCTCCGCGAGGGCGTCCCGGTCGGCCACGTCGCAGGCGGCCGAGCTGACGGTGGCGCCCAACGCGCCGAGCTCCTCGCACAGTTCGGCGGCGGCGCCGCGTCGGCTGACGAGCAGCAGGTGCCGTACACCGTGCTCGGTCACCAGATGGCGGGCGAACAGGCGGGCCAGGGAGCCGGACGCGCCGGTGATCAGCACCGTGCCGTCCGGGTCGTACGGCCGCGCCTCGGTGTCGGTCCCGGCGGCGACGCGCGCCAGCCTGAGTGCCCGTACGGTGCCCTCGCGTATCGCAAGTTGCGGCTCGCCGCTGGCCAGCGCCGTCGGCAGGGCCCGCAGCGAAGCCTGCTGGTCATCGAGGTCGATCAGCACGAAGCGGTCCGGGTTCTCGGTCTGCGCCGAGCGGAGCAGACCCCAGACGGCCGCGAGCGCCGGGTCGTTGACGGGCTCGTCGGCACCGGCGGCCACCGCTCCACGGGTCACCGCCACCAGCCGCGCACCGGCGAACCGCTCGTCGGCCAACCATGTCTGCGCCAGCCGCAGCGCCTCGCGGGCGGCCGCGTGTACGGCCTGCGGTGACAGGCCGGAAGCCGGAGCGAGCGGGACGAAGACTTCCTCCGGCACGTCCGCGCCCTCGTCGACGGCGCGGATGAGCGCATCGAGATCGGTGTGGCGCGGCGCGTCGAGGCCGAGGTCGGCATCGCCCAGTACCGCCCAACTCCCTTGTGCGGAAACGGCGGTGGCGGGCAGGGCGGTCCACTCGTGGCGGAACAGCGACTCGTGGTACGTGGCCCGGGCGGCCCGCAGCTGCTCGTCGGAGACCGGGCGCAGGCCGAGCGATTCAACGGCCGCGACCGGCGCACCCGTCAGGTCCGCGATCTCCAGCCGGACGCCGTCCGCGCCCGCCGGAACCAGGTGGACGCGCAGTGCGGCGGCGCCGCTGGCGTGCAGCGACACTCCCGTCCAGGCGAACGGCAGCCGCCCCTGTCCGTCGGTGTTGCCCAGGCCGCCGAGGCCGATGGCGTGCAGTGCGGAGTCGAGCAGCGCCGGGTGCAGACCGAACCGGCCCGCCTCCGACTCGGCGTCCTCCGGCAACCGCACCTCGGCGAAGATCTCGCCGTTCCGCCGCCAGGCCTTGCGCAGTCCCTGGAAGGCGGGTCCGTAGTCGAAGCCGATGGACAGAAGTTGCTCGTAACGGCCGTCGAGCTCCACCTCGGCCGCCTCGGCCGGCGGCCAGGTGCTCAGGTCGAACGACGCCTGCGGCTGTCCACCGGAGGCCAGCACACCGGCGGCGTGCCGGGTCCACGGCTCCTCGGCGGCCAGGTCCTCGGACCGCGAGTGCAGGGCGAGCGGGCGCCGTCCGGCACCGTCTGCCGCGCCCACCAGCAGCCGTAGCCGGACCCCGCCGTGCTCCGGCAGGATCAGCGGCGCCTCAAGGGTGAGCTCCTCCAGGTAGTCGCAGCCCACCTGATCGCCCGCGCGCAGCGCCAGCTCGACGAACGCGGTGCCCGGGAGCAGCACCGAACCCATGATCGCGTGGTCGGCGAGCCACGGGTGGCTCTGCAGGGACAGCCGGCCGGTGAGCAGCACCCCGTCCGAGTCCGGCAGTTCGGCACTGGCGGCGAGCAGCGGATGCCCGGTCTCGGCCAGCCCGATCGCCGCGACGTCGCCCGCCAGGAACGCGGGCAGGTTCGGCCAGTAGCGCTGGCGCTGGAAGGCGTAGGTGGGCAGGTCGATCCGGCGGGCTCCGGTGCCCGCGAAGTACGCGTCCCAGTCGAGAGCGGCGCCCTTCGCGTGGACGAGGCCCAGTGCGGTGGTCAGTGCCTCCGCCTCGGGGCGTCCGCTGCGCAGGACGGGGGCGAAGACGGTGTCGTCGGCGGTGAGGCAGTCCTGTGCCATGGCCGACAGCACACCGTCCGGCCCGAGTTCGACGAACGTGGTGACCCCGGCGGCGTGCAGCGCACGTACTGCGTCGAGGAAGCGGACGGCCTCACGGACGTGCCGGACCCAGAAGTCGGGTGTACCGATCTCCTCGGCGGAGACCAGGGCGCCGGTGAGGTTGGAGACGATCGGGATGCGCGGGGCCTCGTACCTCAGGCCTTCGGCGACCTTGCGGAACGCGTCCAGCATCCCGTCCATGTGCGGCGAGTGGAACGCGTGGCTCACGGTGAGGCGCTTGGTCTTACGGCCCTGCGCCTCGAAGCCCGCGGCGATCTCCAGAACCGCGTCCTCGTCACCCGCGATGACCACGGACGTCGGACCGTTGATCGCGGCGATGCTGACCCGGTCGGTCAACAGTGGAGTGACCTCGTCCGCCGACGCCTGCACGGCGACCATCGCGCCGCCACCCGGCAGCTCCTGCATCAGACGACCGCGAGCAGCCACCAACGCACAAGCGTCCTCAAGCGAGAGCACACCAGCGACATGCGCCGCGGCCAGCTCGCCGATCGAATGCCCGGCGAGAACATCAGGCTTGAGACCCCACGCCTCGACCAACCGGAACAGCGCCACCTCAACCGCGAACAACGCGGGCTGCGTGTAGCCGGTCTGATCCAGCAAGGCGCCATCGGTTCCGAAAACCACGTCCCGCAGCGGAAGTTCAAGGTGCTGATCGAGGTAGGCGCACACCGCGTCCAGCGCCTCGGCGAACACGGGGTACGCCTCGTACAGCTCCCGGCCCATGCCCAGCCGCTGGCTGCCCTGACCGGTGAACAGGAACGCGAGCTTCCCGCCCTCGGCCCTGCCCCCGATCACGCTCGCCGTGGGGCGGTCCTCAACCAGCGCGTCCAGCCCGGCGAGTACCGCCTCGCGCTCCCCCGCCACCACCACGGCACGGTGTTCGAACGCCGTGCGGCCGGTGGCCAGCGAGAACGCCACGTCGGCGAGGCCGAGTTCAGGGTGGTCGGTCAGGTGCGACCGGAGGCGTTCCGCCTGGCCGCGCAGCGCGTCGGCGTGCTTGGCCGACAGCATCAGCGGTGTCACCGCGGGCGTGGACGGCGCCTGGTGCGCGGTCTCGTCGTCGAACACCGGCGCCTGCTCGACGATGGTGTGCGCGTTGGTGCCGCTGATGCCGAACGAGGAGACGGCGGCCCGGCGCGGACGGCCGGTCTGCGGCCACTCCCGCGCCTCGGTCAGCAGCGAGACGGCACCTGCCGACCAGTCGACATGCGGTGTGGGCTCATCGACGTGCAGCGTCCGCGGCAGCACTCCATGCCGCATCGCCAGCACCATCTTCATCACGCCCGCGACACCGGCCGCGGCCTGAGTGTGGCCGAAGTTGGACTTGATCGACCCCAGCCAGAGCGGCTGGCTCTCCGGCCGGTCCTGGCCATAGGTGGCGAGCAGCGCCTGCGCCTCGATCGGGTCACCGAGCGTGGTGCCCGTACCGTGCGCCTCCACCGCGTCCACGTCCGCCGTCGACAGACCCGCGGCGGCCAGCGCCTGGCGGATCACCCGCTGCTGCGACGGTCCGTTGGGCGCGGTCAGACCGTTGCTCGCACCGTCCTGGTTGATGGCGCTGCCGCGGACCACGGCCAGCACCGGGTGACCGTTGCGGCGCGCGTCGGAGAGCCGCTCGACCAGGAGCATGCCCGCGCCCTCGCCCCAGCCGGTGCCGTCCGCTCCGGCGGCGAACGCCTTGATCCGGCCGTCGGTGGCCAGTCCCCGCTGGCGGCTGAAGTCGACGAACGACGCCGGGGTGGACATCACGGTGACACCACCGGCCAGCGCCATGGTGCACTCGCCGTGGCGGAGGGCCTGGATCGCCCAGTGCAGGGCGACCAGGGACGACGAGCACGCGGTGTCCACGGTGACCGCCGGGCCTTCGAGGCCGAGCACGTAGGACACCCGGCCGGAGACCACGCTCGCCGCGTTGCCGGTGCCGAGGAAGCCCTCGGTGCCGTCCGGCGCGGCCAGCATCAGCGGGAGGTAGTCCTGGCCGTTGGTTCCGGCGAAGACACCGACCTGCTCGCCGCGGAGCGCGGCGGGGTCGATACCGGCGCGTTCGAATGCCTCCCAGGAGATCTCCAGCAGCAGCCGCTGCTGCGGGTCCATGGCCAGCGCCTCACGCGGGCTGATCCCGAAGAACGCCGGGTCGAACTCGGCGGCATCCGCGAGGAATCCGCCTTCCCGGACGTACGAGGTGTTCTCCGCCGCGGTCTCCGGGTCGTACAACGACTCGATGTCCCAGCCGCGGTCGGTCGGGAAGCCGGTGATCGCGTCACGGCCGGACGCCAGCAGCTCCCACAGGTCCTCCGGTGACCGCACGCCGCCGGGGAACCGGCAGCTCATCGAGACGATGGCGATGGGGTCGTCGGCGATGTCGGCGGCCGTCAACCGCGGACGCGCCGTGTCGGCCTCGTCCGGGGCGCCCAGCAGCGCGACGCGCAGGAACTCCGCCAGAGCCACGGAGTTGGGGTAGTCGAAGACCAGCGTGGCCGGGAGGCGCAGGCCGGTGAGGGCGCCGAGCAGATTGCGTATCTCGACCGCGGTCAGCGAGTCGAATCCCAGGTCGCGGAAGGCCCGGCCCGGCTCCACCGATTCCGGTCCGGGGTAGCCGAGTACGGCGGCCACCTGAGTACGTACGAAGTCCAGTGCGAGCTGCTCGCGTTCGGCCTCGGGGGCGGTGGCCAGGCTCCGCTGGAACGACGACAGATCGGCGGCGGTGCCACCGCCGGTCGTCGCGGCGTTCTCCAGCGCACGACGGGCCTCCGGCAGGTCGGCGATGAACGGGTTGGCCCGCACCGCCGTGAGTCCCGGGGCGAGCCGGTCCCAGTCGATGTCCGCGACGAGCGAGAACGACTCGTCGAGATCGAGCGCCTTGTGCATGGCGGTGAGCGCCAGCTCGGGTGCCAGCGGGGGCATTCCGGCGAGTCGCAGCCGCTCGGCGACCACCTTGTCGGTCGCCATGCCGCCCTCGGCCCAGGCCCCCCAGGCCAGCACGGTAGCGGGCAGGCCCTCGGCCCTGCGCTGTTCCGCGAGCGCGTCCAGGAAGGCGTTGGCGGCAGCGTAGTTGGCCTGACCGGCGCCGCCGAAGGTGCCCGCGAAGGAGGAGAACAGCACGAACGCGGACAGGTCGAGGTCACGGGTCAGTTCGTGCAGTACGGCCGCGGCGGTCGCCTTGGGGCGCAGGACGTCGGCGAGCCGGCGCGGGGTCTGTGCGTCCAGTACGCCGTCGTCGAGCACACCGGCGGCGTGCACGATGGTGGTCAGCGGGTACCGCGCGGGCAGGGAGCCCAGCAGGTCGGCGACCGCGGCGCGGTCGGCGACATCGCAGGCCGCCACGGTCACTTCGGCGCCCAGCTCGACGAGTTCCGCGCGCAGCTCCGCGGCCCCGGGCGCGTCCGGGCCCCGGCGGCTGACCAGGACCAGGTGCTCGGCGCCGTTACGTGCCAGCCAGCGGGCGACGTGCGCGCCGAGCGCGCCGGTGCCGCCGGTGATCAGCGCGGTGCCGGTGGCGGACCAGCGGCCGTCCGGCGTGTCGGTCAGCTCGGTCTGGGGTGCCCGGGCCAGACGGCGGGCGAAGACGCCTTGCGGGCGCACCGCCAACTGGTCCTCGTCCGCGCGGTCCGCGAGCCCGCCGAGGATGTCGGCCAGCCGCGCGAGCGCGCGGTCGTCGACCGCTGCGGGCAGGTCGATCAGGCCGCCCCAGCGCTCCGGGTACTCCTGGGCGGCCGAGCGGCCAAGTCCCCAGATCTGCGCCTGGCCGGGGCTGGTGAGCTGGTCGGAACGGCCCACGCGGACCGCGCCGCGGGTGGCGGCCCACAGCGGTGCGTCCACACCCGTGTCGCCGAGTGCCTGCAGCAGGGCGGTCGTGCCGGATAGCCCTGCTGGCAGCGACGGGTACTCGGTGTGCGGCCGCTCGTCGAGGGCCAGCAGCGACAGCACGCCCGCGATCTCGTCGCCGTCGAGCGCGGCACGGATCTGCTCGGCGACCGCCGCACGGTCCTCGGTCGAGGCGTCGAACGCCAACTGCCGTACGTCGGCGCCACGTTCGGCCAGGGTGCGGACGGCAGCGGTCACCCACTCGTCGGCGGTCTGCCCGGTGGGGGCGACCAGCAGCCAGGTTCCGGTCAGCGGCTTCGGCGCGGAGTACGTCAGCGGCTGCCAGGTGACGCGGTAGCGCCAGCTGTCGACGGTGGAGCGGTCACGGCTCTGGCGGTGCCATGCGGACAGCGCGGGCAGCACCGCGCTGAGCGGCTGTTCGGCGTCCACGCCGAGGGTTCCGGTGAGCGCCGCCAGGTCCTCGTTGTCCACGACCTCCCAGAACCGGGCGCTGACCGCGTCCAGCACGGTGGTGCCCAGGGCGTCGGTCGGCTCGGAGAACGGGTCACGCGGCCAGTACTTGCGGCGCTGGAAGGCATACGTGGGCAGGTCGACGCGGGACGCTCCGGTGCCCGAGAAGTACGCCTCCCAGTCCGGGGCGAAGCCGCGGACCTGGGCGCGCGCGATGGCGGCGGTCAGCGTCTGCGGCTCGGCACGGTCGGTGCGCAGTGCGGGCACGAAGGCCGCGTCGGGTCGGGTGACGCAGGCCTGGCCCATGGCCGACAGCACACCGCCCGGGCCGAGTTCGAGGTATGTCGTCACACCGTGGCCGTCCAGCCAGCGGATGCCGTCGAGGAAGCGCACCCCCTCGCGGACGTGCCGTACCCAGAACTCGGGCGTGCCGATCTCATCGGCGGAGACCAGCTCGCCGGTGAGGTTGGAGACGATCGGGATGCGCGGGGCGTTGAACGTCAGCCCCTCGGCCACCGCACGGAACGCGTCCAGCATGCCGTCCATGTGCGGCGAGTGGAAGGCGTGGCTGACGGTCAGCCGCTTGGTCTTACGACCCTGCCCCTCGAAGCCCGCGGCGATCTCCAGGGCCGCGTCCTCGTCGCCCGCGATGACGACCGACGTCGGACCGTTGACCGCGGCAATGCTGACCCGGTCGGTCAACAGTGGAGTGACCTCGTCCGCCGAGGCCTCGACGGCCACCATCGCGCCGCCGCCCGGCAGTTCCTGCATCAGACGGCCACGCGCCGCCACCAACGTGCACGCGTCATCGAGCGACAGCACCCCGGCAACGTGCGCCGCCGCCAGCTCACCAATGGAGTGCCCGGTCAGGAAGTCCGGCCGCAGCCCCCAGGACTCCACCAACCGGAACAGCGCCACCTCGACCGCGAACAACGCGGGCTGCGTGTAGCCGGTCTGGTCCAGCAGGTCGGCGTCGGTCCCGAACAGCACGTCGCGCAGGGGTAGTTCGATCCGTTCGCACACCGCGTCCAGCGCGGCGGCGAAGGCGGGATACGTCTCGTAAAGCTCCCGGCCCATCCCCAGCCGCTGGCTGCCCTGCCCGGTGAACAGGAACGCCACCTTGCCCTCGGCGGCCGTCCCCTCCACCAGCGCGGCGGACGTGCGACCGGCCGCAAGCTCGGCCAGGCCCGCCAGCAGATCCGCACGGTCCCCGGCGACAACCACCGCACGCCGATCCAACGCGGCACGGGTGACAGCCTGCGAAAACCCGACATCAGCCAGGGACACGCCCGGCTCCGCCTCAAGGTACGCGTGAAGCCGCTCGGCCTGGGTACGCAGGGCCGCCTCGTCCTTGCCGGACAGCGCGACAGGGACGAACGGCAAGGACGAGGCGGTGTCGGTAGCCGCGGACTCCGCGGCGGGTGCCTGCTCCAGAATGGTGTGCGCGTTGGTGCCGCTCATGCCGAACGACGAGACGCCCACCCGGCGCGGCCTGCCGTTGTCCGGCCACGGCCGGGCCTCGGTGAGCAGCGAGACCTCGCCCGCCGACCAGTCCACATGCGGAGTCGGCTCGGTGAGGTGGAGCGTCTTGGGCAGCGTGCCGGCCCGTATGGCCATGACCGACTTGATGACGCCCGCGACACCTGCGGCGGCCTGTGCGTGGCCGATGTTGGTCTTCAACGAGCCCAGCCACAGCGGCCGTTCCTTCGGCCGGTCCTTGCCGTAGGTGGCCAGCAGCGCCTGGGCCTCGATCGGGTCACCGAGGGCGGTGCCGGTGCCGTGCGCCTCCACGGCGTCGACCTCGTCGGGTGTGAGCCGGGCGTTCGACAGCGCCTGGAGGATGACGCGCTGCTGCGAGGGGCCGTTGGGCGCGGTCAGGCCGTTGCTCGCGCCGTCCTGGTTCACCGCGGTACCGCGGACCACCGCGAGCACCGGATGACCCTTGCGGCGCGCGTCGGACAGCCGCTCCACCAGCAGGATGCCGACGCCCTCCGACAGGCTGAACCCGTCGGCCTCCGTCGAGAACGCCTTGCAGCGGCCGTCCATGGCCAGGCCGCGCTGCTTGCTGTAGTCGATGAACGTGCCGGGCGCCGACATCAGCGTCGCGCCACCGGCCAGCGCCAGCGAGCACTCGCCGTTGCGCAGCGACTGAACCGCCAGATGCAGCGCGACCAGCGACGAGGAGCACGCGGTGTCGATGGTGACCGCGGGGCCTTCCAGCCCGAAGGTGTACGACACCCGGCCGGAGGCCACGCTCGCCGCGTTGCCGGTGCCCAGATAGCCCTCAAGGTCTTCCGACGAGCTCAACAGAGCGGTGAGGTAGTCGTGGCTGCTGGTGCCGACGAAGACGCCGACCTGCTTGCCGCGCATCGAGGTCGGGTCGATACCGGCCCGCTCGAACGCCTCCCACGAGGTCTCCAGCAGCAACCGCTGCTGCGGATCCATGGAAAGGGCCTCGCGGGGCGAGATACCGAAGACACCGGGATCGAACTGGGCGAAGTCGCGGACGAACCCGCCCTGGTGGACGTAGGCGGTGCCCGGGTGCTCGGGGTCCGGGTGGTAAACGGTGTCGAGATCCCAGCCGCGGTCGGCGGGAAAGTCGCTGATCGCGTCCTCGCCGTCGGTGACCAGTTGCCACAGGTCCTCAGGGGAGTTGATGCCCCCCGGGTAGCGGCAACTCATCCCCACGACGGCTATGGGGTCCTGGTTCTTCGCCTCGGCCTCGCGCAGGCGTTGCCGGGTCTGATGCAGATCCGCCGTCACCAGCTTGAGGTAGTCCCGCAGCGTCTCTTCATTCGCCATTTAACGCAACCCATTTACGGCAGACGGCATCGGAAAATAAACGAACCAGAAACAATCGAACCAGTAATGAATTCAATCGACTTCTCGTAGGGAGGCTATGGTCGGGCTAACCCTCCGGACAACCCCTTACTGCCCCCTACGCACCCCTGCGGGGGTTCGGGGGAAGAAGCCCCCGAAGAAAACGTCCATGCCGGTCCACGGACTTTACGGCATCCTCACCGACGCCGGGAATTCCGTCAATAGCCGCCGACGGCGCCACCATTGACGGAATTCCCCTCAGCGGGCGGCCTGAATCATTCCCGGCCGAGTCCCTTGTTGATGAACGCGAAGAGCTCCTCGTCGGACGCCGACTGCAGCTGGTCGACGTCGTCCAGAATGCCCCCCGACGTCCCCGGCTCCTCGGCCGCGGGGGCCTCGGTGTCGTTCCACTTCGCCAGCAGCGACTGCAGACGCATGGTGACCCGGGCCCGGGTCACGTTGTCCGGGGTGCTGTCGGCGAGCAGGGATTCCAGCCGGTCCAGCTCTTCGAGCACCGGCGCGCCGGTGCCCTCCGCATCGGGCAGCACCTCGACCCGCAGATAGCCCGCCACCGCGGACGGCGTGGGGTGGTCGAAGATCAGGGTGGGCGGCAGCTTCAGCGCGGTCGCCGCACCCAACCGGTTGCGTAGCTCCACGGCGGTCAGCGAGTCGAAGCCCAACTCCTTGAAGGCCCGGTTCGCCTCGACCGCCTCGGTACCCGAGTAACCGAGAACGGCGGCCACGGCGCCGCGCACCAAGTCCAGCAGCAGGCGCTCCTGCTCGCTGCCCGGCAGTCCCGCGAGCTGCTTGGCGAGCGGAACACCGCCGGTGAGGTCGTCCGCGGTGTCGTTCTGCGCGTTCTCGATGACCTGGCGCGCCTCGGGCAGCTCATGCAGCAGGCGTCGTGCACGGTCCGCGGTGAAGGCGAGCGCGAACCGCTTCCACTCCATGTCGATGACGGTCAGCACCGTCTCGTCCCGGTCCAGCACATGGCCCAGTGCGGCGACCGCCCGCTCGGGTGCCATCTCGTTGATGCCGTGACGGCGCATACGGTCACCGATGGCACCGCCCACCGCGCTGCCATCACCCCACGGCCCCCAGGAGATGGTGGTGGCGGTCAGGCCGTCGGCGCGGCGCTGTTCCGCCAGCGCCTCGAGGAA
The DNA here is from genome assembly GCF_029223525.1 of Streptantibioticus ferralitis. Lineage (GTDB taxonomy): Bacteria > Actinomycetota > Actinomycetes > Streptomycetales > Streptomycetaceae > Streptantibioticus_A > Streptantibioticus_A ferralitis. The sequence continues at coordinate 317,824 of NZ_JARHTQ010000003.1, read as the reverse complement.
GGCGTTGCCGGGGGCCTGGTTGCCCTGTCCCGGCGCCCCGAACGTGGCCGCGAAGGACGAGAACATCACGAAGGCGGACAGGTCCAGATCACGGGTCAGCTCATGCAGATTGAGCGTCCCGTCGACCTTGACCCGCAGCACTCCGTCAACCTGTGCCGGGGTCAGGCCTTCGATCACGCCGTCGTCGAGCACCGCCGCGGTGTGCACGACCGCCGACAGCCGACGCTCATCGGGGATGGCGGCCAGCAGTGCGGCCAGCGCGTCCCGGTCGGCGATGTCGCAGGCGGAGATGGTGACCTCGGCGCCCAACTCCTGCAGTTCGGCGAGCAGTTCGGCGGCGCCCGGCGTGTCTTCGCCGCGTCGGCTGGTCAGGTGGAGGTGCTTGGCGCCGTTGCGGGCCAGATGGCGGGCGGCATGTCCGCCGAGCGTGCCCGTACCGCCGGTGACCAGGACGGTGCCGTCCGGCTGCCAGGCGCGTACCGCGGGCGTCTGCGCCAGGGAGGCGCGGACCAGCCTGCGGGTGAACAGACCGGAGGAGCGGACCGCGACCTGGTCCTCCCCGTCCGTCCCGGCCAACACGGCGACCATACGGGCCAGCGCGCGGTCGTCGGCGACCTCCGGGAGGTCCACCAGCCCGCCCCACCGCTCGCCGTGCTCCATGGACGCCACCCGGCCAAGGCCCCACACCAGCGCCTGAGTCGGATTCTCCAGCCGCTCGGCGGCACCGACGGAGACAGCGCCACGGGTCGCACACCACAACGGGGCGTTGACCTCGGCGTCCGACATCGCCTGCACCAACGCCACAGCGGAATGCAGGGGTTGGCTGCCGAACGCCAGGAGGGAGAGCACCCCGCCAAAGGTCGTACCGCCGTCCTCCGCTTGCTCCGCGCGCAGCAGCTCGGCCAGCGACTCGCGGTCGGTGGCGGCCGGCACCAACTGCCGTACGGTCGCGCCGCGTTCGGTGAGGACGCGGGCGGTGTCCGTCGCCCTGGCGGCTTCGGTCTCGGACGAGATGAGCAGCCAGGTCCCGGACAACCGGGCGGTGGCATCCTCCGGAAGCGGCTTCCAGGCGACGCGGTAGCGCCAGCCGTCCACCGTCGACCGCTCGCGGTTCGTACGACGCCAGGAGGACAGCACGGGCAGTACGGAGCTGAGTGGCTGATCGCCCTCGATCTCCAGCGTCTCGGCGAGCGATTCCAGGTCCTCGCGCTCGACGGCCTCCCAGAACAGGGCGTCGATCGGATCCGTCGGCGCTGCCGCGATCTCCTCCGGCGCGGCGGCCTCCGGCCAGTACCGCTGACGCTGGAAGGCGTACGTCGGCAGCTCGACCCGGCGGGCACCGGTGCCCGCGAAGACGGCATCCCAGTCCACCGTCACACCGCGAACATACGCCTCACCCAGGGAGGCGTAGAAGCGGTCCAAGCCGCCTTCGTCGCGACGCAGCGAACCCAGGACGGCCGCGTCTCGGCCGGAGTCCTCGATGGTCTCCTGCACGCCCACGGTCAGCACCGGGTGCGGGCTGGACTCGATGAACACCCCGAAACCCTGCTCCAACAACGTACGAGTGGCGCTCTCCAACTCCACGGTCTGCCGCAGGTTACGGAACCAGTACTCCGCAGAAAGCTCCGGACCCTCCACCCACTCACCCGACACCGTCGACAAGAACGGCACCCGCGCAGCCCGCGGCACGATCGGCGCCAGAAGCTCCAGCAGCTCATCACGCAGCAGCTCCACCTGCGCGGAGTGCGACGCGTAGTCCACCGGAATACGACGCGCCCGCACACCATCCGACTCACACGACGCCAACAACTCATCCAGCGCCCCCGGTTCACCCGAGACCACCACCGACGACGGCCCGTTCACCGCGGCAACCGAAATCCGGTCCTCACCCCAGACGGCAATCCGCTCCCGCACCGCCACCACCGGCAACGCAACGGACACCATGCCGCCCAACCCGGCCAGCACCCGCCCAATAGCCTGACTACGCAACGCCACAACCCGCGCAGCATCCTCCAAGCCGAGGATTCCGGCCACACACGCAGCAGCGATCTCACCCTGCGAATGACCCACCACGGCCGCCGGCTCCACACCCACCGACCGCCACACCTCAGCCAACGACACCATCACCGCGAACAACACCGGCTGAACCACATCCACCCGGTCCAACGACGGCGCACCCTCAACCCCCCGCAACACATCCACCAAAGACCAACCAGTGAACGGATCCAAAGCCCCCGCACACTCATCGATCCGAGCAGCGAACACCGGCGAGGCATCCAACAACCCCACCGCCATCCCCACCCACTGCGACCCCTGCCCAGGAAAGACAAACACCGACTTACCACCGACGCTCACACCCTGCGTCAGCCCAGCGGCCATACCGTCAGCCGCCAACGCCGCAAGTCCGGAGCGCAGCTCGGCGAGTCCCTCGCCCGCCACCACCGCACGGTGCTCATGTCCGGCCCGGCCCATCGCCAACGACCAGCCCACATCGACGGGGCGAAGCCCGGCGTCGGCGTCCAGCAGCGCGAGCAGCCGATCGGCCTGACCGCGCAGCGCGCCCTCACTCTTCCCGGACAGCGGCCACAGAACGGTGCCTGGCAGTTCCCCGGCGGGCTCCTGCTCCTCCTCCACCGGGGCCTGCTCGACGATCACATGGGCATTGGTGCCGCTGAAGCCGAAGGCCGAGATTCCGGCACGTCGCGGCCGACCGGTCTGCGGCCACTCGGTGGTCTGCGTCAGCAGCGACACCGCACCGGCCGACCAGTCCACGTGCGGCGACGGTTCGGCGATGTGCAGCGACTTCGGCAGCACACCGTGCCGCATCGCCAGCACCATCTTGATCACGCCCGCGACACCCGCGGCCCCTTGGGTGTGGCCGATGTTGGACTTCAACGACCCCAACAGCAGCGGCTCCCCCTCCTGCCGCCCCTGACCGTAAGTGGCCAGCAGTGCCTGCGCCTCGATCGGGTCACCGAGCGAAGTCCCCGTACCGTGCGCCTCGACCGCGTCGACCTGGTCGGCGGTGAGCCGGGCGTTCGCCAGCGCCTGGCGGATGACGCGCTGCTGCGACGGGCCGTTCGGCGCCGTCAGACCGTTGCTCGCACCATCCTGGTTGATGGCACTGCCACGCACGATCGCCAGTACCGGGTGGCCGTTCCTGCGGGCGTCCGAGAGCCGTTCCACCAGCAGCATGCCCACGCCCTCGGCCGGGCCGAACCCGTCGGCGTCGGAGGAGAAGGCCTTGCAGCGGCCGTCGATGGAAAGACCGCGCTGACGGCTGAACTCCACGAACAGGCCCGGGGTCGCCATCACATGCGCGCCGCCCGCGAGCGCCAGCGAGCACTCACCGTTGCGCAGCGCCTGCACCGCCAGGTGCAGTGCCACCAGCGAGGCCGAGCACGCCGTGTCCACCGTGACGGCGGGCCCTTCCAGCCCGAAGGTGTAGGAAAGGCGGCCGGATATCACGCTGGCCGCATTGCCGGTGCCCAGATGTCCGGCGAAGTCGTCGTCCGCCTCCAGCAGCGCGTTGAGATAGTCCGAACCGTTGATGCCGACGAACACACCGGACTGGCTGCCGCGCAGCGTCCCCGGGTCGATGCCCGCGCGTTCGAAGGACTCCCACGAGGTCTCCAGCAGCAGCCGCTGCTGCGGATCCATCGCCAGCGCCTCGCGCGGGCTGATCCCGAAGAACGCCGGATCGAACCGGGCGGCATCGTTCAGGAAGCCGCCCTCACGGGTGTACGAGGTGCCAGGGGAGTCCGGATCCGGGTCGTACAGCGCCTCGACGTCCCAGCCGCGGTCGAGGGGGAAGCCGGACAGCGCGTCGGTTCCCGACTCCAGCAGCCGCCACAGCTCCTCGGGCGACCGCACATCTCCGGGGAAACGGCAGCTCATCGCCACAATGGCAATGGGCTCCCGTGCCTGGTCCTCAATTTCCCGCAGCCGTCCATAGGTCTCGTCGAGTTCCGTCGTGACCTTCTTGAGGTATTCCCGGAGCCTTGCTTCGTTCGCCATTGGCGCTTCACCCATTCGGAATGGTCGAGATCGTCGCGGTAGTCGGTGTCGGATCGGTCAGCGCTCGCTCAGCCCTTGCCGAACCTCTTGTCGATGAAGTCGAAGAGTTCGTCGTCGCTGGCCTCTTCGAGCACGTCCGCCGTACCGCCCTCTCCCGCGCCGCCGCGGACGTCGTTCCACTTCGCCAAGAGCGACTGCAGCCGTACCGCGATACGGGCGTGCGCCGCCTCGTCCGGCACCAGCGCCGAGACATCGTCCGGTGCCAGCGCGGACAGGGAGTTCTCCAGCCGGTCCAGCTCCTCCAGTACGGAGATCCCCGGCTCCCCCGCCCCGTCCGGTGCGACCTCTGCCCGCAGGTACTGGGCGAGCGCGGCCGGTGTCGGGTAGTCGTAGATCAGGGTGGCCGGCAGCCGCAGTTCGGTGGCCGCGTTCAACCGGTTGCGCAGTTCCACGGCGGTGAGGGAGTCGAAGCCGAGCTCGCGGAACGCCTGCCCGGCGCCCACCAGGTCGGATGACGCGTACCCCAGTACCGCGGCGACCTGCCCGCGTACCAGGTCGAGCACCGTACGCTCCTGCTCGGCCTCCGACAGCCGCGACAACCGCCGCTCCAGGGTCTCCTTCTCGGCCGCACCGCCGTGCCCGTGCTCCACGGCCCGGCGGACCGGTGTACGTACCAGCCCCCGGAACATCGGATGCAGCTCGCCGGCCGCTCCCGCCGCACGTAGCGTGGCGAAGTCGAGCCGGATGGGCACCAGGACGGCTTCTTCGGTACGGACGGCGGCGTCGAACAGTGCGAGGCCCTCGTCGGCGGACAGCGGCACCATGCCGCCGTGTGCCGCGCGCGAGCGGTCGGCGGCGGCCAACCGGCCGGCCATACCGCGCTCTTCGGCCCACATGCCCCACACCAGCGATACGGCCGGGAGCCCATGGGCGTGCCGGTGCCGGGCGAGTGCGTCCAGGAAGACGTTGGCCGCCGCGTAGTTCGCCTGCCCGGCGGCGCCGAGGGTGCCGGCCGCCGCCGAGAACATCACGAACGCGGACAGGTCCCGGTCCTTGGTGAGTTCATGCAGGTTGAGCGCGGCGTCGACCTTGGGCCGCAGCACATGAGCCAACCTGTCCGGCGTCAGCTTGTCGACGACGCCGTCGTCCAGCACCGCGGCGACGTGGGCGACGGCCGTGAGCGGGTGCTCGGCCGGAATCCCGTCGAGGAGTCCGGCCAGTGCCTCACGATCGGCGGCGTCGCAGGCCGCCATCGTGACCTGTGCCCCCAACTCGCCGAGCTCCTCCCCGAGTTCCGCCATGCCCTCGGCCGCCGCGCCGCTGCGGCTGACCAGCAGCAGATGACGCGCGCCGTGTTCGGCGACAAGGTGTGCGGCGAGGAGTCGTCCCAGGCCACCGGTGGCTCCGGTGATCAGGACGGTTCCCTCCGGATCGATGGAACGGGCGGCGCCGACAGCGGCCGACTCGGCCCTGGCGAGCCGCGGCACGTACGCCACGCCCGCGCGCAGGGCCAGTTCGGGTTCGCCGGAGGCGATGGCACCGGGTAGGGCCGAGTGCGTCGGAGCGGTGCCGTCGATGTCGAGCAGCACGATGCGGTCCGGGTTCTCGGACTGCGCCGAGCGAGCCAGTCCCCAAAGCGGCGCGCCGACCAGGTCCGTTGGCAGCGATTCGCCGCCCGTGTCGACCGCACCCCGCGTGACCAGCACCAGCCGCGCCGAGCCGAACCGCTCACCGGCCAGCCACGATTGCAGCGTGCCGAGGACTCGGGTGACGGCCTCGCGAACGGATGCGGCGGTCGGTTCTGGGGCAGTCGTCTCTTCGGTGGTCGACTCTTCGGTGGTCGGGTGGAGGCAGGGTACGAGGACGGCATCCGGCACCGGTTGCCCGGCGGCGATGGCCGCGTCCAGCGCCGCCAGGTCCTCGAACGCCTCGCCGTGCACACCGGCCGCCGCCAGCGCTCCGGTCAGCTCGTCGTCCACGGTGCCTATGACCGCGTAGCGGCTCGACGTCGGCGAGGCGACGGGCAGTTGTGCCCAGCTGAGGCGGAACAGCGCATCGTGCCGCGTGGTTCCGCCGTCGGCCGTCTGGACGACGGCGAGTTGGTCCGCGGAGAGCGGGCGCAGTGCCACGGCCGCCACGGACGCGACGGGGGTGCCCGTCTCGTCCGCCGCCGTCAGCGACACCGTGCCGGTTCCCGCCGGGGCGATCCGTACCCGCAGGGTCAAGGCACCGGAGGCGTGCAGTGCGACGCCGCGCCACGAGAGCGGCAGGCCGTCCCCGGCGATCTGCGGGGCGCGTGCGTGCAGCGCCGCGTCCAGCAGCGCCGGATGCAGTGCGAACCGGGCGGCGTCAGCATGCTGCTCCGGCGCGAGACGCACTTCCGCGTAGACCTCGTCGTCGCGCGTCCACACCTGGTGCAGGCCCTGGAACACCGGCCCGTGTACCAGCCCGGCCACGGCCAGCCGCTGGTAGACCTCTGCCGCGTCGGACGGCGCCGCCACGGCCCGGGCCGGGGGCCATACGGCCAGATCGGGCTGCGGGGCGATGCTCGGCTCCGCAGCGGTGAGTACACCGCTGGCGTTACGGGTCCAGGGCAGATCGGGCCGTACGGCGCCGTCTCCCGTGGCGTCGTCCGGACGCGAGTGCACGCTCAGGGCGCGCCGCCCGGACTCGTCGGGCTCGCCCACGGTCACCCGCAGTTGGACCCCGCCGCGCTCGGGAAGGACAAGCGGCGACTCCACCGTCAACTCGTCCACCCCACCGCAGCCCACCTGGTCCCCGGCGTGGATCGCCAGCTCGACGAAGGCCGAGGGCGGCAGAACGACGGTGTCCATGAGCGTGTGGTCGGCCAGCCACGGGTGGCTCTGCAACGACAACCGGCCGGTGAAGAGGAACCCATCCGACTCGGGCAGTTCCACCGCCGCGCCCAGCAGCGGATGACCGACGTGCCCGAGCCCGACCGACGTCACATCGTCGAACACCGCGAAGGTGTCGACCCAGTACCGCTGGCGTTGGAAGGCATACGTGGGCAGGTCGACGCGGTCAGCGCCGGTCCCGGCGTAGTACGCCTGCCAGTCGACCACCAGGCCCCGGACGTACGCCTGGGCCAGCGCGGCAGTCAACGACTCGGCCTCGGCACGGCCCTTGCGCAGGACCGGAACGAACACGGCGACATCATCCGCCACGACACAGTCCTGCGCCATCGCCGACAACACACCGTCCGGGCCGAGCTCCACGAACGTCGTGACGTTCTCCGCCTCCAAAGCACGGATCCCATCAAGGAAACGCACAGCCTCACGAACATGCCGCACCCAAAAGTCCGGCAGACAGATCTCCTCCGCGGAGACCACCGCACCGGTCAGGTTCGAGACGATCGGAACACGCGGCGCCTCGTACGACAGCCCCTCGGCAACCTTACGGAACTCAGCCAGCATCCCGTCCATGTGCGGCGAATGGAACGCATGGCTCACGGTCAACCGCTTCGTCTTACGACCCCGCGCCTCAAAGCCCGCAGCGATCTCCACCACCGCGTCCTCATCCCCCGCGACCACCACCGACGTCGGACCATTGATCGCGGCAATGCTGACCCGCTCGGTCAACAGCTGATCAACCTCATCCGCCGACGCCTGCACGGCGACCATCGCACCGCCACCCGGCAGCTCCTGCATCAGACGACCACGCGCCGCCACCAGCCTGCACGCATCCTCCAGCGACAACACCCCGGCCACATGCGCAGCCGCCAGCTCACCGATCGAATGCCCGGACAGGAAGTCGGGCATCAGACCCCAGGCCTGGACGAGCCGGAACAGCGCCACCTCGACCGCGAACAACGCGGGCTGCGTGAAGCCGGTCTGATCCAACAACTCAGGCCGCGAACCGAACAGCACGTCATACAACGGCCGTTCAAGATGCCCGTCCAACTCGGCGGCCACCGCGTCCAGCGCATCCGCGAACACCGGATACGCCTCATACAGCTCCCGACCCATCCCAAGACGCTGACTACCCTGCCCGGTGAACAGGAACGCCGTCTTGCCCTCGGTACCGGCCTCTCCCCGTACCACGCCCACGTCGGACGCATCCGCTGCCAGCGCGCGCAGCCCATCCAGGAACCCGTTCGCGTCCTCCGCGATGACGGCCGCACGGTGTTCCAGCGCCGCCCTACCCGTGGCGAGCGAGAATCCGACGTCCACCGGGCGCAGTTCACCGTGGGTCGCCAGGTGGGACAGCAGCCGCTCGGCCTGATCGCGGAGCGCGGGCGCGGTCCTGCCGGAGAGCACCCATGGCGTGATGGCGCTGTCCATCAGCGGTTCCGTGGCGGATGTGTCGTCCGCCGGGGCCTGCTCCAGGACGGTGTGCGCGTTGGTGCCGCTGACTCCGAAGGAGGAGACGCCCGCCCGACGCGCGTGCCCCGTCTCCGGCCACGGCACGGACTCCGTAAGCAGGGCGATGTCGCCCTGCGACCAGTCCACGTGCGGCGTCGGCTCATCAACGTGCAGTGTCTGCGGCAGCACGCCGTTCTGCATCGCCAGCACCATCTTGATGATTCCCGCGACACCGGCCGCAGCCTGGGTGTGACCGATGTTGGACTTGATCGACCCCAGCCACAACGGCTGATCGTCGGAGCGGTCCTGGCCATACGTCGCCAGCAGCGCCTGCGCCTCGATCGGGTCACCCAATGTCGTGCCCGTACCGTGTGCCTCCACCGCATCAACGTCGCTCGCCGACAAACCAGCACTTGCCAGCGCCTGCCGGATCACCCGCTGCTGCGAGGGACCGTTCGGCGCCGTCAGACCATTACTCGCGCCATCCTGATTGACGGCGCTACCGCGCACGATCGCCAGCACCGGGTGACCATGACGGCGAGCGTCCGACAGCCGCTCCACCAGCAGCATGCCAACACCCTCACCCCACCCCGTACCATCCGCACCCGCCGCGAACGCCTTGATACGACCGTCCTCCGCCAAACCGCGCTGACGACTGAACTCGATGAACGCGCCCGGGGTCGACATCACCGTCACACCACCGGCCAGCGCCAGCGAGCACTCACCGTTGCGCAAGGCCTGCGCCGCCAGGTGCAGCGCCACCAACGAGGACGAGCACGCCGTATCGACAGTCATCGCAGGGCCTTCGAGGCCGAAGGTGTAGGAGAGACGGCCGGACACCACACTCGCCGAGTTGCCGGTGCTCATGAAGCCGTCGCCGCCGTCGGCCGAGTTCAGGACCAGGGACAGGTAGTCCTGACCGTTGGTGCCGACGAAGACTCCAGCCTGGCTGCCGCGCAGCGACGACGGGTCGATTCCGGCCCGCTCGAACGCCTCCCACGAGGTCTCCAGCAGCAGCCGCTGCTGCGGGTCCATCGCCAGCGCCTCACGCGGCGAGATCCCGAAGAACGCCGGATCGAACTCGCCCGCGTCGTAAAGGAAGCCGCCTTCGTTCGCGTAGGACGTGTCCTGGCCCTCGGACCGCGGGTCATAGAGCGACTCGATGTCCCAGCCACGGTCGGTCGGGAACTCCCCCACGGCGTCGACACCCGAAGTCAGCAGCCGCCAAAGGTCCTCGGGGGTACGCACGCCGCCGGGGAAGCGGCAGCTCATCGCCACGATCGCGATCGGGTCGTCGTCCACCGCCTTCGCCACCGGACCGACCACCGCGGCCTGAACTCCCAGGAGTTCGGTACGCAGGTACTCCGCCAGCGCGGCCGGAGTCGGATAGTCGAAGATCAACGTGGCAGGCAGCCGCAGCTCGGTCGCCGCACCCAGACGGTTCCGTAGCTCCACGGCGGTCAGCGAGTCGAAACCAAGCTCCTTGAACGCCCGGTTGGCACCGACGGACTCGGCTCCGGCGTGACCCAGTACCACCGCCACGGCGCCCCGCACCAGATCCAGTAGCGTGCGGCTCTGCTCGGCCTCGGACAGGCCGGTGAGGCGCTGCACCAGTGAGGATTCGGCAACTCGGCTGTCGCTGGCGGGTGTTGAGGCATCAGTGCCGTTCAGGGCGCGGCGCGCCTCCGGGAGTTCGGCGAACAGTGGGCTGGGGCGTACGGCGGTGAAGCCGGGTGCGAACCGCTCCCAGTCGACGTCGGCGACCGCCACGGCCGTCTCATCCAGGTCCAGCGCACGCTGTAGCGCCTCGATCGCCAGCTCAGCGGCCATCGGCGGGACCCCGCCCAACCGCATCCGCCGCTCCAACTCGGCATCGGCCGCCATACCGCCCTCAGCCCACGGCCCCCATGCCACCGACGCTGCCACCAGGCCCTCGGCCCGGCGCTGCTCGGCCAGGGCGTCCAAGAACGCGTTCGCGGCAGCGTAGTTGGCCTGGCCGGCGGTACCCCAGACACCGCTCACCGAGGAGAACAGTACGAACGCTGACAGGTCGAGATCACGGGTGAGTTCATGCAGGTTGAGCGCGGAGAGCGCCTTCGCCCGCCACACGTACTCAAACCGCTCAGGCGTCAGAGCATCCAGAACACCGTCATCCAACACACCAGCCGCATGCACCACACCCGTCAGCGGATACTCCGCCGGAATCGAACCAAGCAACCCCTCAAGCGCCCCACGATCCGCCACATCACACGCAGCAATCGTGACCTCGGCACCGGTAGCCGCCAACTCGGCCCGCAGCTCAGCCGCACCAGGCGCATCCACACCCCGGCGACTGGTCAACACGACATGCCGGGCACCACCACGCACCAACCAACGCGCCACCTCAGCACCCAACGCACCGGTACCACCAGTGACCAACACCGTGCCATCCGGCGCCCACGCACCACCCTCGACACCGCCCTGCGCAGCACGCACCAACCTGCGCCCGAACACCCCAGCCGAACGCACCGCGACCTGGTCCTCACCAGCCACCCCACCAGCCAGCACCCCAACCAACCGGGACAACGCCCGCCCATCCACCGCCTCCGGCAGATCAACCAAGCCACCCCAACGCTCCGGATGCTCCAACCCAACAACCCGGCCCAGACCCCAAACCCCAGCCTGCCCCACATCACGCAACCGATCCGACGCCGCAACCGACACCGCACCCCGCGTCACACACCACAACGGCGCCACCACACCGGCATCACCCAACGCCTGCACCAACACAGCCGTCGACACCACACCAGGCAAAAGCGACACCACACCAGCCAACGAACCCGCTACACCAACCCCAAGCCGCTCCGCCAACACCCCACGCCCAAGCCCCTCCTCAGACGCAAAAACCAACTCCCGCACACTGGCGCCACGCTCAACAAGCCCACCGACAACATCAGCCGAAGACCCAGCCTCCGGCACCACCACCAACCACTCACCCGACAAACGCGACGACGACCGAACCTCAGCCAACGACCGCCAAACCACCCGATAACGCCAACCGTCAACCGAGCCAGGTGTCGCGATATCCGTCGACTGCGTGAAAATCTCCGGCCAGTAGCGCTGGCGCTGGAAGGCATACGTGGGCAGGTCCACTCGATGTGCGCCCGTGCCCGCGAAGAACGCCTCCCAGTCCACCGTCACACCACGGACATGCACCTGGGCGACAGCGGCCGTCAGCGTCTCTGCTTCAACACGCCCCTTACGCATCACCGGAACGAACACGGCGTCCTCTGCCGTGACGCAGTCCTGTGCCATGGCCGACAGCACACCGTCGGGACCGAGCTCGACGAACGTCGTGACGTTCTGCGCCTCCAGCGTCCGGATGCCATCGAGGAAGCGGACGGCCTCACGGACATGGCGGACCCAGAACTCCGGCGCGGTGATCTCCTCGGCGGAGACGACGGTGCCGGTGAGGTTGGAGACGATCGGAATGCGTGGGGCTTGGTAGGTCAGGCCTGCGGCCACCTCGCGGAACGCGTCCAGCATCCCGTCCATATGCGGCGAATGGAACGCATGGCTCACGGTCAGCCGCTTGGTCTTACGACCCCGCGCCTCAAAGCCCGCGGTGATCTCCAGAACCTCGGCCTCGTCGCCCGCGATGACGACAGAGGAAGGCCCATTGATCGCCGCGATGCTCACGCCATCCGTCAGCGTGACCTCATCCTCGGACGCCTGAACAGCGACCATCGCGCCGCCACCCGGCAGCTCCTGCATCAACCGGCCACGAGCCGCCACCAACGCACAAGCATCCGCAAGCGACAGCACACCCGCCACATGCGCAGCAGCCAACTCACCGATCGAATGCCCGGACAGGAAGTCCGGCTTCAACCCCCACGACTCCACCAACCGGAACAACGCCACCTCAACCGCGAACAGCGCGGGCTGCGTGTAGGCCGTCTGATCCAGCAACGTGCCTTCGTCCCCGAACAGCACATCCTTCAGCGGCAGTTCCAACCGCTCACACACCGCGTCCACCGCTTCGGCGAAGACGGGATACGTCTCGTACAGCTCCCGGCCCATGCCAAGCCGCTGACTGCCCTGCCCGGTGAACAGGAACGCGACCTTCCCGCCAACCGGCGAACCCTCGACCAATCCAGCCGTGCCACGTCCCTCGGCCAGTGCATCGAGCCGCGCCAGGAACTCCTCGCGATCACCCGCTACGAGTACGGCACGGCTTTCGAAGGTCGTACGGCCGACCGCCAGCGAGTAGCCCACGTTCGCCAGTCCCGCATCATCGCCGCTCAGCAGGTGGTCCCGCAGCCGCAGGGCCTGGCCGCGTAGCCCTTCCGGCTCCTTGGCCGACAGCACCCACGGCAGTGTCGAGGGAGCGGCGGCCACCTCCGCCGGGTCCTCCGGCAGTTCCTGCGGTACCTGTTCGATGATCGTGTGCGCGTTGGTGCCGCTGAAGCCGAACGACGAGATACCGGCCCTACGCGGCCCCTCCGTCTCCGGCCACTCCACGGCCTCGGTCAGCAGCGCGATATCGCCCTCCGACCAGTCCACGTGCGGCGTCGGCTCATCCACATGCAGCGTCTGCGGCAGCACGCCGTTCTGCATCGCCAACACCATCTTGATCACACCCGCGACACCGGCCGCAGCCTGGGTGTGACCGATGTTGGACTTGATCGAGCCCAGCCACAGCGGCCGTCCCTCAGCACGGTCCTGCCCATACGTCGCCAGCAGCGCCTGCGCCTCGATCGGGTCACCCAGCGTGGTGCCCGTACCGTGCGCCTCCACCGCGTCCACGTCCGCCGCCGACAAACCAGCGCTGGCGAGCGCCTGGCGGATGACTCGCTGCTGCGACGGACCATTGGGCGCCGTCAGCCCATTGCTGGCGCCGTCCTGGTTGACGGCACTGCCGCGCACGATCGCCAGCACCGGGTGACCATGACGGCGAGCGTCCGACAGCCGCTCCACCAGCAGCATGCCAACACCCTCACCCCACCCCGTACCATCCGCCGCGGCCGCGAACGCCTTGATACGACCGTCCTCCGCCAAACCACGCTGACGGCTGAACTCAAGGAACGTACCCGGGGTCGACATCACCGTCACACCACCGGCCAGCGCCAGCGAGCACTCACCGTTGCGCAGCGCCTGGATCGCCCAGTGCAGCGCGACGAGCGACGACGAGCACGCCGTATCGACGGTCACCGCGGGGCCTTCAAGGCCGAAGACGTAGGAGAGTCGGCCGGAGACCACGCTCGCGGCGTTGCCCGTGCCCAAGTGCCCCTCAAGGCCCTCGGGTTCCTGCAGCAGCAGCGAGAGATAGTCCTGACCGTTGGTGCCGACGAATACTCCGGCCTGGCTGCCGCGCAGCGTGACCGGGTCGATGCCCGCCCGCTCGAACGCCTCCCACGAGGTCTCCAGCAGCAGCCGCTGCTGCGGGTCCATCGCCAGCGCCTCACGCGGCGAGATCCCGAAGAACGCCGGGTCGAAGTCGGCCGCGTCGTAGAGGAAGCCGCCCTCACGGGCGTACATCGTGCCCGGGGCGTCCGGGTCGGGGTTGTAGAGGGATTCGACGTCCCAGCCACGGTCCATGGGCAGCCCGGAGATCGCGTCCCCGCCAGACGCCAGCAGCTCCCACAGGTCTTCCGGTGACCGCACACCGCCGGGGAAGCGGCAGCTCATCGCCACGATCGCGATCGGATCGTCGTCCACCGCCTTCGCCACCGGACCGACCACCGCGGCCTGAACACCGAGGAGTTCGGTACGCAGGTACTCCGCCAGCGCGGCCGGAGTCGGATAGTCGAAGATCAACGTGGCAGGCAGCCGCAGCTCGGTCGCCGCACCCAGACGGTTCCGTAGCTCCACGGCGGTCAGCGAGTCAAAACCAAGCTCCTTGAACGCCCGCCCGGACTCGACCTCGTCGACATCGGAGTGTCCGAGTACCTCCGCCACATAGGTACGGACGAGTTCGAGGGTGACCCGCTCCCGCTCCGCTTCGGACAGTCCAGCCAGCCGCTGGGCCAGCGTCGACCGCGAACCACCGTCGGGGACGGCGGGCGCGGTGCTTCGGGCCTCCGGGAGTTCGGCCAGCAGTGGGCTGGGGCGTACGGCGGTGAAGCCGGGTGCGAACCGCTCCCAGTCGACGTCGGCGACCGCCACGGCCGTCTCGTCCAGGTCCAGCGCACGCTGTAGCGCCTCGATCGCCAGCTCAGCGGCCATCGGCGGGACCCCGCCCAACCGCATCCGCCGCTCCAACTCGGCATCGGCCGCCATACCGCCCTCGGCCCAGGCGCCCCAGGCGATGGAGGTGGCGGCCAGGCCGTCGGCCCGGCGCTGCTCGGCCAGCGCGTCCAAGTACGCGTTGGCGGCGGCGTAGTTGGCCTGCCCAGTGCTGCCGAGCGTGCCGCTGATCGAGGAGAACAGTACGAACGCTGACAGGTCGAGATCGCGGGTGAGTTCATGCAGGTTGAGCGCGGAGAGCGCCTTCGCCCGCCACACGTACTCAAACCGCTCAGGCGTCAGAGCATCCAGAACACCGTCATCCAACACACCAGCCGCATGCACCACACCCGTCAGCGGATACTCCGCCGGAATCGAACCAAGCAACCCCTCAAGCGCCCCACGATCCGCCACATCACACGCAGCAATCGTGACCTCGGCACCGGTAGCCGCCAACTCGGCCCGCAGCTCAGCCGCACCAGGCGCATCCACACCCCGGCGACTGGTCAACACGACATGCCGGGCCCCACCACGCACCAACCAACGCGCCACCTCAGCACCCAACGCACCGGTACCACCAGTGACCAACACCGTGCCATCCGGCGCCCACGCACCACCCTCGACACCGCCCTGCGCAGCACGCACCAACCTGCGCCCGAACACCCCAGCCGAACGCACCGCGACCTGGTCCTCACCAGCCACCCCACCAGCCAGCACCCCAACCAACCGGGACAACGCCCGCCCATCCACCGTCTCCGGCAGATCAACCAAGCCACCCCAACGCTCAGGATGCTCCAACCCAACAACCCGGCCCAGACCCCAAACCCCAGCCTGCCCCACATCACGCAACCGATCCGACGCCGCAACCGACACCGCACCCCGCGTCACACACCACAACGGCGCCACCACACCGGCATCACCCAACGCCTGCACCAACACAGCCGTCGACACCACACCAGGCAAAAGCGACACCACACCAGCCAACGAACCCGCTACACCAACCCCAAGCCGCTCCGCCAACACCCCACGCCCAAGCCCCTCCTCAGACGCAAAAACCAACTCCCGCACACTGGCGCCACGCTCAACAAGCCCACCGACAACATCAGCCGAAGACCCAGCCTCCGGCACCACCACCAACCACTCACCCGACAAACGCGACGACGACCGAACCTCAGCCAACGACCGCCAAACCACCCGATAACGCCAACCGGCCGCCCCCGAAGGCCGACCAGAGCCAATCGCGATCTCCGGCCAGAAGCGACGACGTTGGAAGGCATAGGTCGGCAGATCGACACGGGCCGCCCCCGTGCCCGCGAAGAACGCCTCCCAGTCCACCGTCACACCACGGACATGCGCCCGGGCGACAGCAGCCGTCAACGTCTCCGCTTCAACACGCCCCTTACGCATCACCGGAACGAACACGGCGTCCTCTGCCGTGACACAGTCCTGCGCCATGGCCGACAGCACACCGTCGGGACCGAGCTCGACGAACGTCGTAACGCCCTCGGCCTCCAACACCCGCACACCATCCAGGAAACGCACCGCCTCCCGCACATGACGGACCCAGAACTCCGGCGCGCAGATCTCCTCAGCGGAGACGACAGCACCGGTGAGGTTCGAAACAATCGGGATACGCGGGGCGTTGAACGTCAGCCCCGCAGCCACCGCGCGGAACGCGTCCAGCATCCCGTCCATATGCGGCGAATGGAACGCATGGCTCACGGTCAGCCGCTTGGTCTTACGACCCTGCGCCTCAAAGCCCGCAGCGATCTCCAGAACCTCGGCCTCGTCGCCCGCGATGACGACAGAGGAAGGCCCATTGATCGCCGCAATGCTCACGCCATCCGTCAGCGTGACCTCATCCTCGGACGCCTGAACAGCGACCATCGCGCCGCCACCCGGCAGCTCCTGCATCAAACGGCCACGAGCCGCCACCAACGTGCAGGCGTCATCCAGCGACAGCACCCCGGCAACGTGCGCCGCCGCCAGCTCACCAATGGAGTGCCCGGACAGGAAGTCCGGCCGCAGCCCCCACGACTCCACCAACCGGAACAACGCCACCTCGACCGCGAACAACGCAGGCTGCGTGTAGCCGGTCTGGTCCAGCAGGTCGGCGTCGGTCCCGAACAGCACGTCGTGCAGCGGCAGTTCGGTCCGCTCACACACCGCGTCCAGCGCCTCAGCGAACACCGGATACGTCTCGTAAAGCTCACGGCCCATACCCAGCCGCTGACTGCCCTGCCCGGTGAAAAGGAACGCCACCTTGCCCTCAGCGGCCGTCCCCTCCACCAGCGCGGCGGACGTGCGACCGGCCGCAAGCTCGGCCAGGCCCGCCAGCAGATCCGCACGGTCCCCAGCGACAACCACCGCACGCCGATCCAACGCGGCACGGGTGACAGCCTGCGAAAACCCGACATCAGCCAGGGACACGCCCGGCTCCGCCTCAAGATGCGCGTGAAGCCGCTCGGCCTGAGCGCGTAGCGCCGCGTCCGCCCTGCCGGAGAGCGCGACAGGGACGTACGGGAGGTGGACCGACGGTTCTGCAACGGGCGTGCTGTCCGCGGCCGGTGCCTGTTCGATGATCGCGTGGGCGTTGGTGCCGCTGTAGCCGAACGAGGAGATACCGGCCCGGCGCGGCTGGCCCGTCTCCGGCCAGGGCTGCGCCTGTGTCAGCAGGGCGATGTCGCCGGCCGACCAGTCCACGTGTGGTGTCGGCTCATCGATGTGCAGCGTCTGGGGCAGCACGCCGTGCCGGATGGCCATCACCATCTTGATGACTCCGGCGGCACCGGCCACTGCCTGGGTGTGACCGATGTTGGACTTGACCGAGCCCAGCCACAGCGGCCGTCCCTCCGGCCGGTCCTTGCCGTAGGTGGCCAGCAGCGCCTGCGCCTCGATCGGGTCACCGAGCGTGGTGCCCGTACCGTGCGCCTCCACCGCGTCCACGTCCGCCGTGGACAGGCCGGCAGCCGCCAGTGCCTGGCGGATCACCCGCTGCTGCGACGGTCCGTTGGGCGCGGTCAGACCGTTGCTCGCGCCGTCCTGGTTGATGGCGCTGCCGCGCAGCACCGCCAGCACCGGATGGCCGTTGCGTCGAGCATCCGACAGCCGCTCCACCAGCAGCATCGCGACGCCCTCTGACCAGCTCGTGCCGTCGGCACCGGCCGCGAAGGCCTTGATCCGGCCGTCCGCGGCGAGCCCGCGCTGACGGCTGAATTCGGTGAACGCTCCCGGCGTGGACATCACCGTCACCGCTCCGGCCAGCGCCAGCGAGCACTCGCCGTTGCGCAGCGCCTGGGCCGCGAGGTGCAGCGTCACGATCGACGACGAGCACGCCGTGTCCACCGTGAGTGCCGGGCCCTCCAGTCCGAAGGTGTAGGAGATGCGCCCGGAGGCGACGCTCGCCGCGTTGCCGGTGCCCAGATGTCCTTCGAGGCCGTCGGGGTCCTGCAACCACAGGGTCAGGTAGTCCTGGTCGTTGGAGCCGACGAACACCCCGGTACGGCTGCCGCGCAGCGTGACCGGGTCGATGCCCGCCCGCTCGAACGCCTCCCACGAGGTCTCCAGCAGCAGCCGCTGCTGCGGGTCCATCGCCAGCGCCTCACGCGGGCTGATCCCGAAGAACGCCGAGTCGAAGTCGGCCACATCGTGCAGGAAGCCGCCCTCGCGCGCGTAGCTGGTGCCTTCGCGATCGGGGTCGGCGCTGTACAGCGCGTCGAGGTCCCAGCCCCGGTCGGTGGGGAATCCGGAGATTCCGTCGCCGCCCGACGCCAGCAGTTGCCACAGGTCGTCCGGCGACCGTACGCCACCGGGGAAGCGGCAGCTCATCGCCACGATCGCGATCGGATCGTCCTCGACGGCCCGCGTCACCGTACCGACCAGTTCGGTCTGGTCGCCCAGCAGCTCGGTGCGCAGGTGGTCGGCGAGGGCGGCGGACGTCGGATAGTCGAAGACCAGCGTGGCGGGCAGTCGCAGCCCGGTCGCGTCATTGAGCAGGTTGCGCAGTTCGACGGCGGTGAGGGAGTCGAAGCCCAACTCCTTGAATGCGCGGGCGGATTCGACCGTGCCCGGCCCCGTGTAGCCGAGTACCGCGGCGACCTGGGTACGTACCAGGTCCAGCAGGAGCCGGTCTTGCTCCGCCGTGGTGAGGCCCGCCAGTTGCTGGGCGAGGCCCGACTCGCCGCCGAACCCGGCCCCGGCACCACCGGCGGCACGCCGCATCGGCGTACGGACCAGTCCGCGCAGCAGCGGGGACATCGCGCCCGCGGCGGCCTGGGTGCGCAGCGCCGAGACGTCAACGCGCATCAGGACGAGGGACGGCTCGTCCTCGTGCGCGTGCGCGAGGTCGAAGAGTTCCAGGCCCTCGGCCGCCGACAGCGGAGGCAGGCCAGAGCGGCGCAGGCGGCGGATGTCCGTCTCGTCCAACGCGGCGGCCATACCGCCGGACTCGCCCCACAGGCCCCAGGCCAGCGCGCTGGCCGCCAGCCCGAGAGTTCTGCGGTGCACGGCCAACGCGTCCAGGAACGCGTTCGCCGCGGCGTAGTTGGCCTGGCCGGGACCACCGAACACCCCGGAGGTGCTGGAGAAGAGCACAAACCCGGACAGGTCCAGATCGCGGGTCAGTTCATGCAGGTTCAACGCGCCGTCGACCTTGGGCCGGAACACCCGGTCAACGCCTTCGGGCGACTGGGACGCGAGGATGCCGTCGTCCAGTACCCCGGCCGTGTGGATCACCGCGGTCAGCGGATGCTCGGCGGGGATCGCGGCGATCACGTCCGCGAGTGCCGCGCGGTCGGCCACATCGCAGGCGGCCCAGGTGACATCGGCGCCCAACTCGCCCAGTTCTGCGGCGAGTTCGGCGGCGCCCTCCGAGTCGGCGCCACGGCGGCTGATGAGCAGCAGATGGCGCACGCCGTGCTCGGTCACCAGGTGCCGGGCGAACAGTCCGCCCAGCATTCCGGAGGCGCCGGTGATCAGTACCGTGCCGTCCGGGTCGTACGAGCGCGACTGCGCGCCGTCCTCGGCCGCGGCGACCCGTGCCAGCCGCAGCGACCGCGCCACACCGCCGCGTACCGCCAACTGCGTCTCGTCCGCCGCCAGTACGGCGGGCAGTGCTCGGCGCGATTCCGGCCGGTCGTCGAGGTCGACGAGGACGAAACGGTCCGGGTTCTCCGACTCGGCCGAGCGGATCAGCCCCGAGACCGCGGCGACCACCGGATCGACGGCATCGTCCGTCTCGGCCGCCACCGCGCCCTGGGTCACCACTACGAGCCGCGATCCGGCGAACCGCTGTTCGCTCAGCCACGCCTGCGCCAGCTCCAGCACGCCCCCGACCGCCGTACGCACCGCGTCCGTGGACAACGTGGCGTCAGGCGCACACGAGATCAGCACCTGGTCGGGCACGGCCGTGACACCGGACTCCACCGCCGCGGTCAGCGCGGCCAGATCCGGGTAGGTGTCCACGCCGAGCCCGAGATCATCGGTGCCAAGTACCGCTCGTGACAGTGCTGTTGCGGCGTCGGCCGCCGCGAGCTCCCGCCATTCAAGGCGGAACACCGACTCGTGGTACGCGGCACGCGCCGCGCGCACCTGCTCCGCGGACACCGCGCGCAGCACCAGCGACTCGACCGTGGCGACCGGCGCACCGTTCACATCGGCGATCTCCAGCCGCACGCCCTCCGCGCCGGTCGCGACGAGCCGTACCCGCAGCGCGGAAGCGCCACTGGCGTGCAGCGACACACCCGTCCAGGCGAACGGCAACCGACCGCCGCCGGTGTCACCCAGCACGCCCAGTCCGAGCCCGTGCAGCGCGGAGTCCAGCAGCGCGGGGTGCAGAGCGAACTCGGCCGCCTCCGCCTCGGCCGTCTCGGGCAGCCGTACCTCGACGAAGACCTCGGCACCGCGCCGCCAGGCCGCCCGCAGGCCCTGGAAGGTCGGCCCGTAGTGGAGTCCGGTGGCGGCCAGGTCCTCGTACAGGCCCGCGACGTCGAGTTCCTCGGCGTCCTTCGGCGGCCACTCGGAGAGGACGGCGCTGGGCTGCGGGGTTCCGGACGCCAGTACGCCCGTGGCGTGCCGCGTCCACGGCTCCTCCACCGGTGTGTCCTGGATGCGGGACGAGAGGCTGAACGAGCGGAATCCGGCGGCGTCCGCCGCGCCGACCACGATCTGGAAGCGGACGGCACCGCGTTCCGGCAGCACCAGCGGGGCTTCGAGAGTCAGTTCCGCCAGCCGGTCACAGCCGACCTGGTCGCCCGCGCGTATCGCGAGCTCCACAAAGGCGGTGCCGGGCAGCAGGACGGTGCCCATGACGGCGTGGTCGGCCAGCCAGGGGTGGGTGTCAAGGCCGAGTCGGCCGGTGAACAGGAACCCGTCGGAATCGGCGAGCGGCACGGCCGCGCCCAACAGCGGGTGATCGGCGGCTTCAAGCCCGGCCGACGTCACATCACCGACCCGGGATCCCGGCTCCAGCCAGTAGCGCTCGCGCTGGAAGGCGTAGGTCGGCAGGTCGACGCGGCGGGCGCCGGTTCCGGTGAAGTACGCCTGCCAGTCGACGACGATGCCGTTGACGTGGACCTGGGCCAAGGCGGCGGTCAGGGTTTCGGGTTCGGGGCGGCCGGTGCGGAGTACGGGGACGAAGGCGGCGCCATCAGCCGTGACGCAGTCCTGGGCCATCGCCGACAGCACACCATCCGGGCCGAGCTCGACGAACGTCGTGACGTTCTGCGCCTCCAGCGTGCGAATGCCGTCGAGGAAACGGACGGCCTCACGGACATGGCGGACCCAGAACTCCGGCGCGGTGACCTCCTCAGCCGACACCACAGCACCGGTGAGGTTCGAAACGATCGGGATACGCGGGGCGTTGAACGTCAGCCCCGCAGCCACCGCACGGAACGCGTCCAGCATCCCGTCCATGTGCGGCGAGTGGAACGCGTGGCTGACGGTCAGCCGCTTGGTCTTACGACCCTGCGCCTCGAAGGCCGCGGCGATCTCCAGAACCTTGGCCTCGTCACCCGCGATCACCACGGACGTCGGACCGTTGACCGCCGCAATGCTCACGCCCTCGGTGAGCGTGATCTCATCCTCGGCGGCCTGAACAGCGACCATCGCGCCGCCACCCGGCAGCTCCTGCATCAGACGGCCACGAGCCGCCACCAACGCACAAGCGTCATCGAGCGATAGCACCCCGGCAACGTGCGCCGCCGCCAGTTCACCGATGGAATGCCCGGACAGGAAGTCCGGCCTGATCCCCCACGACTCCACCAACCGGAACAACGCCACCTCAACCGCGAACAACGCGGGCTGCGTGTAAGCGGTCTGATCCAGCACCCCGCTGTCAGTACCGAACAGCGCATCCCTCAGCGGCAGTTCGAACCGCTCACACACCACGTCCAGCGCTTCAGCGAACACCGGATACGCCTCGTACAGCTCCCGGCCCATGCCAAGACGCTGACTGCCCTGCCCGGTGAACAGGAACGCGACCTTCCCGCCAACCGGCGAACCCTCAACGACCCCGGCCGCACCACGGCCCTCAGCCAGTGCGTCCAGCCCCGCCAGGAGCCGGTCGCGATCTGGCGCGACGACGGCCGCCCGGCGTTCGAAGGCCGAGCGGCCGAGGGCCAGCGAGTAGCCGACGTCGGTGAGAGCGGCACCGTCGTCGGCCAGCAGTCGGTCCCGTAGCAGCCGCGCCTGATCGCGCAACGCGTCCGGGCCCTTGGCCGACAGGACCAACGGCACGACCGGCGGTGCGGCGGTGTCCTCGGTGGGAGCGTCGGAGTCCGGTGCCTGCTCGATGATCGTGTGGGCGTTGGTGCCGCTCACCCCGAACGCGGACACGCCGACTCGGCGCGGCTGGCCGGTTTCCGGCCAGGGCCGGGCCTCGGTCAGCAGCGAGACGGCGCCCGCCGACCAGTCCACGTCCGGCGTCGGCTCCTCGACGTGCAGGGTCTTCGGCAGTACGCCGTGCCGGATGGCCATGACCGACTTGATGATTCCGGCGACGCCCGCGGCGTTCTGGGTGTGCCCGAGGTTGGACTTCAACGAGCCCAGCCACAGGGGTTGTTCCGCGGCGCGTTCCTGGCCGTAGGTGGCGATCAGCGCCTGCGCCTCGATGGGGTCGCCGAGCCGGGTTCCGGTGCCGTGGGCCTCGACGGCGTCGATCTGGTCGGCGGTCAGGCGGGCGTTCTCCAGGGCCTGGCGGATGACCCGTTGCTGCGCGGGGCCGTTGGGCGCGGTGAGCCCGTTGCTGGCGCCGTCCTGGTTGACCGCCGAGCCGCGGACCACGGCGAGCACCGGGTGGCCGTTGCGTCGGGCGTCCGACAGCCGCTCCACCAGCAGCACGCCGACGCCTTCGGACCAGCCCGTACCGTCCGCGTCGGCCGCGAAGGACTTGCAGCGGCCGTCCGGTGACAGGCCGCGCTGGCGGCTGAACTCCACGAAGACGTCGGGGGTGGCAAGTACCGTCACGCCCGCTGCCAGGGCGAGCGAGCATTCGCCCTGCCGCAGCGCCTGTACGGCGAGGTGGAGCGCGACGGACGAGGACGAGCAGGCGGTGTCGACCGTGGCGGCGGGGCCTTCCAGGCCGAAGACGTAGGCGAGCCGTCCTGACACCACGCTGGACGCGGTTCCGGTGAGCAGGTGGCCCTCGACGCCGTCCGGCAGGTCGTACTGGCCGGCGCCGTATGCCTGGGAGGAAGCGCCGACGAAGACACCGGCCCGGCTGCCGTGGATGGCCGCCGGGTCGATGCCCGCCCGCTCGAACGCCTCCCAGGCGGTCTCCAGCAGCAGCCGCTGCTGCGGGTCCATCGCCAGCGCCTCACGCGGCGAGATCCCGAAGAACGCCGGGTCGAAGTCGGCCGCGTCGTGCAGGAAGCCGCCCTCACGCGCGTAGAACGTGCCCTCCCGTTCCGGGTCCGGGTCGTACAGCGACTCGGTGTCCCAGCCGCGGTCGGTCGGGAAGCCGGAGATCGCGTCCCCGCCTTCCGCGACCAGCCGCCACAGATCCTCCGGCGACCGCACTCCGCCGGGGAACCGGCAGCTCATGCCGACGATCGCGATGGGTTCCCGCGATGCCTCGGTGAGCTGTTGGTTCTGTCGGCGCAGCCGCTCGGTTTCCTTGAGTGAGGCCCGCAGCGCTTCAACGATCTTTTCGTTGGGGGTGGTCATCATGTTCTCCGCACTTCGGGCACGTCAGGGCTGATTGCTGTCGAGCGCCATATCGATCAGATGCTGCACGTCCATCCCGTCGATGTCGTCGGGGGACGCCCCCTGATCGCTCATGCCCGGGGCAGGGGTTTGCTGGGGGTTGGCGAGTTCCAGCAGGGTGTCCAGCAGTCCGGCGTCCCTGATCCGGCCCAGCGGGATGGCCATCAGCTGGCGTCGCAGCTCGGCCTCCTGGGGGTCGGTGTCCGGCTGGGCGTCCGGGGCGCTGTCCGGTAGCAGTTCGCCCAGCAGGTGCTTGGCGAGGACGGTGGGGTTGGGGTAGTCGAAGACCAGGCTGGTGGGCAGCCGCAGTCCGGTGGCGGTGTTCAGCAGGTTGCGCAGTTCGACGGCGGTCAGCGAGTCGAAGCCCAACTCCTTGAACGCGCGGGTCGGTGCGATGGCGTCCTGGGAGTCATGTCCCAGCGCCGCGGCCACATGGGTACGGACCACGTCGAGCAGCGTCGGCATGCGGTCGGCGGCGTCCAGTGCGGCGAGTCGGTCGCGCAGTGCCGAGGACTCCTGCCGTGTCGGCTCGGTGTCGTCGCTGCCGCGCAGTGCGTCGCGCACCTCGGGCAGGTCGGCGATCAGCGGGCGCGGGCGGGCCGCGGTGAAGGCGGGGGCGAACCGGGCCCAGTCGACATCGGCGACGGTGACGGTGGTGTCCCCTGCGACGACCGCGTCGGACAGTGCGGCCAGGTTCGACTCCGGTGCCATGGGCGGCAGTCCACGGCGGCGCAGTTGCTCCTCCGCGTCCCCCTCGGCCGCCATGCCGCCGTCCGCCCAGGGGCCCCAGGCGACCGCGGTGGCGGTGAGCCCGCGGGCCCGGCGCTGCTCGGCGAGGGCGTCGAGGAACGCGTTCGCGGCCGCGTAGGCGCCCTGGCCGCCGCTGCCCCAGACTCCGGCGATCGACGAGAACAGCACGAAGGCGTCCAGCGAGTCGTCGGCGAACAGGGCGTCCAGGTGGATCGCACCCGCGGTCTTCGCGGCCACGATGTCCGCGAAGTCCGGCAGTTCACGGCCGGTGCCGGGCGGCTGGGAGACGCCTGCCGCGTGCACCACGGCCCGTACCGGATGGCCGTCGGCCGCCAACGTGTCGACCAGTGCCTGCAGTGCGCCGCGGTCGGCGACATCGCAGGCGGCGAAGGTCGCGGTGACGCCGAGATCGGACAGTTCCGCCGCGAGTTCCGCCGCGCCGGGGGCGTCCGGTCCGCGGCGGCTGACCAGGACGATCCGCTCGGCGCCGTTGCGGGCCAGCCAGCGGGCGACGTGCTGTCCGAGCGCGCCGGTTCCGCCGGTGACCAGTACCGTTCCACGCGGCGTCCAGTCGGTGGCCGCGATCTCGCGCGGCGCGTGGACCAGTCGCCGGACGAACCGGCCGGAGGGGCGGATGGCCAGCTGGTCCTCGTCGCCGCTGCCCGTCAGTGCGCCGACGAGTCGGTCGGCGGCCCGTGCGTCCAGGGTTTCCGGTAGGTCGATCAGGCCTCCCCAGCGCTCGGGCTGCTCCAGGGCGATGACCCGGCCGAGTCCGGCGACCTGTGCCTGGGCGGGGCTGAGCAGCCGGTCGGCCGCGCCGACCGACACCGCGCCGCGCGTCACACACCACAGCGGCGCTCCGAGGTCCACGGTCTCCAGCGCCTCCGACAGCGCCGCGGTCAGGGCCAGACCGACCGGCACCGACGGATGGTCGGGGTGCGGTTCCTCGTCCAGCGCGAGCAGCGACAGCGCACCGGAGACCGGATCCCCGGCGACCGCGTTTCGCAACTGCTCGGCCGTCAGGGCGTCCTGGACCGGTACGGGAACGATGCGTGCCCCGCGTTCCCGCAGCTCGGCGGTGACGGTGGCGATCCACGGGTCGTCGGTGCGGGCGGCCGGTATCAGCGTCAGCCAGTTTCCGGTCAGCCGGCGGGTCGTGGTGTCGGCCGTCGGCTTCCAGATGACGCGGTAGCGGCGGCTGTCCACGGGGGCCGTCGTGACCATGGGCTCCGGCCAGAACCGGCGGCGCTGGAAGGCGTACGTGGGCAGGTCGACGCGCTGCGCGCCGGTGTCGGCGAAGTACGCGTCCCAGTCGAGAGCGGCGCCCCGCACGTGGACGAGGCCGACTGCGGTGGTCAGTGCCTCCGCCTCGGGGCGCCCGTTGCGCAGGACGGGGACGAAAGAGGTGTCGTCGGTGGTGACGCAGTCCTGCGCCATGGCCGACAGCACACCGTCCGGGCCGAGTTCGACGAACGTGGTGACGCCCTGGGTTTCGAGGGCGCGGATGCCGTCGAGGAAGCGCACCGACTCGCGGACGTGCCGTACCCAGAACTCCGGTGTGCTGATCTCGTCGTCGTCGATGACGGAGCCGGTGAGGTTGGAGACGATCGCGATCGTCGGCGCGTGGAAGGTCAGTTGCTCGGCGATCTTGCGGAAGTCCGCCAGCATGCCGTCCATCAGCGGCGAGTGGAAGGCGTGACTCACCGTGAGGCGCTTGGTCTTACGGCCCTGCGCCTCGAAGCGCGAGGCGATCTCCAGTACCCCGCCTTCGTCTCCGGCGATGACGACGGATGTCGGACCGTTGATCGCGGCAATGCTGACCCGCTCGGTCAACAGTTGATCAACCTCGTCCGCCGAGGCCTGCACCGCCACCATCGCGCCGCCGCCCGGCAGTTCCTGCATCAGACGGCCGCGAGCCGCCACCAGCGTGCACGCGTCCTCAAGCGACAGCACACCAGCGACATGCGCCGCCGCCAGCTCACCGATCGAGTGCCCGGACAGGTAGTCCGGCCGCAGCCCCCACGACTCCACCAACCGGAACAGCGCCACCTCGACCGCGAACAACGCAGGCTGGGTGTAGCCGGTCCGGTCCAGCAACTCGGGCCGCGAACCGAACAGCACACCCTGTAGCGGAAGTTCAAGGTGCTGATCGAGGTGGGCGCACACCGTGTCCAGCGCCTCCGCGAAGACGGGATACGCCTCGTACAGCTCCCGGCCCATGCCGGGCCGTTGGCTGCCCTGGCCGGTGAACAGGAAGGCGAGCCTGCCGTCCGTCGTGCTCCCGTGCACCACGTCTGCCGTCGGGCGGCCCTCGGCCACCGCGTCCAGGCCCGCGCGGACCGTCTCCCGCTCCCCCGCCACCACCACGGCGCGGTGTTCGAACGCCGCACGGCCGGTGGCCAGCGAGAACGCGAAGTCGACCGGTTCCAGGTCGGGGTGGGTGTCGAGATGCGAGCGCAGCCGGTCGGCCTGGGCGCGCAGTGCGGCCTCGTCCTTGCCGGAGAGCACGACGGGCACACACGGCAGGTCGGCCGTCTGCCGGACGCCCGGGTCCGTGCCGGAGGGCTGCTCCAGGATGGTGTGCGCGTTGGTGCCGCTGATGCCGAACGAGGAGACGGCGGCCCGGCGCGGGCGTGCCGTCTCGGGCCACTCCCGGGCCTCGGTCAACAGTGAGACCGCACCCGTTGACCAGTCAACGTGTGGCGTCGGCTCATCCACATGCAGCGTCCGCGGCAACACACCGTGCCGCATCGCCATCACCATCTTGATGATCCCGGCGACACCGGCCGCCGCCTGGGTGTGCCCGAGGTTGGACTTCACCGAGCCCAGCCACAGCGGCTGGTCCTCCGGCCGGTCCTGCCCGTACGTGGCCAGCAGCGCCTGGGCCTCGATGGGGTCGCCCAGCCGGGTGCCGGTGCCGTGCGCCTCCACCGCGTCCACATCCGCCGCCGACAGCCCGGCGGAGGCCAGCGCCTGACGGATGACCCGCTGCTGCGACGGGCCGTTCGGCGCCGTAAGGCCGTTGCTCGCGCCGTCCTGGTTCACCGCACTGCCGCGGACCAGGGCCAGCACCGGGTGGCCGTTCCTGCGGGCGTCCGACAGCCGCTCCACCAGCAGCATGCCCACACCCTCGCCCCACCCCGTACCGTCCGCCGCGGCGGCGAAGGCCTTGCAGCGGGCGTCGGCGGACAGTCCGCCCTGGTGGCTGAACTCGGTGAAGGTGCCGGGTGTCGACATCACCGTCACACCACCGGCCAGTGCCATGGTGCATTCCCCGCTGCGCAGTGCCTGGATCGCCCAGTGCAGCGCGACCAGCGACGACGAGCACGCGGTGTCGACGGTGACCGCGGGGCCTTCGAGCCCGAAGGCGTAGGCGACCCGGCCGGACATGACGCTGGCCGCGTTGCCGGTCATCACATGGCCCGCGACACCGTCCGTCTGGTCGAGACCGGCGTCGTAGCCGCCGTACGCGGCGCCCACGAAGACTCCGGCCCGGCTGCCGCGCAGCGTCGCCGGGTCGATGCCCGCCCGCTCGAACGCCTCCCACGAGGTCTCCAGCAGCAACCGCTGCTGCGGGTCCATGGCCAGCGCCTCACGCGGCGAGATCCCGAAGAAGGCCGCGTCGAACTGGTCGGCGTCGTGCAGGAAGCCGCCCGCGAAGGCCTCCGCGGCGCCCGTCGTGTCCAACTGCCAGCCGCGGTTGGCCGGGGTGGCCGTGATGGCGTCCGCGCCGGAGGCGAGCAACTGCCACAGCTCTTCCGGGGAACCGATGCCGCCCGGGTAGCGGCAGCTCATCGCCACGATCGCGATGGGCTCGTCAGCGACCACGGCCGGGGTGTCCGCGGCGGCCTCCTCGGGCCGGGTGCCCAGGAGTTCGCCGAGCAGATGGTCGGCGAGCGCGGTCGGGTTCGGGTAGTCGAAGACCAGCGAACTGGGCAGCCGCAGTGCGGTGGCGGCGTTCAGCCGGTTGCGCAGTTCAACCGCGGTGAGCGAGTCGAAGCCCAGTTCCTTGAACGCCCGCCGCGCCTCGACGGCTTCGGGTCCGGCGTGCCCGAGGACGGCGGCCACCTGCGTACGGACCAGGTCCAGCAGCGTCCGTACCCGCTCGGCGGCGGACAGCCCGCGCAGCCGCTGGGCCAGCGGCGAGCCGCTGCCCGCCGTGCCGGACCGCACGGTCCGCCGCCCAGCGGTGCGGATCAGCCCGCGGAACAGCGCCGGTACCGGTCCGGTCCCGGCGGCGGCCCGCACCGCGCCCAGGTCGAGCCGCGCCGGGACCAGCACGGCCTGCCCGCCGCGCAGTGCGGCGTCGAACAGTGCCATGCCCTCCGCCGAGGACAGCGCGCCCATTCCGCCGCGGGCCATGCGCCGCAGTTCGGCTTCGGTCAGGTCTCCGGTGATGCCGCTGGCTTCGGCCCACAGACCCCAGGCCAGTGAGGTCGCGGTACGCCCCTGTGCCCTGCGGTACTGCGCGAGCGCGTCCAGGTAGCCGTTGGCGGCCGCGTAGTTGGCCTGCCCTGCGCTGCCCAGCACCCCGGCGACGGCGGAGAACAGCACGAACGCCGACAGGTCCAGGTCGCGGGTCAGTTCGTGCAGGTGCCACGCCGCGTCCGCCTTGGGACGCAGCACCCGGTCAACGCGTTCCGGGGTGAGCGACGAGATGACACCGTCGTCCAGCACACCGGCCGTGTGGACGACGGCGGTCAGCGGATGCTCGGCGGGAAGGGACGCCAGCACCTCGGCCAGCGCGCCCCGGTCGGCCGCGTCGCAGGCAGCGATCGTCACCTCGGCGCCCAATGCGCTGAGTTCCGCGACGAGTTCCGATGCCCCTGCGGCATCGGCACCCCGGCGGCTCAGCAACAGCAGGTGGCGGGCGCCGTGTTCGGTCACCAGATGCCGGGCGACCAGCGCGCCCAGCGTTCCGGTGCCGCCGGTGACCAGCACCGTGCCGGACGGGTCGAGCGGGCGCGCGGCGTCCTCGGCGGTGGGGGCGACCCGGGCGAGCCGGGGTGCGAACGCGTCCGCGTCGCGGACCGCCAGTTCCGGTTCCCCGCAGGCCAGGGCGCCGAAGACGGTGGTGGACGAGTTGCCTTGGGCACCGAGGTCAAGCAGCACGAACCGTCCGGGGTTCTCGGTCTCGGCGGACCGCACCAGACCCCATACGGCGGCCTGTGCCGGGTCGGCGAGTTGCTCGCCGCCGTTCACGGCCACCGCACCGCGTGTCACGAACACCAGCCGCGAGCCGGAGAACCGCTCGTCCGCCAGCCATGCCTGGGCCAGGGCAAGCGTCCGGTGCACCGCTCCCCGCACGGCTTCGGGCCTGTTCGGGGCGCCGGACGCGCACGGTGCGAAGACCAGCTCCGGCACGGCCGCGCCCTCGTCAACGGCCTTGAGCAGCGCGTCGAAGTCCGCGTACTGCGCCGGTTCGGCACCGGCGGCCGACCCGAGTTCGAACGCGTCCGGCTGCCCGAGCAGCGCGGCGGTCGGCGCGGCGGCGGCGTCCGGTACGGGAAGTCGCGCCCAGTCGAGCTGGAACAGCGACTCGATGGCGGCGGCCTGGCTCGCGCCGAGGGCGTCGGTCGGCAACGGCCGCAGTGTCAGGTTCTCGACGGACGCCACCGGTGCGCCCGTCGTGTCGGCCAGTCGCAGCGATACGGCCGCGCCGGATTCCGGGGCGATGCGCACCCGCAGTTCGGTCGCGCCGACCGCGTACAGCGAGACGCCCTGCCAGACCGACGGTACGAGCGGGGCCCCGGTGTCACGGTCGAGCAGCGCGGCGTGCACGGCCGCCTCCAGCAGGGCCGGGTGCAAGCCGAACGCCGACGTGTCCGCGTCCTGCGGCAACCGCACCTCGGCGAAGACCTCGGCACCGCGCCGCCACGCCGCCGTCAGCCCCTGGAACAGCGGCCCGAAGTCAACACCGGCCGCCAGCAACTCCCCGTACAGCGGCGCGACTTCGATCGTCGCGGCGTTCTTCGGCGGCCATTCGGCCAGAGTGAAGGACGGTTGGGGTGCGGTGGGGGCGAGCGTGCCGGTGGCGTGGCGGGTCCAGGGCAGCTCGCCGGAGGCGGGCTGCCCTGGGCGCGACGACACGGTGATCGGGCGGCGCCCGGCCTCGTCTGCCGCGCCCACCACGATCTGCAGCTGGACCGCGCCGCCTTCGGCGAACGCCAGCGGCGCGTCCAGGGTCAGCTCGTCCAGTCGGTCACAGCCGACGTGGTCACCGGCCCGTACCGCCAACTCCACGAGGGCGGCGCCCGGCAGCAGCGGGGTGCCGCAGACCGCGTGATCCGCCAGCCACGGGTGGGTCCGCGGGGAGAGCCGACCGGTGAACAGGACGCCGTCGGAGTCGGCGAGCGGCACCGCCGCGCCCAGCAGCGGATGGTCGGCCGCCGCGAGCCCGGCCGCCGTGACGTCGCCGATCCGGGAGCCGGGCTCCAGCCAGAAGCGCTGGTGCTGGAAGGCGTACGTGGGCAGCTCGACGCGGCGCGCGCCGGTGCCGGAGAAGTAAGCCGCCCAGTCCGCGGACACGCCCCGCACATGGGCGTCGGCGAGCGCCGTGGTCAGCGTCTCGGCTTCGGCGCGGTCCCGCCGTAGCAGCGGGACGAAGGCGGCGTCCTCCGGCCGTGTGACGCAGTCCTGGGCCATGGCGGACAGCACGCCGTCCGGCCCGAGTTCGACGTATGTGGTGACGCCCTCGGCTTCGAGCACCCGGATGCCGTCGAGGAAGCGGACGGCCTCGCGGACGTGCCGTACCCAGAACTCCGGGGTGCGGATCTCGTCGGCGGAGACCAGGGCGCCGGTGAGGTTGGAGACGATCGGGATCCGCGGGGCCTCGTAGGCGAGTCCTGCGGCCACCTCGCGGAACGCGTCCAGCATGCCGTCCATGTGCGGGGAGTGGAACGCGTGGCTGACCGTGAGCCGCTTGGTCTTACGGCCCTGTGCCTCGAAGTTCGCGGCGATCTCCAGAACCGCGCCCTCGTCACCGGCGATCACCACCGACGTCGGACCGTTGACCGCGGCAATGCTGACCCGCTCGGTCAGCAGTTGATCAACCTCGTCGGCCGACGCCTGCACCGCCACCATCGCACCGCCGCCCGGCAGCTCCTGCATCAGACGGCCACGGGCCGCCACCAGCGTGCACGCGCCCTCAAGCGACAGCACCCCGGCCACATGCGCGGCCGCCAGCTCACCGATCGAATGCCCGGCGAGGTAGTCGGGCTTCAGCCCCCACGCCTCGACAAGCCGGTACAGCGCCACCTCGACGGCGAACAACGCGGGCTGGGTGTAGGCGGTCTGGTCCAGCAGATCGGACCGCGAGCCGAACAGCACGTCGCGCAGCGGAAGTTCCAGGTGCCGGTCGAGCGCCGCGCTCACGGTGTCCAGCGCTTCGGTGAACGCCGGATAGGTGCCGTAGAGCTCGCGTCCCATCCCGAGCCGCTGGCTGCCCTGGCCGGTGAACAGGAACGCCGCCTTGCCCTCGGCGGCCGTGCCGCGTACCAGGCCGGAGGCGGTCCCGTCCTGCGCCAGCGCGTCCAGGCCGCGCAGCAGTTCCTCCCGGTCACCCGCGACGACCACCGCGCGCCGCTCCAGAGCGGACCGCGTGGTGGCCAACGAATAGGCGACATCGGCCAGTTCGAGGCCCGGGTCGGCCGCACCAAGGTGGGAGCGGAGCCGGTCCGCCTGCGCGCGCAACGCGTCCGGAGTCTTCGCGGAGAGCGCCAGCGGCAGCACCGGGTGCGTCCGCGGCTCCTCGGCCGCCTCCGCGGGCTCCGGCTCCGGTGCCTGCTCGATGATCGTGTGGGCGTTGGTGCCGCTCACCCCGAACGCCGACACACCCGCGCGGCGCGGCTGGCCGGTCTCCGGCCAGGGCCGGGCCTCGGTCAGCAGCGACACGGCGCCCGCCGACCAGTCCACGTTGGGCGTCGGCTCATCGACGTGCAGCGTCTTCGGCAGCACACCGTGCTGGATGGCCAGCACCATCTTGATGACCCCGGCGACACCCGCCGCCGCCTGTGCGTGCCCGAGGTTGGACTTCAGCGAACCCAGCCACAGCGGCTTTCCCTCTGGCCGCTCCTGGCCGTAGGTCGCGATCAGCGCCTGCGCCTCGATGGGGTCGCCGAGCGTGGTGCCCGTGCCGTGTGCCTCGACCACGTCGACCTCGGCGGCCGACAGCTGGGCGCTGGCCAGCGCCTGGCGGATGACGCGCTGCTGCGACGGGCCGTTCGGCGCCGTCAGGCCATTGCTCGCGCCGTCCTGGTTGACCGCCGAGCCGCGGACCACCGCCAGCACCTGGTGACCGTTCCTGCGGGCATCCGACAGCCGCTCCACCAGCAGCACGCCAACGCCCTCCGACCAGCCCGTCCCGTCCGCGTCAGCGGCGAACGACCGGCAGCGACCATCGACGGACAGGCCGCGCTGGCGGCTGAACTCCACGAACACATCGGGGGTCGGCATCACCGTCACCCCGCCGACCAGGGCCAGCGAGCACTCGCGCTGCCGCAGCGCCTGCGCCGCCCAGTGCAGGGCGACGAGCGAGGAGGAGCAGGCCGTGTCGATGGTGGCCGCGGGGCCTTCGAGCCCGAAGCTGTAGGCGATCCGGCCGGACAGCACGCTGGTGGCGCTACCGGTCAGCAGCAGGCCCTCCAGGCCTTCAGGGGCCTCCTTGAGGTCGGCGCCATAGCCCATGGAGCTCGCGCCCACGAAGACGCCGGTGTGGCTGCCGCGCAGCGTGCCCGGGGCGATGCCCGCGCGCTCGAACGCCTCCCAGGACGTCTCCAGCAGCAGCCGCTGCTGCGGGTCCATCGCCAGCGCCTCACGCGGGCTGATGCCGAAGAAGCCCGGGTCGAACTCGGTGGCGCCGGTGAGGAATCCACCGCCGGTGTTGTAGAAGGTGCCCTTCTTGTCGGGGTCGGGATCGGCGAGGCCGTCGATGTCCCAGCCGCGGTCCGCCGGGAAGCCGGAGATCGCGTCCCCGCCTTCGGCGACCAGCCGCCACAGGTCCTCCGGCGAGCCCACGCCACCCGGGTAACGGCAGCTCATCCCGACGATCGCGATCGGCTCCTGTGCTTCCGCCTCGACCTCCTGGAGGCGGCGACGGGCACGGCGCAGCTCAGTGGTGACCCACTTCAGATTGTCGAGAAGCTTCTCTTCATTTGCAGTAGCCACGTCAGGAACGTCCGAATTCGTTGTTGATGATGTCGAAGATGTCGTCGGCCGACGCCGATTCCAGTTCGTTGTCGTCGCCGTCACCCGCTGCGGCGCTCTCCACCTCTTGCCAGGTCCGCAGCAGCTTCTCCAGGCGGGCGGTGACACTCGCGCGTTCCGCCGCGTTGTCGGTGGGCACGGACGACAGGACGAATTCCAATTTGTCGATCTCGGCGAGCGCCGGAAGCGTCTGCGGTATGTCGTCGCCGAGGAGTTCGGCCCACAGATGGTCGGCGAGCGCACGAGGTGTCGGATAGTCGAAGACCGAACTGGCCGGGAGGCGCAGCCCCGTGGCCGTGTTCAGCCGGTTGCGCAGTTCCACCGCGGTCAGCGAGTCAAAGCCCAACTCCTTGAACGCGCGGCCCGCTTCCACCGCCCCGGTGCCGTTGTGGCCGAGTACGGCGGCCACCTGTGTCCGCACCAGATCCAGCAGCACCCGGTCCGCCTCGGCCCCGGTCAGCCCGGCCAGCCGCTCGGACAGCGAACCGGACTCCTCCGGCGCGTCCGTGCTGGCCGCCAGGGTGCTCCGGACCTCCGGCAGATCGGCGATCAGCGGACGCGGCCGGGCCGCCGTGAAGGCCGGTGCGAACCGCGCCCAGTCGACATCGGCGACGGTCAGCGTCGTCTCGTCACGGTCAAGTGCCCGCTGCAGGGCGGTGATCGACAGCTCCGGAGACATCACCGGCAGACCACGGCGGCGCAGTTGCTCCGCCGCCTCCTCGTCGGCCACCAGCCCACCGTCCGCCCACGGCCCCCAGGCGATCGCGGTCGCCGCGAGACCCCGGCCCCGGCGCTGTTCCGCGAGCGCGTCGAGGTAGGCGTTGGCCGCCGCGTAGGCGCCCTGACCTCCGCTGCCCCAGACTCCGGCGATGGACGAGAACAGCACGAACGCGTCCAGCGCGTCATCCGGGAACAGCGCGTCGAGATGCACCGCACCCGCGACCTTGGCGGCCACCACCTCGGCGACATCCGCCGGGCCGGTCTCCGCAAGCGGCGCGAACTGCCCGGCACCGGCGGCGTGTACCACCGCCGTGACGGGCGGCACCCGGTCGAGCAGCGCCGCGAGGGCCTCCCGATCGGTGACATCGCAGGCGGCGACCGTGATCTCGACGCCCATCGCGGTGAGCTCGGCCGCCAACGCGTCGGCTCCCGGCGCCTGTGCGCCACGGCGGCTGGTCAGCACCAGGTGCTGCGCGCCGTTGCCCGCCAGCCAGCGGGCCACATGGGCGCCGAGCGCGCCGGTGCCACCGGTCACCAGCACCGTGCCACGCGGCTGCCACGGGCTGGCGTCCTCCGCGTCGGCCTGCTCGGCGTGTACGACCCGCCGGGCGAGGACGCCGGAGGTCCGTACCGCGAGCTGGTCCTCGTCGCCGAGACCAGCCAGTACGGCGGCCAGCCGCATCGCGGCCCGCTCGTCGAGGGCCTCGGGGAGATCGACCAGGCCGCCCCACCGCTCGGGATGCTCCAACGCCACGACCCGGCCAAGACCCCAGATCTGCGCCTGTGCGGCGTTGCGCAGTCGCTCCGACGCCGCTGTCGCGACCGCGCCGGTCGTCACACACCACAGCGGGGCCTCGACTCCCGCCTCGCCCAGTGCCCGCACCAGGCTGCCGGTGAGCAGCAGCCCGGTGGGTACCGCCTCGTACCGCGGATGCGACCGCTCGTCCAGCGCCAGCAAGGACAGCACGCCGTGCGCCGCCTCCCCCGCGAGCTCCTCGCGGAGCCGCTGGGCGAGCCTGTCGCCATCGAGGTCATCGGCGGTCAGGGCGATCTGCCGTACCGCCGCGCCGCGTTCGGTCAGTGCCGCGATGGTGCCGCGTACGAGCGCGTCGTCCGCCTGGCCGGCGGGCACGACCGCCAGCCACACCCCGGACACGGCGGCGACGGCGGGCTCGGCCAGCCGCTTCCACGTCACCCGGTAACGCCAGCCGTCCACCGCCGACTGCTCGCGCCGCTGGCGACGCCACGCCGACAGCGCGGGGAGCACCGCGCTCAGCGGCTGATCGGCGTCGATCGCCAACTCGCTGGTCAGCGACGCCAGATCGGCGTTCTCGACGGCCTCCCAGAACCGCGCGTCGTCCGCTTCGGACGCCACGCCGCTGCCGGTCCGCGAGGCGGCGCTCTCCGTCGGCCTGGCGTCGTCGAGCCAGTACCGCTGGCGTTGGAAGGCATACGTGGGCAGGTCGACGCGGTCAGCGCCGGTCCCGGCGTAGTACGCCTGCCAGTCGACCACCAGGCCCCGGACGTACGCCTGGGCCAGCGCGGCGGTCAACGACTCGCCCTCGGCACGGCCCTTGCGCAGGACCGGAACGAACACGGCGACATCATCCGCCACGACACAGTCCTGCGCCATCGCCGACAACACACCGTCCGGGCCGAGCTCCACGAACGTCGTGACGTTCTCCGCCTCCAAAGCACGGATCCCATCAAGGAAACGCACAGCCTCACGAACATGCCGCACCCAAAAGTCCGGCAGACAGATCTCCTCCGCGGAGACCACCGCACCGGTCAGGTTCGAGACGATCGGAACACGCGGCGCCTCGTACGACAGCCCCTCGGCGACCTTACGGAACTCAGCCAGCATCCCGTCCATGTGCGGCGAATGGAACGCATGGCTCACGGTCAGGCGCTTGGTCTTACGACCCCGCGCCTCAAAGCCCGCGGCGATCTCCACCACCGCGTCCTCATCCCCCGCGACCACCACCGACGTCGGACCATTGATCGCGGCAATGCTGACCCGCTCGGTCAACAGCTGATCAACCTCATCCGCCGACGCCTGCACGGCGACCATCGCGCCGCCACCCGGCAGCTCCTGCATCAGACGACCACGCGCCGCCACCAGCCTGCACGCATCCTCCAGCGACAACACCCCGGCCACATGCGCCGCCGCCAGCTCACCGATCGAATGCCCGGACAGGAAGTCGGGCATCAGACCCCAGGCCTGGACGAGCCGGAACAGCGCCACCTCGACCGCGAACAACGCGGGCTGCGTGTAGCCGGTCTGATCCAACAACTCAGGCCGCGAACCGAACAGCACGTCATACAACGGCCGTTCAAGATGCCCGTCCAACTCAGCGGCCACCGCGTCCAGCGCATCCGCGAACACCGGATACGCCTCATACAGCTCCCGACCCATCCCAAGACGCTGACTACCCTGCCCGGTGAACAGGAACGCGGTACGACCGTCGGTCGGCGAGCCCTGGATCAGTCCCGACAGGGACTCGCCGCGCGCCAACGCTTCAAGGCCACCGAGGAGTTCGGCGCGATCCCGGCCCGCCACGACGGCCCGCTGTTCCAGGGTGGTACGTGCGGTCGCCAGCGAGTACCCCAAGTCGGCAATGGCCACATCGGGGTTGGTGGACACATATGCACGCAGCCGTTCGGCCTGGGCGCGCAGCGCGTCGCCGCCCTTGGCGGACAGCGTCCACAGCTGCACGGCGGGAGGTGTCGCGAGCGGCTCCACCACCGTGCCGGTGTCGTCCGCAGGGGCCTGCTCCAGGACGGTGTGCGCGTTGGTCCCGCTGAACCCGAAGGACGAGACGCCCGCCCGACGCGGGCGACCCCGCTCCGGCCACTGCACAGCCTCGGTCAGCAGGGCGATGTCGCCCGCCGACCAGTCCACGTGCGGCGTCGGCTCATCAATGTGCAACGTCTGCGGCAACACGCCATGCCGCATCGCCAACACCATCTTGATGATTCCCGCGACACCGGCCGCAGCCTGGGTGTGACCGATGTTGGACTTGATCGAGCCCAGCCACAGCGGCTGATCGTCGGGGCGGTCCTGGCCGTACGTCGCCAGCAGCGCCTGTGCCTCGATCGGGTCACCGAGCGTGGTACCCGTACCGTGTGCCTCCACCGCGTCGACATCCGCCGCCGACAAACCAGCACTTGCCAGCGCCTGGCGGATCACCCGCTGCTGCGAGGGACCGTTCGGCGCCGTAAGCCCATTGCTCGCGCCATCCTGATTGACGGCGCTACCGCGCACGATCGCCAGCACCGGGTGACCATGACGGCGAGCGTCCGACAGCCGCTCCACCAGCAGCATGCCGACGCCCTCACCCCACCCCGTACCATCCGCACCCGCCGCGAACGCCTTGATACGACCGTCCTCCGCCAAACCACGCTGACGACTGAACTCGATGAAGGCGCCTGGTGAGGACATCACCGTCACACCACCGGCCAGTGCGAGCGAGCACTCACCGTTGCGCAGCGCCTGGATCGCCCAGTGCAGCGCGACGAGCGACGACGAGCACGCCGTATCGACGGTCACCGCGGGGCCTTCAAGGCCGAAGGTGTAGGCGAGGCGGCCGGACACAACGCTGGCCGCGTTGCCGGTGCCCAGATATCCCTCGATGCCGTCCGGAACGGTCTGCAGGAACGAGTCGTAATCCTGGCCGTTGGAACCGACGAACACTCCGGCCTGGCTGCCACGCAGCGACGCCGGGTCGATTCCGGCCCGCTCGAACGCCTCCCACGAGGTCTCCAGCAACAGCCGCTGCTGCGGGTCCATCGCCAGCGCCTCACGCGGCGAGATCCCGAAGAACGCCGGATCGAAGTCGGCGACGTCGTAGAGGAACCCGCCCCCGCGCGCATAGAACGTGCCCTGCTTCTCCGGGTCGGAGTCATAGAGCCGTTCGAGGTCCCAGCCGCGGTCCGCCGGGAATTCGCCTATGGCGTCCCCACCGGAGGTCAGCAGTTGCCACAGCTCCTCGGGGCTGCGTACACCGCCCGGGAAACGGCAGCTCATCGACACGATCGCGATCGGATCGTCCGCCACGGCCAGCACTGCGGGACCGGCGACCGCGGTCTGCGCGCCCAGCAGTTCGGACCGCAGATGGCTCGCGAGCGCGGACGCGGTCGGGTAGTCGAAGACCAGCGTCGCGGAGAGATCCACGCCGGTGGCCGCGCCGAGACGGTTGCGCAGCTCGACCGCGGTCAGCGAGTCGAAGCCCAGCTCCTTGAACGCCCGATCCGCCTCGACCGACGCCGCACCGCTGTGCCCGAGCACCGCGGAGACATGCGTACGGACCAGGTCCAGCAGCATGCGCTCCTGTTCGGCGCCGGAGAGCCCGGACAGCCGTTCCGCCAGGGACGACCCGGCAGCGGCACCCGAGGACGGGACCGCATCCGCGCTGTCCAGTATTCGGCGTACTTCCGGCAGTTCGCCGATCAGCGGGCTCCGCCGTACCGCGACGAAGCCTGGGGTGAGCCGCGTCCAGTCGATGTCCGAGACGGTCAGTGCCGGCTCGCCCAGTTCGATGGCCTGGCGCAGCGCGCGGATCGCCAACTCCGGTGCCATCGGCGGCACCCCACCGTGGCGCATCCGCTGCTCGATCTCACTGTCCGCCGCCATGCCGGCTGCCCAGGCGCCCCAGGCGATGGAGGTGGCGGCCAGGCCGTCGGCCCGGCGCCGCTCGGCCAGCGCGTCCAAGTAGGCATTGGCGGCGGCGTAGTTGGCCTGCCCAGTGCTGCCGAGCGTGCCGCTGATGGACGAGAACAGCACGAACGCCGACAGGTCGAGATCACGGGTGAGTTCATGCAGGTTGAGCGCGGAGAGCGCCTTCGCCCGCCACACGTATTCGAAGCGCTCGGGGGTGAGCGCGTCCAGCACACCGTCGTCCAGCACGCCTGCGGTGTGCAGCACCGCTGTCAGGGGGTGCTCGGTGGTAATCGATCCAAGGAGGCGGGCGAGCGCGTCGCGGTCCGCGGCATCGCACGCCGCGATGGTGACCTTGGCTCCGGATGCCGCCAGTTCGGCCTGGAGCTCGGCCGCGCCGGGCGCGTCCATGCCCCGGCGACTGGTCAGTACGACGTGCTGGGCGCCGTCGCGTACCAACCAGCGGGCGACCTCGGCGCCCAACGCACCGGTGCCGCCGGTGACCAGCACGGTGCCGTCCGGCGCCCAGGCGTTGGCCTCGGCGTCGTTCTGCGGCGCGCGCACGAACCTGCGTCCGAAGACGCCCGCCGAGCGCACCGCGACCTGGTCCTCGTCGCCCAGCCCCGCGAGCACCTCCGCCAACCGGCCGAGTGCCCGATCGTCCAGCGAGCCCTGGGGCAGGTCGACCAGACCGCCCCACCGCCCGGGCAGTTCCATCGCGGCCACCCTGCCAAGCCCCCATACGGCGGCCTGATCAGCGCTGTCCAGCTGGTCGGAGCGCCCGACGCACACCGCGCCACGCGTCGCACACCACAGCGGTGCGTCGACTCCGGCATCGCCCAGCGCCTGCGTCAGCAGCGCCGTCGCCACGACGGCGGTGGACTCGTCCAGCGCCAGGAGTGACAGCACGCCGTCCACGGCGCGGTGTTCGGCGAGTTGCTCGGCGAGTCCGGGGCGGGTTGCCTCGGCGGTGTCAACGTTGACGCGATCAACGTTGACACCTCGGGTGGCCAGGGCCTGGGTGACCGCGTCGACGAGTTCGTCGTCGGACTTCGCGGCCGGGACGACGAGCAGCCAGGTTCCGGTCAGCGCCTGTGCCGGGCGCTCGGTCACCGGCTTCCACGTCACCCGGTACCGCCAGCCATCCACCGCCGACCGCTCCCGCTGCTGCCGACGCCACGCCGACAGCGCCGGGAGCACGGCCTCCAGCGCGCCATCCTCGGCCGCGTTCACATCCAGCGTGGCGGCGAGGGACTCCAGGTCCTCACGTTCCACGGCCTCCCAGAAGCGGGCGTCAACGGTGTCGGCGGACGTCTCGCTCACGGCCGGGGCTGTGGGGCTTTCCAGCCAGTAGCGCTGGCGTTGGAAGGCGTAGGTCGGCAGGTCGATACGGCGGGCGCCGGTTCCGGTGAAGTACGCCTGCCAGTCGACGGCGATGCCGTTGACGTGGGCCTGGGCCAAGGCGGCGGTCAGGGTTTCGGGTTCGGGGCGGCCGGTGCGGAGTACGGGGACGAAGGACGCCGCCTTCTCCGGCTGCGCGACGCAGTCCTGGGCCATCGCCGACAGCACACCGTCCGGGCCGAGCTCGATGAACGTCGTGACGTTCTGGGCTTCCAGCGTGCGAATGCCGTCGAGGAAACGGACGGCCTCACGGACGTGGCGGACCCAGAAGTCCGGAGTGGTGATCTCCTCGGCCGAGACGACGGTGCCGGTGAGGTTGGAGACGATGGGGATACGGGGGGCTTCGTAGGTCAGGCCCTCCGCGATCTTGCGGAAGGCGTCCAGCATGCCGTCCATGTGCGGCGAGTG
Source organism: Streptantibioticus ferralitis (assembly GCF_029223525.1). Lineage (GTDB taxonomy): Bacteria > Actinomycetota > Actinomycetes > Streptomycetales > Streptomycetaceae > Streptantibioticus_A > Streptantibioticus_A ferralitis. Next base: position 276,940 of record NZ_JARHTQ010000003.1, on the reverse strand, counting down.
GAACGCGTGGCTGACGGTCAGCCGCTTGGTCTTACGACCCTGCGCCTCGAAGGCCGCCGAGATCTCCAGAACCTTGGCCTCGTCACCCGCGACCACCACGGACGTCGGACCGTTGACCGCCGCAATGCTCACGCCCTCGGTGAGCGTGATCTCATCCGCCGAGGCCTGCACAGCGACCATCGCGCCGCCACCGGGAAGCTCCTGCATCAAGCGGCCACGAGCCGCCACCAACGCACAAGCGTCATCCAGCGACAGCACCCCGGCAACATGCGCGGCGGCGAGTTCACCGATGGAATGCCCGGACAGGAAGTCCGGCCGCAGCCCCCACGACTCCACCAACCGGAACAGCGCCACCTCGACCGCGAACAGCGCGGGCTGCGTGTAAGCGGTCTGATCCAGTACCTCGCCATCCGTACCGAACAGCGCATCCTTCAGCGGCAGTTCGAACCGCTCACAGACCGCGTCCAGCGCCTCGGCGAACACCGGATACGCCTCGTACAGCTCCCGGCCCATGCCAAGACGCTGGCTGCCCTGCCCGGTGAACAGGAACGCGACCTTCCCGCCAATCGGCGAGCCCTCGATCAGCCCGGCAGTCTCACGGCCTTCAGCCAGCGCCACCAGGCCCGCCAGGAACTCGTCCCGGTCGTGCGCGACCAGCACCGCACGATCCTCAAACGCCGTCCGGCCCACGGTCAACGAGAGACCGACATCGACCAGGCCGGCGTCGCCATCCGCCAACACATGCTCGCGCAACCGCCGCGCCTGATCGCGCAGCGCATCCGGCCCCTTGGCCGACAGCGCCAGCGGCACAACCGGCGACGTAACGCGAGCCTCCAGCTCAGGAGCACCGTCGGAGTCCGGCGCCTGCTCGATGATCGTGTGCGCGTTGGTACCGCTGATACCGAACGAGGACACACCAGCCCGACGCGGGCGCCCGGTCTCCGGCCACGCCCGGGACTGAGTCAGCAGCGAGACCGCACCCTCAGACCATTCGATCTTGTGCGAGGGCTCATCCACATGCAGCGTCTGCGGCAACACACCATGCCGCATCGCCAACACCATCTTGATGATCCCCGCGACACCAGCCGCAGCCTGCGTGTGACCGATGTTGGACTTGATCGACCCCAACCACAACGGCTCGTCACCAGCGCGCTCCTGGCCGTACGTCGCCAGCAGCGCCTGTGCCTCGATCGGGTCACCGAGCGTGGTACCCGTACCGTGCGCCTCCACCGCGTCCACGTCCGCAGCCGACAAACCAGCGGCGGCCAGCGCCTGCCGGATCACCCGCTGCTGCGACGGACCATTCGGCGCCGTAAGCCCATTGCTCGCGCCATCCTGGTTGATCGCGCTACCCCGCACCACCGCCAACACCGGGTGACCGTTACGCCGGGCATCCGACAGCCGCTCCACCAGCAGCATGCCAACGCCCTCACCCCACCCCGTACCGTCAGCAGCCTCCGCGAACGACTTGCAGCGACCGTCCACCGACAGCCCACGCTGGCGGCTGAAGTCGATGAACGTCTCCGGCGTGGCCATCACCGCCACACCACCCGCCAACGCCATCGAGCACTCGCCCTGCCGGAGAGCCTGAATTGCCCAGTGCAGCGCTACGAGTGATGACGAGCATGCGGTGTCCACGGTGACCGCAGGACCCTCCAGGCCCAGGGTGTAGGCGACACGACCGGAGGCGATGCTGCCCGCGTTACCCGTGCCGATGTAACCCTCGACACCCTCCGGGAACTCTCCCAGCCCGGCCAGGTAGTCGTGGTACATCACACCCGCGAACACACCCGTACGACTGCCACGAACAGACGTCGGATCGATCCCCGCCCGCTCGAACGCCTCCCAGGCGGTCTCCAGCAACAACCGCTGCTGCGGATCCATCGCCAGTGCCTCACGCGGCGAGATCCCGAAGAACGCCGGATCGAACTCACCCGCGGCATGCAGGAAGCCACCCTCACGCGTGTACGACGTCCCCGCATGATCCGGGTCCGGGTGATACAGCGCCTCCACATCCCAGCCACGATCCACCGGGAAACCGGAAATGCCATCCTCACCGTTGATGACCAACTGCCACAGGTCCTCCGGCGACTGCACCCCGCCCGGGAACCGGCAGCTCATCCCCACGATCGCGATCAGATCGTCATCCACTACCGACGAGGCCGTACGACCCGTATCGACGATCGCCTGCGGCTCGTCCGCGCCGACCAGCTCATCCCGCAGGAAGCGCGCCAGGTCCGCAGGGGTGGGGTAGTCGAAGACCAACGTCGCCGGAAGCCGCAATCCGGTGACCGTCTTCAGGTCATTGCGCAGTTCCACCGCCGTCAGCGAATCAAAGCCCAACTCCTTGAACGCCCGGCCCGCTTCGACGGATTCCGGTCCGGCATAGCCCAGCACCGCCGCGACCCGAGCACACACCAGTTCCACCAGGGTGCGGTCGCGTTCGGACTGTTCCATGCCGACGAGGCGCCGAGCCAGCGAGTTGCCGTCACCAGAAGCCTCCGCGTCCACCGCACGACGGATCGGTGCCCGTACCAGGCCGCGCAGCAGCGCCGGCACCGTACCGGTCGCCGTCGCCTCCGACCGCACAGCGGCCAGGTCCAGGCGCATCGGCAGGACCACGGCCTGGTCGACCGCAGTCGCGGCGTCGAAGAGCGCCAAGCCCTCCTCCGACGACAGCGGCGCCACACCGCCTCGCGTGATGCGCCGCAGATCGACCTCGTCGAGGCTGCCGGTCATTCCACTGGCCTGTGCCCACAGGCCCCAGGCCATGGCAGTCGCCGGAAGGCCTTGCGCGCGACGCTGCTGCGCCAGCGCCTCCAAGAACGCGTTCGCCGCCGCGTAACTCCCCTGGCCCGCAGCGCCGAACGCCGCAGCCGCACCAGAGAACAGCACAAACGCCCGCAGGCCCACATCCCGCGTCAACTCATGCAGATTCAGCGCCGCATCCACCTTCGGACGCAACACCCCATCCACCCGCTCAGGCGTCAACGACGAGATAACACCGTCATCCAACACACCCGCCGCATGCACCACACCCACCAGCGGACGCCCCACCGGAACCGAACCCAGAACATCCGCCAGCGCTGCCTTGTCAGCGGCATCGCACGCCACCAGCCGGGGTTCGGCCCCCAACTCCTGGAGTTCTGCCAGTAGTTCTCGGGCACCCTCGGCGTCCGCACCGCGACGGCTCACGAGCAGCAGATGGCGCACCCCGTGCTCCACCACCAGATGCCGCGCCACCAAGCCACCCAGCGTGCCGGTGGCACCGGTGACCAGCACCGTGCCCTCGCCATCAAAGGGCGACACGGACCCGTCATCGGCCAGCGCAGCGCGGACCAGACGCGGCGCACGCACCACACCACCACGCACCGCCAACTCAGCCTCATCCAGCGCGAGCAGTGTCAAAGCATCCTGCGCTGCCGAGTCATCGTCCAGATCCAGCAGCACCAAACGGCCCGGGTTCTCCGACTGCGCAGAACGGAACAACCCCCGCGCCGCCGCGAACGCCAGATCCCGAACACCCTCACCCGGAACCGCCTCAACAGCACCCCGAGTCACCAACACCAACCGCGACTCGGCGAACCTCTCATCCACCAACCACGTCTGGACCAACCCCAAGACCCGATGCATGGCAGCACGCACCGCGTCAGAAGAGGCCACCGAAGCGGACTCCTGCGAGGCACAGTCGATCAGGACGGTGCTGGGAGCAGTTGCGGCACCAGAGGCAACCGCTTCGACCAGCTCCGCCAGGTCCTCCGGACCGCCAACCGCGGCCCACTGCTCCCGGGCGGATTCCCGGGCCGCGGGTGCTGGCACCGGGGTCCACTCCAGCTGGAACAGCGACTCATGGTGCCCGGCACCAGCGGCAGCCCGCACCTGGTCAGCCGAAGCCGCCCGCAACGCCACCGAGTCAACCGACGCCACCAACTGACCCGAACCATCGGCCACCAGCAACGACACCACACCCGGCCGCAGCTCGGAAAGCCGCACCCGAAGCGCCGACGCACCAACCGCGTGCAGCGAAACACCACTCCACGCGAAGGGAATGAGCGGGTCCGCGTTCAGTTCATCGAAGCGCTCGGCGCTGTCCACGCCAACCGCATGGAGTGCGGCGTCCAGTAGTGCCGGGTGCAGCCCGTACTGGCCCGCGTCCTCCCGCGCCTGCTCCGGCAACGCCACCTCGGCGAACAACTCCTCGCCACGCCGCCACACCGCCCGAAGCCCACGGAAAACCGGCCCATACTCCAGACCAGCCTCCGCCAACTCCCCATACAAACCATCAACCGCAATCGCCACCGCACCCCGCGGCGGCCACACACTCAAATCCCCAACCACCGGCGCAACATCAGCAGCCAACACACCCGTGGCATGCCGCACCCACGGCTCACCACCCCACGCATCCCGCCGACGCGAATGGACACCAAACACCCGCCGACCCGACGCGTCCGCAGCCTCCACCACCAACTGCAACCGCACACCAACACCCGCAGGAAGCACCAACGGCGCCTCCAACGTCAACTCCTCAAGCCGCCCAGCCCCCACCCGAACACCAGCATGAACCGCCAACTCCACAAACGCCGTACCCGGCAACAACACCGAGCCCAACACCACATGATCCGCAACCCAAGAACGCGAACCAGACGACAACACACCCGTGAACAGGAAACCGCCGCTATCCGCCAACGCCACCGCAGCACCCAGCAACGGATGACCAGCAGCACCCAATCCAATGGATTCCGGATCACCGCTCGGCAGCGCGGCGACGTCGGGCCAGAACCGCTCGTGCTGGAAGGCGTACGTCGGCAGTTCAACCCGGTGGGCACTGCTTCCTGAGAAGTAGGCGGCCCAGTCCACGGAGATTCCGCGGATGAAGGCGAGAGCAATGGCCGCGGTGAGTGATTCCGGCTCGGACCGGTCACGACGGAGCACCGGAACGAATGCCGCTTCGGCTTCCTGGACGCAGTCCTGGGCCATCGCGGACAGCACACCGTCGGGGCCGAGCTCGACGAACGTCGTAACGCCCTCGGCCTCCAACACCCGCACACCATCCAGGAAACGCACCGCCTCCCGAACATGACGGACCCAGAACTCCGGCGCGCAGATCTCCTCAGCCGACACCACAGCACCGGTGAGGTTGGAGACGATGGGGACACGCGGGGCGTTGAACGTCAGCCCCGCAGCCACCGCACGGAACGCGTCCAGCATCCCGTCCATGTGCGGCGAATGGAACGCGTGACTGACGGTGAGGCGCTTGGTCTTACGACCCTGCGCCTCAAAGCCCGCAGCGATCCCCACCACCGCGTCCTCATCACCCGCAATGACGACAGACGAAGGCCCGTTGATCGCCGCAATGCTCACGCCATCCGTCAGCGTGACCTCATCCTCGGACGCCTGAACAGCGACCATCGCGCCGCCACCCGGCAGCTCCTGCATCAGACGGCCACGAGCCGCCACCAACGCACAAGCGTCATCCAGCGACAGCACACCCGCCACATGCGCCGCCGCCAACTCACCGATCGAATGCCCGGACAGGAAGTCCGGCCTGATCCCCCACGACTCCACCAGCCGGAAGAGAGCGACCTCGACCGCGAACAACGCGGGCTGCGTGTAGACAGTCTGATCCAACAGACCCGCATCCGCCCCGAACAGCACCTCATACAAAGGCCGCTCAAGATGCCCGTCCAACACCGCACACACCGCATCCAACGCATCCGCGAACACCGGATACGCCACATACAGCTCACGCCCCACACCGAGCCGCTGACTGCCCTGACCGGTGAACAGGAACGCCAGCTTCCCACCAGCCAATGAGCCCTCGACCACACCCGCACCGCCACGGCCATCCGTGAGCGCTTCAAGGGCGTGCAGGAGTTCGCTTTGACCAGCGGCGGTCACGACGGCCCGCCGGTCCAGCGCCGCGCGGCCGGTGGCAAGCGAGTACGCGATGTCGATCGGCGCGAGTTCAGACTGCGCCGAAAGGTGCGAGCGGAGCCGTTCCGCCTGTTCCTGTAGCCCCGCCTCGCTCTTGGCCGACAGGACGTACGGCAGCACGGGGAACTCAGTGGCGCCTTCGGCCGCGGCGTCGGCCTCCGGCTCCGGTGCCTGCTCGATGATCGTGTGGGCGTTGGTTCCACTGATACCGAACGAGGACACGCCCGCACGGCGTGGCTGTCCGGTCTCCGGCCACGGCACCGACTGCGTCAGCAGCGAGACCGCACCCGCCGACCAGTCCACATGCGGCGTCGGCTCATCCACATGCAACGTCTGCGGCAACACACCATGCCGCATCGCCAACACCATCTTGATCACGCCCGCGACACCAGCTGCCGCCTGGGTGTGACCGATGTTGGACTTCACCGAGCCCAGCCACAGCGGCTGGTCCTCCGGCCGGTCCTGGCCGTACGTCGCCAGCAGCGCCTGCGCCTCGATCGGGTCACCCAACGTGGTACCCGTACCGTGCGCCTCCACCGCGTCGACATCTGCCGCCGACAACCCTGCGCTGGCCAGCGCCTGCCGGATCACCCGCTGCTGCGACGGACCATTCGGCGCCGTAAGACCGTTACTCGCGCCATCCTGGTTGATGGCACTACCCCGCACCACCGCCAACACCGGGTGACCGTTACGCCGAGCGTCCGACAGCCGCTCCACCAGCAGCATGCCAACACCCTCACCCCACCCCGTACCATCCGCACCCGCCGCGAACGCCTTGATACGACCGTCCACCGCCAAACCACGCTGCCGACTGAAGTCGACAAAGGCCTCCGGCGTGGACATCACGGTGACGCCGCCCACCAAAGCGAGTGAGCACTCGCCGTTGCTTATTGCCTGCGCGGCCCAGTGCAGCGCCACCAGCGACGACGAGCACGCCGTGTCGACCGTGACCGCGGGGCCTTCGAGGCCGAAGACGTACGCGATCCGGCCGGAGACCACACTCGCCGCGTTGCCGGTGCCGAGGTGGCCTTCAAGGCCCTCGGGCGCCTTCATCAGCAGCGAGAGGTAGTCCTGGCCGTTGGTGCCGACGAAGACACCGGCCTGGCTTCCGCGCAGGGTACCGGGGTCGATTCCGGCGCGCTCGAACGCCTCCCAGGACGTCTCCAACAGCAGCCGCTGCTGCGGGTCCATCGCCAGCGCCTCACGCGGCGAGATCCCGAAGAACGCCGCGTCGAACTGGGCGGCGTCGCCGAGGAACCCACCCTCGCGGGTGTACGTCTTTCCTGCCTTACCGGGGTCCGGGTCATACAGCGATTCGACGTCCCAGCCGCGATCGGTGGGGAACTCGGAAATCGCGTCCCCGCCCGAGACCAGCAGCTGCCACAGTTCCTCGGGGGACCGAACGCCACCCGGGAAACGGCAACTCATCGACACGATCGCGATCGGATCGTCATCCACAACCGCTGTGGAAACACCCGGAAGCGAACCGTCAACGGCCGCTCCCATCCCCAGCAACTCACCACGTAGATAGCCCGCAAGGGCCTCTGCCGTCGGGTAGTCGTAGATGAGCGTCGCCGGAAGGCGCAATCCAGCGGCCGCACCCAGGCGGTTGCGCAGTTCAACCGCGGTCAGCGAGTCGAAGCCCAACTCCTTGAACGCCCGGCCCGCCTCGACCGCGTCCACGCCGCTGTGGCCCAGCACCGCCGCCACCTGCGCAAGGACCAGGTTCAGCAGTTCCTTCTCACGCTCGGCCTCGGTCAGCCCGGCCAACCGCTCGGCCAGTGAGGAGGATTCCGTGGCCGAGCTCCGGAGGCTGACTGCGGCAGCTGCCGATTCCGGAATCTCCCGGGAGTCGCGCAGTTCGGCGAAGAGGTTGCTGCGCCGCGCTGCCGTCATCGCGGGAACGAAGAGGTCCCAGTCGATGTCGGCCACGGCGACCGTTGCGTCGCCCAGGTCCAGGACCTGCTGCAGCGCCATGATCGCCAGCTCCGGCGGCATCGGCGGCGTGCCCTCACGCCGCAGCCGCCGCTCCAGCACACCGTCGGCCGCCATCCCACCGTCGGCCCACGGCCCCCAGGCCACGGACGTCGCCACCAGGCCGTCGGCCCGGCGCTGCTCGGCCAGCGCGTCCAAGTAGGCGTTCGCGGCAGCGTAGTTCGTCTGACCCGCGCTGCCGAGTGCGCCGCTCATCGACGAGAACAGCACGAACGCCGACAGGTCGAGTCCGCGGGTGAGTTCATGCAGATTGAGCGCGGAGACAGCCTTGGCCCGCAGGACGCTCTCGAAACGCTCGGGAGTGAGCGCATCCAGTACGCCGTCGTCCAGGACACCCGCCGTGTGCAGTACTGTCGTCAGAGGGTGCTCGGCCGGAATCGAGTCGATGAGGTCTGCGAGCGCTTCGCGGTCCGCCGCATCGCACGCGGCAATGGTCACCTGTGCACCGGAGGCGGCCAACTCGGCTTGGAGGTCGGCTGCACCGGGCGCCTCCGCGCCTCGTCGGCTGGTGAGTACGACATGCTCGGCACCGTTACCTACCAGCCAGCGGGCGACCTCGGCGCCCAACGCTCCGGTGCCACCAGTGACCAGCACCGTGCCCTGCGGCTGCCACGCATCGGCGCTCGGCGCCACACCGCGTGCGGCGCGTACGAGCCTGCGCCCGAAGACCCCGGAGGCACGTACCGCCACCTGGTCCTCGCCGCCCAAGCCCGCCAGTATGTCGGCCAAGCGCCCGGCAGCGCGGTCGTCCAGTACTTCGGGCAGATCAACCAGACCGCCCCAGCGCTCCGGGTACTCCAAGGCGACGCCCCTGCCGAAACCCCACACCGCCGCCTGGCTCACGTTGCGCAGCCGGTCGGACGATGCCGTGGACACCGCGCCCGACGTCGCGCACCACAACGGTCCGACGACACCCGAGTCATCCAACGCCTGCACCAGCACAGCGGAAGCCGTCAGACCGGCCGACTCGTCCAGGGCCAGGAGTGACAGCACGCCGTCTGCGGCGCGGTGTTCGGCGAGTTGCTCGGCGAGTCCGGGGCGGGTTGCCTCGGCGGTGTCAACGTTGACGCGATCAACGTTGACACCTCGGGTGGCCAGGGCCTGGGTGACCGCGTCGACGAGTTCGTCGTCGGACTTCGCGGCCGGGACGACGAGCAGCCAGGTTCCGGTCAGCGCCTGTGCCGGGCGGTCGGTCACCGGCTTCCACGTCACCCGGTACCGCCAGCCATCCACCGCCGACCGCTCCCGCTGCTGCCGACGCCACGCCGACAGCGCGGGCACCACGGCGCTCAACGGCTGGTCGGCGCTCAGCTCCAACTCTGCGGCGAGAGCGGACCAGTCGTCGCGCTCCACGGCTTCCCAGAAGCGGGCGTCCACCGAGTCGACGGCGGGCGCGGCCGTGGCTGTGGCCGGGGCCGCGGGGCTCTCCAGCCAGTAGCGCTCGCGTTGGAAGGCGTAGGTCGGCAGGTCGACGCGGCGGGCGCCGGTTCCGGTGAAGTACGCCTGCCAGTCGATGGCGATGCCGTTGACGTGGACCTGGGCCAAGGCGGCGGTGAGGGTTTCGGGTTCGGGGCGGCCGGAACGGAGTACGGGGACGAAGGCGGCGCCATCAGCCGTGACGCAGTCCTGGGCCATCGCGGACAGCACACCGTCGGGACCGAGCTCGACGAACGTCGTAACGCCCTCGGCCTCCAACACCCGCACACCATCCAGGAAACGCACCGCCTCCCGAACATGACGGACCCAGAACTCCGGCGCGCAGATCTCCTCAGCCGACACCGCAGCACCAGTGAGGTTGGAGACGATCGGGATACGCGGGGCGTTGAACGTCAGCCCCGCAGCCACCGCACGGAACGCGTCCAGCATCCCGTCCATGTGCGGCGAATGGAACGCATGGCTCACGGTCAGCCGCTTGGTCTTACGACCCTGCGCCTCAAAGCCCGCAGCGATCCCCACCACCGCGTCCTCGTCACCCGCAATGACGACAGAGGAAGGCCCGTTGATCGCCGCAATGCTCACGCCATCCGTCAGCGTGACCTCATCCTCGGCGGCCTGAACAGCGACCATCGCGCCGCCACCCGGCAGCTCCTGCATCAGACGGCCACGAGCCGCCACCAACGCACAAGCATCCGCAAGCGACAGCACACCCGCCACATGCGCCGCCGCCAACTCACCGATCGAATGCCCGGACAGGAAGTCCGGCCTGATCCCCCACGACTCCACCAGCCGGAAGAGAGCGACCTCGACCGCGAACAACGCGGGCTGCGTGTAGACAGTCTGATCCAACAGACCCGCATCCGCCCCGAACAGCACCTCATACAGAGGCCGCTCAAGATGCCCGTCCAACACCGCACACACCGCATCCAACGCATCCGCGAACACCGGATACGCCACATACAGCTCACGCCCCACACCGAGCCGCTGACTGCCCTGACCGGTGAACAGGAACGCCGTCTTGCCCTCGGCCGCCGTCCCCTGAACGAAGCCCGGGGCGTCCACGCCCTGCGCCAGTGCCTCCAGCCCGCGCAGCAACTCCTCGCGGTCGCTGGCGATCACCGCCGCACGGCGGTCCAAGGCGGAGCGCGTGGTCGCCAACGAGTAGCCTAGGTCGACCAGTTCGAGATCCTCGGCCTCCGCAGCGCGGGAGCGCAGCCGCTCCGCCTGGGCGCGTAGTGCGTCCTCGCTCTTTGCCGAGAGCAGCAGCGGCAGAACGCCGAGCGGCCGCACCGCACTTGGGTTGTCGTCCGCGACGGTCGGCGCCTGCTCGATGATCGTGTGGGCGTTGGTGCCGCTCAGACCGAATGCCGACACGCCCGCACGGCGCGGCTGTCCGGTCTCCGGCCACGGCACCGACTGTGTCAGCAGCGAGACCGCACCCGCCGACCAGTCCACATGCGGCGTCAGCTCATCCACATGCAACGTCTGCGGCAACACACCATGCCGCATCGCCAACACCATCTTGATCACGCCCGCGACACCAGCTGCCGCCTGGGTGTGACCGATGTTGGACTTGATCGAGCCCAGCCACAGCGGCTGGTCCTCCGGCCGGTCCTGGCCGTACGTCGCCAGCAGCGCCTGCGCCTCGATCGGGTCACCCAACGTGGTACCCGTACCGTGCGCCTCCACCGCGTCGACATCCGCCGCCGACAAACCAGCGGCGGCCAGCGCCTGCCGGATCACCCGCTGCTGCGACGGACCGTTCGGCGCCGTAAGCCCATTGCTCGCACCATCCTGGTTGATGGCACTACCCCGCACCACCGCCAACACCGGGTGACCGTTGCGCCGGGCGTCCGACAGCCGCTCCACCAGCAGCATGCCAACACCCTCACCCCACCCCGTACCATCCGCACCCGCAGCGAACGCCTTGATACGACCGTCCACCGCCAAACCACGCTGCCGACTGAAGTCGACAAAGGCTTCCGGCGTGGACATCACGGTGACGCCACCGGCCAACGCGAGCTCGCACTCGCCATTGCGCAGCGCCTGAACCGCCAGATGCAGCGCCACCAGCGACGACGAGCACGCCGTGTCGACGGTGACCGCGGGGCCTTCGAGACCGAAGACGTACGAGATCCGGCCGGAGACCACACTCGCCGCGTTGCCGGTGCCGAGGTGGCCTTCAAGGCCCTTCGGCGGGGACGAGATCAGCGAGGCGTAGTCCTGGCCGTTGGTGCCCGCGAAGACGCCGGTACGGCTGCCGCGCAGCGTCGCCGGGTCGATGCCCGCCCGTTCGAAGGCCTCCCAGGAGGTCTCCAGCAGCAGTCGCTGCTGCGGATCCATGGCGAGTGCCTCGCGCGGCGAAATGCCGAAGAACGCGGCGTCGAACTGGTCGGCGTCGTAGAGGAAGCCGCCTTGGCGAACGTATGAGGTGCCCTGCTGGTCCGGGTCGGGGTTGTAGAGGCGCTCCAGGTTCCAGCCGCGGTCGGTGGGGAATTCGGCTATCGCGTCCCCGCCGGAGACCAGGAGTTGCCACAGTTCCTCGGGCGACCGTACGCCGCCCGGGAAGCGGCAGGTCATCGAGACGATCGCGATCGGATCGTCATCCACAGCCGCTGTGGAAACACCGGGCAGCGAACCGCCGACGGCCGCTTCCGTTCCCAGCAACTCATCGCGCAGGTAACCCGCGAGTACGGCTGCCGTCGGGTAGTCGTAGATGAGGGTCGCCGGAAGGCGCAGTCCGGTGGCCGCACCCAGGCGGTTGCGCAGTTCGACCGCGGTCAGCGAGTCGAAGCCCAACTCCCGGAACGCCCGGCCCGCCTCGACCGCGTCCACGCCGCTGTGGCCCAGCACCGCCGCCACCCGCGCACGGACCAGGTCGAGTAGCTCGCGGTCCTGTTCCGCCTCGGTGAGGCCGGTCAGCCGCTCGCCGAGCGTGGTCGCCGCATTGGCGTCGGTGATCACACGGCCGGTTCCGGCGGAGGCCAGGGCGTGCTGTACCTCGGGCAGGTCGGCGATCTGCGGGTTCGGCCGGACCGCGGTGGTCTCCTGGGCGTAGCGGTCCCAGTCGATGTCGGCGACGGTGACCGTTACGTCGCCCAGGTCGAGGGCGTGCTGTAGCGCGCGGATCGCCAACTCGTGGGCCATCGGCGGCATGCCCTCACGGCGCATACGGCGTTCGAGCGACTCGTCGGCGGCCATGCCGCAGTCGGCCCACGGTCCCCACGCCACCGATGTGGCGGCCAGGCCGTCGGCTCGGCGCTGCTCGGCCAGCGCGTCCAAGTAGGCGTTGGCCGCCGCGTAGTTGGACTGTCCCGCCGCGCCCAGCGTGCCGCTGACGGATGCGAAGAGGACGAACGCCGACAGGTCGAGTCCGCGGGTGAGTTCATGCAGATTGAGCGCGGAGTCGGCCTTGGCCCGCAGGACGTTCCCGAAACGCTCGGGGGTCAGCGCGTCCAGTACGCCGTCGTCCAGCACACCCGCGGCGTGTACGACACCCGTCAGCGGGTGCTCGGGGGGAACCGACGCCAGCAGTTGTGCGAGCGCTTCGCGGTCCGCCGTATCACATGCGGCGATGGTCACCTGTGCGCCGGAGGCGGCCAGTTCGGCTTCGAGCTCGGCGGCACCGGGCGCGTCGGCGCCTCGTCGGCTGGTCAGCAGCACATGGTCGGCGCCGTTGGCCACCAGCCAGCGGGCGACGTGCGCGCCCAGCGCTCCCGTGCCGCCGGTGACCAGCACGGTGCCGCTCGGGGCCCAGCCCTCGCCCGCGGCGGGGCCCTCGCCGTGTTCGGCGCGGGTCAGCCGACGACCGAAGACGCCGGAGGCGCGTACCGCCACCTGGTCCTCGTCGCCGAGACCCGCCAGTACGGACGTCAGACGTCCGGCGGCCCGCTCGTCCAGGGCCTCGGGAAGGTCCACCAGGCCGCCCCACCGCTCGGGCAGTTCCATGGCGGCCGCCCGGCCCAGCCCCCACACGGCGGCCTGCGGCACCGCGCGGATCCGGTCGGAGCGGACCACCGACACCGCGCCTCGCGTCGCGCACCACAGCGGTGCGTCAACGCCCGCGTCGCCCAGCGCCTGCACCAGCGCGGCGGTGGCCGTCAGACCGTTGGGCTCGTCCAGGGCCAGCAGCGACAGCACACCGTCGACGGCGCGGTGCTCTTCGAGTTGCCCGGCCAGCTCGGCGCGGGTGGTCTCGGCGGCGTCGATGTCAACGCGGCGCACGGTGGTGTCACGGTGGCCGTCCAGCGCGGCCACCACGCCGTTGACCAGTTCTTCGTCGATGTGCCCGGTGGGAACCAGCAGCAGCCAGGTGCCGCGCGGGGCTTGGGCCGCGGATTCCGCGAGCGGCTTCCAGCTGACCCGGTAGCGCCAACCGTCGACCACCGAGCGGTCCCGCTGCTGCCGACGCCAGGCGGACAGCGCGGGCAGCACCTCGGTCAACGGTTGATCAATGTCCACCGCCAGCTCGGCCGAGAGCGAGTCGATGTCCTGGCGCTCCACCGCCTCCCAGAAGCGCGCGTCACCGGAACCAGCGGACGCGTCAACCCCGGCCGTCACGGGGCGCGTTACCGAACCGTGCAGCCAGAACCGCTCCCGCTGGAACGCGTACGTCGGCAACTCGATCCGCCGCGCCTGCGTACCGGCGAAGACTGCGGCCCAGTTCACCGTCCTGCCCCGGACATGCGCCTGCGCCAGGGCGGCCGTCAGGGCCTCCGGCTCGAAGCGATCACGCCGCAGTACGGGGGCGAACACCCCGTCCGTGCCGGTGACGCAGTCCTGGGCCATCGCCGACAGCACACCGTCCGGGCCCAGCTCCAGGTACGTGCTGACGCCCTGGGCCTCCAACGCCCGTACGCCGTCCAGGAATCGGACGGCTTCGCGGACGTGCCGTACCCAGTACTCCGGTGAGCAGATCTGCTCGGCGGACACCACGCCGCCGGTCAGGGTGGACACGATGGGGATGCGCGGGGCCTGGTACTCCAGCACCTGTGCCACGCGGCGGAACTCGGCGAGCATGCCGTCCATGCGCGGCGAGTGGAAGGCATGGCTGACCGTGAGGCGCTTGGTCCGGCGGCCCTGCCGCTCGAAGGCCCCCGCGATCTCCAGGACGGCGTCCTCGTCTCCGGCGATGACGACCGACGTCGGGCCGTTGATCGCGGCAATGCTGACCCGGTCGGTCAGCAGTGGGCCGACCTCGTCCTCCGAGGCCTGGACAGCCACCATCGCGCCGCCGCCGGGCAGCTCCTGCATCAACCGGCCACGGGCGGCGACCAGTGCGGACGCGTCCTCCAGGGAGAACACGCCCGCCACATGGGCGGCCGCCAGCTCGCCGATCGAGTGCCCGGTCAGTACGTCCGGTCGCAGGCCCCACGATTCGAGCAGGCGGAACAGGGCCACCTCGATCGCGAACAGGGCGGGCTGGGTGTAGGCGGTCTGGTCGAGCAGGTCGGCGTCGCCCCCGAACAGCACGTCCTTCAGCGGCAGTTCGAGATGCTCGTCGAGGTACCAGCAGGCGTCGTCCAGGGCGTCCGCGAAGACCGGGTAGGCCTCGTACAGTTCCTTGCCCATGCCCGCGCGTTGGCTGCCCTGGCCGGTGAAGAGGAACGCGGTGCGGCCGGCGGCGGGGGTGCCCGTCACCACGGACGGCGCCTGCGTACCTTCGGCGATGGCGCGCAGGCCGTCGAGGAAGGCCGGGCGGTCGCCCGCGACGACCACCGCTCGCTGCTCGAACGCGGCGCGGGTGGTGGCCAGGGAGTAGCCGATGTCAAGGGGGCTGGGCTCGGGGTCGGCTGCCAGCCGTGCCCGCAGCCGCTCGGCCTGAGAGCGCAGCGCGGCCGGGGACTTCGCCGACAGCACCCAGGGCAGTACCGCGGGCGGTGCGGCCGGAGCGGTCTGCTGTGTGGCCTCGGGGGTGTCGTCGGTGGGAGCCTGCTCGACGATGGCGTGGGCGTTGGTGCCGCTCATGCCGAACGAGGACACACCTGCCCTGCGCACCCGGCCGGTTTCCGGCCACTGGCGTGCCTCGGCCAGCAGTGAGACCGCGCCCGACGTCCAGTCGACGTGCGGGGTCGGCTCGTCGAGGTGCAGCGTGCCCGGCAGTACGCCGTGCCGCATCGCCATCACCATCTTGATGACCCCGGCGACACCGGCGGCGGCCTGTGTGTGGCCGATGTTGGACTTCAACGAGCCCAGCCAGAGCGGCTGGTCCTCGGGGCGCTGCTGGCCGTAGGTGGCGAGCAGGGCCTGCGCTTCGATGGGGTCGCCGAGCCGGGTGCCGGTGCCGTGTGCCTCGACCGCGTCGACGTCGGCGGCGGCCAGCCCTGCGTTGGCCAACGCCTGGCGGATGACGCGCTGTTGGGACGGGCCGCTGGGGGCGGTCAGACCGTTGCTGGCGCCGTCCTGGTTGATGGCGGTACCGCGCACGATCGCCAGTACGTGGTGGCCGTTGCGTCGGGCGTCCGACAGTCGCTCGACGAGCAGCATGCCGGCGCCTTCGCCCCAGGCGGTGCCGTCGGCGGCGGCCGCGAACGGCTTGCAGCGGCCGTCGGGGGCGAGGCCGCGCTGGCGGCTGAACGCGATGAACGAGCCGGGGTTGGCCATGACGGCCACACCGCCGGCGAGGGCGATGGAGCACTCGCCGCTGCGCAGGGCCTGTACGGCGAGGTGCAGTGCGGCCAGCGAGGAGGAGCAGGCGGTGTCGACGGTGACGGTGGGGCCTTCGAAGCCGAAGGTGTAGGCGATGCGGCCGGAGGCGACGCTGGCCGCGTTGCCGGTGACCAGATAGCCCTCGAAGCCCTCCTCGGCCTCGTGCAGTCGCGGACCGTAGTCCTGGGTCTCCTGGCCCACGAACACGCCGACCTGGCCGCCGCGGAAGAGACCGGGGTCGATTCCGGCGCGTTCGAATGCTTCCCAGGAGGTTTCCAGCAGCAGCCGCTGCTGCGGATCCATGGCGAGGGCTTCGCGCGGAGAAATGCCGAAGAACGCCGGATCGAACTGGTCGGCGTCATGTAGGAAACCGCCCTCGCGGGCATAGCTGGTGCCCGGCCGGTCCGGGTCGGGGTCGTAGAGTCCGGCGAGGTCCCAGCCGCGTCCGGACGGGAATTCGGTAATGGCGTCGATTCCGGAGAGCGCGACGTTCCACAGGTCTTCGGGGGAACGTACGTCGCCGGGGTAGCGGCAGCCCATGCCCACGATGGCGATGGGCTCGTCGTCGGCGAAGGCGGCGGGTACCGCGGCGGGCAGCGCGGTCTGGTCGGTCAGGCCGAGGATTTCGGTGCGCAGTTGGCGGGCGAGCGCGGCCGGGGTGGGGTAGTCGAAGGCGAGGGTGACCGGCAGCCGCAGCCCGGTGCCCGCGGTCAGCCGACTGTGCAGGTCGACCGCGGCGAGCGAGTCGAAACCCAGCTCCAGGAAGGGGCGGTGGGGGTCGAGGTGGTCCGGGGCCGAGTCACGTAGCGCGGCGCGGACCAGGGTGTCGAGCCAGTCGAGGAGTGCCTGCTCCTGTTCGGCCGGAGGCAGGTCGGCGAGCCGCCGCTCCCAGGACTCCACGTCGGCCGTACGGCCCGCCGCCCCATCAGGACCCGCTACGTCAGGACCCAAGCCCTTCACGTCGCTGCTTTCGGGCGTGAAATCCTCGGATCCACTCATCAACGCGCTCCATTACCGTGACAGACAGAATCCAACGACCATTTCGCAGCCTGTCATGGAGCACAGCCCTTAAGTAACCCCTCCAAACCCCCTATTCACCCCTATCCGTTGAGCCTTGACAGGCGCCTTGACGGGCTTCAGGGGACTCGATGAGAATGCGCTTGGCAAGCAGGAAAAGTCAAGAATATCGACTGCATTTCGCGCAGTCCGAAAGGGGCGCGTACTGATGCGCGTGCTGTTCGTCTCCTATCCGGCCATCGGCCATGTTTTCCCCACGGTTCCGCTGCAGTGGGCGCTGCGGGCGGCCGGTCATGAGGTGCTGGTGGCCACCGGTTGCTACGGTCTGGAAGTGGCCAACGCCGGGCTGCATGTGGCTGATGTCGCACCCGGTCTCGACATGGAAAGCTTCTTCCAGGAGACCGTGCCGGACCTGCTGGTGCGGGTTCGCAACCCCGAGGGACCGGACCCGATGGCCGGTATCCAGCTCTTCGCACACCTCAACGACCATCTGACGGACGGCATCGTGCGCACTGCCGAGGCGTTCCGCCCGGACGTGATCGTCTACGAGCAGATCTTCGTCTCCGCACTGATCGCCGCGCAGAAGCTCGGTGTGCCCGCGGTACAGCACAACTTCGGCTTCGCCCGCGGCGGCGACATCCGCACGATGACCGTCGCGCAACTGACCGAGACCATGCGCCGGCACGGCGTGGAGAGCGTGCCCGAGCAGGTGCGCACCATCGACATCGCGCCGCCGAGCATGGTGGAGGCCGAGCCGTACAGCTGGTCGATGCGCCCGGTGCCGTACAACAGCGGTGCGGTGCTGCCGGATTGGGTGCTGGACAAGCCGGAGCGGCCGCGCATCGGGGTGACGTTGGGTACGGCGTCGGTGCATGTCACCGGTCTTGGGCCGGTCCAGCGCCTGCTGGCCGCGGCGCCCTCGGTGGACGCGGAGTTCGTACTGGCCCTCGGCGACGTCGACACCGGCGCCCTGGGTGAACTTCCGGCGAACGTAAGGGTCGTGGGGTGGGTGCCGCTGACCGTGCTGCTGCAGACCTGCGTCGGCGCCGTGCACCACGGCGGTGCGGGCACCACGCTGGCGGCGCTGAACGCCGGTATCCCGCAGATCATCCTGCCGGACGGCGCGGACCGCTTCGTCAACGCGACGGCGGTGCACGACCGGGGCGCCGGGATCAGCGGCGCGGCCGCCGATCTCGATGTGGCGCTGCTGCAGCAGTTGGTGTCCGACGAGAAGCTGCGCACCGCCGCCCAGGAGGTGCGTGAGGAGATCACTGCGATGCCGACTCCGGCGTCGATCGTGGCGCGGTTGGAGGAGCTGGCCGCGGGTTGATCCGTGCGCACCGGCACACGGCACACATCTAGCGGCAGGCAATCAGAAGTGGGGGGCGACTGGTCAGGTCGCCCCCCACTTCTCGGGGGTTGGGACAGTTGGTCTGTGTGGGGATCAGCGGCGCCTGCGGTCCCGCCGGTGGGACGTTCCCCGCTCAAGGAACGGGGTGAGCAGGTGCGGCACGGCTTCTTCGGCGAAGGACAGTCCGTCGGTCACGGTCACGTCCCGGACCTTGTAGCAGTGCTCACCGGCCGCCGTGGTGGCGCCCAAGGTCAGCAGCCCGGCGCGGCGTTGGAAGAACGACCGGGAGATGTTCCAGCCGATGATGCCTTCCCGCTGCAGCGCCACCGTACGGTGCGCGAAGGTGCCCGAGCGGGTCACCAGGTAGCGGCCGCGCATTCCGTGGCCGAGGGTGCGGTAGGCGTCGTACGCCAGTGCCACGCTGACCGGTACCAGGATCAGGGCGGTGACTCCGGCCGCGTAGAGCAGCGTGGTGGACAGCCACAGGCCGAGGCCGGCCAGCGGGATCACGATCAGGGCCGTCACGGTCAGTCCGCGGTTGATCCGCCGTCGTAGGGCGATCCGCGGGTGGTGCCTGAGGTCGGTCAGGGACGTCGGGGACTCGTCCTCGGACAGTACGTCGGCGGCGACACGGAGCGCCTCGGCGCGGGGCACCGGGGGCGTGAGCATCCGGCGCTTGCGGTTCTCGTCCCGGTCACCAAGGCCGCTGGCCACCGCGTTGAGGCGGGCGCCGCCTGCCCAGCGCAGGAACATCGTCTCGCCCAACTCCACACCGCGCAGCCGCCGTTCCTCGATGGTGACGGAGCGGGTGACGAACAGTCCGCGCAGTACCCGGAAGGTGCCCGCGTCCTCCCGCTCCAGGCGGTAGCCGTACCAGCCCTCGGTGAAGGTGGCGGTCGAGAAGATGGCGCCGAGCACCACCACGATCAGCAGGGTGACCAGGATGCCGAACCACAGGGGCACGGATCCGTAGTGGTTCTCGATGGCCTTGACGAACCCGAGTTGCAGCGGGTCGACCTTCATCTCGTGCAGTGTGCGGTACACGGTGCCGACGGCAGCCAGCACACCGCCCACGCCCCAGATGGTCAGGGGCGCGTAGCGGATCCAGGACCAGTCCAGGTCGGCGATCAGGCCGTCGTCCTCGACCGCCGCCTGGCCGAGCACCGCGTCCCGGCGGCTGAGCAGCCGCTGCCGCAGTTCGGCGGCCTGGGCCTTGCTGACGCCGTCCAGGGTGAGCTTGCGGCCCGCGGAGTAGGTCTGTTCGCCGGTGCCGATCCGCAGCGAGGTGAGTCCGAAGACGCGGTGGACCGGGTTGGCGGTCAGGTCGACGCTGCGGATGCGGTCCAGCCGTATCGCGCGCTGGCTGCGGAACAGCAGTCCGGACCGCAGCTCGATCCGGTCGTCGGTGATGCGGTAGCGGGTGGTGAAGTACCGCATCAGGCCGATGCTGGTCACCACCAGGAAGGTGATGAGCAGCGAGCCCAGGGTGATCAGGGCCTGCAGGTTGAGCTTGCCGCCGGTGGCCACCAGCGTGGCCGCCCATGAGGCCAGCGGGGCGGCCAGCAGACTGGCGTGGACCAGGATCAGGCGGCCGTTGAGCCGCTCCCATTCGGGGGTCGCGGCGTCTGTCCGGTGCCGCACCGCGGCGCCGGAGGTCATGTCGCGTCTCCCGGCGTCGCCTGGGTGTACCTGGTCAGGTGGTCCACCACGTCGGCGGCGACACGGTGGTCCAAGCCCTTGATCTTGACGGCACCGGAAGCCGACGCGGTGGTCACGGTGATCCCGGAGAGCCTGAACATCTGCTGTATCGGGCCGCGCAGCGTGTCCACGGTCTGGATCCGGGACAGCGGCACCACGCGCCACCGCTGCCACAACCACCCGGACGAGGCGTACACCGCCTCGTTGGTGGTCTCCCAGCGGTGGACCCGGTAGCGCCAGGCGGGCATGACGAGCATGTAGGCGAGTCCGGGGACCAAGGTGGCCACCAGGCACCAGCCGAACCAGGTCCTGGCGGGCGGAATGAACAGGTAGAGCACCGCGAACACGATCGGCAGCGGCAGCGCGAAGATCGACGACTGCGTGGTCCACCAGGCGACGGCGCGGCGCTCGACGCGATTACGAGGCGGACGGAGCCTCACATCATTCATGCTTTCCACTGCTTCCCCTTGAGCGTTCCAACCAACGCTTGACGCTGGGCAGTTAGCGGGTGCGGACAGCCTCGGCCTGCGGGGCGGCGGCAGTGGCGCCCTGGGCCAGTAGCTTGCGGCGCCGGGTCAGCAGCACCGCGGAACGGGCCAGCACCATCGCCAGCGACATGAAGACGAAGGCGTTCGCGTAGACGTCCTGCCCGCTGAGCTTGTAGTCGATGCTGAACTTGATGATTCCCTGGCTGAACCAGTGCTCGGTCCCGTAGGCGAACAGGACGCGCGTGCTGGACAGTACGAGCCAGAGCAGAGCGTATCCGATGCCGCCGGTGGTGTAGATCTCGCCGCTGGCCGGGTCCCGGTGGGCGGGGAGCAAGGCACCCGCGATCAGTCCGCAGATGGCACCGACGCCGATGCCGACGAGTTGCAGCGATACGTCATTGCCGTCGGTCGGCAGGGAGTGTACGAAGAGCGCGATGACGATGCCGACCGCGAGCAGCGACCGCAGCATCCGCATGTTGGTGACGCGCCTGCGGCCGAGGTCGGTCGCCAGGATGATGGTGAGGATCGTCGCGCTGGCGATGAGCGCGGTCAAAAACGGGCTCATGAGACTGAGGCCTTCCCTGGTCCGGCGCCATTCCCTGCGCCACTGCACTCAACGTTATGAGAGCGACCCGTTCCGCCGGGACGACTGAACGGTTGGACCGGCTGTCCACCGACCGGTGGACAAGCGGACACCGAAGGGTGGTAGGACTTGTGCTGTGCGCACTCACACCCCGGTGAACACCCAGGTGAACGCGGTGGACCAGGACGAGGACCAGGCCCCCGAGGCGGGGAACCGCTGGTTCGGCCTGTGGGACGGGTACTTCGCGATCAGTTACGCCGTCACCACCGTGCTGCTGTTCACCACCAACGGCGACCAGGTGCGCCGTGCCGTCGCCATCGGCGCGTTGACGCTGGCGGTCCCGTGGTACGCGGCGCTCGGCCGGAGCCTGATGCTCCACAACACCGTCCACCGGAGCGTCAGCCGACGGAACATCGTGTTCGGAGTGGGTCTGTTCCTGCTGTTCGCGGTGGCCACCACGTTCGACATCTCGGGCTCCTTCGCGCTGTTCGCCGTCGTGCCGATGCTGATGATGGCGCTGTCCACCTCGTCGGCGATCGCGGTCGTCTTACTGGCCAACCTCATGCCGGTGACGGTCGTCTGGCTGACCGGTGGGGACATTGGCTCCGTGCTGCCCACCTCACTGCTCGGCATCGCGCTGTCCGTGCTGCTGGGGCTGTGGATCATCCGGGTCGTGCGGCAGAGCAGGGAGCGCGGCGAGCTGATCGACGAGCTTCGGCGCAGTCGCGAGCAGCTGGCCCGGCTGTCCCATGAGGCCGGGATCTCCGCCGAGCGCGAGCGGCTGGCACGGGAGATCCACGACACCCTGGCGCAGGGCCTGACCAGCATCATCAGCCTTGTGCAGGCCGCGGAGTCGGAAGTGACGGGCGCACCGGAGCTGGCCCGTCAGCACCTGGGCCTGGCGGGGCGGGTGGCGAAGGACAGCCTCGTCGAGGCGCGGGAGTTCGTTGCGGCGCTCACCCCTCCGGCGCTGCGGGAGAGCTCGCTGGTGCAGGCGGTACGGCGGCAGGCGGACGGTCTGGTCGCGGAGACCGGGCTGACGGTGCGGTGCTCGGTGCAGGGCGCGGATCGGCCGCTGCCGATGGCGGTCAGCGTGGTCCTGCTGCGGTCGGTCCAGGAAGCCTTCGCGAACGTGCGCAAGCACGCCAGGCAGGCCCGGAACGTGGACGTGGTCCTGGTGTACGAGGAAGCCACCGTCCGCCTACTGGTGCGGGACGACGGTGAGGGCTTCCAGGAGCAGCCCGTACCGCGGGACGGCGGGGGCTTCGGACTGCGCGGTATGCAGGCCAGGGCACGGGAGATCAACGGGGCGGCGGCCGTCAGAAGCCGCCCCGGCCAGGGCACGACCATCGAGGTGACGGTGCCCGTGGAGCCGACCGGCGAGGGATGAGAACGTGAGCGACGAGACCGCGATCAGGGTCCTGCTGGCCGACGACCACCCGGTGGTACGGGAAGGCCTGTGCGCCATGCTGGAGTCCGCCGAGGGCATCACCGTCGTCGGGCAGGCCGGTTCCGGTGAGGAGGCGGTGGCCCTCGCGGCCCGCCTCATGCCCGACATCGTGCTGCTGGACCTGCGGATGGGCGGTATGGACGGGGTGGACGCCACAGGGCACATCCTGCGTGAGTCGCCACGCAGCAAGGTCGTCATCGTCACCACCTACGAGAGCGACGCCGACATCCTGCGTGCCGTGGAGGCGGGTGCGGCCGGGTACCTGCTGAAGGGCAGTTCCCGGATGGACCTCATCAACGCGGTCCAGGCGGCGGCCCGCGGCGAGACGGTGCTGACGCCGTCCCTGGCGACCAAGCTGTTCCGGGCGAGGGCGGTGGACGTACCGCCGCTGTCCGATCGGGAGGTCGAGGTGTTGCGCCTGGTCAGTCAGGGGCTGACCAATGCGGAGATCGGCAGGAAGCTGTTCATCGGCGAGGCGACGGTGAAGACCCATCTGCTGCGGGCGTACCGGAAGCTGGATGTGTCGGACCGGACCGCCGCGGTCATCACGGCGCTGGAGCGCGGCCTGCTGTCCTGACGGCGGCTTGGCCGCCGTCAGGAGGGCGTGTGGTTGGGGTGTCCGCGGTAGTCGTACGACCGCCGGTCCACGCCACGGGGGTTACTCGCCGTCGCGGCGGCATCTTCTTGCGGGGCAAGCCCCCAAACCCCCTGCGTGCGGCGGGATTTCCTGGAGCGAACCCGCCGAACTCGAAGACGTGACGGGCTTGCCCCCCGATGCCGCGCATGCGGGTGGCCCGCCCCCGGTCCGGGGGCGCCGGGGGCTTGCCCAAGAAGTCCCGCCCGACGGCGAACAGCCCCCACGGCGTGGACCGGTGGTCCGAACCAGCCTCAACCGACGAACCCCACAGGCCTGGGATGCCGGGGCCTGCCTCGGCACTGCCACGCCGCGACGGCGAACACCCCCGCGGCACGGACCGGCGCTCCGAAGCAACCCCGGCCCCAGCGGCCCCGAAGTGCCCGCCGCCTAGGCGATCCCCGCCAGGCTGCTCTCGGCGAGCTTCGACGGGAGGTCCCGGCGGCGTTTGACCTTCAGCTTGCGGTATATCCGGGTGAGATGCTGCTCCACGGTGCTCACCGTCACATACAGCTTGGTGGCGATCTCTCGGTTGGTGTGCCCGTGTGCGGCAAGCACCGCCACCCTCGACTCGGCCTCGGTGAGCGCCTCCGCCTCCCGTGACACATCGGCCTGGCCCGTGGTGGTGGCCTCACCGTCCGCGTCGCCGGGGATCAGCTGCTGGCACAACGGCTCGGCGCCGCACGCCTTGGCCACGTGCCATGCCTTGCGCACCAGCAGGCGCGCCCGGTTGAACTCGCCGAGCGCACGGTAGCCGTTGCCCAACTCGCCCAACGCGGCGGCCAGCTGCAGCCGGTCGTCGCCGCCCTCCAGGATCTCGACCGCTTCCTTGAGCATGTTCAGACGGCGCTTGAGCTCCACGGTGCGGGCCAGCACGAGCAGTTGGGCGCCCCGCGTCCGGCTGCTGCCGGAGCCGCCGCGCAGTGGCTGTCGTTCGGCGAGGGACTTGGCCTGCCCGGCCTCGTCCAGGGCGAGCCAGGCCTCGGCGGCGTCGATCCGCCACGGCACCAGTTCGGGGGCGTCCACGCCCCACTCCTCCATCAGGCGCCCGCAGGCGAGGAAGTCCTCCAGGGCGGCGTGGTAGCGGCCGGTCGCCAGATGGCTGCGGCCTCTTGCCCGCAGGTAGTGCAGTCCCGGCAGGGTCCGGAACAGCGCGGCGGGGACCGGCTGTTCGAGGAGGGCCATCGCCTCGTCGTGCCTGCCCATGGCGGTCTCGGCCTGGACCAGGGTGCTCAGCGGGAGAGCGATGAGCACTCCCCAGCTCTGCAGCGAGATCAGCGACATCGCGGAGCGGGCGTTGTGCGCGGCGCCCGGCAGGTCTCCCTGGCGCAGCGCGATCTCCGCCCGTACCGCGGACAGCAGTGCGTGCCAGGCGGGCGCGCGGCGGGCCGAGCACTCGCCGAGCAGCCGCTCGCACCAGGCGAGCGCGAGGTCGGCGCGGTCCGCGTAGAGCAGCGCCAGCAGCGCGAAGACCAGCGGCTGGAGGGTGCTGTCACTGAGCCGGTAGCGCTGGAGTACCCGCTGCGACTCGGCGACGGCGGTGTCACCCAGGCCGTCGGCGAGCGAAGCGGAAATGGCGGACGCGGCCTGGGTGTGGGCGTCGCCCACGGTTCCGCAGGCGCCGCCCTGCGTCATCGCTCGGCTGATCCCGGACTCCGGGAAGACCGACTCAAGCGGCGGGCTGATCATGGCGAGCCAGCGGCGGGCGGCCTCCAGTGCCGCCTCGTCGTTGCCGGGCTGCTGTCCGGTACGTGACTGGAGTTCAAGGACCACGTCGGCCGCGTTGTCCAGCTGTCCTGACCACGCCAGATACGACATCGACATCGCCAGGTAGCGGCGCGGCAGCCGTCCTGGTTCCAGTTCGGCGGTCAGCTGCGGCAGGTGCTTCTCGGCGGCTGCCGGGCAGCTCCGCCATACGACGCTGACGAGCTTTGCCTTGATCGCGGCCCGCGTGGCGCTCTCCGTGCAGGCGCCGTAGGCGAGTTCGAGGCAGCTCAGCGCGAACTCGATGTCGTCGTCGACCAGGGCGTACTCCGCCGCCTCCTGGAGGACGGGCACCATGGCCGACTCGACGTCCTGGTCGGAGGCGAGCAGGTGCCGGGCCACGTCGAGTGCGCTGGCGCCGTCCTTGTGCAGCAGTTGGGCGGCGCGCAGATGCAGCGCTGACAGGGTCGCCGCCGGTGTCGCCGCCAGTACGGCGTCGCGTGCCGAGGCGTCGCGGAAGGCGTCGCCGTCCAGGACGGCGCACCGGCTGAGGTCCTGGATGCCCTGCTCCGCCGCCTCGGCGTGGATGTCCAGTACCCGGCTGAGCAGGGCGGTTGAACCGACGTTACCCAGTACGGCGATGCCTCGGGCCACGGTCAGCATTTCCGGCTCGCCGCGGTGCAGACAGTCGCGCACCGCCTGCGAGAAGGTTTCGGACGGTGCGATGCGCTGGAACGGTTCGTTGCGGTCGGCGGCGCCCTGGCAGTCCTCCAGCAGCGCCCGAAGCAGCAGCGGGTTGCCGCCGGTGATCTCATGGCATTCCGGGGCGAGCCGGGACGCCGTCGAGGGCGCGAAGTGGCCGGCCAGGACACCCGCCGTGCCCTTCAGGGAGAGCATGCTCAAGTGCACACGGCTGCAGTGCGGTTGCCGCAGCAGTTCGGCGTGGAACGCCAGCTGCTCCTGACGCAGCCTGGTGGCCTCGGTCAGCGCGATGAGGATGCGCGCCTGCCGCACCCGTCGGGCCAGATAGAGCAGGAACTGCAGGGAGTGGTCGTCGGCGTAGTGCACATCGTCGATGGCGATAACGACCGTTTGCTCTCTGGCGAGTTGCAGCAGTGCCCAGGAGGCGAAGGGCATGGCCCGCATTCGGGCGTGCGGCGCCGACTCGGCGGCCGCCTCGTCCAACATCCTGATCGCGTCGGAACGCACCTGCGGCGATATCGACGGGTGGTCGAATATCTTTCTCAGTATCCCGAACGGGAGCGAGCGTTCAGCACGCGAACCGGTGGCGTCGAGCAGCAGCGCGCCTTCCTCGATCGCCTGCTCGGTAAAGCTGTCCAGCAGTTCCGTTTTCCCACTTGCTACCGCACCGCTAACCAAGGCGACACGGCCCCGGCCGTTCATCGCGCTGTGCAGTAGTTCCTTCAGCGCGGCCATGTGGGCGTCGCGCTCGACCAGCTTGGCGGATAGTGACACAATTTCCCCCGATTCGCAGTACGCCGGGCCGCGCATGAGTTGACGTCACGGCAATGCGCGTAAATCGGAACCTTTACGGGTTCACGGGCCGCACATAGCGTCGGATCAGTTCGTCAGATCGTGGTTTTCCGCCGAATTCTCAGTGCACCGCGGGGTGGTGGGTGCGCATCGGATTCGGACGGTTCGGGAGGCCGGTGGTCAGCCCGGCCTCCTGCGTTTCCCTAGGAGAGTGCTGCGCCGCGGGATGTGAGCGCCGCAGACACGATCTTGACGATCTGCTGCTGATGATTGGCCAAGAAGAAGTGGCCGCCCGGGAAAGCATGGATGTCAAACGCTCCGCTGGTGTGCTCGCGCCAGGCCTGCGCCTCGTCCAGGCTGGTCCGGGGATCGCTGTCGCCGGTCAGCACGGTGATCGGGGCGCGTACCGATGCGCCGGGCTCCACCCGGTAGTTCTCAATGGCCGTGTAGTCGCTGCGGATTGCCGGTAGCACCATGCGCAGGATCTCCTCATTGCCGAGGATCTCCGAGTCGGTGCCACTCAACAGCCGCATCTCCTTCACGATGCCGTCGTCGTCACGGCGGTGCACATTCTCATCGCGGTGCCGGGACGGAGCCCGTCGACCGGAGGCGAAGACAACGAGCGGAACGAAGTCGAGATCGCGTTCCAGACGCCGGGTCACCTCGAAGGCGAGAATCGCTCCCATGCTGTGGCCGAACAGCGCGGTCGGACGGTCCAACCACGGCTTCAGTTCAGTGGCGATCGCGTCGGCGTACTCACCGATGTTCTCGATGGCCCGGTCCGTGCGACGGTCCTGGCGTCCTGGGTACTGCAATGACAGGACGTCTACCGCGGGAGCGAGCGCGCGAGACATCGGGAAGTAGAAGGGTGCCGACCCGCCGGCGTGCGGCAGGCAGACGAGACGTACTCCGCTTTCCTCGGCAGGGTGGAAACGGCGTATCCAACGGCTGACGTCCTGGAGTTCACCCACTGCACCGAAACTCTTTCCTGTGGTTCCCCGACTGCGGCCGAACGTGGTCGTCCCTGCGGAGCCCCTCTACGGCATGCCGCTGCGAGGCGTCGTTGCCTGTCCGGCAATCCACACGAACTCCTCGGCCTGGCTCCATGTCTAGCAGAACGGGTGATCTAGGGGGTACCCCTAGCTTTGCCCCCGCCACCCGGACGGGGCCCGACTGGACCACCTGGGATCGGTCGTTCTGCCTGGTGGCCGGGACTACTCGATCACCCGTTCGGACGATGTCAAAAATCACTTGACGTCGCACGCTTATGCGAGTTGGGCCTTACGGCAGGCCCGGGCAGGCGGTCCTTCCCGGCTGCCGGGCGCGGTGTGTCCGCGAGGCAACGGTTCCGTCAATCGACCTGCGGAGCGAGCGCATTGGTGGCTTGCTGGTGTGAAGACGGCGCGGTGTCGGTGGAGTTACGGAGCGCACGGAGGGGACACCGGATGTACCAGGCGGTGCGGTACCAGGCGAGTTCCACGGGCACTTGGGAGACGGCGTCCGCGTTCCCGCATCCGCGGCTGCGGCCGGGGGTGATCGCCTATCGCGGCTTCCGGCTCGCAATGGAACGTCCACGACGGCGATGGGAGGCGCCGGTCGGAGTGGTCACCCTGGTCATCGGCCTCGGTCACCGGCTGCGGATCACCGGCCCCACCGCCCCGCCCGCGATGTTCGAGGCCTGCCTTTCGGGCCTGCACACCCGGGCGTCACTGGGCGAGCACGACGGGCGGCTCCATGGCATCGAGGTGCTGCTGGCGCCATGGACGGCCTTCACGCTCTTCGGTGTGCCGATGCACGAGCTGGCTGACCGGACCGTGGACCCGGGCGACTTACTCGGCCGCCGCTTCGCCCAACTGACCGAAGCGCTGTCCGCGACACCGAGTTGGGGGCGCCGTTTCGCCCTGCTCGATGCGGTACTGCTCAACTGGTCGTCGTCCGGGCCGACCAGCTCACCCCGCATCGCGACCGCATGGGCCCAGTTGTGCCGTACAGAGGGGACGATGCCGGTGCGCCAACTGGCCACCGATGTCGGTTGGGGCGTACGGCAGTTGGAGAACCGCTTCCGCGAGCAGATCGGCCTGGGCCCGAAGGCGGCGGCCCGGGTACTGCGCCTCCAGCACGCCCTGCGTCTGCTGGCCGCCGGCCTACCTGCCGCGCGGACGGCCGCCGTCTGCGGCTTCTACGACCAGGCTCACTTCAACGGCGAGTTCAAGACCATGACCGGCCGTACGCCCCGCGCGTTCGTCGCCGAACGCGCGGGGTTGCGGGCAATCGCCGGGCCGCCGACGGTCGACCGCTTGGCGGGCGAGGTGACCAGCGTCGTACTGGCGGGATGAGGGCGCCGTGCGCGCGTCCGCGCGCGGCTTCGGGGCGTAGGGGGATGTAGGGGTGGCGGGGGCTGCGGCCGGTCCGGGGATCCTGGCCGGAACGGCGCTCGGACGCCTCCGTCGCGGGTGGCAGGGGCGCGGGTGCGGATTCTTCCAATACGCGGGGGCGTCGCGCATGCCATCGTGGCGTCGAAGCAAGCGTCCCGGGGACCGGGGGGTCAACCGGTGACGCCATGCTCAGCTGGCAGGCCGCACCCGCGGGGTACGGGAGAACCCACGGTGCTGTGCGATCCGGGACCCTGATCGCCGCGGTGGAGAGCGCCGGGAGCATGTCTGCTTCTCCTCGGGATCGTCGGTGGTTCCGAGGGCCGGGCGGGCCGTGCCGCGCGACCCGCGTACGCGGGTTGTTGCACGAGCCGCTGCCCCCCGGCCGACAGTTCTACGCGGGGCAGGACGTACGCTGCGAGGAGGCGCGATGTCCCAGCCGGACCGGTCGGAACAACACCCGGGCCAGCCGGCGACAGCGCCGCAGGAGACCGCGGAGGCCCTGGCCCAGGGCTGGTGCGCGCTGGCCGCGCTGCACTCCCGTATCGCGGGCCGTATCGAGCGGGCGCCGCAGTTCACCCATGGCCTCGGCGTCACCGAGTACTCCGTGCTCCGCGTACTCAGCCGCCAGCAGGGCCACCACATGCGGATGCAGCAACTGGCGAACGCCGTGGTGCTCAGCCAGAGCGCCACCACGCGCGTGGTCAACAAGCTGGAGGACCAGGGGCTGCTCACCCGCTACCTGTGCCCCGACGACCGGCGCGGCATCTACACCGAGGTCACCGAGGCCGGGCGGGCGCTGCTCGACGCGGCCCGGCCCACCAACGACGCCGCGCTGCGCGAGGCGCTCGACGAGGCGGCGCGGGTCCCCGAGCTCGCCCCGCTGGTGCGCGCCGTGGAGGCGGCCGATCCGGCGGCCGCCACCGTCGTCCCGGCGCCGTAGGCCCGTAGCGGTCGTGGCCCCGTAGACCTTGGGGGCGGCCGTTCGGCTGGAAATTGTAACTACTGGTATGTACAGTCACCTCATGGACACGGCGGACCGGTTGATCGAGAGCACCCGCGAGCTGCTCTGGGAGCGCGGCTACGTGGGCACCAGCCCGAAGGCGATCCTGCAGCGCGCCGGAGCGGGCCAGGGGAGCATGTACCACCACTTCAGCGGCAAGTCCGATCTCGCGCTGGCCGCCGTACGGCGGACCGTCGAGCAGATGCGGATGACGGCGGACGCCTTGCTGTCGGCGCCCGGCACCGCCCTGGAGCGGATCACCGGGTATCTGCGCCGCGAGCGCGATGTGCTGCGCGGCTGCCCGGTCGGGCGCCTGACCATGGACCCGGACATCATCGCCAGCCCCGAACTGCGCGCGCCGCTGGACGAGCTCTTCGACTGGCTGCGGCGGCGGCTCGCCGAGGTCGTCGCCGAAGGCCAGTCGCGCGGCGAGTTCAACGCGGCGCTGGACCCGGCGGCCACCGCCGCCACCATCGCGGCCACCTTGCAGGGCGGATACGTGCTGGCCCGCGCCGCGGACTCCGTCAGGCCCTTCGAACAGGCCGTCACCGGCGTGCTCGCGCTGCTCGCGTCAGCCAACCACTAGGCACACCAGGGGAGTTCGGACCGCCATGTACGCCATGCAGTACCAGATCACGCTGCCCGCCGACTACGACATGGGGATCATCAGGCACCGCGTCAAAACCCGGGGAGCAGCCCTTGACGCCTTCCCCGGCCTGGGGTTGAAGGCGTATCTGGTCCGTGAGCGGGAGGACGGCTCGCCGGTCAACCAGTACGCGCCCTTCTACCTGTGGCACTCCATCGACGCCATGAACCGGTTCCTGTGGGGCGGCGGCGGATTCCACGGCATCGTGAACGACTTCGGGCGGCCGGCGGTGGAGCACTGGACCGGTGTCGGCTACGAGCGTGGGCCCGCCTTCGCCAGCACCCCGCACGCCGCGACCCGCCACACCGAGCCCGTGCCGCCGCACCTCGGCCCCACCTCGCTCGTCGCCCGCGAACTCGACGCGCTACGAGAGCACGCGGCCGCCCCCGGAGTGCATTCCTCGGCACTCGCCATCGACCCCCGGCACTGGGAGTTGGTCCGCTTCACCCTCTGGGAGCACTCCGCGCCGCAGGCGGACGGTGACCTCCGTTACCAAGTACTGCACCTGAGCGCACCGCAGTCGACCGACCTGCCAACCGGCCGCCACTGGTAGCGGTGGCCGCACCCGGCCCTGACGGCATTTCTCACTCTCGACACGATTGTCACCATTGCGCCGGTTCTCCGTCACAGGTGGTCCACAGGGCCTGCCCGGTGGCGGGTGGTGTCGTTCTCCGGACACAGAGTGGCTGCTCAACAGCCACTGCCCGATGTGGCTCTGCCTCTGTGGGAGGTGCGAGAGATGCCGGACCGAACCCTGTGGTCGTACGCGGACATCGCCGCGCATATTCGTGTGCGCACCGACACCGTGCGCTCGTATCGCAAACACGGCCTGCTGCCGCCGCCGGACGTCGTGGAGTGCGGCAAGCCGTACTGGTATGCGGACACCATCCGACTGTGGACCTCCAGACGACCGGGCAACCGGTCACGAAGAAACCGAGATGGGTGAGCGTGGCGCAGGGCCACGCGGCACGGCGGCGTCAGGACTCTGGCGCCGCCGCCGCGTTGTACCCCCACAGAAAACTATACAAGCGTCTTACGCGTTCGTATAGGACGTGCGTCAGAATCAGGGCTACGATCGAGCCATGGGACATCGCGAAGATCTGCTGGAGGGCGCCAAGCGCTGCCTGCGGGAGAAGGGGTACGCGCGCACCACCGCACGCGACATCGTGGCGGCTTCGGGGACCAACCTGGCCTCCATCGGCTACCACTACGGCTCCAAGGAGGCGTTGCTGAACGCGGCGCTGATGCAGACGGTCGAGGAGTGGGGCGATGAACTGCGCACGGCGCTGGCGTCCGAAGTCGACCCCGGCGCGACGCCGGTCGAGCGCTTCGTCGCGATCTGGACCCGGATGATC
The DNA here is from genome assembly GCF_029223525.1 of Streptantibioticus ferralitis. GTDB lineage: Bacteria > Actinomycetota > Actinomycetes > Streptomycetales > Streptomycetaceae > Streptantibioticus_A > Streptantibioticus_A ferralitis. The sequence continues at coordinate 245,131 of NZ_JARHTQ010000003.1, read as the reverse complement.
GACTCCCTTGCCGAGCAACGGCCCATCTGGGCCGCCAGCTACGAGAGCTTCACGCAGATCGACCGGCTGCCCGAGGTGCGCGCGTTCCTCACCGAGGGGTTGCGGCAGGCGCGTTCGGGGATGGCCGCGCTGTTCCTGGGAGTTGAGGAGAGCGCGCTTGGCGAGGAGGAGCTGCGTACGGTCGGCTCGTTCTACTACGCGCTACTGAACGGCGTGATGGTGCAGTGGATGATCGATCCGGACAGCGCGCCTTCGGCACATGACCTGGCCGAGGCGCTGCGGGCGATCTCGGCACGGATGGGCGGCACCGAGGCCCCGACCGCTTGACGCCCAACGGCCATGCCCGGCCAGCGCGTTGATCAGCTGCGGGCGGCGTCCGGCGCCGGTCCCTCGAAGGCGGCCGATCCCTCGAACGCGGCCGGTCCCTCGATCGCGGGGGTGCGGGAGGGCGCCGGGTCATCGGTGTCGGCACCGATGACCAGTTCCGCCTGCGACGACATCCGGCTGTGGCGGCGGCGGGCGGCGAGCTGCACCAGGCCGCCCAACGTCGCGACGCCGAGCGAGACGCCCAGGCCGAGCCCCATCGCGTAGAGCGAGTTCCCGGTGGCCTCGCCACCGAGGTAGCCGATGCCGACGGAGTACGTGGCCCACAGGGCCTCCGCGACCGCGGCGCCGATCAGGAAGCGGCGCGAGGGGTACCGCACGATCCCGGCCGCCAGCCCGCCGATCACCCGGCCGCTCGGCAGGAATCGGCAGCCGATGACGAACGGGATCCCGTAGCGCTGTATCCGGCCCGCCGCCCACTCCAGCAGCTGCCCGCGCTTGCGACGGCGGTACAGCCGCGCCCGGACCCGGCCGCTCACGGCGCGGCCGGTGCGGTGGATGACCAGATCACCGGCGAGTGCGGAACCGGCGACCACCAGCAGGACCAGGGAGATGTTCAGCTGCCCGCTGGCGGCGAGGACGCCGCCGGTCACCAGCAGAGCGGAATTCGGCACCAGCGGCGGAGCCGTGGTCAGCGCCAACAGGACATAAGCCCACAGCATGTTGCCCGCCATGTGCTGTGACAGCGCGGACGTGAAGTCCAGCGAGTCCAGTGCCGACACAATCGATGAAACGCTCATCCCGCCGTCCCTCATTCCGGGTATCGGCCCCCGGCGTCGGCCCCGGTTCCTTGAACAGCCCCGCCCCGGGATGTAGCCCAGACCTATGACGACAGTGCCAGGCGGCTCAACGCCCGGGCAATCGCGTTCCGGTGAATCCAGCAGGTCTCCGGGGGAATCCATCCGCCAGTACGACAACACCTGCTCTGTACGGCGTAGGAGCGGGCGACCCGGCATCCACCCGCAGGAGGATCCATCAGCTGGCGTGGCGTCCTCCCCGCTGGCGCACCCAGCGCCCCGGTGACACACGGGAGCCCACCCACCCGACCGGCATACCCGCGGGGGGTATATGGTTCCGAAGGTACGGGAGTCGGCATACGTCTCCCCTGCGATACCGGACACGCATCCCCGGGAGGACGTCCATGACCGCCATCAACTCCGACACCGCCACTGTCGTCTACACCGTTTCCGGTATGAGCTGCGGCCACTGTGAGAAGGCGATCAGCGGTGAACTCTCCGCGCTGCCCGGCGTCACCGCCGTCGAAGCCGACGCCAAGACCGGACAGGTCTCGGTGACCGCCACCGCACCGCTGGACGACGAGGCCGTACGCGGCGCGGTCGACGAGGCGGGATACGAACTCACCGGCCGCGCCTGACGCACCGGCCACCGGGCCCGGGACCGCACGCAGGTCCGGGGCCCTCCGTATGCGCCACGCCAGCCAGCGGCGTCAACGACCGAGCAGCTCGCCGCCGTTGCACTGGAGGATCTCGCCGGCGATGAACCCGGCGTCCGGAGAGGCCAGGAACACCACCGCGGCCGCGACATCGGTCGGCCGACCGACCCGACCGACCAGTGTCCGCCCGGCCCGCCGGGTCAGCTCCGCTTCGTTGAGCCGCGCACCGAAGAACTCGGTGCCCGCGACCGTACCCGGCGCCACGATGTTGCAGGTCACGCCCTGCGGGCCGAGCTGGGCGGCCAGCGAATGGTTCCAGGCGTGCAGCGCGGCCTTTGACGCGCCGTACGAACCGCCACCGCGCAGCGCCGCGAGCGAGGTCACGGTGATCACCCTGCCGCGCTCCGGGGTGAGCCGGTCCCGTACCGACTCGGTGAGCAGCACGGCGGTCAGTACGTTGCGTTCGAAGTCACCGCGCCAGCGGGCCAGTACCGCGTGCGGCCCGGCGCCCGCCGGGACCTCGCGGCTGCCCGCGTTGTTGACCAGGACGTCGATGCGGTCCGGCAGCCGCCCCAGCGCCGCCTCCACATCGTCCGGGTCGGCCAGATCGCAGGCGAGGGGGGTGACGGTACGGCCGTACTCGGCGGAGAGCGCGTCCGCGGTGGACCGCAGCACCTCACGGCGCCGCCCGACGATCACCACATCGTCACCGGCCCCGGCGAACCGCGCGGCCACCGCCCGCCCGATGCCCGTACCACCGCCGGTGACCACGACGGTCCTGGGCGCCCCGCCCGCCATACCGTCCGTCTCGTTCCGCACCATTTCGTTCCGCCCGCCCCAACACCCGCTGCTGACTGGGCGTTTAACGCTACGCGATGGCCAACCGGGCTTCGGCGCAGGGGGCGGTGTCGACAAACGTCGTGCATCTGGCGTAGCCCGTGCCTATTTGCCCCCGAGTACCGCGACGATCAGGGGAGACCTAGATCACACTCATGGCAACGTAACCATGGAGGGGGGTCGTTGGTCTAACCGATCGATCACCGGGCTCCCGGCGGACTCGGTGACGATGTGGGGCAGGCCGTCTTGGGGGACGGCAGGCCCGCGTGGCCGGGGCGAAGCCCGGAGAGCTTGAGCGGCCCTCCCGGACTGTTTCGTCCCGGCATGGCGCATCACGCTCGGCGCTCATCCGAACGCCCGGTACGGACCCGTGGGGGGATCCGCTTCCGGGACCCAGAGCGCCCCGCGCCGGACCCGTGGGGGGATCCGGCGCGGGGCGCTCGCTCTGCGCATTTTGTGTTCGCTCGTCGCCGGGCTGCCTTTATGTGTTCGCTGGTAAGCGAGCCGCAGTGACATCAGCGGCTTCCGGCCCCGGAGCGCGCCGCTGCCGGAAGCGACGAGGAGCAGGGATCGCGGCGACCGCTCGACGAGGAGTGTCCGCAGCGCCCGCGGCCGAGGCCGCTGGTGGCTTAGCGGGCTTCGACCGGCACGTAGTCGCGAAGTTCGATGCCGGTGTAGATCTGGCGGGGGCGGCCGATGCGGGAGCCCGGCTCCTTGATCATCTCGTGCCACTGGGCGATCCAGCCGGGGAGGCGGCCGAGCGCGAACAGGACGGTGAACATCTCGGTGGGGAAGCCCATTGCCCGGTAGATCAGACCGGTGTAGAAGTCCACGTTCGGGTAGAGCTTGCGGCTCACGAAGTAGTCATCGCTAAGGGCGTGCTCTTCTAGCTTGAGGGCGATGTCGAGCAGTTCGTCGGACTTGCCGAGGGCGGAGAGCACATCGTGCGCCGCCGCCTTGATGATCCTGGCCCGCGGGTCGAAGTTCTTGTAGACACGGTGTCCGAAGCCCATGAGCTTGACACCGTCCTCCTTGTTCTTCACCTTGCGGATGAAGGAGTCGACGTCGCCGCCGTTGGCCTGGATGCTCTCCAGCATCTCCAGCACCGACTGGTTGGCACCGCCGTGCAGCGGACCCCACAGCGCGTTGATACCGGCGGAGATCGAGGCGAACATGTTGGCCTGCGAGGAGCCGACCAGGCGGACCGTGGAGGTCGAGCAGTTCTGCTCGTGGTCCGCGTGCAGGATCAGCAGCTTGTCCAGGGCGTTCACCACGACCGGGTCGAGCTCGTACTCCTGCGCCGGGACCGCGAAGGTCATCCGAAGGAAGTTCTCGACATAGCCAAGGTCGTTACGCGGGTAGACGAACGGCTGACCCACCGACTTCTTGTAGGCGTAGGCCGCGATCGTCGGCAGCTTGGCGAGCAACCGGATCGTCGACAGGTTGCGCTGCGTCTCGTCGAACGGGTTGTGGCTGTCCTGATAGAACGTCGACAGCGCGCTCACCACGGAGGAGAGCATCGCCATCGGGTGCGCGTCACGCGGGAAGCCGTCGTAGAACCGTTTGACGTCCTCGTGCAGCAGGGTGTGCTGGGTGATCTCGCCCTTGAAGGAGCTGAGCTCGTCAACGGTCGGAAGCTCACCGTTGATCAACAGGTACGCGGTCTCCAGGAACGTGCCGCGCTCGGCGATCTGCTCGATGGGGTAGCCGCGGTAGCGCAGGATCCCCTGCTCGCCGTCGAGGTACGTAATCGCGGACTTGTAGGCCGCGGTGTTCCCGTAACCGCTGTCCAGGGTGACCAGCCCGGTCTGGGCCCGCAGCTTGCCGATGTCGAAGCCCTTGTCACCAACGGTGCTCTCGACCACCGGGTAGCTGTACTCGCCGTCCCCGTACCGCAGTACTACAGAGTTGTCGCTCACGTCATCCCTCACCGACGTTGTGCCTCTTCTTCGAGGTGCCCTGACTGCTAATACCTTCCCCCATTTGCCACACATACGTGCACCCGGGGTCAGCCAGACGCCAAAAGGTGGCACGCAGTGCCTATCTTCCTCCTCTTGGAACCCCTTCAACACCCAGGATCACTCCGTCGAGCCGGGGTGTCCTGCTGCCCGGTCAGCCCTCTCGGAGGGCGCCCATCAGCCGGTGGTCAAGGGCGGTACAACGACGGCCTGCGGAAACGGTACGAACCGCCTGTCCTATGGCCTTACGGGACCCCACCAGCACCACAAGGCGCTTTGCCCTGGTAACCGCGGTATAGAGCAGATTGCGCTGCAACATCATCCACGCGCCCGTGGTGACGGGGATCACCACGGCCGGATACTCACTGCCCTGTGAGCGATGGATGGTCACGGCATAGGCATGGGCCAACTCATCGAGCTCGTCGAAGTCGTACCCGACCTCCTCGTCCTCGTCGGTGCGCACCACAAGCCGCTGCTCCTCCGTACTGAGCGCGGTCACCACACCCACCGTGCCGTTGAAGACGCCGTTGGCCCCCTTCTCGTAGTTGTTCCGGATCTGGGTGACCTTGTCGCCGACCCGGAAGACCCGGCCGCCGAAACGGCGCTCCGGCAGATCGGGGCGGGCCGGGGTGATCGCCTGCTGAAGCAGCCCGTTGAGCGCGCCGGCGCCCGCGGGCCCGCGGTGCATCGGGGCCAGCACCTGCACATCGCGGCGTGGATCGAGCCCGAACTTCGCCGGGATGCGCCGGGCCGCCACGTCCACGGTGAGCCGCCCGGCCTCCTCGGTGTCGTCCTCGGCGAACAGGAAGAAGTCGGCGAGCCCCTGGGTGATCGGCGGCACACCGGAGTTGATCCGGTGTGCGTTGGAGACCACACCGGACTGCTGCGCCTGCCGGAAGATCCGGGTCAGCCGCACCGCGGGAATCGGGCTGCCCTCGGCCAGCAGATCCCGTAGCACCTCGCCCGCGCCGACGCTGGGCAGCTGGTCCACATCGCCCACGAACAGCAGATGGGCACCCGGCGGCACTGCTTTGACCAGCTTGTTCGCCAAGATCAGATCAAGCATGGAGGCCTCGTCGACCACCACCAGATCCGCGTCGAGCGGCCGGTCCCGGTCATACGCCGCGTCGCCGCCGGGTCTCAACTCCAGCAGGCGGTGCACGGTGGACGCCTCGGCGCCGGTCAGCTCGGCGAGCCGCTTGGCCGCACGGCCGGTGGGCGCGGCGAGCAGCACCTTGGCCTGCTTGGCGCGGGCGAGCGTCACCACCGACTTCACCGTGAACGACTTGCCGCAGCCGGGGCCACCGGTCAGCACCGCCACCTTCTCGGTGAGCGCCAACCGCACCGCCTGCTCCTGCTCGGGGGCCAGATCCGCGCCCGTTCTGTCCTTGAGCCAGGCCAGCGCCTTGTCCCAGGCCACGTCGCGGAAGGCGGGCATCCGGTCCTCCGAGCCACGCAGCAGCCGCAGCAGCTGACCGGCGAGCGAGATCTCGGCGCGATGGAACGGCACCAGATAGACCGCCGCGAGCGGATCCCCTCCCTGCGGATCGGGTACCCGCTCGCGTACCACGCCCTCCTCCGCGACCAGCTCCCCCAGGCAGTCGATGACCAGCCCGGTGTCCACCTGGAGCAGCTTCACGGCGTCGGCGATCAACCGCTCCTCGGGCAGGAAGCAGTTGCCGTTGTCGGTGGCCTGCGACAGGGCGTACTGCAACCCGGCCTTGGCCCGGTCCGGACTGTCGTGCGGGATGCCCACGGCCTGCGCGATCTTGTCGGCGGTGAGGAAGCCGATGCCCCACACATCGGCTGCCAGCCGGTACGGCTGGTTCCGGACCACGGAGATCGAGGCGTCGCCGTACTCCTTGTAGATGCGCACCGCGATGGAGGTGGAGACGCCGACGCCCTGGAGGAAGACCATCACCTCCTTGATCGCCTTCTGCTCCTCCCACGCCGCCGCGATCTTCTTGGTGCGTTTCGGGCCCAGCCCCGGAACCTCGATGAGCCGCTTCGGCTCCTGCTCGATCACATCCAGCGTGTCGGTGCCGAAGTGCTCGACGATGCGCTCGGCGATCCTCGGGCCGACGCCCTTGATCAGGCCTGAGCCGAGGTACCGCCGGATTCCCTGGATGGTGGCGGGCAGGACGGTGGTGTAGTTCTCAACGGTGAACTGCTTGCCGTACTGCGGATGAGAGCCCCAACGCCCTTCCATCCGCAGCGACTCCCCCGGCTGCGCCCCCAGCAGCGCCCCGACGACGGTCAGCAGGTCACCCGCGCCCCGGCCGGTGTCGACCCGGGCCACGGTGTAGCCGTTCTCCTCGTTCGCGTAGGTGATCCGCTCCAGCACGCCCTCAAGGACGGTCAACCGGAACCCTCCTGCGGCGGCATTCTGTCCAGCCCCCATCGACCCGCCCTCCCTCCGTGGCGACGAACTGATACGACGTTACCGTCGGCCGCCGACAGCCCGGCCGGCCTGTGGACAACCGATCGCGGATGCCTGTGGACAACGTGAGGAGCTCAAGGATGCACGGCTACGATCTGCTGGTCGTCGGGTCGGCCAACGCCGACCTGGTGGTCGCCGTCGATCGCCGACCAGCGGCCGGGGAGACCGTACTCGGCTCCGACCTGGCCACCCACCCGGGCGGCAAGGGCGCCAACCAGGCCGTCGCCGCCGCCCGGCTGGGCGCCACCACGGGTCTGCTCGCGCGGGTCGGCGACGACCCGTACGGCCGCCTGCTGCTGGACACCCAGCGCGCCTCGGGGGTCGACACCTCCGGCGTCCTCGTCGGAGGCGCGCCCACCGGTGTCGCGCTGATCACGGTGGATCCCTCCGGCGACAACAGCATCGTGGTCTCCCCCGGCGCCAACGCACGTCTGACGCCCGACGACCTGCGGGCGGCCGGAGAGTTGCTGGCGGCGGCCCGGGTGGTCTCGCTGCAGTTGGAAATCCCGCTGGACACCGTGGCGGAAGCGGTCGCCACGGCGAGGCGGGCCGGTACCAGGGTCGTGCTCAACCCGTCCCCGCCCGCCCCGCTGCCCGTCGACACGCTCGCCGCCTGCGACCTGCTGGTGGTCAACGAGCACGAGGCACGGTTCCTGCTGCGCGATGACCCGGCGGCCGCGGAAGGCACTCCGGAGGCCTGGGCCAAGGCGCTGCTGACCCGCGGGCCCCGCTCGGTGGTGGTGACGCTGGGCGCGGCGGGCGCCCTGGCCGCACAGGGCGACGGCACCGCCGTCCGCATTCCGAGCCCTCGGGTGCGGGCCGTGGACACCACGGGCGCCGGCGACGCCTTCACCGGCGCGCTGGCCTGGCGGTTGGGAGCCGGGGACGACCTGGCGGAGGCGGTGCGGTTCGCCGTGAAGGTCGGCGCGGCCGCGGTCACGCGCCCCGGGGCCCAGGAGTCGTACCCCACGGCAGCGGAGGTGGCGGCGCTGTAGCGGGGTGGCTCCCCCAGTCCCGCGGTAGGGGTGCGGCCCGATGGCAGAAGACCCGGCCCTGAAGGCAAAAGGGGCCCGGCCTCGGCCGGACCCCTCCGCGTTCCCCCCTCATCGGCTCCCCGAAGCCCCCCTCGGGAACCTGACGACGTATAGGACACCCCACGTAGCCGGATGGTTGCACGGCGAGACGGAGAAACTTTCCGTGGCGTCCGCGGCGCCCGGCGATTCCGCGCGGCTATCGCACATGTTCGCGATAGCGTCCGGCGATCTCCGCCAGCACCTCCGCGCCCGGGCGCTCCCACAGCGTCTGGTTGAAGATCTCGATCTCCACGGGACCGCGGTAGCCGGCCGCGTCGACGCGCTCGCGGAAGCCACGCAGATCGACACAGCCGTCACCGAGCTGACCACGGCCGAGCAGGCAGCCCTCGGGCAACGGTGTGACCCAGTCGGCGAGTTGGAAGGCCGCGATCCGGTCGGCCGCACCCGCGCGGACCAGCTGTGCGGGCACCTGGTCGTCCCACCACAGGTGGTACGCGTCCACCACCACGCCCACCTGCTCCGCCGGGAAGTGCTCCGCGAGGTCCAGCGCCTGGGCGAGCGTTGACACCACGCAGCGGTCGGCGGCGAACATCGGGTGCAGCGGTTCGACGGCCAGTCGTACGTCCCGCTCGGCCGCGTACGGCGCGAGCTGTGCCAGCGCGTCGGCGACCCGTTCACGGGCTCCGGCCAGGTCCTTGCTGCCGGCCGGGAGGCCACCGCAGACCAGGGCGAGGGTGCGGGTGCCCAGCGTGGCCGCCTCGTCGATCGCCGCCCGGTTGTCGTCGAGCGCGGCGGCCCGCTGTCGCGGATCAGGGGTGGTGAAGAAGCCGCCCCGGCACAGCGAGGTGATCGTCAGGCCCGCGTCCCGTACCGCCTTCGCGGTGCGTTCGACGCCGAAGCCCTGCACCGGGGCACGCCACAGCCCGACCCCGGGGATGCCGAGCGCACGGCAACCGCGCAGCAGCTCCGGGATGGACAACTGCCGGACGGTCTGCTGGTTGATGCTCAACCGGGCGAGGTCCCCCGCGTCGAAGCCCGCCGGACCGTGCGCGCCCACCCGATTGTCAGTGGTCACTGGGAGACTCCATGTACGGCGAGAAGGGAGGCCATGCGGAAGGCCGCGAGGTCTGGATCGGGGAACAGGCCTAGCCGGTCGGCGAGTTCGTAGGCGCGGGCGAGGTGGGGGAGGGAGCGGGCGGACTGCAGTCCGCCGATCATGGTGAAGTGCGACTGGTGGCCGTAGAGCCAGGCGAGGAAGACCACTCCCGTCTTGTAGAAACGGGTCGGGGTGCGGAAGAGGTGCCGGGAGAGCTCGACGGTCGGTTCGAGCAGGGACCGGAACTCCTTGGTGTCCCCCGTGTCGAGGATGCGTACGGCCTCGGCGGCGACCGGTGCGAGCGGGTCGAAGATGCCCAACAGGGCGTGGCTGAAGCCCTGTTCGTCACCTTCGATCAGTTCGGGGTAGTGGAAGTCGTCGCCGGTGTAGCAGCGCACGCCGTCCGGCAGGCGGCGGCGCAGCTCGATCTCGCGGTGTGCGTCGAGGAGGGAGACCTTGACGCCGTCGACCTTGCCGGGGTGTGCCGTGATCACGGCCAGCAGGGTCTCGGTCGCCGTGTCGAGGTCCGTGCTGCCCCAGTAGCCGGTCAGCTCGGGGTCGAACATCGGGCCGAGCCAGTGCAGGATCACGGGTCCGGCGCACTGGCGCAGCAGCTGCCCGTAGGTCTCCAGATAGTCCTCGGGTCCGCGGGCGAGCGCGGTGAGGGCCCGGGAGGCCATCAGGACCGGCTGCGCGCCGCAGTCCTCGGCGACGGCGAGTTGTTCCGTGTAAGCGGCCGTCACGGCGGCCAACGAACGGGCGGGGGTGATGAGTTGGTCGGTGCCGACGCCTGCGGCGATCCGGCCGCCGCAGGATTTCGCTTCGGCGGCGGAGCGGCGGATCAACTCGGCCGCGCCCGGCCAGTCCAGGCCCATGCCGCGCTGCGCCGTGTCCATCGCCTCGGCCACCGCGAGGCCATGGGCCCACAGATGGCGCCGGAAGGCGAGGGTGGCGTCCCAGTCGACGGCGGCGGCCGCGTCCGCGGCGGTGCGGTACGGATCGGCGACGACATGGGCGGCCGCGAAGACCGCACGGCTGCGCGGGGCGGGGCCGGGCCCGTGCCCGGCGGATCGCGCACGCCCGGGTTCGTACGGGCGCAACTCGCCGTGCTCGTCCGGCAGTCGGATCACAGTGACAGCTCCGGCACGTCGAGCCGGCGGCCTTCGGCTGAGGAGCGCAGGCCGAGTTCGGCGAGTTGGACGCCGCGGGCGCCGGCCAGCAGGTCCCAGCGCCATGGTTCGTCGAGCGCCACATGGCGGAGGAACAGTTCCCACTGCGCCTTGAAGCCGTTGTCGAATCCGTCGTTGTCCGGGACGTCCTGCCACTGCTCCCGGAAGGGCTCGGTGGCGGGCAGGTCGGGGTTCCACACCGGTTTGGGGGTGGTGCCGCGGTGCTGTACACGGCAGTTGCGCAAGCCCGCGACAGCGGAGCCGTGTACGCCGTCGACCTGGAACTCGACGAGTTCGTCGCGGTGGACGCGCACCGCCCAGGAGGAGTTGATCTGTGCCACGGCACCGCCTTCCAGCTGGAAGATGCCGTACGCCGCGTCGTCGGCGGTCGCCGTGAACGGTTTGCCGTGCTCGTCCCAGCGCCGGGGAAGGTGGGTGGTGGCGAGTGCCTGCACCGAGGTGACCCGTCCGAAGAGTTCATGGAGCACGTACTCCCAGTGCGGAAACATGTCGATGGTGATTCCGCCGCCGTCCTCGGCACGGTAGTTCCACGACGGGCGCTGGGCGGACTGCCAGTCGCCCTCGAACACCCAGTAGCCGAACTCGCCGCGCACGGAGAGGACCGGGCCGAAGAACCCGCCGTCGATCAGCCGCTTGAGCTTGCGCAGGCCGGGCAGGAAGATCTTGTCCTGGACGACCCCGGTCTTGATCCCGGCGTCCTGTGCCGACCGGGCGAGTTCCAGGGCGGTTTGCAGGCTGGCCGCGGTCGGCTTCTCGCAGTACAGGTGCTTGCCGGCGGCGATGGCCTTGCGCAGCGCGGCGGCGCGGGCGGCGGTCACCTGGGCGTCGAAGTAGATCTCGACCGACGGGTCGGCGAGGACCGCGTCCAGGTCCGTGGTCCAGTGCTCCAGCCCGTGCCGGTCGGCGATGGCCTTCACGGCGTGCTCGCGGCGGCCGACCAGGACCGGTTCCGGCCACAGTGTGGTGCCGTCGCCGAGTTCCAGACCGCCTTGTTCGCGGATCGCGAGGATGGAGCGGGCAAGATGCTGTCGGTAGCCCATGCGTCCGGTGACACCGTTCATGGCGATCCGTACGGTCCTGCGCGTCATGGGAAGTCCTCTCCACCGGGAGACACCACATAGCAAGCGCTTACCACGCGCCGAAGCTACCCTCCGCCACAACCCCCTTCAAGGGGCCGGGCCGTGCACCGCCTCCAACGGTGAGACCATGTCGCCGAACAGGGCAACCCCTCAGTGGCGCTGGTGAAGGCGGAGGATCGATGACCGTGACCTTGGCCGATGTGGCGGCGCGGGCGGGGGTTTCGTCGGCCACCGTCTCCCGTGTGCTGAACGGCAACTACCCCGTCGCGGGCAGTACCCGCGAACGTGTGCTGCGCGCCGTCGAGGAGTTGGAGTACGTGGTCAACGGGCAGGCCCGGGGGCTTGCCGCCGCCACCTCCGATCTGGTCGGAGTGCTCGTCAACGACATCGCCGACCCGTTCTTCGGCATCCTGGCGAGCGCCGCACAGACCGAGATAGCCCGCGGGCCGCGGGAAGGCGTCGCGGCGGGCGGCGGCAAGCTCGCCGTCGTCTGCAACACCGGCGGCTGCCCCGAGGCCGAACTCACCTATCTCACACTGCTCCAGCGGCAGCGGGCCGCCGGAGTGATCCTCACCGGAGGCACCGCCGAGCGAACCGGGCACACCCGGGCCGTCACCGCGAAACTCGCCCGGCTGACAGCCGACGGCACCCGCGTCGTGCTCTGCGGGCGGCCCCCGCTGACGGTGGACGGCGGCGCCACCACGACCACCCTTGCCTTCGACAACCGGGGCGGCGCGCAGCGGCTCACCGAGCATCTGCTGTCTCTGGGCCACCGTCACATCGGCTACATCACCGGCCCCGACGACCGCACCACCACCCGGCATCGTCTGGAAGGCCATGGTGCCGCGCTGACCGCCCACGGCCTGACCGCCGACGCGGCGCGGCTCACGGCGGGCGGCGACTACGACCGCCGCGCCGGTTATGCGGCGGCACGCGAACTGCTGGACCGCGCACCCGAGTTGACGGCCATAGTCGCCGCGAACGACACCGCCGCGCTGGGCGTCTGCGCGGCACTACGCGAGCGGGGGCTGCGGGTCCCGCAGGACGTCTCGGTGGCGGGCTTCGACGATCTCCCCTTCAGCGCCGACGCGGCACCTGCCCTCACCACGGTCCGGCTCCCCCTGCACGAGGCGGGCGCATGGGCCGGCCGCCTGGTGATGGACCGGGAGAGCGCTCCACCCGGCGGGGTCGCCACGGTGGCCGCGGAACTGGTCCCGCGCGCGTCAACGGCCGCACCCGGAGCGTCCTGAGCGGCCTTCGAGTCCAGGACCTCACACACCACGCCCCAGCCGCCACGGCCGCTCCAGCGGGCAGCGAACCAGCCGCAACCCGACGAGGATCCACTGAACAGGCCCTACCCTTGTCAGTGACAAGTGATTACGCAAGCTTTCTCCGTCAGTCCCGCCGAGGAGGCCGTATGAACGACACCGCGTCACTCGCCCCGACGATCGACGCAGTACGGACTTTCAACCGCTTCTACACCAGCCTGATCGGCGCACTGGACTACGAGGGCCGCCTTGGGACGCCGTACTCGCTGACCGAGGCGCGGGTGCTGTACGAGCTGCACCAGACGGCCGACCTGCCGGTGCCCCGGCTGCGGCACACCGTCCGGGCGGACGCGGCCCATCTGAGCCGGGTGCTCACGCGGTTGGAGAAGGCCGGACTCATCACCCGTGAGCCGCTCGCCGCGGACCGCCGGGTGCAGGTGGCCCGGCTCACCGACAGCGGGCGCGCGGCCGCCGCGCTGCTGGACGAACGGTCCCAGCACGCGGTCACCGATCTCGTCGGCCGGTTGGGCGCCGGGCAGCGGCACCGGCTCGGCGAGGCGCTGCACACGGTGACGGCCATCCTCACCCGCCCCCGGCTCGGGGTCATCGCGTTGCGCCGCCCCGCGCCGGGCGACCTCGGATGGGTGATCCAGCGCAACGCCGCGATCTACGCGGAGCAGTTCGGCTGGAACGAGGAGTACGAGGCGCTGGTGGCCCGGATCGTCGCGGACTTCGCGGCGGAGCACGATCCGGCGCAGGAGGCCGCGTTGATAGCCCAGTTCGAGGGCGAGCCGGTCGGATGTGTCTTCTGTGTCCGCGACACCGCGCCCGGCACCGCCCGGTTGCGGTTGTTGCTGGTCGAGCCGAGCGCACGCGGCCACGGCATCGGCGAGCGCCTGGTGCGGGAGTGCGTTGACTTCGCGCGGAGCGCCGGATACCGGGAACTGGTGCTGTGGACCAACGACGTGCTGGTCGCGGCGCGGAGGATCTACCAGCGGGCGGGGTTCGAACTCGTCGCCGAGAAGCCGCACCACAGCTTCGGCCAGGATCTGGTCGGCCAGGACTGGCGGCTGGTGCTCTGAGACCGCCGCGCTTCGCGCGTCCGTGACACGGCCGTGACCGCGCACTAGGGTCCGACCGATGAAGCTCGCGTTCTCGACCCTCGGTGTGCCCGGGCTGCCGGTGGCCCAGGTGGTCCGCCTCGCCGCCGACCATCGCTTCCACGGCGTGGAACTGCGCGCGCACGCCGAGGAGGAGCCGGTGCACACCGGTCTGTCCGCCGCCCAACGCGCCGCCGTCGCCCGGGAGTTCCACGACGCCGGGGTGGAGGTCCTGTGCGTCGGCTCGTACGTGCAGGCAGCAGCACCGGGCGCGGACGAACCAGTGCTGGCCGAGCTACGGGCCCATGTCGAGCTGGCCGCCGACCTCGGCGCACCGTACGTCAGGGTCTTCCCCGGCGCGGAGGTCGGCAGCGGCACCAGTGCCGACGCCGTCGCGGCCCGGCGGCTCGCGGCCGCCGCCCCCCGCGCACTGGACCGGGACGTCCGGATCCTGGTGGAGACGCATGACTCGCACCGCACGGCGGCCGACGTCGAGCGGATCCTCGGGCTGGTCGGACACCGTGCGGTCGGTGCGCTGTGGGATGTGATGCACACCTGGCTGGGCGGCGAGCAGCCGACGGCCTCCTATCCGGCGCTGGCACCGCATCTGGGCTACGTGCAGGTCAAGGACATCGCCTCGGTGGAGGACAGCACACCGCTCCCCCTCGGCCAGGGCGTGCTGCCGCTGGCGGAGTGTGTGGAGGTGCTCAGCCGGGACGGCTGGGACGGCTGGCTGTGCTGGGAGTACGAGAAGCGGTGGTTCCCGCGGGTGCCGGATCTGCCGGACCTCCTCGACGATGCGCGAACCCATCTGTGGCGGCTGCTGAACGAGTCGGCCTGATCCGGTCGTCCGGTGGCGGCCGGTGCGCTGCGGGCTGGGATCGTCGCCCGGTCGTCCGGACTTCTACCATGCAGCGTCAGCGGTCACCGCGGTGTGATCGCGTACAGATTCACTGAACTGACCGGCTGAACGGGGCGGGAGAAGTGCTGGATCTCGGTCGGCTGCGTGCGCTGCACGCGGTGCATACGCATGGCTCGGTGGGCGCGGCGGCGGCCGCGCTCGGTTACACACCCTCGGCCGTGTCGCAGCAGATCGCCAAGTTGGAGCGGGAGACACGGACCACCTTGCTGGAGCGGCAGGGCCGGGGGGTGGCTCTGACCGACGCCGCGCAGTTGCTGGTCACGACCGCCGGGCAGTTGCTGTCCATCGTCGAGGAGGCCGAGGTCGCGCTGGAGGAACGGCGCGGCACCCCGTCGGGACGGTTGACCGTGGCGGCCTTCCCCACCGCGGCACGCGGGCTGCTGCCCGGTGTGATCGCCGAACTCATCGGCAACCACCCATCGTTGGACCTGCGCCTCGTCGAGCAGGACCCGCATGTCTCGGTCGATCTGGTGACCCGCGGTGTGGTGGACCTGGCCGTCGCGCACGACTGGGACATCGCACCGCTGCCCGCACCGGACGGCCTGGCGCGCGCGGTGATCGGCGAGGACCGATGCGATGTGCTCGTCCCGGCCGGTGATCCGCTGGCGCGGCGCGACACACTGGTGCGGGCGGACCTCGCGGACGCCCGCTGGATCTGCCAGCCGCCGGGGACGGTGTGCCATGACTGGCTGCTGCGGACGCTGCGCGCGGCCGGGACGGAGCCGGATGTGGCGTATCACGTCGCCGAGTACCACACGCAGTTGGCGCTGGTGGCGGCCGGTCTGGGGATCGCACTGGTGCCACGGCTGGGCCGCGGACCGGTGCCGGACGAGGTGGTGGTACGGCGGCTGGAACCGGCGCCGGCGCGGGGGGTGTTCGCGGTGTGGCGACTCGGCGCGGCGCGCCGCCCGGCGATCGTGGAGGCGGTGCGGGTGCTGCGCGAACGCTGGTAGAGCCTGCGGCCGGCTTCCTGGTTCGGGTTGCGGTTGTTGGGACACAGCCGGTCCACGCCGTTGGGGTTGCTCGCCGTCGCGGCGGATTATCGTGTGGGGGCGACCCCCAAACCCCCTGTGTTCCTCCCGGGGTAAGCCTCCGGCTGGTCTTATTGGGGGCAAGCGCCGGCCTCCTCGGGCTTGCTGGCCGGGTTGCGGTGAGTTGGCTGCCGCGGGGCTTCTCGGTTGGGTTGCGGTGGGTTGGGCACCGCCGGTCCCCATCGTCGTGGTTGCTCGCCGTCGCGGCGGATTGCTTTGGGGGGCAAGCCCGCAAACCCCCAGTGGTCTCGCGGGCCTGCCCCGCGATCTGTGCCGCCGCAGCCGAGAGCAGGCCGCACGGCGGGGACGGCGGCGGCCCAACAACCGCAACCCGACCAAGGCCAACCGGACCGGCCCCGAACCGGGGCCGGGTCCCCAGCGGCGGCGACACTCGTTCGGGTGTGGATCATCCCGCTGATGGGCAGTCAATCACGGCCTGGGTGGGAGAATACGGAGGAAGTCGGACGAGGGGGTCGCCATGTGGGGTTCGCGGCACCGGATCAGCCGGTACGCGGCGGTGTTGCCGCTCGCGCTGGCGCTGGCCGGTTGCATGCCCAACCAGGGGCCGACCGGGAACAGCGCGTACACCCCGCCGTCCGTCAGCCCGTCGAGCTCGCCGACCGCCGCGGCCTTCCTCGCCGTCGGGACCTGCGCGGCACACGACCGGGTCGGCACCGGCGGCTCCTTCCACCAGGTGGTCTGCGACGACCCGGCCGCGGTGGCGACGGTGACGGTGCGCCGTACCAAGGGCTCGGCGGACGCCCCGGACTGCCCCGACACAACCGACTTCGTACTCGGCATCAGCGGCACCAGCGCCACCCGGACTCCGGCCCACCGCGACGCACAGGGCTATGCGTG
This sequence comes from Streptantibioticus ferralitis, assembly GCF_029223525.1. Taxonomy (GTDB): domain Bacteria; phylum Actinomycetota; class Actinomycetes; order Streptomycetales; family Streptomycetaceae; genus Streptantibioticus_A; species Streptantibioticus_A ferralitis. The sequence goes on along the minus strand of NZ_JARHTQ010000003.1, from coordinate 228,541 downwards.
TCTGCGCGACCTGCACCCGCCGCACCCGGGCGACCCCGGCAAGGGCGGCGGCCCCAACACCATCGTCGGGGACTGCGTGTACACCGAGGGCGCCGACGAGGCCGAGGAGACCGCCTGCGACGGCTCGGGCAAGCACTCCCCGCAGTACAGGGTGACCGCCATCGTCCCCTCCCGTGCGGACTGCCCGCCCGCCACCTCCCTGTACGTGGGCGTGCAGCACCACAAGGTCGGCTGCGCACGGAAGTTGTAGCGGCGCCCCGCTCACGCGGGGCGGCTGGGCGCTACACCGCTACCTGCTCGTCGGTGCCCGCGAAGGTGCGCCACAGCTCCGCGTACCTGCCGCCCCGGGCGAGCAGCTCGGCGTGCGTACCGTCCTCGACCACCCGTCCGTGGTCCAGCACCACCACCCGGTCGGCGCGTGCGGCGGTGGTGAGCCGGTGGGCGACGACCAGCGTGGTCCGCCGGATCGCCAGCTGGTCGGCGGCGGCGTTGACCAGGGCCTCGGTCGCCAGGTCGAGGGCGGCGGTCGCCTCGTCCAGCAACAGCACATCGGGGTCGACCAGTTCGGCCCTGGCGAGCGCCAACAGCTGCCGCTGTCCCGCCGAGAGGTTGCGTCCGCGCTCGCCCACCCGGTGCAGGTAGCCGTCGGCGAACCCGGCGATCATGTCGTGCGCCCCCACCGCCCGCGCCGCCGCCTCGACCTCGGCGTCACTCGCGTCGGGCCGCCCGTAAGCGATGGCGTCCCGTACGGTCCCCGCGAACAGATACGGCTCCTGGGGCACCACGCCCAACCGCCGCCGGTATGCGGTCAGGTCGAGATCGCGTAGATCCGCGCCGTCCACCCGGACCGCGCCGCTGGTCGGGTCGTAGAACCGGGCGACCAGCTTGACCAGTGTCGACTTGCCCGCGCCCGTCTCGCCGACGAAGGCGACGGTCTGCCCGGCCGGAATCCGCAACTCCACACCGGACAGCGCCTCTTCCCCGTCGCCGTACGCGAAGTGCACATCGTCGAAGACCACTTCGCCGCGCAGCCCGGCTTCCGGCACCGCCCGCGGGTTCTCCGCGAGCGGGGTCGCGGTCGGCTCGCGCAGCAGCTCGCGGATCCGGCCCAGCGACACGGACGCCTGCTGGTAGCCGTCGAAGACCTGCGACAGCTGCTGTACGGGCGAGAAGAACAGGTCGATGTAGAGCAGATACGCGACCAGCGCACCCGCGGTCAGCGTGTGGTTGTCGACCCGGCTGGCACCGACGATCAGCACCAGCGCCGCTGCCACGCTGGACAGGAACTGCACGAACGGGAAGTAGACCGATATGTACCACTGGCCGCGCACCCGCGCCTGCCGGTACTCCGCGCTGCGATCGGCGAACCGTCGCCTGCCCGCCCGCTCGCCGCGGAACGCCTGCACGATCCGCAGCCCCGCCACATGCTCCTGCAGGTCGGCGTTGACGGTGGCGACCTTGTCGCGGGCGAGGCCGTACGCCCGCACCGACTTGCGGCGGAAGACGATGGTGGCGGCGATCAGCGGCGGCAGCGTCGCGAAGACCACGATCGCCAGTTCCACGTCGAGGGCGAGCAGTGCGACGAGGATGCCGAAGAAGGTCAGCAGGCTGACGACCGCGGTGACCAGTCCGGTCTGCAGGAAGGTCGACAGCGCGTCGACGTCGGTGGTCATACGCGTCATCAGACGGCCGGTCAACTCGCGCTCGTAGTAGTCGAGTCCGAGGCGCTGCAGATGCGCGAAGATCTTCACCCGCAGCGAGTACAGCACCCGTTCACCGGTGCGGCCGGTCAGCTGTGTCTCGCCGATCTGCGCCGCCCACTGCACCAGGACGACGACGAGGGCGAGTACGGAGGCGGCCCACACGGCGCCGAGCGCCAGCCGCTCCACGCCCTGGTCGATGCCGTGCCGGATCAGGATGGGCAGCAGCAGTCCGCCCAGCGCGTCGGCGGCCACCAGCACCAGGCTGATCAGCAACGGGGCCCCGAATCCGCGCAGTAGGGCGCGCAGTCCGAAGGCCGGATCGGTCTGGCGGGCCCGCTCCTCGTCGACGTCCGGGGTGTCGGTGGCGGGTGGCAGCGCCGCGACCCGCTCCAGCAGTTCGGGCGTGGCGGGCATACCGGCGAGTGCGCCCGCCAGGCCGGGCCCGGCGGCAGCCGCGGTGCTGGCGGACTGGTGGCCGTCCGCCGGGTTCCGCTCCTCCTTCGGCCGGCGCCACAGTTCCGGAGTGATGCCGTCCACGACATGCCGTACGACGCGGCGAGTGCCGTCGGTCAGCGCCGCCGGGGAAACGGCGAGGCCGATCGCGGCCGATTCCCCGTCGGCGAAGCCCGCCGCCACGAGCCGCTCACCGGGTTCGTCGGGGAGCCGTTGGCCGTCCGACGCCTCGGGTGCGCCGGACGCTCCGGCGGGGTCGGGCGTGCGGACGTCGCACGCGAGCTCATCGGGGTCGGTCAGCAGCCTGCGGTAGAGCGCGCAGCGCTCCTGGAGCTCCTCGTGGGTTCCCACATCCACCAGCCGGCCGCCGTCGAGCACCGCGATGCGGTCGGCCAGCCCCAGTGTGGAGCGGCGGTGGGCGATCAGTAGCGTGGTGCGGCCGCGCATGACCTCGTGCAGTGCGTCATGGATCTCGGCCTCGACCCGGGCGTCCACGGCCGACGTCGCATCGTCGAGCAGCAGCAGCCGCGGGTCGGTGACGACCGCGCGGGCCAGCGCGACGCGCTGGCGCTGGCCGCCGGAAAGGGTGAGGCCCTGTTCGCCCACCACGGTGTCGTAGCCGTCGGGCAGGGCGGTGATGAAGTCATGCGCCTGGGCGGCGCGGGTGGCGGCGAGCAGTTGTTCCTCGGTGGCGTCCGGGTGGCCGTAGAGGATGTTGGCGCGGATCGTGTCGGAGAACAGGAAGCTGTCTTCCGGTACCAGGCCGATGGCCGCCCGCAGCGAGTCGAAGGTCAGCTCGCGGACGTCGATCCCGCCCACCCGTACCGCGCCGCCCGTCACGTCGTAGAAGCGCGGCAGCAGCAGCGAGACGGTGGACTTGCCGGATCCGGACGCACCGACCACGGCGACGGTCTCACCGGGTTCGATACGCAGCGAGAGGTCCTCCAGCACCGGCCGCTCGGGGTCGTAGCCGAAGGTCACGGAGTCGAACTCGACACTGGCGTCGGCGTCGGCGGGCAGTTCACGCGCGTTGTGCGTCTGCTTGATGCGCGGTTCTGTGTCGATCAGCTGGTAAACCCGCTCGACTCCCGCCCGGGCCTGCTGGCCGATGGTCAGCATGGCGGTCAGCATCCGTACCGGGCCGGTGAGTTGGGCGAGGTACGTGGAGAAGGCGACGAACGTGCCCAGGCTGATCTGGTGGTTTACCGCCATCCAGCCGCCCAGCGCGAGCATCGCGACCTGACCGAGCGCGGGCACCGCCTGCAGCGCCGGGTTGTACCGGGAATTGAGCCGTACGGTGCGCAGCCGCGCGGCGAACAGCAGGCGGCTGACCCCGCGCAGCTTCGCCTCCTCCTGCGCCTCCTGGCCGAAGCCCTTGACGACGCGGACCCCGGTGATCGCCCCGTCGACCACGCCCGCGACGGCCGCGGCCTGTCCCTGCGCGTACCAGGTGGCGGGGAACAGCCGGGTACGGCTGCGATCGGCCATGAGCCACAGTGCCGGGGCGACGGCGAGCGCGATGACGGTCAGCAGCGGCGACAGCACCGCCATCACCACCAGCGACATCACGAACAGCAGCACGTTGCCGATCATCATCGGCAGCATGAACAGCATGCCCTGGATCAGCTGGAGGTCACTGGTCGCTCGGCCCACGACCTGCCCGGTGTCCAGTTCATCCTGCCGGGCGCCGTCCAGCCGGGTGATCGAACGGAACATCGCGGTCCGCAGGTCGTGCTGGACGTCCAGGGCGAGCCGTCCGCCGTAGAACCGGCGCATGAAGGTGAGGACGTAGACGGCGACCGCCGCCAGAACCATCAGACCCGCCCAGGGCCCCATGGACCGGGTGTGCTTGACGATCACATCGTCGATGATCAGCCGGGGCAGTAGCGGTACCAGCGCCATGACGGCCATTCCGGCGAGCGACGCCCCCAGCGCCAGCAGCACATTGCGCCGATACCGCCGGCACTCGGCGGAGATTCGCCGTAGCCAGCCCTGCTGACCTCGCTGCTTCGCCGTCGCCGCCGCCACCCGGAACCTCCGTAGTCCAGTCCGCCATCGGTCCCTGCAAACGCCGTGGCGTGCTGATTTCATCCTGCGGCAACAAACGGGGGACCATGGTCTCGGGACGACTACGGCCGAGGTCGTAAGTCCCTCGGGCGTCCCCGTCCCTACGGCCCGGGATCGATGCCCCTAGATGATCTCCCGACGCCCGCGACGCGGGTCGGCCGCCGCTCCCGCGTCCATCAGCAATCTGCCGGACACCAGCCGTACGGGCTGGTCAGGAGCATCCAGCGCCGACAGCCGGTAGCCGCGTCCCAGATAGCGGAAGAGGGCGCACGCGAGGGGGCGGCGTAGCGCCGCAGGCCATGAGGGCTTTGACATGGTCCGCGGGCGTACGGGACGTATTGCGTGCCCCGTGCCTACCGGTTCAGTCCCCGCAGTGCCGCCGCCGTCTGCGCCTGTTCCTCCTCACGTTCAGCGCGGCAACGGGGACACTCGCAGGGAGGGAACGCGAACGGGTTGAACTCCCGCGGCCGATCCCCGATCCGCACTACGCAGGAGGAGAGGTCGACGACGCCCGTACCGTCCGGACCCACGCGGTACACCCGCAGCGTCATCCGAGGTGGACCCTCGCGTCCGGCAGCGCTCATCCGTGGTCTCGGATCCATGCCGCCAGCCGGTGGGCCTCCTTCGCCGACAGACTGCCGAGCCGCACCTGCGGAGAGCCCGTGAGAGGGAACTCGCCATCCAGCGACGGCAGAACGAAGCCCACGAACCTCAACGCATCGTGAGGGGTGCTGTACATCTGTGCGCCTTCCGTTGTCTCCATCGCTCCGTGAGCGGCATATGACGTTGTGTATCCAAAGGCTGCCCGTTCGGCGCTACGCTCGGCAGGGGCTGATCAGTGACACATGGCTTGTCAACGGAAAGAAGCCGATCATGAGCGCGGACTTGGAAGTTGACTCGGCGTCATCCATGCTGGCGTTCTACGGGGCGGAGCAGCGACGAGTACGGACCGAGGCGAAGATGTCGCAGGCGCAGCTGGCGAAGCTCGTGTTCTGCACCCCGTCACTGTTATGCAAGATCGAGGCAGCCCAGCGGGTACCGAGCCAGGATCTGGCGGAGCAGTGCGACGCCGTACTCGACACGGGAGGGCACTTCGCGCGGCTGTGGCCGCTGGTGATCAAGTACGCGTACCCGGCATGGTTCCGGCCATTCGTCGAGTTGGAGGAGCAGGCCAGCGCCATCCAGTCGTTCGAGACCCGGCTCATCCCGGGGCTGCTTCAGACGGAGGGGTACGCGCAGGCCGTCCTGGCGGGTGCACGCCCCGACAAGATCGAGGAGTTGGTCGCGGCGCGACTCAACCGGCAGCGCATTCTGAGCCGCGATGATCCGCCCCGGCTATGGGTGATCATCGATGAGAACGCACTTCGTCGGAACCTCGGGGGCCCCTCCGTGATGCGGGCCCAGCTCGCGCGGCTACTTGAGGCGGCCGAGGTGCCGCGGATCGTGGTTCAGGTGGTTCCCGCCGACGTGGTCGTCCACCCATCGCACTACCCGTTCTGGACCCTGTCGTTCAACGAAGGGCCAGACGTGCTCTACGTAGACGGTTTCTATCAGGGCCAACTGCGTGCCGAGCCTGAGGCGTTGGGTGAGGCTCATCGAGCCTATGATCTTCTCCGGGCTGCAGCCCTATCGCCTGACGCATCCATCGACATGATTGCCACCATCATGAAGGGCTTGAGCCGATGACAAAGGTAACCAACCTAGAGAGTGCCGTCTGGCGCAAGAGCAGCTACAGCGGTGAAAACGGGGGCACATGCGTTGAGGTCGCCGACGGCTTCCCCGGCGTGGTCCCCGTCCGCGACAGCAAGCACCCCGAAGGTCCGGTGCTGCTCTTCTCCGCCGAAGCTTGGACTTCCTTCATACGCGACGTGAAGACGGACCGCTACTCCTGATCAAGCCGCGCCGTCCGCAAACCTCAGCGGACCTCAGCCGAGTTCACCAATCCGCAGACGCCTCCTGGGGCGAGCCTCTTGGTCACCCCTCCGGGAGATGCGTCGGCGCGAACATGCGCAGTACCGCCGGAAGGACGACCACGGACGGGCCGGGGGTGGCCAGCGCCTTCGCCAGGTCGGCGGCCAGGTCCTGCGGCGTGGTGCGGACCGCCGGGACGCCGAAGGACTCGGCCAGGGCCACGAAGTCGGGCCTCGACAGTTCGGTGGCGGTCGGGGCGCCGAAGGCGTCGGTCATGTACTCGCGCAGGATGCCGTAGCCGCCGTCGTCGACGATCAGCCAGGTCACCGGTAGCTCGTACTGGCGGGCGGTGGCCAGCTCGGCTATCGAGTACATCGCGCCGCCGTCACCGGAGACGGCCAGCACGGGCTTCGTACGGTTCGCGGCGGCGGCTCCGAGGGCCGCCGGGAAGCCGTAGCCGAGGCCGCCCGCGCCCTGCGCGGAGTGCATCGGACCCGGCCAGGCGGACCATGCCCAGTAGGCGAGGATGGTCATGTCCCAGAAGCTGGGCGAGCCGTCCGGCAGGGCCTGGTGGACGGCGGCCAGGAGGCGCTGTTCGGTGCCCAGGTCCTGGGCGGCGAGGCGGCTGCGCACCCGGGCCAGCAGACCGGCCGCGGCCTTCGGAGCGTCGTCGTCGTGGCGCTCCTCGACGGCCCGCACCAGTGCGCGCAGCGCGAGCGCCGCGTCGGCGTGGATGCCGAGACCCGGATGGTTGGACTCCAGCTTGCCGAGGTCGGCCTCGATCTGGATCACCCGGCCGCGCGGGCGGAACGTGTGGTAGTTCGAGGAGAGCTCGCCGAGCCCCGAGCCGACAACCAGCAGCACATCGGCGTCCGCCAGGAACTCGGTGGTGTGCCGGTCCTCCAGCCAGGACTGCAGGGACAGCGGGTGCTCCCAGGGGAACGCGCCCTTGCCGCCGAAGGTGGTGGCCACCGGAGCGCCCAACTTCTCGGCCAGCGCGCGGAGTTCCGCGGTAGCGCCGGAGCGCATGACTCCGCCGCCCGCGAGGATCACCGGGCGCTCGGCGGCCGACAGCCGGGCCGCCGCCTCGGCGATCAGCTCCGGACGCGGGTGCAGCGCACGCGGCGTCGCCTCCAGCGCGCTGACCGGCGGCACATCGACCGGCGCGAGCAGCACGTCCTGCGGGATCTCCACCCACACCGGGCCGTGCGGAGCGGTGAGCGCGGACTCCCAGGCGGCGGCGATGGCCGACGGTATCTGCGAGGCGGTACGGACCGGGTGCACCGACTTGACCACATCGCGGAACGAGGCCTTCTGATCGGGCAGTTCATGCAGATAGCCATGGCGGCCGCCGCCGAGACCGGCCACCGGCACCTGGCTGCCGATGGCCACGACCGGCGCCGACGCCGCCGCCGACTCCTGGAGCGCGGCCAGCGTCATCAGGGCCCCGGGGCCGGTGGAGACCAGCAGCGGGGTCGCGGTGCCGGTGACGCGAGCATGGGCGTCGGCCGCGAAGCCCGCGTTGTTCTCCATCCGCAGCCCGACGTAGGCCAGTTGGGATCTGCGCAGCGCGTCGAACGCACCCAGCGCGTGCTGCCCCGGCAGTCCGAAGACGGTCGTGGCGCCGAGCGCGCTGAGCGACTCGACGACCAGATCGCCGCCGTTGCGTACGGTCACTTGCCGGACTCCCGGGCCGCCGCGATCTGCCGGGACATGATCGTGGTCAGCTCGTACGCGGTGTGCGAGGCCGCGACGCAGGTGATCTCCGCGTGGTCGTACGCCGGGGCGACCTCCACGACGTCGGCGGAAACCAGGTGGCAGTCGGCCAGCCCGCGCAGGATCTCCAGCAGCTCACGCGAGGTCAGCCCGCCCGCCTCCGGGGTGCCGGTGCCGGGGGCGTGCGCCGGGTCCAGGACGTCGATGTCGATGGAGATGTACAGCGGGCGGTCACCGATCCGCTCCCGCAACTGCTGGGCGACCTCGTCCACCCCGCGCCGCATGACATCGGCCGAGGTGACGATGCCGAAGCCCATCTTCTCGTCGTCGTCCAGGTCCTTCTTGCCGTACAGCGGCCCACGGGTGCCCACGTGCGAGAGGGCGGAGGTGTCGAGGATGCCCTCCTCGACCGCCCGGCGGAACGGCGTGCCGTGGGTGTACTCCGCGCCGAAGTAGGTGTCCCAGGTGTCCAGGTGCGCGTCGAAGTGCAGCAGCGCGACGGGGCCGTGCTTGCGCGCCACCGAGCGCAGCAGCGGCAGCGCGATGGTGTGGTCGCCGCCCAGCGTCATCAGCCGCGCGCCGGTGCCCAGCAGGTCGTCCGCGGCGGCCTCGATGGTCTCCACGGCCTCGTTGATGTTGAACGGGTTGGCCGCGATGTCACCGGCGTCTGCGACCTGCGCGAGGGCGAACGGCGAGGCGTCCTGCGCCGGGTTGTACGGGCGCAGCAGCCGCGAGGCCTCGCGGATCGCGTTGCCACCGAAGCGTGCGCCGGGCCGGTAGGAGACCCCGGTGTCGAACGGGACGCCCACGACGGCCACGTCTGCGGTGCCGACCTCGTCCAGGCGCGGCAGCCGGGCGAACGTGGCGGGGCCCGCGTACCGGGGGATGCGCGAGGAGTCGACGGGGCCGCGCGGCTCGGTGGTGGTCATGTGAACTTCCTTCTTCTTCCTCAAGGGGGTCCGGGAGGCGGAGCCCTGGTCAAGGCCGGATTCGTGAGTTGACCCTAGGTGGCCGCCGAACAGCCTTAAAGTGTACGTTTCATCCATAGAAGACCCCTGAAATGGATGGATCATCCATGTCGGAGCTGACGCCCCCCACCACGGCGGTCCCCCTGTCATCGCTGCTGCTCCGCACTGATCTCGGGCTGCGGCAGGTGGCCGGGCCGCCGGCGGACGAGGTCTCCGTGTACTGGGTGCACACCAGTGAGATGGCGGATCCGGTGCCCTATCTGCTCGGCGGCGAGCTGCTGCTGACGGCGGGCGTGCACTTCGCGGGGAACGAGGCAGCCGGAGAGCCCGGCGGGGGCGCTGCCGGGGGCTCGGCCGCGGACGGCGCCGGAACCGGCGATTCCGGCGGGTATCTGGAGCACTATGTGGCGCGGACGGTGGAGGCGGGCGCGGCGGCCCTCGGCTTCGGCCTGGCGCCGGTGCACGACACGACGCCGCCCGCCCTGGTGGCGGCCTGCGACCGCTACGGGCTGCCGCTGGTGGAGGTCCCGCCACGTACCCCGTTCACCGCCATCGCCCGCGCCGTGTGGCAGGCGATGGCCGAGGCCCGGCACCGGGAGCTGCGCCGGATCACCGAGGCGCAGCAGGGGCTGGCCTCCGCCGCCGCCCGCCCCGACCCGGTACCCGCCGTACTGCGCCAGCTCGCCCACCACCTCGACGCGCGGGCGGCGCTGCTGGACCCGCGGGGCGCGGAGCTGTACGTGGCCGGGCACTCGGTGACCGCCGAGGTGCACACCGCACTCACCGCGCTGGCCGCGGTGGTGCGGCCGGACCGGACAGGAGCACCGGCGTCCGCGACCGACACGGTGGGCGGCACCCGGCTCGCCGCCTACGCGCTGGCCGGCGGCGGTCCGGGCGAGGGCAGCCCGGTACTGGTGCTGGCCGCCGAGCGGCGGGACTTCCGCGAGCAGGCGATCGCGGCGATGGCTGCGGTGCTGCTCTCCCTGCTGACCGGCCCCTACCGGGGCGCGGGCGACGAGCGACGGACGGCGGCGCTGGTCCGGCTGCTGCTGGGCGGATCCCCTGACGAGGTCGCTCCGCTGCTCGCCACGGCGTCGGCGGCGGACGGTACGGACCCGCACTGGACCGTGGTGCACGCCCGCCGCCGAGGCGCCGCGCCGATCGCGAGCCCGCCGCACGGGGCGGAGCGCCGCCGCGAGGCGGAGCTGCGGGACGCACTGGCCGCCGGGGAGCTCGCGGCAGCGCTGGGCACTCCGCTGGTGGACGCCGATGGCGGCACGCTGCGGGCACTGCTGCCCGCCGGACGGGAGGTCACCGCGCGGCCCGGCTGGACGCTGGGGGTGAGCGAGCCGGTACCGGCGGGCGGGCTGCCCACCGCCGACGCGCAGGCCGCCGCGGCGCTGCGCCGGGCCGTCGCCAACCGGGCCGGGCTGGACCGGCACCGTTCGCCACGAGCCGGTTTCGCCGCGCTGGTGGCCGAAGAGGAGGCGCGCGCCTACGCGGTCGCGCGGCTCGCCCCGATCGCGGACTCCGCGGCCCTGACCGGCACCCTGCGCACCTGGCTTTCGTTGCACGGCAGTTGGGACCGCACCGCGGTGGCGCTCGGCGTGCACCGCAACACCGTTCGGCAGCGCATCGCCCGCGCCTGCGCACTGCTCGACGCCGATCTCGACGACGCGGAGGTACGCGCGGATCTGTGGTTCGCGCTGCGCTATGTGTAACCGCCCGGTAGGGTCACGCCTTCGTCTCAATCGACGGCTCGTCGTACGTCCGTTCCCGGGCACGAGACAATGGGTCGTATGCCGACAGTTCGCACCCCGTCCCGCCAGGCCCTGATCGACCACCTGCTACGGACCCGCATCGCCGGGGCCGTCGCCACCAGCCGCGAGAACAACCTTGAGCACTACCGTGAGTTGGCGTCCGGCAACCGCTATTACTGGCTGGGACTGGACCTCGGCGACCGCTGGTCCGACGAGGATGCCCTGCTCAAGCTGATGGCCGAGCGCTGCGGTGTCGTCGCCGACCCCGAGCACCGCTCGGGTCAGGACATCATCGACCCGGAACTGACCGTCGAGGCCCTGGACCGGATGGCCGTCGCGCTGCGCAAGGCGGCGGCGGGCAAGCAGCGGGTGCTGTTCGCCACCGGCCACCCGGGCGGACTGCTCGGCGTCCACCAGGCGACCGCGGCCGCGCTGCGCGACGCGGGGTGCGAGATCACCGAGATTCCCGAGGGCCTGTACGCGGACGACGGCAGGGTGCTGCAGATTGGCGGCGTCGCCATGGTGCTGCGCACCGCCGCGCTCGTCCACACGCACTCGCCGGAGCCCATGGCGGCCATCCTCGACGCGATGGAGCGCGAAGGACGCCCGCTTCCGCAGCTGGTGGTCGCCGACCACGGCTGGGCCGGGTGCGCGGGCCAGCGCGGCATCGACGCGATCGGCTACGCGGACTGCAACGACCCGGCGCTGTTCGTCGGCGAGGCGGAGGGCTCGCTGATGGTCACGGTGCCGCTGGACGACCATGTGGCACCGCACTACTACGAGCCGATGACCGCCTACCTGCTGTCGGCCGCCGGGCTCGCGGAGTAGCCAGCACGCGGAACGCGGACCAGGCCTTCCTGGATCACCGAGACAGCCAGCCGTCCGTCCCGCGTGTAGATCCGCGCCGTACCCAGACCGCGGCCACCCGACGCCGACGGGCTCTGCTGGTCGTACAGCAGCCACTCGTCGGCACGGAACGGCCGGTGGAACCACATCGCGTGGTCCAGGCTCGCGCCCACCACGTCGCCGACCGCCCAGCCGCCGCGGCCGTGCGCGAGCAGGATGGAGTCCAGCAGCGTCATGTCCGACACATAGGTGGCGAGACAGACGTGCAGCAGCGGGTCGTCGTCGAGTTTGCCGCGGGTACGGAACCAAACCTGTGAGCGCGGTTCACGCTGCTGCCCGGCGGTGAGGAAGGGCGGATCCTCCGCGTACCGCAGGTCGACCGCCGAGCGGGCCTCCAGCAGCCGGTCCACGACGGTGGGGTCGGGGAAGCGGTCGGCGTGCTTGGGCAGCAGTTCCTCGGCGGTCGGCAGCGATTCGGGGTCCGGCGCGGGCGGCATCGGCTCCTGGTGCTCAAGCCCGTCCTCGTAGGTCTGGAAGGACGCCGAGAGGTGGAAGATCGGCTGGCCGTGCTGGATCGCCACCACCCGCCGGGTGGTGAAGGAACGGCCGTCGCGGATCCGGTCGACGTCATAGACGATCGGAGCGCCGGGGTCGCCCGGGCGCAGGAAGTACGCGTGCAGGGAGTGCGCGTGCCGCTCCGCGGGTACGGTGCGGCCGGCCGCGACCAGTGCCTGAGCGGCGACCTGGCCGCCGAAGACCCTCGGCACCAGGGCGGCCCGGCTGGTCCCCCGGAAGATGTCCCGCTCGATCCGCTCCAGGTCGAGCAGTTCGAGCAGGGACTGCAGTGGTTCGCTCATCGTGTCGTCGTGTTCACAGACCGAGCGACTTGGCGATGATGGACCGCATGACCTCGCTGGTGCCCCCGTAGATGCGGGTGACGCGGGTGTCTGCGTACAGCCGGGCGATCGGGTACTCCATCATGTAGCCGTAACCACCGTGCAGTTGGAGGCACTTGTCGACGACGCGGGCCGCGACCTCGGTGCAGAACAGCTTGGCGGAGGCGGCGTCGGCCACGGTCAACTCGCCCGCGTCATGCGCCTCCAGCGCCCGGTCGACCACCGCCTGCGCGGCGTCCACCTCGGCCTTGCAGTCGGCGAGCACGAACTTGGTGTTCTGGAACTCGGCGACCGTCTTGCCGAAGACGGTGCGCTCCCTGACGTACTCGGTCGCGAACCGCACGGCGGCGGACGCCTGGGCGTACGCGCTGACGGCGATGCCGAGGCGCTCCTGCGGGAGGTTGTGGGTGAGGTAGGCGAACGCCTTGCCCTCCTCCCCCAGCAGGTCCTCGACCGGCACCTTGACGTCGGTGAAGGACAGTTCGGCGGTGTCGGAGGTCTTCAGGCCCAGCTTGTCCAGCTTGCGGCCGACCGCGTATCCCTCGCTCTTGGTGTCCACCACGAGGATGGAGATTCCGCCGCGCCGGTCCGCCGGGTCCGGCGGGGAGGTGCGGCAGCAGACCAGGACACGGTCGGCGAGCACACCGCCGGTGATGAAGGTCTTGGCGCCGTTGAGGACGTAGTGCGTGCCGTCCTCGGACAGCCTCGCGGTGGTCTTCATCCCGGCGAGATCGGATCCGGTGCCGGGCTCGGTCATGGCGATGGCGGTCATGATCTCGCCGCTGACGAACCCCGGCAGCCAGCGCTTCTTCTGCTCCTCGTCGGCGTACTTCAGGAGGTACGGCAGGCAGAGCGCGGTGTGCACGCCGCTGCCGCCGAAGCTCACCCCGGCGCGGGCCAGCTCCTCGGTGATGACCGCGTTGAACTTGAAGCCCACCTCACCCGCGCCGCCGTACTCCTCGGGCACCTCGATGCCGAAGACGCCCAGCTCACCGAGTTTGTAGTAGAAGTCACGCGGTGCGTGCCCGGCCTCTTCCCACTCGTGGTACACCGGGGCGACCTCGGTGGCGATGAAGTCGCGGATCGTGGACCGGAACGCCTCGTGGTCCTCGTTGAAAACCGTGCGCCGCACTGTGCGCCTCCCCATGGGCGAGTTTCAGCCTAAGCAAGCGCTCAGCAAGTTACTTCCCGGTTAGGAATCTGTCCAGGGCTGGACTATCCCAGGGCGGACGACCCGGAGCCCGGTCCGTCGAGGGCGGCGAACGCGCCGAGCGCGAGGCGGCGCAGCAACTCGCTGGTGGCCCCCCGGTCCGGCAGCGCGCCCGGCCGGCCGAGGTGGGGGGTGGAGTTCAGCAGACCGAAGACCGCGTGCACGGCGGCCCGCACCTCGATCTCGGTGGCGCCCGGGTGCACCTGCCCCACCACCTCCACCCACAACTCGACGTACTGTCGCTGGAGTTGACGCACCAGCTTGCGGTCGGACTCGCGCAACCGGTCGAGCTCGCGGTCGTGCAGGGTGATCAGCGGGCGGTCGTCCAGGGCGAAGTCGGTGTGGCCGCCGACCAGGGCGTCGAGGGCCGCCTCGGGGTCCGGCGCCTCGGCGACCCGCCGCTTGCCCTCCGCGAGCAGGCGGCCACTGATGCCCACCAGCAGTTCGGCGAGCATCGCCTCCTTGCCCGCGAAGTGCCGGTACAGGCCGGGGCCACTGATGCCGACGGCGGCGCCGATCTCGTCGACGCCGACGCCGTGGAACCCCCGCTCGGCGAAAAGCTGCGCGGCCTCTCTGAGGATCTGCTCGCGCCGGGCCACCCCGGCCTTGGTCGGCTGCATGACAGAGATTCTAGACAACGTCGTTAGCGAGCGTTAACCTGGGGGCAGTAGGTTAACGACCACTAACATCCATCTCCAAGATCCACCGTCCCAAGATCCACCGTCCCAAGATCCACCGCCGGTGTGCACCGGCGACATCCGCGGCCGAGGCGCCGCGGACCGAAGGTTGAGCGTTCAGGTCCGTGAGCAAGGGGGCTCCAGGGCATGCGTGACACGGCACCACCCGCGCTGCGCAGCGCGGCCGATCCGGCATCGGAGGCTTTCGCGGCCAATACGGCGGCGCATGCCGAACTGTCGGCCGGGCTGCGCGAGAAGCTGGCCGCCGCCCGGCTCGGCGGCGGCGAGAAGGCCCGCGCCCGGCACACCGCGCGCGGCAAGCTGCTGCCGCGCGATCGGGTGGACGGTCTGCTGGACCCGGGCTCGCCCTTCCTGGAGCTGGCCCCGCTGGCGGCGGACGGAATGTACGACGGGCAGGCACCCGCGGCCGGGGTGATCGCCGGCATCGGACGGGTGGCGGGCCGCGAGGTCGTCGTGGTCGCCAACGACGCCACGGTCAAGGGCGGCACCTATTACCCCATCACGGTCAAGAAGCACCTACGCGCCCAGGAAGTGGCGCTGGAGAACCGGCTGCCGTGCCTCTACCTGGTGGACTCCGGCGGCGCCTTCCTGCCGCGCCAGGACGAGGTCTTCCCGGACCGGGAGCACTTCGGCCGGATCTTCTACAACCAGGCGACGATGTCGGCGCGCGGCATCCCGCAGATCGCGGCGGTCCTGGGATCCTGCACGGCCGGTGGCGCCTACGTGCCGGCGATGAGCGACGAGGCGGTGATCGTGCGCGACCAGGGCACGATCTTCCTCGGCGGTCCGCCGCTGGTGAAGGCGGCCACCGGCGAGGTCGTCACCGCCGAGGAGCTCGGCGGCGGCGAGGTGCACTCCAAGGTCTCCGGCGTGACCGACCATCTGGCGGAGGACGACGCCCACGCACTGCGCATCGTGCGGAACATCGTCGGCACGCTGCCGGAGCGCGGGCCGCTGCCCTGGTCGGTCGCCCCCGTGGAGGAGCCGGCCGTCGACCCCGCGGGGCTGTACGGCGCGGTCCCGGTCGACTCGCGCACCCCCTATGACGTGCGGGAGGTCATCGCCCGGCTGGTGGACGGCAGCCGGTTCGCCGAGTTCAAGGCGGAGTACGGCACGACGCTGGTCACCGGCTTCGCCCGGCTGCACGGCCACCCGGTGGGCATCGTCGCCAACAACGGCATCCTGTTCGCAGAGTCGGCGCTGAAGGGCGCGCACTTCATCGAGCTGTGCGACCAGCGCGGCATCCCGCTGCTCTTCCTGCAGAACATCTCCGGCTTCATGGTCGGCCGGCAGTACGAGGCGGGCGGCATCGCCAAGCACGGCGCCAAGATGGTCACCGCCGTCGCCTGCACCCGGGTACCGAAGCTGACCGTGGTGATCGGCGGCTCGTACGGCGCCGGCAACTACTCGATGTGCGGCCGCGCCTACTCCCCCCGCTTCCTGTGGATGTGGCCCAACGCCAAGATCTCGGTGATGGGCGGCGAACAGGCCGCCTCCGTGCTCGCGACCGTCAAGCGGGACCAGATGGAGGCGGCGGGCGAGCAGTGGCCGATCGAGGACGAGGAGCGGTTCAAGGCGCCGATCCGCGCCCAGTACGAGACCCAGGGCAACGCCTACTACGCCACGGCCAGACTCTGGGACGACGGGGTGATCGACCCGCTGGAGACCCGCACGGTACTCGGCCTCGCCCTGACGGCCTGCGCCAACGCGCCCACTCCACAACGGGCTGGGCTCTCTGGAGACGTGCAGGCTCCCGGCTACGGCGTCTTCCGGATGTAGGGGGGATCACCAGATGTTCGAGACGGTCCTTGTGGCGAACCGGGGCGAGATCGCCGTCCGGGTGATCCGTACGCTGCGGCGGCTGGGCATCCGCTCGGTCGCCGTCTTCAGCGACGCCGACACCGAGGCGCGCCATGTGCGGGAGGCCGATCAGGCGGTACGCATCGGGCCGCCGCCCGCCACCCAGAGCTATCTGTCCATCGAGCGGCTGCTGGAGGCGGCGGCCCGCACCGGCGCCCAGGCGGTCCACCCCGGCTATGGCTTCCTCGCCGAGAACGCGGCCTTCGCCCAGGCATGCGAGGACGCCGGGCTGGTCTTCATCGGGCCACCGGCCAGCGCGATCGAGCTGATGGGCGACAAGATCCGCGCCAAGGAGACGGTACGGGAGGCAGGCGTCCCGGTCGTCCCCGGCAGCAACGGCAGCGGGCTCACCGACGCCCAACTCATCGACGCCGCCCGGCAGATCGGCACCCCGGTACTGCTCAAGCCCTCGGCGGGCGGCGGCGGCAAGGGCATGCGCCTGGTCCGCGACGAGGCGCTATTGGCCGAGGAGATCACCGCGGCCCGGCGAGAGGCCCGCGGCTCCTTCGGCGATGACACACTGCTGGTCGAGCGGTGGATCGACCGCCCCCGGCACATCGAGATCCAGGTGCTGGCCGACGCCCATGGGCAGGTGGTCCACCTCGGCGAACGCGAATGCTCGCTGCAGCGCCGCCATCAGAAGGTGATCGAAGAGGCGCCGTCCGTCCTCCTGGACGAGGCGACCCGGGCGGCCATGGGCGCGGCGGCCGTACAGGCGGCTCGTTCCTGCGGCTATCTGGGCGCGGGCACGGTGGAGTTCATCGTGCCCGGCGCGGACCCGTCCGCTTACTGCTTCATGGAGATGAACACCCGGCTCCAAGTGGAGCATCCGGTAACGGAGTTGGTCACCGGACTCGACCTGGTCGAGTGGCAGCTGAGGGTGGCCGCCGGAGAGCGACTGTCCTTCGGACAGGGCGACATCAGCCTCACCGGGCACGCGGTGGAGGCCCGGATCTGCGCCGAGACCGCACGGGTCACCGCCGGGGTTCCGCGGACGGAAGGCCAGGGGCGGGTGGACTTCCTGCCCTCGGCCGGGCCGGTGCTGGCGCTCAGCGAGCCTGGCGGCGAGGGCGTTCGGGTCGACTCCGGGCTGGCGCTCGGCACCGAGGTCGGCACCGCCTATGACCCCATGGTGGCCAAGGTGATCGCACACGGCCCGGACCGCCGTACGGCACTGCGCCGACTGCGCGCCGCGCTCGCCGACACCGTGGTGCTCGGTGTGGACACCAACACCGGTTTTCTGCGGCGGCTGCTGGAGCATCCGGCCGTCGCCTCCGGCGAGTTGGACACCGGTCTGATCGACCGGGACGCGGCCTCGCTGGTTCCGGTAGGAGTCCCGGACGAGGTGTACGCGGCGGCGGCGCTGCTACGGCAGGCGGCACTGGCTCCGGCAGCCGCGGCTCCGTCGAACGCCGAGGGCTGGACGGATCCGTTCTCCGTGCCCAGCGGCTGGCGGCTGGGCGGCGAGCCCGCCTGGACCGAGCACCATCTGCGGGTGCCAGGGCATGAACCGGTGACCGTGGGCGTCCGCCCCGGCAAGGTCCGCATCGGCGGCGCCGAGCCGGTGCCCGCCGAACTGCACACCGACCGGGACCGGGTGATACTGCACTGGGACGGCGTGACACACGTCTTCCGCCATGCGGGCACCTGGCTCGGCCGGGACGGCGACGCATGGCACGTCGACGGCCACGACCCCGTCGAGGCCGCGCTGCGCGGCGCGGCGGGCGCCGGAGGCACCGACACACTGACCGCGCCCATGCCCGGCACGGTCACCGTCGTCAAGGTCACCGCCGGGGACGAGGTCACCGCCGGGCAGAGCCTGCTGGTCGTCGAGGCGATGAAGATGGAGCACGTCATCGCCGCCCCGCACGACGGCACAGTCACCGAGATCGACGTCACCCCGGGCAGCACGGTCGCCATGGACCAGGTACTCGCCGTGGTCACCCCGACCGCGGCCCCGCAGGAGGAGTCATGACGACCCACCCGGCGCCCGACCGCCACCCCTCATCGAAGCCCTCCGGGCTACCCATTCCCGCTGGCCTGCCCATGCCCTTTCCGTCCGAGGACATCCCGGACCGAGTGCGGATCCACGAGGTCGGTCCCCGCGACGGGCTGCAGAACGAGAAGGCGGTCGTCCCCACGGAGGTCAAGGCGGAGTTCATCCGCCGTCTGGCCGCCTCGGGCCTGAAGACCATCGAGGCGACGAGCTTCGTGCATCCCAAGTGGGTGCCCCAACTCGCCGATGCCGAGCAGCTGATGCCGATGCTCTCCGGGCTGGACGCGCGTCTTCCGGCACTCGTCCCCAACGAGCGCGGCCTTGAACGCGCGTTGGCGCTCGGCGTTGACGAGATCGCGGTGTTCGGCAGCGCCACCGAGTCGTTCGCCAAGGCCAACCTCAACCGGTCCGTCGACGAGTCGCTGGCCATGTTCGAGCCGGTGGTGACGCGGGCCAGAGACGCGGGCGCGCAGGTGCGCGGCTATCTGTCGATGTGCTTCGGCGACCCTTGGGAGGGACCGGTTCCGGTCCGCCAGGTGGTCCAGGTGGCCCGGCGGTTGTTCGATCTGGGCTGTACCGAGCTCAGCCTCGGGGACACCATCGGGGTGGCCACCCCCGGCCATGTCACCGAGCTGCTCGCCGCCCTGCACGAGGTCGGGCTGACCGCCGACCGGCTCGCCGTGCACTTCCACGACACCTACGGCCAGGCCCTCGCCAACACCCTGGCCGCGCTCCAGTCGGGCGTCTGCACCGTGGACGCGTCGGCCGGCGGCCTCGGCGGCTGCCCCTACGCCAAGAGCGCCACCGGCAACCTCGCCACCGAAGACCTGGTCTGGATGCTGAACGGTCTCGGCATCGACACCGGGGTCGACCTCGACCGCCTCACCGCCACCAGCGTGTGGATGGCGGCACACCTGGGCCGACCAAGCCCGTCCCGTACCGTTCGCGCCCTCTCCCACAAGGAGTGAACTCCATGACGATCGACCACCGGCTACCCGCCGAATACGAGGAACTCCGGCGCACCGTCGAGCAGTTCGCCCACGATGTGATCGCCCCCAAGATCGGGGAGTTCTACGAACACCATGAGTTCCCGTACGAGATCGTGCGCGAGATGGGACGCATGGGACTGTTCGGGCTGCCGTTCCCCGAGGAGTACGGGGGCATGGGCGGCGACTACTTCGCGCTGTGCCTGGCGCTTGAGGAGCTGGCCCGGGTCGACTCATCGGTGGCGATCACCCTGGAGGCCGGGGTATCGCTGGGTGCGATGCCGATCTTCCGGTTCGGCACCGAGGAGCAGAAGCGTGAGTGGCTGCCCCGGCTGTGCTCCGGTGAGCTGCTCGGCGCCTTCGGGCTCACCGAGCCGGACTGCGGTTCCGACGCGGGCGGCACACGCACCACCGCGCGCCTGGACGAGGCCACCAACGAGTGGGTGATCAACGGCACCAAGTGCTTCATCACCAACTCCGGTACGGACATCACGGGACTGGTCACGGTCACCGCCGTCACCGGGCGCTCGGCGGACGGCCGTCCGGAGATCTCCTCGATCATCGTGCCGTCCGGCACCCAGGGCTTCACCGTCGCGGCGCCGTACTCCAAGGTCGGCTGGAACGCCTCGGACACCCGCGAGCTGTCCTTCGCCGACTGCCGGGTTCCGGCGGCCAACCTGCTGGGCGAGATCAGCCGCGGCTACGCCCAGTTCCTGCGGATCCTGGACGAAGGACGGATCGCCATCTCGGCGCTGGCCACCGGGCTCGCCCAGGGCTGCGTCGACGAGTCGGTGTCCTACGCCAAGACCCGGCAGGCGTTCGGCAGGCCCATCGGCGCCAACCAGGCGATCCAGTTCAAGCTGGCCGATATGGAGATGCGCACCCACACCGCCCGGCTTGCCTGGCGGGACGCGGCATCCCGGCTGCTGCACGGCGAGCCGTTCAAGAAGGAGGCGGCGCTCGCCAAGCTCTACTCCTCGGAGATCGCGGTGACCAACGCCCGCGAGGCCACCCAGATCCACGGCGGATACGGCTTCATGAACGAGTACCCGGTGGCCCGGTTCTGGCGGGACTCCAAGATCCTGGAGATCGGCGAGGGGACGAGCGAGGTCCAGCGCATGCTGATCGCCCGCGAGCTGGGGCTCACCGCGTAAATCAGGACAAACTCCCAGCACGCACCCCACGCAACCTCAATATCGGGCGCCCCCTGCCCGATATCGGGCAGGAATGTTGCACTGCGGGCCCTCCCTCCCGCAGGATCGTCCGGTGCTCGAACGCCGGACTGCCCACGAGGATCTCGTAGACCACCTGGTGCGGACCACGACGCTGCAACGCGGAGAGGCCGCCCGGGTGGTACTCGACGTGCTGGCGTACTTCGACGAGTCGGCGGAGGACTACGTGCGCCGGCGCCACCGGGAACTGCAGGCCAAGGGCCTGGCGAACGCGGAGATCTTCGAACGGATCACCGAGGAGCTGCCGCACCGCGCGGTGGCTCCGCCGGAGTTCTCGCTGCGCCAGCTGCGCCGCATCGTCTACGGCTGAGCACCACACACATCACACGCCCCACGGGCACCAGGCGACACCAGGGAGGGACGGCATCCATGTGCGGGATCGTCGGATATATCGGTAAACGTGACGCTGCTCCGCTGCTGCTGGAGGGGCTGCAGCGACTGGAGTACCGCGGCTACGACTCGGCGGGCGTCGTGATCAGCGGCAAGTCGGGGGGACTGAAGACCGTCAAGGCCAAGGGCCGGGTACGCGAACTGGAATCCCGGGTACCGAAGCGATTCAGCGGAACCACCGGTATCGCCCACACCCGTTGGGCGACCCATGGTGCGCCCAGCGACGACAACGCACATCCCCACCTGGACGCAGCGGGCCAGGTCGCCATCGTCCACAACGGCATCATCGACAACGCGGCCGAACTCCGCGCCAAACTCGTCGCGGACGGTGTGGAGTTCACCTCCGAGACCGACTCCGAGGTGCTGGCCCATCTCATCGGCCGCTCCGCCGCCGAGACGCTGGAGGCCAGGGTCCAGGAGGCGCTGTCGCGTGTCGAGGGCACCTACGGCATCGCGGTGCTGCACGCCGACTTCCAGGACCGCATAGTGGTCGCCCGCAACGGCTCGCCGGTGGTGCTCGGCATCGGCGAGAACGAGATGTTCGTCGCCTCCGACGTCGCCGCCCTGGTCCGGCACACCCGCCAGGTCGTCACCCTCGACGACGGCGAGATGGCCACCCTGAAGGCCGGTGAGTACCGCACGTACACCACCGAGGGCAGCCGTACCGCCGCCTCGCCGACCACCATCGAGTGGGAGGCCGAGAGCTACGACATGGACGGCCACGACACGTACATGCACAAGGAGATCTGCGAGCAGGCGGACGCCGTGGACCGGGTGCTGCGCGGCCGGATCGACGACCGGTTCGCCACCGTGCACCTCGGCGGCCTGGGCATCGACGCCCGCGAGGCGCGCGCAGTGCGCCGGGTGAAGATCCTCGGCTGCGGTTCGGCGTACCACGCGGGCCAGATCGGCGCCCAGTTGATCGAGGAGCTGGCCCGGATCCCGGCGGACGCCGAGCCCGCCAGTGAGTTCCGGTACCGCAACGCGGTCGTCGACCCGGACACGCTGTACATCGCGGTCAGCCAGTCCGGCGAGACCTACGACACGCTGGCCGCCGTACAGGAGCTCAAGCGCAAGGGCGCCCGGGTCCTCGGCGTGGTCAACGTGGTCGGCAGCGCGATCGCCCGCGAGACGGACGGCGGGGTCTACGTACACGCCGGTCCCGAGGTCTGCGTGGTGTCCACCAAGTGCTTCACCAACACCGCGGTCGCCTTCGCGCTGCTGGCGCTGCACCTCGGCCGGGTGCGCGATCTTTCGGTCGCCGACGGGAAGCGGATCATCGCGGGTCTGCGCAGGCTGCCCGAGCAGATCGCGGAGATCCTGCGCGGCGAGGAGGAGATCGAGAAGCTCGCCGGAGCCTACGCCAACGCCAGGAGCATGATGTTCGTCGGCCGGGTGCGGGGCTACCCGGTGGCCCGTGAGGCATCCCTGAAGCTCAAGGAGGTCTCCTACGTCCACGCGGAGGCCTACCCCGCCTCGGAGTTGAAGCACGGCCCGCTGGCGCTCATCGAGCCCGAGGTGCCGTCGGTGGCGATCGTGCCGGACGACGAACTGCTGGAGAAGAACCGCGCCACGCTGGAGGAGATCAAGGCCCGCAGCGGCCGCATCCTCGCGGTGGGCCACCAGCCGCAGGATGTCGCGGACCACACCATCGTCGTGCCGCGCAACGAGCCGGAGTTGGACCCGATCCTGCTCGGCATCCCGCTGCAACTCCTGGCGTACCACGCCGCGTTGGCGCTCGGCCGGGACATCGACAAGCCGCGGAACCTGGCGAAGTCGGTGACCGTCGAGTAGTCGGCCACGGTCAGATAAAACGTTTTATCTAGGGGATCACGATGACCGGCCGCTGCGCACGGCGCGCCAGGCGGCCGGCCACCGACCCGAAGATCTTGCCGATCACCCCGTGGGTGCTGCCCACGACGATGGCGTCGGCCGAGTACTCCCGGCCGACCTCCTCCAACTCGTGGCAGATGTCACCGCCCCGCTCGACCAGGATCCACGACACCTCGGACAGGTAGTCGGCGCAGGCCAGTTCCAGGCCGAGCACCTCGGTGCGGTGGTCCGGGACGTCCACGAAGACCGGCGGCTCGCAACCGGCCCACACGGTGGCGGGCAGCCGGTTGGCCACATGGACGATGATCAATCCGGAGTGCAGCCGCCGGGCCATGCCGATCGCATAGGCAAGGGCCCGCTCGCTGGAGACCGAGCCGTCGAAGCCGACGACCACACCGTGCCGGAAGGCCGGGTCGCAAGAATGGCGCGCCTGCGCTGCCGCCTCGGGTTTCGCCGTCGAGTCGGCGAGCGGTTTGCCGTCGGCGGGGTCGTGGTGCTCGTAACCGGCCATGATGGGTTTTTCGGCGAAGGCGACGCGGTAGGGCGCCGCTGGAGCGGACACGGACAGCGGTGACCGCGGGATCGGCCACATTGGCCGGTAAGGGCGTTGCCCTCCCGCTGCCTCCAGAGTACGGCGGCGGCGCGTCCCTGCACAGATCCGCTGGACGTCCCGCCGTGGGTCTTAGTACCCGGAGTTTCCAGGAGAATGCCGGAGCCCGGCGGGAAGCGCAACGCCCCATGCCGCTCCGGTTACCCGCGTGGGTCGCCGACGGCCCGAACCGGTGTCCGACGACCCGCCTCGGGCGGCTGAAAACCGGACGGCCGGTTGCACTTCGATGCGGAATCCGTTTGCCGCTCAACAACCCGCCACCTGAGCACCCCGCCACCATCACCCGCTGCCGGGAATGCCCTCGACGAGCCGTACCGAAGACCGTCACCACCGGTGCCCCGCGCTACCGGCAACCAGGGCGGCGCCCCGTGTGCAGAGCGGCGCGAGGTGTAAATGAGGGCGCGCGACGGCGCGTTGGCCCGGTGCTGCGGTCATTTCCGCGATTGTTTTCGGCCAACTTTTCTGTGGGATACGGGCGTCCGGAACGTCCGCTTCCAACACCCTTACCACCAGCGGAAACGTCACGGCGGGGGACGCACGGACACCGTCAGGCCGGTGTGTTACCGGGGGGCATAACCGAGGCGCACTTCCCAGCGGAGCCGGTGAGTGGAACGCTTCGTGATCGAATGCTTCGCGCCAAGTTGTCTTGTCGACTTAGTGCCGGATGGTGAACTTGTCACCGCATCCCGAGCGAACACACAGTAGATTCGATCTTGGGTAACACGGCGGGGGAAACGTGCAGTACCGAAAGGACGTTGCGTCGACCGAGGGGGGCTCATCCGCCATGACCCAGGACTCCAGGACCGGTGCGGCGACGGAGGCAACCCCGTCCCTCCGCACCTCGGTACAGAGCTGCTGCGGTACGACCAGTGGTGCGACCACTGGCAGCACCACCACTACGACGGCCACCACCATCGGCACCGGAGGCCGCAAACTCTCCGCCCGGCGCCGCAAGGAAGTCGTCGCCGTGCTCATGTTCAGCGGCGGCCCGATCTTCGAGAGCTCGATTCCGCTCTCGGTCTTCGGTGTCGACCGGCAGGACGCCGGTGTCCCGCGCTACCGGCTGCTGGTCTGCGCGGGCGAGGACGGCCCGCTGCGCACCACCGGCGGCCTTGAGCTGACCGCGCCGTACGGGCTGGACGCGCTGGGCAGGGCCGGGACCGTGGTGGTCCCCGCCTGGCGCTCGATCTCCCAGCCACCGCCCGCCTCGGCGCTGGCCGCGCTGCGCCGGGCGCACGAGGAGGGGGCACGGATCATCGGCCTGTGCACCGGCGCCTTCGTGCTGGCCGCCGCCGGGCTGCTGGACGGCCGCCCGGCCACCACGCACTGGATGTACGCGCCGACGCTGGCCAAGCGCTATCCGTCGGTCCACGTCGACCCGCGCGAGCTCTTCGTCGACGACGGGGACATACTCACCTCGGCCGGGACGGCAGCCGGGATCGATCTGTGCCTGCATGTGGTGCGGACCGACCACGGCGCCGACGCGGCCAACGCGCTCGCCCGTCGCCTGGTCGTACCGCCCCGGCGCAGCGGAGGCCAGGAGCGGTACCTCGACAGGTCCTTACCAGAGGAGATCGGCGGGGACCCGCTGGCCGAGGTCGTGGCATGGGCGCTGGAGCATCTGCACGAGCAGTTCGACGTGGAGACGCTGGCCGCACGGGCCTACATGAGCCGCCGTACCTTCGACCGCCGGTTCCGCTCGCTCACCGGCAGCGCTCCGCTGCAGTGGTTGATCACCCAGCGGGTGCTGCAGGCGCAGCGGCTGCTGGAGACGTCGGACTACTCGGTGGACGAGGTGGCCGGACGGTGCGGGTTCCGCTCGCCGGTGGCGCTGCGCGGGCACTTCCGGCGGCAGTTGGGGTCGTCCCCCGCCTCCTACCGGATGGCGTTCCGGGCGCGCAGACCACAGGACGGCGCCGAGCGGGCGGACCGCGGGGACCGGCCAGAACGCGCGGAACGTGGCGAAGCCCCCAGCGAGGGCCTGCCGCACCAGCGGCGCGGCCCCCAGCCGCTGGACGGGCCGCCGACCGGCCGACGGCTCGAACCCGGCAAACGGCATGAGCCGGGCAAGCCGGAGTCGGACGTGTACGCGGCGAGAATGCCCGAGCAGCACGGCCGGGCGGACGGTCCGGAGATCTCCGGGATGTCCGGCACCCCCGGGCTGACCCGGCTGCGCGGCGATCGCGGCGGACGTCCGGGCGGGCGTCCCGGAACCGTTCCCGGCCTGCTCCCGGGGTCCGCTCGTAGCACGGCTATGCCAGGTCAACGGGATCGCCCCGTAGGGTGAGACGTATGAACGACCGCATGGTGTGGATCGACTGCGAAATGACCGGGCTCTCGCTGCGGCATGACGCGCTGATCGAGGTGGCCGCCCTAGTCACCGATTCCGAGCTGAACATCCTCGGTGACGGGGTGGACATCGTTATCCGGCCGCCCGCCGAAGCGCTGGAGACCATGCCGGAGGTGGTGCGCCAGATGCACACCGCCTCCGGCCTGCTCGATGAGCTGCCCGGTGGGACGACGCTCGCCGAGGCGGAGAAGCAGGTGCTCGACTATGTGCGCGCCTACGTGCCGGAGCCGCGCAAGGCGCCGCTGTGCGGGAACTCGGTCGGCACCGACCGTGGCTTCCTCGCCCGCGACATGCCCGAGCTCGAACAGCACCTGCACTACCGGATCGTTGACGTCTCCTCCATCAAGGAGCTGTCCCGGCGCTGGTATCCGCGGGCGTACTTCAACAGCCCGCCGAAGAACGGCAACCACCGCGCGCTGGCCGACATCCGGGAGAGCATCGCGGAACTGCGCTACTACCGCGAGGCGGTCTTCGTGCGGCCCCCCGGACCGGACACGGACACCGCGCGGGCGATCGCGGCCAAGTACGTGCTGCCCGCCGTGCCGAGCCAGCCGGGACAGTCCGCCGCGGACGCCCGGTGAGGTCCGCCGGGTGAGGTCGGCGCTCAAGGCCCCGTAAAAGCCTGGCGCAAGCATCCACCAAAACCCTGTATGCTTCTTCTCGGCCGGTGCGGGAAGCAGTCAAGCGCCGGTCATGGTGGGTGTAGCTCAGCTGGTAGAGCACCTGGTTGTGGTCCAGGATGCCGCGGGTTCGAGTCCCGTCACTCACCCCATGAGACAGGCCCGTGACCTGCGGAAACGTAGGTCACGGGCCTGTCTGCCGTTTGGCCACGGCCAAACCATGGCCCAACCACTCCACAATCGGAGCCGCTCACGGCGGGACGACGCCGACGAAAACCAGGGCCTTCGCAGCGTATACAACCCGACACCCACTGTATGGCCCTCGGGGGCCGATCTCACAGGTGAGTGACGGGATGACCAGAGCCACCGGAGATGCGACCCTATTAGGCTTCGCCCGCACTCTCGGCAGCTTCGCGTGTCAACGGAACTGCTGCGCCGCCGCACTCCTTCCGGGCGGACACCGCAGATCCTCTTGAACGGGAATCTTCGGTGGATGAGGCCTTCGAAGGCAGCGCCGACCCGGTTGTAACTACGGGTGAACGTCTGGATCTGCGCCGTGGACTTCTCTTCCGTCCAGTACACGTCTGCCGCAGCTCACGGCGGCCACCGGCCGGTGAACGGTCTGCTCGACGGTGAGGCAGACAGCGGCGAGGCCAGCCGGCCAGATCATGTACTGCGGGCTAATGACCCGGCTGGTGAGAACAAAGAGCAGAACCGCCGTGAGCGCGGCGTCGTAGGGCGTGGCGGTGGTCCACTGCGCGGGCGCGGGCGCGCCACAGCAGGAGCCAGCCGAACGCGGGCGCGTCGGCGACGCGCCGTCTTCCTAGAGCAGGACGAGTACCAGCTGATCCGGCGTCACATCACCGACGAGGACGCCCGGGACCTCGCCGACTGGCTCGTCGGAACAGGCATGCGCTGGGGCGAGGCAACGGCCCTCCAAGCGCAGGACCTCAGGCTCGGCAGCCCCGCACCCACCGCAAGCGTCCAGAGGGCGCGGAAGAGGGCTCCCAGGGGCTCGGAGCGCTCCTTCTTCCTCGGGCCTCCGAAGACGAAGAGGGCGCGCCGCCTCGTGGCCCTGGCACCCGCACAGGTCGACATGGTCAAGCGCCTGACGGACGGGATGCCGCCCGACGCCTTCGTCTTCCGGACGCCGACGGGCAAGGCATGGAGGCACAACAACTTCTACAACCGGAAGTGGAAGCCCGCGGTTGCCGCCGCCGTCCGAGCGGGCCTGCCGCGCCGACCGCGCATCCACGACCTCCGCCACTCCCACGTGGCCTGGCTGGTCGCCGCGAACATCCCGCTGCCCGCCATCCAGGCCCGTCTGGGCCACGAGTCGATTCAGACGACCATCGACCGATACGGCCACCTGGTCCGCTCCCTGGACACCGACATCAGCAGGGCCGTTCAGGCCGCGCCGGGCGGCAACCGGCCAACCGGAGGCGGGCTGCGGTTGGTGAGCGCCTAGCGCTGAGGCGGATTCGTCTCCGCCGGGCGGCCACGGGCGGACATGAACGTCAAGTACAAGGAGACCGCCCGCGGCGGGCTCGCGGTGAACGTCATCGAGTGCTAGGCGGATGAGCCCTGACCTGCGGCTTTGAGTCTTTCAGCGCTGTCAGGGCCTTCCCTGCTTACCTGACGGATTGTCCCCGGAAAGTCCCCGGGACAGCGCTGAAAGTCCCCGAAAAGTCCCCAGGAAATCCCCGGCTCGGAGAGCCCATATCAGCGGTGCGGGCCAGGCGGCGGACGCCGTGCGACACGTGGGTCGCCCTCATGGCGATGCTGTTCTGCCTCGTCCAATAGATCTCGCTCCGGCACTCCGGTGGTCCAGGCGGTGCCGGAGCGGATCACTGCCGCCAGCTGCCGGTCAGCCGTCGAACACACGCTGAACCACTCTGAGCGAGCTATCCAACCCGAGCCGTACCCACTGACGGTAGTCCGGCCGCACGGGCAAGCCCACATACCGGAACGGCTGAGGACGCCACCAGGAGCCGACAGCATAGACCGCACCAGAACACCCCGGAATAAGCCATACCGCACCAGCAATCGGCCACACGTACGAATTACGTTCGTGTCAGCACTCCCGCTCCGTAACGTCGGTCTCGTGCCGCCCCACCAGGCGCAGGGGGCGCCGTAGGGATGGGCTGTACGGAGGGGAAAAGAACGTGATCAAGCAACTTGCTGTAACGGCCGGGGCCTTGGGCTTAGCCGTAACTGGAGTGACCTCGGCACAGGCCCAGCCAGCTCAGCCGCACACCACGACCATCACCGTGCCGATGCACCTCGTCGGCTACGACCCGGCGGTGGCCAAGGCGCACGGGTACGTCATCAAGAAGGACGCGCAGGGCCTGGAGTACTCAGTCAAGGCCGGAGCCAACCCGCAGACCATCAAGCCGAACAACACCATCCCTGGCGACTGCGGTACGGAACCTCTCAGCAGCACTGGGGAGGCGCCCTGGCCGCACGCCGTTCGTGGGCTACCACCTTCACCTTCCACAGCGGCGGCACCGGCCCCGCATACGCCCAGGTCATCCCGGGCAACAGCTATGCCATCCTGGTCGACGGCGGCGTGTGCCACAGCGGAGGCCCCTCCGACATGGACACCATCTACTAACGCAACGTCAAACGCTGCCGCCCTCCGGTTACCGTGCCAAGGGCGGCAGCGTCGTGCTGTTCAAGCCCAGACGAGACGAACAGCCCCGCGGGACTCGCCCACGGCAATGACGACTGTCCCAGCCTCCGGCTGCACCAGGCGTGCGGTTACGCCGTCACGCTCGGCCTGCATACCCCGGAAGGGCGTGCCGTCAATCAGCAGGGCCTCGGGCACCTCTTCGACCTCCGCAGGGGGACGGGTCGCCTGAGCGGTCAGCCATTCCCCAATCTCCGCCTCAGCCACTAGGTCAGGGACGTGAGGGAAAGAAGCGACCGCGTCGTTCAGCAGGTCCACCGTCGTTACTCCCGGCCGTACCGACGACGGGTGCCGGATGGTCTTGACCTCGACCCGCGGGTAGCGAATGTGGATCTCCCACGTCTCTTCCGGCCTATCGGGCAGGCTGGCCGCCGCGTAACCGATCTGACCTATCGGCTCGTTGGCCAGGACCGCGATGCGCCGTCCTAACACCGTACGCGCCCATGTCACCGTCCGTACCGGATGCAACGGCGGCTCCTCGTTGCTGAACTGCATGTTCCCTCCCAATAGTTGGCGTCCTGCCGCGAGTGTCTCGCTCCTGTCGCCGCCTGACCCAGTAGGTCCGCAGGGATCAAGTCACTTCGTCAAGCGGTAGGCGCTGTTCCGGTGATCGATGCCCACCGCTCGGCATCGCTCACAGCAGACGGTCATGACTGGAGACACTGTCCGAGAGCATGCCAACGTACAGGTGTCGGCAAAAGACCAGGTCAGCAAGGCGACCGCATCAGGGGTCCCCGTCCAGCCGCGCCAGCAGGCGTCCGAGGGTGGAGGCGTTCGGGGTGGCCCGGTTGAGCCCCAGCTGGTCGTGCACCTCAGGTGCCGCGTCGGCCGCGAAGCGGGCGATCTGCGCAAGCGGCCGTGCGCCACCGAGTACGGCGACCAGGCACAGCCCCAGCAGTGAGCCGAGCCGGTAGCGGCGTCCTCGTACCCGGCGTGGATCGGGGAGACGGTCGAACACCTCGGTCAGCGTGGCCAGTTCAGAGGGGTCCGTGGGTGGACATGGCGCGGCTGCATCCTCGAAGTGGCGCGTGAGGACGCTGATCAGGGAAGGTTGCACGCGGACGCGGCTCCAGGTCGATCTTCGGTCTCAGCAACCTTGGTCATCTGGCGTCGCGTCCATCGTTTCCACTCAGGCATGCCACCCACCCCACCGGCCATTGGGCCTGTGTTGCCATGTGACCCGTGGAACAGCCCGGCGGGTGCGGGTGTCCGCACCGGAAGGGCGGGGGAGGTCAGCTCTGGGCGGTGGGCCGGACGACGATCTCGTTCACGTCGACCGCGGCAGGCTGTTCGATCGCGAAAGCGATGGCCCGGGCGATCGCGTCGGGCGGGATCGCGATGTCGTCCCGCATCTTCGTGATCTCCGCTCTGACCTGGCTGTTGGTTGACGCCTCGGCGAAGTCGGTCGCAGTCGCACCAGGTGAGACGGTGGTCACCCGCAGGGAGTCGCCGGCTTCCTGGCGCAGCCCTTCGCAGATGGCCCGGACCGCGAACTTGGTGCCGGCGTAGACGGCCATGGTCGGCACGATGCGAAACGCGGCTGTGGAGGCGGTGGTGATGAAGTGGCCGGTTCCCTGCGCCCGGAAGACCGGCAGCGCGGCGCCGATCCCGTGCAGGACGCCCTTCACGTTGACGTCGACCATGTGGTCCCACTCGTCGACGCGCAGATCGTCGAGAGGCGAGATGGTGCCGACTCCGGCGTTGCTGACGAGTACGTCGAGTCGGCCGAAGCGCTCACTGGCCAGCGCGACCAGGGCCTGCAGGTCGTGCCGCCGGATCACGTCGGTGCGGATCTGGACGGCCGTGCCGCCTGCCTTCTCGATCCGGGCCACCAGTTCCGCCAGGCGTTCGGACCGGCGTGCGCCGAGGACGAGTCGCGCGCCGCGTTCGGCGAGCAGCAGCGCGGTCGCCTCGCCGATGCCGCTGCTGGCTCCCGTGATCGCCACCACTTTGCCCTTGATTCCGGACATGAGTTGCCCTCTCCATCCTGGGCACCGGGGCCGGGGTGCCGAGCGGCAGCGGGTCCTGGAGGAGCGTGGCGGAAGCCGTTGCGCACTGGACGGCCGGGTGCCGGTGTGACCGTGTGAGGCCGTCGGCAGTGCCTCGGCCCGTGCTCGCACACCAGTCTCCACCGGGGTTAGCCTGGCATCCAGAACGTATTTATTCTGGAACTGGAGATACCACCCGTCATGCCCACGCAGCCGGACCAACGCCGTCAGCTGAGTCAATTCCTCCGCAGCCGGAGAGAGCGCCTGACCCCTGACGAGGTGGGCCTGCCCCGGACCGGCCGCCGTCGGACTCCGGGACTTCGCCGAGAGGAACTGGCACTGCTGGCCGGGATCAGCGCCACCTGGTACACGTACCTGGAGCAGGGGCGGAAGATCGGCGTCTCCGAACAGGTGCTCAACGCCCTCGCCGCGGCGCTGCGGCTGGACCGGCACGAGCACGATCATCTTCTCCAGCTTGCCGGTCACGCGCCCGCGGCCGAAGCCGAGGAACGCGAGCCGCTCACGGCCGAGGCGGGGGCCGTCCCCCTGTTGCTCCAGCCGAACCCGGCGTACATCATCGGCGGCAACTATGACGTCCTCAGTCACAACCAGGCAGCCGACGAGTTGTTCCCGAGGCTCATCACTGAGGCGGACCGGCCCGCCAACTTCGTCCGCTGGGTGTTTCTCGAACCGGTGGCCCGGGACGTTCTAGTCGACTGGGAAACCGAGGCACGCGGCCTGCTCGGCCGACTTCGCACGCTAGCGACACGCCATTTCGGCGACCCGCGGTACACCCGATTGATCGAGGACCTGAACGAGGGCAGCCCGGAGGTGCGGGACTGGTGGCCGCAGTACGAGGTGCAGGCCCGGCACAGCGGTCGGAAACGGCTACGACACCCGCAACGGGGAGCGATCGATTATGCGTACACCGCTTTTCACCTGGCCGAACAGCCGGAGCAGACGCTGGTCGTCTACTTCGACAGCAGCGAACCGCCCGATGAGGGCGTAGCCGTGACCAGCGAATGAACGAGGAGGTCGGCGGCGGTATCAGCGCTCACGGTACGGCGGCGGAGGGCCAGCGGCTGCGCACCGAGCAGTTCCTGAAGAAGCGGGGCCGCCCCACCGCGGGTGACACGTGGGGCCCAGCCACTCATCGACGCCGAGCTGCACACGGTTACTTCTCTGTTGGCTCCGGGGCGGGCGCGACCCCGGTTGGGCACGACGAGGTTGGCCCCCGTCCCACCGAACCCGGTGACCCTTCATCTCGCCACCTGAGAACGCATCAGCCCTGTCGTTGAGCCTGCTGCCGTCAAGCTGATTAAGAGGCTTCGGGAGATGTCGTCATTGATTCGGGAAAGTCGAGGTCGAGTTCCACGATGAACTCGTTTCCTCCAGGGTCTTTCATCAGGGCGCATGTTTCATCTTGTTCGATGAGTTGGGCCCCCTTGGCGACCAGGGATTCGATCTCTTCGGCGAGTCCCCGGCATAGGGTTGTGAACCAACCGCCCGCGACTCCCCGAGCCGTCTACCACCTTTCCGCGGCCTCTCCAAACCGCGAAGCGTGAAGAAGCTCTCCTCAACGCCAGAAAGAGGAGAGCTGACCTTGCCCCCAGACATGCCCATGCCGATCTCCCTCCATAGCTACCCGGAGGCCGCCGCCGCGCTCAAGGTCGACGAATCCTGGCTGCGGCGCCACATCAAGAAGCTGCCGCACACCAAGCTCGGGGGCCGCGTCCTCTTCACTGACAGCGATCTACGGCGGATCATCGACCTTTTCCACCAGGAGCCCGGTCCCGGCATCCGTCCGACCGCCATCCGCGCCGCTGGCCCTCATCCACTCGGTGCCCTGTGCCCTCTGCCTCGCTCCACGACAAGGCGGACAGCCTGACAGATCTCTATATCTCACACCCCCGCGACCGGCTCCGGAGCTCGCCTCCGGAGCCGGTCGCGTTGTCAGGGACGAGGGCGGGCGCAACGCGGCCAGGGGACTCGTCACTCACCCCTCACCCACGCA
This sequence comes from Streptantibioticus ferralitis, assembly GCF_029223525.1. Taxonomy (GTDB): domain Bacteria; phylum Actinomycetota; class Actinomycetes; order Streptomycetales; family Streptomycetaceae; genus Streptantibioticus_A; species Streptantibioticus_A ferralitis. Next base: position 195,745 of record NZ_JARHTQ010000003.1, on the reverse strand, counting down.
CGCGCACCTCGGCGGCAGCGTTTGGCCATGGCCAAACCGAACGCCGCGCAGTGGCATCAGGCGTCATCGCCCGTCATCCTTCTGCACGCGTTTGTCCGCATTCTCAGCGAAGGTGCAGGTCACGATACGACTACGAAACAGGTTCGAGTCCCGTCACTCACCCTTCCGGAGCAAAGGCCCGGCCTGATTCTCACAGGCCGGGCCTTTCTCATTGGCCCGACCCCCGCAGTCGTCGGCCCAGCCCCGCACCGGCCCGGTCATGACCGGGCCGAGGACCTCCCATCAGGCGGGAAGGGATCTTCTGGGCGAGTATGGCCCTGTCCGGATATCGCCATCCGTTCCTCCACCGAGGGAGGCAGACGCCATGACGTTCCCCTCCGACAAACCGAGTGCCGGTGAACCGCACGAGGCCGGTGGCCCGCACGAAGCGACGAGCCCGTACGGCGCCGAGCCCCCCTACGGCGTTGGCCCCGCCGGTACCTTGGTGAGTGCTCTGGGCAATGCGACCTGGCAGGTCCTGCTGACCGCCGGTGTGGCCGCGATCGCGCTGGGTGTCATCGTGCTGGCGTGGTCGGGCGCCACACTGGTGGTGATCGGCGCCCTCTTCGGCATCTACCTGCTGGTGAGCGGTATCTTCCAGCTCGCCGGAGCGTTCGGTACCCACGTGCCGGGGCATCTGCGCGTGCTGAGCTTCGTCACGGGCGCGCTGAGCATCCTGCTGGGCCTGATCTGCTTCCGTGGCCCGGCGCAGTCGATCCTGCTGCTGGCCCTGTGGATCGGCTTCGGCTGGCTGCTGCGCGGCATCATGCTGACCGCGGTGGCGATCTCCCATGAGGGGCTGCCCGCCCGCGGCTGGCAGGTGTTCCTCGGCATCATCACGATCCTCGGCGGAATCGTGCTGATCATCGCGCCCTTCCACTCCATCGCCGCGCTGACCCTGGTGGCGGGCATCTGGCTGATCGCGCTGGGCGTGGTGGAGATCGTGCACGGCATCCAGCTGCGCATCCGCCTCCGGCATCTCACCTCCTGATACGACGGCCCGTGCCGTATCGCGGGGCTTGTAGCATTTCGGGGATGAGCGACCACGTGAACGACGGCGCCTTCGACGAGCAGGCCCAGCAGGAGCTGCTGCGGCTGCGCTCCAGCATCGACAACCTCGACGCCGCCCTCGTCCACCTGCTCGCCGAGCGCTTCAAGTGCACCCAGGCCGTGGGCCACCTCAAGGCGGCGCACAACCTGCCCCCGGCCGATCCGGCACGCGAGGTCGCGCAGATCGCACGGCTGCGGCGGCTGGCGGAGGACGCCCATCTCGACCCGGCCTTCGCGGAGAAGTTCCTGAGCTTCATCATCGAAGAGGTCGTCCAGCACCACAAAGCCATCGCCCAGGACTACTGAGCTTCCTCCGGAACGGTTCCCCCAGAACTGAGGATGCCCCGGCCGGGTGGGGGTCCGGTCGGGACATCTGGCTCAGGCGCGGTCGGCTGACCGCCGGTGATCAACCACCGTACGCCGAGAAGGCCTTGGCGAAGGCGTTCGGGTCCTGGGTGATCGACGAGCAGATCGGATCGGCGAAGTTCTTGGCGCCGCCGGAGCACTGCTTGTCACGCGTGGCGGACCACATCGACAACCACGCCAGCCCCTTGGACTTGGCGAAGTCCGCGAGCTTGCCGGCGTCCGCGACGGTGAAGGTCTCGGCGCTGACGTCGTTCACGCCGATCATCGGGGTGACCGCGATCTTCTTCCACGCGGCGGCGTCGGAGATCCCCAGCACGCTCTTGACCTGCGCCTGGGTGGCGGTGGCGCCGTCGATCGCGTACTGGCCCATGTCACCGCTGAAAGACGAACCGTAGTCCATCGCCATGATGTTGACCGCGTTGATGTCCACGCCGTTGCTCTTGGCGTTCGACAGCAGGTTGATGCCGTCCTGGGTGAGCCCGGTGGGCATGGCGGGCAGTGTGTAGGACACCTCAAGGCCCTGGTGGCTCTTCTGCAGCTGGGCGATGGCCTGCGCGCGCAGGGTGTTGGCGGCTGTGTTGGTCAGCGCGCCGCCCTCCACGTCGAAGTCGACCTTGGTGAGCTTGTACTGGTCGATGACCTTGCCGTACGCGGAGGCCACAGCGGAGGCCGAGGAGCAGGTGGTGGCCAGCTCGTTGCCGTTCGCGCCGCCGAACGAGACCCGTACGTCGCCGCCCGCCGCGCGCAGGGCGCCGATCTGGTTGGCGGTGGCGTTGCCGGCCAGGTCGGTCACGCCGCCCCACTTGGGGGTGCAGGAACCGCCGTCGGTGATGAAGGCGAGGTTGTACTGCTTGACTCCGCTCGCCTTCTCGGCGGCCACCAGGTCGAACGCCGGGTAGAGCGAGGTGTCGGCGTACGGGGCGAAGCCCGCGTTCGACGAACTGCCGTTGCCGGAGCCCGACGTGGGGGTGGCGGTCGGGGTCGGCGTCGGGCTGGCACTCTGGGTTGGCGAGCCGGTCGGGGACGACGTGGGGGCGGTCGTCGGAGTCCCGGTGGGACGGCCGGTCGGAGTGGGGGTGGGACCGTTGTCGACCGAGCACTTCGCGTCGTTGATAAGGCAGTTGGCCGGGTCCGCCGCGGAACCACTGGCGGTGGCGACGAAGCCGACGGTGACCGACTTCCCGGGCGCTATGGAGCTGTCCCAGTCCTCACCGGTGACGGTGACCTGTCCGCCGCTGACGGTGTGCTTGCCGTTCCACAGCGAGCTGAGCTTGGTGCCCCTCGGCAGGTCGAACTTCAGCGTCCAGCCGGACAGCGGCTTGTCCGTGGTATTGGTGATCACGTACTGGCCGGTGTAACCGCCGCTCCAGGCGCTGGTCTTGGTGTAAGCGGCACCCAGCGACGCCGCCTGCGCCGAGCCCGCGAGGGCGACCGCGGTGCCCGCGACCGCTGCGGAGACCACGACACCGCCGATCAGCTGAAGCCTGCGGCTGGGACGGCGGCGGTGCGAACTGCTCATCGGTGTTGCCTACCTCTGCGTCGGGGGGTGGGGGTGGCAGCACGCTAGCGGCTGGGAAACGGACAAAAAGCCAGTTCAGGGCAGGCGCCCTCGGCCTTATGGCCCGCTTAAGGATGCGATCGGCAACGGTTATGTTTCGGGGCTGGTCCGGGCTTCGGCTGCCTCGAAACCGCCGCTCCGAGCCAACCGCACCCACGATCCACCGGAAAGACCCCTGCGCCGCCGCACCACCCGGTGCCCGCGCCGCGCCCCGGCACCGGCGCGGGGTTGCAGGGCGAGCCACACCCGTACCTCGGTGCCGCCGAGCACCGAGCGGCCCAACGCCACATCGCCACCGGTCGATTCGGCGACCCGGCGCACTATGTCCAGCCCCAGGCCGGTGGAGCCGGGGCGCCCGTCGCCGTGCCCGCGCCGCAGGGCGGCCGCCGGGTCCTTGATCCCCGGGCCCGCGTCGGAGACCAGCACGATCACCGCGTCCTCGCCGTTGTGCACATCGACCGCGAAGGCGGTGCCCTCGGCGGTGTGCCGGAAGACATTGCCGAGCAACGCGTCCAAGGCGGCGGCGAGTTCGGCGCGGGCGACCGGAACGCGTACCGGGCGGTCCACCCCCGCCGTGCGCACCCGGCGGCCCTGGTCCTCGGCGAGCGCCGACCAGAACGCCATGCGCTCCCTGATCACCTCGGCCGCGTCGCAGCCCGCCGCGGCGGCGCCCGCCGAAGCGGAGTGCTGGGCGCGTGCGGTGCGGATGATCTGGTCGACCTCGCGCTCCAGTTGGGCCACCGCCTCCCGGGTCTGGTCGGCGGCCGGGCCGTCGCCCAGCGACGCGGCGTTGAGCCGTAGCACGGTGAGCGGGGTGCGCAGCCGGTGCGACAGGTCGGCCGCCAACTCCCGCTCGTTCGCCAGCAGTTGGGCGACCTTGTCGGCCATGGAGTTGAACGCGACGGCGGCGGCCCTCAGTTCCGACGGCCCGTCCTCCCGTACCCGTACCCCCAACCGGCCGTGGCCGAGTTCGCGCGCCGCGGCGGCCAGCCGCCGGGCCGGGCGGACCAGCCGGGTGCCCAGCCGGTCGGCGATCGCCACCGAACCCACCACCAGCCCGGCACCGACCACCCCCAGCACCGCCCACGCGGCGGTCACACCGCGGGTGATGTCGCCCTCGGGGACGAAGACCTCGACCACCGCGACCGAACCGGAACTCACTGCGGTGGGCTGGAGCAGCGCGTAGCCGCCGGGGACCCGCAGGGTCGAGGCCCGGCCGAGTCTGCTCGCGGTGTCGAGATCGGCCTGTGCGACGCGTTGCCGACCTATCCGCACATCGCCGCTCGATCCGGCGGCCGGTACATGGACGGCGATGCGGCCGTCGGCGCCCGCCTGGGTGGAGGCGACGGCCCGCTCCAACTGGGTGCGGTCGGTGGTGATGGCCAGCGCCGGGCCGACCGCCGCCGCCTGCCGTTCGGCGTTGGTCAGCGCACGGTCACGGGCCATCTCCTGCACCACGAGCCCGAGCGGCACCGCGAACGCCAGTACCACCATGGCGGTCACCGCGACGACCACCTTGACCAGCGCCCATCTCATACGGGCAACTCCGTGTGCGGCGGCTCCAGTTTCACCCCGACACCGCGCAGGGTGTGCAGATAGCGCGGGTTCGCGGCGGTCTCCCCGAGCTTTCGGCGTAGCCAGGACAGATGCACATCGATGGTCTGGTCGTCGCCGTAGGCCTGCTGCCACACCTCGGCGAGCAGTTCACGGCGGGCCACCACCACCCCCGGCCGGGCGGCGAGGAAGGCCAGCAGATCGAACTCGCGGCGGGTCAGGTCCAACGCGGTGCCGTCGAGTACCGCCTCGCGCCGCTGCACATCGATCCGCAGGCCGCCGACGCTCAGCACCTGGGACGCCTCGGCGGTGCGCGAGCGGCGCAGTACGGCCGCCAGCCGCGCCGAGAGGTGCTCCACCGAGAAGGGTTTGACCAGGTAGTCGTCGGCGCCGTCGTTGAGCAGCCGGACGATCTCGGCCTCGTCATCGCGCGCGGTGGCGATGATGACCGGAACATCGGTGATGCCGCGGAGCATCTTCAGCGCCTCGGAGCCGTCCAGGTCGGGCAGACCGAGGTCCAGGATCACCACGTCGAAGCCGACCTGGGCCACCTCGCGCAGCGCCTCCAGAGCGGTGCCCACACTGCGTACGGTGTGCGATGCCTCGCTGAGGTGGCGGATGAGCGCGGAGCGCACGAACTGGTCGTCCTCGACGACGAGCACACTTGCCATGCCCGGCACCGTACGCCATGCGGAGCGGACCGCTCCCCGGCCGTTCCAAGGCTGAGACGGGTGGGGCAGTATGGTCCGGATGCGGCGAGGTCTGATTCACACCGGGGCGTGGGCGCTGGCGACGAGTGCCGCGATCGCCCTGTCCTGGTACGGCGTTCACACGGTGCTGACCGGCACCGTGTACGACCCGCCGCGTGCCCTGCCGATATCGGGTGGTGAGCCGTCCGCCAGTACGACGCCGGGTCAGAGCCCGGAGGCGTCGTCCACCCACCGCCCCAGGCCGCAGAGCCCCTCGGCGGCACCGACGCCGTCGCAACCCGCCGCGTCCCAACAGCCGCCGCAGCGACCGCAGGGCAGCGCACAGGGCGCCCCGGAGGCGACCGGCAATGTGAACAGCTATACGGTCAACGGCGGCCGGGTGGCCATCGATCTGGGCGCGTCCTCGGCCGCGTTGGTCTCGGCGACGCCCAACTCCGGCTGGTCCATGCAGGTATGGAAGCAGAACGGGTGGCTCCGGGTGGACTTCACCTCGGGGGGCCATGCGTCATCGGTCTTCTGTACCTGGAACGGGCATTCGCCGACCGTGCAGACCTACGAGTCCTGACCGCCTCCGTCGCTCGCCGTTGGCCAGCCGCCGAACCGCCCGCGCCCCAGGGCGCCCTAGCGGAAGACATCGTCCGGCGGGGCCGGTGAGGCCTGCGCCGTGGCGTCGGTGACCGGTGCCGCGCCGCCGGTGAAGTCGGCCAGCGCACGGCCGTGTTCCACCCGGCCGGGGTGCGGGTCGGAGGCGATGCGGCGGGTCAGGTCGGCCACCGGGAGTTCGCCCGCGGTGCCCAGCAGCAGGGCGTTGCCGAACCGGCGACCGCGCAGCACGGCCGGGTCGGCGGCCAGCGCGCACTCCGTGAAGCAGGCCCGTACGGTGGCGACCTGCGAGCGCAGGAAGTCGAGCCGTCCGCCGTCGGCGAGATTGGCCGCGTACCAGCCGCTCGGCCGCAGCACCCGGGCGGCCTCGGCGAGGAATTCGGTGCTGGTCAGATGGGCGGGGGTGCGGGCCCCGCTGAAGACGTCCGCGATGATCAGATGTGCCCAGTGCTCGGGGAGTTTGGCCAGGCCCTCACGGGCGTCACCGCCGCGTACCCGGATCCGCCAGGAGCGGTCCAACGGCAGTTCACGGCGCACCAGTTGGACGAGCGCGGCGTCGTTCTCGATGACCTGCTGGGTGGACCGGGGGCGGGTCGCCGCGACATAGCGCGGCAGCGTCAGTGCCCCACCACCGAGGTGCACCACGTGCAGCGGCTGGCCGGGCGGGCTCACCAGGTCCACGACATGGCCGAGCCTGCGCTGGTAGACGAAGTCGAGCCGGGAGGGGTCGTCGAGGTCGACATGTGACTGCGGCGCGCCGTCGATCAGCAGCGACCAGGCACGGGGCCGGTCGGGGTCGGGCACCAGCTCCGCGGTACCGCCGTCGACCTCTTCGCGCACCGGCTCGGGGGTGCGCGCTCTGCCCTGCCTCTTGCCTGCCACCTCACCAGTATCGGTGAGGACCGCATGTCAGCGGCGTGACCGCGGGGCTACCGACCGTCAGCGGCCTGGATGCCGTCGGCGGCCTCGATGGTACGGGCGGCCTCACCGAGCGCCAGGCGCAGCAGAATCGGGTCGTTGACCGGATTGCCCTGCCCCGGAGGGACCAGCCAGCGGGTGCCCGCGACCGGCGGCTCGCCCGTGGACCGGCGGACGCGACCGTGCGTCTGGGCGCAGGCGCTGCCCGGCAGGTCCCAGCCGGCCGCGGTGCCCTCGGGCACCAGGAAGCCGAGGGTGTCACCGGAGACGTCGTGCAGTACCGGGCCGACGCCGGTACGCAGCCGCAGGATGTCAACCGCCTCCAGGCCCTGCCGGGAGGGAACGGTGACCAGATCCCAGGCGGGGGCTGCAGGCGGACGGTCACCACCGCCGCGGATCGGCCCGAGCCCGTCGCCACGCGCCGCATAGGACCTGTGTGCCCCACCGGTGTCCAACAAGGGGAACCCTCCTCGCAGTCGGGAGCGCAACTGCCTTTGTCCGTACACCATGCACAACGCCACGCCCCGTCAACCGCTACGGCCGCAAGCCGCCGCAAAGGATGGCACTTGATGGCGAATCCCGGGTGAGATATCCGTTTTGTAGCTAAACAATGAGTGGTTGGCCGATCACAGCGGGTACGGTCGTGCCGCCGAATAAGCCACCAGCACACGACCGCAGGACCAGGGGAGGCCTCCGCCCATGGCACCCTCACCTTCACCCGACCATCCCGGACCCAACACCGCCTTCCGCCGGATCCGCGGCGACCTGTCGCCGGGAGAGTTCTCGGCGGCGGTACGGCGGGCGGCCCGCGAGATCGGCGAGCGAGTGAGCTGCGACGCCCGGTACATCGGGCGCGTGGAGTCCGGCGAGATCCGATGCCCCAACTACGCGTACGAGCGGGTGTTCAAGCACATGTTCCCCGGCTACTCGCTCGCGGAGCTCGGGTTCGCGCCACGCGACACGGTACGTGGACGACGGGCACGCGAGGCCCGACGGTCCGTTCCCGCGGGCGGTAGCACTCCCGGTCCGGAGGTGGACGAGTTCGGTGGACGTGATGAACATACCCACAGTGACGAGGAGAGCGACGTGCTACGTCGCGCATTCATGACCAGCGGCCCAGCGGCCGCGCTGGCGGCGACGCTGCCGCGCGGCTCCGCCTCGGCCGCGCCCCGCCGGGTCGGCGGCAGCGAGGTGCAGACCGTCGAGGAGGCGGTACGCCAGATCCGGCTGCTCGACGACAAGCACGGCGCCGACGGGCTCTACCAACGCGCCGGACACTGGCTGCGCAACGCGTACGCGATGCTCGAAGATGGCGCGTACAGCCAGCCGGTGGCCGACCGGTTGCATGCGAGCTCGGGTGAACTCGCCATCTCCGTCGGATGGTTGGCGCATGACTCGGGGCGGCACGGCGAGGCCCGCTCGCACTACGCGGAGGCGCTGGCCACCGCGCGGATGGCGGGCGACCCGGCGCTGGAGGCGCACGCCTTCTGCAACACCTCGTTCCTGGCACGGGACGACAACCGGCCGCGGGAGGCCGTACTGGCCGCCCAGGCGGCGCAGCAGGCAGCGGCCCGGCTCGGCTCCGCGCGGCTGCTGTCGCTGCTCGCGCTGCGCGAGGCGGGCGGCTGGGCCGGGCTCGGCGACCGGGGCGCCTGCGAGCGCGCGCTGCTGCGGGCGCAGCGGCTGTACGGACACGGCGCGGCCGACTGCGATCCGGAGTGGATGACGTTCTACGGCGAGGCCGAGATGGCGGGCCTTGAGGCGCAGTGCTGGTCGCGCCTGGGCGACTACCGGCGCGCGGCGGCCCACGCACGCCGGGGCGTCGCGCTCCAGGACCCGCACTTCACCCGCAACATCGCCCTCTACAGCGCGGAGCTGGCCGGTGACCTGGCCGCCGGCGGGGAACCGGACGAGTCCGCGAAGGCGGGCTGCCGCGCACTGGAGTTGCTGGGCGAACGGGTCAAGTCCTCACGTATCCAGGGGATGCTGGACGTGGCGGCACGAGCGCTGCGCCCGTACCGGCGCAGGTCCGCCGTGGGCGCGTTCTTCAACGGGTACGTGGCCAAGCACGCGGTGTGAGGGCGCACCGGTCGGCGACGGTTCGACGGCGGGCGAAACGTACCGGCCCTAGCGTCGGTGCCATGAACGCTACGGATCCGACTTCCGACCAGTTCGCGCGGTTCCGGCGGCTGCACCACGCCGACCGGCCGCTTCTGTTGCCGAACGCCTGGGACCACTCCTCGGCGGCGGCGTTGGCCGATCGCGGGTTCGCCGCGATCGGCACCACCAGCCTGGGGGTCGCGGCGGCGGCCGGACTGCCCGACGGGACCGGCGCCGCCCGCGCCCAGACGATGGCTCTCGCCCGTGCGTTGACCCGGCTTCCGGCACTGATCACCGTGGACGTCGAGGGCGGGTTCAGCGAGGACCCCGCGCAAGTCGCCGCACTCGCGGCCGAGTTGGCGCGGGCCGGGGTGGCGGGGGTGAACATCGAGGACGGCCGCCCGGGCGGCAGACTGGTGCCCGCAGGCCACCAGTGCGAGGTGATCGCCGCCGTGAAGGAGCGGGCGCCGGGGCTGTTCGTCAACGCCAGGACCGACACCTACTGGCTGGCCGACGCGCCCACCGGCCAGACGCTGCCCCGCGCCGAGGCCTACCGGCGGGCGGGCGCGGACGGCCTCTTCGTCCCCGGCCTCACCGACGCGCACACCATCGCCGGTCTGGTACGGGACCTCGACGCTCCGCTGAACGTCCTGTACGCACCGGGCCGGCTGACCTTCCAACGGCTCGCGGAGCTGGGGGTGGGCCGGGTCAGTTGCGGATCACTGCTGTTCCGTGCCGCACTGCACAGCGCGGTCCAACTGGCGTGCGCCATCGCGGACCCGGATGCCGCGGATCCCGGACTGCCGTCCTACGACGAGGCCCAGGCGCTTTCCTCGGGGGTTCGGCGGCCTGCCCCCAACTAAGGAAAAGATCTGTCACCGAGACGTCAGTCGAGGTGCCCCGTGTCGTTCCAGCGCTCGATGGCCGGCGCACCGTACGCCCACCCGAGCACCGACAGCGATGCCGGGTCCAGCCGGATCGTCGCGCCGAACGACAGATCGTGGCCGAACCAGCGCGCGCCGAGTGCGCGCAGGAAGTGGCCGTGCGCGAAGACCAGCACATCGCGGTCGGCCGAACGCGCCCACGCCACGGTCTCGTCGGCGCGCGCGGTCATCTGCGCCACCGTCTCACCCCGCGCGGCGCCGTCCCGCCAGACCAGCCAGTCAGGGCGGTCCGCCTTGATCTCGGCCGGGGTCAGGCCCTCGTAGGCGCCGTAGTCCCACTCCATGAGGGTGTCCCACTCCTTGGCGCGGTCGCCGAACCCGGCGAGCTCGCAGGTCTCCCGGGCGCGGGAGAGCGGGCTGGTACGCACCTCGACGTCCGGCAGCCCGTTCCAAGGCGCGCGGTGCAGCCGGGCGCCGAGCAGCCGTGCGGTGCGCCGTCCCTCCTCGGTGAGTGGGACGTCGGTGCGGCCGGTGTGGCGGCCGTTGACCGCCCACTCGGTCTGACCGTGCCGGACGAGGACTATGCGCGGTGTCATACCGAGGACGGGCCTTTCAGACTGCACTTCCCGGGGGCTGACCCCCGGCCCCCCAGCCGATTACGTACGCGGGCCGGCCCCCTGTCGGGAGCGACCCGCCGTCCATCATCCCCCACTGCGCTCAGTGCCCAGCTAGCAGGCCGCTGAGCAGGGCGTCGAGACCGTGCTCGTACTGCGGCAGGCCGTCCTGCGCCGCCGCGAGCTCGGGCGCGAGGTCGACCAGGTGCGGGTAGCGCTCGGCGGGCAGTGCGGCGAAGCGGGTGCGCAGACGTGTTCCCGGATCCTCCTGGTCGCCCGAGCGCTGTCGGCCGCGCGCGGTCCACAGGGCGGCGCCGACGGTGTACTGCATCAGCGCGGTCTGCGCGCGTGCCGCCGCACTTCGGTCGAGCCCGGCCCCCAGCAGCAGCCCGAGGATGCGCTCGACCACGGCCGTGCCCTCGTCGCCGTGCACCGGTCGGACGGTGAGCAGGTGGAGTACGGAGGGGTGGTCGGCGAGCAGCCGGTAGACGGCACGGCACAGTTCACGCAGTTCGTCACGCGGGGTACGGCCGCTGCCCACGGTGGGCAACTCGACTTCCGCCAGCAGTCGTTCGCGGACCGCGTCGATGATCTCGTCCTTGGCCTTGAAGTGGCTGTAGACGGCCATGGTGCCGACGCCGAGCCGTTGGGCGAGGGCACGCATCGTGAAGGCGTCGGGACCGGCGTGGTCCAGCAGGTCGACGGCCGCGCCGAGGACGCGTTCCCGGTTGAGGGTGTTGCGCGGGACGCGGCGGCGGATGGGCTCTGGGCGATTCGTCATGGAGTGATCTGGGGTTTGTGACGGATGTGGTTTGTGTTGAAGCTGAGGCAACCTTGGCGTTACCGTCCGGCGTCCTACGGCGTACCCGGCCGCGGATCTGTGAACACCCGTCGAACAGCACGGTGCCGGGGGCGGTGTGCACGATGCATAACGTACGGCGTACGGTAGAGCGCCCGCAACAACCCGCACCACGGCCGCTTCACGTGGCGGCACGAGCCGCAGCGAGGACCACCCCGCACAGACGCGTAGATCCACGGACGGAGAACCCCACCGATGTCGAGCACCGCGGCCCGCTCCGGGGCAGCGCCCAGGAGCAGGCCCCGTTGGTGGGCGGAGTTGCCGCTCATCGCTCTCATCTACGCCGCGTACTCGGCCGGACGACTGCTGATGGCAGGCGGCACCGGGACCGCCGTCGTCCATGGCGAATCGATCCTGCGCATCGAGCGGGCACTGCACGTCGATCCCGAGCACACGCTCAACGGCCTGTTCACACACGCCTCATGGCTCGGCATACCGGCGTGCTTCTGCTATGCCACGCTGCACTACGTGGTGACGCCGGGCATCCTGGTGTGGCTGTGGCGGCGGCACGGCGGCCAGTACCTGTTCATGCGGACCTGGCTGATGATCTCCACGTTGATCGGCCTGATCGGCTTCTCCCTGCTGCCGACCGCCCCGCCGCGGCTGCTCCCGCCGGGCTCCGGCTTCCACGACACCCTGGCGCAGTACGCGTCCTTCGGCTGGTGGGGCGACGACGCGAGCGCGCCGCAGGGCCTGGGCGACCTGACGAACCAGTACGCCGCGATGCCGAGCCTGCACGTCGGCTGGGCCCTGTGGTGCGGGGTGATCCTCTGGCGGTCCGCACGCACCCCTTGGGTGCGTGCGGTGGGGGTTGCCTACCCCCTCGTCATCACCCTCGTCGTTCTCGGTACCGCCAACCACTATCTGCTCGACGCCCTGGCGGGCGGGGCGGTCATGGGGGTTGGTCTGCTTCTGACGCGCCCGGCGCGCCGACTTCTGGCCCTGCGACCGCAGGGCCGCAGGACCTCTCCGGTAAGGGCGCCCGTGACGGCAGCCTCCTACGGAACCCGGATTCCGGCGCCCCGCCGGGAGCCCTCTGAGGTTCGCGTCCGCTGATCGGGGTGGCCTCCGGCCCGGTTGCGGTTCCGCCCGCGCTTGGCGGTTCCGGGTACGGACATTTCCCTCCCTCCCACCCGTTGCCGGTGCCCGCATCTTGGCGTTACGCGGGGTGGCCTCCGGCCCGGTTGTGGTTCCGGGTACGGAGATTTCCCACCCTCCCCCCGTTGCCGTGGTCCGCATCTTGCCGTTGCGCGCGGCTGCTGTGGGGGCGGGGGCGGGCCGGGGTGTCTCCTCGCTCCAGCTATCACCGCACAGTTGCGGTGCTTCCTGGGGTCGCTGCGGGGACACCCCGGCCCACCCCCTTACGTGAGTTCCTGCGCTTGCAGCTGAGTGGGTGGGGATACGAACCCGAGGGGATAGAGGGCCAAAAGGAATCGCACCCCCTGCGGATCGTGATGGCCACGGCCCGCAGCGCAGCGGACAACGTGAGGGGTCGGGGTGGAGGGGTGGGAGAAGAACCCCCACTGTCGGTGGAGGATGCCAGACTTCAGGGCGTGAACGACTTCACCACCGACGCGGCGCAAGGCGCCGCGTCCTTGCGGCGCCGTCTCGCAGAGCTGCGCGGCCCCAGCGTCCAGCCCCGAGCGCTGGACGCGAGGGGCCTCGCCGCGCTCGCCGCCAACCCGGGCTGCGAGCGCCGCGCGCTGCTGGACGCGGCCGGAGTCGACAAGGGCGCGGTAGCGCAGGTGTTGGGGGCGCCCGCGCGGTTCGGACAGTCACGGTTCGCCTTCGTCCGCGGCAACGCGTTCGAGGCCCGCGTCAAGGCCGACAACTGTGCGGAGTTGCTACAGCTGCTAGGCGCCGCCGACACCGCCGACACCACGTTGCCGGACCTGTCCGCGGCCGGGCCGCAGGCCCGTGCCGCCCGTACCCGGCTGGCGCTCAAGGAGGCGGCGGCAGCCGAACAGTGGACGCTGCTCGACCATCCGCTGCTGGTGCTCGACGTGGCGGGCGCGCCCGCCTATCTGGAGCCGGACGCGGTCGCGGTGCGGCCGGACGGTTCGGCGACGGTGATCGAGGTCAAGTCGTTCCCGATCCTGGACGGCAGCGCCGACGCGGTGAAGGTGGGGGCGGCGGCCCGGCAGGCGGCGGTCTACGTGTACGCGCTGGAGCGGCTGGCCGTGGCACCGCCCCGGCACGAGGTACTGCTGGTCTGCCCCAGGGACTTCTCCAACGTACCGACCGCCCGACCGGTCGACGTACGCAAGCAACTGTCCGTCACCCGACGCCAGTTGGCCCGGCTCACCCGGATCGAGGAGATCGCGGACGCGCTGCCGGACGGTACGACGTTCGACGTGACCTGCGAACGGCCCGCCTCGCAGATGGCCGCCGCCGTGGACGCCGTGCCCGCCGCGTACGCGCCGGAGTGCCTGGACACCTGTGAACTCGCCTACCACTGCCGGGAGCGGTCCCGCGCCGACGGCGCCGTGGAGTCGCTCGGCCGTTCGCTGCGCGGTGAACTCGGCACGCTGACCACGGTTGAGCAGATCCTGTCCGCCGCGCTCGGGCCAACACCCGGACCGGCCCCCGGTGGCGACCCGGCCGCGGCCGCACTGCGCCGCGCCGCGGCCCTGCGCGCCGAAGCACTCCAGGAGGCCGGATGCCGTTGATGGAGACGCTGGCCAAGGCCCAGGCCGTGGCGGCCGGGCGGGCGCAGCCGCTGGCGACCGTGCGGCACCGCTGGCTCTCCGACCAGCCGCTGGTCTTCGTACCGCTGACGACAGCGGGCGAGGTGGGCGCTCCGCTGGGCGCGCTCGTCGGCACCGCACGGGACGCGCCGCGCCTGCTGGCCGTACCGCAGCCACGCGACCGCGATCTGCGGTCCGCCTTCCTGGCGGAGCTCGCGGACGAGGTCCTGCCGTATCTCATGTCCTACGAGGACCGGATCGCCCTGGAAGCGGGCAAGGAGACAGACCCGGAGACCGGCAAGAAGGTCGCCGTCGAGCGGGAACTGTGCGTTGACGCACCGCAGTTGATCGTCCCGAACACAGCGGGGGTGGAGTACGTACGGCTGCTGGGCCGGGCCACCCGGTTCCGGCGCACGGCCGAGGAGGATCCCGCCGAGCCGCATCCCGCGCCGTCGCGGGTCCCGTTGCTGGGCCGCTGGTTGACGCATTACGGCGAGCGGGCCCGCACCCCCGGCAGCGCGCTGCTGCTCGCCATGACGGAGGTGCTGGCCAGGCACTGGGCCACCGGTCAGAGCGGTCTTGAGGACCAGCACCTGGGCGGTCTGCTGGCGTGGTTGGACCCGCCGCAGGGCATGGACGGCGCGGCGGCGGCGCTGCACGCCCAGGTCGGCAGGGACCCGGACGGGCTGCTGCGCTGCCCGCCCGCCGGTCCCGCCACCGATCCGGTCTTCGACAACACCGCGCTCGCCCCGGCCATGACCCGCTACGACACTGCACGTTCTGCCGGAGCGGACACCGTCCCGGCAGAACGGGAGATCCGCGCGCTGCTGGAGAGCCAGTTGCGGCCGACGTGGGACGACGTGTGGCGCGGTATCGATCTGCTGCGCGCCCTGCCGCCGGGCGGGCATGTCGAGGACCGCTGGAAGCGGGACCGCTGGTCGTACACCGGCCACCGCGACCGGTTGCGGGCGGGTGAGCCGCCGCAGCCCAAGCTGGACGACGCGATCGCCGCCGCGCAGAAGCTCGCGGGCCGCGAGACCGCCCAGGTGCGGCTTGAGGCGCAGGAGGCGTTGGACGATCCGCTGGTGATGGCCGGGCGGCGGTTGGCCGGTGAGGCGTTCGCGGGCGAGGTCAGCGCGGTGGAGATGGCGTACTCCGACGCCAAGGTGCCCAGGCCGCGCCCGCTGCTGACGGTGGCCACCGGCGACCTGCCGCATCTGGACGAGGGCGGCACGGTGTACCGGGCGCTCCCGGACGGCCGGACGCAGGAGGCGCGGTTCATGGCATGGGCGGCGCCCGGCGTGCTGGTCGTACAGCTGCTGAACGGGATGGGCCGCGGCAAGGCGCCGGACGAAGGCTCGGTTCCGGCGCCGGGCGACCGGGTGTGCTGGACGCTGTTCGAGCACACGTCGCGCAGCGGCCCGGAGTTGCCGGACGCCGAAGCCACCCCGTGGACCCATGGCGGTCCGCCGACCACCGCGCTGTCCGCCGACGCCCCGGACCCCGTAACGAGCGAGGACTACCTGTGAGCGAAGCGCCCCTGGCCTCCGGCACGGGCCGGGAAGCCGCGAGCGACCCGGCGCGGGCAGCCGCGGCCGCCACCGAGGCGATCCTGCGCGACACCCGCGACAGCCCGCACCGCGGGGTGGTCGTCGACTCCCCGCCCGGCGCGGGAAAGTCCACCCTGGTGGTGCGTGCCGCGCGGGAACTGGCCTCGGCGGGCGAGCAGTTGATGATCGTCGCACAGACCAACGCCCAGGTGGACGATCTTGTGGATCGGCTGGCGACGGCCGATCCGGAGCTGGCGATCGGCCGGTTGCACGGCAGTGACTCGCCGCCCGATCCCGTGCTGGAGCGGCATACGTCGGTGGTGAAGTCGACCAAGGTCGCGGACCTGCGGGAACGGCAGGTGGTGATCGCCACCGCCGCGAAGTGGGGCTATGTCAAGGGCGTTGAACCCTGGCGGCACGCGATCGTCGACGAGGCGTACCAGATGCGCTCCGACGCGCTGCTGCGGGTGGCCGGACTCTTCGAGCGGGCGTTGTTCGTCGGCGATCCGGGCCAGTTGGATCCGTTCAGCGTGGTGGGCGCGGAGCAGTGGGCGGGGCTGTCATACGACCCGTCGGCGAGTGCGGTGGTCACGCTGCTGGCGCACAATCCGCAGCTGCCGCAACACCGGCTGCCGGTCTCCTGGCGACTGCCCGCCTCGGCGGCGCCGCTGATCTCGGACGCGTTCTATCCGTACACCCCGTTCCGCAGCGGTACCGCTCCTGGGGAGCGCGGTCTGTCCTTCGGTGTGGTATCGGACGGCAGCGGCCCCGATCGGGTCCTTGACGAGGCGGCCGCGTCGGGCTGGGGGCTGCTGGAGTTGCCCGCCCGGCACACTCCGCGGACCGACCCGGAGGCGGTCGCCGCCCTGGCACAGGTGGTGCGGCGGCTGTTGGACCGGGGCGGGGTCACGGTGAGCGAGCGGGCCGAAGACCCGGTACCGCTCACCGCCGACCGCATCGCGGTGGGCACCGCGCACCGCGACCAGGCCGCCGCGGTACGGGCCGCGCTGGCCAGGCTCGGGGTGACCGGCGTCGCGGTGGACACCGCGAACCGGCTGCAGGGACGGGAGTTCGACGTCACGGTGGTGCTGCATCCGCTGTCCGGGCGTCCGGACGCGACCGCGTTCCATCTGGAGACGGGGCGGCTGTGCGTGCTGGCGTCGCGGCACCGGCACGCGTGCGTGGTGGTGTGCCGGGCGGGCGTAACCGGGCTGCTGGACGAGCATCCGTCGATGGAGCCGGTGCAGCTGGGCGTGATGGTGAAGTTCCCGGACGGCTGGGAGGCGAACCACGCGGTACTGGCCCGGCTGTCGGAACACCGGATCGCATGGCACCCGTGACCAGCTCCCCGGCACCACCCCTCCCACCGGACGAAGTCCGGCATGCCGCCGGAGGCGGCCAATAGACGCAGCCCGGACGGCTGGGAGGCGAACCACGCGGTACTGGCCCGGCTGTCGGAACACCGGGTGCGGTGGAGATCGTAACGAGGCCTTGGCCGGACCGTGGGCGGTGATTCTCCCGGCGGCCTTGCATCGTGCGGGACAATGGTAGGCGGCCCACAATCTGGAGGTACCTAGATGTCCGAGCCGCAGTCGGCTCAGCAGACGCCGGACGGAGCCCAGCACCGGATGCGGCCCGCGCGACTGCTCTTCGAACCCGAGGCGGCGGCCTCCGACCCCGAGCACTTCTTCGACCTGGAGTCGATAGAGGACCCGGGGCGGCTGCTCGACCGCTCCACCGAGCTGACCATCGCCTTCCGGGCGGCTGCCGACCGTGCCACGGAGTTCCAGGCGATGGCGGCCGCGCAGCTGGCGGACCCCGGACGGTTCGACCGGGTGTCGATCGCCGCGATCGCGGAGCGCGCCGAGTGGAGCGAGGACTACGCCAAGCGCATGGTCGAGTTCGGCCTGGAGCTGCTCAACGAGCAGCCGCCGCCGGAGTGAAACCGCCTCCAGCGCGGTCCGACCGTGACGCTCTGCACGTGCCGATGCACGGGATCCACAGGCCAGTGGCATATGCAAGAACATTACTGCCGGGCATGCTCGGCCGTCCCGGTTTCCGCTGATCCAGGGGAACGGAACATGGCGCACCGGTAGATCTGTCTGCCATGACGGATTGGACCTGGGAGCCCGACGCCATGCTGCGTGCCGAGTACGTCACGGTCGACGGCGCGGACTGGCTCGCTTCGGCCAGCGCCTTCCCCCGCAGCGTCCAGGCCCTGTGGTCGGTGCGCCCCACGGAGCCCAGCGCGCTGCCGTGCGGCACGACGTTCGACGTGGTGAACCTCCCATCACTGTTCGGTCGCCGGGTCCTGGACCGGTTATGGGCGGCCGGTCCGGGCTGCGGACCGGTGGCGGTGCACCGCGGACGGATCCTGGTGTTCGCCCGGCCCGGCACCGCCGAGCGGCTGCCCTCGCTGCTGACCTGGGAGGAGTGGGGCGCGCGGGTGCCGCCGCTGCTGTGCCACGGGCTCGGCGAGACGGTGACGGTGCCGCCGCTGGTACCGGCGCCCGGATGGCGACGTGGCGGATGTCACACTGACGGCGCGCGGCGGGTCCAGGGGCGCCCCTCGCGCTGGCTGGTGGCGCCCGGTACCCGCCATCCCTGGCTGCCCGGCGCCCCCGTACTGCTCTGGGCGTGCCTGCGCGCGGCCGGCGCGGAGGGGGCTGCGACCCGCCCGGAAGGGGGCATTCCGGAGTGAACCGGAGCTGAAGACTTATCGATTTTTCATCCTCCGGATCCGGATGCTAAGGTCTTCGACGTCAACCGGCGCCGCTAGCTCAACTGGCAGAGCAGCTGACTCTTAATCAGCGGGTTCGGGGTTCAAGTCCCTGGCGGCGCACCACCAAGGCCCCATGCGTTCACGCGTGGGGCCCGGTGCTTTTCGCGGGGCCCCGCGCCCCGCGAAGGGTTTCCCGGGACCCCGTCACCGAGTCGCGGGTGGTCATGGGCACCCGTTCCCATCAGGTAGTATTTCTCCACCGGCGAGCGCCGCTAGCTCAACTGGCAGAGCAGCTGACTCTTAATCAGCGGGTTCGGGGTTCAAGTCCCTGGCGGCGCACCACCAAGGCCTCTCGCGTTCACGTGGGAGGCCTTGACGCGATCCACGGCCCATCACGCTGCGTACGGATGACCTAGCGCCGAGTGACCCGTATCGTCCATCCACCCTCGGCGTCCCGCCCCAGTACAGCGACCCCTATCCCCTTGGCCGGGTCGGCGAACCGCTCGCCCGTCCGATACGGCGCGTCGTTGAGGGAGTTGAACGCGCTGCTGCTGAAGTCGCAGGCACTGGTGGCCGGATGGGCGTCGATGACCTTGATCGGACCGTCCCCCGAGTCCACATCGGTGCGTACCCGGTAGACCAGCACGCCCTCGCTGCACGCCGCGCTGTCGTTGCCCTGCGCCGTGCGCGCCTCCACGACATACGCGACGTAGCGGCCGTACGGGATCACCACGGCCTTGCGGCCGCCGGGCAGCTCCACCGGGGCCAGCTGGAAGTCCTGCGTCCCGCGCGTTGTCACACAGCCGACCTGTGCGTCGTCCAGCCAGCCGAGTCGCCACTTGTGCCAGGCGAACAGATCGCCCTGCAGGCCCCAGTCCAACGACATGGTGTCCCACTGACCGGCGAGGAGGTCGGTTCTGTGGAAGTCGTCGACCGCGTAGAGGTCGGGCAGCCCGAGTGAGTGGCCGTTCTCATGGGCGAGCACCCGGGGCCCGGCCTGGTCGTGTCCGTAGATCACGGAGACCCGGTCGAGCTGGGCGCCGTCATGGGTGCGCGCGGCGGTGCCGCCGGTCCAGGTGACGGAGAGCACGGTCTCGTTGGCGGGCGGTCCCGCGTTCGGCGTGGCGATCACATTGACCAGGTCGTAGCCGCGGAAGTCGACGCTGCGCCCGACGACCGCGGCCAGGTCCCGCATCATCGCGCGATGCACCGACCACCCGTAGCCACGCGCTATGCCGTACGACTCGAACGTGCGCGGCATCCGGAAGTACCGGAGCACCGGGAACGAGCGGTAGCGCAGCCTGCCGTACGAGGCCCGGGCGTACCACTGCGGTACGAACGGGAAGAACTCGGCATGACGGGCGCGTACGCTCTCCCGGGCGGGCGCGTCGGGGAAGTCTATGAACAGGGTGAGGGCGCGCAGCTCACCGGTGGACTTCGCGTAGGCGGGGTCGCGACCCGTGGGGAACCCCTCGGACATCTCGGTGTCCCGATGGGCCCGCAGGGCGCAGGGCCGGGCGCGCGGAGCCGCGTGCGGTGTGCTGCTGGACACCGGGGTGCTGCCGATCACGGTGGAGCCGCCGCCCAGCAGCAGGACCCCGGCTATGGCGGCGCCCCGTATGCCCTTGCCGACGGTTCCCCGGCTTCGTCGCCGGTTCGAGCGGCACGTCGAAGGGGTCATCGCTCGTCCGCCGTCACGGTCCAGCCTCGGCGGTCATGGCGGTCGACACGGATACGCAGCACGTCCTGTGCCAGGCGCCCGAAGTGGTACATGTACGACTCACCGGCGCCCAGGGGAGCATCGGCCAGCTGCGGGTAGACGGAGGTGCCGTAGCAGGCTCCGGTCCACGGGTGGCCGTCCATGACCGTGATCGGCCCCTCGCCCGATTCGACATCGGCGCGTACCTCGTACAGCAATACGCCCTGGGCGCAGGCATGTTCATCGTTGCCCCGGGCCTCCCTCACCTCGATCGCGAGGGCGGTGGTGACACTGACCCGGACCACGATCAGCTTGGTGCCGCCGGGCACCTCGACCGGCGTCAGGGTGCGTGTGGTGGTGCCGGGGTGGTCCACGCAGATGACCTGGCCGGGGTCTATCCAGCCGTACTTCCAGCGGTGCCAGGCGAAAAGGTCGGGGGCGAGGGCGAACTGGCTGCCCATGAGGTCCCAGTCGCCCACCCGGGTGTCCCAGGAGTCGTTGCTGCCGGTGGGCGGGCGGAGGTAGAGGTCGGGCAGGTCGAAGACGTGGTTGGTCTCATGAGCGAGGACGTTCTGGTCCGGCGGGTGGTGTTCGAAGACGGTCACCAGCCGGTCGATCGTGGCGCGGCCGGAGTGGATGGGACGAGCGAGGTTGATCACCTTGGTGGCGTCCGCGTCCACGCCGCGCGCCCCCGGGTCGGCGACCAGGTAGATGACCGGATAGCGCCGGAAGTCGACGTCCCTGCCGACGGCGGCGATCGCGTCCTGCAGGTACTGGGTGCGCAGGCCGTCGGCCCAGTCGCGATGGATTCCGTACGCCGTCGAGGGGCGCGGCATCCGGAACCATCGCTGTAGGACATGCGGGTGAAGCCGGAAGCGCCCGTAGGAGGCGCGGGCGAGGAACGTGGTGGTGGCCGGGAAGTGGTCCGCGGTCAGCGCCCGAGTGTCGACGTCGGGCACATGGTCGGGGAAGTCGAGGAAGAGCATGACGGCGTTGACGTCACCCAACGGCCGCGGGTAGCCGCTGTTCCAGCGGTCCACACCTTCCGAGTGCCGCACATCGGTGCGTTCCAGCGCGCACGGCCCCCGCACCGGTGCGGCGGCCGCGGGTCCCGCGACCAGGCTCCAGGCCACCAGCGCCACGAACCCCACCGCCATGGCCGCCACCCGCCGCCGATCCCACCCGTCGCCCCGCGCGACCGGCGGCGCCCCCGAACGGCCCAATCCAGCGGGCCTGCCGGTCAAACCCGCCGAGCCCCGTACAACAGGAGCATTTGAGGCATCCGGCAACGCCGGCACACCGAGCGCATTGGGCGTGCGACGGCTTGCGATGCCGCGCGTGCGGGCTCGGAGGCGGTTCCGAACGCGCCGTAGGCGATCTCGCACACCGCCTCCCGGACGGATCCGGCCCGGAAGGACTCGGGCCACTCTCGCTGACCCCATCCAGCCTGGGATGGTTTGCGGGTGTACGCCCTGTTCTACTGAGCCGTTTGAGACAGACTCAGCTAACTACGCTCTGTGATCAACGATCCCGTTCGATCAATTGGGTGCAGCATTCGATGCTGAGGGGTACATCAATATCGGAGGAACGGTCACTCCGATTCCCGCCCCATTTCACGTGCCAAGAATCACCACCATGACAGTGGCTCAGGCCCGCCACGAACCTCTATGATCGCCACATTTCCAGCATAGGAACCGCTTCCGGCGGTTCTCCCACACCTCCCCGACTACCTGTGCGAGACGACTGTGATGCGGGAGCAAGCTGAAGGCGGAACATTGTTCGGCCGGAAGAGCGAGCCCGCGGAGTGCTCCAGAGACGTCACGGAGTGTGACAATCCGATCCCTGGAAGCCCTGCCGCGGAGCTCCGCGACTATCACGCCGCTTTCAACGCCGCGCGCACCGCGATGGCGTTGGTCGACCGCGACGGGCGACTGCTGGCGGCCAACCCTGCGCTGGGCTCGTTGCTCGGCGCCGACCCGGCGCGGCTGGCCGATCGCCGGGCCGCCGAACTCGTCGGACTGAACGGCGACGAACGATCCAGGGACGCCTACCAGGACGTACTGCGCGGCGCGCGCGACCGGCTGCGCCGGACCTGTCGGCTCAAAAGCCGTGACGGCCAAGGGATGTGGGCCGAAGTGACGGTCGAGGCGCTGCGTCAGTGCGACCAGGGCGTACCCGCCGCGGGCGCGCTGCTGTCCGTGGAGGACGTGACCGAGCAGCGCGAACTGGCCGCCCGGCTGCGCCACTTGCAGATGCACGACCCGGTGACCCGGCTGCCCAACCGGGCCCTGTTCTTCGAGCGGCTCTCGGCCGCGCTGCGCTCGCCGACCAGTGGCCGGGTCGGGATCTGCTACCTCGACCTCGACGGGTTCAAGGCGGTCAACGACACGCTGGGGCACGCCATCGGCGACCGGCTGCTGGCCGCGGTCGCCACCCGGCTGCTCGCCTGCGTGGCGGACGGCGGCCATCTGGCCGCCCGGCTCGGCGGCGACGAATTCGCCCTGCTGGTGGAGGAGTCGCAGGACACCGAACAGTTGGTGGCGCTCGCCGACACCGTACTGTCCGCGCTGCAAAGGCCGTTCGAGCTCGAAGGGCACCGGCTGGCGGTCTCGGCCAGCATCGGCGTGGTCGAGCGGCCCACCGCCGGTACCTCGCCGACCTGCCTGATGCAGGCCGCCGACACCACGCTGTACTGGGCCAAGGCGGACGGCAAGGCGCGCTGGACCCTCTTCGACCCCGAGCGCAACGCCCACCGGATGACCCGTCAGTCGCTGTCCAGCACGCTACGACAGGCGGTGGAGCGCGGCGAGTTCGTGTTGGAGTACCAGCCGCTGGTCGCACTGTCCGGCGGCACGCTGCGCGGGGTGGAGGCGCTGGTCCGCTGGGAGCACCCGCAGTTCGGCAGGCTGGCGCCGAATCGCTTCATCGGACTGGCCGAGGAGAACGGGTCGATCGTCCAGCTCGGCCACTGGGTGCTGGCCGAATCGTGCCGCCGAGCACGGGCCTGGCAGAAGGACCACCCGGACGAGCCGCTGTTCGTCAGCGTCAATGTGGCGGTGCGGCAGGTGTGGGACTCGGATCTGGTGACCGATGTGGCCGAGATCCTCGACGAGACCGGACTGCCCCCGGAACTGCTCCAGTTGGAGCTGACCGAGTCGGCGGTGATGGGATCGGCGGGACAACCGCTGCAGACGCTGCACGCGCTGAGCGAGATGGGCGTGCGGATCGCCATCGACGACTTCGGGACCGGCTATTCGAATCTGGCGTACCTGAGCCGACTCCCGGTGGCCGCGCTGAAGTTGGACGGATCGTTTGTGCGGGGTTTCCGTTCGCAGGAGCATCCGAATCCCGCCGACGAAACGATCGTCGTGGCCCTGGTGGACCTGGCGCACCGGCTCGGCCTGACCGTCACCGCGGAGTGCGTGGAGAACGCGGAACAGGCCGAGCGGCTGCGGCGGATCGGATGCGACACCGGTCAGGGGTGGTTCTACTCGCGCCCGGTCGCGGCGGAGCGCATCTCCGCGATGCTCGGCGGGCACTGAGCGGCGGGCCCGCCGAGCATCACGGGTGGGGAGAGGCGGTGCGGCGGATCACTCAGCAGGCGCCGAGGTCCTGCCAGACGCCCCATTGGCCGGTGGTGCCGGGCTGTTCGCCCTGCGTCCACCACTTCGCCTTCCAGCTGTGCCCGCCGTACGAGACGGTGTTGCCCGCGGTGTAGATCGCGGACTTGTCCCAGGGCGCGGCGGTGCAGGTGCCCGGCGGGGTGGGAGTCGGCGTGGGAGTCGGGGTCGGGGTCGGCGTGGGGGTCGGGCTCGGGCTCGGGGTGCAGGACGCCGCGGAACCGTTGGTGTCGCTGACGGTGTCGTTGAACAGCGTCGCGCCCTGGTCCAGGTCGTAGAGCGAGAACATCATGCTGCCGCCGAGCCCGTTGCAGTGCAGGTAGTCGGCCTTGGCCTGGATGGACTGGGCGTCCTCGCCCGACCAGAAGTTGCTGCCGTCGTAGAAGTACGCCGCTTGCCCCGCCGGATCCCAGAAGGTGTCGTTGGGGTTGTCGACGACGCCGGAGAGCTCCTTGTACATCCGGATGCCGGGCACGTTCCCGGAGTCCGCGGCGCCGCCCGCGGGGCCCGTCGCGGTCTGGAACAGGCCGTGGTTGCTGCCCGCCGGCACGCCGGTCCAGCCGCGGTAGTAGAACGGCACCCCGATGTTGAGCTTGTTGGCGGGGAAGCCGCCGGGGATGCCGTACGGCGCGTCGCCCACGGTGTACGCCTTGATCGCCGCGTCGGCGGAGTACTTCTCCGTGCCGGGGGCGACCGGCTGGCTGGGGTCGTTGGGGTTGTCGTAGATCGGCGCGGCATGGTTGGTCGGGCCGGTGGACTCCCAACCGCCGTGCATGTCATAGGTCATGGGGTCGCCGAACGTCAGGTACTGGCCGATCTTGTCGGTCTGCACGTTCGCGATCTTGTCCTGACCGGCGGGCAGTGCCGCGGAGAGCGCGTAGCTCCTGCCGTCGGCCTGCCCCTGGGCGTCCAGCTCGGAGCGGAACTCGGCGAGCAGCGCGGTGAAGTTCTGCTTGTCGGCGGTGCTGGAGTGGTTGCCGAGGTGGCCGCCGCCACCCGGGTACTCCCAGTCGATGTCGAAGCCGTCGAAGATGCCCTTGGCGGTGCCGTTGCCGCCGTAGCCGCCCTGTGAGGGGAGGTTGCCCTTGATGAACATGTCGACGCAGGACGAGACCAGCTTCTTGCGCGAGGCATCGGTGGCCGCCGCGTCGGAGAAGTACTTGGAGTACGTCCAACCGCCCAGTGAGAGCAGCACCTTGAGGTGCGGGTTCTTCGCCTTGAGCTCCTGGAGCTGATGGAAGTTGCCGGCGATCGGCTGGTTCCAGGTGTCGCTGCTGCCGTCGACGCTGATGTCCGGGCCGAAGGACTTCTGGTAGTCGGCGAAGGAGTCCTCCGCGCCGTCACCGGCGTTGGGGTCGCTCTCGCCGCCCGGGTCGGGGTCGGTGGCCTTGGTGGCCTCGAAGCAGGTGAGGTTGGTGGGGTCGATGTTCTCGAAGTCGTAGATCAGGTAGTCGAGTTTGCCCGCCATCCCCTCGCTGTCGACGTTCTTGAGGTAGAAGGCGTTCTGGTAGATCGACCACTGGTCGTAGTAGGCGACCTTGAGGCCGCCACTGGTGGCTCCCGCGCCGGTGCTGTTGGACGCGGGCGCGGCGACCGCCGCGGGCTTGGCGGCCGACGACGCGTCGGCCTGCGCGGCGGCGCCGAGACCGGCCGCGGCGAGCGCCAGCACGGACAGCGCGGCCGTCAGCGGTCTGCTGGGCTTGGGGGAAAGGCGCACGTGGGGGACCTCCTGAGCAGGGTGGAGGCCGGGTCGCGGGGCAGGGCCCCGAGATATCACCGGCTGGTTATGGAAATACCGACCGGTCAGGTCCACGTCAATGGTCCGGACTAATCTTGGACTAGACCAATTCTCGTGCCGAGAAAAGTCCAGGCCGGTGAGGTGCAGCTCACCGGCCTGGACCACCACCCGCCGCCGAGGCGTCAGCCTCGCGCGGCGGGCAACTCATAGGCGTCCGCGATCAGTTCGTACGAACGCAGCCGCGTCTCCCGCCCATGTGCATTGGAGGTGATCATCAACTCGTCCGCCCCGGTGCGCTTCTGCAGCGCGTTCAGCCCTTCGCGCACCGTCTCGGGCGTGCCGTACTCGACGTTCGACAGCCAGGAGTCCACGAAGTCCCGCTCCATCGGGCTGAACGGGTACGCCTCCGCCTCCTCCGGCGCGGGCACCAGGCCGGGGCGGCCGGTGCGCAACCGGAGCATCGACAGCGCGCCGCTCAGCACCTGGCGGCGTGCTTCCTTCTCCTCCTCGGCGGCGAAGGCCTGCACACCGATCAGGGCGTACGGGCGGTCGAGCACCGCCGATGGGCGGAAGGTCTCCCGGTACAGTTCGAGCGCCGGAACCGTGTTCCGCGCCGAGAAGTGGTGTGCGAAGGCGAACGGGAGTCCGAGCTCGCCCGCCAGCCGCGCACTGAACCCGCTGGACCCGAGCAGCCACACCGGCGGCCGGTGCGGCGACTGCACACCGCCCGGCGCACGGCCCTGGACCGGGCCTGGTACGGCGTGGATCCGCTGGTACGGGTGGCCGTCGGGGAAGTCGTCGTCCAGGAAGCGGATCAGCTCGGCGAGTTGGCGCGGGAAGTCGTCGGCGTCCTCGCGCAGCGAGTCGCTGCGGCGCAGCGCCGCAGCGGTGGCGCCATCCGTACCCGGGGCTCGGCCGAGCCCCAGATCGATGCGCCCGGGCGCCAGCGCCTCCAGGGTGCCGAACTGCTCGGCGATGACCAGCGGCGCGTGGTTCGGCAGCATGACTCCGCCGGAGCCCAGCCGGATGGTCTCGGTGTGCGCGGCGATGTTGGCGAGGATCACGGCCGGGGAGGAGCTGGCGACACCGGGCATCGAGTGGTGCTCGGCGACCCAGAAACGCTGGAACCCGCGGGCCTCGGCCAGCCGGGCGAGCTCGGCGCTGGTGCGCAGTGCCTGTGTGGCGGTCAGCCCGCTGCCGACCGTCGCCAGGTCCAGCACGGACAGCGGTACGGGCGCGGTTCCGCGCACCACCCCGCGAATCTCATCGCCGCTGCGCTGCTCGTCACCCACGTCGAGTCGCCTTCCGCTCATGCGTTGTTTCCTGCCGAAGGCGGTTAACCGGATGGTGGCTCCGGTTATTCCCTCCCGAGCGGGACGGCCGTCCGGCGGACCTTCGCCGGGTTGCGGCGGGTTCGGGACCGCCGGTCCGCGCTGTGGCGGCTTGCTCGCCGTCGCGGCGGGAATTATGGCGCTGCGGGCCGTTTGATGCCGCCGATCCCATCACCGGGGGTGGCTCGCCGTCGCGGCGGCGATTTCTGGCCATCACACGGCAACCACTCGCTTGGCCGCTGACGGCAACCACTCGCCGCCGCGACGGCGAGCAAGCCCCCACAGCGTGGGCCGGCGTTCCCGAATCCACTGCAAGGCCGGAAATCTCACTGCCGTGACGGCGAGCAACCCCGACAACGCCGCCGCGGCGGCATCCAGCCCACCGCAACGCCAGAAAGGTGCCGCCGCGGCGGCCAACAACCCACCACAGCGCGGACCGGCGGTGGCAACCCGCCGCACCCCGTGACGCCCCCCGGCCGAGCAGGCCCACCCGTAGCCAACCCCGGCCGGGCAGGCCCGCCCATGGCGCCCCCCGGCCGGGCAGGCCTATGCGGGTCGGTCCTCCCGGGTGTCCGGGACCCGCGTACCGGGCGTCGACTGCGGCGCCAGTCGACGCAACGCGTCGAGCATGTGCTCCTCCAGCAGCTCGATCAACAGCCGCTCGTCCGCGGCGCGCAGCGCCTCGATGATCGCCGCGTGCTCCGCGACCAGATCGACCGGAGCGCTGTGGGTGACGGTCAGCGCCGACAGGCACATCCGCGTCTCCACGAACAGCGTGTCCGCCATCCGCGCCAGCCGGGGGCTGCCGGATTCGGCGATGAGGATCTGGTGCAGTTCCATGTCGGCGGCGGCCAGCGCCGCCGGGTCACCGAGCCCGGCTGCCTCGGCCATCGCGCGGTGCGCCTCGGCCAACCGGTCCGCGGTGCGCTGCGGATGGTCGCGGATCACGATCCGGCAGGCGGCCGCCTCGATGGCGGTCCTGGCGAGGTAGATGTCGGTGACGTCGTCGGCGGTCAGTTCGACGACGAAGACCCCGCGGTGCGGTTCGCTGCGCAGAATCCCCTGCTGTACCAGACGCTGCATGGCCTCGCGCAACGGGCCGCGGCTGACGCCGAGTTGGGCCGCGAGTTCGACCTCGCCGAGCTGGCGGCCAGGCGCGAGCGTGCCGTCCACGACCGCCTCGGTGAGGCGGCGTGCGATGACGATGGCGGCGGGCTCACGCTTGACCGGCGCGAGTATCCCCGCGCCGGAGGGCGACTTGCGTCTCGGGCCGGAGGTCATCATTCCCCCTCATCTCATGTGCGCGCGGCGACCCATGTGCCCGCCGCGGCGAAAAGCGTACCCAGCCCGGAGCGTACGCGGTCCGCGCCGATCAGCCGCAGCCCCTCCCACACGGTGACCTGGTTCGCGGTGAGCACCGGCTTGCCCACCTCGGCCTCCAGGTCGCCGAGCCAGGCCGCCGTGTGCAGCGCGGTGTCCGGCAGCAGCACGGCCTCGGCATCCGGATGGTCTCCGGACCTGACGAGCCGCAGCACCTCGGCGCGGCCCCAGGTGCCGACCTCGGCGGCGGTGATGATGCCGCTGCCGCGGCTGCTCACCACCTCCGCCCCCGCCTCCTTGAGGAAGGCGGCGAAGTGCCCGGCCACGTCCTCGGGGTAGGTCGCGGCCACCGCGACCCGGCTGACGCCCAGCGCCCGTACCGCGTGCGCGAAGGCGAACGAGGTCGAGGAGGCGGGCAGCCCCGCGGTACGGGACAGCTCCCGCACCTGCTCCCCCGCGCCCGCCCAGCCGAAGACGAAACTGGCGCTGGTGCACGCCCAGACGACGGCCCGTACACCCGCCCCGGCCAACTGCCGGGCCCCGTCCGCCAGTCGGGCCGCCGAGCCCATCTCCAGCAGCGCGTCGACGCGGTGGGCGTCCTCACCGATGTCGGTGTGCACCAGCGGCAGCCGGACCGGCGGCCCCGACTGCGCGAGGAGCCGTTCCAGCCGTGGATAGTCGTCCTCCGCCGAGCGGCCGGGGTAGAGGAAACCGACGGTCATGCGAACCCCTTCCACGCTTCACGTCTCAGTTGACCAGCGGATCGTCCGGCGGAGGCGGCGGATCGAGGGTCTCGAAGACCTCGGCGTCACCGAACGACTGCCCGGCGAGGGCGACTTCTGGCAGCACCGATGTGTCGACCACCGGAAACGGCCCGACCGGCAGCCCTGCCACCAGACCGGCCCCGGGCCGCGCCGCCGAATCCAGCAGCGCCTGATACGGGCCGACGGCCGCCGCTCCGATGCACCGCAGCGCCGCCCACATCGTCACCTGGTTCGCGGACAGCACCGGCAGCCGCAACTCCGCCTCCAGCTGCGGAATCACGTCGTACGTCGGCAGATTGGTACAGCTGATGAACAGCGCGTCGGCGGCGCCGACCACCGCGCTGCGGGCCATGTCCACCACGTCGCGGTACGGTACCCGCCAGATCTCCCGGGTCAGCCCGAGATAGGCCCGTCCGGTGACCGCGATCCCGGCCTCGCGCAGATAGGCCTCCAGGGAGTCGGTCACCGACCTGGTGTACGGGGTGACCACGGCGATGCGGCGGGCGCCGATCTCGGCGAGCGCCGCGCGCAGCGCGCCCGAGGTGGTCACCGCGGGCAGGGCCACCTCCGACGCCTGGCTCATCGCCGCGCTCATGGCCCGCTCACCCGCCACTCCCCCGACGAAACTGCCGGAGGTGCACGCGTACGCCAGCGCCTCCGGCTTGACCGCGTGCAGCGCGCGTACCGCTTCCCGCAACGTCTCGTGCTCACTGACGATCCGGGCCATGTCGAGACTGACCTCGACCGGTACGAACGGAGTACGCGTGAGATGCAGCGACACATCATCCGGCACCCAGCGCCACAGCTCGCGGTCGAGTGCGAAGTCGAACGGCGCGACGACGCCGACACCGCGCTGCGGCAACGGCCCGCCGAGGAAGGTGATGTCCAACGAGGTCCCCTTTGCGGACGCAGGACGGGAGAAGTGCAAAGGACAACAAGCAGTGTGGACAGGAGGATTGTTGACAACGGTAGATACGGATTCTTAGCGTGGTCAATCCATCCACTGGACGACGGCGGTACGCGGTCCGTCGCCAGCGGTGTACAGGGCCTAGCGGGGCTCGGGTGGCAGCCCCGGGAAGGGCGGGTGGGCGGCATTTCGACGGTACTTGTCCTCGGCGACCAACCTCCCCGGCAACTGGACCTCCTGGGGCCCGCAGCCAGGATCATGCGGGCCGAGCCGACGCGGCTGCGAGATCAACTCGCCGCCGCCGACGTGGTGCTGGTGTGGGACTTCACCTCCGACGCGGTACGCGACGCCTGGCCGGAGCGGGGCCGGGTACCGGCATGGGTGCACACCGCGAGCGCGGGCGTGGACCGGCTGGTCTTCCCCGCCCTGATCGCGTCCCGCACCGTACTGACCAACGCCCGGGGCGTTTTCGAGCAGCCGATCGCCGAGTACGTCGCCGGGCTCGTCCTGGCGATGGCGAAGGACTTCCAGGGCACCTGGGAGTTGCAGCGGCAGCGGCGATGGCGGCACCGCGAGACGATGCGGGTGGCCGGATCACAGGCGGTGGTGGTGGGCGCCGGACCCATCGGACGGGCGGTGGGCAGCACACTGGCGGCGCTCGGCATCCAGGTGGCGCTGGTGGGGCGCACGGGGCGGGACGGTGACCCGGACTTCGGCCGGGTGCGCTGTCGCGTGGAGCTTCCGGTACTGCTGGCGGAGGCGGACTGGGTGGTGTGCGCGGCGCCGCTCACCGAGGAGACCCGAGGGATGTTCGACGCCGCGGCCTTCGACCGGATGAAGGCGTCGGCGCGCTTCATCAACGTCGGCCGGGGACCACTGGTGGTCGCCGACGACCTGGTCAGGGCGCTGCTGGCGCGCCGGATCACCGGCGCGGTACTGGACGTCTTCGACGACGAGCCGCTCCCGCACGACCACCGGCTCTGGGACGTACCGGGTTTGCTGATCTCGCCGCACATGAGCGGCGACACCTTCGGTTGGCGCGATGAGCTCGCCGAACAGTTCCTGGACAACTTCGCGCGCTGGACGGCGGGGCGGCCGCTGCTCAATGTGGTGGACAAACAGCTGGGTTACGTGCCCGTTGGCCAAGCATCAGGAGGTCCCGATGACTGACCTACATGAACTGACGGCACGCCAACTCATCGCCGGGTACCGCTCCGGCGCGTTCACCCCGGTCGACGCGGTGCGTTCGGTACTGGACCGGGTCGAGACGGTCAACGGCACCGTCAACGCCTTCTGCCGGGTGGACGAGGAGGGCGCGCTGGAGGCCGCGCAGGCGTCCAGGGAGCGGTGGCGGCGCGGTGAGCCGGCCGGGCTGGTGGACGGTGTGCCGGTGTCGGTGAAGGACATCCTGCTGCAGCGTGGCGCACCGACGCTGCGCGGTTCGCGCACGATCGACCCGGCCGCCGGCACCTGGGACGAGGACGCGCCCTCGGTGGCCCGGCTGCGCGAACACGGCGCGGTCTTCATCGGCAAGACGACCACCCCGGAATTCGGCTGGAAAGGCGTCACCGACAGCCCGCTGCACGGCGTGACCCGCAACCCGTACGACCCGCGGCGCACCTGCGGCGGCTCAAGCGGCGGCAGTGCGGCGGCGGTCGCCCTGGGCGCGGGGCCGTTGAGCCTGGGCACGGACGGCGGGGGTTCGGTGCGGATTCCGGCCGCGTTCTGCGGGATCTTCGGGCTGAAACCGACGTACGGCCGGGTGCCGCTGTATCCGGCCAGCGCCTTCGGAACGCTGTCGCACGTGGGACCGATGACCCGGGCCGCGGCCGACGCCGCCCTGCTGATGGACGTCATCAGCGCCCCGGACTGGCGGGACTGGTCGGGCGCCGCACCCCAAGCGGGCGGCTTCAGCGACGCGTTGGCGGGCGGGGTGGCCGGGTTGCGCATCGCGTACAGCCCTGATCTGGGCGGTTCGGTACCGGTGGCTCCGCCGGTCGAGACTGCGGTTCGCCGACTGGCGGACCGGTTGGCGGATCTGGGCGCTCGGGTCGAGGAGGCGCACCCGCCGTTCCCCGGCCCGGTCGAGGCGTTCCATGTGCTGTGGTTCAGCGGTGCGGCAAAGGTGGTGGACCGGCTCACCGATGCCCAACGCGAGCTGCTGGACCCGGGCCTGGCGGAGGTCTGCGAGCAGGGCGCACGCTACAGCGCGCTGGACTACCTGTGCGCCACGCAGGTCCGGATGGCACTCGGGCACGCGATGGGGGGATTCCACCAGAAGTACGACCTGCTGCTGACGCCCACCGTGCCGATCACCGCCTTCGCGGCGGGAGTGGAGACACCAGCGGGCGCACCCGGCCGCCGCTGGACCGGCTGGACCCCGTTCACGTACCCGTTCAACATGACCCAGCAACCGGCCGCCTCGCTGCCGTGCGGCACGGATCCCGACGGACTGCCCATCGGCGCCCAGTTGGTGGCGGCCCGCCATGCGGACGCGCTGGTACTGCGCGCGGCGCACGCGCTCGAACGCGGTACGCCGCCCGCGTCGCCCCGTCTCACGCCCGCCGGAAGGTGAGCGTCTCCCCCAGCGCGCCTGCCCGCCACAGGTAGTGTGCCGCCGCGGCCAGCTGTTCCAGCCCCTCGACGACCGTGCCCCACACCGTGCCCGGCACGAAGCCGGTGTCGGCGTTCAGCAGCAGGTTGTTGCGTTCGTAGAACAGCGCCAGGTCCACGATCTTCGCGTGACCGGCGTGTCCCGTCTCGCTGCCGTAGCCGTAACTCGCCGTCCCCAGCAGGGTGTCGGTGAAGGAGAAGTACATCAGGTCACCGGGGATCGGCGTGATCGTCGGGTTCTCCAACGGCGGCTCCTCCCGAGCGAAGGCGGGCAGCAGGGTGTAGATCTCGTTACGCGCGTACTTGGCGTGGTACACGTCCCCCGCCAACGGCAGCGCGTCCCACACGGCGGCGCAGGTCACCGGCGCCCGATCGGCCAACAACCGCACCCGACAAGCCACCGCCCGCTTGGCGAGGCCAATCTCGACGAAGCGTTCTGCCATCGTTTCCACCTCCAGCGACAGACGGGACACCAGCCCGTCGAGGGCTGGGGCGCTCCGGGGCGCGCAGCCCCCGGAAAGGGCGAACGGGTGGGAGGCTTACGCGTCCAGCGCCACATACTTCGTTTCCAGGAACTCCTCGATGCCGAGGCGGCCCCCCTCCCGCCCAAGCCCCGAATGCTTGATGCCGCCGAACGGCGCCGCGGGCGTGGACACCAGCCCCTTGTTGAGGCCGATCATCCCCGCCTCCAACGACTCCGCATAGCGCAGCGCCCCCCGCAGGCTCTCCGTGAAGACATAACTCACCAACCCGTGCACGGTGTTGTTGGCGAGCGCGATGGCCTCGTCGTCCGACTCGAAGGTGACGACCGGCGCCACCGGCCCGAAGATCTCCTCGCGCAGCAGCCGCCCGTCAGGCGGCACATCCGCCAGCACGGTCGGCGGGTAGAAGTAGCCCGGCAGGTCGTCCACCGGCTCCCCGCCCAGGACGGCGCGGGCGCCGCCGCGCCTGGCGTCGTCCACCAGGTCGGCGACCTTCCGGCGAGCCGCCGCGTCGATCAACGGGCCGACCTGGATCCCCGGCTCGGTCCCCCGGCCGACCGGCAGCGCGGCGAGCCGTTCCGCGAGCCGCCCGGTGAACTCCTCGGCCAGCGAGGCGTGCACATAGAGCCGGTTGGCGGCGGTGCAGGCCTCGCCGATGTTGCGCATCTTCGCGGTGACCGCACCGCTCACCGCCTTGTCCAGATCCGCGTCCGCGCAGACGATGAACGGCGCGTTTCCCCCCAACTCCATCGATGTACGCAGGACTTGGTCGGCACTGCGCGCCAGCAGCCGCCGCCCGACCGCCGTCGATCCGGTGAAGGACAGCTTGCGGATCCGTCCGTCACGGAGCAGCGGTTCGCACACCTCGGCGGGCCGGGTGGTGGTGACCACGTTCAGCACGCCGTCCGGCAACCCCGCCTCCTGGAGGATTCCGGCGAGCGCGAGCATGGACAGCGGCGTTTGGTGGGCCGGCTTGACGACCATGGTGCAGCCCGCGGCGACAGCCGGGCCGATCTTGCGGGTGCCCATCGCCATGGGGAAGTTCCACGGGGTGATCAGCAGGGCCGGGCCCACCGGTTCGCGCATGGTCCAGATGCGGCCGCCGCCGTCGGGGGCAGTCTGCCAACCGCCGTCGATGCGTACCGCCTCCTCGGAGAACCAGCGGAAGAACTCCGCCGCGTAGCCGACCTCGCCGCGCGACTCGGCGACGGGCTTGCCCATCTCCAGAGTCATCAGCAGCGCCAGCTCGTCCTGTCGGCGGATGAGTTCCTCGTAGGCGCGGCGCAGGATGTCCCCGCGTTCCCGCGGTGGCACCGCGGCCCAGCCCGGCTGCGCTTCGCCGGCGGCGGCCAGGGCGGCGAGCCCGTCCTCGGCTCCGGCGTCCGGTACCGCGCACAGCGGTGTGGCCAGCGAGGGGTCCTCCACCTCGAACTCCGCCGCGCTGGCGGCCGGCTGCCACCGACCGCCGATCAACAGCCCCTTGGGCACGTGCTCAACCACGAGGCGTTCGCGTTTGTCCATCGAATTCACGCCAACTCCCTGTTCTTTGCGCACAGTTGTCGGCCATGCTTGCATGCCGGGCAGGTTGTCGACAATCCTACGACCGTGAGGGAGTCGTGCCCATGACCGCCCTGTCCCCCCAGCTGAAGCAGGCCACACCGGTGCTCGCCGAGCGCGGCGAAGGCGTCCACCTCTTCGGCGCCGACGGCCGCCGCTACCTGGACTTCACCGCCGGAATCGGCGTGACCAGCACAGGACACTGCCATCCAGTCGTGGTGCGCGCCGCCCAGCACCAGGTCGGGACGCTGATCCACGGCCAGTACACAACGGTGATGCACCGCCCGCTGCTCGAACTGACCGACCGGCTCGGGGAGGTACTGCCGTCCGGCCTCGACTCACTGTTCTACGTGAACTCCGGAAGCGAGGCGGTGGAGGCGGCGGTACGGCTGGCCCGGCACGCCACCGGACGGCAGAACATCGTCGCGTTCCACGGCGGCTTCCACGGCCGCACGATGGGCGCGGGAGCGCTCACCACCTCGTCCACCAAGTTCCGGGCAGGAATCGGCCCGATGATGCCCGGCGTGGCCATCGCGCCCTTCCCTACCGCCTTCCGGCACGGCTGGCCGCAGGAGCAGGCCGTGGACTTCGCCCTCGACGAACTCGACTATCTGCTCGCCACGGTGTGCGCCCCCGAGGACACGGCGGCGTTCATCGTCGAACCGGTGCTGGGCGAGGGCGGCTACGTACCGGCCGACACCCGCTTCCTGCGGGGGTTGCGGGAACGCGCCGACCGGTACGGCATCCTGCTGGTCCTGGACGAGGTGCAGACCGGCGTCGGGCGCACCGGGCGCTTCTGGGGCCATGAGCACTTCGCGACCGAGACCCGACTGCCCGACATCCTCATCACGGCGAAGGGCCTGGCCTCCGGCTTCCCGCTGTCCGCCATCGCCGCGCCGAGCGCGCTGATGGCGAACGCCCGGCCCGGCTCGCAGGGCGGCACGTACGGCGGGAACGCGGTCGCCTGCGCGGCGGCGCTCGCCACGCTGGACGTCATCCGCGAGGAGAAGCTGGTGGCGAACGCGGCCGAGCAGGGCGCCCGACTGCTGGCCGGACTACGCTCGACCGCCGGGGCGCATCCAGCGATCGGGGACGTCCGGGGTCTCGGGCTGATGTGCGCCAGCGAGTTCACCGACCCGGACGGCCGCCCCGATCCGGCGACCGCGGCACGCGTACAGCAGGAGGCCTCCGCACGTGGCCTGTTGCTGCTCACTTGTGGTGCGCTGGGCAATACGGTGCGGATGATTCCGCCGCTGATCGTCACCGCCGAGCAGGTCGACGAGGCCCTGACGCTGTGGTCGGAAGCGGTGACGGCCGCAACGAGCGGTTCCAACACCCGGTTGGATGACCGATAAGCGATGGTTGTAGTTGAACTATGACCTATATGGCTATCAGGTAGGTTCGGAGGTGGCATTCCCGGCAACACAGCGAACAGCAGGAGCAGCGCCCCTTCATGAGCAGCAGGAACAGTTGGCAGAACAAGCAGTCGGCACGTGAGCGGCTGAAGGCCGATCGAGAGCGCGCGGCGCGGCGGTCAAAGCTGCGGCGGCGTCTCGGTATCGGCGCGGTCGCCGTCGCCGCGGTCGCCGCTGCCGCCGCGGGCGTGGTGTTCGCCGGCTCGGCCTCCGGCTCCGGCGAGGGCGACAACTGGGCCCGGATACCCGCCGACGCCGCGTCCAAGCCGCTGAAGACCCCGAAGAACGTGGCCACCGACGGCATCACGGTCCCGTACGGCGACCCGCACAACGCCAACGTGCTGTCGGTGTACGAGGATCCGCGCTGCTCCATCTGCAAGATGTTCGAGCAGACGGACGGCGACGAGGTGCGCAGGCTGGCCGACCAGGGCAAGTACCGCGTCGAATACCACTCCGCCACCTTCCTCGACCGCTCCGCGGACGAGTCCGGCTCCAGGACCGCGCTGGCCGCGCTCGGCGCCGCACTCGACCAGGGCGGTGTGCCGAAGTACCTCGCGTACAAGAAGGTGCTGTTCGAGAACCAGCCCGAGGAGCAGACCGACCGCTTCGCGGACACCGACTACCCGCTGGAGCTGGCCGGAAAGGTGCCGGGGCTGAAGACCCCGGCATTCGAGCGCGAGGTCCGCGAGGGAATGTTCGTCCCGTGGGCGGTGAAGACCGGAAAGGCGTTCAACGACGCCAAGGCCCGCGACGGCAAGCCGATCGGCGGCACCCCGACCGTGCTGCTCAACGGCGCACGGTTGAACGTACTCACCCAGACCGGGCCGGTCGCCCCCACGGGCTTCGCCGCCGAGGTCGAGCGGGCGCACTGACGGGACGTCCCCGGGCAACCCGTGACCGGCCTACGGTCACGGGTTGGTTTCGGTCCTCATACCCTCCGCCAGGTCGGGTAGCCGCGCGGCCATGACCCGCGCGCCGCCCCCCGGAAAGGCGCGATGGCACAACTGCGCCTGGAGGAGCATGAGTTACCACGACGACCCTGACCATCACGAAACACAGGCGCTCACCAGACGCGGTCTGCTGCGCGGCGGTGCGGCGTTCGCCGCCCTGGGCCTCGGCGCCTTCGCCGCCGCCGGATGCAGCCGGGTCCCCACCGCCGATGCCACCGACGGCGGCAACCTGCTGGACCGGCTGCGCAAGCAGGGCACCGTACGCGTGGGGATCGCGGGTGAGATCCCGTACGCGTACATCGACAAGAACGGCCGGCTGACCGGCGAGGCGCCGACCGTCGCCAAGACCATCTTCAGCCGGCTCGGCGTTCCGCACACCCAACCGGTACCCATCGACTTCGGTTCCCTCATCCCCGGTCTGCGGTCCAACCAGTTCGACGTCATCGCGGCCGGGATGTTCATCAACCCCACCCGGTGTCAGCAGGTCCTGTTCTCCGACCCCGACTACCAGGTGCAAGAAGCACTCATCGTCCCCAAGGGCAATCCGAAGAAACTGCGCAGCTACGCGGACATCGCCAGGTCCGGCGCATCCATGGGCGTGGCCACCGGCGGCATCGAGATCCAGTACGCGAAAAGCTACGGCGTACCCGGCGGCAAGGTCGATATCTACAACGACCAGCTCAGCGGGCTGGAGGGAATCGAGGCCGGCCGTATGGACTGCTTCGCGGGCACCAGCCTCACACTGCGCAATCTGCTCGCCACCGGACATCACCCGAAGGTCGAGCTGACCGAGCCCTTCATTCCGGTGGTCGGCGGCAAGAAGCAGTACGGCGCGGGCGGCTACGGATTCCGGCCCGGTGAGACCCGGCTGCGCGACGCCTTCAATTCCGAGCTGCACAAAATGCGTTCCAGCGGTGAACTCCTCCGTCTGATCCGGCCGTTCGGCTTCACCGAGACCGAATCGACCACGCTCACCGCTAAGGAGTTGTGCGGCTGATGACGACCGGACTCTACGAACTCCTTTTCAAGGGCCTGTGGGTCACCCTCCAACTCACCGTGTTCAGCGCCGTGTTGGCGGCGCTGATCGCCTTCGCGGCCGGTCTGGCGCGGCTGTCCCGGTTCTGGATCGTGCGCTTCGTCTCCGGCGTCTACGTGGAGTTCTTCCGCGGCACCTCGGCGCTGGTCCTGATGTTCTGGCTGTTCTTCGCGCTGCCGCTGCTCGGCTGGCAGCTGGCCGCGCTGTGGGCGGGCACCTTGGCGCTCGGGCTCTCCTACGGCGCCTACGGCTCGGAGGTGGTCCGCGGTGCGATCCGCGCGGTCCCGGCCGCGCAGCGCGAGGCGGCGCTCGCGCTGAGCTTCACCCCGTGGCAGCGGATGTGGCTGGTGATCCTGCCGCAGGCGGTCCCGGAGATGGTGCCGCCGTTCTGCAACCTGCTGATCGAGCTGCTCAAGGGCACCGCCCTCGCCTCGGTCCTGGGCATCGGTGAACTCGCCTTCGGCGCCCAGTTGGTGCGGCTCGCCACCGGGCAGAGCGCCCAGGTCTACGGGATCATCCTGGTGATGTACTTCGTGGTCGCGTTCCTGATCACCCGCGGTATGCGACTGCTGGAGCGGCGTGCCAAGGCCTCGGTCGGCCGGGTACCGCAACGCGACCGGACCACCGCGAAACGGGTGCCGCCCGGCGCCGTTGGCCCGGGCGTCGGCACGATCGGCGGTGGCGCCCGATGAAGACCTGGGACTGGTCGTACACCGGGCATGTGCTGCCCGACCTGCTGCGCGGGCTGCTGGTCACGCTGGAGGCGACCGCGCTGGGCTCCGTGCTGGCCTTCCTGCTTGGCCTGGTGTGGGCGCTGGCGCTGCGCACACCGACCCGCTGGGTGCGCTGGCCGGTGGGCGCGGTGGTGGAGTTCATCCGCAACACCCCGCTGCTGGTGCAGTTGTTCTTCCTGTTCTACGTGCTGCCGACCGCCGGTATCACCTTCTCCCCGCTGACCACGGGGGTGATCGGCCTCGGGCTGCACTACTCGACCTACACCGCCGAGGTGTACCGCGCCGGGATCGACGGGGTGCCGGTCGGGCAGTGGGAGGCGGCGACCGCGTTGAGCCTGCCGCGCCGCCGCACCTGGATCGCGGTGATCCTGCCGCAGGCGATCCGCCGGGTGGTCCCTGCGCTCGG
Organism: Streptantibioticus ferralitis; assembly: GCF_029223525.1. Classification (GTDB taxonomy): domain Bacteria; phylum Actinomycetota; class Actinomycetes; order Streptomycetales; family Streptomycetaceae; genus Streptantibioticus_A; species Streptantibioticus_A ferralitis. The sequence continues at coordinate 156,959 of NZ_JARHTQ010000003.1, read as the reverse complement.
CAACTACGTCATCGCGATGTTCAAGGACACGCCGATGCTCGCTGCCATCACGGTGCTGGACATGCTCAAACAGGCCGAGGAGGCAGGCGCGGAGTCCTTCCGCTACACCGAGCCGATCACGGTGGTCGGCCTGCTGTTCGTGCTGATCGCCTACCCGACGTCCCTTCTGATGCGAGCCCTGGAGCGCCGCCTTGGCAACTGACATCCCTCACCAGACGACTTCCGAGACCACTGCGGGCGGCGAGTTGGTCCGCTTCGAGAAGGTCACCAAGCGCTTCGGCGCGACCACCGTCCTCGACCGGTTGGACTTCACCGTCAGCCAGGGCAAGCACGTCACCCTGATCGGCCCGTCCGGCTCCGGCAAGACCACGATCCTGCGGCTGCTGATGACGCTGCTCACCCCGGACGACGGGCGGATCCTGGTGGACGGTCAGCCCCTTGACGCGGAGGTGCGCAAGAAGATCGGCATGGTCTTCCAGCAGTTCAACCTGTTCCCCAACATGCGGGTGCTGCGCAACGTCACCGAAGCGCCGGTGCATGTCCTGGGACTGAGCAAGGACGAGGCGGTGGAGCGCGCCAAGGGCCTGTTGGAGATGGTCGGACTCGGTGGCAAACTGGACGCGTATCCGACGCAGTTGTCCGGTGGCCAGCAGCAGCGGGTGGCGATCGCGCGTGCGCTGGCGATGCGTCCGCAGGTGCTGCTGCTGGACGAGGTGACCTCGGCGCTCGACCCGGAGTTGGTGGCAGGGGTGCTGGACGTACTACGGGACATCGCCCGCAGCACGGACATCACCATGCTGTGTGTCACACATGAGATGAACTTCGCACGGGACATCTCGGATCGGGTACTGATGTTTGACGAGGGCCGGGTGATTGAGTCCGGTCCGCCGGAGCAGATTTTCGGTGCACCCGAACACGAGCGGACCCGCGAATTTCTCAGCGCGGTGCACTGAACGGCCCGGGTACTGCGGATATCCGCCGGATGCACAAGGGGCATCCGGCGGAATTAGCAGGGCCACACCAACAGGGTTCATGACGTGGGCATATGCCAGAGTGGTACGTCCCTGCATATACGCGCGAGAACCCTCATCGAAGTGCGCAACCACTGCTCTTGGCACCCCGGTTGGGGCTATCGTAGAAGCCGGTCCGCTGCCGGGACCGGTCTGCCGATCTCTTCGACAGGCACCCGGCAGCCGCGACCATGACGCAAGCGGTCATACCTGCGAGGGGGACACCGTGTCGCTGGAGCACCGACAAACCGCGCCGGCCTACGCGGCGGTCCAGTACGCAATGCGCGTACTGGCAACCGTGGACCGCCATGGCCGCGGCGTGACGGCCGACCAGCTTTCCCGTGACATAAGCGTACCCGTCGACTATCTGGCACCACTGCTTTCCATGCTGAAGAACGAGGGCTATCTCGATCTCCAGCCGGGTGGCGCCTATGTGGTCGGCGAATCGGCGGTCCTGCTCGGTAGCGGCACTCGGCAGCGCGCCCTGAGCGACAAGCTCAAGGCGATCCTCACCAGGTTGCGTGACGAGGTCGGCGCCGCGGTGTACTTCAGCCGCTACGACGACGGTGAGGTGCGGATCGTCGACTACGCGGACGGGCCGACGGCGCCCAAGGTCAACGAGTGGGTGGACTTCCGCGACGCCGCGCACGCGAGCGCGGTGGGGAAGTGTCTGCTCACCCAACTCGACCTGGACGGCCGCCGGGACCACGTCTCGCGGCACAAGGTGGCCCGCTTCACGTCCAAGACGATCACCAATGAGCGGGTGCTGTTCACCACGTTGGACAGCCAGCCCTCCACCGTCCCCACGCTGGATCTGCAGGAATACGCGGTGGGTACGGTGTGCGCGGCGGTTCCCATCACCATCGGCGCGGCGGTCGGTTGCCTGGCGGTCTCGATGCCGCTGGACCGTGCGCACTCCCTGCGGAAGGCGGCGGACACGCTCAACAAGCGCGCCGCGCCGGTGCTGTTGTCACTGTCGATCTGAACGCATGATGGGCCGGGCGAGCGCCCGACCCATCATGCGAGGCCCTGCCGTGCTAGCAGGGGCCTTCGTCCTGCCAGACGCCTGAGCCTCCGGTGGAGGGCGCCTCGCCCTGCGTCCACCACTTGGCCTTCCAGGTGTGGCCGTTGTACGAGACCTGGTCGCCGCCGACGTAGACCGCACTGTTGTTGTACGCGGGCGCCGCGCACGGCCCGGTGGGGGTCGGCGTGGGTGTCGTGGTGGGCGGGTTGGATCCCGCGAACCGCACCGAGTACTTGGTGAAGTCGTAGTCGCCCTGCGGAACGCTGCTGCACGTCCCGGACGTCTTGCCGTTGTTGTCCGGTGGGCTGCACTGCCGGTCCCGGTTGACCGACCAGAACGTGTAGCGCGCCATGTGGTGGCTGGTCGCGTAGTCCAGCACCGTCTGGAAGTCGGACTGGTAGAAGTACTCGCCGCTGTCGCTGCGGCCGTTCATCTGCGAGATGCCCTCGTGCGCGTACGCGGTGGCCGCGTCCCAGCCGAAGGTCGACTGCAGGATGGAGTTGAAGTTGGTGAGCGCGCTGGTCTGCGCCGCCGCCCCGTTGAAACCTCCGTCGAACGGCATGATGGAGAAGTTGTTCGGGGTGAACCCCTGCGTCTTGGCCTCGTTGAGCATCTGCTTGCCGAACCAGCCGGTGCCGTCGGTGGTGCCCGCGGTGGTCACCGAGAGGTAGATGCCGGGATTCTGCTGCTGGAGGATCTTGGCCGCGCCGATCTCGTTGTGGATGGCGGCGGAGTTCTCGTACTCGGGTTCCTCAAGGTCGAAGTCGATCGCCTTGAGACCGTACTTGTCGATCGCCTGCTGGTACGCGGCCGCGGTGGCCTCCGGCGTACCGCAGGTCTGGCCGAGCTTGGTGCCGCCGTAGCCGCCGACGGAGGCCGAGACATCGCCGCCCTTGGCGCGGATGGCGGAGATCACATTGGCCACGGCGGTGTCCGAGGAGACCGCGTCCGTGCCGCCCCAGGTGGGCGAACAGCCGCCACCGTTCGGCGCGAGGACGAACGCCAGCTGGAAGGCCTTCAGACCGGTGGCATCCATCACAGCGCCCGGGTCCGGCGGATCGTTGTCGAGCGGCATCAGGTACGGCGCCGCCGCGTACCAGTTGCCGCCGACCCCGCTGGCTGCGGCCGGGGCGGCATGACTGGTGGCCACGACGGTGGTCAGGGCACCGATGGCGAGGGCGGCCGCCGACGCGGCGGCCGCGAGCGATTTGAGTCTGCTGGGCACAGGGCCTCCTGTGGGGGTGGAGGTGGTACAGACCAATGCCCCACAGAGTGTCCCGGTGACGCGATCGCGTCAATAGATTGGACTGGACCAGTACCGCTCGAGCGCATGGTCATGAGCACCCTTCCGGATCCGGTAGAGTTTCCTGTGAGCGAGCGCCGCTAGCTCAACTGGCAGAGCAGCTGACTCTTAATCAGCGGGTTCGGGGTTCAAGTCCCTGGCGGCGCACCACGGCCCCTCACGCTTGCGTGAGGGGCCTTTTTGCGTTCAGTTCTCTCTCCCCCCGTTGCCGGTGCCCGTATCTTGCCGTTACGCGGGGCGGCCTCCGGCCCGGTAACGGTTCCGCTCGCGCTTGGCGGTTCCGGGTACGGAGATTTCCCTCCCACCCCCCGTTGCCGGTGTCCGCATCTTGCCGTTGCGCACGGCTGCCGCCCGGCCCACCCCCTTCCGCCGTCGACTGCGCTCCCGGCTGAGTGGGTGGGGATACGAACCCGAGGGGAAGAGGGCCAAAAGAATCGCACCCCCTGCGGATCGTGATGGCCCCCCACCCCTCCGGCCCCGACCCCGCCCACAAACGACCCAGCGCAACGGCACCCAAACGGTCCCGGCAACGGGCGAGAGGGAGGGTCCCCAAAACCCCGCACCGGAGGCGGTCACCGGAACCCGCTCCCATCAGGTAATATTTCCACGTCGGTGAGCGCCGCTAGCTCAACTGGCAGAGCAGCTGACTCTTAATCAGCGGGTTCGGGGTTCAAGTCCCTGGCGGCGCACCAGTCACGTAGGGCCCCTCGCATAACGCGAGGGGCCCTACGTGCGTCGCGGCTACCGCGCCAGCCGCCCCAGCAGCGACGACGCAGCCGCGATCCCCAGCGCCGCCGCCACGGCCAGCACACCGAAGTCCAAGCCCAGGCGGGACGGAGTCCCGATCAACAGACCGCGCAGAGCATCGACCTCGTAGCTGAGCGGATTGATCCGGCTGACCACCCGGAGCCAGCCCGGCATCACGGACACCGGGTACAGCGCGCTGGAGCCGAAGAACAGCGGCATGGTGATTGCCTGGGCCATGCCTCTTTCGTAGACTATTCCCCATGACGACAAACGAGCAGGCCAGCGGCCCGACCCCCTTACGCAGCCGTCGGATAGCAAAGATCGCAGGCACTCAGCGAGGGAAGCGCCACCGCTCCAGTTGGGCAGGCGAAACGGCAGCGATCTACTGCCGGATCTCGCATGTCAACGACGACGACCAAACCGGGGTGGACCGCCAGCAGCGACTATGCCGAGAGGTAGCTGAACGCCTACAGCTCAACGTGCCCAATGATCTTGTCTTTGTGGACAACAACCGGTCTGCGTGGAGCCGCAAGCGCAAGCGGAAGGGTTGGGACGCCCTACTCAACGCCGCCCGCGAAGGTCAGGTACGTCACATCCTCGTCTACCACCCGGACCGCCTGATGCGGCAGCCCTACGACCTGGAGGAGCTGCTACAGGTCGCGGACGACAACGACCTAACATTGCACGGTCAAGCGAACCAGCGGGATCTGTCAGACCCGGATGACCGCTTTTTCCTCCGCATCGAGGTAGCCCACGCTTGCCGCTCCAGTGATGACACTTCGCGACGTCTCACGGACGCGACAATCGATCGGGCTAAGGATGGCCTACCGCACGGAGGCAAGCGCCGGTACGGGTATGACAAGACCGGACTCAAGGTCATTCCTGAAGAAGCCGAAATCGTTCGCGAGATTTTCGCCGGGTACCTGGACGGGAAGACGCCCCAGAAACTTGCACGGGAGCTTAACGAAAGGAAGGTGCCCACGGCCCTAGGCAAGGAGTGGAACCCGCACAACGTTCGCGCACTACTCGACAATTACCACGTGGCCGGAATCAGGGTTTTCCGAGGCAAAGAAGTAGGTGATGGGGAATGGCCAGCCATCATCGACCGGGGAACATGGAACGAGGCACGAGACCGACGCCAATACCGCTCAGTCCCGAAACCGGCGGACAATGACTCAAACCGCTTCTACCTTCTGCGGGGAATCGTCACCTGCAAGCGATGCGGCACCTATATGTCAGGTTCGGATGGACGGTACTTGTGCAGCCGCAGCCAGCGCACCGACAGCCAAGCATGCGGACGCGCGGCAAGCGCGCCCACGCTCGAAAGATTCATCGTAGATGCGGCAATCAAGCAGCTCGAAAAGTTGGATATCACAGGAGCTACTAGCGCGCCGGAATTGGGGGCGGATGACAAATCAGCCATTGAGGAAGACGAGCGAGAGCTAGAAGAACTAAAGGCGATGTGGGATGCCCGAGAGATCAAAACCCGCGAGTACCGAGAGATGCGAAAGACGATCGAAGATCGCATCTCCAGCCTTCGGCGAAAGCTAGTCGTGCGACCCACCGTTGAGGTCCTTAAAGGGTTGGTGGGACCCCAAGCGCGCGCAAGTTGGGAAGCGCTGGAAGAGGCCGAAGAGTTCGAGCGAATGAACGCCGTTCTCCGTTTCCTGTTCGCCGCCGTAATAATTGACGCATCTAGTACGCGCGGCCGGGCATTCGACTACGGGCGAGTCGATATCGACCCTAATCCGCTGTAACGAATACGGGGGACCCGATTCAGGGTCCCCCGCAATCATTCGCCGTCCTCTTCAGAAGGAAGTCTGAGCAACCGAGCTAAACGACGCGCACTCTCTTGGCTAATGCGAGTCGGCAATTTGGCGCAGATACGTTCCAAGTGCCGGGCGCGTTCCGTCTCTGAATCAGGCTGCTTCGCCAAGCGACCACCTCCCGCGACAGTCGGCCAAAGCTTCCCTGCCGTCCTCACGGGCGTGTGCTTGTTGCTCTGCTATCGCCCGGGCGAACCATGCTTGGCCGAGGCTGTGACCGCTACCGACGTAGCGCCAGGCCGACTCAACGACCGCCACGCCGACGCCGTAGGCCGTCTGATCGCCTGCCGCCTTTTGCCGGTAGGCGGCACGGGCCACGCGTAAGGCTGCGTACGTGGTGGAGTACACCCGGGATTTAGTGAGCACGTGCCCGCGAAATCCAAGTGTGTGAGCCCATGCCCGCAGCCGTAGGCCCTCGAATTCGGGTAGACCACCCAAGCGCCAGCACGTCGCCATCAGTGCTCGCACATGAGGGTTTACTGCCAGCAGCCATATTTCCCCGAGTGAGATCACGCGCTGATCCGTGCCGCCCGCGTCGCCGATGCTTTTCGATGTGTACTTCGCTATGTAAGCCGCTACCGCGTCATCGCTCACGGCCTCCCCGTCCCCGAAGGCGTGGATAGGGTGAACGTCGATTTGCGTGCCCCACCTGATGACCCGTTCGCCCACGGCAGCCGAATACGGAGTCCGCACAACCACCGTTTCGGCAGCAGATCGCACTGCGTCTTGCAGGAGTTCGACCGAACCCCACCCGGGCGGGGACGCATCCGGTCCGTCGGGACCATCGAGCCGGATCACAGCATGGAAGTGCACGGCACCGCGCTTTTGGTACTCCGCGACTTTGGCGAAGGACAGCCGTGCATACTGCGGGAAGGCACTTTGGTTGATGCCCGCCCGGGTCGCCAGGTGTCGCCGCACCGCGTGCGTCCAACGGGTCCACAGCGTGCCCGCCATGGCATGCCAGAGCACGTGCCCGACGAGGTCATAGCAGTCGCGGCACAGCGGTTGCCCTACCGCAGGGTCGGTGTCGGCATGGCGCAGGCCGCAGCCGACCGGCCGCCCGTGCTCGCAGACGCCACCGTCCCGCCTCGGGTGGCACCGGCCGCCCGTACTGTGCACGGCGCCGAAAGACGGAGCTGTCAGGGTCACGAACAACCGGGGATGATCCCGCACCGCCACCGGAGTGCCTTTCCCGCCGACCAGGCCGGAGCGCACCACGTGATACGTGTCGCCAGCGTGCAGGTAGCTACACGGCCCGCACCGTGATTTCCGACGGTTGTTGCAACGCAGTGCCAGCCGTCCACCCGGCTCAGCCTCAGTCGAATAGCGCCGGATGATGCTCCCCGAAACCGGGTCACGCCATGTGGTCTGACCCGACAGGTAAATGGGGTGCGCGCAGCCGCCGATATTGCGTATCTGTTCCAACCACCGGGAAAATCCCGGCTCGTTCGCCACGCGGACCATATCCGCCTGTGTAGGGGAAAGCGCGCGCAAGCGCTCAGCCAGGTCAAGGACTGAGCGCCGCGTGTCAACGTCTGTATGCGGGTTACCGGATATGGACACGGCGGAGACCTTCCAAGGGGAGCGGCCCAACGCAGAGCCGCCACAACGTGGATCGACATAGGAGGTAGGACGGTCATGGTTTCCTTGCAGTCGATGAGAGCGTTTTCTCACCGCTCGCGGACAGGTGGCTTACCCCAGCCACCACAGCGCAGCGCATTCACGGCAAGAACATGTGCAGAATGCCGTTAATGATCCACGCGACACCGTAGCCAACGGGAGTCATACCAATCTCAAAGAAGAAGACCCCAATGACCACCACATGCCACACGCGGATTTCTTTACTGCGCACGGCCATAAACCAGATGACACCCAAGACGATCTCGACTAGGTACAGCTCACTCGGGTTAATCGGTGTGGTCATACCGCTTCCACCCCTTCTGCAGTGGCGGACGCCAGCGCCGGGAAGTCCGGCCGGAGCCAGGCAGTCTCGGCAGCAACCTCGCGCGCGTGGTCGGTTGGCACATGGGTGGAGCGAGCCCGCAGCCACCGGCCGCCAACTGTGGTCACCGCGACCCCCCGTTCCTCCTCCGTGATCATCTGAGCCGCCGCGAGGGCATCCGGAGCCAGGTCGCCCAACGCCATTTCGGCAGTGGTGGGATCGTTGACGCGATGAGCCACGCGCCCGCTCAGTTGTGCCCGCAGCGCCGTGACGCCCGCGCCGAGTTCGGCACCGAACCGTTGGCCTGCGACCACCAGGTGGACCCCGAGCGCCGCCCCGAGCTGCGCCAGTCGGAGCAGCAGCACCGCGCACGCGGTCGTCTCATCGCGTGCTTCGCGCGACCCGTCCGACAGGTACAACTCGGCGATCTCGTCCACGATCACCACCAGCGGCATCGGGCGGTCATCTTCTGGCAGTTCCCACACGTTGCGCACGCCCGCCGCACGGCAGACGGACATACGGCTTTCCAGTTCCGTCACCAGCGCTTCCAGCAGCGCCCGCGCCTGCCGTCGATTGATCGCCAGGGCCGAGAGCCGAGGAGCCCACAGCGACAGCTCAAGACCGCCTTTGCAGTCGATACCGACCAGGCCCACCGGCTGACGAGCCAGCGCCACGAGGAGCGCTCCCAACCAGTTGGATTTGCCGGACGTCGTCGCGCCGACGACCAGCCAATGAGCCACCGTCCGGAAATCGACCAGCCACGCGCCGCCGCTCTCGATCCGGCCGACCCGCGCCATCAACAGCCGTGCAGGCTCCGGCGTTTCCGCGACCTCTGCGTCCGTGAGCGGATCGCGGGCTGTCACCGTGATCACCACGAGGCCGCGCGCCGGGGAGGTGACACGCACCCCGTACACCCCCCACGCGTGCGCAAGCGCGTCCACCGCCTGTACGAACGGCGCGGGTGTCTGTCCGGCATGTAAGCCGACCTTGACGACCAGGCCCCCACGTGTAGGACGCGGCAGGCCCAAGCGCGGCGGGATTTGCCGCAGCGCACTGCCCTGCACCACCAAGCCGCCGAGTAGCCCACGGTTACCCCTAGGCGAGATGGACAGATTGTTCAGCAGGCAGGTCTGCCGCCAGGTCAACCGCATCCGAATCACGGTCGCCGGGAACCCCGCCAGGTACCACCGCCACGGCACCGCCCGCAGGTCGATACCGCGACGAGTCAGCCGAGGCTCCCACCGCCGCCGGGTGAGGTAGGCGATGCCCACCAGGACCAAGGCGGTCAGCCAGATATAGCGCGCGACCACGTCAGTCCCCCTCCTCCTGCGCAGCCTGGAGACGCACCAGCAGCAACCGAGCAATCTGAGATGCGTCTTCTGCCCGACGCCCGACCAGTGCGAGCAGGTATTCGAGGGCGGGTATGTCACCCTCACTCATCAGCAGCGCCTCAGCACCAGCCAAAGACCGAAGGCTGTGCATCAAGTGCGCGAACTGCCCCTCAGAATCGAAGGTGAGCGGCATCACGCGTCACCCCCCGACTTGCCACCCCGCCCAGACGACACCGGACCGCCCGCAGTGATCGCCGCTGCCGACCACGTGACGCCCGTGCGTCCTTCGATCTCCCAGTCGTTATGCCACAGATCAATGATCTTGACCGGCATACCGGTAGTGATGCCCTGCGGCTCACCCGAGAGCACGACCTCAATCACCTCTGAGTCGGTGCGTCGCCCGTTGTTGGCCGTCACCGCGACCGAGACGACCCACTGAATGACGCCGTCGCGATCCTTGCGCGGTTGCCCGTTCTGATCCGTGCGCTGACGCGGCGGAACCAGACAGATCGCCGCTTCAAAACGATCCGCCGCTATCGGTTTGTTCATCGCTTCCTTCCCTTCCAGGGGGCCAGTTGGCGCCCCTACATCCCTTAACGGATCCACTCATCCGCAGGTTCCCTGGTCCACTGGTCCCCTGCCTAAGTGCACCAGGTGCGCCCCCCATGCGCCCCTGGACAGGTCCAGACAAGCACCTATCCTGTCCCCTATGTAAGTCGCGCCCGTATACCACGCTGGTCTGACACTCACCGCCGAAGGAGACCCGCCCGCTATGGAGCTGCAGCCGCCAGCCGCCAGGTTTCAGCAGATCGCCCGCCATCTTGCCGACCGGATCGCCGCTGGTGAATACTCGCCCGGCGCCCGGCTGCCGAGTGAGTCAGAGATGATGGCTCGGTGGGGGGTCAGTAAGAACACGGTTCGATACGCGTTGCAAGAGTTGCGCAATATGGGTCTGGCCGAGAGCCAGCAAGGCAAAGGAACGTTCGTTCTTGCCGCTCCTGCACCGGCCGCCACCATCGCGCGCCAGATCACCCGCAGCGGTCGCCACCACATGGAACAGGGTTACACCGAGGCGGGAGAGCCCACCGTACAGCGGACCGTAATTGAAGGAGCGTCAGCAGGCTTCCTTGGCCGGGACCCAAATGACGAGGACGAGGCCCTACGGGTGGATCGGGTACTTGTCGATCACACGGGACACCGGGCGCTGCACCGGGTGACCCTCCCTATGGATCTGTCGAGTACTGCGCCTGAGGTGATCAACTCCCCGAACCGGCCGATGACCGATCTCTATGACGACCTCAAGGAAGCCGGGCACGATCTTGCGTGGACCGAGTACGTCACCGCGCGCCCCGCTCTGCCCGATGAGCGGCTGGCGCTCATGGTCGGCGACACCAGCCCCACCGTTCTGATCACCTACCGCGTCACGCACTCCGACGAGCGCCCGCTGATGGTCGAGGAGTTGCGCGCCTCAGCCGCTCGCACGCGCCTCGCCTACCCACTCACCGCGACCAGGCCCAAGGCCAAGCGCCCCCGCAAGGTGGCCGACACCGACGCGGAGTAACTTTTCTTTACTTACTCAAGGGCGCGCGCCTTACGGCGCGGGCCCCCCCCCCCCCCCCCCCCCCCCCCCGCCCGCCCGACGCCCGCCCGGCTGCGGCGTTCCGTCGGTCCGGTCGGTCGCCGGGCGGGCGTCGCGCGCGCAAGTCTCCTCCCCGAGCAGTACGAAACCCCCGCCAGCATCAGCCAGCGGGGGCCGCTTTGTGCCCCGTCTCGGTGTCAGACCTAGGGCACGAGCAGCGCTAGGACGCACCTGCCGTACCTCACCGGGCGCACTCGCGTGCGTGCTGCTGGGCGGTGAACCGGCTGGGCTGGACGCCCGTGATGAGCCGCCGCGCCCGGCACCCGGCACAGCGTAAGAACTCGCCCCGCTGCGTCACTTCCACCCACACCTCGTGACCGGATTTGTTCTTCCATCGCATGGTGATGCCCTTCCCGTAGTTCCGCGGATTGCGCGCCCCCGCCGGGGGGTTTTGCTGGGGGCGGCACTGCTAAGCGGTTTACATGGCGGGTAAGTCGCCGGCTGTCCGTACCGCTGTTGTGCGCGATGAAGGCTGGCAGGAAGAGGGGAAAGTCGGGGCGCTGCGACACCGTCGCCATCACCTGTCGCGGAGGCTTAAGGCCGTGAGCCGTACCGCTGCGCGGCACGGGCGGGTTGCTGCCGCGATGTGGCCGAGCGCCGTACAGTCTCCCACCCCGCGCCGTCATTTCGGGCAAGCGTCATGCGACGCCAGGTAGGCCGTAAGGAGCTGCGCCGACCGGGCGGAGAGCTTCACCCACGGCCGCCCTGTCTTGGTCATGTGCGGTCGCACCCGCAGCGTTCGCGCGTCCGCCGTCACGCCTGCCCGTGCTAATTCGTGGCACAGCTCCCGCGCCGCTGTCTCCGCTTCCGCATATCGGTTGGCATAGTCCACCTCCGGCAAGTGCTCGCCGTCGTCGTATTCGTCGTGGTCCTCGTTCCAGGTGGCCGCGCCGTCCACCGTCGCAACACCTTCCCATCTGCCAGGACCCCCCACAGGCGCCCCGGACCGCTGTCGATGCCACGCCGACCACCCACAGCCCACACGAGCCGAATCCCCAAGGTCACACAGACTGGAGGGAGTTGACGCACCCCCACGAAGAGACCAACCGTCACGTCGGCCTCAGGGGAACCTCGAATCGTACGCCTGCACACTCCACTTTTCGAGCCCCTTCCCGGGATTGGGAAGGGGCCCATAACCTTCTCACCAGCCGGTTTGTCAGCCGCAGACCCCTCCCGTGGGGGTAGACGGCTCGCATTGCAGATAGCCACTCCACACCCAGCCAGACGACCCGGCAGGCAGACCGCCCGCGCTGTCACCGTCCAGATAGACCCGCGACCACGACCCCGAAGTAGCCGTCACCTCCACCTGATCGCCGTAATACAGCAGGCCGATCACCGGACCGGAGCCCGAGCCGTCATGCAGCCTCACCCCGTCCGCCTCAATCTCTGTCTGATACACGTCCCGAGGCGTGACCCGCACCGCATGGCGGACCGCAGCAGCCGGAGCGGCGGCATTCGCCGGGGCCGCGACCAGGCCGAGCACAACCACCGTTACAGCCGCCGCCACCGCGCCGAGCCGCATACGCAAGGAACTCACTGCCAAACCTCCTTGTTGCCGGGTGCGTGGCGCCGGGACGCCCCCCGACGCCACCCATCCACTCAGTCAGGGGACTGGTCCCCTATGTAAGTTCGCCCGAAAGAAACTGGGCTTCGATCAGTTGTGGCCCGCCACCGGATTGCCGGGACCGTAGTAGCCATCCCCGGGCACGACCGACGGAGTACCCACGTAGTCCGCGTAGACCCAGCCGACAGACCCAGCATCCAGGCCCCCCGCGCTGGACTCCGGAAGAGAGACCTCGTACCAGGTCCCGCCGTCCAGGTCGGATGACGCGGCAATCACGTTGACCTGATCGCTGGTGTACAGCAGGCCCTGAACGCCGCCGTTGAGGTTGCCCGCAGTCCGCAGCCGCAGCCCATCGACCAGCACCGGAACCGGAGCACTGATCTCCGCCGCAGCCGGACCAGCCACCGACGACCCGCCGCCATCGGAAGGCACCGCCGCCACGGCAGGCACAGCCACAGAAGCCGTAACACCCAACCCGGCAGCCACAACGCCCACCAGCGCCAGCGCCCGCAGATGCTGACGTATTCTCAGATTTTGCACAGCTATCCCCTTGAGTCGTCGCCAACAAGCGCCCCTTACGGCGCCCATCACGCGAGACCCCCAGCATGCAACTTAGGCAGGGAAGTGGTCAACTGGTTCACTGGTCCCCTGCCTAAGCCGAGTGCGGCAAATGGCCCCGACCGTCAACCGAAACGTGGACGATCAGGGCCAATCGTGCGCGGGCTAGCTATCTGACGATTTCCTGCGTGCGAGCGTGCGAGCGCGCCGTTGTGCAGCGGCAGCCTTCACGCCCTCGGCCCGAGTTGTGGAGTACCCGTTCGGCTCCACCAGGTGGAAGCACAGGCCGCAGACATAGCCGCCCTCTGGACCCTCGATGACAGGTTGTTGACAGTTCTCACAGCGCATACCCGGCTCCACTCTGCTGCATCACCCGGACGCCCCGCAGTTGTTACACGACCAGCTTCCGTCCGGGCCCTGGATCACTGAGGCCCCGCAGTTCGTACAGTGCATGTGATCCTCCCTCAGGTCATGGTAAAGAGAACATGCTTGCTGCTCTACCGTGCCGGGCCAACTGAGTAGTAGCTAGCAACTTCCGCAGACATAGCCACCATTCGGCCCCTCGATGACCACCGCGCCGCACCTACCGCAGAGCGCTCCTGAACCTCCGTTTCCAGCGGTAGAGATCACTGGTGTAGTTCGTCGGCGAACGGATCCTTCCTCTGGCGTTCCTTGCATGCCGCCCCATCCGCACAGACAACCGTGGTCCACCACTCGTCATCGTCTTCGTCCAGGTCACGGCTTATCTCGGCGGTTTCAGCGGTAAGTCGGTAGTCACATAGATGACAGACCCAGGACACAGCATCGCCGCCGCCACCTTCACTGGTGAAGATCACCACCACGCCGCACGGTTCACACCGGTACCACCCTGGCGTGTCGTCGCATGGTTCGACTTCGTGCAGCCCCCACGGGCACAACATCGGCCCCTCCCAAGGGTGAACCCACTCCCCGCCAGGGGGGTGCCCGTGCATAGGGAGGCCATAGGGCACCATCGGTCACCGGCAGGGAGCGGGGATCAGGGGGTGTTAGGAGTGCTGACGATGGCTAAGGTGATCGCGGAACCAGCAACCGCCGAAGTGGCGATGATGAAGATCAAGCCCGTCACCCGAGCAATCCGCCCCGCGAAGGCAACGATCCAGGGTGGCCGGCGCTTGTGGCGGCTCACCGGAGACGCCTTAAGTCGTAGCGTGCGCTGATGTCAGCAGCACGCGCGCCCATCTCGCACGTCGGCCCCGCTGGTTCCACGTCAGCTACCAGCGCGCGCCACCGCCAACCACCGGCACCGGCGGGACGTAGCCGCACCAGCGAGCCGTCTACCTCCACGACGACGCCCACGAGGTCACGCGTCGTGTCCTTCACCACGGCACCCACCTCCGGCACGTAATCAGCGCTCACGCCACGCTGTAGGCCAGTAGAGATCTCTTCTGCGTGCTCTATCAGCACCTTCACCAACACCCCAGCGGCTACCTGCATTTGTTCCGCCATCGCCGTCAACAGCCCACCTTCGCCCGTGTGATCGTTCGGGTCGCCATGAGCCTCCGCGCCACCTGCGGGCGCGTCCTCCGATGTCATGCCGAGACCTCCGCCCTTTAGACATGACTCAGCATCAAGATCGCCAACCCGTGACGATACGGTCACGCAAGGCGATCGGAAGCCCAGGATGCACCTGACGACCCGTCGTATGCAAGGTCTGAAGATGCATACCTTGCATATGCGAACCTGCCTTGCAGGTAAGGGCAGTTGCCGGACAGAATCGCGAGGGCTGCTGTGCAGATGAAAGGGTGTGGACCATGGCCGCGAAGCGGCAGGCGCCGACAGTGCGACTCCGACGACTGGCCGCAGAGCTCCGCCGTCTCCGCGCCGCTGCTGAGTTGACCAGGGATGACGTCACCGCGCGCACCGGCATCAATCCCGCAACGCTGTACCGGATCGAGAAGGCGCGCGTCCAACCGCAGAAACGTGCCCTTGTTTCCTTGCTCGACCTGTACAACGTTCAAGAGCAACAACGTGGCGAAATCCTGGCGCTGTTGCAAGGGGCGAGCGACGAGGGATGGCTACGGCCGTATCACAGCGAACTACCCGAGGAATACACTGCGTACATCAGCTTTGAAGCTGAGGCGCGGACGGTACGCAACTATGAAAGCCTGTTCATCCCCGGTCTTTTGCAGACCGAAGACTACGCACGTGCCGTGATTACTGGCGTGTTGCCGATGGCCAACCCCAGGGAAATCGAGCAGCGGGTACAAGCACGCATGGAGCGCCAGGCAGTACTAACCAAGGACGACGCCCTACAACTCTGGGCGATCATCGATGAAGCCGCCGTCCATCGTATGGTTGGTGGCCCGAAGGTCATGCGGGAGCAACTGCAGCACCTGAGGAAGGCCGCAGCTGAGCCGAACCTGACGCTTCAGATCATCCCGTTCAGCGCAGGAGCACACCCAGGGATGCCCGGATCGTTCGTCCTCATGAGCTTCCCGGACGTAGACGATCCCGAACTCATCTACATCGACAGTATGGCGGGTGATCTTTTCCTTGAGGCTGACGTGGACGTACGCCGGTTTGGCGCGATCTTCGACAACCTACGCGCCGAGGCGCTGAGCCCCGGAGCCACGTCGAAATTGCTCACCACACTGGCCCAGGAGATTGAAGTAGGAGAGGAGGTAACGACATGAACAAGGTGAATTTCTCCGAAGCCGTGTGGCGGAAGAGTTCATACAGCAGCGGAAACGGTCAATGCGTAGAGACGGCAAGCCTCGGTGAAGTGGTGGCAGCACGCGACAGCAAAGACCCGCACGGCACAGCGCTGACCTTCTCGGCTGAGGAGTGGGCCGCTTTCATCAACGCAGTCAAGGCGGAGCGCTTCGCCTGATCTGCCCGACGCCCCCGGGCCCAAGCGCCGATACCGGCCGGGGGCGTCTGCATGTCCACGAAGGGGGTCACAGCGACCTCATGAGCGAGTGTCAAATAGCTTGCGAAGGAGGCTTGACCTGCCCGATACCCATCAGCCGATCACGGGTGAGCACGATCCCCGCGATGGTCATCGACAGACAGGAGAAGAACGCCGAGCCGAGCAGCACGATGCCGCCCACGCCGAGCAGCCGCAGCGGATTCCAGGTCAGCGCGACACCGAGCAGCGCGGCGATCACGACCACGACGATCGCCTGGATCAGCGACTTGACTCCCGCCGCGAAGGCCTTCCCCGTTACCAGCGCGGTCCGTGGTGTGGGCGTGACCAGCAGCTTGGTGAGGATGCCGGAGTCCCGCTCCCAGATGATCATGATCCCGTAGAAGATCGCGATGAACATCGCGGACTGGGCGATGAGGCCCGGCGCCAGATAGTCGAGATACGGAATGCCACCGGTGGGGATCGCCCGAATCCGGGTGAAGGTCTCTCCGTAGATCAACAGCCACAGCGCGGGCTGGACGGCGCGGGTGTAGAGCTCGGTGCGGTCGTGCCGGAGCTTCTGCAGCTCCACCACGCACATGGCGAGGACACGGGCGGGCACCACCCGCCAGCCGGTACGGGCCCGCGGCGGGACCAGCAGCAGGTCAAGGCCCCGATCGGCCGCCGGGCCGGGCTCGACCGGATCAGCCGACGCGGGATGCGGTGCGGCGGGTACGGCGGACATCGCGGAACTCTCCTCCCTGGGCGTCCAGCCCGCTGCCGGCGACATCGCGGAAGACGTCCTCCAACGTGGGCTTCGCTCCGTCACCGCGCCGGTCACGGAGATCGGCCTTGAGCGCCTCGGGGGTGCCGAGTGCGCGGATCCGGCCGCGGTGCATCAGCGCGACGCGGCCGCAGTACTGATCGGCCTCGTCCATGTAGTGCGTGGTCACCAGCACCGTCATGCCGGTCGCGGCGCGGACCGCGTTGATGTGGTCCCACACGCTGGTACGGGCGATCGGGTCGAGGCCGATGGTCGGCTCGTCGAGCATCAGCAGCCGGGGCGCGCTGACCAGTGCCTGGGCGAGTTCCAGGCGGCGCACCATGCCGCCGGAGTACGTACTCGCCATCCGGTCGGCGGCCTCGGTGAGATCGACCGCCTCCAGCGCCTGCGCCACCCGGTCCGCCCGCTCGCGGCGGGCGACGTCGAAAACCCGGGCGAACAGCGCCACGTTCTCCCGCCCGGTCAGCGCAGCGTCCGCGGACAGCTGCTGCGGTACGTAGCCGAGGAGGCGGCGCACCGCCATCCGCTCCCTGGCCGCGTCATGGCCGAGGACCCGCACCATGCCCGCGGGCACCGGCAGCAGGGTGGTGATACAGCGGATCGCGGTGGTCTTGCCCGCGCCGTTGGGTCCGAGCAGGCCGAAGACCTCACCGGCGGTCACCGAGAGATCGAGGCCGTCAACCGCTCTCGTCTCCCCGAAGGAGTAGGCGAGCCCGTTGCACACCAGGGCTGCCCCGCCCTCGGCTATCGGCCCGTCGTCGCTCATCGCCCCACCACCTCCTCGTGCAGGCCCTCGGCGAGCCTGCGCAACGCCGGAATGGCGGCGGTCACCGCCGCACGGTCCTCCTCGGAGAGCCGCTCCATCTGCTGCCGTACCAGCGCGGTGCGCTGCTCCGCCCAGTCCCGTAGCCGCGCCTCCGCGTCCGGGGTGGGGAGCAGCCGGGTGGAACGACGATCGACCGGATCGGTCTCACGGTGCAACAACCCGGCTTTGACCAGTTGGTTGACCAGGGTGGAGACCGAATTGCCCGCCAGATAGAGCTCCTTGGCCGCCGCCGAGACCCGGATCCCCGGATTGGCGACCACCAGCCGCAGCAGCTCGATCTGCGCTCCGCGCAGCCGGGGGACGGACATACCGGCACGCAACCTGCGCCGGATCAGCCGTTGGATGCCGGTGAGGACATCAGCGAGTGCGTCGGGAAGTTCCGCTGCCGCCATACCATAGTCTTAGCTCTCCGTACGAACTATCTGCCAGGGCGCGAAGCCGCAGCCACTACGGGCCCGGGCGCACCTCCCGCGCCTCCAGCCGCGCCCCGCGCGCTCTCGGTGTCACCCCGAGCGCCACGGTGAGCGCCGCGGTGAGCTCCCCCACCACTCCGGCGGGCAGCACCAGCACCAGCACGGCCGCGACCGGCAACACCGACTGCGGCCGACTGCCCGCTCATCGTCGCGGCTCCTGCTCGGTTGTCATGACCTCAGTCGTCATGGCCTCAGTCGTCATGGCTGACGCTTTCGGCCAACCGCGCCCGGCGCAGGAGAACGGCACGCCGGGCCGAGGTCCACGCCAGGGCCGACACATGGTCGAATGTCGAACGGGCCGTCAACTACGGCCCGCCGCAAGGGGATACCGAAAGGACATCATCTGATGCACGTCGGAATCGCGCTGCCGCAGAACGGAAGACATGCCCAGGAGGCGTCCGCGATCGCGGGCTTCGCCCGGGAGGCCGAGCGACTCGGGGCGGCGAGCCTGTGGGTCGGGGACCGACTGCTGGCGCCGGTGAGACCCACCGTCGGCTACATGGGCACGGACACCATTCCGGAGGAATTCCGCGCCGTACTCGACCCGTTCGCGCTGTTGACCGCCGCTGCCGCGGTCACCGAGAGCATCCTGGTCGGCAGCAGCGTCATCAACATCACCCAGTACTCCCCCGCCGTGCTGGCCCGCCAGCTCACCACCATCGACCAGCTCAGTGGCGGCCGTCTCATCCCGGGCTTCGGCATCGGCTGGTCCCCGGAGGAGTACGCGGCCGCGGGCATCCCGTTCGCGTCGCGCGGGGCGCGGCTCGATGAGAGCCTGGACGTCCTGGAGCGGTGGTGGAGCGAGAGCCCGGTCGAGTACCAGGGCAAGTTCTGGCAGGTGCCCGCTTCGTACGTGGACGTCAAGCCGGTGCAGCGGCCCCGGCCACCGATCCACCTCGGGGCGATCGGCCCCACGGCGCTACGTCGCGTAGGCCGTCGGGCCGATGGCTGGCTGCCCGCGGTGCTGCTCTCCGACCGAGTGGACCCGGAACCGCTGATCCAGGCCCGAGCCGTCATCGACCAGGCGGCGCGGGACACTGGACGCGACCCGTCCGCCATCGGTTCGGTGCCGCGGCTCATCGCGACCCGGCCGTTGTCGGCGGCCGATCTCGCGACCGCGCTGCGCACGCTGCGCGACCGGGCGGGCATTGAGCACGCCTTCCTGCACTTTCCAGCGGCCGATGGCCCGCAGCAGACGCTGGACACGACGGGCGAGGTCCTGGAGCTGCTGAAGGCGGGCTGACCGGCTCGTCAGGCAAGGCCGCGCAGCATCAACCGCCAGTACAGCAGCGGCAGTCCGTACCGCTTGACGTACCACATGTCCCGCCGTTCGCGTGTGGTGTCGATCAGCGGGATGGACGGCGTATGCCGCATGGTGTAGTCGAACTCGGCGAGCAGCATGCGGTCCCGGGCGGTGGTGATCGGGCAGGACGCGTAACCGTCATAGCGGGCGGCGGGCTCGCGTCCTGCCATGGTCGCCAGGAGGTTCGCCACCACGACCGGGGCCTGCTTGCGGACCGCCGCGCCGGTCTTGGAGTTGGGGGTCGAGCCCGCGTCGCCCAACGCGAAGACGTCCGGATACCTCTCATGGCGCAGGGTGTGCTTGTCGACCTGGACATAGCCGTTGGGGTTGCCGGGGTCGGCGAGCGGACCGCTCGCGATCCAATTCGGCGCGGACTGCGGGGGCACGGTGTGCAGCAGGTCGTAGCCGATCGACTCACTCGACCCGTCGGCGTTGTTGACGATGACGGCCTTGCGGGAGTCGGCGTCGACCTGGGTCAGCTCACTGTTCAGCCGGACCTCGATGCCGTAGCGGGCGGCCACCCGCGCCAACTCGGCGGAGAAGGCGGGCAGTCCGAACATCGCCGGGGTCGGCAGCACCAGCACCACCCGGATGTCCTTCAGCACCCCTTGGCGGCGCCAGTGGTCGGCGGCCAGATACGCGATCTTCTGCGGTGCGCCGGCGCACTTGATCGGCCCGGACGGCATGGTGAACACCGCCGTGCCCTTGCGCAGCCCGCGTATCAACTGCCAGGTCTTCGGTGCCAGTTCGGGCAGGTAGTTGGATGACGCGTGCGGGGAGCGTACGGCGTCGGCCATCCCCGGGACCTTGTGCCAGTCGAGCTGGATGCCGGGGCAGACCACGAGATGGTCGTAGCCGAGCCGCGCGCCGTCCGATGTGGTCACGACGTGCGCGGCCGGATCGATCTCCGCCGCACGGCCCTTGACCCACCGTGTCCCGCGCGGCATGACGGACGCCTCGCTGCGGGCGCTCTCCCCGAGTGGTGCGCAGCCGCCGCCGACGAGCGTCCACAGCGGCTGGTAGTAGTGGGTGTCGCTGGGTTCGAGCACCGTGACTCCGGTGGTGCGGGCGCGGTGCAGGCGGGCGGCGACGGTGATGCCCGCGGTGCCACCGCCGATGATGAGGATCCTGGAGTGCTGCGACATGGCGTCCTCCCTCAGGCCTGCGGGTTCATGGCGGTGGCGGCGTTGCCGAAGTCGTCGTCGATGAGCACGACATCGCGTCCGGCCCGCTCCAGCAGCGCGGCGGCGACGCTGGCCCGGAAGCCGGTGCCGCAGTGGATCCACAGCTTGCGCTCCGGCAGCTCGCCCAGCCGGTCCAGGAGCTGGTGCAGCGGAATGTGCAGCGAGCCGGGTATGGCCCCGGTGGCCCGCTCGTCGTTCCGGCGTACGTCGAGGATCACTCCGTCCGCCATCGTGGGGAGGTCGGCGAAGCCCACCCGGGGGTAGGAGCACTCGCCCGCCACCGGACCGACCGCCGCCCCCGCGGGCCGGTCGATGCCGATGCGCACCAACTGCCGCTGAGCCTGCGCCACTTGCTCCGCCGTCTCGCCGATGAGGGTGACCGGGCTGCCCCAGGGCAGCAGCCACCCCAGATAGGTGGCGAACTGCCTGCCCAGTTCGATGCCGACCGTCCCGGCCAGGTGCCCGGCCGCGTAGGCGGTGCGGTCCCGCAGGTCCACCACCCACTCCCCGGCCGCGATCCGGGACTTCAGCGCGATCGCGTCCACGGGCTCGGGAGGCGTGAGGTCGGCGGCCGACGGCCCCTGGCGGTTGAGCGGCGCCATGTGCGCGTAGTAGGCCGGATAGGCGGTGAGTTGCGCGATCAGTCGTGCGGTGAAGGTGTCCTCGTCGGGCTCGGTGAGCGCGTCGTTGCGTATTCGCTCATCGCCGATGGTGGCTGCCGAACCGCCCGCCGTGGAGTTGGAGGAGCAGAAGCTGCCGAAGCCGTGGGTGGGGAAGACGGCCGCCTCGTCGGGGAGTTCGGCGGCCAGCCGCCGGGCCGAACGGTACTGCGCCCGGGTCAGCTCCTCCGTACGGTCGGGGTGCACCAGGTCGGTCCTTCCCACGGTCCCGTACAGCAGCGATCCACCGGTGAACACCGCGGGCGGCCCGTCCCCGTCGGAGATGACGTACGACAGATGGCTGTCGGTGTGACCGGGGGTCGCGACGACCTCGACGGACAGGCTGCCCACGGCGAGCCGGTCGCCGTCCTCCACCGGGTAGCGGTCGAAGGAGACCGACTCGGCGGCGGAGAGAACGTACGGCACCCCGTTGCGCCGGGCGAGCTCGTATCCACCGGTCACGTAGTCGTTGTGGACGTGCGTCTCCACGACCAGCCCACAGGACAGACCGGCCGCCGCCAGCACCGCCTCGACCCGGTCCAGATCGCGCTGCGGATCGATCACGACCGCGACCTGGCCATCGTGCGCGACATAGCTGCGATTGCCCAGCTCCGACGTGTCGATGACCTCAACCTCAACCATTGACCCACCCCTTTCGCCAATGAACGAATGTACGTACATTAGGTCGGTGCGATCGAGTAGAGCAACCAAACCGGACCGTTCCAGTCCATTTCCACTATGGGCCCAGATCCGCGATGATCTGCGGTCGAGGGTGGAGTCCGGCGAGTTCGGCACCGCCTTCCCGGGGGAGCTCGCCCTCGTCGAGGAGTACGGCGTCAGCCGCCACACGGTCCGCGAGGCTCTGCGCCAGCTACGCGCCGAAGGTCTGGTGATCGCCGAGCGCGGCCGTCCGCCGCGACTCGCCGTTCCCGCCGAGATAGAGCAGCCGCTGGGCGCGCTCTACAGCCTGTTCGCCTCGGTCGAGGCGGCAGGCCGGGTGCAGCGCAGCGTGGTGCGGGTACTGGACATCCGCGCCGACGGGGTCTTCGCCGCCCGCCTCGGCCTGGAGGAGTCTGCTCCGCTACTGCACCTGGAACGCCTTCGGCTGGCCGACGACGAACCACTGGCCGTCGACCGGGTATGGCTGCCCGCCGAGTTGGCCGCCCCGCTGCGGGAGGCGGACTTCACCCACACCTCCCTCTACGACGAGTTGGCGGCGCGCACCGGCGTACGGCTGACCGGCGGCCGGGAGGTGCTGCGGGCGGTGGTGCCCACACCTGCGGAGCGCCGACTGCTGGGCATCGACGAGGGCGTTGCCGCCTTCGCCGTCGACCGCCTCGGCTGCGCGGGCGACCGTCCGGTCGAGTGGCGTTACACGCTGGTGCGCGGCGACCGCTTCACCGCCCGCGCCGAGTTCTCGGCGAAGGGCTACCGGCTGGACCTGGCGGGGGCGGGGACCTTCGCCCTGACGAAGTGACGGGCTTGGGGGGTTGGCGTGTTCGAGACGCTGCGGGAAGTGGATCCGCTGGAGGCGCGGGGGCTGGTCAGCTCCGGCGTGGCGGTGCTGCTGGACGTACGGGAAGCCGACGAATGGGAGGCCGGGCACGCACCGGAGGCGATCCACGTACCGCTGTCCACGGCTGATGAACGCCTCAGGGAACTGACCGCGAAGCTGACCGACGACCAACTGCTGGTCGTCGTCTGCCGATCAGGACGCAGGTCCGCGCTCGCGGTCGGCCGGCTGCGGGCGGCGGGCAGGGCGGCCTACAACCTGCGCGGCGGCATGCAGGCCTGGTCGCTCGCCGGGCTCCCGGTGTGCCGTCCCGGCGGGCGGCCGGGAACCGTCATATGACCCTGCTCGGCATGGCTCTGGGCGGTCTGATCGGCTTGTGCCTGGGCGCACTTGGCGGTGGCGGCTCGATCCTGACGGTCCCGGTACTGGTCTACGCGCTCGGCCAGAGCGCACAGTCGGCCACCACGGGCGGCCTGGTCGTCGTCGGCCTGACCGCGGTGTGCAGCACCTGGAGCCACGCCCGCGCGGGCAACGTCCGCTGGGGGGCCGGTGCCGCCTTCGGTGCGTCGGGCATAGCGGCCTCGTACGGGGGCACGGCGCTGAACAGGTTGGTGAACCCGACCGTGTTGATGCTGTGCTTCGCCGCGTTGATGGTGGTCTCGGCGGTGGCGATGTTCCGACGCGGCCGCACCAGCGCACCGGTCCCGGAGCGCACGCGGAAGACGCCTGTGGCGCGAATCCTCGCCTCCGGCCTGGCCGTTGGCTTCCTCACCGGCTTCCTCGGCGTGGGCGGCGGCTTCGTCATCGTCCCTGCGCTGGTGGGCGCCCTGGGCTACGAGATGCCGGTGGCCGTCGGGACGTCGCTTCTGGTCATCGCGATCAACTCGGCGGTGGCGCTGGCCGCGAGGGCCGGCGAGGAAACGCTCCACTGGGCGGTCATCGCCCCTTTGACCGCCGCCGCCGTCATTGGCTCGCTCCTCGGCCGCCGCGCCTCGGCCCGCGTCCCGTCCGCGACCTTGACCCGCGCGTTCGCCACCTTGACGGTGGCGGTGGCGGGGTATCTGGCGGTCCGCTGCGCAGTGGGCTAGTCGCGGTTGTTCAACACCGCAGACTACAAGCGTCCCTCCGTCAGGAACCTTTCCAGCCGCGCCGCGTACGGCGCGACGTCGATGCGTTGGGAGGCAAGCCATTCCTGCGAGTAGTACTTGTCGAGATAACGCTCACCCGGATCACACAGCAGCGTGACCACGCTGCCCCGCTCGCCGTGGGCGAGCATCTCCGCGATGATCCGGAACGCGGCCCAGGTGCCGGTGCCGGTGGACGCGCCGGTCTTGCGGCCGAGCAGGCGTTCCAGGGTGTGGATGGTGGCGATGGCGGCGGCATCGGGGACCCGCATCATGCGGTCCACGGCGCCGGGGATGAAGCTGGGCTCGACGCGCTGGCGGCCGATGCCTTCGATGCGGGAGCCGTGGTCGGTGGTGACCGAGTCGTCGCCGGTGCGCCAGCCTTCGAAGAACGCGGAGTTCTCCGGGTCGGCCACGCAGACGCCGGTGTCGCGCTGGGTGTAGTGGATGTACCGGGCGATGGTCGCGGATGTGCCGCCGGTGCCCGCCGTGGCGACGATCCAGGACGGTTCGGGGTGCCGTTCCGCGGACATCTGGCGGAAGATCGACTCGGCGATGTTGTTGTTGCCGCGCCAGTCGGTGGCCCGTTCCGCGTAGGTGAACTGGTCCATGTAGTGGCCGCCGGTCTCGTCGGCGAGCCGGGCGGCGGCCTCGTAGACCTCGCAGGGGTTGTCGACCAGGTGGCAGCTGCCGCCCTGGAACTCGATCAGGTCGATCTTGGCGCGACTGGTGGACGCGGCCATGACCGCGATGAACGGCACTCCGATCAGCTTCGCGAAGTACGCCTCGGAGACCGCCGTGGAACCGCTGGACGCCTCGATCACCGGGCGTCCCGGGCGGATCCACCCGTTGCACAGGCCGTAGAGGAAGAGGGACCGGGCCAGTCGGTGCTTCAGGCTGCCGGTGGGGTGGGTGGACTCGTCCTTCAGATAGAGGTCGATGCCCCATTCCACAGGCAGCGGCACCGACAGCAGATGGGTGTCGGCGGAGCGGTTGGCGTCGGCCTGGACCTTGCCGACGGCCTCCCTGAGCCAGCCGCGGTAGGCCGGGTCGTGTCGGTTGACGTCCAGCTCGATGGACTCGGGCGGTGCGGTCATGGCGTCGGTCATGCTGCCTGTATAGCCGCACCGCCCACTCAAACCGTCACTTGGGGTGACTGCCCGGTTCTGCTTTGAGCCGACCTCAGCGGCGGTACGCGGCGTGGATCTGCTGCCACGACTTCGGCTGGTGCCCGACCACGGCCGACGCACGCAGCCCGGCCCTGGCCGCCGCGGCCGCGGCCGGGCGCTCCGGGGTGAACAGCCAGGTCTGGAACAGCCGGGCCAGCGGCTTGCCGGAGATCTTCTCCGCGAGGCCCTGGAAGTCCGCGAAGTCGCCGTTTCCATAGGCGTGTTCCTTGGTCCACGCCTTGAGGAGCTGGAAGAACGCCTTGTCGCCGACGGTCGTGCGCAGCGCCTGGATCGCGGCGGCGCCTCGGTCGTAGACCGCGTCGTCGAACTGGTGGGCCGCACCCGGGTCGCCCGGCTTGACCTTCCAGAACGGGTCGTTCGCCGGGTGCTGGGCGTAGACGTAGTCGGCGAGCTGCTGGGTGGTGCCCTCGCCCTGGTAGTCCGACCAGAGCCACTGGGCGTAGGTGGCGAAGCCCTCGTTCAGCCAGATGTCCCGCCAGCGCTCAAGCGAGACGTCGTCACCGAACCACTGGTGGGCGAGTTCATGGACGACGACCGAGGCGTTGGAGCCGCGGGCGAACTGCGCCGGGCTGTAGAACGGCCGGGTCTGCGTCTCCAGCGCATAGTGGGTCTTGACGTTGGGGACGTAGCCGCCCAGCGCGTTGAACGGGTACTTGCCGAAGTACCCGCTCTCCCAGTCGATGATCTCCGCCGACCGCTCGACGCTGGCCCGGGCCGCCGCCGCGTTGTCGCCGAGGTCCTTGCTGTAGGCGTTGAAGACCGGGATGCCGTCGCCGGTCCTCCCGGTGGTGATGTCGAACCTGCCGACCGCGAGCGTGGCGAGGTAGGTGGCCTGCGGCCGGTCCTGTCGCCAGCTGTAGCGGGTGCCGTCCACGGTGTCCCGCTGGTCGGTCAGTACGCCGTTGCTGACCGCCTGGGTGCCCTTGGGCACCTCCACCGACACGTCGTAGGTGGCCTTGTCGAGCGGGTGGTCGTTGCTGGGGAACCACCACCACGCCGCCTCCGGCTCGTCCGCCGCGACCGCACCGTCCGGGGTGCGCAGCCAGCCGTTGATGCCGCTCACGACGACCTTGGAGGGTACGCCCGAGTAGCGCACGACGACCGTGGCGTCACTGCCCTTGGCCAACGGCGCGCTGGGGGTGATCTGCAGCTTGTGGGCCGCGGGGGTCTCGGTGAAGGCGGCCGGCCGCCCGTTGACCAGCACGCTGCTGACGTCGAGGGAGAAGTCGAGGTCGAAGCGGGACAGGTCCTGCGTGGCGGACGCCAGGATCGTCGCCGTGCCGCGCAGTTCGTCGGTCTTCGGCTGGTACTTCAACCGCAGGTCATAGTGCGAGACGCGGTATCCGCCGTTGCCGTACGTCGGGTAGTACGGGTCGCCGATGCTCGGGGCGCCGGGGGTTGGCGTTCCGGCTGCCGCCGGGATCGCCAGCAACAGCGTAAGGGCGGAAGCGGCGGCCATCGCGGTCGAGGCGACGGTTCTTTTGCGCGCGTTGTTGCGCAGCACTTGCCCTCCAACTGGTCGGGGAGAAGGAACAGTTGGCAGGCTATGCAGAACCTGTGAGCGGCGGCCAGCAATTCGGGCCCCGTCGTCACACAAGGTTCATGCGGCGCAACACATTCACGCCAATCGGCTGACCCCGCCGGGTGCTATGGGCTCAGGAGGTCTTCAGCGCGGCCTGCATCATCGACTTGGCGATGGGTCCGGCCAGCCCGTTGCCGCTGATCTCGGAGCGGACCGCGTCCGGGTCGTCGACCATGACAGCGACCGCGACCTGCTTGCCGGAACCGTCCTTGGCGTAGGAGACGAACCAGGCGTACGGGTTGTCGCCGTTGTCCACGCCGTGCTGGGCGGTGCCGGTCTTGCCGCCGACCTCGACGCCGGGGATCTGCGCGTTGGTGCCGGTGCCCTTCTGGATGACGGAGACCATCGCGTCCTGCAGCTGCTTGGCGGTGCTCTCGCTGATGGGCTGCGACTTGCGCTGCGGTTCGAAGGTCTGCAGCGGGTCGCCGCCGGAGTCGGTGACCTTGGAGACCATGTGCGGGGCCATCAGCTTGCCGCCGTTGGCGATGGCGGACACCACCATGGCCATCTGCAGCGGGGTGGCCCGGACGTCGAACTGGCCGATGCCGGTCTGCGCGAGCGAGGACTTCGGCATCTTCGTCGGGTAGACGCTCTGCGCGGCCCGTACCGGAATGTCCAGATTGCCACTGTCGAAGCCGAAGGCGTCGGCCATCGCCTTGACCTTGTCCTGGCCCAGGTCCACGGCCATCTTGGCGAACACCGTGTTGCAGGAGTATTCGAGGGCGGTGCGTATCGAGGCGTTCTCGCACGGCGCCGCAGGGTTCTCGTTGGTGAGCCGGCTCACCGTACCGGGCAGGGTGTACGGGTTGGGGCTGCTGGTCGACTGGTCGATCGACGAGTACAGGCCGTCCTGCAGGGCGGCGGCCGCGACGACCAGCTTGAAGGTGGAGCCGGGCGGATAGGTCTGGCGCAGTGCGCGGTTGTCCAACGGCCGGCTCTTGTCCTGGCTGTACTGCTGCCACGCCTGGCCGTCGGCCTTGGAGCCACCGGCGATCTTCGACGGGTCGTAGCTGGGGGTGCTGACCATGGCCAGGATGTTGCCGGTCTTCGGGTCGATGGCGACGGCCGCGCCGTTCTTGTTGCCGAGTCCCTTGTACGCGGTCTTCTGCACGGCCGGCTCGATCGTGGTGAGTACATCACCCGGCTTGCCGTGGCTGCCGATGACGACGTCGAGCAGGCTCTTGGTACGGGAGTCGGTGCCGTTGAGCACGCCCTGGTAGATGCCCTCAAGCTGGGTCGCGCCGTAGACCTGCGACATACGTCCGGTGACCGCCGAGTACAGCGGGCCGTCGGTGTAGGTGCGCTTGTACTTGAAGTCGCCGTTGGAGGTCTGGGCCGACCCCGTCACCGGTTGTCCGCCCACGATGATGTCGCCGAACGGGTTCGCGTACTGCGCGATCATGTTCCGCCGGTTGTACTTGTCGTCCGCGAGTGCCTGGCCATCGACCTCCTGCACCCACGTCACCCGCGCCAAGAGGGCGATGACCAGCAGGAAGCAGAAGACCGCTGTGCGCCTGATCGTCTTGTTCATCCCAGTCAACAACGCCCGTGGAGAGGTGGTTGGTTCCAACTCGGTGCGATCTCACAGGTTCGAACCCGATATGTTCTGAATGTGTGGACCAGAGGATTCCGGAAGGCGATCGACGCCCTGGGGGGCGTCATCTCCACCCATCAGGGCATGGCGATCCCTCTGACCGCGATCGCCGCGGTCGCCGCCGCCGATCTGCTCGCCGGACGCAACCACTTCCTGGCCCCGATGATGGTCATGGCGCCCGCGCTGGCCGTGGTCACCACCACCTGGAGGCGCACCCTGCTGATCGGGCTGCTCGGCGCCGCGGTCCAGGCCGCGCTGGTGCCGTACGACGGCGTGCTGAACACCCAGGACCGTCGGATCCTGGCCGGGATGGCCATCAGCTATCTCGCCGTGGTGCTGTTCAGCGCGTACGCGGCGTGGTGGCGTGAGGTCCGCACCGAGCAGTACCGCGCGGTGGTCACCGTCGCGGAGGCAGCCCAGCGAGCACTGCTGCGCCCACCGGGGCCCCGGGTCGGCAACGTCAGCCTGGCGGTGCGGTACGCCTCGGCCGCGGACGCGGCGCAGATCGGCGGCGATCTGTACGCGGTCCTGGACACCCCGCACGGGGTACGGGCGCTGGTCGGCGACGTACGCGGCAAGGGGCTTGAGGCGGTGCAGACCTCGGCCGTGGTGATGGGCGCGTTCCGGGAGGCCGCGTACGACGAGGGCGGCCTGGCCCGGGTGGCACAGCGGGTGGACGCCAGCGTGCGGCGGCACGTCCTGGACGGCGAGTTCACCACGGCACTGTTCCTGGAGTTCCCCACGGAGTTCCCGGCGGCACCGGCGCACCCCGCCCCGACCGTGACCGGGCGGCACGGTTCGGCCCTGCCCCTCGCACCCACCGCCCCCCGGGCGGACCGCTCCGGCGAGATCGCACTGCTGCACTACGGGCACGTACCGCCGCTTCGGGTTTCCCCGGACGGGCGGGTGACCTCGCTCGATCCGCCGGAGCCGTGGGTGCCGCTGGGGCTCACCGGCTTCGTCTCCGGCGCGCCGGAACCGTGGCGGGTGCCGCTCGGTCCGGACGAGGTGCTGGTGCTGTGCACCGACGGGGTCGTCGAGGCCCGCGATCCACGGCACGGCGGCTTCTACCCGCTCGCCGACCGGGTCGGCACGCTGGTGGCGGGTGCGGCGCGCGACCTGGAGGCGGCGGTCGGCCGCCTCTACGCCGATCTGCTCGGGCATGTCGGCGGCACCCTCGGCGATGACTCGGTCCTCCTGCTGCTGGCCCGCCCGCGATAGCTCCCCCGGCGCCGCGGGATCCCGCCGGGCAGGCGCGGCTACTATTCCGGCAGAAATCCGGCGCCCTCCAGGGCCGCGCGGCAAGCGGATGTGAGTGGTGTCATGAGCACGATCCCCAGGGACCCGGCGGAACACCCGAGGGAACAACGGTTAGCCGAAACGTTTGTCGAGCTGGCCGACACCCTGGCGGACGACTTCGAGGAGACCGAGTTCCTGCGCAGGCTCGGCGCCCGGTGCCTGGAACTCCTCGATGTGTCGGGCGCCGGGTTGATACTGGCCGACGCCTACGGCAAGTTGCGCACCGTCGCCGTCCGCGAGGGGCACGAGTGGCCGCGCGGACTGCTGGACCTGCAGCGGGACGGCGGACCGGCGCTGGACTGCTACCGCGCCGCGGCCGTGATCGGGCCGGTGGATCTGACCGCGGGCCCGGCACCGTGGCCGCGGTTCACCGAACAGGCGGTCAGCCACGGTGTCATCGGCACCTACGCCGTACCGCTGCGGTTGCGGGAGACGGCCATCGGCGCGCTGCAACTGTTCCGCACCGAACCGGGCCCGCCGCGCGCCGGTGACGTGGCACTGGCCCAGTCGCTCGCGGACGCCGCGACGATAGGGATACTGCGGCAACGGGCCATCGCCCGCAGTGGGTTGCTCGCCGACCAGCTCCAGTCGGCGCTCGACAGCAGGGTCGTGGTGGAACAGGCGAAAGGCGTACTCGCCGAGCGGTGGGGGGTCGGCGTGGACACCGCGTTCCTCGCACTGCGCCGCTATGCGCGCACCCATCGGCTCCGGTTGTCCGAACTGGCTCGCCGGATAGTGGACAACTCCCTTGATTCTGACGCTCTACGGGACAACTGAGTCAGAGCGCACAACGACCCGCCACTGCACGATTTGCGACGACTCGCGAAACCGGACCATCGGTCGGGACCGCCGGGCAGCCGCCCACCGCCGCACGCCCGCACCAGCGAGGCGTCGCCGTGCGTGGCCGAGTTTTGACTTGGCGTCAACTCGCTCTACCCGTTGGCCGTTGGCCTGTTCTAGGGTTATGTGTGTGGCCCAGGACCCCGGCCACCGTGTCGCCACCGCACCTGAGTACAGCCGCATACCCCCGACGACGCAGGACGTGGTCCAGCCATGGTGAAGGGCACTGCTGCCGCACGCCTTCCGCTGTCCGATCCCAGACGCTCGACGTTGGATGTCTGCTGGACGTTCTCGCTGGCACGTGCCGACGGAAGCGACGCCCTCGCGGAACGGATGACCCACGCCGCGCTCACCACGATCGGCACCCATGACGTGCCCTGTGCGCAGATCGCGGAGGCAACCGCCCTCGCCTGCCGCTATGTTCTGGACTACGGCTACGCCCGGCGATACCGCGTCACCCTCGGCATGGACGACACCCGCTGCACGGTTTCGGTCACCGACTACGGATACGACCAGCCCCCCGACGCACCCGCCACCGCCGCGTTGCACGCGCCTCCCTCGCATGTCACGGCAGAGCTGTGCCATGAGCTGTCCGGGCACGCGGTGGACGGTTCGCGACTGGACGGCGTGCAGGTGCACCACGCACTGGACGGTGCGGTGCTCGTCCGCTTCCGGACACCGCTGCCCAGGTCGACGGACTCCCCTGAACCTCACCCGGCCGCACCGGACACCTCCCGCAGTCCAAGCGCCCGAGGGTGAGGGCCGCCGGTCGGCGGACCTGAGGGGAGCGGGCCGCCGACCGCGCGCCGCATGCCACCGTCATGTGCCGGGCGCCCCCGTGGGGGGCGAGTCGGGTCTGGCGGCCAGCCGGACGGCCTCCTCGGCCTCAGCCAGCAAGGCCCCGATCCCGGCGGCTGCCGCTCGTCGTTCCTTCCGGTCCTCGGACTCACTCACGATCCGCTCGAACTCCCGCAGTCGTGTGGCGCGCTCCGGCTGTCGCTTGATCACGACGAAGACGGACCAACGATGCAGGAAGGTGTGCAGAGCTGCGCTGTTTCCCGCCCGAGCCCCCGCCTTCAACACCTGCCGAAGTTCAGTATCGAACTGGGCGACGCTGACAGGGCTGAGCCGCGCCACTGCCTCCCTGAGGGCGGCTTCGGTTCCGGGCGGCGTTGAGACGCGCGGCCGCGGCGCATAGGGGTCACGCAATGATGTCGACCACGTAGACGCATTCGTCGCGTACGACGGTCAGATATCGAACCGCGACGTTCGGCCGCCACTCGATGCGCACGCCTGGGGACGGTCCGGTGTATTCGGCCCCATCGAGGTAGATCATGGAATTGACTACCGCAAGTTCGGCGGCGATCTTCTCGACCTCAGCGATCACCGCGTCTGGGATCCCCTTCGTGACCCATTCCTTGCTTGGATCCCAGTCCCACCGCCAATCAGCCACCCGCTACCTCTTGGCGCGCGCTGCGGACGATCTCTCCGACCTCTTTGACGGCTGCCCGTCTTACGGCCGGATCCGCATCAGCGATGCGCTGCTCCGCATCATGAAGTCTCCGCGCCCTTTGCGGATCGCGCTCAATGGCGACAATCGAACCCCAGTGGATCAAAAACCGCCGGATGGGCTCCGTACTGCCCTGATCGGCCGCCCAGTCGAACGCCTGCTGCATATCCCCGAACATTTCCGGCAGTCGCGAGGGAACCAGCGTTGCGACGGCTTCTCTCAGACCCTCCCTCGTCAACGGCGGCATGGGAATGATCGGCCCGTCAGACGCTCCGTGCTGCGCTGCTGCGCTCATGCTGTCCTCCCGAAATGATCGGCCCCAGCCTACGGGGCCGTCATCGTCGCGCGGGTCAGATCAGGTCCACCAGATCCGCGATCGAGTTCACCACCCGGGACGGCAGGAACGGGTGGCGTTCCACGTCGTCTGGCTGGGTGAGGCCGGTGAGGACCAGGAACGTTTCCATACCGGCTTCCAGACCGGCCAGGACGTCGGTGTCCATGCGGTCGCCGATCATGGCGGAGGTCTCGGAGTGGGCGCCGATGGCGTTCAGTCCGGCCCGCATCATCAGGGGGTTCGGCTTGCCGACGAAGTACGGGTCCTTGCCCGTCGCCTTGGTGATCAGCGCGGCGACCGAGCCGGTGGCGGGCAGGGCGCCCTCGGCGGAGGGGCCGACCTCGTCGGGGTTGGTGGCGATGAAGCGGGCGCCCGCGTCGATCAGGCGGATGGCCTTGGTCAGCGCCTCGAAGCTGTAGGTGCGGGTCTCTCCGAGGACGACGTAGTCCGGTTCGACGTCGGACAGGATGTAGCCGATGTCGTGCAGCGCCGTGGTCAGGCCCGCCTCGCCGATGACGTAGGCGGTGCCGCCGGGGCGCTGGTCGTCGAGGAACTTCGCGGTGGCCAGTGCGGAGGTCCAGATGTTCTCCTCCGGCACCACAAGACCCATCCGGGACAGTCTGGCGTGCAGGTCGCGCGGGGTGTAGATGGAGTTGTTGGTGAGCACCAGGAAGGGCTTGCCGGACTCGCGCAACCGCTTGAGGAACTCGTCCGCCCCGGGGATCGGGGTGCCCTCGTGGATCAGCACCCCGTCCATGTCGGTGAGCCAGGATTCGATCGGCTTGCGCTCTGCCACGGGGACGACTCCTTCTCGGCTGGGGTGTTCGGGTCCGGGGCGGCCCCGCTCGGGGCGCCCCGGACCCCTCCGAGCCTAGCTGCCGGTCGCGGCCTGCCAGGCACTGACGTAGCTGTTCAGCTGGCCGTTCACCTGGTTCCAGTCCGGCTGGAAGACCTGGACGCCGGACATGATCTGCTTCAGTGCGTCGGCGTTCTTGTCCGTGGCGGAGACGTCGGTACGGGAGGAGAAGCCGCCGCCGACCGAGGAGACCTCCTGCTGGACCTCCTTCGACAGCAGGAAGTCCAGGAACTTCCTGGCGTTCTCGCTGTGCGGGGCGCTCTTCAGCAGGCCCGCTGCGTACGGCAGGGCGAAGGTCGTCGGCTGGCCGCCGTCGTTGGGCGCCGGGAAGAAGATGCCCTGGTCGGGCATGGACTTCATGTCCGCGAAGTTCATCTGCACGTCACCGTTGGCGACCAGCAGCTCGCCCTTGTCGACCTTGGAGGCGAGCGCGCCGGTGGACTTGGACGGGCCGACGTTGTTGGCCTGGAGCTTCTTCAGGAAGTCCATGGCCGGGCCCTGGCCGCGGAAGTCGTGGATCGCCTTGACCAGCACGGCCGTGCCGTCACCGGCGACGCCCGGCGTCGAGTACTGCAGCTTGCCCTTGAACTTGGCGTCCAGCAGGTCGTTCCAGGTCTTCGGCGGCTGCGGGAGCTGCTTCTTGTTGTAGATGAAGCACAGGTAGTTGTTGACGATCGAGGTCCACTCGCCGTTCGGGTCCTTGTCGATGTTGGACACCTGGTCGGACCCCGCCGGGGCGTACTTGGCCAGCAGCCCCTTGCCCTCGGCCTGCTGGATGAACGGCGGCAGCGTGACCACCACGTCCGCCTGGGTGTTGGACCGCTCGCGGATCAGGCGCTGCACCATCTCGCCGGAGCCGCCCTCGACGTAGTTGACCTTGATGCCGGTCTTGGCCTGGAAGTCCTTGAAGACCTTGTCGTAGAAGCCGTCTCCGGTCTCGGACTTGAGGCCGTCGGCGCTGTAGACGGTGATCTCCTGCGCGCCGCTCGCGGAGGAGGAGCCGGCGCAGGCGGTCAGGGAGGCGCCTAGGGCCAGCACGGAAAGGGCGGCGGTGAGCGAGGTGCGGTAGCGAGTGGACATAACAGGTCAATCTCCTTAGGGGGAGGGGAGGCTGGGCCTCATCTGTAGGAGGCCCGGTTCCGGATGCGGGAGACCGCGAAGAGCACCAGCAGCGTCGAGGCCATCAACACCACTGCCAGCGCCGCCCCGGTGAACAGCGCACCACGGTCGGTGGCGCCGAAGATGGTCACCGGAAGCGGCACCCAGTTCGGCGGGTAGAGCATCATCGTGGCGCTCAACTCGCCCATGGACAGGGCGAAGCACAGCCCGGCGGCCGCGGTGAGCGAGGGCAGCAGCAGCGGCAGCTTCACCCGCCACAGCACGTACGACGGACGGGCGCCGAGGCTGGCCGCGCTCTGCTCGTAGGCGGGGTCGAGCCGGGTGAGGGCGGCGGCGACCGACTGGTAGGCGAAGGCCGTCACCAGCACCGTGTGCGCGGTGATCACGATGGTGGAGGTCCCGTTGAGCAGCAGCGGCGGCTTGGAGAAGGCCACCAGCAGGGACAGGCCGACCACCACCGACGGCACCGCGACCGGGAGCATGAACAGGGCGTCCACCACCCGGCGTCCGCGCCGCCGCAGCGCCTCGGCGCCGAGCGCCGCCCAGGTGCCGATGGCCAGTGCGGCAAGGCTTGCGACCAGCGCGGTGACCAGGCTGGTGAGCAGCGCATGCGGGGAGTCGCCCTTGGTGAGCTCCTGGTAGTGGCCGAGCGTCATCCCCGAGGGGAAGGCACCGCTCCAACTGGTGGCGAAGGACGCCACCATGATGACCAGGAACGGCAGCGCGAACACCGGAAGGAAGAGCGCGAAGAAGACGATCCAGACGGCCCACCGGCCGCCTCGGCTATGCACCAGCACGACGGGCACCTCCAGCGCCGCGGGCGAGGACCACCCGGTAGAGGGTGTAAAGCGCCACCGACAGCGCGATGTTGACCACCGCGACCACACACGCACCCGGATAGTCGCCGTCCAGGATCGCCTTGCTGTAGACGAGCATCGGCAGTGTGGTGACGCCCTTGGCGCCGGTGAACAGGATGATCCCGAACTCGTTGAGGCACATCACCAGCACCAGCGAGCCGCCCGCCGCCAGCGAGGGCAGCGCCTCGGGCAGGATGACCTGCCGTACGATGCGCGGCGCCCTGGCGCCCAGCGAGGCCGCCGCCTCGATCTGCGCGGTGTCGATCTGCGAGAAGGCGGCGAGCAGTGGCCGCATCACGAACGGCGTGAAGTAGGTGACCTCGGCGAGCAGCACGCCCCACGGGGTGTGCAGGAAGTCGACCGGCCCGTGCGCGGCGCCGGTGGTGTCGGTCCAGATCCCGTTGACGATCCCGACCGTCCCGTAGACGAACAGCAGCGCCAGCGTGATCAGGAAGGACGGGAAGGCCAGGAAGATGTCGATGAACCGGCTGAGCGCCTTGCCGCCGGGGAACGGGACGAAGGCGATCACCAGGGCGAGGGCGAAGCCCAGCACCAGGCAGCCCACGGTCGAACCGGCCGCGATCCACACGGTGTTGAGCAGCGCCGTTTGGAACCCGGTGGAGGCGAGGACCGTGCCGTACCCCGACAGGTCGTGGCCGCCGCTGTCCGGCGAGACGGACTGCCAGACGACGAGGGCCATCGGATAGAGGAAGACCAGGCCGAGTCCGGCCACCGGCGGCAGCGCCCACAGCCAGCGCGGTACACCGCGCCGGGGGGCGGCGAGGGTGACGCTAGCCATCGGCCACCCCCGCCCCCAGCAGCACCGCGTCCTGCGTCGCGAAGTGCACGGCCACCTGCTGGCCCAGCGCGGGCGGGGTGCGCAACTCCCGTACGTCCGCCTTGATCTGGTGGCCGTCGATGTCCACGAACACCCGGTGGGTGGCGCCCCGCCACTGCACCTCGGCGACGGTGCCGCGCAGTGCGTTGGGCCCCTCGCCGAGGCCGACCAGATGCGGCCGTACGCACAAGGTGGCCGCCGCGCCCGGCGCGATGCCGTCCACCGGAACCTTCAGCTCCGTACCGCCGAAACGCACCGCGTCGCCGATGACCGTCACCGGCAGCAGGTTGGCGTTGCCGACGAAGGAGGCGGTGAACTCGGTGCGCGGCCTGCGGTACAGGTCCTGCGGGGTGCCGCAGTCCTGCAGCCGCGCCTTGTCCATGACCGCGATCCGGTCGGCGAGGGTCAGCGCCTCGATCTGGTCATGGGTGACATAGAGGATCGAGACATCCGGCAACTCACGGTGCAACCTGGCGAGTTCGGCGAGCATCCCGGAGCGCAGCTGCGCGTCGAGGGCGGACAGCGGTTCGTCCAGCAGCAGCACCCCGGGCCGGATGGCCAGCGCACGGGCGATCGCCACGCGCTGCTGCTGGCCGCCGGACAGCTCCCGCGGGTACCGGCGGGCGTACCGCTCCATGCCGGTCATCCGCAGTGCCTCGCTGACCCGTTCGGCGATCCGTGCGCGCGGTACCTTGCGCGCCTTCAGGCCGAAGGCGACGTTCTGCTCCACCCGCAGATGCGGAAAGAGCGCGTACTGCTGCACCACCATGCCGATGCCGCGCCGGTGCGGAGGCAGCGCGGTGACATCGCGGCCACCGATCAGCACCCGCCCGGCGGCCGGGGTGACGAACCCGGCGACGGCCCGCAGCGCGGTGGTCTTGCCCGACCCCGAGGGGCCGAGCAGCGCCATGACTTCGCCGGGTTCCACGGTCAGGTCAAGGGAGTCCAGGACGGTGTTGTCCCCGTACCGGACGGTGACCGAGTCGAACCGGATGCCCATCTCAGAACTCCCGTACCAGCGCCGGAAGTTCGGCGACCGATCCGATGACCCGGGTGGCACCGGCCGCCGTCAGCTGCCGCTCGTCGTGCGCTCCGGTCAGTACGCCCGCCACGATGGCGGCGCCGGAGCGGACGCCGGTGAGCATGTCGTACGAGGTGTCCCCGGCGACCGCGATCCTGCGTACGTCGTCGGTGCCGGTGCGCAGCAGCGCGGTGAGCACCATGTCCGGGTACGGACGGCCGCGGCCCGCGTCGGCCGGGCAGAGGGTGAGGTCGGCGATGTCCTGCCAGCCGAGGGCGTCCAGGATGGCGTCCTGGGTGACCCGGGCGAAGCCGGTGGTCAGTACGACCTTGCGGCCCTCGGCGCGCAGTTCGCCGATGGCCTCGGCGGCGCCGGGCAGCGCGGCGATCCGGCCGCCGTCCACCAGCTCCCCGTAGGCCCGCTCGAACTCGGTGTTGGCCCGCTGGGCGAAGTCCTCGTCCCCGAAGAGGGCGCGGAAGACGGAGATCTTCGACTCGCCCATGGTGGCCCGGACGTACTCCAGGTCAGGCTCGACGCCCAGCCGCTCCGCGGCCCGGGTGAAGGCCTGCTCGACCAGGCCGCCGTCGGCGACGGTGGTGCCCGCCATGTCGAGAACGATCAGATTGATGTCGCGATCCGTCATTTTCCTTACCATCCAAGCTGGTTCGCGGTGTCTTCACCGATGGCCGGGGAGCAGGTCATGCCGCGCCCGCCGGGCCCGGTGACCAGCCACACCCCGTCGGCGACCTGTTCGCGGTGCACGACCCGGCCGGTGTCCACGCACTGCGCGTACACCCCGGCCCAGCGGTGCCGGATGCGCGGCAGCGGGCGGCCGAGCAGCGCCTCGGCGACGCCCCGCAGGTGCTCGTACGGCTCCTCGACCACGTCGAAGCCGAACGGCTCGTCGTACTCGTGGGTGTCCCCGATGGTCAGTCCGCCGCCGAGGCGCTGGACCATCAGCAGTTGCATCCGGTGTTCGGCGGCGGTCTGCGCCTGGGGCTGCCCGTCGTTCAGCGCGTCCAGTGCGCCGCCCGAGTACGCCGGGTAGTAGCGGAAGCTGTCCGCGTCGGCGACCGAGGTGGTCAGCGGCTCGCCCAGCGGGTCGGTCTGCATCATCTGCAACCGCACCTTGCGGACGGGGAGTTCGGGAGCGAGCTCCCGTACCAGACCCGAGAGCCAGGCGCCGGTGCACAGCACGACGGCGTCGGCGCGATGGGTCTGACCGTGGTCGTCGGTGACCTTCCCTGTCCCGGCCTCGCGGACCTCGCGGCCGCCGAGGAAGGTGTAGCGGCCGGAGGCGGTGAGGTGTTCGCGCAGTGCGCGCTGGGTCAGGCGCGGTTCCACCGCGGCGTCGCGCTCGCACCACAGGGCGCCGAGCAGTTCGCCGCGCAGCGCCGGGTTGAGGGCGCGCGTCTCGGCGGCGTCCAGCCACTTCAGGCCGCGGGCGCCCGCGTCCGGGCGGGTGAGCACCTCGTCGGCGACGGCGCGTTCGGCTTCGGTGCGCACCGCGGTCAGCGAGCCATTGGCCCGGAAGCCGACGCCGGGCACCCGCGCGCCGATCTCCTGCCACAGTTCGCGCGCCCGCAGCGCGGTCTCAAGCTCCGCTCCGGAAGCCCGGCCGCCGACCCAGACGAGCCCGAAGTTCCGTACCGAGGCGCCGCGCGCGTCGCGCTCCCGCTCGATGTGGACGACTTCGTGCCCGCGGGCTATCGCCTGCCAGGCGTGCATGGTGCCGAGTGCTCCGGCCCCGACGATGACAACTCTCATGCCCCGGAGCCTGTGCGCCGGGGCTTGAGCGGTTGCGTCGGAGCGATGAATCGAGGGTGAACAGGCCATCACGTTTGGGCTAGACCCGTTATCTTTTCGTGACATGACCGAACGCTACCAAGCGGACGGCGACGGTCGTCAGGCCCCGGACAGATGCGTGGTGAAACTGAATCGATCACCGCGGTAGAGGGACCGGACGCGTTCGACGGGACGGCCGTCGGTGTCCCGCGAGACCCGGTTGAGCAGCAGCATCGGCAGCGCGGGCGGGGTGCCGATCAGCAGCGCCTCACGCGGGGTGGCGAGCACCGTCTCGATCCGCTCCTCCGCGGCGGCGAACCGTACCCCCAGCTGGTCGCGGAGGAACGCGTAGAACGACGAGTCGGGGTTGAAGTCCCGTTCCAGATGCGGGAATCGGTCCACCGAGACATAGGTGCTCTCCAGGCCCACCCGCTCGTCGTCGGCGAGCAGCACACGTTCCAGATGCCATACCGGATCGGTCTGCCCGATCCCCAGCTGCTGTGCGAGCTCCGCCCCCGCGGGCATCCGGTCGAGACCGATCAGGCTTCGGCCCGGCACCTTGCCCTGGCGGCGCACTCCCTCGGTGTACGAGACCAGGGAGAGCGGCTGCTCCAGCTTGGGACCCGCCACCACCGTGCCGCGCCCCTTGCGCCGCACCCGGCCCTGGATCAGCAGCTCCCGCACCGCCTGCCGGACGGTCTCCCTGGCCACTCCGAAGCGCGCGGCGAGATCACGCTCGGTGGGCAGGCTGCCGCCCTCGCCCAGCTCGTCGAGCAGCGTCTCCAACCGGGTCTTGACGGCGTAGTACTTGGGGATGCGGCCATGCTCGGGGATCCCGGACCGGACGGGTGCGCCGGGGGTGCCGCTGTCTTGGGTGTCGCGCGGGTCGTTCACCCCGCGATCCTCGCAGAGCGATGGACGCCCCGCCGGTGGCGGGGTTCACACCCGGCTAACGCCAGGGGGCACCGCGTCGCGCTCCGGCCATCAGGGCAGCGCCGACGAGCAGCATGGCGAAGGCCGCGGAACCGGTGTCGCGCACCCGGGACGGGTTGCGCAGGCCGGTTTCGGCGAGCATCGGACGCGGACGCCCGATGTCGAAGGCGTAGCGGTTGGACTCGCCCACCCACGCACCGTTGCCACCGCGGCGCTGCATGGTCGTGGCGGACACGACCACCCGGTCGGGCGGCGTGCCGGGGGCGAAGCGCAACCGCAGCCGCATGGTGACGGTGCGGCGAGCGGGGACGGTCAGGCCGGGCCCGCTCTGACCGCCCGGCAGGCCGATGTTCTCGGCGTGGTCGGTGGTCTCGAAGGGCACCGCACGCCAGGAACCCGTCCCGGGTGGCGCGTAGCGCAGTCGGATCCGATGGGGCGTCAACTGCCGGTCGCGGTCGACGAGCAGCACCAGCGGGTGGACCTGGCGGCAGTCCCCGGCGGTGGTGTTCCGCAGGGCCAGGAAGAAGGTCCGCGCGGTGCCCCCCGGGGTGTACGTGTCCGGACCGCCGTACAGCCTGGTGCGGATCGGGAACCCGGTGTCGGCCGGGCTTCCGCACGCGGGCGCCCGATCGGTGGGCGGCGCCGGATGCGGGTCCCGCCAGCCCGCCGCCGAGGCCGGGGCGCCGGCGGCCCCGAGCAGCGGAACGATCGCGGCGGCGACGACGGCAAGGGCGCGGCGGCTGGGCGCACTACGCAAGTGCATGGCGGTGACCTTCGCTGTCTGTCTCGCCCGTACGGGCTCTCGCGGGGCACTGGACTCCCCCATGAGACCTGGCACGGCCCGCCCGTCCTTCGTCGGCCCGCCGGGCTACGGCACGCATGCGCCCGGATGCCGGGGCGATCCCATCCGAACGGCGCAGCGGGCCCGCGGGTCAGCCGAGCGCCGTGCGTCCGAAGAGCGGGGCCAGGATCAGGCGGGCGGCGCCGTCGGCGACGGTCTGCCGGTCGGCGGGGGCGACGGTCACCGGAACCCGGTGGGCGGACTGCTCGGCGAGTACCGCGGTGACGCCTTCGGCGAAGGTCCGGCGGTCGGCGAGCACCGCGCGGCCGCCCAGCACGACCCGGTCGATGTCGAGCAGTGCGGCGAGGTTGGCGGCGCCGACGCCCAGCAGGCGCGCGGCCTCCGCGGTGTCGGCGCGGGAGAGGGCCGACAGACAGAGTGCTTCCAGGCAGCCGCGCTTGCCGCAGACGCAGGGTGGGCCGTCCAGCTGCACGATCTGGTGGCCGAATTCACCGGCTCCGGTACGCGGGCCGCGGTAGAGCGCGCCGTCCAGCACCAGACCGGCGCCAAGGCCGGTGCCGAGGTGCAGGTACGCGAACGAGCCGCCGGTGTCGGCGAGTTGGGGCGGTGCGTCGTCGCCGGTCCGGTGGGCCGAGCCCCCGGCGTCCGACGGGCCGGGCGCGCCCTCCCCGCGGGCCAGGCCCAGAACGGCCAGCGCCGCCGCGTTGGTGTCCTTGTCCAGCGATACCGGCATGCCGAGCCGGTCGGCGAGCGCGGCGCGCAGCGGGAATCCGTCCCACCGCGGGAAGCGGGTGACCCGCCGCAGCACGCCCGCCTGGTGGTCGAGGGGGCCGGGGACGGCGGCCCCGGCGCCGAGCACGGTCTGGGCGTCGACACCGGCCAGCAGTTCCCGCACCTGTGCGGCGACCGCGTCGAGCACCGCCTCCGGGCCCGCGCCGAGATCGAACGGTGCGGTGCGGACCTCGACCCGCTCGCCCGCGAGGTCGGCGAGCACCGCCGCCATCTCGTCCCGGTCGAGGTGCAGCCCGACCGCGTAGCGCGCGGTGCGCACCAGGCGCAGCAGGGTGCGCGGCTTGCCGCCGGTCGAGGCACGGCGGCCCGCTTCCGCCGCCATCCCCTCGGCACGGAGCCGGGCCACGATCTTGCTGACCGCCTGCGGGGTGAGGCCGGTGCGTTCGGCCAGCTCCAGTCGGCTGATGCCCTCGCCACCGCCCACGGTGGCGGAACGCAGCAGGTCCAGCACGAGTGCGGCGTTGTGGCCGCGCAGTACGGGCAGGTTGGCCCCGGAGTTACCCCTGTTCACTCCCCCATTGTCGCCGACGCTTGCACTTTCGCAACAGCGTTGCTTTAGTAAACGGCATGCCACTGCCCGTGAATTCCCC
This sequence comes from Streptantibioticus ferralitis, assembly GCF_029223525.1. Taxonomy (GTDB): domain Bacteria; phylum Actinomycetota; class Actinomycetes; order Streptomycetales; family Streptomycetaceae; genus Streptantibioticus_A; species Streptantibioticus_A ferralitis. Next base: position 115,323 of record NZ_JARHTQ010000003.1, on the reverse strand, counting down.
GCTCCGCGTCGGCCTCATCGGCTACGGCCTGGCCGGATCCGTCTTCCACGCGCCGCTGATCGCCGCCACCGACGACCTGGTGCTGGACACCGTCGTCACCTCGAACCCCGAGCGGCAGGCGCAGGCCGAAGCAGAGCATCCGCAGGTGCGCACGGTGGCCTCCGCCGACGAACTGTGGAGCCGCGCGGACGAGCTCGACCTGATCGTCGTCGCCTCTCCCAACCGCACCCATGTCCCACTGGCGACGGCCGCCCTGCGGGCCGGGCTGCCGGTCGTCGTCGACAAGCCGCTGGCCGGTACCGCCGCCGAGGGCGCCGCGCTCGCCGACCTCGCCGAGGAACGCGGGCTGCTGCTCTCGGTGTTCCAGAACCGTCGCTGGGACAACGACTTCCGCACCGTGCGCCAGCTCATCGACAACGGTGCGCTGGGCGAGGTACGCCGCTTCGAGTCGCGCTTCGAGCGCTGGCGCCCCAAGCCCAAGGGCGGCTGGCGCGAGTCCGGCGACCCGGCGGAGTTCGGCGGGCTGCTCTACGACCTGGGCAGCCACCTCGTCGACCAGGCGCTCACCCTCTTCGGGCCGGTGCGCACCGTGTTCGCCGAGGCCGATGTGCGCCGCCCGGACGCCGAGGCGGACGACGACACGTTCATCGCCCTGGAGCATGCGAACGGCGTCCGCTCGCATCTGTGGATGAGCGCCGTGGCCCCGCAACTCGGGCCGCGCTTCCGGGTGTTGGGGTCGGAGGCGGGCTACGTGAAGTACGGGCTCGACCCGCAGGAGACGGCGCTGCGCGACGGCCAGCGGCCGGGGCCCGGCTGGGGTACGGAACCGGAGGCGGCATGGGGTCGGCTCGGTGCCGGTGAGTCGCCGCTGACGGGAGGGGGTGACCCGGTACCGACACTGCCGGGGGACTACCCCGCGTACTACGCGGGCATCGCGGCCGCCCTGCGCGACGGCACGGTGCCACCGGTGAGCGCCCGTGAGGCGGTTGCCGCCCTGGAGGTCCTGGAGGCGGCCCGCACCTCGGCGGCGGAGCGCCGCACCGTCGCTCTGCCGGGGCGGTCATGACCGGCCGTCAGGAGGCGTTGGCGCTCGTACCGGTACTTGAGGAGCAGGAACACCGGCTCACGCTGGGGCGGTTCACGCATGAGGACGCCTGGCGACTGGGCGGCCTGCTACGGGAGCTGTCTCTGGAGCGTCAGGCGCCGGTCGCCATCACCATCCTTCGCGGCCCGCAGCGCCTGTTCCACTGCGCGCTCCCCGGTTCGTCCACCGACAACGACGAGTGGCTGGCGCGCAAGTGCCGAGTGGTGGAGCGGTACGCGGAAAGCTCCTACCTGGTGGGCACCCGCTTCCGCGCCAAGGGCACCACCTTCGAGGAGTCCTCTCGGCTGGCCCCTGACCGGTACGCGGCACACGGCGGCGCCTTCCCGCTGCGCGTTGACGGGGTCGGCGTCATCGGCGCGGCCGCCGTCTCGGGCCTGCGGCAGGCGGAGGACCACGCGCTGGTGGTCACCGCCCTCGAACGCCTCATCGCCTGACCGGCGGAAATTTAGGCGGTGGTCGCGGTTCGTGCGGCACCGCCGGGCTCCACCGTGGTGGTTGCTCGCCGTCGCGGCGGGTCCTTCTTGGGGGCAAGCCCCCAGACCCCCGGCAAGGTTGGGGCCAGGCCCCGAACCCGCCGGGGTTGCGGCAAGTCGCCATCGAGACGGGATGTCGGGGCTCGCCCCGACTTGATGACCCGCCACGACGGCGGGCAACCACCACGCCGTGACCTGGCGGAACCGAACCAACCACAACCCCCGCGGCATCAGCGCTTACCCCGGCCCCATAGCCCACCACAACGGCGGGCAACCACCACGGCGGAGCCCGGCGGATGCCGAACGAACCGCAACCCCGCGATGGAATCCGCCGGAGGGGCACTACGCGTTCTTGAACACCTGCCGCTGGCGGCCGAGTCCTGTCACCTCAAGCTCCACCACGTCACCGGCGCGCAGGTACGGCTTGGGCTCCGGCTGCCCGAGGGCCACGCCCGCCGGGGTGCCGGTGTTGATGACGTCACCGGGGTGCAGGGTCATGAACCGGCTGAGGTACCGCACGACCTGAGCGACCGGGAAGATCTGGTTCGCCGTCGAACTGTCCTGCTTCAGCTCGCCGTTGACCCACAACCGCAGTGTCAGCCCCTGCGGGTCCGCGATCTCGTCGGCGGTGACCAGCCAGGGGCCGAGCGGGTTGAACGTCTCGCAGTTCTTGCCCTTGTCCCACTGGCCGCCCCGCTCGATCTGGAACTCGCGCTCGGACACATCGTGCGCGATCGTGTATCCGGCGACGGCCGCCAGGGCCTCCGCGTCAGTCTCCAGATAGCGCGCGGTGCGGCCGATGACGACCGCCAACTCGACTTCCCAGTCGGTCTTCACGCTGGACCTGGGGATGAGCACGGTGTCGTCCGGGCCGACCACGGTGTCCGCGGCCTTCATGAACACGACCGGCTCGGCCGGGATCGGCGCCCCGGTCTCGACGGCGTGGTCATGGTAGTTGAGCCCGATGCAGACGATCTTTCCGATCCGGCCGAGCGGTGGACCGATGCGCGGCCCCGACTGATCGAGCACCGGCAGCGCGCCACCCTGCGCGGCGTCGCGCACAGTGGCCAGCGCGGACTCGTCGGCGAGCAGTGCCCCGTCGATGTCCGGCACCAGTCCCGACAGGTCGCGCAGGATCCCGTCGTGGTCCAGCAGCGCCGGGCGCTCCGCTCCCGCCGGTCCGACACGCAGCAGCTTCATTGAGGACTCCCGTGGTCGAGGGGTGGACACGTTGTGACGCAGGGCTGGCAGCCATGCGGTTCCACGCAGCCGACGAGGACGGTCATCGGATGACTTGTCTGATCCTCCAATCCCGGATGGCCACTCCGCAAGACCGGTTCACGGAATGGACTCAACGGCACCGGGTGCCACCTCGGGTGTGTCCGGAGTCCGTTGCAGCAGCGCCCGCTCAACGGCGGTCCAGGTCATGGTCGTCGCCAGGTACAGCCCGGTGGCGAGGGGGACGACGGCCGCGGTGACGAGCGTCCCGAAGGACAGCAGCGGAAGGAACTTCGCCAGGCCGCCCGCCCCCGGCAGTGCACCGGGTGCCGCGGCCGAGCCCGCATGCGCCGCCGCCTTGCGCGCTCGCCGGAAGGTCCAGGCCGCGACCGCCGTGATCACCGCGAACAGAGCAAGGAACACCACCCCATGCGGCCCGAACACCCCGCCCGCGCGCACCGCGTCCAGCCAGTGCCCACCGAGCGGCGCGCCCGCCAGGGTGTGGTCCCGTAGCGCCCCGCCGCCACCCGAGAACAGGTGGTACGTCACGGCGAAGACCGGCAGTTGCAGCAGCGTCGGCAGACAACCGGCGATCGGCGACACCCCCTCCTTCGCGTACAGCTCGGTCAACGCCCGTTGCATCCGCTGCGGATCGCCCTTGTGCCTGGCGTTCAGTTCGGCGATGCGCGGCGCCAACCGGTTGCGCACCCGCTCGCCTCGTGCGGCGGCCCGGGCCAGCGGGTGCAGTACGAGGCGTACGCACAAGGTGAACAGGACGATCGCGGCGGCCATCGCCGAGGCGCCGAACAGCGGTTGCAGGAGATGGGCGAGTTGGGACAGCAGGGTGACAAGTGGCGTGAAAACGGACATGGTTGAGCCCTCCACGGGTCTCGTCGAGCCGGAGCCGAGTAATCGGAATCGGAATTCGGCATGACGAGCCGCGTTGGCGTGTCCGGCGAACCGGACAGGCGCTTGCGCCTACGCGGCCGTCCAGAGCGGACGGCCTGGCGCTCGGGGCCGCGGACGGCCGGAGGCATCGGGATCCCGCTGTGCCAGAAACGCCGTTCGGCGCTCCCGATCGCGGATCGCGGTGCGTATTCGCCCCGGCGGCACGGGGCGGGCGGCGGCCGCGGTGACGAAGGCGCGGCACAGCAGCACCGCGGCGGCGGTGGTCGCGGCTGCCGCGACCACGGTCGTCACCTGGGCCTGGGTCAGCAGCAGCCCGCCCAGCAGAAGGATCAGCGTGCCGAGGCAGGCGCGCAGCGCGTGGACACCGCGGGACCCGCTGTCGCGGAACATCTCGGCACCCCCCTCCAGGTCTCAGGCTTCGACCTCGGATTCGATACTAGACCGCCTCACCGACAACGCGTTCGGGTCGGCCCTCCCCCAACGCCTCCTCGGCCAGCACCTCTTCATCGGGCCGCGGATCCGCCGAGCGCGGGCCGAGGTATGTCACGGTCAGCGTGACCAGCACGTTCACCCCGAGCGCGAGCAGCCCGGCATTCACCCCGCACAGCGGATCTTGGTCGGAGAAGACCAGCAGGCAGGCCACCGTGAACCCGGCCACCAGCCCGCTCACCGCGCCGACCAACGTCAGTCGGCGCCACAGCAGCCCCAGCAACACCATCGGCACGAGCTGGGCCATGCCCTCGTAGGAGATCAACGACAGCCGCACCAGCGTGTTGGGCGCCTCGTACGTCATGAGCAGCGCCGAGACCCCCGCCAGCACCACGACCAGTTGCGACCACAGCTTCTGCCGATTCGCCAGCCGCGGTACCGCGCCGAGCACGCTACGCCCCCACATCGTGCCGATGACCAGCATGAACACCGCCATCGGCACGATCGAGGAGAGTGCCGCCGCCACCCCGACAAGACCCACCAGCCATCCGGGCAGCGAATCGACCACCAGCTTGAACAGCGCCAGGTTCGACCCGGCACCGGTCAGCCCGGGCACCACGAACAGCGCGGCCATCCCCAACAGCACGGGGACGAACAGCAGCACCTGGTAGCAGGGCAGCCAGATCGCGTTGCGCCGGAGCACCTCGGCGTCCCGAGCGCCCAGATAGCCCGCGACGGTGGTCGGGAAGATCACGACCGTCAGCGAGTTGAGGACCGTGGTGGTGATGAACCAGGTCTGCCCCAGGCCGCCCGAGGCATGCCCGGGAAACGTCAGCCACTGCGACTTGTGCTGCACCAGCCGGCCGAACAACTCCCCGTACCCGCCGAAGTAGTGGACCGGCACGTACACCGCGAGGAATCCCAGTGTGCCGATGACCAGTACGTCCTTGAGGACCGACACCCAGGCGCTGCCGCGCAGCCCGCTCACCACCACGAAGCCGGTGGTCACCAAGAAGGCGATGAAATAGGCCCAGTTGAGGCTGATCACGCCATGGGAGACGGTGGTGACCACCACCCCCATGCCGGTGATCTGCAACTGGATGTACGGCAGCAGGCAGACCGTGGCCAGCACCGCGACCGCCGCACCGAGCCAGGGGCTGGCGAACCGGTGCGCGACCAGGTCGGTGATCGAGACCAGGCCGTGCCTGCGGGCGTAACTCCACAGCATCGGCCCGACGACGTAGCCCACCGCGTAGCCGCACGACAGATACGCGATGACGTAGAGCACCGGTGCGCCGTAGTTGTACCCCCAGCCCGCCGCGCCCAGGTAGCTGAAGCTGGTGTAGCTCTCCCCGGCCATCAGCAGCCAGATGAAGAACGTGCCCAGACTTCGGCCGCCCACCGACCAGTCGGCGAGGCCGCCCCCGGAGCCGCGGCCGCGCACCGCGAGCAGCCCCAGCGCCACCGTGAGCACCATGAAGACCCCGAACACCGAGGTCGCCACGGTGGCGTTCATGACCGCACGCCCCTGTCGCCGCGGTGCGCGAGCCAGACCGCGAGCGGTGTCACAGCGGTCGCCACCAGCATCCAGAAGAACAGGAACGGAATCCCCAGCACCACCGGATGAACCCGGTTCACCAGCGGTAGTGCCGCCAGGAAGAACACATACGGAACGAGCAGCCAAAGCAGCGAACGGCGGCGTTTGAGTGGCGTTGACACTCACTGACCCTAGCGTGGCCGCTCGGCCGTCAACCGCCCCCACACCACCAGCCGGTACCGCGAGGTGAATTCGGGTGTGCAGGTGGTCAGCGTGATGTAGTAGCCCGCACCGGTCATGCGGTCCTCCGGGTGCACACTGCTGTACGGCACCGGGTCGATGACCGATCCGTCGAGCGCCGAGGTCTGCGCAACCGTCTGGTCGACCACGTAGGTGAAGCGCGCCCGCGCGGTCTCCACCAGCACCTGGTCGCCGGGGCGCAGCCGGTTGATGTAGCGGAACGGTTCGCCGTGGGTGTTGCGGTGTCCGGCCAGCGCGAAGTTGCCGGGCTGGCCGGGCTGTGCGGTGTGCGGATAGTGGCCCACATAGCCGAGGTTGAGCACGGCGGTCTTGCTGGTGCCCTCGGCGACGGGGGCGCTGACCCCGATCGCGGGGATGCGGATGACGGCGTACGCCATGTCCCATTGCGGGGCGGGCGGCGGGTCGTTGGCGGGGGGCGCGGCGGTGGGAGCGGCGGTGCGGGCCGCGGATTCATCGGAGGTGTGGACGGAGGCGACCGGCGCCTGCGGCGGGGAGTCCCACTGCTGCTCCAGGGCTGCGACCTCGCGGTGCGCGGCGCCGCGCGCCTGGAGGTTCGTCCACCACAACTGGTGGACCACCAGCAGCAGCACGACGGCGCCGAGGGTCACCGAGGCCTCGGCCAGCCACCACCATGCCCGTACCAGCTTGCCCATGCGGGCAGGCTAGGTGACGCATCGTCAGGTATCCAGGCTGGCGGTGGAGGTTTTCCGCTTGCTTCGCTCCCGGATCCCGGACGGCTCCCCCGGCGGTCCCTAGCCGCCGACCACCCGTGACACCGTGAAGATCAGCAGACCCGCCAGGGCGCCGACCACCGTGCCGTTGATGCGGATGAACTGCAGGTCACGGCCGACGTGTGCCTCGATCTTCCGGGAGGTCTGCTCGGCGTCCCAACCGGCCACGGTCTCCGTGATCAGCGCGGTGATCTCGTCCCGGTACGTGGTCACCACATACGTCGCGGCGTCCTCCAGCCAGCCGTCCACCTTCGCCTGCAATCGCCGGTCGGACGCCATCCGGGCGCCCAGCGACAGCAACGACGCCCTGGTCCGCAACCGCAGTTCGCTGCGCTCGTCGCCGGCCGCCGAGACCACCATCGAACGCACCGCGTTCCACGTCGACTCGATGAGGTCCTGCACCTCGCCACGGGCCAGCAGGTCCCGCTTCAACCGTTCCACCCGCTCACGGGTGTCCGGATCGGACTGCAACTCCTGCGCGAAGTCCGCCAGGAAGCGGTCCAGCGCACCGCGTGCCGGATGGTCCGGCATGTCCCGCATCTCGCCGACGAACCGCAGCAGTTCCTTGTAGACCCGCTCCCCGACCCGCCGGTCGACGAACCGCGGCGTCCAGCCGGGTGCCCCGTTCTGCACCGCGTCCATCACCGAGTCGCCGTGCAGCACCAGCCAGTCGTGGGCCCGTACGCACACCAGGTCCACCACCCGGCGGTGGCCGCCCTCCCCGACCACCCGCGCCAGCATCCGACCCAGGCCCGGCGCCACATCCATGGTGTCCGCCCGCCGGGTGATCGCCTCGCCGACGACCGCCTGGACGTCGGAGTCCCGCAGCACCTTCAACGTGCCGCGCAGCGCGGCAGCCGCCTGCTCGGTGACCCGGTCGGCATGGTCCGGATCGGCAAGCCAGCCGCCCAGCCGCGAGCCGATGCCGACCGCCCGCAGCCGGGCTCTCACCACCTGCTCGGACAGGAAGTTCTCGCCCACGAAGTCGCCGAGCGACCTGCCCAGTACGTCCTTCTTCGTCGGGATGATCGCGGTGTGCGGGATGGGCAACCCCAGCGGCCGTTTGAACAGCGCCGTCACCGCGAACCAGTCGGCCAGCGCACCGACCATGCCGGCCTCGGCGGCCGCCGCCACGTACCCCGCCCAGGCCCCGGCACCCGCGGCGCCCGCCCACTTGGCGAGCCCGTACACCACCGTCGCCACCGCCAGGAACCCGGTCGCGACCAGCTTCATCTTCCGTACGCCGCGCCGCCGCTCCTCGTCCGCCGGGCTGTACGAGAATCCGCCGTGCCGCCCCGCAGGACCGCTGTCGACGGCGGTCTTCGCCACCACATCCATCCGTTCCACCCCGTGATTGTCTCCGTGATCGTCCACGTCACATCCACCTCTGGAACGATCGGCAGGTTCCCGTCGTCTCTAGGGGCGGAAACCCGCGGGTCAGCCTGGTCAGCGGGGAGTTCCGGAGCGCCCCATATGATCATGGGGCGCGGCGCGCGGTACCGCCGCCAGAGGACCGAGGAGAAGCACCGCGTGACCAGGAAGTCCGGTTATGCCCTGCTCGCTGCGCTGGCGTCGGTAATCGGCGTGGTGTGCACCGCGATATTCGTCGGCATCGGCGGTGCGCACACCGACGACACGCCGACGGCACCCCGGCCGCACTCCACCGCCGCCGCCCCGGCCGCCGCCGGAGCCTGGGTCGGCACCTGGGCCACCGCACCCGCAGCCGCGGAACCGAACACTCCGCACGGCTACCCCGGCATGTCGATCCGGAACGTGGTGCACATCAGCGTGGGCGGCACCGCCGCCCGGGTCCAGTTCTCCAACCTCTTCGGCACCGCACCGCTCACCCTGACCCACACCACACTGGCGGTCGCGGACGGCACCGGCGGGGCGGACGCGCTCCCCAGCACGCTCGCCGGGCTGGCCTTCGGCGGGCGCACCGTGGTGACCATACCGGCGGGCGAGAGCGTGCTCAGCGATCCGGTACGGCTGCCGGTGCCGAGCGCCGCCGACCTGCTGATCACCACCTTCAGCCCGTACGCCTCCGGTTCCGTCACGTACCACCCGCACGCCCGCCAGACGTCCTACGTGGCGCGCGGTGACCACGCGGCGGACGCGGGCGGAACCGCCTTCACCGAACAGAGCCCGTACTGGCGCTATGTGACCGCCGTCGACGTCTGGACCGATCAGGCCAAGGGCGCGGTGGTCGCCCTCGGTGACTCCATCACCGACGGCTTCACCTCCACGGTCGGCGCCAACCACCGCTGGCCCGACTACCTCGCCGAGCGGCTGGACGGCAGCGCCGCCGGGCCACACCTCGGCGTGCTCAACGAGGGGGTCAGCGGCAACCGTGTGCTGCTCGACGCCGCCCCGAACCTCGCGGGCAACGGTCCGAGCGCGCTGCACCGTGCCAACCGCGATGCGCTGTACAGGACCGGCGCCAAGACCGTGATCGTCGAGCTCGGCATCAACGACATCATCCAGACGCCGCGTCAGGCCGACCCGGACGCCATCGTCGCGGGCCTACAGGAGATCACCCGCGAGGCACACGCCCACGGCATCCGTGTGGTGGGTGCCACCTTGACCCCCTTCGAAGGCGAACGCGGCTACGACCCCCGCCTCAACACCGTTCGCGAACAGGTCAACGCGGCGATCCGCAGCGGCCGGGTCTTCGACTCGGTGGTCGACTTCGACCAGGCCCTGCGTGACCCCGCACACCCCGCTCGGCTCCGCCCGATGTACGACTCGGGCGACCATCTGCACCCCAGCGACGTCGGCTATCAGGCCATGGCCGACGCCATCGACCTCAGCTCCCTGCTGGGCGACGCCCCGGCCAGCCTCTGAACGGTCACTCCCGGGAAAGCGCGGCCGCACCCCGCCCCCCGTACATCCTGGCGATGACGTCCTCGATCGCGGGCTCCCGCACCGATAGGTCCACCAGCGGGTAACGGGCGGCCAGTTCGGCCACCAGGGGCGCCGCGCTGGTGGATGCCGGGAAGGCCAGCCACTGGCGCGGACCCTCGGTGCGTACCGATCGGGCGCCGGTGATCCGTACCGGGGGCAGTTCGCGGTCGAAGTCGACCACCAGGGTGCGCTCGCTCTCGCCGGCCGCGTGCAGGCCGTCGAGGCCGCCGTCGTAGACCAGCTGTCCATGGTCGATGACCATGACGCGCTTGCACAACTGCTCGATGTCCGTGAGGTCATGAGTGGTCAGCAGTACGGTCGTGCCCCGCTCGCTGTTGACCTGCCGCAGGAACTCCCTGACCTTCACCTTGCTGACGACGTCCAGGCCGATGGTCGGCTCGTCCAGGTAGAGCACCTCGGGATCGTGCAGCAGGGCCGCCGCGATGTCGGCGCGCATCCGCTGGCCGAGCGAGAGCTGGCGTACGGGGACGTCCAACAGCTCGGTCAGATCGAGGAGTTCGACGCACACGTCCAGGTTCGCCCGGTAACGGGCGTCCGGGATCCGGTAGATGCGGCGCACCAGCTCGTACGAGTCGCGCAGCGGCAGATCCCACCACAGCGTCGTCCGTTGGCCGAAGACCACGCCGATACGGCGGGCCAGCCGGGTGCGTTCGCGGGACGGGTCGACTCCCGCGACGCGCAGCCGTCCGCCGCTGGGCACGAGGATCCCGGTGAGCATCTTGATGGTGGTGGACTTGCCCGCGCCGTTCGGCCCGATGTAGCCGACCATCTCGCCATGCGCCACCTCGAAGTCCAGTCCGTCCACGGCGCGCACCGTACGGCGTTCGCGCCGGAGCAGCCCGGCCCTGCGGCGCACCTCGAACACCTTGCGCACGTCGTCGAGTTGGATCAACGTATCCATGGGCTCAGCTCCCTGTGCTTCGGTACGACCGCAGGCCCGCCCGCCAGGCCAGCCCGGCCAGCGCGCACACCGCCAGCGCCACCAGCGGCGAGCAGAAGTCCACCCACCCGGGCAGGCGCAGCGGATTGTCCCGGCCCAGGATGTGCAGCGCGGGCATCCAGTTGACGAAGGCGAGCGGCACGACGAAGGTGGCGCCGCGCACCAGATCCTTCGCGAACACGGTCGGCGGATACTGGGTGAGCGCGTTGCCGCCGTAGGTGAAGGAGTTCTGCACCTCCGCCGCGTCGGTGGCCCAGAACTGGAAGGCGGCTCCGGTGGTGAAGACCGCGGCGAATATCCCGGCACCGCTGAGCAGCATCACGGGAACGAGCAGTACGTTCACCGCCGTCCACGCCACGTGCAGCCGTGTCATCGACCAGCCGAGCACCACCGCCGCCTGGGTGATCCGCCCCAGCCGCCGCAGCGCGAAGCGGTCCGCCGCTGCCTGCGCGAAGACCGGTACCGGACGCACCAGCAGGGTGTCCATCGTGCCGTCCCGCACCCGCCGCCCGAGCCCGTCCATGCTGCCGACCGCCAGGTCCGCCAGACCGAGTGCGACGCCCGAACTCCCGTACAGGAAGGCCGTCTCGGTGAGCGTGAAGCCGCCGAGGACCCTGGTGTGCCCGAAGATGATCGCCACCGCGGCGAAGTCCAGTGCGGTCATGGCGAAGTTGCCGAGCGTCATCAGCACGAACGAGGTGCGGTACACCACCGTGGAGCGGACCCACATCCCCGCGATCAGCAGATACCCGCGCAGTCCGTCACGTACGGCGGCAGTCCGCCCACGGGGTTCGAACAGCGCGGTCCGCCGGCCGACCGGGTACTCGGCGTCAGCCACCCTGCACCACCACCTTGCGGGTGGCCACCGACTGCAGCAGTCGCCCGGCGCCCAGCAACACCGCCGCCCACCCGGCCTGGAAGGCCAGCGCCCACAGCTCCCCCGTACCGCGGTGCCGTCCGAGGAAGACGTCCGCGGGGACCTGGAGCTGGGCCGACCACGGCAGCGCCCGGGCCAGGGTGCCGAGCCAGCCGGGGAAGACGGTGAGCGGCAGCACCATCCCGGAGAAGAAGGTCGCCAGCAAGGTGGCCAGCAGCAGCGCGCCCGCGCCGTCGAGCAGCCAGAAGCTGGTGAGCGCCACCAGATAGCGAATGGCGAAACTGACCAGCACACCGAGCCCGACGGAGACCAGGAAGCAGACCCACGTGGACACCTCGGCGGGCCAGGCGAGCCGGAACACCACCGAGGCGGCGGCCATCGGCAGCACGCCCCGCCCGATCAGATGGAACGCGGCCCGCCCGAAGTCGCTGGCCAGCCACCACAGCTGCAGATCGGCGGGCCGGTAGAGGTCGATCGCCACGTCGCCCGACCGGATGCGTTCCACGAGTTCGGTCTCGAATCCGCCACCGAGCAGCGCGGTGGTCATCAGCAGCGCCTGGCCGAGCCAGACGAACGTCACGGCGTGCGGCAGGTCGTAGCCGCCCAGCCGCGGCCGTACGCTCCACAGGGCGGTGAAGGTGTAGGCGACGATGAAGCCGAAGACGGTGTTGGTGAACACCCCGGCCAAGGTGGCCACCCGGTACGTCGCGTACCGGCGGAAGCCGCGCACGGCGACGGCCGCGTACAACCGCATGCCCCCGCACTCCCATCACCCGACCGTGCGCCGAACCGCGCCTTACCGTCCGCCGAACCATGTCCGGCCCGGGCCGATCCCGCGCCTGACCATCGGTCAGCCCGTCGTCCGGCCGAAATCCCGCAGTGTACGGGCGCGGGCTGGACCGCAGCCACAGGTTTTGTCATCCGTTCCAGTGGAACGACACAGCCGTTCGGGCCGTGGGATGGTCATCTGGGTGCGCCCGCCGTTGGCGTCGCGCCTGATGGTGCGAAAGTGTCCCGCGGTACATCGCCTTTTCATAGCGTTCCGCCACGGCACAACCCCCAAGGCGGCCTAGGAGTCCGTACAGACATGAGCGACGAGCAGCCGGAGCGACCAGTGCGCACCAGCGCGGGGGACGGGTCCCCGCGCACCAAGCGGACCGGTCTGCGCCGCCTCGTCCCCACCTGGCGATTCACGCTCGGTGCCGTGCTGCTGTTCCTGATCGCGGTGAGCGGTGCGTTCATCGCCGGTTATCTGCTGGTCAGGATCCCGGCCGCCAACACCATGGCGACCGCGCAGAGCAATGTCTACCTCTACTCGGACGGAAAGACCGAACTCGCCCGCAGCGGAGCGGTCAACCGCGAGGAAATCCCGTTGAGCCAGGTTCCCAGAAGCACCCAGTACGCGGTGCTGGCCGCCGAGGACCGCGGCTTCTACCACGAATCGGCGATCGCCCCGCGGGCGATACTGCGGGCCGCCTGGAACACCGTGAGCGGCAAGGGCACCCAGTCCGGCTCGACCATCACCCAGCAGTACGTGAAGAACTACTACCTCAACCAGCAGCAGACCGTCAGCCGGAAGGTCAAGGAGTTCTTCATCGCGATCAAACTCGACCGCGAGGAGTCCAAGGAGGAGATCCTCCAGGGCTATCTGAACACCAGCTACTTCGGCCGCAACGCCTACGGGATCCAGGCCGCCGCCCAGGCCTACTACGGCAAGGACGCCAGCAGACTCAGCACCGCCGAGGGCGCGTACCTCGCCTCGCTGCTCAACGCGCCCAGCGCGTTCGACGTGGTCGCCGACCCGCAGAACAAGGACCGGGCGGTCGCCCGCTGGAACTACGTACTCGACGGCATGGTCAAGGAGCACTGGCTGAACGAGTCGGACCGGACGAAGATGACCTTCCCGATGCCGGGCAAGGCCAAGGCCACCACCGGCCTTTCCGGACAGCGCGGCTATCTCGTGGAAGCGGTCAGGAACTACCTGACCGAGAACAAGATCATCGACGAGCAGACCCTCGCCGCGGGCGGCTACCGCATCACGACCACGATCGACAAGCGCAGGGAGGACGCGTTCGTCAAGGCCGCCCGGGACCAACTCCTGGGCAAACTCGACCCGTCGGCCAACCCGACCGACAAATTCGTCCGGGCGGGCGGCGTTTCCATCGACCCGGGCACCGGAGGCGTGGTCGCGATGTACGGCGGACTCGACTTCACCAAGCAGTACGTGAACAACGCCACCCGCCGCGACTACCAGGTGGGCTCGACCTTCAAGCCGTTCGTCTTCGCCTCGGCGGTGCAGAACAACTCCACCACGCAGGACGAGCAGCCGATCACCCCGAACACCGTCTACGACGGCACCAACCACCGCCAGGTCCTGGGCTCCGACGGCCCGGTGAACTACGCACCAAGCAACGAGGACGACGTCGACTACGGCAACATCACCGTCTCCACCGCGACCAACAAGTCGGTCAACGCCGTCTACGCGCAGATGGCCGAGGACGTCGGCCCCGACAAGGTGAAGTCCACCGCCATAAGCCTCGGACTCCCCTCCAGCACACCGGATTTGAGCGCCTACCCGTCGATCGCGCTCGGAGTGGCGACCGCCAGCCCGCTGGACATGGCGCAGGCGTACGCGACGCTCGACAACCACGGCACGTACATCCCGTACACGCTCGTCAACAGCGTCACGAAGGGCGGCTCCCCAGTCCCCCTGCCGGGCCGCGACCACCGGCAGGCGGTGCCCAGGGAGGCCGCCGACACCACCACCTCCATGCTGCAGAACGTGGTCAACGCCCCGGACGGCACCGGCACCGCCGCGCAGGCCGCCGGGGTCCCCGCGGCGGGCAAGACCGGTACGGCGGACGAGGACAAGGCCGCCTGGTTCGCGGGCTACACCCCGAACCTGGTGACCGTCGTCGCCGTGATGGGGCAGAACTCCGACAACGGACAGCAGGAGAAGCTCTACGGCGCCACCGGCCTCGACCGGGTCAACGGCGGCGGCTTCCCGACGCAGATCTGGGCGGACTACACCGCGGCCGCCGAGCGGGGCGGCTCGGTCCCGGACTTCGACCTGCAGTTGCAAAGCGGCGCGAGCCCGTCGCCGAGCGGCGCGCCCTCGGAGAGCGGCGGACCGCCGACGGAGAGCGGTCCGCCGGGCAGCGAGCCACCGGGCAGCGGCCCGCCCGAGTCCCCGCCCCCGTCACCGCCGCAGATGAGCCCGGTCACCGGAGGGCTCAACGGCGGTCTCGACCAGGGCACGACCAGCGGTACCGACGGCGGTACCGGCGGCGGCGGTCCCAGCGGCGGCGGCACGGGCAGCCCCACCTCCGGCGGCACGTCAACGGGCGCGGCAGGCGGTACGACGGCGGGCGCCACGAACGGCGTGGGCTCGGGCGGCTCGAGCCCCGGCGGCGGCGCGAGCGGGACACCGGGCGGCACCACCGGCGCCACCCGGACGCCCAGCGGCACCACGGGCACGTTCGGGCCGTAGCCGGTCAGTGGCTGGACGTGGCTTCCAGGCCCACCACGGCCGCGACCAGCAGGCAGACGAAGAAGACCCGGGCGGCGGTGACCGGCTCGTGGAACAGCACCATGCCCAGCACCGCCGTGCCCACCGCCCCGATGCCCACCCAGATCCCGTAGGCCGTGCCGATCGGCAACTGTCGTACCGCGAGCGACAGCAGGCCCATGCTCACCGCGATCCCGGCCACCGTGAACAGGCTCGGCCACAGCCGGGTGAACCCCTCGCTGAACTTCATGCCGATCGACCAGGCGACCTCGAACAGACCGGCAAGCAGCAACAGCGCCCATGCCATGACGGCACCTCCGTGGTGGATGTCTCTACGGGGTGCGTCGTCTTTGCGGGGCCCGGTACGGCGCGTCTCGTCGGGTGCCACCGACCGTAGCAAAACATGAGAAAGCGGGCGGTGACCTCGGTCACCGCCCGCTTCCCCGCGGACAACGCCTTACAGGTACAGGCCCGTGGAGTCCTCCGAGCCCTGCAGCCGCTCGGCGGCCACCGCGTGCAGATCACGCTCGCGCATCAGCACGTACCCCACGCCGCGCACCTCGACCTCCGCGCGGTCCTCCGGGTCGAAAAGCACCCGGTCGCCGACCTCCACGGTCCGTACGTTCTGCCCCACCGCGACCACCTCGGCCCAGGCCAGCCGACGGCCGACCGCTGCGGTCGCCGGGATCAGGATGCCGCCGGACGAGCGGCGCTCGCCCTCCGGGATGTCGGTGCGTACCAGCACCCGGTCGTGCAGCATGCGGATGGGCAGCTTGTCGTGCGTACGCGCGTCGCGCGCGGCACCGCCGTCGAGGGACGTATTCGAGCTCACGGGCACGACGTTACCTGGCGTCCGGCGGGTGTGGCTCCCCGGCGCCCGTGATGCGCCGCTACGTACCGCACAGGACGGGCCAACGCACGCTATTTGCGCTTGCGCTTGCGCCGGGAGGACCGCCCGGACACCACCACGATCAGCGCCACCGCCGCGACCGCCACCGGCACGATGCGCTCCAGCCGCGGCGCGCCGTCCGAGGAGAACAGCTCGCCGCGGATCCCCGTCACCGCCCGGTTCACCGCCACGTACGCACGTCCGGCGGTCTGGTCCACCTTCTCGCGCACCGAAGCCGACGCGTTGCCAACGATGGTCTTGGGGTGCACTCGCACCCCGATCTCGTCCAGCGTCACGGCGAGCTCCTGCCGCCTGCGGACGATGTCCGCCTCGATCTGAGCGGGAGTCCTGCCATCCGACACCGCGCCGCCTCCGTCACCTAGACCGATATCGCAAAGTCGAACCGATACCGAACAACCGATATACCTTTGTCGATCAGTGTGTCAGCTCCCCTTACGGCGCGCTGCTTGGCACCCCGATTAGGCTCAACGGGTAGCGAACCCCGAGCCCGCACACGACGAGGAGCCCCAGCCATGAGCGAGCGCCTGACGCCCGGTGACACCGCCCCCGCCTTCACCCTGCCGGACGCGGACGGCAACCGGATCTCCCTCGCCGACCACAAGGGCCGCAAGGTCATCGTCTACTTCTACCCGGCCGCCCTCACCCCCGGATGCACCAAGCAGGCCTGCGACTTCACCGACAACCTCGACCTGCTCGCCGACGCCGGTTACGACGTCATCGGCGTCTCCCCCGACAAGCCGGAAAAGCTGGCGAAGTTCCGGGAAAAGGAGAACCTCAGGGTCACCCTGGTCGGCGACCCGGAGAAGAAGGTACTGGAGGCATACGGCGCCTTCGGCGAGAAGAAGCTCTACGGGAAGACCGTGACCGGCGTCATCCGCTCGACCGTCATCGTGGACGAGCAGGGCAAGGTCGAACGCGCGCTGTACAACGTCAAGGCGACCGGGCACGTAGCCAAGATCATCAAGGATCTCGGCGTCTGAACGCGGCAAACCAACCTTTGCCAGGCCCCGTCACCCGAACCGCGGCTTCCACCAGTACGATGGCGTTCGACAAGCGGCCGTGGTGGAACTGGCAGTCACGCTGGGTTTAGGTCCCAGTGGGGTAACACCCGTGAGGGTTCGAGTCCCTCCGGCCGCACACACGTCAAGGCCCGTCCCACACCGCTCGGTTGGGGACGGGCCTTCGCGCTGTCCGTGCCGTTCAGCCCAGCTCTTCCCGGATGATGGGGATCAGGGCGCGGAACGCCTTGCCGCGGTGGCTGATCGCGTTCTTCTCCTCGGGGGTCAGCTCGGCGCAGGTACGGGTCTCGCCGTCGGGCTGGAGGACGGGGTCGTAGCCGAAGCCGCCGGCGCCCTCGGGGGCGTGGCGCAGGGTGCCGTCCAGCCGGCCTTCCACGACGTGTTCGGTGCCGTCGGGGAGGGCCAGGGCGGCGGCGCAGGCGAAGTGGGCGCCGCGGTGTTCGCTGTCGATGTCGGCGAGTTGGGCCAGCAGGAGCTGCAGATTGGCCCGGTCGTCGCCGTGCCGGCCGGCCCAGCGGGCTGAGAAGATACCGGGGGCGCCGCCCAGGACGTCCACGCACAGGCCGGAGTCGTCGGCGATGGCGGGCAGGCCGGTGCCCTGGGCGAGGGCGTGCGCCTTCAGCAGCGCGTTGTCCGCGAAGGTGACACCGGTTTCCTCGGTGTCCGGGATCTCGGGGTAGGCGTCGGCGCCGACGAGTTCGAAGTCCAGGCCCGCGTCGGCGAGGATCGCCCGCAGTTCGGAGACCTTGTTGGCGTTGCGAGTGGCGAGAACGAGCCGCTGCATCGGCGTGATCATCCCTTTCCGCACGAGGACGTGAGCCCGCCGGCCGCGTTGGTGATCGGCCCCAGGTCGACGGGCTCCCCCTTGTCCAGTGCGTTCTTCGCGTTGGAGGCGGCGAGGGACAGGTCGGCCACCGCCTTGCTGGTCTTGGCGTTGTTGCCGCCGCTGGTCAGCTGGTCGAGGTTGAGCTGGAGCCTGCGCAGCGCGGTGGCGGCGTCCCGCGGGTTACCGGTCCCCCTGCTGACGGCCGTGCGCAGATCCTTGACGTCACCGTTCACCGCGCTGGCCACCGACGCGCAGTCGTGCTTGCCGGCCCCGCCGCCGCACCCGGTGAGCAGTCCGAGGGCCAACGCCGCGGCGGCCGCGGTCAGCGCGGTCCGCATGCCCGTCAGCCCCGCTCTACGGCGAGCGCGGCCCGCTGGATGCCGTCGAGTTGGGCGGCGCCGGTGACCGCGAGGTCGAGCAGCGCGTTCAGTTCGGTGCGGTCGAACGGCACGCCCTCGGCGGTCCCCTGGACCTCGACGAAGCGGCCGTCGCCGGTGCAGACCACGTTCATGTCGGTCTCGGCGCGCACGTCCTCCTCGTAGCACAGGTCGAGCAGCGGGACGCCGTCGACGATGCCGACGCTGACCGCGCTGACCGCGCCGGTGAGCGGCTGTGCCTTGGCCTTGATGAGCTTCTTCTGCTGCGCCCATTCGACGGCGTCGGCGAGGGCGACGTAGGCGCCGGTGATGGCCGCGGTACGGGTGCCGCCGTCGGCCTGGAGCACGTCGCAGTCGAGGACGATGGTGTTCTCGCCCAGCGCCTTGTAGTCGATGACGGCGCGCAGTGAACGGCCGATGAGGCGGGAGATCTCGTGGGTACGTCCGCCGATGCGGCCCTTGACGGACTCGCGGTCGCCGCGGGTGTTGGTGGAGCGCGGCAGCATCGCGTACTCGGCGGTGACCCAGCCCTCTCCGCTGCCCTTGCGCCAGCGCGGTACGCCTTCGGTGACGCTGGCGGTGCACAGCACGCGGGTGTCGCCGAAGGAGACCAGGACTGAGCCTTCGGCGTGCTTGCTCCAACCGCGTTCGATGGTGACCGGGCGGAGCTGTTCAGGGGTGCGGCCGTCGATGCGAGACATGCGTACGACCCTATCGACAAACGACGCGGGGCCCGCTCCGGGTCTGGAGCGGGCCCCGCGGAGGCGCTTGCGGCGGCCTACATCATGTCTTCGATCTCGGCGGCGATCGGGTCGGCGTCGGTGCCGATGACGACCTGGATCGCGGTGCCCATCTTCACCACGCCGTGCGCGCCGGCGGCCTTGAGCGCGGCTTCGTCGACGAGAGAGGGGTCGGCGACCTCGGTACGCAGGCGCGTGATGCAGCCCTCGATCTCTTCGATGTTGTCGAGCCCGCCGAGACCGGCGACGATCTTCTCAGCCTTGCTGGCCATGTCCACTCCTGTTGTCTCAGGCCCTCGGCAGCCCGCGTACCGCGCGCGCCAGTGAAGAATCCACACGTTAATGCACGTTTGGCCCACCTTCGCGAGCGGGTGCCAGCCATCTGCCCAATGATGGCGATCACTGGTGCCGCACCCCCTGGGGCAGTCCCCACCCGCACTGTGACTGGTCTACACCATTTTGCGGTGCCCGCCAAACCCGGTAGCAGCCCGCCAGGAGGTCGCCGATGAGTTCGGACAGCGCCGCCGCAGGCAAAGCCGGTCGGGCGCCGGGAAAGAAGTGGACGGCGTCGCTGTTCCAGGGCGCACAGAAGATGGGGCGCAGCCTCCAGTTGCCCATCGCCGTCCTGCCCGCCGCGGGCATTCTCAACCGGCTCGGCCAGGACGACGTGTTCGGCAGCACCGGACTCGGCTGGACCGATGTGGCCAAGGTGTTCGCCGGCGCCGGGGGCGCGCTGCTGGACTCCTCGCTCGGTCTGCCGCTGCTGTTCTGCGTGGGTGTGGCGATCGGGATGGCGAAGAAGGCGGACGGCTCCACGGCGCTCGCCGCGGTGGCCGGGTTCCTGGTCTACTTCGGCATCCTCCACCAGTTCCCCCAGTGCCCCCCGGGTGCGAGGTTCACCGCCGCGACCTGTCTGGCCGGGGCCACTGCCACCCTGCCCACGTACCAGAATCCGGGGGTCTTCGGCGGCATCGTGCTGGGGCTGCTGACCGCCTACTTCTGGCAGCGCTTCCACCGGGTGCGGCTCGTCGACTGGCTGGGTTTCTTCAACGGCCGCCGGCTGGTGCCGATCGTGATGGCGTTCGTCGCCCTGGTCTTCGCGGTGCTCTGCCTGTGGGTGTGGCCGCCGGTCGGCGCCGGGCTGACCACCTTCAGCAGGTGGATCAGCGACCTCGGGGCGGCCGGATCCGGGGTGTTCGGGGTGGCGAACCGCGCACTGCTGGTGATCGGCCTGCACCAGTTCCTGAACACCTTCATGTGGTTCCAGTTCGGCAGCTACACCAAGCCGGACGGAACCGTCGTACACGGCGACATCAACCGCTTCCTGGCGGGCGATCCAACGGCCGGGCAGTTCACCTCGGGGTTCTTCCCGGTCATGATGTTCGCGCTGCCCGCCGCCGCGCTGGCGATCACGCACTGCGCCAAGCCGCACCGGCGCAAGGCGATCGGGGGCATGATGCTCTCGGTCGGCCTGACCTCCTTCGTCACCGGCATCACCGAACCGATCGAGTACTCGTTCCTGTTCATCGCGCCGCTGCTGTACGCGGTGCACGCGGTACTGACCGGCGTCTCGATGGCGGTCACCTGGGCACTGGGCGTGCACGACGGCTTCAGCTTCTCGGCGGGACTCATCGACTACGTGATCAACTGGGGCCTGGCGACGAAACCATGGCTGATCATTCCGATCGGGCTGTGCTTCGCGGCCGTCTACTACGTGATCTTCCGGTTCGCGATCACCAAGTTCAACCTCCCGACACCGGGCCGCGAACCGGAAGAAGACGTGGAGGACACCACCAAGGCATAAGCCTTTGACCGGAGGGTTCGGCGGGCCGCGGCACAGCCGGCGTCATACCGATTCGCCGCGTGTCGCGGTTGCCTGAAATCATGGATTCCTTTATGCGCCCCCGACGTGTTAAAACTGGTCTACACCACTGAGTGGTGTAGACCAGAGCCGCGGGCCGTCCCCCTTCAGAGCCCGCCTCTCACCAGGAGGAATCTGATGAGTACGGCCACCGCTACGCCGGCGCCCGCGAAGAAGCGGGGCGCCGGCTTCATGCAGGGTATGCAGAAGGTCGGCCGCAGCCTGCAGCTGCCGGTCGCCGTTCTGCCCGCCGCCGCCATTCTGCTGCGTCTCGGTCAGGACGACGTCTTCGGCAAGACGGGTCTGCAGTGGGGCAAGGTCGCCACGGTCTTCGCCACCGCGGGCGGCGCCCTCTTCGACAACCTGCCGCTGCTGTTCTGCATCGGTGTCGCCATCGGCTACGCGAAGAAGGCCGACGGTTCCACCGCGCTCGCCGCTCTTGTCGGTTATCTGGTCTATCACAACGTTCTGACCGCGTTCCCGGTCGCCGGTTCGGTCACCGCGGCGCTCCCGGCCGGTACCCCGCAGAACCCGGGCGTACTCGGCGGCATCGTCATAGGCCTGGTGAGCGCCATCGTCTGGCAGCGCTTCCACCGCACCAAGCTGGTCGACTGGCTCGGCTTCTTCAACGGCCGCCGTCTGGTGCCGATCCTGATGGCCTTCATCGGCACCGGTTTCGGCGTGCTGTTCGGCCTGCTGTGGGGCCCGATCGGCACCGGTCTCGGCCACTTCAGCGACTGGCTGACCGGCCTGGGCGCCGCGGGCTCCGGAATCTACGGCGTCTTCAACCGCGCCCTGATCCCGGTGGGCATGCACCAGTTCCTGAACACCTTCTTCCAGCAGCAGGTCGGTACGTTCACGCACGCCGGCAAGGTCTTCCACGGTGACATCCCGCGCTTCTTCGCGGGCGACCCGACCGCCGGCCAGTTCATGTCCGGCTTCTTCCCGATCATGATGTTCGGCCTGCCCGCCGCCGCCATCGCGATCGCGCACTGCGCCCGCCCCGAGCGCCGCAAGGCGGTCATGGGCATGATGATCTCGGTCGCGCTGACCGCCTTCGTCACCGGCGTCACCGAGCCGATCGAGTTCACCTTCCTGTTCATCGCCCCGGCGCTCTACGCCATCCACGCGGTGCTCACCGGTATCTCGATGGCGGTCACCTGGGGCCTGGGCGTGCACGACGGCTTCGGGTTCTCGGCCGGTCTGATCGACTATCTGCTCAACTGGAACCTGGCCACCAAGCCATGGCTGATCATCCCGATCGGCCTGTGCTTCGCGGCCGTCTACTACGTGGTGTTCCGCTTCGCGATCACCAGGTTCAACCTCCCGACCCCCGGCCGCGAGCCCGAGGAAGAGGTCGAGGACCTCACCAAGGCGTAAGCCCGGCCGCATAGACGACGAAGGCCCCTGGAACCCATGGCGGTTCCGGGGGCCTTCGCGGTGTCGGCGGACGCTACAGCTCGTAGATCGCCCCCGCCCGGGCCAGTTCCACTGGCCCGGCGTACGTGGTCCGGGCGTCGGCGAGACTGACCTGCGGGTCGGTCCACGGCGGGATGTGGGTCAGCACCAGCCGCTGGACGCCCGCGCGAGCGGCGTGCTCACCCGCTTCCCGGCCGTTCAGATGCAACCCCGGCACGTCCTCCTTGCCGTAGGTGAACGACGACTCGCACAAGAAGAGGTCGGTGCCGTCCGCGAGCCCGAGCAGCGAGTCGCACGGGCCGGTGTCGCCGGAGTACGTCAGCGACCGGTCGCCGTGCTCCACCCGGAACGCGAAGGCCTCCACCGGATGACTGACCCGGTCGGTACGCACGGTGAACGGTCCGATGCCGAAGGTCCCCGGGGTGAGCGTGCGGAAGTCGAAGACCTCGCTCATGGACTTGTCGTCGGGCTCCTCGCCGTAGGCCGTGGCCAGCCGGGCCTCGGTGCCCTCAGGCCCGTAGACCGGGATCGGGTCCGGCATACCGCCGTCGTACCGGTAGTACCGGGCGACGAAATAGCCGCACATGTCGACGCAGTGATCGGCGTGCAGATGACTCAGCAGCACGGCGTCCAGGTCGTAAAGTCCGCAGTGGCGCTGCAGTTCGCCAAGGGCGCCGTTGCCCATGTCGAGAAGCAGCCGGAAGCCGTCGGCTTCGACGAGGTAGCTCGAACAGGCCGAGTCCGCGGACGGGAACGACCCCGAGCAGCCGACGACGGTGAGCTTCATGCAGGAGCCTCCAGGGTTGCGTCCGGGAGTCTTGCGCGGTCGCGTTCGGTCACACACCCGGTGGCGTCACAACGTCGTGAGTGTGCCGCCGGATGCGTGGTGCGGTTCTCTATGGCCCGCCATTGTGCAGTCGAGGGTAAGGCGGGGTGGCCGTTGGCGCGCCTTTGCCAGGCGCTGTTGTGGGCGGAATCACCAGTCCGTGTTCCGCCAGGCCGGTTGTCGGCCTGCCATGAGTCCGCGCTGTCCGCTGGTGGCTCTAGGCCCAGAGTTGGCCGTGCAGTGCCTCGATCGCGGCCTGTGTGGAGGCGGCGGTGTAGATGCCGGTGGACAGGTACTTCCAGCCGCCGTCGGCGACCACGAAGACCACGTCGGCGCTTTCGCCGACGCGCAGCGCCTTGTTCGCGACACCGAGGGCCGCGTGCAGGGCCGCGCCGGTGGAGACGCCCGCGAAGATGCCCTCCTCGCGCAGGAGTTCACGGGTGCGACGGACGGCGTCCTCACTGCCCACCGAGTAGCGCGTGGTGAGCACCGTCTCGTCGTACAGCTCCGGGACGAACCCCTCGTCGAGGTTGCGCAGGCCGTAGACGACATCGTCGTACCGCGGCTCGGCGGCCACGATCTGGACGCCGGGGACCTTCTCCCGCAGGTAGCGGCCGACGCCCATCAGCGTGCCGGTGGTGCCAAGGCCCGCCACGAAGTGCGTGATGGTCGGCAGATCGGCGAGGATCTCGGGGCCGGTGGTGGAGTAGTGCGCGGCGGTGTTGGCGGGGTTGCCGTACTGGTAGAGCATCACCCAGTCCGGGTGCTGGGCGCTGAGCTCCTTCGCCACGCGTACGGCGGTGTTGGAGCCGCCCGCCGCGGGCGAGGAGATGATCTCGGCGCCCCACATCGCCAGCAGCTCGCGCCGCTCCCGCGAGGTGTTCTCCGGCATCACGCAGACGATGCGGTAGCCCTTGAGCCGGGCCGCCATCGCCAGCGAGATGCCGGTGTTGCCGGACGTCGGCTCAAGGATGGTGCAGCCGGGAGTCAACGTCCCGTCCCGCTCGGCCTGTTCGATCATGTGGAGCGCGGGGCGGTCCTTGATCGAACCGGTGGGGTTGCGGTCCTCCAGCTTGGCCCAGATCGTCACGCTGTCCGACGGGGACAGGCGTGCGAGCCGTACCAGCGGGGTGTTGCCGACCGCGGCGAGCGGGCTGTCGTACCGCATCAGCGAACGCCACCCGCCAGGCGTCCGGTCACCGCGCCGGACCCTCCGGCCACGGCCGGAAGAATGGTGACGTTGTCGCCGTCGGCCACCGCGGTGTCGATGCCGTCGAGGAACCGTACGTCCTCGTCGTTCAGGTAGACGTTGACGAAGCGGCGCAGTTCCTCGCCGTCCACCACACGCTCGCGGATGCCGGTGTACCGGGTGTCAAGGTCGACGAACAGCTCGGCGAGGGTCCCGCCGGAGCCTTCGACGGACTTCGCACCGCCGGTGTAGGTGCGCAGGATGGTCGGGATGCGGACCTCGATGGCCATGGATGCACTCCAGTGAGGGAATCGACAGGGGTTGCACGGCGACAGGGCTGCGCCGGGCAGCGGGCGACGGGATGGTGCGTGCGGAGCGGTACGGCCGCGGCTCAGCTCAGGCCGGACAGAACGTGGCGCGTACACATGGCGCTGGCGAGACGGCACAGGTCGACGTGCAGCCGCGCGACGAGCATCATGCCCGGCGCCTTCTCGCTGTCGCTCACGTCGTGGACAACCATGCGGACATGGTATCGATTCCCCTCGTCGGCCCCAGTGCGCTGTCCCACCATGCGGACAGCAGGGCGGTCTCAGGAGGCGTACGGAAATTACGCCGGGTAGGTTGCCACGATTTCCACCGGTTCCTCGGTGACCGCACCGTCCACGATGCGGAACGAGCGGAACGAGACCGGCCCCTCGTCATTGCCGCACTCGGCGGTGGAGACCAGGACATAGTGGGCACCCGGCTCGTTGGCGTACGAGATGTCGGTACGGGACGGGTACGCCTCGGTCGCGGTGTGCGAGTGGTAGATGACCACCGGTTCCTCGTCGCGGTCGTCCATCTCGCGGTACAGCTTCAGCAGGTCCGCCGAGTCGAACTCGTAGAACGTGGGCGAGCGGGCGGCGTTCAACATCGGGATGAATCGCTCGGCCCGGCCGCTCCCGGCCGGGCCCGCGACGACTCCGCACGCCTCATCCGGGTGGTCGGCCCGCGCATGGGCGACGATCGCGTCGTACAGGGCCTGGGTGATGGTGAGCATGGCCTAGAGCATAAGAGGGACGCGAAGCATGCCCGCTGCGGGTGGTGGCGGGCGACGGGAGGACACGAAAGGGCCTGCCCCGATGGGATCGGGGCAGGCCCTTTGGCGGCTGGGCGCAGCGGTCAGACCCGCTCCGCCTCCCGCTCGGCGAGAGTGTCCCGCTTCGCGAAGACCTCCGGGCGGCGGGCCCGGATCACGAAGTACGAGACGACCATGATCACGCCCCAGATCGGAGCGCAGTACAGCGAGACCCGGGCGTCCTTGTCGATGCCCATCTCCACGATCACCAGGCCGATGAAGGCCAGCGCGATCCAGCTGGTCCACGGCGCACCCGGCATCCGGAAGTCGGAGGCGGGCAGTCGGCCGAGGTTCACCGCCCGGCGGTACCGCAGATGGGAGCAGAGGATCATGATCCAGGCCCACATACCGGAGATCGTCGCGAACGAGACCACGTAGTTGAACGCGTTGGACGGCCACTGGTAGTTGATCCACACACCGACGAGCATGAAGGCGCCGGAGACGGTGGTGCCCAGCAGCGGTGTGCCGCTACGAGTGAGCCGGGTGAAGATCTTCGGGCCCTGGCCGTTGAGCGCGAGGTCGCGCAGCATGCGGCCGGTGGAGTACATACCGGAGTTGCAGGACGACAACGCCGCACTGAGCACGACGAAGTTGACGATTCCGGCACCGAGCGGCAGACCGACCTTGGCGAAGGCGGCGACGAACGGGCTGACGCCGGGCTTGAATTCGGTCCACGGGACCAGCGACATGATGATGATGAGCGCGCCGACGTAGAACAGGCCGATTCGCCACGGCACCGTGTTGATGGCCTTGGGCAGCACGGTCTTGGGGTCCTTGGACTCGCCCGCGGTGACACCGACCAGTTCGACGGCGAGGAAGGCGAACATCACGATCTGAAGGGTCATCAGCGTGCCGCCGATGCCCTTGGGGAAGAATCCGCCGTCGTGCCAGAGATGGGTGATCGACGCGGTGTCACCGGCTTTGGAGAAGCCGAGGGTGAGAACGCCGATACCGATCAGGATCATGCCGATGATCGCGGTGACCTTGACCATCGAGAACCAGAACTCCAACTCGCCGAAGAGCTTTACGGAGATGAGGTTCACGAAGTACAGGGCGACGGTGAAGACCAGTGCGGACGACCACTGCGGGACGCTCGGCCACCAGTATTGGACGTAGCTCGCGGCCGCCGTGACCTCGGTGATGCCGGTGACCACCCAGAACAGCCAGTAGGTCCAGCCCGTGACGTAACCGAAGAACGGGCCGAGGAGTTCCCGGGCGTACTCCGAGAAGCTTCCCGACACCGGGCGGTACATCAGCAGTTCGCCCAGCGCCCGCATGATGAAGAAGATGATGATGCCGACCACGGCGTACGCCAGAATGAGGCTCGGCCCGGCCTTGGAGATCGCCTTTCCGGCGCCCAGGAAGAGACCTGTGCCAATCGCGCCGCCAATGGCGATCATCTGGATCTGACGATTGCCGAGACCTCGCTGATAACCCTCTTCAGAGGCGTTCTGCGCGGATTCTGCTGCGGCCTCGTCGCCGTCGATCCCTGGTTCGACCTGCTCTGAGGTCATGGTGGTGTGCGCCTTTCTCCACGTCTGCACGCCCGGCCGGTGCTACATGACCGGACCGGGTCCCGATTCCCCCGGATGGAGTTGCACGCCGACGATCGGTCGGCCCAGCGCCGCCGTCTGGACATGGGTGGCGTCCCACGGCTGGTCGTGGATTCCTATCACGGGTCACGGGGTGATCCACGCCCCCATATGTGACCAACACCACGGGAACAGGTCGACAAAAGGTACATATGGCAGTGAAAGCCGTATCGCGGGTAACCCGATCGTTATGCGGAGTTGAGCGTCCGCTGAGCGAACGCCCTTCGAACGGGCCAGGTGTGCGTGCCAAACGGCGGGGACTACGGCAGCAGCGTTTCGATCAGCGACTCCTGCAACCCGCCCAGCCACATGTACGCCATCATCAGCGGCTTGCGCGGGTCGTCGTCCGGCAGTCGGTACAACTCGCTGTCCGGGTCCTCGTCCACGTCGAGCCGGGACCCTATGGTCAGTCGCAGGTCGTTGAAGGCACCGAGCCACCGCTGGGCCTCGTCGCGGGTCACCTTGAGCACGACTCCCCGGTCACCGGCCGGAGTGAGCGCGTCCAGAGCGTGCACGACGGCGAGCGCGTCCTCGCGCTTACGAGCCCGCAGGTCGTTCTCGGTGTAGCGGCGGAACTCGGCGGAGGCCGCCTCGGCCTTGTCGTCCGGCGCCTTGTCCGGGTCGCAGTAGGCGTTGGGGAACAGCCGGGCCAGCGCGGGGTCTGACGGCGGCTGGGTGGGCCCCTCGGCGAACAGCGCGGCCAGCGGATCGCCGTCGTCCGCGGACCCGCCGGGTCCGGGGCCGATCAGTTCGAGGAACTGGACGGCGAGGCTGCGGAGGATGGAGATCTCCACCTCGTCGAGGGCGATCGCGGCTCCGCCGTCGGGGGCGGGTTCGAAGTATCCGGCCATGAGGCCCGTACGTCTCCGGGTAGTTGAAGGGTCAGCGGTCCTGGCTGAGCGTGGCCCACAGGCCGTAGCCGTGCATGGCCTGTACGTCGCGCTCCATCTCTTCGCGGGTACCGCTGGAGACAATGGCACGGCCCTTGTGGTGGACGTCCAGCATGAGCCTCTTGGCCTTGTCCTTCGGGTAACCGAAGTAGGCCTGGAAGACATAGGTCACGTAGCTCATCAAGTTGACCGGGTCATTGTGGACGATCGTCACCCAAGGGACATCGGGTTTAGGTTCCTCGAAAGCTGCCTCGCTCGACTCGGTCCGCTCGATCTCCACGGGTGCGACACTCACCTTTCCCATGCTGCCACTTTCCGGCCCCCGGCTCGCGCCGGGGGCCGGTCACCACGGGGGCGTCGCGCTTCGCGCGGGGGGCACAGCGGGTTCCGCGCTCCGCGCCCGGTGCGGGATGACGCGCTTCCCGTGGGGGTGCGGTGGGCTCCGTGCTCCGCGCGGAGGTGACGGGGTGACGTCCTCCGCACGGGGGTGACGGGGGCGCGTCCTCCGCACGGGGGTGACGGGGGCGCGTCCTCCGCACAGGGGTGACGGGGTGACTCGCTCCGCATGGGGGTGGCGTGGTCCGCTGCGCGGGTGCGGCGCGACGACGTGGTTCGGTGCGCTGCGGGGGCGGTGCGCTGCGGGGGCGGTGCGCTGCGGGGGCGGTGCGCTGCGGGTGTGGCGGAATCTCGGGCGTAGCGATGGTTTCGGCACCGCCGGTCCGCGTCGAGGGGCTTGCTCGCCGTCCGAAACGCGCCGCACCCGGACCAGTCGTGCCGCGGCCGGGCCGCGGAAGGGTGCGGTACCCCGGTCGAACCCCGGGCGCGGGAGCGACGGAGATCACGTGGGCCCTAATCGTCAATCTGACGAGAGATCGGGGTAGCATCCCGACATGGACACTCCAGCGATGGACCCGGCCATGGCGGGCCCCGATCGGTTGACCGGCTCCGCTCTTGGGCTGCCGGTGGCGGTGCCGTCCACCGCACTGTTCACGGACCGATACGAGCTGACGATGCTGCAGGCCGCGCTGCGCAGCGGCGCGGCCCGACGGCACTCGGTCTTCGAGGTCTTCACCCGCCGACTGCCGGAGGGCCGCCGCTACGGAGTCGTCGGAGGCATCGGCCGAGTCCTGGACGCGGTCGAGAACTTCCGGTTCGACGCCGACGTGCTGGGTTTCCTCTCCCGGGAGAACGTCGTCGACCGCGCCACCCTCGACTGGCTGGCCGACTTCCGCTTCACCGGCGACATCCACGGCTACCCCGAGGGAGAGGTCTACTTCCCCGGCTCGCCGATCCTTCAGGTCGAGGGCACCTTCGGCGAGGCGGTGCTGCTGGAGACGCTCATACTGTCGATCCTCAACCACGACTCGGCGATCGCCGCCGCCGCGTCCCGGATGGCGGTCGCGGCAGGCGACCGACCGCTGATCGAGATGGGCGCCCGCCGCACCCACGAACTGGCCGCCGTGGCCGCCGCTCGGGCCGCGTATGTGGGCGGCTTCAGCACGACCTCGGATCTGGCGGCCGGTTTCCGCTACGGCATCCCCACCGTCGGCACCAGCGCGCACGCCTTCACCCTGCTCCACGACACCGAGCGCGACGCGTTCACCGCGCAGGTGGACGCGCTGGGGGCCGGAACGACGCTGCTGGTCGACACCTACGACCTGACCGAGGCGGTGCACACCGCCGTGGAGATCGCGGGCCCCGAGCTGGGCGCCGTCCGGATCGACTCGGGGGACCTGCTGCTGCTCGCCCACCGGGTGCGCCAGCAGCTCGACGCCCTCGGCGCGAAGAACACCAAGATCGTGGTCACCTCCGACCTCGACGAGTACGCCATCGCCTCGCTGGCCGCGGCGCCCGTCGACGCGTACGGCGTGGGAACCTCGTTGGTCACCGGCAGCGGGCATCCGACCTGCTCGATGGTCTACAAGCTGGTCGCCCGCGCGCGGCACGACGCCAACGGCCCGGACAGCCCGCTGGTCCCGGTGGCCAAGAAGTCGCTGGGCGGCAAGGCCAGCATCGGCGGCCGCAAGTGGGCGGCCCGACGGCTGGACGAGAGCGGTGTCGCCGAGGCCGAGGTGATCGGCACCGGACCGGTCCCGGACGAGCTCGCCGACCGGCAGTTGCTGGTGCCACTGGTGCTCGGCGGCGAGGTGGTGGCCCGCGAGCCGCTGGACGCGGCGCGTACCCGGCATGTCCAGGCCCGCGCCGGACTGCCGCTGTCGGCCACCCAACTGTCCCGCGGGGAGCCGGTGCTCCCCACCGAGTTCGTGTGACGGATACCCGGCTGGGTACTCACTGATGGGGCAACGCCCCGCTTCCGGTACTACCCTTAGGGCCTTACGAAGGACGTGCACCATGCACCGGGCACTGATCGTCGTTGACGTGCAGAACGATTTCTGTGAGGGCGGCAGCCTTGAGGTGAAGGGCGGGGCCGATGTGGCCGCCGCGATCACCGATCTGGTCGGCGACGCCGGCACCGTGTACCGCCATGTGGCGGCCACCCGGGACTGCCACATCTCGCCCGGTGACCACTTCTCCGACCACCCGGACTACGTGACGACCTGGCCCGTGCACTGCGTGGCGGGCACCGAAGGCGTGGGCTTCCACCCGAACTTCGCGCCCGCGGTGGCCTCCGGCGCGATTGACGCGGTCTTCGACAAGGGCGCTTACAGCGGCGCGTACAGCGGTTTCGAGGGCGTGGACGAGAACGGGATGAGCCTTGCCGCGTGGCTGCGCGACCGTGACGTCAGCGAGGTGGACATCGTCGGCATCGCCACCGATCACTGCGTACGCGCCACCGCGCTGGACGCGGTACGCGAGGGTTTCACCACCCGGGTGCTGCTCGATCTGACGGCGGGCGTGCTGCCGGAGACGACCGAGCGGGCGCTGGAGGAGATGCGCCGGGCCGGGGCCGAGCTGTCCGGGAAGCCGGTCGTCTCGGACTGACGCCGTACGGCGGGCGCTCAGCCGGCCGCGTTCTGTCTGCGCAGTGCGCGCAGCGGATGCCAGAGCTCGGTGTCGTCGGCGTGCCGGGACCGCCAGACCAGGCCGTCCGGGTGGTGCAGTACGGCGCTGATCTCGTCCAGGGTCGGCGGCTCGGAGTTACCGCTCAGCCGTACCGCACGGAATCCGAGGTTCCGCACCCGGGTGAGCGCCCGCTGACGGTTGACCGCGTGAACGAGTACCCGCACGGTGGCCCCGCCATGGCCGCCTTCGCCGCCGTCCGGGCGCGGCAGGGTCAGCGCGACGACAACGTTGCCGTTCGGAAGCTTGGCGTAACCACCAGCGGCCACGATGTCTCCTCGATGCGTGGGACATACCGACAAGAACGATGATCACGCCGAATGGCCCCTGTCCGCCAGAGGGCGGAAGCCGGCCGGGCCCTGACCCTCGTCTCACCCCTTGGTCACCTGACACTGTGGCGCGCAATACCTGTACGGCCAGGCCGAGTTGGCGCACTGTGAATCCGTGCGCCCCTTGTGCTCCGTACGATGGGTTAGGTCACGCTTACCAGGCGTTCCCATCGGGCATGCGGACTCGTAGAGTCATTGGGCGGCACATCTAGCACGCGAACGACGAAGAACGACGAACAACGGACAACGCACCCCGCCCGACCGACTGACGTACCCCGCATCGAGGACGGATCACGCCATGCCGCGCCCGACCCCCGCACAGTTCGCCTATGGTTCGGCCACCGTCGTTTTCTCCACCGTCGCCATGCTGCTGCTCTCCCGGGCCAGTTCAGGTGCCGGGGTCATCGTGATAGCGCTCGCCGGGCTGGCGCTCGGCGTGCTCGTCGCGCTGACCTTCACCCTGCCCTGGGGGGCGCACACGACCCGGCAGTCACGATCAGCCGACCTGCCCGCCCAGACCGACGCCGCGCACCCACACCGGTTCGCCCGCGCCCGTACCGGTGGTGCGGCCAATCCGGCGCTCAGCGAGCACTCGCTGCGGCACTGACCCGCGACGGCTCCGGGGGCGGTGCGTACCACGGCGCACCGCCGATGGTCCGCCGCGCGCTCATTCCGCGGAGACCACGACGGTCTTCGCGGTCTTGTCGTGCAGTGCTTGCTGGTACGGCTTGTCCCACAGCAGCCACAACACGTTGATCAGCCAGAACAGCGAGCCGCAACACGGCACGATCGGCGGCAGGGCGTAGACGGCCGCGCGGATCCAACCGGGCTGACCGGCGGGTAGCGCGCCGTTGTCCAGCATCGCGACCCGGATCTTCATGAACTGCTTGCCGAAGGTCTGGCCGCGGGTGGTGAGCATGTAGCCGTCGTAGCCGAAGTACACCAGGGCGTAGATGAGTTCCTGCCAGAAGCTGCGGCCCGCCCTGTTGTAGTCGTACCCGCCGAAGGCGAAGCCGAGGATGATGCCGAGCGGGATCCCGACGATCAGCGCGTCGATGATCCGGGCGACCAGCCGCTTGAACCGGTTGGCGAGCGGCGGCATCCCGGCCAGCGGGTCGGTCTCGGTATGGCCGTACGTCGGTGGTGGCGGCATCCGGCCGTACGGCGGCTCGCCACCGGCGCCAGGGCCGGGCTCGCCACCGGCGCTGCTGGGCGGAGGGGTGCCGTCCGGCTTCTGCTGGAACGGTTCCTCCGGCGGCTCCTCACCGGAACCGGGCCTCGGCTGATCGGTACTCATAGACCGAGTCAAACCCGCCTGTCAGCACCGCGCCTGTGGTCGCACCCGTTCGGGGGACGCCGGGGGTCGGCTCAACCGCCGCCCGCGACGAAGGTACGGGCCGCCTTGTCGTGCCAGCACTGCCGCCACGGCCGGTCGAACAGGCACCAGGCGAGGTTGACGAGGCCCACCACGACGAGGTCCAGCAGCAGACGTACCAACAGGCGGCGCAACGCCTGTCCGAAGCCGGGGGTGAGCTGCGACTCGATGTCGAGGACCCGCAGCTTGAACAGCTTCTTGCCCAGGGTCCGGCCCCACTTGACGGTGGGCAGCACCTCGTAGAGCAGTCCGGCCAGCAGCAACGCGCCCAGGATGATGCCGAGATAGAGACCGGTGGTGCCGTCGATCAGCCATACCTGGACGTTCTCACCGCTTTGCCGGGCGGCGTCGATCTTGTCCTGGATGTGCCGTACGGAGGCCATGACGAGCGGGAAGGCGCCCCCCGCGACCACCGCGCCGACCAGCAGGCTGTCGATGACCCGCGCGGCGAGCCGGCGTCCGGTCGCAGCGGGGCGGGCCTGCTCCTGGGCCTGGAGAAACGGATTGCTGACGGGCGGTCGCCACGGGACGGCCTGACTCGGCGCCGCGCCGCTGTCCCCGGCCAGCTCCTGCACCTGTCGCTGCCACGGCACGGGGTCGCTGCCCGCCTGGGGGTAGCCGTAGCCGCCCCCGACCGGGGCCTGTGGCGGATAGGCGTAGGCGGCCCCCGCCCCGGGCTGACCGCCTGCGGCCTGCGGCCCGACGCCGGGGCCGCCAGCGGCTGGCGGACCGCCGTGGCTCACCGGAGCCGGGGCACCGCCGCCCGCGGCGGCCTGCGGATAGCCGTAGCCGCCAGCGGCTGGCGGACCGCCCGAAGCTCCACCGGCCTGTGCGGCGCCGCCTCCCGCCACCGCACCCCCCATCGCGGGCGGCTGACCGAAGCCACCGGGCGCGCCGCCCGAAGCCGGAGCGGCACCCGCCGACGCCGGGCCGACGCCAGCGGCAGGCATACCAGCCGAGCCGCCCGCGGCCTGCGGCCCGGCCCCGCCACCGGGTGCGGCCGAGTCGCCGGAACCCTGCGGCGGAAAGCCGTAACCGCCCGCCGCCGGTTGACCGCCAGGACCGGCGGGCGCGCCCTCCGAGGCGGCACTGCCCGCGGTACCGGGCGCACCCCCCGAAGCCGGGCCCTCGGGGGCGACCGGCGTGGCGGCCTCCGGGGTGGCCGGGCCGTCGGCGCCCCACTTCACCCGGCGGGCGGCGTCACCGACCCCGGACTGCCGGGCTGGGTCCGCCACCCAGGCGGGCCCGGGCGGGGTTTCGGCCACGGGAGCGGCGGGGTCCTCGTCGAGGAACATGGGGCCGGACTCGTCGACGGCCGGGGTGCGCGGCAGGACCTGCGGGGTCACCGGTCCGGCGGTGGACTTCGCGGCGGCCGGGGGCGGGGCGAGAACCTCGCCCGGCGTGGG
Source organism: Streptantibioticus ferralitis (assembly GCF_029223525.1). Classification (GTDB taxonomy): domain Bacteria; phylum Actinomycetota; class Actinomycetes; order Streptomycetales; family Streptomycetaceae; genus Streptantibioticus_A; species Streptantibioticus_A ferralitis. The sequence continues at coordinate 81,513 of NZ_JARHTQ010000003.1, read as the reverse complement.
CGCCGGGCGGCTGGTGCCGGGAACCCATGCCGCACCATTCCAATACCGGACATATCCCGGAATGGAAGGGTCTGGGTAATAGCCTTCGCGCGGCATTTCCTCACCACCGCCACCGGAGGTCACCACAGCCCCCAACTCCCATCCTGACCAACGTGCCCGGGCGAGACACCCCCGGGAAGGACACTAGCGAAGACACTAACGAAGAACACCGGGCCCAGTGGACGGCCGCGGACACAGACCCGAACACCACGCACACGTACGACGTATGGACGTACGAGCGCTCCCCGCTTCATTAGCCGCTACGGGCGCACGCTGGTGGGGGTTCCGAGAAAATTCAGCATTTTGGTCCGAAGTCGCGTAATGGTGTGGGGAGTATGCGCTCTCTCCCGGTGCGGCCCCGCCGCAGCACCCGCTGCGTCACTCCGCCAGGGGCTGCCGAGGAAAGGACGTCGCCTTCATGCACACCGTCGTGGAACGCGAACTGGAACTGAACCTGGTGCTGTCGCCTGAGCGCAGCGTCCCCGTACCGGCCCGGTTGGTGTACCGGGCCGATGACCCGTTTGCCGTGCACTTCACCTTCCACATCGGCTCCGACTCGCCGGTGAGCTGGACGTTCGCCCGTGAGCTGCTGGTCGAGGGGGTGTTCCGGCCGTGTGGACACGGCGATGTGCGGATCTGGCCGACGAAGGTGGAGGGCCGCAGCGTCATCTGCCTGGCGCTCAGCTCTCCGGACGGCAGCGCGCTACTGGAGGCGCCCTCGTCGCCGGTGGCCGCCTGGCTGGAGCGCACGCTGCGGGTCGTTCCGCCCGGCGCGGAGCACGAACAGCTCGGGATGGAGGACGAACTGAGCCGCCTGCTCGCCCCGACGACGCGCGACGACCTGTGGACGCGGGGTTGCCGGCCGGGGGACGACACTCCAGAAGCCGGGGCCTAGGCCGCTGGTGCAGGATGGCTCAGGCGTGCTCCAGGTCGTGATTCAGCCGTGATTCAGAAGAGCTTGCCCGGGTTGAGCAGCCCCAGCGGGTCGAAGACCTGCTTGACGCCACGTTGCAGTTCCACACCCACCGGGCCGAGTTCGCGGGCCAGCCAGTCCTTCTTCAGTACGCCGACGCCGTGTTCGCCGGTGATCGTGCCGCCGAGCTCCAGGCCGAGCGCCATGATCTCGTCGAAGGACTCGCGGGCCCGCCGGGTCGCATCGGGGTCGCCCGCGTCGAAGCAGACCACGGGGTGGGTGTTGCCGTCTCCGGCGTGCGCGCACACCCCGATCACCAGGTCGTACCTGGCGGCGATGGCGGCGACGCCGTCCAGCATCGCGATCAGCTTCGAACGCGGCACGGCCACGTCGTCGATCATGGTGGTGCCGGTGATGCGCTCCATCGCGGGCAGCGACAACCGGCGTGCCTGCAGGAGGAGTTCGGATTCGGCCGCGTCCTCGGCGGGCACCACCGTGGTCGCCCCCGCGGCGGCGCACAGTTCGCCGACCGCGGCCAGGTCGGCCGCCGGATCGGCGGTGTCGAAGGCGGCGAGCAGCAGCGCCTCGGTGGACTCCGGCAGGCCCATGTTGGCCATCTCGTTGACCGCGTGGATGGTCGTACGGTCCATCAGCTCCAGCAGCGACGGCACATGCCCCGCCTCCATGATCGCGCAGATCGCGTCGCACGCGGCGGCGGTCGACGGGAACTCGGCGCCGAGCGCCAACTGCCGTGGCGGGGTTGGCTTGAGCGCGAGGACGGCCTTGACGACGATGCCGAGGCTGCCCTCGGAGCCGACGAACAGCCGGGTGAGGTCGTAGCCCGCGACGCCCTTTGCGGTGCGCCGCCCGGTGCGCAGCAGCCGCCCGTCGGCGAGGACGACGTCGAGGCCCAGTACGTATTCGGCGGTGACCCCGTACTTCACACAGCACAGCCCGCCGGAGCCGGTGCCGATGTTGCCGCCGATGGTGCACTGTTCCCAACTCGACGGATCCGGTGGGTAGTAGAGGCCTTTTTCGGCGACGGCGCGGGAGAGCACCGCGTTGACGACGCCCGGTTCGACGACCGCGATGCGGTTGACGGTGTCGATCTCCAGGATGCGGTCCATCTTGACCAGGGAGAGCACGATGCAGCCGTCGCTCGCGTTGGCCGCTCCCGACAGGCCGGTACGGGCGCCCTGCGGTACGACGGGTACGCGCAGTGCGGTCGCGGTGCGCATGACGTGCTGCACCTGCTCCACCGTGCGCGGCAGCACCACGACGGCCGGTGCCCCCGCCGTGCAGAAGCTCGCCATGTCCCGGGCGTACGAGGCGGTGACGTCCTGGTCGGTCACCACCGCCTCGGCCGGGAGTCCGGTACGCAGCCGTTCCACAAGATCTGTCATGCCCTCAGCGTCGCACCGCCCGGCCGCGGGCGGAAGCACGCGGCCGGACTCCCCCAGACTCCCCGGGCAGGCGTGACGGCAGGTCGTCTCAGGGCTTGCTCGACGGATCTTGGTGGGGTGGCGGCAGGTTCGGCACCGCCGGTCCACGACGCCTCGGTGGGCAGGATCCGCCAGAAGGGCTAGAGGTTGCCGCGGCGCTCCTGCTCGCGCTCGATGGCCTCGAAGAGCGCCTTGAAGTTGCCCTTGCCGAAGCCCATGGAGCCGTGCCGCTCGATCATCTCGAAGAAGACGGTCGGACGGTCCTGGACCGGCTTGGTGAAGATCTGCAGCAGATAGCCGTCCTCGTCGCGGTCGGCGAGGATCTTCAGCTCCCGCAGGGTGTCGATCGGAACGCGGGTCTCGCCGACCCACTCGCCGAGGGTGTCGTAGTACGAGTCGGGCGTGTCGAGGAACTCCACACCGGCCGCCCGCATCGCCCGAACGGTGGCGACGATGTCGTTGGTGGCGAGCGCGATGTGCTGGACGCCGGGGCCGCCGTAGAACTCCAGGTACTCGTCGATCTGGGACTTCTTCTTGGCGATGGCCGGCTCGTTGAGCGGGAACTTCACCTTCCGGGTGCCGTCGGCGACGACCTTGGACATCAGCGCGGAGTACTCGGTGGCGATGTCGTCACCGACGAACTCCTTCATGTTGGTGAAGCCCATGACGTTGTTGTAAAAGGCCACCCACTCGTCCATCTTGCCCAGCTCGACATTGCCGACGCAGTGGTCGATGGCCTGGAAGCGCCGGGCGCCGGGCTCCACCATCGGCTTGGCGGCCACGAATCCGGGCAGGTAGGGGCCGTCGTAGCCGGTGCGCTCGACAAGGGTGTGGCGGGTCTGGCCGTAGGTGGCGATGGCGGCGAGCACCACCGTGCCGTGCTCGTCCTTCAGCTCGTACGGCTCCTCAAGGCCGGTCGCGCCCTGCGCCACGGCGTGCTCGTACGCGGCGCAGGCGTCCGGCACCTCGATCGCCAGGTCGACGACGCCGTCGCCGTGCTCCGCGACATGCCCGGCGAGGAAGCGGCCGTGGTCGGTCTCCGCCTTGATGACGGACGTGAACAGGAAGCGGGCGCCGCCGGACTCCAGGACGTAACTGGCGGTCTCTCGGCTGCCGTTCTCCGGCCCGGCGTAGGCGACGAGCTTCATTCCGAAGGCGGTGGAGTAGTAGTGGGCGGCCTGCTTGGCGTTGCCGACCGCGAAGACTACGGCGTCCATGCCCTTGACCGGGAAGGCGTCCTTGGTCTTGTCCTGGGTCTCAGTCATGGCGAAAGCCTCCCCCCCACGCTCCATAGTGCGCAATAGTTTGCAGAATCGCTGGACAGCTTGCGCAGCAAGGGGTGGGTTTCACCTGTCAATCTGTGCACGATGACCATCAAGGAGGCGTTATGGGCATCGATCCGCTCGACGGGCGGCTGATCAAGCTGCTGGAGCGGGAGCCGAGGATCGGGGTGCTGGAGGCGTCCCGCCGTCTGGGAGTGGCGCGCGGTACGGTCCAGGCACGGCTCGACCGCATGCGGGCCAATGGGGTGATCCGGGGCTTCGGTCCTCAGGTGGACCCGGCCGCCCTCGGCTACCCGGTCACCGCGTTCGCCACGCTGGAGATCAAGCAGGGCCAAGGCCCGGACGTACGGGCCCATTTGGCGACCGTCCCCGAGGTGCTCGAACTGCACACCACAACCGGACACGGGGACATGCTGTGCCGTCTGGTGGCCCGGTCGAACGCCGATCTCCAACGTGTGATCGACCGGGTCGTGGGTTTTGATGGCATCGTGCGGGCTTCCACGGCGATCGTCATGGAAAATCCGGTTCCGCTCCGGATCATCCCGCTGGTGGAGCAGGCAGCACAGGAAGGGACAGTCCAGGACGGTACGTAGACGACTTTCCTTGGCCGTCAGTACGGTAGATCTTCGGGAGGCCGACGTGGACTTCTGGAGCTTCGTCAGCAATCGGCGTCAGCAGCTGCTGATGGACACGTACCAGCACGCCAGCGCGGTGTTCCAGTGCATGGTGGTGGCGTCCGTGATCGGCATCGGGATCGGCGTGCTCACGTACCGCAACGACCGGGCGGGACGGCTGGCGATCGCCACCACCGTGACGATCATGACGGTTCCGTCGTACGCCCTGCTCGGCCTGCTGATCCCGGTGCTCGGCCTGGGCGTGCCGCCCACCGTGACGGCGCTGGTGCTCTACGCGCTGCTGCCGATCGTGCGCAACGCCATCGTGGGGCTGCGCGGAGTCGACCCCACGCTGGTCGACGCGGCCAAGGGCATCGGAATGAGCCGGGCGGCCCAGATCCTCCGGGTCGAACTGCCCATCGCCTGGCCGTCGATCCTGACCGGCATCCGGGTGGCCACCCAGATGCTGATGGGCATCGCCGCCGTCGCCGCGTACGCCTCAGGGCCCGGCCTCGGCAACGAGATCTTCAACGGCATCTCCAGCCTCGGCAGCGCCAACGCGCTCAATCAGGTGCTGGCCGGAACGCTGGGCATCGTCATCCTGGCCCTGCTCTTCGACTTCGCCCTGATCCTCATCGGACGGCTGACCACTTCGAGGGGGATCCGTGGCTGACAGCCAGCGGGCCGTCACCGGCGCGACCATAGAGCTCGACGACCTCACCAAGCGCTACCCGGGCAGCCGGCAGCCCGCCGTGGACAGCGTCAACATGGAGATAGCCGCCGGTGAGACGGTGATCCTGGTGGGGCCGTCCGGCTGCGGCAAGTCCACCACACTGCGGATGATCAACCGGCTGATCGAGCCCAGCTCCGGCCGGATCAGGATCGACGGCGAGGACGTCACCGACATCGACCCGGTGCGGCTGCGCCGCCGGATCGGCTACGCCATCCAGTCCTCCGGCCTCTTCCCGCACATGACCGTCGCGGAGAACATCGCACAGGTACCGAAGATGACCGGCTGGCCCAAGGCGAGGATCAAGGAGCGGGTCGAGGAGATGCTGGACCTGGTAGGACTCGATCCGCGCGAGTTCCACGCCCGCTATCCGCGCCAGCTGTCCGGCGGCCAGCAGCAGCGCGTCGGCGTCGCCCGGGCGCTCGCCGCCGACCCGCCCGTGCTGCTGATGGACGAACCGTTCGGCGCGGTCGACCCGATCACCCGCGACCACCTGCAGGACGAACTCATCCGGCTGCAGCACGAGTTGCACAAGACGATCGTCTTCGTCACCCATGACTTCGACGAAGCGATCAAGCTCGGCGACCGCATCGCGGTACTGCGGGAGCAGTCGCACATCGCCCAGTTCGACACCCCGGAGGCCATCCTCACCAACCCGTCGGACGACTTCGTCTCCGGCTTCGTCGGCGCGGGCGCCGCGCTGAAACGGCTCAATCTGACCCGGGTCCGGGACGTGGGGATCGAGGACGTCCCCACCGTCACCATGGACGATCCGCTCCAGGAGATCTTCAACAAGCTCCGCGAGCGCGGCGGCAACGAACTGCTGCTCCTCGACCGGCAGCGCCGCCCGTACAAGTGGCTGCGGCGCGGCGACCTGATGCGCGCCAAGGGCTCGTTGGCCCGGGCGGGCACGCTGGTCTCCCATCACGTCACCCGGGACGCGACCTTGCGGGACGCGCTGGAGGCGGTGCTCACCGACAGTGCGGGCCGGGTGCCGGTCACCGGGCGGCGCGGTGAGTACGTGGGCGTGGTGGACATGGAGACGCTGCTGAACTCCGTACACGAACTTCTGGAGGCCGACCGGATGGCCGCACTGGAGCACCGGCACGATCTGGAGGAGTCGCGCGCCCACCAGACGCAGGAGCAGTTGGAGAGCGGCTTCGCCGGAGGCGATCAGCCATGACCGGCGGCCCGGAGAAGCACGAGCGGCTGGCCGAACGGCAGGACCCGGGCGGCGAGCCCGCAGAACAGCCGATCGTCTCGATGCTGCCCAGCACGCCCGGCCGCAAGGTCTCGACCAAGAAGCTGGTCTTCACCCCGATCGTGATCGCGCTCGCGCTGGTCGGCACCTACCTGTGGATCACCAACATCCCGCTGGACTCCATCGAGCGGAACTCGCTGAGCGGCGGCGCGGTCCGCCAGGCGCTGTGGCAGCAGATCAAGCTCGTCGTCTACTCCACCTTCTTCGTACTGGTCATCGCCATCCCACTGGGCATCGCGCTCACCCGCCGGCCGCTGCGCAAGGCCGCTCCGGTGGCCACCGCGATCGCCAACCTCGGCCAGTCCATCCCGTCCATCGGCCTGCTCGCACTGCTCACCTTCTGGCTGGGCATCGGACCGGGCACCGCGCTGGTCGGCATGGTCGCGTACGCCGTGCTGCCGGTGCTCAGCAACACCATGGTCGGGCTGCGGGCCATCGACCCGAGTCTGGTGGACGCCGCGCGCGGCATCGGCATGTCCGGGTGGGGCGTGCTGCGGAAGGTCGAACTCCCGCTGGCCGTACCGCTGATCCTGGCCGGGGTGCGCAACGCGCTGGTGCTCAACGTCGGTACGGGCACGCTCGCCGGATTCGTCAGCGGCGGCGGGCTCGGCACGATCATCACCAACGGCATCGTCACCCAGCGCACCCGGGTGCTGATCGTCGGCTCGGTGCTCGCGGTGGCGCTGGCGCTGCTGGTGGACTGGCTGGCGTCGCTGGCCGAACTGCAGATGACCCCGCACGGTCTGGAGGCGGGGTGAGCCGTCCGCTGTGTGCCGTCATGGCCCTGGTGTGGGCGCTGTCCGGCTGCGGGCTGCACAGCGGTGAGGTCATCGCGGACCCGGTCAAGCCGGGTTCGGTCGGCGCCGGAAAGCCGCTGTCCGGCGCCCGGTTGACGGTGGCCTCCAAGCAGGACACCGAGCAGCGCGTCCTCGGCCAGATCACCGGCCTGGTGCTCAAGGCCGCGGGTGCGACAGTACGGGACCACACCGGCATCAGCGGCTCGATCGGCGCCCGGCAGTCGGTGCTCACCGGCACGGCGGACGCGATGTACGACTACACCGGCACCGCCTGGATCACCTACCTCGGCCACACCAGACCCATCACCGAACCCCAGGCGCAGTGGCAGGCGGTACGGGACCAGGACGCCGGGAACGGCCTGACCTGGCTGCCGATGGCGGAGCTGAACAACACCTACGCGTTCGCCGTCAACCAGGCCAACGCCGCGAGATACCGGCTGCGTACGCTCTCCGACGTGGCGGCGCTGGCCAGACGCGCGCCATCGGCCGTGACCATCTGCGCGGACAACGAGTTCGCGGTGCGCGACGACGGACTGCCCGGCGTACTGCGGGCCTACGGCATCTCGGTACCGAAGTCGCGGATCATGACGATGGACGCCGGGCTGATCTACACCCAGGTGGCGGCGGGCACTGCCTGTCTGATCGGCGATGTGTACGCCACCGACGGCCGCATCACGGCGGACCGCCTGACCGTGCTCACCGACGACCGGCACTTCTTCCCGGACTACAACGCGGCCCCGGTGCTCTACGGCAGGACGCTGCGTCGCTATCCCCAACTCGCCGCGCTGCTCGGCCCGGTGACCGCGAAGCTCACCACCGAGGAGGCGCGCAAGCTCAACGCGCAGGTGGACGTGGACGGCCGGGACCCGCGGGAGGTGGCGAAGTCATGGCTGGCCCGGGAAGGCTTCATCAGGAAGTGAGGGCGGCGGTGGCACTGGGCGCGGCCCTCGCGCTGTCCGCGACCGCCGCCCTGTCGGGCTGCGGACTCAAGAGCGGCCAGGCCATCGCCGATCCGGTACGGCCAGGTTCGATCGGGCAGGGGAAACCGCTCAAGGGGGTGACGCTGACGGTCACCTCCAAGAACTTCAGCGAACAGATCATCCTCGGCGAGATGATGGGCCTCGCGCTGAAGGCGGCCGGCGCCACGGTCATCGACAAGACCAACATCCAGGGCTCGATCGGCGCCCGCCAGGCGGTGCTCAAGCGCACGGCCGACGCGATGTACGAGTACACCGGTACCGCCTGGATCACCTACCTCGGCCACACCAGACCCATCACCGACCCCCGCGCGCAGTGGCAGGCGGTACGGAACGAGGACGCCGGGAACGGCCTGACCTGGCTGCCGCCGGCCAGCCTCAACAACACCTACGCCCTGGCGGCCAACCAGGCCAACCAGCGCCGGTACGGCTTCACCACCCTCTCCGACGTGGCCGCCCTGTCGAGGTCCGATCCGCGTGCGGTCACGCTCTGCGTGGAGAACGAGTTCGACGTACGCGACGACGGACTGCCCGGCATGCGGAAGGCGTACGGCATGAACATCCCCGGCGGCAACGTCCGGATCATGGACGGCGGCATCGTCTACACGCAGGTCGCCCAGGGCGGTTCCTGCATCCTCGGCGAGGTCTTCACCACCGACGGCCGGATCCCCGCCACGCACCTGCGGGTCCTGGCCGACGACCGGCACTTCTTCCCCAACTACAACGCCGCCCCGGAGATCAACAGCAGGTCGCTGCGCGAGCATCCGGCGATGGCCGCCGTCCTCGACCCCATCACGGCGAAGCTGACCACCGAGAACCAGCAGCAGCTCAACGCGAAGGTGGACGTGGACGGCCAGGACCCGCGCAAGGTCGCCAAGGACTGGCTGGTGCGGGAGGGGTTCATCAAGACGGGCTGAGCATCAGCAGGTGGGCAGCGGCCCGCCGGTGCGCAGCGCCGTGAGGGAGGCCAGTGCGTCGTTGAGGTTGTTGACCGGGATGAGCTTCAGGCCCGCGGGGAGCTCCGCCTTGGCGTCGGAGCACTCGTCCTTGGGGGCGAGGAAGGCGGTGGCGCCGTCGCGTTCGGCGGCCTGCTCCTTGAGCGGCACGCCGCCGACGGCGCCGACGGTGCCGTCGGCGTCGATCGTTCCGGTGCCGGCGATGTTGCGGCCGCCGGTGAGGTCGGAGCCCCTTCCGTCACCCTGGATGCGGTCGATGATCCCGAGGGAGAACATCAGTCCGGCGCTGGGGCCGCCGACGTCCGCGAGCTTGAGGTCCACCTTCACCTGTGAGGGCGACAGCCCCAGATGCTTCAGGGCGGCCGTGGCGGCCTCCTGCTGGGACTGCTTCATCTCGTTGAGGTTCCGCTGGTTCACCTGCTGCACGGAGCCGCCGCCCGGGTAGACGGCACTGCGCGGCATCGCAGCCTCGCTCTTGGACCACCACGCCTTCCACACGTCGGTGAAGTGCACATCGGCGTTGGGCGCGGTGGCGGCGATGGTGACCATCCGCAGTTGTCCGCTGGTGGGGCGGGTCCTGGTGCCGCTGACCGTGATCACCGGCTGTCCGTTGTTCGAGCCGAGGACGTTCGCGGTCATGCCCGGGTAGGCGATCGTGACCGGCAGCGGGGCGAAGACGGCCACCGCGATCAGCGCGACGACGAGGGCGGAGCAGACGGCGAGGATCCTGGCGCGAGAAGACACACAGGCATTACAGCATTTTCCCGGGGACCGCCTCCGGTCCCCCAGGCACCAGCGCCCCCAGCGCCTCCCCGGGAGCCGACCCCGCACCCGGCTGAGGGCGCGGGCCCTGTCGCCTCACCCGAAGGCGAACCGTCATCGCAGTGCCTCGGAGACCTCCACCGCTGCCTCCACGACCCGCTGCCCGACCCGCTCCGGGACGGAGTCCGCGAGCATCACGACCCCGACGCTGCCCTCGATGCCGGTGACGCCGAGCAGCGGGGCGGCGGCGCCGCTGGCGCCCGCTTCGAGCTCGCTGTGGGTGAGCACGTAGCCGGGGGCGTCCGGACGTGGCTGCCCGTTCTGCTGCGCCTGCGGTGCGGGGCCGCCCGCGCAGGCGGGGGCGGGCACGGTACGGCGGGCCGCCTGCCACAGGCGGGCCTCCAGGATCGCCTTCCCCGCGGCGCCGCGGTCGAGGGGATGGCGGAATCCGGTGCGGTAGGCAACGTGGTAGTCGGTCCAGCTCGGCTCGACCACGGCGACCGCGAGGGCCTCGTTGCCGTCCACCAGCGTCAGGTGCGCGGTGGCGCCGATGTCCTCGGCGAGCGAGCGCAGCGCGGGCAGCGCGGCCTCGCGCAGCAGCGGGTGCACCTGATGGGCCAGCCGCAGGACGCCCAGCCCTACCCGGGCCCGGCCACCGAGGTCGCGGCGGACGAGGGCGTGCTGTTCGAGTGTGGCGAGCAGCCGGTACACCACGGTGCGGTTGACGCCGAGCTTCGCCGCGAGCTCGGTGACGGTGAGCCCGTGGTCGGTGTCGGCCAGCAGCTTCAGGACTCGCAGTCCCCGGTCGAGCGTCTGTGAGGTCTCCGCAGTCACGACGCCCCCTCCTCAAGTGAGTGGCGGCTCGGCGCGGCGGAACCACTGCCGACAACGCGGCAGCGCGCGCAGAGGCCGCCGGTCGCGTGGAACCCGGCTGCGCTCCGCGGCGGCGTTGCCACGGCGCGTGCGTGAGCCGGACAGTAGCGAGCTTGTACCGCTCAGCGAAAGGTCTCGTCCACAATCCGGGCAGAGAGCTTTACCTTTTCGCGATCAACCTGGCCAGATCGCACCGCTTTACTCGCATTGGCCAATGCGGAATCTTGACTTCAGCCCGGACGATGCGGACAGTTTCCCCCCGCCGCCCACCGGACGGGCTCAACGCCCCCGGGGCGGCAGCCCCCGGATCTCCCAAGGCGGGGGCCCGGTGGGCGGCAGCCCCCGGAATTTCCCAAGGCAGGGGCCCGGGGGCGGCAGCCCCCGGAGTTACCCCACCGCACAGCGCGAGCGTCACCGTAGGCGCGTGGCCCACTCCTGGACCTTCTTGATCCGCTCCTGGATCTGGCCCGCGGTCGCCTCCGCGCTGGGCGGGCCGCCGCAGGCGCGGCGCAGTTCGTTGTGGATCACACCGTGCGGCTTGCCGCTCTGATGGTTGTAGGCGGACACCATCGTGTTGAGCCGCTTGCGCAGCTCCAGCAGTTCCTTGTGGCTGACGACCGGACGCCGCTCCGCGGGCAGTTCCACCAGGTCGGCTTCGGTGTCCGGCTTCTTCCGGCTGTGCGCGATCTGCCGTGCCTGCCGCCGCTGCAGCAGCAGCTGCACCTGGTCCGGCTCCAGGAGCCCCGGAATGCCGAGGTAGTCCTGTTCCTCCTCGCTGCCGGGGTGCGCCTGCATGCCGAACTCGGCGCCGTCGTAAAGCACCCGGTCGAAGACCGCGTCCGACTCCAGCGCCTCGAACGGCAGTTGGTCCTCGGTGACCTCGTCCTGCGTCTTCTCGGCCTCCGCGAGGAGCTTGTCCTCCTCCGCGTAGATGTCGTCCTCGCCGGACTTCTTCGGCTTGTCGAGCACGTGGTCGCGCTCGACCTCCATCTCGTTGGCGAAGCCGAGCAGCATCGGGATGGTGGGCAGGAAGACCGAAGCGGTCTCACCGCGCCGCCGGGACCGAACGAAACGGCCGACCGCCTGCGCGAAGAACAGCGGCGTGGAGATCGTCGTGGCGTAGACGCCCACCGCGAGGCGCGGTACGTCCACGCCCTCGGACACCATGCGGACCGCGACCATCCAGCGGTCCTCCGAGTTGCTGAAGTCGTCGATCCGCTTCGACGCGCCCGTGTCGTCGGAGAGCACGACCGTCGCCTTGGTCCCGGTGATCTCCCGGATCAGCTTGGCGTAGGCGCGGGCCGAGTCCTGGTCGGTGGCGATCACCAGACCGCCCGCATCCGGAATGCCCTTTCTGACTTCGGTGAGCCGCTGGTCGGCGGCGCGCAGCACGTTCGGGATCCACTCACCGGTCGGGGACAGCGCGGTGCGCCATGCCTGCCCGATGGCGTCCTTGGTCATCGGGTCGCCGAGGCGGGCGGCGATCTCGTCGCCCGCCTTGGTGCGCCAGCGCATGTTCCCGCTGTACGACAGGAAGATGACCGGCCGCACCACACCGTCGGCCAGCGCGTTGCCGTATCCGTACGTGTAGTCGGCGACGGAGCGCCGGATCCCGTCCGGCCCCTCGCCGTACGCCACGAACGGGATCGGGTTGGTGTCGGAACGGAACGGCGTACCGGTGAGCGCCAGCCGCCGGGCGGCCGGGTCGAACGCCTCGAAGCAGGCCTCGCCCCACGACTTGGAGTCACCGGCGTGATGGATCTCGTCCAGGATGACCAGCGTCTTGCGCTGCTCACAGCGGTTGCGGTGGAGCATCGGGCGGACCCCGACGCCCGCGTAGGTCACCGCGACGCCGTGGTACTCCTTCGACACCGGGCCCGCGCTGTAGTCCGGGTCGAGCTTGATGCCTATCCGCGCCGCCGCCTCGGCCCACTGCTTCTTCAGGTGCTCGGTCGGCGCGACCACGGTGACCTGCTGCACGACGTGGTTGTGCAACAGGTACGAGGCAAGGGTCAGCGCGAACGTCGTCTTGCCCGCGCCCGGTGTCGCCACGGCGAGGAAGTCGCGCGGCTGGGACTGGATGTACGCGTCGAGGGCGGCCTGCTGCCAGGCACGCAACTTCCCGGCCGTACCCCATGGGGCACGACCGGGGAAAGCGGGTGAGAGGTGGTGCGGGGCGGTGGTAGTCACGGTCTCCGGGCGGGTCCGTCGGAACTGTCGGTCACGTCGGTCGGATACGAAAACCGTGACAGCTTACCGGCGCCCCATCACCGCCCCGCGCGAACGCGGCGAGTCCCGGCAGGGGTGCGACAGAGGTCACACGGCGCGAACCACCGAAGGAATCCAGCGATCTCGAGCGGTCCGGCACGGCCCGGCGGACAACCGGCGTCCGCTGCCGCGGGCCTGGCGCCAGGAGGATGCCAAGTCGCCTACCGGGAAGGGCTCTCGGCGCCGCGGTCCGGCCCGCGCCGCACTCTGCCCGCCACTGCCATACCCACCAGTGCGACCGCCGCCGCCAGGCAGAACACCGCCGCGAAGGCCGCCGGGTGGCCGTGGACGACCGTCGAGGTGCCACCCGTCGCGGCCACCGCACCACCGCCCAGGGCGGCGAACAGGACGCCCCCGGCAGCGACCAGGACCACGTTGGACAGCGCGTCGCACACCTGGAGCGCCGCCGAGTTGGCCCCCGCCTCCCGCGGGGGCGAGTACTGGAGGAGCAGGACGCTCATCGAGGCGATGACCATGCCCATGCCGAGCCCGCCCACGCACCACGCGACCGCGACGATCCACGCCGGTACGCCCGGCACCAGCACCAGCGCCGCGCCCACGATCGCCGCGACCACCAGCCCCATCCCCGCACGCACCAGACGCTCCCGGTACGGCTCCAGGCGCGGCCGGGACTGCACATAGCTGCCCAGCGCCCAGGTCAGGCCGCCGCCGGCGAGGGAGAGCCCGGCCAGGGTCGGGGACAACTGCCGTTGGGTCACCAGCATCAGCGGGACGAAGCTCTCGGCGGCCAGGAACGACCCGGCCGCGATGCCGCGCAACAGCACCACCGACGGCAGCCCGCGCCCGGCACGGAACGTACCGGGCGGCAGCAGCCGTACCGCCGACGGCGCCAGCACCGCCACCCCCGCGAGCCCCGGCAGCAGCGACCACCACGTCCGCACGTCCTGGCCCGCGTACTGCAGCAGCGCCGCGCCCAAGGAGACGCCCAGCGCCAACAGGATCCGGCGGCGGCCCCGCACCGGCGGGTCGGCGGCGCCCGGGGACTCCTCCGGGAGGGACGGCCGTTCGACCGCGACACGGCGCAGCGCGGGCAGTGCGATCGACACCGGCAGCGCCACCAGGACCGGAATGCCCAGGAACACCCAACGCCAGCCGAGCTGTTCGGTCACCGCTCCGGAGACCAGCGGCCCGACGATGGACGGCACCACCCAGGACGCGGCGAACGCGGCCAGCACCGAGGGCCGCAGGCGCTCGGGATAGGCGCGGCCCACGACCACGTACAGCGCGACGATCAGCAGCCCGCCGCCGACGCCCTGGACGGCCCGGCCCGCGATGAACGGCCACATCGCCTGTGCGGTACCGGACACCACGAGTCCGGCGGCGAAGCAGCCGATGCCGGTGCTGAGCGGCGCGAGCGGCCCTGACCGGTCGCACCACTGGCCGGAGACCACCATCGCGAACAGGCTGGTGGTGAAGTACCCGGAGAAGCCGAAGCCGTACAGCGACAGCCCGTGCAGGTCACGTGCGGCGACCGGCATCGCGGTGCCGACGGCGGTCGCCTCGAAGGCGACCAGCAGCACGACCGAGACGATGCCCAGCGTCAGCGCGCGGTAGCGGCGGCTGAGCACCGTCTCCGCGCTGGCGGCGGAAGATCCCGGTATGGGCGGCGTCCCTCGTTCGTCGAGGTGCTCGTTGAGCGTGGTCACCGCGCCAGCGTAAGTGGCGCCGAGCGCAACGGCCCCTGTCCGGAGTCCGGTTCCTCGTCGTCCGATGGTCGTACGCCGTAGGCCCCGGTGGTCCACCGGCAGTGGATCAGTAGAGTCGCCTGCCATGAACACGGCAGACACGACACGGACGTTCGGAGGGATGCGGCAGCCGCCGACCGAGGTCGAACGCCTGCTGTACGGGGCGAAGTACCGTGGCGACGCGGAAGGCTTCCTCGGCATCCTGGCGTGCTTCGCCATGTTCGTCGACGTGCTGAAGGTGCACGCCGACGCCGATCTGGACAGCATCACCTTCGTGCCGCACTGGGACCCGGCCGGGCGGTTGTGCGTCGCGCTGCACACCCGCGGTGAACTGCCGCCGCGCCGCCCCGATCACGTCGTCTCGCCCACCAACCTACGGCTGCTCGCCGAGGCCTGGCCCGATGACAACGCATGGCTGGTGGTCAATCCCGGGACGCCCGGCGAGATGTACTTCCCCGCCCGGGCGGCGGACCGCAAGCGGTGGAAGCGGATCGCCAAGCACGCGCCCAGGCCGGTGCACGGCGACGCCGAACTGCTGACGAGGTACACCGGCCCGCTGCACGGCCCGCTCGCCCACGCGCTCGCCTGCGGCGCCCACCTCGCCGTGCACCACCAGGCGCTGTGGAACGACCTCGGGGACGTCTACGACAGCTACCCCGGCGATGTGGAGATCCTGCGCGATCCGTGGAACGTGACCACCCGCGACGAGTGGCACCGGCAGTTGGACCAGCTGCTCAAGGGCGTGCACGCCGCCCCCGAGCCGAAGTTCGTGCTGCGGATCCGCGCCGAGCTGGCACAGGCCCACGGTGCCCCACCGCCGGTCGACGTATGGCACCGGTCGGCCGAGGCCACGCTGCGCCACTCAGGCACCCACGAGCCCGAGATCGCGGCGGTGCTCTCGCTGATCGGCAGAGTGCTGCGCTACGAGGCCCGCTTCCAGGCCGACGGGCTGCTGCCGCCGTACGGCTTCGTCCGCTCCATCAACGGCTACGACTACGGCCAGGCGGTCAACTTCGTCCGCTGGGGGCTGGGCGCCCGCTTCTGCGAGCCCGCCGAAGCGGAGCAGGCGGTGCTGCGGGCGGGACAACTGTGCGGCGAGACGTACGCGTCCTGGGCGGAGTTCGCCGCGGGCTACGCGCTCGGCGACGTCCTACGCTCCGACGAGGAGCAGTTCGGGCCCGCGTACGACTCCGTACTCGACCCGCACCACATCCTCACCCGTGCTCCCGCCAGCCCGTGGCGGAACATCCCCTGGCGGGCTTCGTGAACGCGGTATGGCGGTCGCGTTGCAACGCGCGCGGAATCGTTGACCCCGCCCCGGTACGGCGGCCTATCGTCGAGGACGTCAACACGGCCGTGTGCCCGAGTGGTTGAGGGGCTCGCCTGCAAAGCGAGTTACGCGGGTTCGATTCCCGCCACGGCCTCCACGAAGTTCCGTGACGCCCGCCACGAAAAGGAATGCGGTGCCGACAGCGAATTCGCTGTCGGCACCGCATTCAAAAGGCTCGTCAGTAAGCCGAGTTCACGTTGTCCATCGAACCGTAGCGGTTCGCGGCGTAATTGCACGCGGCCACGATGTTGGCGACCGGGTCGTAGATGTTGTGCGACGTACCGGCGACGTGGAACGCGTTGAACGTCGGGTCGATCACCTGGAGCAGGCCCTTGGACGGGATGCCGTTCCGGGCGTTGATGTCCCAGTTGTTGATGGCGTTGGGGTCACCACTGGACTCGCGGATGATGTTCCGCCTGATGCCCTCGTAGGAACCCGGGATCCCGTGCCGGTGCATGATGTCCAGCGACTGGCGGATCCAGCCGTCGAGGTTGTCCGGGTACGAGACCGGGGCGGGCTGCGCCGGAGCGGCGTGCGCGGGGGCGGCCGGACGGGACTCCGAGCGGCTGGCGGCCTGCGGCGCGTTCCTGCGGGCCTCGTCGGCCTTGTGCCGGGCGGCCTGGTGCTGGGCCGAAGCGTGGCCCTGGACCCGCTTGACAGCCTCGGCGGCCTGCTGGGAGACGTTGACCTGCTCGGTCTTGGTGGTGGCGCCGTCGCTGGACGTGCTCCACGCCATGGCGGCGGACATCACCGGGTTGCTCAGGTTCGCTGCGTGCGCCGATCCCGGAGCGACCGTGAAGGCCAGGACAGAAGCACCGGCGACGGCGACACCGGCCGCGGAGAGCTTGTGCTTCCGGGTCAGGCCGTCGAGGCGGTCCAGGGTCGTCCGGGTCATGCGGTTGAGAGCGGGAAAGGCGGCTATGGGCATGGCTGAGTGGGTCCTCTTCCAGGTCGCTTGGTCGCAGTCGCCCGTCCGGCACAGAGTCCGAGCGGCACCTTCGCCTTTTCGGCGAGAAGCGCCGCGTTCTGGTCACACGGCGCCCTGCGGCTCGGCAATTCTTAGCGACCGGAAAATCCGCTGGCAAAGATGTGACCTACTATCCGGGCTAGTGGCCGCAGGGTCGTTCATCCGACGCCAAAAGGGCCGCCCATGCCCATGGCGGCCCCATCAACAGCACCCTTATGCGTCCACTAGACGTCTTCGTAAGTGACCCACGCCCTATGCGGAGGCTCACACGCGGGGCACTTCGACGTCACCCTCCGTACCGCCCCCATCACGGCTTTCGGAGGGTGTGCGGGGGCGAAGAGGGCGAAGGCCCTCACACCTGCCGGGCCACCGCCGTCTGCGGGCGGATCGGCAGCCGTCCCACGGGTCGGCCGGTCGCCGCCCGTACCGCCGCCGCGACCGCCGCGGGCGAGACCACCACCGGCGCCGCGCTCACGGCCTTGGCCCCGAAGGGCGCCACCACGTCCCGTTCCTCCACGAGCTTCACGATCCGCACCCGCGGGGCGTCCAGCGCGGTGGGCAGCGCGTAGCCGGTGAGCGACGGGCGCTTGACCACACCCCGCGCGGTGCGCAGGTCCTCCGTGAGCGCCATGCCCACGCCCTGCGTCACGCCCGCCTCGATACGGGCCGCGACCTGCCGCGGATTGAGCACCCGGCCGACGTCCTGGGCGACCGCCATGTCCACCACCCGGATCGTGCCGAGTTCGATGTCCACGTCGACCACGGCCCGGATCGCCGCGAAGGCCAGGCCGACGAAGGCGTCGCCCTGGCCGTTCTCGTCCAGCTTCTCGGTGGGGTGCGGGCGGCACTGTGCGGTCGCCCACAGTTCCTTGCCGTGCAGCGTCTCGGCGACCGTGGTGCTGAGCACTCCGTCGTACGAGGTGATCTTGCCGTCGGCGATGGTCAGCAGCTCGACCGACATCCCGAACTTCGCGGCCAGCGGTTGCAGCAGCTGGGTGCGCACCATCTTCGCGGCCCGCTCCACCGCACCGCCGGACACCCAGGTGTGGCGGCCGCGGGCGGACGGCCCAGCGGGCGGCTGGTCGGTGTCGGCGGGCAGCACCGCCACCTCGTCGACGCCGAGCACCTCCTGCACGATCTGCCGGGCGAGCGTGGCGAAGCCCTGGCCGGTCTCGACGGCCGAGCAGATCACCGTCGCCGTGCCGTTCTGCACCCGGACCGTCGCCGTGGAGACCTCGTCGTGGCCCTCGGCGCCCAGCATGTGCACCATGCCGAGCGCGTAACCGACGCCGCGCCGCACCGCGCCCGGCTCGCCCGCGCCCTCCAGGCCGCCGGGCAGCAGCCACTCCGTCTCGTCGTCGGCGGACGGCAGCGGCGGCAGCTCGGCGTCCCGCACCGCCTTGAGCAGTTCGCCGACCGGCGCCGGGCAGGTCACCGTCTGGCCGGTGGGCAGCAGGTCGCCGGTGGCCATGACGTTGCGCATCCGCAGCTCGGCCGGGTCGAGGCCGAGCTTGGCGGCGAGCTTGTCCATCTGTCCTTCGTACGCGGCGCACACCTGCATCGCGCCCTCGCCGCGGACATGCCCGGACGGCGGGTTGTTGGTACGGACCGCCCAGCCCTCGACGAAGACATGCGGCACGACATAGGGACCGGCGGCGAACGCCACCGCCGCGGCCAGCGCGTCGGAGGAGGCGTCCGCGTACGCGCCCGCGTCCAGCAGCAGCTGTGCCTCGACCTTCACCAGTCTGCCCTCGGCATCGGCGTGGTGGCGGTAGCGCAGCAGGGCCGGATGCCGGTGGGCGTGCCCGAGGAAGGACTCCTCGCGGGTGGCGACCAGCTTGACCGGGTGGCCGGTCTTCAACGCCAGCAGCCCGAGCGGGAGTTGGAAGCCGGGGTCCTCGCGGTCGGCCATCGCGCCGGGCACACCGGTGACGACGACCTTGACCCGGTCCGTCTCCAGGCCGAAGCAGGCGGCGGCCAGGTCGCGGTCGGTGTGCGGGTCGGTGGAGGCCACGTACAGCTCGACCCCGCCGTCCGGCCGCGGCACGGCGAGCCCGGCCTCGGCGCCGACCGGGGCCGGATCCTGGCGGCCGATGCGGTACACGCCCTCGACCACCACCTCACCGGTGGCCGCGGGGTCACCGAAGCGCAGCGGGATGTGCCGGATCAGATTGCCGTCCGGGTGCAACGGCGGTGCGGCGAAGGCCTTCTCGGGATCGGTGACCGGCTCCAGGACCTCGTACTCGACGATGATCGCGGCTGCGGCCAGTCGCGCGGTGTCGGGGTGGTCGGCGGCCACCGCGGCGATCGGCTCGCCGTGGTGGCGGACGACGTCGTGCGCGAAGACCGGGCGGTCCGCGACCCGGCGGCCGTGCATGGCGTCACCGGGCACGTCCGCGTGCGTGATGACGGCCCGTACGCCTGGCATGTCGGCGGCGTGCGTCGTGTCGATCGAGACGATGCGGGCGTGCGGATGCGGGGAGCGCAGCACGGCCGCCCACAGCAGGCCCTCGGCCCACAGATCGGCTGCGTAGGGGAAGATCCCCTGGGTCTTCGCGGCGGCGTCGGCGGGCAGCACGCAGACCCCGAGACCGCGCTCGGTCTCCCCGGTACCGAGGGGGGCGGCCACGGTGGGCAGCGCGGTCACCGCATCGGGTCCGGCCGCCGCCTCCCGTCCGCCACGCGCCGCTGTCATCCCTTGTCTCCGATCTCGCCGATGCCGCTGGCGCGCGTCATACCAACCCTCCGTCGTCCGCCGCGCCAGAGGACTGGTGCGGGATGAGCGGAGTCGCGTTGCCCGTGGCCGGGTTCGCGCTCTCCTCGCTCTCCGCCTCGGCCGCCGCCTCACGGGAGGCGACGACCTGCCGGACGGCGTCCAGTACGCCCTGGTAGCCCGAGCAGCGGCACAGGTTGCCGCAGAGCGCCTGCCGGGTCTCCAACTCGGTCGGCCGGTGGTTGCCCGCGAGCAGGTCGTGCATGGTCATCGCGAGTCCCGGTGCGCAGAAACCGCACTGCACCGCGCCGCAGTCGACCAGCGCCTGCTGTACGTCGGACAACTGGCCGTCCCGGGCCAGGCCCTCGACGGTGCGGACGTCGCACCCGGCGGCGGTCGCCGCGGGCATCAGGCAGGAGGCCACCAGCCGCCCGTCGACCTGCACCGAGCACGCGCCGCACTCCCCCTGCTCGCATCCGTCCTTGGCACCCGCGAGCCCGAGGCGTTCGCGCAGGACGTAGAGGAGGGACTCACCGAGCCAGGCATCGGTGACCGGCCGATCGGAGCCGTTGACCCGCAGCACGTAGGAGGCGACGGGGTGTTCGCTGTGCGGGTCGGGCTCGGCCGCGGGCTCCGACGGCTCGGGCGCGGCGGAGGCATCGGCCGGTACGTCGGCGGGGCCTTCGGCACGGATTTCGGCGAGGGCGTCAACTGACGCCTGCGCAGCGGCCGCCATCGCCGCGGGCTCCGGGTCGTCAGGCGCGTGGGCCGTCCACTCACCCAACGGGACATGTCCGGCCTCGCGCGGTGTGGCCACCATCTGCCCCACCGAGTACTCGCCGGACTCGTCGCCGGACTCGTCCGGCGCGAACGGGATCGACCACTGCTGTGTGGCGCCCGGGTCGGCCGTGCCGGGCGCGGCTTCCGGGACGGACGGCGCCGGCCAGCCACCGGGCCCGGCGGGCTCGCCCCAACCGGCTGCCGCCGCGTCCTGCGGCGGTACGTACCCGTGCCCGGGAGCCGCCAGCGGTTCCGTACCGGACGGCACCGCCAAGTCCTGGAACTGCGCGGCGAACGAGACGTGCATGGTCGCGTCGGCGTCGTAGTCGCCGCCCGGCGTGAGCGGCTGCCACACTCCGGCGCCCGGCGCGAAGCCGTACTCGGATCCGGCACCGTGCTCGGGTCCGGCGCCGTGCTCCGGCTGTCCGTTCATGCCTGCGTCCGTCGTCCCGTCGTCGCTCACGAAAGTGCCCTCCCCAATGCACGGCGGGCCAGTGCGGCCACCGTACGCCGCAGGTGCGCCACCGCGGGCGGTAGCGCGCCACCGGCCGGGCCTGTCGGATCCACCGGATTGACCGGGTCGTCGACGGGGTCCGGGATACATGCCATGGCCACATATTCGCCGAACGCCGTGCAGACCTGCGGGTCCAGGGTCCGCGCGCCGTCCCAGTCGATCAGTCCGGCCACCCACCGCTCAGCTTCCAACGGACGCAACGGCATTGGCGCCACCGCACCGACCGCGCACCGCACCCCGCGCCGCGCCGGGTCGAGCACCAGGGCGACGGAGGCCGTGGCACGGCCCGGACCGGTACGCGCGGTCGCCTTCAGGAAGACCTGCGGGGCGTGCAGCAGCGGAGCCCGCACGAACGCCAGGAGTTCACCGGGGCGCAGCGGGTCCATCCCGGTCAGCAGATGACTGACCGGGACCTCACGGCTGCCGTCCGGCCCGGCCAGGATGACGTTCGCCTCCAGTGCGGCGAGCACCGGCAGCGCGTCACCGGTCGGCGCGGCGGAGGCGATGTTGCCGCCCAGGGTCCCGGCGTTGCGGATCTGCGGGGGACCGGCGGCGCGCGCGGCGGCGGCGAGAGCGGGAATGAGCGCGGCGAAGTCCGGCCGCCCCATACGCGCATGGGTGAGCCCGGCGCCGAGCAGCGCATGCCCGTCCGCGTACTGCCAGCCGCGGATCTCACTGATCCGGCCGAGGCCGACCAGTCCGGCGGGGCGCAGCAGCCCCGAGTTGACGGCCGCCATCAGATCGGTGCCGCCGGCGACCGGCACGGCTGTGGGCATGGCGGCGAGCGCCGCCACCGCCTCGTCCAGCGAGGCGGGCAGGGTCACCGTGCTTCCCGTCTGCCGTGCGTACGTGCTCACGGAGCTGTCCCTTCCACGGCGCTCACAGCCCATCCGGCCTTGTCACGGCCCATACCGGCCTGTCGCCGTACGGTACGTGCCGACAGCCCGGTCACGGCAACTCTGGCACATGTTCCGGGCCGATCAACCCGAGGGTCCATGAAGGGCGGTTCTGTCCCCGTGAGGACCGATGGTCCCGATGACTATCACCTCTCCCCTACTTGGGCATTAGCGCGGTTCGGGCGCGTTGTACGGTTTCTCCTGCCGCCCAACCGTGCCAGCACGGCCCGCACGACGGCGAGACGATGCACCTCGGCTCACACGATTGGGGGCGCCCCTTCGATCGGGCGTCCGATGACCCCGGGGCGCCGCTGCCAGGGGTACGGCCCGGCCGGTGGCCGGTATTCGACCCCCAGTGCGTCAAGTCGCGCGTAGTGCCCGGCCATTCGGGCCGCGAAGTCCGGGTAATCGCGCAGTTCGGGAGCGGGCAGCCGGGACCAGGCCACCTCGGCGAAGGCCGCGAGCCGCGGAAAGACCAGATAGTCGACGGCACGCACCGAATCGAGGGTCTCCGTCCAGATGTTCGCCTGGGTACCGATGACATGCCGTGCCTGCTCGTCGTCGAGTTGCGGCGGCACGGGCTCGAACCGGTAGACGTCCTCCAGGGTTCGTACGTACCCGATGGGCACCGGCTCGTCGGCGCCGTCGTGCTGCCGGTGGTCGAGGTAGACCTGCTGCTCGGGGCACATCACGACGTCATGTCCGGCCTGCGCGGCGGCGATCCCACCCGAGTAGCCGCGCCAGGAGGAGACGGCCGCGCCCGGCGCCAGGCCCCCTTCGAGGATCTCGTCCCACCCGATGAGGCGGCGGCCGCGGTCGGTCAGCCAACGGTCGAAATGCCGGATGAACCAGCTCTGCAGCGCGTCCTCGTCCGCCAGACCGAGCTCCTTGATCCTGGCCTGCGCGGTCTGCGACCGCCGCCACTGCTCCTTGGGACACTCGTCCCCGCCGATGTGCACGAAGGTGGCGGGAAAGAGCGCCAGGACCTCGGTCAGCACGTCCTCGTAGAACCGCAGGGTGGTGTCAGTGGGCGACAGTACATTGGGATTGACGCCCCAACTGGTCAGCACGGGAAGGGTGGTGGTGTCGATGACGTCCCGGTTGCCGAGCTCCGGATACGCGGCGATGGCGGCCTGCGAGTGCCCGGGGATGTCGATTTCGGGAACGACGCTGATATGCCGCTCCGCGGCGTACGCGACGATCTCGCGAATGTCGTCCTGCGTGTAGTAACCACCATGTGGCCGCTCGTCCCACAACGGCGACTCCCGCAGCCCCACCTTGGTCCGGGTGCGCCATGCACCGACCTCGGTCAGCCGCGGATAGCGCTTGATCTCGATCCGCCATCCCTGGTCGTCGGTCAAGTGCAGGTGCAGCACGTTCAGTTTGTGCGCCGCGAGCAGATCGATGTAGCGGAAGACCACGTCCTTGGGCATGAAGTGCCGCGCGACATCGAGCAGAAAGCCTCGCCACCGGAAGCGGGGCGCGTCCTCGACCGCGACACAGGGCACCCGCAGGGTCGCGGCCCCGACGGGCGCCCGCCGGAAGGCCTGCGGCCCCAGGAGTTGGCGCAGGGTCTGGGCTCCCCAGAACACCCCAGCCGGGTCGCCGCCGGTGATGTCGAGCGCCGGTGAACTCACCGTCAGCCGGTAACTCTCGGCGGCCAGCCCGCTGTCGGTACGCAGCCGGATGACGTGCCCGTCACTACCGGGGGCGAGGGCCAGCCCGGTCGCCGCCCCCACGGCGGACCGCAGCCAGCGCGCGACGCCCTCGGTGCCGGGGGCCGCGTCGATCACGGTCGAGTCGTCGAGCGGGAAGGAGGCGCTGTCGGACGCTTCGTGGAGGTGGGTGGGGGCGGGGATGAGATCCATGGACGACAAGTCTGGACGAGGCCCGCGGCGAGCAGAAGCGGGCCATCTCATCACCCGGCCACGAAGTCCAGCGGTTCGCGTGCCGTGTCACCCGCGCGGGCGGTCCGTCGCACACGGCGGCGGCCCGATGGAGGAAGATCGCCACATCGACCTCTTCCGCCTCCGCAACGACACGTGCTCCCGCTGCTTCGCCACGGGAGTGCGCCTCGTCATGACCGGCCCGATCGCCCATTCCCCGGGCGAGCAAGCGCCGATCCTGCACTGCGAGTTGTGCCACGCGATCTCCGAAGCCGCACGGCACGCGCAGTCCCAACTCCGCGATCCGATGCTCGAATGGAGCCCGTGATGCCGTTCCCGCCACACGATGACGCAGCGGTGATACACGACGCCGCCCCGGCGGGCGGGGCGGCGGGCGTGCGTAGGGGGTGCCGGAGGCCGAAGGGCTACTTCTTGCCGCCCTTGTCGTTGTCTCCGCCGCCGATCTCCATCGACTCGAAGATCTCCTTGCACATGGGGCAGACCGGGTACTTCTTGGGGTCGCGGCCGGGGACCCAGACCTTGCCGCAGAGCGCGACCACCGGCGATCCGGAGAGCGCGCTCTCCATGATCTTGTCCTTCTGTACGTAGTGGGCGAAGCGCTCGTGGTCGCCGTCGCCGTGCGACACCTGCGGTGTCGGCTCGACAAGGGTTCCGGTACCCGCCCCGCGCTCGGGCTCAAGAGTGCTCATGTCGAACTAGCCTAATTGACGGACACGCCCACTGGCCTAATTGAGAGAGGGATCGTCGGGATACGTGGCCACCATCGCCAGTTCGTTGCGCTGTCGGCGCAGCACAGAGCGCCACAATCGTTCCGGATCGGGGGACGAGACATCTCCCGGCTCCGACTCGACCACATACCAGGCGCCCTCCACCAGCTCGTCCTCCAGCTGGCCCGGCCCCCAGCCGGAGTACCCGGCGAAGATCCGCAGCGAGCCAAGCTCGGCGGCGAGCAGTTCCGGTGGGGCCTCCAGGTCGACCAGGCCGATCGCGCCGTGCACCCGCCGCCAGCCCAGCGGCTCGCCCTCCTCGCCCTCCCGGGCCTCACCGGGCACCACGGCCAGCCCGAGCGCCGAATCCAGCGAGACCGGACCGCCCTGGAAGACCACCTGCGGAGCGCCCGCCAGCTGTGCCCACGCCTCCAGCACGTCGCCGACGCCCACCGGGGTCGGCCGGTTGAGGACAACGCCCAGCGTCCCCTCCTCGTCGTGGTCGAGGAGGAGGACCACCGCCCGGTCGAAGTTCGGGTCCGCGAGGGCCGGTGTCGCCACGAGCAGCCGACCGGTGAGCGAGGACACCTCCGTCATGACCAACATGATCCCGCATCCAGGCCCGCTGCGGGCAGTTCTCATGGGGCTCATTCGGGGGCGGAGGCGGCCGGTCGTGCGATGCTCCGCACTGCGACGCGCCCGCACCGGGCCCCCGGTTGCCGGGACATGTCACCAGGGCGTGCCGGGTGGCCGATTCCGGTTCGTCCCCCGCCAGCTGCGTGACATCGTGATGGGCAATGTGCTGCACCTACGTGACAAGGGACTCAAGCCGTGCACGGGCTTGACAGGGGTGGTCTCTGAGCGCATTACCATTTCTTCCGGTGCCGCGCCCCGACTACCGGTCGGGAGTTGCTGCGAGTAGGGCGCGGACCGTCGTACGTGCGGACCTCCCGTACGTACGGAGGCGTACTGCCTCTCCCCGTCCTGCCACGTCTCCAGGAACGCGAGCCCCATGACCGACGACATCCTGCTTGTCCACGGCGGTACCCCGCTTGAGGGCGAGATCCGTGTGCGCGGTGCGAAGAACCTCGTACCCAAGGCCATGGTGGCCGCCCTGCTCGGCAGCGGGCCGAGCCGCCTGCGCAACGTTCCGGACATTCGGGACGTACGTGTGGTGCGGGGGCTGCTCCAGTTGCACGGCGTCACCGTCGGCCCCGGTGAGGGGCCCGGCGAGCTGGTGCTCGACCCCTCGCACGTGGAGAGCGCGAACGTCGCGGACATCGACGCGCACGCGGGCTCCTCGCGCATCCCGATCCTGTTCTGCGGGCCGCTGCTGCACCGCCTGGGCCACGCCTTCATCCCCGGCCTGGGTGGCTGTGACATCGGCGGCCGTCCGATCGACTTCCACTTCGAGGTACTGCGGCAGTTCGGCGCGACCCTCGACAAGCGGCCCGAGGGGCTGTACCTGGAGGCGCCGCACCGGCTGCGCGGCACCAAGATCCAGCTGCCGTACCCGTCGGTCGGCGCGACCGAGCAGGTGCTGCTCACCGCGGTGCTCGCGGAGGGCGTGACCGAGCTGTCGAACGCGGCCGTCGAGCCGGAGATCGAGGACCTCATCTGCGTACTGCAGAAGATGGGCGCGATCATCTCCATGGACACCGACCGGACGATCCGGATCACCGGTGTCGACACGCTCGGCGGCTACAACCACCGCGCGCTGCCGGACCGCCTGGAGACCGCGTCCTGGGCCAGCGCGGCGCTGGCGACCAAGGGCAACGTGTACGTACGCGGCGCCAGCCAGCGCGAGATGATGACGTTCCTCAACGTGTACCGCAAGGTCGGCGGCGCGTTCGAGATCGACGACGAGGGCATCCGCTTCTGGCACCCGGGCGGCGCGCTGAACGCCATCGCCCTGGAGACCGACGTGCACCCCGGCTTCCAGACCGACTGGCAGCAGCCCCTGGTGGTGGCGCTGACCCAGGCGTCGGGACTGTCGATCGTGCACGAGACGGTGTACGAGTCGCGGCTGGGCTTCACCAGCGCGCTGAACCAGATGGGCGCGCACATCCAGCTCTACCGCGAGTGCCTCGGCGGTACGCCGTGCCGGTTCGGCCAGCGCAACTTCCTGCACTCGGCGGTCGTCTCCGGCCCGACGAAGCTGCAGGGCGCCGATCTGGTCATCCCGGATCTGCGCGGTGGCTTCTCCTACCTCATCGCCGCGCTGGCGGCGGAGGGGACGTCTCGGGTGCACGGGATCGATCTGATCAACCGGGGCTACGAGAACTTCATGGAGAAGCTGCGGGCGCTGGGCGCGCATGTGGAGCTTCCCACTGGCGTGGCCGTCTGAGTCGGCGCCTCCGGCTACGGCTGGGACGGCGGCTGCGGCTGGGAACGGTCTCGTGCCGGGTGCGGCTTCGTCGCGCCCGCGGCGGGCTGTTCCCCCGCCCACCCTTTTCCCGGGGGCGTGCCCCCGGGAAAGATCGTGCACGCGTAAGGGCGGCCACCCCAGGGTGGCCGCCCTCGTGCGTGGGTGACGGGCATCCCGTCCCATCACCGGGACAAGTGCTTACTTGCCCTTCGCGGCTTCCTTGAGCTTGGAGCCCGCCGCGACCTTCACGGTGTACCCAGCCGGGATCTCGATGGGGTCGCCGGTCTGCGGGTTGCGGGCGGTGCGAGCGGCACGGTGGGTGCGCTCGAAGGTCAGGAAGCCAGGGATGGTGACCTTCTCGTCGCCCTTGGCGACGACCTCTCCGACGGTCTCGGCGAGGGCGGCCAGGACGGCGTCGGCGTCCTTGCGGGTCACCTCGGCACGGTCAGCCAGAGCGGCCACCAGCTCACTGCGGTTCATAATTCGTACTCCCGTGTTTTTCTTGCCATTAAGGCGTGAGTTTGAAGCCGATGCTGCCAGGCCCCTCGGACACTCAGTGGTCCGGGGCTGCCGCAAGAACCTCTCGCCCGGGTACGCATCCTGCCCGTACCAGCGGCGGGAAAGCCAATCCGGCGCCCGCGAGAGTCACACGAAAAGCGCCACCGTGGCGGCTTGGTGACGCTCCGTCCGCTCCTGACAGCGCAGCGCAGGGTTTGTCCGGCCGCGGCTGCGGCAACCTTATGGGCTCCGCAGCCACGACCGGCAGCGACGCGCTGGCTCGTAGCGCCTCACGTGCGGCGCGGAACGCCTACTGGACGTCGTTCGGCATCGAGTGCGGGGCGGCGACGCCCTGAGCCTTGGCGGCCTCCCGGACGGCCTCGGCGACTGCGCTGGCGACCTTGTCGTTGAAGACGCTGGGGATGATGTAGTTGGCGTTGATCTCGTCGTCCGCGACGACCTCGGCCAGTGCGCGGGCGGCCGCCAGCATCATCTCGGTGTTCACCGTGCGCGACTGCGCGTCCAGCAGACCGCGGAAGACGCCGGGGAAGACCAGGACGTTGTTGATCTGGTTGGGGAAGTCGCTGCGGCCGGTGGCGACCACGGCGGCGGTCTCACGGGCGACCGCCGGGTCGACCTCGGGGTCGGGGTTGGCGAGCGCGAAGACGATCGCGCCGTCGGACATGCCGGCGACGTCGGTGCCGTCCAGCACGTTGGGGGCGGAGACGCCGATGAACACGTCGGCGCCGCGGACGGCCTCCTTGAGCGTGCCGGTCACGTTCTCCGGGTTGGTGTTGTCGGCGATCCAGCGCAGCGGCGACTCGGGGTCGGCGTCCACCAGGTCGCTGCGGTCGCTGTGGACGACGCCGTGGATGTCGGCGACGACGGCGTGCTGGACGCCCGCCGCGATCAGCAGCTTGAGGATCGCGGTACCGGCCGCACCCGCACCGGACATGACGACCCGTACATCGGCGATCTTCTTGCCGACCACCCGCAGCGCGTTGGTCAGGGCGGCGAGCACGACGATCGCGGTGCCGTGCTGGTCGTCGTGGAAGACCGGGATGTCGAGCGCCTCGCGCAGCCGTGCCTCGATCTCGAAGCAGCGGGGCGCTGAGATGTCCTCCAGGTTGATGCCCGCGAAGCCGGGGGCGATCGCCTTGACGATCTCGACGATGGCGTCGCTGTCCTGGGTGTCGAGGCAGATCGGCCAGGCGTCGATGCCCGCGAAGCGCTTGAAGAGGGCCGCCTTGCCCTCCATGACCGGCAGTGCGGCCTTGGGGCCGATGTTGCCCAGGCCGAGCACGGCGGAGCCGTCGGTGACCACGGCGACGCTGTTGCGCTTGATGGTCAACCGGCGTGCGTCGTCAGGGTTGTTGGCGATCGCCATGCAGACCCGGGCGACACCCGGCGTGTAGACCATCGACAGGTCGTCGCGGTTGCGGATGGGGTGCTTGGACGCCATCTCGATCTTGCCGCCGAGGTGCATCAGGAAGGTGCGGTCGGAGACCTTGCCGATGACCAGGCCCTCGATGCCCCGCAGCTTCTCGACGATCTCGTCCGCGTGCGACGTCGAGGTGGCCGCGATGGTCACGTCGATACGGAGTTTCTCGTGTCCGGAAGCGGTGACGTCGAGGCCGGTCACGGACCCGCCGGACGACTCCACCGCGGTGGTGAGCTGACTGACCGCGGTCCCGCTCGCCGGGACCTCCAGTCGGACCGTGATCGAGTAAGAGACGCTCGGCGCCGTTGCCATGCCGACTTTCCTCCGCTAAGTCCGTGTCGTGTCCATGGGTCGGGCACGAGACACTCGATGGTCGCACCTACTGACGGGTAGGCGGTAACCAGCCTCGGATCACGGAAAGGTAATTCCGTGATGCGGTAGGCCAGGGTTAGATTATCGGCCAACCAGGGCCGGGCCGCAGACCGGTCCCTAGGCCGTCCGGGCCGCTCGAACGGACAATTCCCGCAACAGGAATGGGCAACCGGCAACGTTTGTTAGTCTGGGTACGGCACCGGCTCGATCCAAGCCCCCGGGCCCAACCATTGTCGCTACGAGCGACCTCTTGCCGCGAGGCGAGCATGGCGGGTCGGTGTCACAGGCTTCACACGAAGGGCCCCCTCCGCGGAGGGGGCCCTTCGTCGTACCCGCGCTCAGTCCCGCAGCAGATCCGGCACACCCGCCGCGTCGGGCTGGTCCCGCTCCCCCGCGATCACCGTCAACTGCTGGGTCGCCCGGGTCAGCGCCACGTACAGCACCCGCAGCCCGGCCGGGGACTCGTCGGCGATCTCGGCGGGCGAGACCACCACCGTGGCGTCGTACTCCAGGCCCTTGGCCTCCAGGCTGCCGAGCGGCACCACGCGGTCACCGAGCCCGGCCAGCCACTGCCGGGCCTCGTCCCTGCGGCCCATCGCCACGACCACGCCGACCGTACCCTCGACCTCGGCCAGCAGCCGCTGCGCCGCCGCCCGCACGGTCGCCCCCAACTTCCGGTCGGCGATGGTGAATCGCGGCACCACGCCGGTCGAGCGCACCGCGGTCGGAGACTGGGCGCCCGGCATCGCCAACCGCAGCACCTTGGCCGCCAGCTCCGCGATCTCGGCCGGATTGCGGTAGTTGACGGTCAGCGTGAAGCGGCGCCGGACCCGCGCGCCCAGCGCCTCGTCACGGGCGCGGGCCGCTTCGTCCGGGTCGCTCCACGAGCTCTGCGCCGGGTCACCGACCACCGTCCAGGTGGCACTCGTACCGCGGCGCGCGACCATCCGCCACTGCATCGGCGTCAGGTCCTGCGCCTCGTCGACGATGACATGCGCGTACTCGGTACGTTCCTGCTCACGGCGCTCGGCGCGGCTGCGGCGGGAGGAGTAGGACCGCTCGGCGTAGGTGGTGACCTCGTCCAGGCCCGTCAGCTCGTCCAGCGGGTCCGCCTCGCGCGGCCTCGACGGACGCGGCGGGGCACCCAGCAGCACGCGCAACTCGTCCAGCAGCGCCACGTCGTGCACGCTCAGCGGCCCCTGGCCCTGGTTGTCGAGGCGGCCCAGCGACCGCGCCAACTGCCGGATCTCACGCGGGTTCAGCGTCCGGCGCGCCCACCGGGCCAGCCGTCGCTCGTCCGCCATGGCAGCCAGGACCCGGCGCGGGGTGAGCACCGGCCACCACGCCTCCAGGAAGGCGATGAAGTCGTCCTCGGTCGAGACGTCCTCGTCGAACCCCTCGCGCGCCTCGGCGATCAGCTCCGGGTCCACCAGATGCGTACCGCGCCCGGACTTCGCCCACAGTGCGTCCAGGACGAGTCGGCGGGCACGCGGACGCATGAGGTTCAACGGCGCGGTACCGCCGAGGACGCTGCGCCGGATGTCGGCGAGTTCCCGCTCGTCCAGCTCAAGCCTGCGGCCGAACACCACCACGCGCAGCGACCTGGGCACCTCACCGCCGAGGTCCAGTGTGCCGCGGGAGGCCCTGCGCAGTACCTGGAGCATCCGCGACGAGCCCTTGACCCGGGCCACCGCGGGAGTGTCGAAGGCGTCCGCCTCGGCTCCCTCGACCAGCGAGCCGACCGCGCGGATCGCGACCTGGCCCTCCTCGCCGAGGGACGGCAGCACGCCCTCGGTGTACGAGACGAGCAGCGGCGTCGGGCTGACCACCAGGATGCCGCCGGAGTACCGGCGCCGGTCCTGGTAGAGCAGGTACGCGGCCCGGTGCAGCGCCACCGCGGTCTTACCGGTGCCCGGGCCGCCGGTGACCTCGGTGACGCCCGGGGCGGGCGCGCGGATCACCAGGTCCTGCTCGGCCTGGATGCTCGCCACGATGTCGCGCATCGTGTGGCTGCGGGCCCGCCCGAGGGCCGCCATCAGCGCGCCGTCGCCGACGATGGCCAGTTCCTCGCCGGCGAGGCTGGTCGCCAGCTCCGGGCGCATCAGGTCGTCCTCGACGCCGAGCACCCGACGGCCCTTGCTGCGGATCACCCGGCGGCGCACCACCCGGCCGGGGTCCTTGGGGGTGGAGCGGTAGAAGGGCGCGGCGGCGGGCGCCCGCCAGTCGATGACCAGGGGCGAGTAGTCGGCGTCCAGCACCCCTATACGGCCGATGTGCAGGGTCTCCGCGATGTCGGCCGTGTTGTCGGGGCGCACGGCGTCCTCGGCGACCTCGGTCGCGGTGAACGCGCCGTCGGGGCCGCGCTTGCCGTCCTTGCCGCGCAGCAGGTCGATCCGGCCGAACAGGAAGTCCTCGAACTCGGAATTGAGCCGATTGAGGTGGACACCCGCCTGGAAGACCTGCGCGTCGCGCTCCGCGAGCGCGCCCGGTGTGCCGACCTGGCCGCGCTTCTCGGCGTCGTCCACGAGGAACTCGGCCTCGTGGATCTTCTCCTCCAGGCGGTGGTAGACGCGGTCGAGATGGCGCTGCTCAGCGGCCAGCTCGCGGTCGACGACTGCGAGCTGGGTCGCCTCCTGCGCGATGTGGCCTGCGTCCACGGCCACGTCCTGCGCGTCCTGCGCGCTCACGCACGGACCCCCTTCTTGCCTTACTCACTTCCACTCCGCGCAGGAGCGGTGTCACTGCGTGGGAGCCACTCCTAGAGGAGCAGCCTGCCACCGTATATGAATACGGGCGTTTTCTCACGGGTGAGGTCGCGCGTGAGCTGTGCGTTCGGGGTTCCGGGTTCGCGGGAATTCCCTGCCCGCCCGTTGCCGGTATTCGCGCCCGGCGCGCGGCTCGGCTGCTCTGGGGCCGGGGGCGCGCCGCGCGCTGCCGTCGGGCGGGCAGGGAAACTCCCGCGACGCCGACGCGGAGCGTCAGGGAAGGTCCGCGAAAAGCTCCACGGCGTTACCGTCCGGATCGTGGACAACGGCGTACCGCTGGCCCCAGAAGGCGTCCCAGGGCTCCTTGTGGCCCTCGTACCCGGCACCGGTCAGCTCCGCGTACACCGAGTCCACCTCGGCGGGACCGACGCAGGCGAAGGCCAGTCCGATGCGGTGGCCGCCCTCGGGCGGCGCCCACTCCGGGTCGAAGGAGCGGATGGTCGCGGCGGAGTCCCAGGCGAGCCGCAGCCCACCGGGCAGCGCGACCTCGACATGCGGTTGGGTGTCGGCCTCCGCGGGCAGGTCGAGGCCCAGCCGCCGGTAGAAGGCGAGAGAGACGGCCATGTCGGTGACGACGAGGCCGATGAGGTTGAGGCGCGGTGTGGCCCGTGCGGGCTCAGCGGTGGTCATACCGGCACGCTAGACACACGGGACACCACTGGTCCAGGACGGATCGGCGATGCCGTCGGCCGCGAACTCGCACTGTTCGCACGGCACTTGGATGCGGGGAAGCGGGCTTCCGGCCCACCCCCGCCCGGACGCCCCCGCAACCCGCGGCGAAGCCGCACAGAAACGACGAAGGCGACATGGCCCGCGCTTTCCGTGGGCACACGTCGCCTGTCGCCTTCGTGGAGATGGCGGGAATCGAACCCGCGTCCTACGGTGCGGAACCAGGGCTTCTCCGAGCGCAGTCTGCTGTGCTTTTCTCGGCCCCGGCAGTCACGCAGACAAGCTGCCGACGGGCTCAGCCACTGTTTGGTTTCCCGCTAGGCCCCGTGGCCGGGCCTAGTGGTTGAGTTCCCTAGCTGATGCCAGGATCCGGGTCGGGAACAGCCCCGGGCTGACACTTCGCAAAGTCGCTGTCTGTTAGATCAGGCAGCGAGGGCGAAGGAATCGCGCTTGGTGTTGGCGATTATTTTTTTGCGACACATGGTTTACGAGATCATTGCCGCGTTCCTCGGCTCGCTTCCCCTGCCTCGACAACCGCAGTCGAAACCGATCATCCCCATTGTTTTGTTCTCAAGGTGCTGGCATCAGCATACTGGATCAATGGATGCCGGTGCCAGCGTATTCCCGGACCGTACGGCCGCCGGCAGTCAGCTCCGCTGGCGGCGGCGCGCCGCCGAGATCGCCCGATCCGCCTCGCGCCGGTCCTGCTTCTCGCGCAGGGTCTGCCGCTTGTCGTAGTCCTTCTTGCCCTTGGCAAGCGCGATCTCGACCTTGGCCCGGCCGTCCTTGAAGTACAGCTGCAGCGGGACCAGCGTGTGACCGGTCTCCTGCGTCTTGCCGATCAGCTTGTCGATCTCCGCCCGGTGCAGCAGCAGCTTGCGCTTGCGCCGCGCGGAGTGGTTGGTCCAGGTCCCCTGGCTGTACTCGGGGATGTGCACGTTGTGCAGCCACGCCTCGCCACCGTCGAGCTGAGCGAAGCCGTCCACCAGCGAAGCGCGCCCCTGGCGCAGCGACTTGACCTCGGTGCCGGTCAGCACCAGGCCCGCCTCGTAGGTGTCCAGGATGTGGTAGTCGTGCCGCGCCTTCTTGTTCTGCGCGATCAGCTTGCGACCCGTCTCTTTAGCCATAGCCTGGCCATTCTCCCACTACGACCGGGTCCCAAGGCCACTGAATACCTTCCTCGCCTCGGCCTCGGCGCTCTGTCGGCCGCGGACGGTCAGATCGGGGGCGATGCCCTGCCCGTCGACCTCGCGCCCGGTCGGCGTGCGGTAGTGGCCGACGGTCAGTTCGGCGACCGAGCCGTCGGGCAGCGTGCTGGGCATCTGCACGGAGCCCTTGCCGAACGTACGCCAGCCGACGACCACCGCCCGCCCGCGGTCCTGCAGCGCACCGGTGAGCAGTTCCGCGGCGCTCATCGTGCCGCCGTCCACCAGGACGACCAGCGGCGTCCTGGTGTCGCCGGTGCCCCGCGCGTACAGCGAGCGCTGCGCGCCGTGCACGTCGTAGGTGGCCACCAGGCCGCCGTCCAGGAAGGCGGAGGCCACATCGACGGCCTCGGTGACCAGGCCGCCCGAGTTGCCGCGCAGGTCCAGCAGGACGCCCTGGCGGTGGTCGCCGTGCGCGAGGGCGGTACGCACCTGGTCGGCGACGCCGTGCACGAAGGAGTCGACGCCGATCTCGGTGACCTCGGGCCAGGGCTGGGTCACGGTGACCGGCTCGGTGGTCAGCATCGCGCGGCGCACGGTGATCGCCCAGTCGTGGCCGTCCCGCTGCAGGGCGAGCCGGACGGCGCTGCCGGGGCGCGGGGCGGGCGCGTCATCCGGGCCGCCGGGGTCAACACCGCGCAGCCGGGCGACCACTTCGGTCACCGGGCGGCCGGTGACGTCCCGGCCGTCGACGGCGCGCAGCCAGTCGCCGACGCGTAGCCCCGCGCGTTCGGCGGGGCTCGCGGACTGGACGCGGGAGACCGCTATGCGGCCGTCCGGGTCACGCCGTACCCACAGTCCGACGCCGACGTACCTGCCGTCCAGCTCCTGCCGGAAGCCCTCGTACTCCTGAGCGGTGAAGAACGACGACCAGCGGTCACCGCTGCGGCTGACGAGCTGCGCGGCGCCCTGCGGGCCGACCTTGCCGTCGTCGATGGCCTGGGCGATCTCGCTGGTGTCCAGGTGCGAGGCGGCCGCCGGGGCCTGTGCACGGTGGTGCCGCGGTATCGGGTGCGGTCCCGGCTGGCTGAAGGCCCCGGTGGCCGCGCCGGTGGCCAGCACGGCACCGAAGACAAGCGTCAGGGTCGCCCCGCGGCGGATCCGCTGGGGCCTCACGAACATCGTGGGGCCGGACATGCTCGGGAGTGTAGGGCAGGGCTGTACGCCCAGGCATGGAGAACACCGGGGCGTACGGAAGCCCGGCCGGAGGGCGGCCCGTACACGCCCGTCACACCTTCAGGTACTTGCGGAGAGTGAAGAAAGCGGCAAGGGACGGCATCATAACGCCCACCACCAGCACCAACGGCAGCACCCTGATCACATCGCCCCAGCCGAGGAACTGGATCAGCTGGATCTTGGCCTGCAGCTTCAGTCCGCCGTCGATCAGGAAGTACCGCCCGGCCAGCAGCATGCCGCAGGCGAGTCCGCCGCCGATCAGCCCGGCCAGCGCCGCCTCCATGATGAACGGCATCTGGATGTAGAAGCTGGACGCGCCGACCAGTCGCATGATGCCGGTCTCCCGGCGGCGGCTGAACGCCGAGACGCGCACCGTGTTGACGATCAGCAGCATGGCGACCGTGAGCATGAACGCCAGTACCGCAAGGGCGACATACGTCATGCCGTTGAGCAGGCCGAACAGGTTGTCCAGCAACTTGCGCTGGTCCTGCACCGATTGCACGCCGGGACGGCCGTCGAAGGCGCTGGAGATCACGTTGTACTGCTGCGGGTTCTTGAGCTTGACCCGGA
Source organism: Streptantibioticus ferralitis (assembly GCF_029223525.1). Classification (GTDB taxonomy): domain Bacteria; phylum Actinomycetota; class Actinomycetes; order Streptomycetales; family Streptomycetaceae; genus Streptantibioticus_A; species Streptantibioticus_A ferralitis. Next base: position 46,014 of record NZ_JARHTQ010000003.1, on the reverse strand, counting down.
ACGACCACTGCATCTGGTCCGGAGTCAGCAGATCGATGCCCGCCTGCCCGGAGAACTGCTGCTTGTAGTGCTGGTACGCCTCCTGCGGCGACTCCTTGAAGACCTTGTCGACCACCGGCAGCTTGTTCAGATCGGCCTCGATCTGGTTCATCTGGTCCGGAGTGACCGCGCCCTTCGAGCAGTTGGCGGTGTCCGTGCCGTCGGTCTTGTTGCACAGGAAGATCGACACCTGGACCTTGTCGTACCAGTAGCCCTTCATGTGGCTCACCTGCTCGCGGGCGAGCCAGGAACCGCCCGCGAGGGCGAGGGAGAGGGCGACGGAGACGATCACCGCGAAAGTCATGGTGAGGTTACGGCGAAGACCGACGCCGATCTCCGACAGGACGAACTGGGCGCGCATGGTGACCTTTCTGCTGGTGGCTGCGGCTGCGGCTGCTGGTGGGGCTAGTGCTGGTAGCCGTAGACACCGCGCGACTGGTCGCGGACCAGTCGCCCCTTCTCCAACTCGATGACGCGCTTGCGCATCTGGTCGACGATCTGCTGGTCGTGGGTGGCCATCACGACCGTGGTCCCGGTCCGGTTGATCCGGTCCAGGAGCTTCATGATGCCCACGGAGGTCTGCGGGTCGAGGTTGCCGGTCGGCTCGTCGGCGATCAGCAGCAGCGGCCGGTTGACGAACGCGCGGGCGATGGCCACCCGCTGCTGCTCACCACCGGAGAGCTCGCCGGGCATCCGGTCGTCCTTCCCGGCCAGGCCGACCAGGTCGAGGACCTCGGGAACGGTCTTGCGGATGGTGCCGCGCGGCTTGCCGATCACCTCCAGCGCGAACGCGACGTTCTGCGCGACGGTCTTGTTCGGCAGGAGTCGGAAGTCCTGGAAGATCGTGCCCACTTGGCGCCGCATGTGCGGCAGCTTCCAGTTGGACAACCGGTTCAGGTCCTTGCCGAGCACATGCACGGCTCCCGTGTCGGTGCGCTCCTCGCGGAGCATCAACCGCAGGAAGGTGGACTTCCCGGAACCGGAGGATCCCACCAGGAAGACGAACTCGCCCTTCTCGATCTCCAGCGACACTTCGCGAAGCGCGGGGCGGTTCTGCTTTGGGTAGGTCTTGCTCACATTGTCGAATCGGATCACAGCTGCACCAGGGTCGGCCTAGAGGGGACGGACAGCCGGTAGCGCGGCTCTCCCGGTGCGCCGACCATACGCGAAGCGCGCGCGACCGCGCAGGCGCCGTCCGTGGTTTGGGGGGTTCCTCACCAGCGATACGCGGACAAAGCGCACATCGGACGCACCCACTGGTGTGGACGGCCGTACGGGGCGCGCCGAATCGTGCGGGAACTGGCACAGTGGAGGGACAGCGGTGTATGAGGCGCCGGAGAACGACCGGGATGACCGCCCGGGAACCCGTCGACGCCGGATGGCGTTGAAAAGGGTGAGGAGGACATCGCATGACATGCGACCGACTGGTGTGCGCCAACTGCGCCGGACCTGTCTCGGAAGGCCGCTGCGCCGTATGCCGAGCCAACCGGGAGCGCCTGCACCAAGAGAGCCCGTTCGGCGCAGTGACCCCGGCCACACTGATGGCGCTGCTCATCGCGCTGATCGCGGTGGCGCTGGTGATACGCCAGGCCGCGTGACAGGCCGTACGACCGGCTGACGGGGCCACGAGACATACGAGGGGCCTGGGGCTACTTGGAACGTAGCCCCAGGCCCCTTACATATGGCTGAACGCCGGGTGTCGTCAGGCCGCCGTACGACGGTTGACCAAGCGCGGCATCAGCCGGAAGCCGATACCACCGGCGATCATCGTGGCGGCGCCGACCAGCAGGAACGCCGTGTCGGACGAACCGGTCTCAGCGAGCTGCTGCTTCGGCTTGCCCTGGGCGACCTGCTGGGTGTTGTTGTTGTCGGTGCCGGTGTTGTTGTTGCCACCGCCGCAGTTGACGCTGTCCTGGGACAGCGTGCAGGTGCCGCCGTTGTCACCGGAACCGGTGGAGCCGGTGCCGCTGCTCGTGCCCTGCGAGGTACCGGAGCTGGTCCCCTGCGAGGTACCCGAGGAGGTGCCCTGCGAGGTACCGGAGCTCGTCCCCTGGGACGTACCGGAGCTCGTGCCCTGCGAGGTACCCGAGGAGGTGCCCTGCGACGTACCCGAGGAGGTGCCCTGGGACGTGCCGGAGCTCGTGCCCTGCGAGGTGCCGGAGCTGGTCCCCTGTGAGGTACCCGAGGAGGTGCCCTGCGAGGTGCCGGAGCTCGTGCCCTGCGAGGTACCCGAGGAGGTGCCCTGCGACGTACCGGAGCTGGTGCCCTCGGAGGTGCCGGAGGAGGTGCCCTGGGACGTACCCGAGGAGGTGCCCTGGGACGTGCCGGAGTTGTCACCGCCGGTGGTCACACCCACCACCGTGCCGCCGCCCGTGGTGACACCCACCACGCTGCCGCTGTCGCCGCCGGACGTGGACGTGGTGCCGGACGAGTCGCCGCCCGACGTGGACGTGGTGCCGGAGTTGTCACCGCCCGTGGAGGACGTCGTACCGGAGTTGTCACCGCCCGAGGTGGAGGTACCGCTGGTGACACCCACGATCGAGTTGCCACCGGTGACACCGAGAACGGTGCCGTCCTGAGCGGACTTCGCGGTCTGCTGGGCCGCACTGTTGTCGACGCCCGGGCTCATGGCCTGAGCGGTACCCACGGCAGTCAGCGACGCACCGGCCGCGAACACCGCGCCGGCGGCTATGCGCGCCATGCGCACGCGAGTCTTACGATTGGTCATCTGCCAACTACCCCCAGTAGCTGCTGATCTCCGATGCGGAGAATGCGAAGAATGTGGTGCAGCTATGCCCGGGGTCGCGATTCCCCGGGGCGCGCGCGTCGCAGGACCACTGCTCGCCCGCCCCCGTCCGCTGGTACCCCGTCACACGCATGCCGCGCGCCAGCTTTCCCACATTTCACAGCAGCGTCAAGCGGATAGCGACGCCGAATGCCCGGATTGGCGTTGTTTGCTGGGCAGTTGGGTGTAAGGCTGTGATAAAAAACGCCAACTGGCTTACGCCGTGAGCTCCTTCTCCTGCTGCTTGCGCCAGCGGATACCGGCCTCCAGGAAGCCGTCGATCTCGCCGTCCAGCACCGCCTGGGGGTTGCCGACCTCCCACTCGGTACGCAGGTCCTTGACCATCTGGTACGGGTGCAGGACGTACGAACGCATCTGGTTGCCCCAGGAGTTGCCGCCGTCGCCCTTGAGCGCGTCCATCTTCGCCTGCTCCTCCTGGCGGCGCCGCTCAAGCAGCTTGGCCTGGAGGACGTTCATCGCCGAGGCACGGTTCTGGATCTGCGAGCGCTCGTTCTGGCAGGAGACCACGATGCCGGTCGGCAGGTGGGTGATGCGCACCGCGGAGTCGGTGGTGTTGACGCCCTGGCCGCCGGGGCCCGAGGAGCGGTAGACGTCCACCCGCAGCTCGGACTCGTCGATCTCCACGTGGTCGCTCTGCTCGACGACCGGCAGCACCTCGACGCCCGCGAAGGACGTCTGGCGGCGGCCCTGGTTGTCGAACGGCGAGATGCGCACCAGCCGGTGCGTGCCCTGCTCCACCGAGAGGGTGCCGTAGGCGTACGGGCTCTTGACCGCGAAGGTGGTCGACTTGATGCCGGCCTCTTCCGCGTACGAGGTGTCGAGCACCTCGGTGCTGTAGCCATGCCGCTCGGCCCAGCGCAGATACATCCGCTGCAGCTGCTCGGCGAAGTCGGCGGCGTCGACACCGCCGGCCTCGGCCCGGATGTTCACCAGCGCCTCCCGGGCGTCGTACTCGCCGGAGAGCAGCGTGCGGACCTCCATCTCGTCCACCGCCTTGCGGACCGAGGCCAGCTCGGCCTCTGCCTCGGCGCGGGTGTCCGCGTCGTTCTCGGCCTCGGCGAGCTCGAAGAGCACGCCGAGATCGTCGATCCGCCCGCGCAGCGCCTCGGTCTTGCGCAGCTCGCCCTGGAGGTAGGACAGCCGGCTGGTGATCTTCTGCGCGTTGTCGGGGTCGTCCCAGAGCGACGGCGCCGCGGCCTGCTCCTCAAGCTCGGCGATGTCAGCCCTCAACTTGTCGAGGTCCAGGACAGCCTCGATGGACTCCATGGTGGAGGAGAGGGACTTCAGCTCTTCGGATACGTCGACGATTGCCACGCCCCCAGCGTACCGGCTTGCAGATGGGTCGATTCTGCGGTTGCCGCACGCCGTGCTCCCGCCGCTGGTCCGCCCGCTGCCGACCGCCTACTGCTGGGCGGAGCCGACCGCCCGGGACAGGGCGCCGGCGCCGGTGCGGACCCACGCCTCCAGGCTGCGGCCGCTGGTCGTCACGCCCGCGCCCGAGCCGCTCGCGCCGGTGTCCTCGGCCAGGTCCGTCACCGTCCAGTCGGCGCCGTCCTGCGGGCTCACGGCCTGCGCGAGGCCGCCGCCGGAGGGCGCGAGGAGGTACTCGCGGCCCGCGGCGTAGACCGGTTCCGGGCGACCGGTGGCGTCGAGCCTGCCGACGACCTGGGTGGGCCTCCAGGCGCCGTGCGCGTACGGCAGGCGCAGCACGGCGCCGTCCGCCTTGCGGACGACGAAGGCGTCCAGGGTGCCGGTCGCGCGGGAGACCAGGCCCGGGGCGGCGGTGATACGGCCCGCGGTGGGGACGACCGCCCAGGCGTTCCAGCGGTCGCCGACCAGGGAGGCGGTGACCAGGTCGCCGCCGGTGCGGCCCACCAGGTCGATGCGGCCCGGCTCCGAGGAGGCGGCGGCCGGGGCCGCGTCGAACGTGGTGCGCTCGTCGACCATGTACCACTGGCTCCACACCCCGCCCGCGAGGGTCCTGCGGTACAGCAGGTGGTCGGTGCCGAGCGCGAACAGGTCGAGCTGGCCGGGGCGGGCGGAGACGACGGCGGGGTCGTCGGCGGCGTGTATGCCGCTGAGCCGCTGCCAGGCGCCGTACTGGCCGGTGGCCGCGTCGCGGGTGAGGTACCAGATGTTCTGGTCGGTGCCGCGTGCGAAGACGTACGTGATGCCGGAGAGCACGATCGCGCGCGGGCCGCCGACCAGCGACACCCCCGCCCGGGGCGCGTCCTGGAAGGCGGACCAGTGCGGCAGCGCGGCGGGAGCGCCGGTGTGGCCCTGCGGGGAGGCGGCGCCCGCCGTGGGGGCGGTCGGGGTGGTGCCGCGCGGGGTGCCGCCGGGGTGCTGGTCCTCGCGCGAGTTGGACTTCCCGTCGCCGCCCGAGGCGACCGCCCAGCCGCCGATGCCCGCCGCGACCACGGCGGCGGTCGCGGCGGCGGCGAGCTTGAGGCGCCGCCTGCGCAGCGCGTCGGGTACCGCCCGGTGCCGGTGCGGGACGCGGTGGCCGCCGGTGTCGCGGTGCGGATAGGCGGCCAGTTCCTCGGCGGTGGGGAGCTTGATGCTGGTGTGGGTGTCGCGGCTGGAGTCGGGCGTGGCCCCCCGTACCAGCGGCACGGCGCCGCGCCGGGCGCGCGGTGCGGCCTCCCGCGCCTCGGGCGGCACGCTCTGCGAGCGGTCCTCCGGATGCGTACGGTCCGGCTCGTCGGCGTCCGCCGCCTCCGAGGGCGCGGCCACCTCCAGCGGCGGCAGCCCGGCCAGCTCGGGCAGCAGGCCGCGCAACCGCTCGCCGAGTTCCTTGGCGGTCAGCCGGGAAGCGGGCGCCTTGGCGAGGCACTGCGCCAGGATCTGCCACAGGGCCTCGGGGGCACCGGGGATCGGACTGACGGTTTCGGTGACATGGCGGCGCAGTACGGCGCCGGGGTGGCCGCCGCCGAACGGGGTGAACCCCGCCAGGAGTTCGTAGAGCACGGTGGCGAGCGCGTAGATGTCGACGCTGGCGCGCGGCGGCAGCCCCTCGATGATCTCGGGAGCGAGGTAGTCGGGAGTGCCGATGATCCGGGTCGCGCGAGTGCGACGCGGGGAGTCCACCAGGCGGGCGATGCCGAAGTCGGTGAGCAGCGCGGGGGGCGCGCCGCCGGGCCCGGCCGGGGCGGCGGCGTCCAGGAGGACGTTCTCCGGCTTGACGTCGCGGTGCACGACACCCGCGGCGTGCGCGGCGGCGAGGCCGTCGGCGACGTCCGCGGCGATGGCGACCGCGGTCTCCGGCGCGAGGCGGCGCTCGCGCTCCAGCCGGGAGCGCAGATCGGAACCGCGGACCAGGTCCATGACGAGCGCGAGGTCCGAGCCGTCGACCACCAGGTCGCGGATGCCGACGATGCGCGGGTGGTCGAGGGACAGCAGCGCGGTGCGCTCCTGGACGAACCGGCCGACCAGGTCCTGGTCGGAGGCGAGGTCCTCGCGCAACAGCTTGATGGCGACCGGACCTTCGGGCCCCTCACCCAGCCATACCGTTCCGGCGGAACCCCGCCCGAGGACCTGCTGGGCGGTGTACCGGCTGCCGATCTTCCGTGCCAAGGCTGCTCCGACTCATCCGACGTCACCTGTCGCCATTCGACGGCCTGTTGGGCGGCGCGGGCGACAAGCGTTGCCGACAAAGCTACGCGGATGACGGCGCGTTGGGGGCATCGGCGGGTGGCGAGTGCGGCTTCTGCGGGGGAAATCACCCTCAGGAAGTCGACAAATCAACAGGCTCGGCGCCAGGAGGGGCCTTCGAGGGCCCCTCCTGTCAGCCGTTGCCGATCATCCTGCCGGAGCTGTGGCCAACGCTGGAGACCCAGTGCCAGGCCGAGCTGATCCAGCTCGACGTCGCCTCGTACCAGCTCTGGCCCTTGGCGACCCACTCCGGGACCGGCGTGAAGTTCCACACCAGCACGGCGATCACCACCAGGATGAAGATCATGAACAGGCAGCCCTTGAGGCAGCCCGCGCCCGGAATCCGCATCCGGCTGCGCGGCCGCGGCTCACGGCGCGGCGCCGGTTCCCGTTCGGGACGGCGCTGCGGCTCATAACGCTGCGGCTGCGGCTCGTACCGCTGCTGCGGCTGCGGCTCGTAGCGCGGCTGGGGTTGCTGCTGGTAGCGCGGTTGCTGCTGCTGGTAGGGCTGCTGCTGGCGCGGGGCCGCCGCGGGCTGGCGGCGCGGGCGGCGGCGCAGCGGGTCCTGGCTGGGGTCCAGGTACTGCAACTCGGTCTGCTCGTTGCGGCTGCGGGCCGCGTTGAGCTGGGACTCCCAGGGATGCGGGCCCTGCGGCTGCTGGGACTGCTGCGTCTGCCCCGCCGGGCCGGCGTCCGGCAGCGGCGGCATCACCCGGGTGCCGTCCGCGCCGATGGTGGGCGCGGAGTGCGGCAGCACGCTGGTCGCGCCGTTCGGGTCGTACCCGTACGAGCCGTTCTGGCCGTATGCCGCGGCGCCGCCGCTGGTGGGCAGGACCTGTGTCGGGTCGGCGGCGCCCGCCGCTCCGGCAGCGGCGCCCAATCCCGTGCCGGGCACCGTGGCCGGGGCGGGGTCCGGTGCGAGCAGCGCGGCGACGCCCAGCGCGGCCTCGGCCGCCGCCGGGGTGGCGTGCACCCCGACGCCCTGGCCGACAACGCGGAGCGCACGGGCCAGGTTCTCGGCGCTGGGTCGCTCGTCCGGGTTCTTCCGCAGGCAGCGCTCGATCACCGTCCACAGCGGCTCGGGCACGGTGGAGGGGCGGCGCGGCTCCTCGCTCAGGTGCTGGTGCAGCACTTCGAGGGCGCTCTCGCCGCGGAACGGCGGATGCCCGGTGACCAGCTCGTACATCAGGATGCCCGCGCCGTAGATGTCCACGGCGGAGGTCTGCGGTCGGCCCTCGGCGGACTCCGGCGCCACGTACGCGGGCGTGCCGACGAATTCATGCGTGCGGGTGACGCCAGCAGAGTCAGCGAGCCGCGCGATGCCGAAGTCGGTGAGCATCGGATGCATCTGCGAGCCGTCGGCGCTGCTGGACAGCAGGACGTTGGCGGGCTTGAGGTCGCGGTGCACCACGCCGTCGGCGTGGCTGGCCGCGAGCGCGTCGGCGATGCCCGCGGTGAGCAGGGCGGCGCCCATCGGGCTGAACGGCCCGTTCTCCCTCACATAGCGGTGGAGATCCGGACCGTTGACCAGGTCCATCACCAGGGCCAGCAGCTCGCCCTCGACCACCAGGTCACGGGTGCGCACGATGTTCGGATGGGTCAGGCGCAGCAGTACGGAGCGCTCCCGCAGGAAGCGCATCACGATGTCCGGATCGCTCGCCAACTCCTCCTTGAGGACCTTGATCGCGACGGCCTCCCCGGCCTGCGACGCCGTGCCCTCCGCGGGTTCGGCCGCCTCGCGCACCCGGGCCCGCCAGACGGTGCCCGTGGCACCCCGCCCGAGCGGCTCCTCTAGCAGGTACTTGCTGCCTACCGGCCGCACGTCATGAGCTCCCAGATCGTGGTCGACATCGCTTGCCGGACCCGCCCGCCCGTCGCCCGCCTCCGCCCTCAGCGGAGGCGCTTCGCGCCGAGGCGTCGATAGTCCATTCGCCCACTGTAGTGCCGCACCGCCGTACCGGTCCGAGCTCTGTGGAACGGACCCTGTGACGGCCGTGACATGGGGCTTCTGGGTAGGACGCCAGGGACAGGCGATCGGTTGCCCGACGCCCGGCCACGTCTGTGTGAACGGTCGAGACCGCACTTGCGTTCACCACGGGACGGACTTTCGGTAGCGGCCGTGATCGAATTCCATCCGAATGACACCGGTCGCCGACCATTCAAGATCGTTATGGTGAGCGCCGGGGGTGGAGTGTCAGTGGCAGGTGGGAGGATGCCTCACGTACGACGCGGTGGGGGACGGCGCCCCTGCCGGGCTTCCCGGGTGAGAAGGGACGCGGACGACGATGCAGATCCGGCTGACCGTCCTCGGGCCGCGCAGCGGCCGCGCCTGTGACGTGCTCGTGACCGCTCCGGCGGACACGGCGCTCGGCACGGTGGCGGGCGCACTCGCGGCCAGTGTCGGATCCGGGCAGCCGGTGCGCTCGTCCGGCTCCGCGGTGGCGCTCTACGCGGGTGCGGAACGCCTCGACCCGCAGACCGCGCGGTTGGGCGTTCCCCCGTTGGTGGACGGCGCGGTGCTGTCGGTGCACACCGCGGCCGAACCGGAACATGACGATCCGGATGCCGCCGCGCGCCTGCAGGTGGTCGGCGGACCGGACGCGGGTGGGGTGCATCTGCTGCACGGCGGCCAGGTACGGATCGGCAGGTCGGTGGAGGCCGATGTGCCGATCGACGACCCGGACGTCTCCCGGCTGCACTGTGTGGTGACAGTCGATCCGGGCGGCCAGATCACGGTCGCCGATCTCGGCTCCACCAACGGCACCCGCGTCGACGGCCGTCCGGTCGGCGACCGCCCGATACCGCTGCCGCCCGGCGCCCTGCTGCGGATCGGCGAGTCCACGCTGCGCCTGGAGTCGGCCGCCGCCCCGGACGGCGGCGGCCCGGCCGCACCACCACCGCCGCCCCCGGCGCTCGCCGTCCTTCCGGACAACGAGGGCCATCTCCAGGTCGTCCTACCGTCCCCCACCGACTACGGGACGGGGTCCTACGCCCGGGTGCCCGCACCCCGCGGCCCCGGCCTCCCGCCGGGTCAAACGGCGCCGCACGGAACCGGTTCCGGTTCCAGCCCGGCGCAGCCCGGGCGGGCGGCCTCGTCGGACGGTACGGCCGCACAGGCCCCGGGCGGCGAACCCGGCGCGCGGGACGGCGAGTTGACCTCCGGTCACGCGGCGGAGGCACCGCACGGCGGCACCGGCAACGGGCAACCACCAGCCCCCGCAGGGGACTTCACCGGCGTACCCGGCCCCATCGGCGCGGCAGCACGCGGTAGCGACGCCCCCGCGGGCAACGCCGCCATGGGCCCCGGCAGGCACGACACCGGATCCGAAGCAGGCCCGGGCCGCCGTACCGAACCCAGCGCAGGCCCGGAACGCGCCGGGACCGCGGCGCACCAGACACGCGGCGCCGCAAGCCCCGACGCCCCCACCACGCACACCACCGGCACCAGCCCGGGCCCCCGCCCCACCACGGCACCCGATGCGGCGCCGGACACCGCTCACGCCCGCCACGCAAACCCCGGCGCGGGCCCGGACAACACCCGCGCCGGAACCGGCGCGCACCCCGCGTCCGCCGCCGAAGCGACCGCCCCGCACGCCCCCGGAAGCACCCCGGGCAGGACCACCGGCCCGGACGGCACCGCCCAATCCGTCCAGCCCGGTCCCGGCACGGCGGCCAACGCCGCCCGCGCCCACGCGGACACGCCACTCGGAACCGGCGCGAGCCCACAGCGCCCCACAGCAGCGGACGTCCCCACCGCCCCCGGCGCGGCCCCAGCGGCAGGCGCCCCCGCCTCACGTACCGCGACACGGGATCGGCTGGCGGCCGTCGCGCGGGACGCGGTGACCATGGCCGGACGGGGCGGGGTCTTCGGGGAGACGCCGGGGGCGCGCGGCGGGCTGTCCGGTGCGATAGGGGCCTTGGCCCGGCGGCTCGCCTCGGGCCGCGGCGCCGGGCGCGGCGACCGCGGACGCTCCGGCCATGACCGGCTGACCGCCGAGGCGGCCGCGCTACGGGAGCGGGCCCCCGACCCGGCCGCCGTTCTGGTGACCGCGCTGGGCCCGGGGCCGCGACTGTGGGAGCGCGGCTGCGGCCACCCCGACGCGCTGGCGGTGCGGCTCGGCTCCACCGATCTGCCGACCGACGACGGCCTGCTGCCCTCCGTGCCGGTCACCGTCGGCCTGCGCGGCGCGGGCTCGCTCGGGATCATCGGGCCCCGGCCGCGGCTGAGCGGCCTGGCCCGCTCGGTCGTGGCGCAGCTGTGCGCGCTGCACTCCCCCGCCACGCTTGAGCTGGTCCTGATCAGCGCGGACCGCTCCCGCGGTATGGACCAGCGCGCCGACGAGTGGTCATGGCTGAACTGGCTGCCGCATCTGCGTCCGGCGCACGGCCAGGACTGCCGACTGCTGCTCGCCTTCGACCGGGAGCAGGCCGAGGCGCGCACCGCGGAGTTGGCGCGGCGGCTGGACGACGGGCCGCTCGGCGCGGGCTGGCCGTCGGCGGAGCCGGAGGCGGTGGCCGCGGTGGCGGCCGGGCGTTCCGGTCCGTACACGGTCGTGGTGGTGGACGGCGACCCCGGTTCCGCCACACTGCGCGAGTCGGTGGCACGGCTGGCGCATGCCGGTCCCGCTGCCGGGATCCATCTGGTGTGCCTGGCCGAGTCGGCCGACCGGCTGGCGGCTCGGTGCGGTGCGCTCGCCCGGCTGGAGGGCGACGTGGCGACGACCTTGGCCCTCGCCCCGGAAGGCCCCGCCCGCGCGGTCGTTGACGCGGTCTCCGGCGCCTGGGCGGAGCGGTTCGGGCGAGCGCTGGCGCCGTTGCGGGAGGCGGACGCCGTGGGGCGCCGGGGCCGCAGCGCATTGCCGGACACGGCCCGGCTGCTGGACCAGCTGGACCTCGCGCTGGCCACGCCGTCGAAGATCTCGGCACGTTGGACGGACGAACCCACCGCGCCCCGGGCCACGTTGGGGGCGGGGCCCGAAGGCACGGTCGCGGTGGACCTGGCCGCCGAGGGGCCGCATCTGCTGGTCGGCGGCGCACCGGGCGCGGGCAAGACCGAGTTGCTGCGCTCCGTGGCGGCGGCGCTGGCGGCGGCTGCCCGGCCCGACGAGTTGACGCTGGTGCTGGTCGACGGTTCGCCGGAGCGCGGCGAGGGCTTGCGGGTCTGCACGGATCTGCCGCATGTCTCGACGTATCTGGCCGCCTCCGATCCATCCCGTATGCGGGAGTTCGCCCAGGCGCTGGCGGCGGAGCTCAAGCGCCGCGAGGAGTTGCTGGGCGGCGAGTCGTTCGAGTCCTGGCACGCCCAGCGCCGGCTCGCCGAGCAGTTGGGCATACCGCGTACCGGGCCCGGTACGGCGCGGCCGTCGGCCGAACAGCCGTCCGCGGAGGGCGCGGTGAAGCTGCGCAGCAGGGAAGCGGCGGCGCTGCCCCGACTGGTCGTCATAGTGGACGACTTCGACGCGCTGACCGCACCCGCGCTCGGCAGTCCGGGCCGTCCGGCGGCGGGTTCGGTGGTACGGGCGGTCGAGGCGCTGGCCCGGGCCGGGGCCCGGCTGGGCGTCCACCTGGTCGTGTCGACCGGGCGACCGGAGCGTACGGCGGGCACCGAGGCCGACGACCGCTCGCGGCTGAGGATCGCGCTGCGCACCGAGGACCCGGAGTCCGCTGCCCTGCTGGTGCATGTGGAGGAGCCCGCCGGGCTGGCTGAACAGCTGCCCGGGCGCGGGTACTTGCGCAGGCCGGACGGGGCGGTGACGCCGTTCCAGGCGGGCAGGGTGAGCGGCCGGATTCCACGAACGGCCACGCTGCGGCCCACGGTCGTGCCGGTTGAGTGGGAGCGGATGGGGGATCCGCCGACACGGCGGCCGGTGCGGGAGCTCGGCAACGGGCCTACGGATCTGGCACTTCTGGCCAGCGCGCTGCAGCGGGCGGCGGAATCGGTTGGCGCCGATTCGCCGGAGGCGCTTGTCTGACGCTGTGCGTCCCCTTGCGCCGTCGCGTTGTGATCGCTCGCGCCTTTCCCCGCCGACCCGCCAATTGCGGTGAAAAATCACGTGTTTGATCGTGCATCACATCATGGTCACGATCGGCTGCCCGCTCCCGCAGGCGGCCTTGCGGGGGCTGAGCCGCGGGCGTACGACTGTCGCACGTTTCCGGCAGGCAGGGGGAAGGGCAGATGCGTACCTCGCGCAGGGCTCACGCCGCACTCGCCATGACGGCGGTGGCCGCACTCGCACTCGGCGCGGCAGGCTGCGGCAGCGGCGGCGGCAAGAGCGACAACGGCGGCCAGTCACCGGGCGCCGGAGGCAGCCAGTCCGCCGTGAAGCTGCCGGATCTACACGGCCAGCACCTGGAGTTGGCGGCGGTGTGGACCGGCGCCGAACAGCAGAACATGCAGAAGGTGCTCAATGAGTTCGGCAGGCGCACCGGCGCTTCGGTCACCTTCACCCCGACCGGAGACAGCGAGTCCACCTTCCTCGGTACCAAGATCGAGGGCGGCAAGCCGCCGGATGTCGCGCTGCTCGCCCAGCCCGGTGTGCTGGACCAGTTCGCACAGAAGGGCTGGATCAAGCCGGTCAACGCCGATGTGCAGGCCCAGTTGACCGCCAACTTCTCCGCGGGCTGGCAGAAGTTGGGCGCGTACAACGGCAAGCAGTACGGCGTACCGTTCAAGGCCGCCAACAAGTCGCTGATCTGGTACAACTCGGCCGCCTTCCAGTCGGCGGGGGTGAGTGTGCCGAACACCTGGGCGGACTTCCTCAAGACCGCGCAGACCATCTCCGACTCCGGCACTCCGCCGGTGTCGGTCGGCGGCGCGGACGGCTGGCCGCTGACCGACTGGTTCGAGAACGTCTATCTGAGCCAGGCGGGCCCGCAGAAGTACGACGAGCTGGCCCAACACAAGATCAAGTGGACGGATCCCTCGGTCAAGGACGCGCTCACCACCCTCGACCAGTTGTTCGGTAAGGACCAGCTGCTCGCGGGCGGCCATACGGGCGCACTGCAGACGGATTTCCCCAAGTCGGTCACGCAGACGTTCACCGGCAATCCGCCCGGAGCGGCGATGGTCTACGAGGGCGACTTCGTCGCCGGGTTCATCGAGGCCAACACCAAGGCGAAGGTCGGGACGGACGCCAAGGTCTTCCCGTTCCCGGCGGTCGGCAGCGGCAAGCCGCCGGTAACCGTCGGCGCGGACATCGCGGTGGCGCTGAAGGACGCCAAGGGCGCGCAGGCACTGCTGACCTTCCTCGCCTCGTCGGACGCGGCGAAGATCTGGGCGCAGGCCGGCGGCTTCCTCTCGCCCGAGAAGTCGCTGGACCTCTCGGTGTATCCGGACGATGTGACGCGCAATATCGCCAAGGCGCTGATCGGGGCTGGGGACGGCTTCCGCTTCGATATGTCGGACCAGGCACCGGCGGCCTTCGGCGGCACCAAGGGCGAGGGCGAGTGGAAGGACCTCCAGGACTTCCTCGCCAACCCGGGCAATGTGGCAGGCGCGCAGCGGGCGCTGGAGGCCGATGCCGCCAAGGCGTACGGGAACGGCTGACCGGCGATGTCCGCCTCGATGGCCGCGCCCGATACGGCCGGACCTGTCACGCCGCCTGCCGGAACGCCCCGCAGGGCCAAGGGCATCACCGGGACACGGCCATGGGTGGCGGCACTGTTCCTGCTGCCCGCGCTGGTGCTGCTCGGCGCGCTGGTCGTCTATCCGATCGGCTACTCGATCGTCCGCAGCCTCTACGACGCGGGCGGCTCCGGCTTCGTCGGCGTACGGAACTACGGCACGGTCTTCTCCGACTCCGGGACCCTGACGGCGGTCAGGAACAACGCGATCTGGGTGGTGGTCGCGCCGTCGATCACCACCGCGCTGGGGCTGATCTTCGCCGTGCTCACCGAACGGGTGCGCTGGGGAACGGCGTTCAAACTGGTGGTCTTCATGCCGATGGCGATCTCCATGCTCGCGGCCGGGATCATCTTCCGGCTGGTCTACGAGCAGGACCCGAACCAGGGCGTGGCCAACGCGGTGATCTCCAGCGTCCATGACACGTTCTCGGCGGGCTCGGCGTACCCGGGCGCACGACCGCGTCCCGGCGCCGATCTGGCGCCGACGGCGGGCGGCTCCTACACCACCAGGTCCACGGTGCGCCCCGGCACCGCGGCGCTGCTGCCGCTGGTCGGCATTCCGCAGGCCGAGCTGCCGTCCAGCGCCCAGCAGGCCGGACGACCGCGGGGCGGCGGCATCACCGGCACGGTCTGGCTGGACTTCACTCCGGGGGGCGGCGGTCGGGCCGGTGTCATCGACCCCGGCGAGAAGGGGCTGAAGGGCGTCACCGTCCAGGCGGTCAAGGTCGGCCGGGTCGTGGCGTCCGCGAAGACGGCGGCCGATGGCACGTTCACGTTGCCCGCCACCGCACAAGGCGCCCAACTACGGCTGCCCGCCTCGAACTTCGCGGCCAGGTACGGCGGCGTCGACTGGCTCGGCCCGACGCTGGTCACTCCGTCGATCATCGGCGCCTATGTGTGGATGTGGGCGGGCTTCGCAATGGTGCTGATCGCGGCCGGGCTCGCCGGTGTGCCACGCGAACTGCTGGAAGCCGCGCGGGTCGACGGCGCCAACGAGTGGCAGGTCTTCCGCAAGATCACCGTGCCGCTGCTGGCGCCGGTACTGGCCGTGGTCGTCGTCACGCTGATGATCAACGTGCTGAAGATCTTCGACCTGGTGTACATCATCGCGCCAGGGGCGACCCAGAACAACGCGATGGTGCTCGCCCTGAAGCTGTATCTGACCTCCTTCGGCGGCGGCAACGACCAGGGCGTCGGCAGCGCCATCTCCGTTCTGCTGCTGCTTCTCGTGCTGCCCGTGATGATCTTCAACATCCGCCGGATCAGAAGGGAGGGACGCCGATGACCTCCGTCGACACCGCGACCGCGGGCGCCGCTCCGGCACGGCGCGGACCGACCCTCGCGTCACGGCTGGCGAGCCGCGCGGGCGGCGGCGTGCTGCGTGTCGCGCTGGTCGTCATCGCCCTGTTCTGGCTGATGCCCACGATCGGGCTGCTGCTGTCCTCGCTGCGCAGCAACACCGACATCGCCGCGTCCGGCTGGTGGAAGGTCCTCACCGCCCCCTCGCAGCTGACCGTCGCCAACTTCCGGGCGCTGCTGAGCAACGGCACCATCACCCACTCCCTGCTCAACACGCTCTACATCACCGTCCCGGCCACCGTGCTGGTGGTGGTGATCGGCGCGCTGGCGGGGTACGCGTTCGCATGGCTGGACTTCCGGGGCCGCGACTGGTGGTTCCTCACCGTCGTGGGGCTGCTGGTGGTACCGGTCCAGATCGCGCTGATCCCGGTCGCCCGGCTCTTCGGCGACATCGGAATCTTCGGTTCGATCACCGGCGTGGTGCTCTTCCACACCGCCTTCGGGCTGCCCTTCGCGATCTTCCTGCTGCGGAACTTCTTCGCCGAGATCCCCCGCGAACTGCTGGAGGCGGCGCGGCTGGACGGGGCGGGCGAGATCCGGATCTTCACTACCGTGATCATGCCGCTGGGCGGTCCGGCCATCGCGTCGCTGGGCATCTTCCAGTTCCTGTGGGTGTGGAACGACATGCTGGTGGCGCTGATCTTCGCCAACAGCGACTCGGCGCCGATCACCGTCGCGCTGCAGCAGCAGGTGCGCCAGTTCGGCAACAACATCGACGTCCTCGCCCCCGGTGCGTTCGTCTCGATGGTCGTTCCGCTGGTGGTGTTCTTCGCCTTCCAACGGCAGTTCGTCTCAGGTGTGATGGCGGGCGCCGTCAAATAGCCGCAGCACGCGCCCTGTTGGGGGACGGGATCCAGGCCGTCCCCGCCGGGTGACCCGACGCCGTAACCGGCCGGGTACCTGAGCAGTTTCCTTCCTGGAAGGGATGTGCCGTGCCCCGCTTCAGCGTCATCGTTCCCGCCTACCAGGTCCAGGCGTATCTGTCCGAGTGCCTGGAGTCCGTGCTCGCCCAGCACTACCCGGACTTCGAGGTGATCGCCGTCAACGACCACTCGCCGGACGCCTCCGGCGAGATCATCGACGAGTTCGCCGCCCGCGACCCCCGGGTGACCGCCGTCCACCTCCCGCGAAACATGGGGCTCGGCCCGGCCCGCAACGCCGCGATGGCCCGCGCCAGCGGCGACTACCTGCTCTTCCTCGACGGCGACGACACCTTCGCGCCCGGCGCGCTCCAGGCCATCGCCGACCGCCTCCGGCACACCGGTGATCCCGATGTGCTGGTCTACGACTACGACCGCACGTACTGGACCGGCGAGGTACGGCGCAACGCCCTCTCACACCACCTCGGCCAAGCGGGCCCGCCGGTCTTCACCATCGACGACCGCCCCGAGCTGCTCCGGCTGCTGATGATCGCCTGCAACAAGGCCTACCGCCGCGAGTACATCGCCCGTCTGGGGCTCACGTTCCCGTCCGGCTTCTACGAGGACACCCCGTGGACGTATCCGACGCTGCTGGCCGCCGAGTCGATCGCGGTGCTCGACCAGGTATGTCTGCACTACCGGCAGCGTCGGCGCGGCAACATCCTCTCCACCACCAGCCGCCGCCACTTCGACATCTTCGACCAGTACGACCGGGTGTTCGCCTTCCTCGACGAGCGCCCGCAGCTGGCCCGCTGGCGGCCCGTCCTCTTCGAGCGGATGATCGACCATCTGGGAACGGTCTACAACTCGCCGGGGCGGCTGCCGCGTTCGGCCCGCGCGGAGTTCTTCCGGCGGTGCCGCGCGCAGTACCGCCGCTACCGCCCGGCGGCACAGCGGGCGGGGGCCGGCGGGCATCCGTCCCGGCGCAGCGCGTTGCGCTACCTGCTGACCAGGCTCGGCGCCGGACGCACCTACCGGCTGCTGTGGCGCGTCGACCGGTTGCGCCGCTCGGCGCGCTCGCCGGCCCAGGCGGCCTACCGGAAACTGCGGGCCGGGCTGCTCCAAGTCCACTACCGCCTCCAGTCACACCGCCGTATCGATCCCGGGCTGGCCGTGTTCGCCGCGTACTGGAACCGGGGCTACTCCTGCAACCCCGCCGCCATCGAGGCCGCCGTCCGCGAACTGGCCCCGCACATCCGTACCGCATGGATTACCACCCCCGAATTCGCGCACACCCTGCCGGAGGGCGTGCGGCGGCTGCACCCCGGCTCCGCCGCCTACTGGACGGCGCTGGCCCGCGCCAAGTACCTGGTCAACAACGTCAACTTCACTCACCGGCTGGCCAAACGACCCGGCCAGATCCATCTGCAGACCCACCACGGCACGCCGCTCAAGCACATGGGCCTGGACCTGCGGGACTATCCCGCCGCCGCGGCGGGCACCGACTTCACCCGGCTGATGGCCCACGCGGACCGCTGGGACTACGTGCTGTCCGCCAACCGCCACTCCACCCTGGTGTGGGAGCGCGCCTACCCGGCGGCGTACACCACCTTGGCGTACGGCTATCCGCGCAACGACGCCCTGTACCGCGCCACCGCCGACGACGTGCTCCGCGTCCGCGACCGCCTCGGTATCGCCACCGGCACCACCGCCCTTCTGTACGCCCCCACCCACCGCGACTACCGCCGCGGCCCGTTCCCCCTGCTGGACATCGAACGCCTCGCCCGCGCGCTCGGGCCGGAGTTCGCCCTCCTCGTCCGCTCCCACTACTTCTATCAGCAGCCACTGACAACGGCCTCGGCCGATGACGCGGCGGTGGTCGTCGACGTCTCCGGCCACCCGTCGATCGAGGAACTCTGCCTGGCCGCCGACGGACTGCTCACCGACTACTCGTCCGTCATGTTCGACTACGCCAACCTGGACCGGCCGATCGTCATCCACGCCGGGGACTGGGAGGCGTACCGGGCGGCTCGCGGCACGTACTTCGACATCACCGCCGAGCCGCCCGGCGTCGTCGCCCGTGACGAGGACGCGCTGATCGAGGCCTTCACCAGCGGTGCCTGGCGCGGTCCGCGGGCCGCCGCGCTGCGGGCGGCGTTCCGGGCGCGGTTTTGCACGTACGACGACGGGCACGCGGCGGAGCGTGTCGTACGGCGCCTCTTCCTGGAGGAGCCGCAGACGCCGGCCGAAGGCGTCGGCCTGCCGCCGGTGCTCCCGCTGGCAGAGCGCACCCCGGCGCCGTCGCCCGCAGACTGCCAGGGCGGCACCCAGCGGGGCGCGCAGCGCTCGTCAGACGGCGGTCAACCGGTCAGCGGCCGAACACCTGGCGCGGGCTGCGGAACGTCGGCTCCACTGCCCAGCGCGCGATCTTGCGTACCGGCGGCGTGGTCAGCAGCAGCGCCAACGCGATCGCCCCGGCCGTCAACGTGATGACGGCGGGCGGACCGGAATTGGCCACCAGGTCGTACAACCCGTTCGCCTGCGCGGACTTCACGATCAGGCCGTGCAGCAGGTACGGGTACATGGTGACCGTCCCCAGCGCGGTCAGCCACAGCCGACGGGCGGGCACCAGCGCCAGTGCCGCGGCGACCAGGACCACGCTCACAGCGAACAGCCCGGCCCGGATGGCGACGTACTCCAGCGCGCCCACGTGCAGATCGGTGGCGCCGTACTCCATCGACAGCCAGTCCGCGTCGGCCATGGGCGCCAGGATGTACGCCATCGGCAGGGCGATGATCAGCGCGGCGGCCGCCCACAGCCGCACCGCGCGCCGGCGCAGCCACCGGAAGTGCTCGGGCTTCACGAACAGGCCCGCCACGAACCAGGGCAGGAACTGCAGCACACGCGAGAGCGCCAGATCGGTACTCACGTTCATCAACCCGGCGACCACCGAGACCAGCACCGACAACAGCACCGGCTGGGGCACCGCCCGCCACACCGGCGTGGTCAGCCGCCACACGAACAGCGCGATCAGGAACCAGCACAGGTAGCTGGGGTAGGTCAGGTCCAGCCGGAAGGGACGGCCGTCCGCTTCGGCGACAACCGCCAAATAGAGCGTCTCAAAGATCAGGTACGGCACCAGAACGGTCTTGATGAGCTTGCGAACCTGATCGGGACGCGCCTCGAAGCTGCGCGAGAAGTACCCGCTCAACATGATGAACGCGGGCATGTGGAACGCGTAGACCACCAGGTACGCGGCTTTGACCGCCCGCGAATGGCTGATCAGCGGGTACCAGTTGTGACCGATGACGACCAGGACCACCAGCAGGAACTTCGCGTTGTCGAAGAACGGGTCGCGCGGCGCGCGCGATCCGCGGACCGCAGCCGGCTGCGCCGGGGACACCACCTCCTGTGCCCCGGAGGCTGATCCGTTCTTCTGCAAAGTGTCGACTGTGGTCACTGTGAAGACGCTAGTGAGCACCCACCCCCCGTCCGCAAGGGGGCGGGGCCGTATAACCCCTACGGGTGACATGACTCATACGACTAATCAGGCTATCCGGAGGTAACGGACGCGCCCCCGAATCCGACGCATCCGGCAATGCGCCATATGGAGTGACCCGCCGAAACAACGAGGAAACCTGAAACGCGGAAACCTGAAACGTGGAACCCTGAAGCGTCGAGGCCGCCCGGGAAACCCGGCCGGCCTCGAAACCGACCACCTGCCGTCGACTCCCGGCGGCCCATTCGCCTCCTGCCCGTAACCCGCGCGGCGTCATTGTCTTTGGGCGCTCGTGAGCGCCCACGGGCGACGACCACGCCCGAGGACGCGCAGGAGGGTTCATGGCGGGTGTGTTGACGACGGACGGCGGCACTGCGGGCACCGGGCAGCGGGCGCCGCGAGCGGGCGGCGCCACCCGGCTGGCGGCCTGGCGGCCCGGCCCCTACGCCATCATCGCCACGGCCTTCCTGGTCCTGATGACCGTCCTCGCCTGGCGCAACAACATCATCTCCGACTTCGGCCAGCACGCCTCGGCGATCGACCGGATCAAGGCCGATCCGCTGCATCCGGCGAACCCTCTGGTCGACCTCTCCGGTGACAACAGCCCGTACTACTCGCCGCTGATCGTCGTCCTCGGCCTGATCGCCAAGCTGACCGGGCTGGCCGGCTGGCAGGTCCTTGAGGGGTGGGCCCCGGTCAACCTGGCCCTCTTCCTGACCGGCATCGCCGCGTTCTCCCGCACGCTGAGCAAGAACCGCTGGGTTCCGGTGCTGGCGCTGGCCGCGATGATGCTGCTGTGGGGGATCAGGCCCGCCGCGTGGAGCGGATTCCTCAACCCGGGCGCGCTCACCCGGAACGTGACGTTCCCGTCGACCTTCGCGATCGCGCTCACCCTGCACACCTGGGCACTGACCGCGCGAGCCGCCCGCGCCCGGGCGGGGCTGCTGATGCACACGGCGATCGGCCTGTGCATGGGACTGATCCTGCTGATCCACCCGATCACGTCGATCGGTGCCGCGGCCGGAATCGCCGCGATCGTCCTCGGCTGGCAGCGGGACTGGAACCGCGCGGTCGCGGCGCGCTGGGCGCTCACGGTCGCGGCGGCCGTCGTCCTCGTCGCCGTGTGGCCGTACTACGACGTCTTCGCCCTCGCCGGGGACACCACCGTCGACAAGTTCCACAAGCAGCTGTACGGGCGGCGCCTGATCAGCTGGTACGGACTGAGCCTGGTCGGCGTACCCGCGCTGTGGATGCGGTTCCGACGGCACCGGCTGGACCCCCTGCCGCTGCTGTGGCTGGCCGACATCGCCATCGCGACGTACGGCTGGTTCAGCGGCCGGTACACCTACGGCCGCATCTTCGGCCTGCTGCTGGTGCCCCCGCAGCTCGCCCTCGCCGTGGAACTGGTCAGGGCTCGCCCCTGGAACCTGGCCCGCAGGGCCATGGCCGCCGTCGCCGCGGCGGCCGCCGCGATCGGCCTGGCCGTGCAGACCGGCGCGATCGTCCAGGTCCCGGCCTCCTCCCCCGTCCACCTCCAGCACCTGGCCACCTGGCCGAGCTACCGCTGGGCGGCCGACCACGTCCCCGTCGGCGACGTCGTGCTCAGCAACGACTACCGCGCCACACACGTCCTCCCCGCGTACGGCATCTTCCTGGTCTCAGGCGCCTGGCCCGACCCCTCCCTCCCCGTGGAAGTCCGCAACCGCCGCAACCACGACGTCCGCGTCTACTTCTCCTCCCACCCCACCCCCGCCGTTCAGCACCTCATCGCCACCCGCTACCACGCCACCTGGGCCCTGTTGGACCAGGGCCAGCCCATCCCCGCAGGAGCCCACCTCATCGCAAGCGGCCCAAACACCGGCGAAAAACTCGTCCGCCTGCCCAACTGAGCCACTCCCGCGTCACACCCGCCCAAACCACCGCGACGGCGGGGCCCGGCGCTCAGCACCCCCAACGGGCGGCTGGGCTACGGCCGTTTCGGCACCGCCGTTCCCTACTCACCGCCGCGGCGGACCTCATCCCGCCGCCGCGCGAACAACCACGACGCCGCGGATCGGCGGTCACCCGACGGCCGCACCCCACCAGCGCCAGCCGAACCAGGAGCAGCGCCCGGAGGCGTTCCCAAGGCGCAACGCCACGCACACAGCCAGGTCAGGGGGCGCAGCCCCCGAAGCGGGGCCCCAGGGGGCGCAGCCCCCGAAACAGGAGCCCAGAGGCCGAGCCCCACAAGCGGGGCCCCCGGAGCGGGGCCCAAGGGGCGCAGCCCCCGGAGCGGGGCCCAGGGGGCTGCGCCCCGGACCCCTTCTTGGGATCAGCTATGCGTACGCAGCAGCGTACGCATAGTCCGCATGGCCACCGACAAGTTCGCCAAGTCGAACGAGTCCGAGCTCTGGATCTCCTCCAACGTGGTGCGGGCCCGGCCCAGCAGGGCCACGTTCTTCTGCTCCCAGGCGGCGAACCGCTGCTCCGGGGTCGACGAGCCGTTGCCCGCCGAGAGGACGTCCTGGGTCAGCGCCGCGTGGGCGGCGAAGAGGTCCTCGCGGATGGCGGCGCGGGCCATCGACTGCCAGCGGTCGGCGCGGGGCAACTCGATGATGCGGTCCAGGAGTTGGGTGATCCGCAGCCGGTCCGCGAGGTCGTAGTAGACCTCGGCGACATCCAGCGGATCCTTCTGCACCCGGTCGGCCACCGCCACGATGTCCAGCGCCGGGAAGACGGACGAGAAGCCCGCCACCCGCGTCGCGAGTTCCTCCGGCACCCCGGCGCCGGTGAGCTCGTCGTGGATGCCCTGGTACCACTCCAGGTCCGCGCCGCGCAGCAGCTTCGGCAGCTGGCCCCACACCGCGGCCACGCCCTCGCTGAAGAAGCCGATGGTCTCAGCGATCGCCAGCGGCTGCGGACGGTTGTTGAGCAGCCAGCGGGTGCCGCGCTCGACCAGACGGCGCGAGTGCAGCCGGATCCGGGTCTGCACATCGGCGGCCACGATGTTGTCGAGGGACTCCACCTCGTCCCAGATCCGCGCCATGTCGAAGATCGCGCGGGCCGCGGTGTGCGCCCGTACGATCTCCTCGGTCGAGGCGCCGGTCTCCTCCTTCATACGGTGCAGGAACGTCGTACCGGCGGTGTTGATCGTGTCGTTGACCAGCAGCGTGGTGATGATCTCGCGGTGCAGGGCGTGACCGTCGACCTGCGCCGGGAACCGGTCGCGCAGCGCCTTGGGGAAGTAGGCGTGCAGCAGTCCGCGCAGATACGGGTCGTCCGGCAGCGTGGTGGTGATCAGCTCCGCGGCGGTGGTGATCTTCGCGTAGGCGAGCAGAACGCAGGTCTCCGGATCGGTCAGCCCCTGACCGGCGTTGAGCCGCTCGCGGATCTGCCGGTCGGTGGGCAGGAACTCCAGGGCCCGGTCCAGCTTGCCCTCCCGCACCAGGCGACGGATGTACCGCTGCTGCGCGGACAGCAGGCTCGGCGCCTGCGCCATGCTGTTGGCCAGCGCGACGTTCTGCGCGTAGTTGTTGCGCAGCACCAGCGCGCCGACCTCGTCGGTCATCTCCGCCAGCAGCTGGTTGCGCTGCTTGACGGTCATGTCGCCGTCCGCGACCACCGAGTTGAGCAGGATCTTGATGTTGACCTCGTGGTCGGAGGCGTCCACACCGGCGCTGTTGTCGATCGCGTCGGTGTTGATCCGGCCGCCGCTCCGGGCGAACTCGATGCGGCCCAGCTGGGTCAGACCGAGGTTGCCGCCCTCGCCGACCACCTTGACCCCAAGGTCGGCACCGTCCACCCGGATCGCGTCGTTCGCCTTGTCGCCGACGTCGGCGTGCGACTCCGTGGAGGCCTTGACGTACGTACCGATGCCGCCGTTCCACAGCAGGTCTACGGGCGCCTGCAGGATCGCCTTCATCAGCTCGGCCGGGGTCAGCTTGACGACGTTGCCCGCCAGCCCCAGCACCTTGCGGATCTGCGGGGTGATGGCGATCGACTTGGCGCTGCGCGGGAACACACCGCCGCCCGCCGAGATCAACTTGCTGTCGTAGTCGGCCCAGCTGCTGCGCGGCAGCTCGAACAGACGGCGGCGCTCGGCGTACGAGGTGGCCGCGTCCGGCTCCGGGTCGATGAAGATGTGCCGGTGGTCGAAGGCCGCGACCAGCCGGATGTGCTCCGACAGCAGCATGCCGTTGCCGAACACGTCACCGGACATGTCACCGACACCGACGACGGTGAAGTCCTGCTCCTGGGTGTTGTGGCCCATCTCGCGGAAATGCCGCTTGACCGACTCCCAGGCGCCACGGGCGGTGATGCCCATCTTCTTGTGGTCGTAGCCGACCGAGCCGCCGGAGGCGAACGCGTCGCCGAGCCAGAAGCCGTAGGAGATCGCGACCTCGTTGGCGATGTCGGAGAATGTCGCGGTGCCCTTGTCCGCGGCGACGACCAGATAGGTGTCGTCCTCGTCGTGCCGCACGACGTCGTGCGGCGGCACGACCTCGCCGCTCACCATGTTGTCGGTGATGTCCAGCAGACCGGAGATGAAGGTCTTGTACGAGGCGATGCCCTCGGCCAGCCAGGCGTCCCGGTCCACCGCCGGATCCGGCAGCCGCTTGCCGACGAAGCCGCCCTTGGCGCCCACCGGCACGATCACGGTGTTCTTCACCATCTGCGCCTTGACCAGGCCCAGGATCTCGGTACGGAAGTCCTCGCGACGGTCCGACCAGCGCAGGCCACCACGAGCCACCTTGCCGAACCGCAGGTGCACGCCCTCGACGCGCGGCGAGTACACCCAGATCTCGTACGCCGGGCGCGGCGCCGGCAGGTCCGGGATCGCCTGCGGGTCGAACTTCATCGACAGGTACGGGTGCGGGTTGCCGCCCGCGTCGTGCTGGAAGTAGTTGGTGCGCAGCGTCGCCTTGATCAGGGTGAGGAAGGACCGCAGGATCCGGTCCTCGTCGAGCGAGGCGACCTGGTCCAGCGCGCCGTCCAGCTCCTCCAGCAGACCGTCGATGAGCTCGGAGCCCGCACGCTGGTGCTCCGGGGACAGCCGGGCCTGGAAGAGGTTGACCAGCAGCCGGGTGGTGTGGACGTTGGTGCGGAGGGTTTCCTCCATGTACTCCTGGCTGAAGGTGGCGCCCGCCTGCCGCAGGTACTTGGCGTAGGCACGCAGCACCATCGCCTGACGCCACGTCAGACCGGCGCGCAGCACCAGGGAGTTGAAGCCGTCGTTCTCCGCCTGGTCGGTCCACACGGCGGCGAAGGTGTCCTGGAACCGCTCACGGGCGTCATCGCCGACGTCGCCCAGGGACCGGTCGAGGCGCAGCCCGAAGTCGTACACCCACGCCTTGGTGTGGTCCGAGCGCTTCAGCTCGTACGGGCGCTCGTCGACCACCTCGACACCGAGCCGCTGGAGCACCGGCAGCACGGCGGACAGGGAGACCGGCGCGCCGGTGCGGTAGATCTTGAAGCGGCGCTCGCCGCGGGTGGCGCCCACCGGCTCGTAGAGGGACAGCGTGAAGTCGCCCTCGGGCTTGAGGTGTTCGAGGTGCTGCAGGTCGGCGACGGCGGTGCGCGGGGTGAAGTCGGCTTTGTAGCCCTCGGGGAAGCCGTGCGCGTAGCGGCGGGACAGCTCGGCGGCCCGCTCCTCACCGCACTCCGAGGCCAGCGCCTCGTTGAAGCCGTCCTCCCAGGAGCGGGCGGCCTCGACCAGCCGGGCCTCGATGCGGTCGACCTCGGCGTCGGTCAGCTCGGGCAGCTGGGTGCCCGGCGCGACCCGGATGACGAAGTGCAGCCGGGAGAGCACCGATTCGGTGTTCCAGGCCGTGAAGTCGACCGTGCGGCCCTGGAGTTCCTCCTTGAGGATGTCGGTCAGCCGCAGCCGGACCTCGGTGGTGTAGCGGTCCCGCGGCAGGTAGACCAGCGCCGAGTAGTAGCGGCCGTACTCGTCCTTGCGCAGGAACAGCCGCAGCCTGCGGCGCTCCTGCAGGTACAGCACGCTGGTGACGATCGGACGCAACTCGTCCGCGCTGGTTTGGAACAGCTCGTCGCGCGGGTAGGTCTCCAAGATCTGCAGCAGGTCGCGGCCGTCGTGGCTGTCCGGAGTGAACCCCGCACCGGAGAGCACTTCCTGCACCTTGCGGCGGATCACCGGGACCCGGGAGACCGACTCGGTGTACGCGGCCGAGGAGAACAGGCCGAGGAAGCGGCGCTCGCCGGTGACATTGCCGTCGGTGTCGAAGGTCTTCACACCGATGTAGTCGAGGTACGAGGGACGGT
Organism: Streptantibioticus ferralitis; assembly: GCF_029223525.1. Classification (GTDB taxonomy): domain Bacteria; phylum Actinomycetota; class Actinomycetes; order Streptomycetales; family Streptomycetaceae; genus Streptantibioticus_A; species Streptantibioticus_A ferralitis. The sequence continues at coordinate 19,913 of NZ_JARHTQ010000003.1, read as the reverse complement.
GAACGGTGGCGCGGCTGTTGGCCTTGGTGAGGATCAGCAGCTTGGGCTCGCGTGCCTTGGCGCGGGCGTCAGCCGGAAGCCGGTTGAACGACGGCGAGATCGGCTGGCCCGCTTCGTCCACCCGGTGCTGCGGGTCGGAGCGCAGGATGCCCAGGCCGGTGCCGGGCACCGCGGTCAGCACGTCCTCATCGGCGCCGTCCGGGCCGGGCTCGGTGGTCAGCCGGTACTCGCGGTACCCGAGGAAGGTGAAGTGGTCCTCGGCGAGCCAGCGCAGCAGCTCCCTGGCCTCGCCGACCTCCTGCTCGGGCAGCGGCGGCGGGGTGGCGGCCAGCTCGTCGGAGATGCGCAGCGCGGCATCGCGCATCTTCGTCCAGTCCTCGACGGACTCGCGGACGTCGGACAGCACCCGCCGCAGGTCGGAGGAGATCTGCTTGAGGTCCTCGCGGTCGGTCTCACGGTCGATCTCGACGTGGATCCACGACTCGACGAAGGCGTCGTGCGGCAGCTCCGCGCCGGGCAGGGCAGCGCTGGCGGCCTCGACCAGGTTGCCGGTGCCGATGATCTCCAGGAGCTTGCCGGTGACGTCACGGCGGACCACGACCTGCGGGTGGATCACGACATGGATCGCGCGGTCCTGGCGGGACAACTCGTTGGTGACGGAGTCGACGAGGAACGGCATGTCGTCGGTGACCACCTCGACGACGGTGTGGCTGCACGTCCAGCCGTTCTCCTCCACGGAGGGGGTGTGCACCCGCACGTTCGCGGTGCCCTGAGGGCGGGCCTCCGCGAGACGGTAGTGCGACAGCGCGGCGCCGTAGACGTCGACCGGATCACGGTCGACCAGATCCTCGGCGGCGGTGTGCAGGTAGTAGCGCTGGAGGAACATCTGGACGGCCTCGGTCGTATCGAGGCCCGGGCCAGATTGTCCCCCCGCCGGGCTGTTCTCAGCTACCCGTGCCGCCCGGTCGAGCAGCTCGGCCTTGGCTTCGTCCAGCTTGGTCTGCATGTCCTCTGACTCCTGTCGCGCGCCGTTGCGTGACGTCAATAGGTGTGGTGATGGCACGTCGTCCCGGCGCGGGATTTCCGTTCGGGAACGACGCTATGCCTGGGTGAGGGATGTCCGGGCGGTTGTCCCAGGATTTGACCCGGATGTAACGGTCAGCGGCGAGCCGGGCGTGGTGCCGCCCCGGACGCACGGAGGCTCCGTCGCCTCCGATGGCTATCGCGCTGATCACGGAGCCAAGGCTATCGCTCCCCACCGGGAAGCTGTCAGCGACCGTTTATGTACAAAGAAACAGGTCGATGTTTGACACTTTGGCCACCCCGCCGAGGCGCACCGCAGCCCGTAGGGTGCGCCGGGACACCTCCCGCCCCTAACGGACCAGGCGTTCCGCCGTCTCCACCGCCTCCGCCAGGCTGTCCACCACCGGCACCCCGGCGGCCTCCAGGCTGGACCTGGCGTGCGAGCCCCCGGTGTACAGCACGGCGTGAGCGCCCGCCGCGACAGCCGCCCGGGCATCGTCCACCGCGTCCCCGATGACCACCGTACGCCGCGGCTCGACACCGTCGAGTGCCGCGAGATGGCGTATCAGATGCTCCGTCTTGCCCTCGTCGGACCGGCCCACCCTGCCGTCGACCCGCACGAAGTGCCGTTCGATACCGTGCTCGCGCACCAGCGGGACCAGCCGGTCATGCGGCGCCAGCGAGCACAGCGACTGGGTGCGCCCGGCGACCCGGCCCTCCGCCAGCAGCTCCACAGCCCCCGCGGCCAGAGTGCAGCGGTCGGCCAACGCCCAGTAGTGCCGGTGGAACACCGCGTCCAACACCAACCACTCGTCCTCGGTGGGCAGTCGCCCGATCAGCCTCTCGTAGAAGCGCGGGACCGGCACGCAGTACAGCTCCCGATACCGCTCCAGGGTGATCGACGGCAGGCCTATCTCGGCGAACGAGGCGTTGGTCGCCTCGATCACCGTCTCGATGTCGTCGAGCAGGGTCCCGTTCCAGTCCCACACGAGATGCGCCGTCATGCCCAAGACGGTACCGGTGCGGTCTGACAATCGGTCCCGCGACCGGGGTACACCAGGACTCAGCCGATCAGGGCCGGGATCTCCTGCGTCGCGTACCAGAGCAGCTCATGGTCCTCGGCGCCGTCCACCACGAAGCGCGCGTCGTCATCGCCCGCGTCCGCCGCGCCCAGCGCCTCCGCGGCCGCCGCCACATCCCGCTCGGCGTCCTCGGCGTCCACGTGCACCGCGGCGGCCTTGGTCAGCGGCACGGGCGCCGCCAGGCGCACCACACCCAGCGTGGACGGATCCAGGCCGCGGTCCGGATCGGCGACCGCCGTGCCCTCCGGCACATCGACCGCGACCACGACACGCCGCCGCGCCGCGGCGGCGTCGCCCGCCAGCAGCCGCAGGCTGGCCTGAGCCGCCCGGGACAGCGCCGCGTACTCCAGTTCCTCGATGTCGTCCGAGACGTACCACTCGCGCAGCGCGGGCGTGACCGCGTACGCGTCCAGCGGTGCCGGACCCAGCTCGCCCGCCTTGAGGGCCTCGGCGAGTCCGGGCAGGGTCGTGGGGATGTAGACGCGCATCGCTGCCGCTCCGTGACAGTGCTGATGAGGAACGGTCACAGCATAAGGTCGCGCCCCGCCATGCCGGTCATCCGTGCGGGCCGGGCGTCCCCCTTCGGGCGGTGCGCTCCAGCGCCGCCGACGCCCCCGAACCCCCCGGAAGCGCCCGATCCGGTGCGTCACCACGCGCCCATCACCCTGATAGGTGAATTCTGGAGCCGGTCACCGGCCGGGGCGCCCGGCCTTGTCGTCGCCGCCGCGCACTCGCTAGAAGTCTCCTCAACTACGGACAGCTACCGCCCGGCGACCCCGCCGGGCCCGGCAGAGCGGGGGAACTCAGCCATGACGACCAGCACGTTCGAAACGTCGGCAGATGCCCGGCGTCCAGCCCGTACCGCCACGCGGCGGCCACCTTCGGTGACCGGGCCACCCGTCCGCCGCGACAACCGGCGGCCCGGTCCGCGGGGCCCGGGCTCATCCGGCCCGCGGCCCCAAGGCCCCGGCCAGGGCCGCCGCGGCACCGGCAACGCGGCGGGCGCCCCCGCGGCGGCGCGCCGCGCCCAGCCGCACTGGTGGTTCGCGGACCGGCTCGTCGAAGTCCTCAGCGGCCGGCGCCCGGTCGCCTGGATGCTCGGCCACACCTCCGGCGAGGCCGCCTACGAGCGGCTGTGGCAGCTCGCCTCCCAGGGCGTGCTGCGGCCGCCCAAGGGCCGTCCCACGCCCCTGGTACGCCGCTGCGGGTACCGTGCGCCCGCGCCCGGTGTCCGGGAGGCGTTCGCCCGCGTCTGCTCCGGAGACGCCCTGCGGGCGCTCGCCTTCCGGCTGGAGCTCGGCGCCGACCACCGCTGGCGCTGCACGGCCGTCGAGTGCGCGGGGCCGTCGTGGTGACGCACGAGGGCCGGGCCTCCCACGGAGACCCGGCCCTGTTGTGCGCACATCCGCTACTTCTTGCGGCGGCGGCCGCCCTTCTGGGCCTTGCGCCGCTCGGCGCGGGTCAGACCGTCCGACTCCGAAACCGTCGGACCGCCGTCACCGTTGGTGCTGAAGTCGCCCTCGACGATGCCGCCCTCACCGTCCACCTTCGGGGCGGAGAAGTGCAGCCGGTCCGGGCGCTGCGGGGCCTCCAGTCCCTTGGCGTGGATCTCGGGACGCCCGGCACCGGCCGGAACCACGTCCTCCTTCTCCAGCGCGGGCACCGCGTCCGCCGCCACCGGGACCTCCTCGACCTGCTGCTCGACCTGGACCTCCAGGTTGAACAGGTAGCCGACGGACTCCTCCTTGATGCCGTCCATCATGGCGTTGAACATGTCGAAGCCCTCACGCTGGTACTCCACCAGCGGGTCGCGCTGCGCCATGGCGCGCAGCCCGATGCCCTCCTGGAGGTAGTCCATCTCGTAGAGGTGCTCACGCCACTTGCGGTCGAGTACGGACAGCACCACGCGGCGCTCCAGCTCGCGCATGATGTCCGAGCCGAGCTCCTTCTCCCGGGCCTCGTACTGCTTGTGGATGTCGTCCTCGATCATCTCGGAGATGAAGTCGGCGGTGACTCCCGCGCGGTCGCCCGCCGCCTCGTCCAGCTCCTCGATGGTCACCGTGACCGGGTAGAGCTGCGCGAACGCGGACCACAGCTTTTCGAGGTCCCACTCCTCCGCGAAGCCCTCGGACGTCTCCGCCTTGATGTAGTCGTCGACGGTGTCGTCCATGAAGTGCAGGATCTGCTCCCGCAGGTCCTCGCCCTCCAGAACACGGCGGCGCTCGGCGTAGATGACCTCACGCTGCCGGTTGAGCACCTCGTCGTACTTCAGGACGTTCTTGCGGATCTCGAAGTTCTGCTGCTCGACCTGCGACTGCGCGGACGCGATGGCCCGGGTCACCATCTTGTTCTCGATCGGCACGTCGTCCGGCACGTTCGCCATCGCCATCACGCGCTCGACCATCTGCGCCTTGAACAGCCGCATCAGGTCGTCACCGAGCGAAAGGTAGAAGCGGGACTCGCCCGGGTCGCCCTGACGTCCGGAACGACCGCGCAGCTGGTTGTCGATACGACGCGACTCATGCCGCTCGGTGCCCAGCACATACAGCCCGCCGAGCTCCTTGACCTCCTCGAACTCGGCCTTGACCGCGGCCTCGGCGCGCTCCAGCGCCTCCGGCAGCGCGGCCGCCCACTCCTCGACGTGCTCGACCGGGTCCAGGCCGCGCTGCCGCAGCTCCGCCTCGGCGAGGTCGTCGGGGTTGCCGCCGAGCTTGATGTCGGTGCCACGGCCCGCCATGTTGGTGGCCACCGTGACCGCACCCTTGCGACCGGCCTGCGCGACGATCTGCGCCTCCCGGTCGTGCTGCTTGGCGTTGAGCACCTCGTGCGGCACACCGCGCTTGGCCAACTGCTGCGAGAGGTACTCGGACTTCTCCACGGAGGTGGTGCCGACCAGGACCGGCTGGCCCTTCTCGTGCTTGTCCGCGATGTCGTCGACGACGGCCGCGAACTTCGCCTCCTCCGTGCGGTAGATCAGGTCGGGCTTGTCGAGCCGCTGCACGTCGCGGTGCGTCGGGATCGGGACCACACCGAGCTTGTAGATCTGGTAGAACTCGGCGGCCTCGGTCATCGCCGTACCCGTCATACCGGACAACTTGTCGTAGAGGCGGAAGAAGTTCTGCAGGGTGATGGTGGCCAGCGTCTGGTTCTCGTTCTGGATCTCCACCCCCTCCTTCGCCTCGATCGCCTGGTGCATGCCCTCGTTGTAGCGGCGGCCGGCGAGGATACGGCCGGTGTGCTCGTCGACGATCATGACCTCGCCGTCCATGACGACGTAGTCCTTGTCGCGCTTGTAGAGCTCCTTGGCCTTGATCGCGTTGTTGAGGAAGCCGACCAGCGGGGTGTTCACCGACTCGTAGAGGTTGTCGATGCCCAGCCAGTCCTCGACCCGGGTGACCCCGTCCTCCAGGACGCCGACGGTCCGCTTCTTCTCGTCGATCTCGTAGTCGCGGTCCAGCTTCAGGCGCTGCACCAGCTTGGCGAAGTCGCTGTACCACTTGGTGGCCTGGTCCGCCGGACCGGAAATGATCAGCGGGGTACGGGCCTCGTCGACCAGGATCGAGTCGACCTCGTCGACGATCGCGAAGTTATGGCCGCGCTGCACCAACTCGTCCTTCGACCACGCCATGTTGTCGCGCAGGTAGTCGAAGCCGAACTCGTTGTTGGTGCCGTAGGTGATGTCGCACGCGTACTGCTCACGGCGCTCAGCCGGGGTCATGTTGGCCAGAATGCAGCCGACCTCGAGGCCGAGGAACTTGTGCACACGCCCCATCCACTCCGAGTCACGCTCGGCCAGATAGTCGTTGACCGTGATCAGGTGGACGCCGTTGCCGGAAATCGCGTTCAGGTAAGCGGGCAGCGTGCCGACCAGCGTCTTGCCCTCACCGGTACGCATCTCGGCGACATACCCGAGGTGCAGCGCGGCGCCACCCATCAGCTGGACGTCGTAGTGGCGCTGGCCGAGCACCCGCTTGGCGGCCTCGCGCACCGTGGCGAACGCCTCCGGAAGCAGGTCGTCCAGGCTCTCGCCGTCCGCGTACCGCCGCTTGTACTCGTCAGTGAGGGCCCGCAGCTCGGCATCCGTGAGGTTGACGAAGTCCTCTTCGATGGAATTGACCTGGTCCGCGATGCGGGTCAGCTTGCGCAGGATCTTTCCCTCGCCTGCGCGCAGGATCTTGCCGAAGACGGACACGTAGGCTGGCTCCTTGCCGGTCGGGCCTGGCACGTTCTCTCGCACTGGGCACAGCGGGTGTTTCGCTGGCTGTCTACAGCCTCCGCTGCACCGGCCATCGTAAGCGAGGACACCAGCCCGTCGGGAGGTCCGCCGTCGGACCCGCGCGCTGTCACTCCGGTCAGTGACGGAAATTACCTGTCCAAAGGGGCGAGCCCTTGGAAATACTCCCCCAATGGAACCCGTGACGCTGACCACCGAACGTCTGATCCTGCGCCCCCTGGAGACGCGGGACGTGCACGCGGTGTACGCCGCCTGCCAGGACCCGGAGATCCAGCGCTGGACCACCGTTCCGTCCCCGTACACGCGCGAACACGCGGAGACGTTCATCGGCCAGATCTCCCCGGACGGGTGGCGCGACGACACCCAGTACGGCTTCGGCGTGTTCACCAACGGCGAAGATCAGCTGGTGGGCACGATGGCCCTGGTACGGCTGGCCATGCTGCACACCGAAGAACGGCAGGCCGAGCTGGGCTACTGGACCGCCAAGGAGCAGCGCGGCCGCGGATACACGGTGGAAGCAGCGCGCGCGGTGTGCCAGTGGGCCTTCATCGAGCTCGGCGTGCAACGCATGGAGTGGTACGCCGAGGCGGGCAACGCCGGGTCCCGGGCGGTCGCCCTCAAAACCGGCTTCCGCATGGAGGGCACCCTGCGCGCCCGCATCGTGCACGAAGGAACCCGGCGCGACGCCTGGACCGGCTCACTACTGCCGTCGGACTGGTCACTGACCTCGCCGACGCCGTACCTGCCCTACCCGCAGTCCTGAGACCGGGCGCGGACAACTGGGCGCGGACAACCCGGGCGCGGACAGCAAACCGCGCGCGGCCAGCGCGCCCGGGGCGTTGTCAGTGGTGCCCCCTACGCTGATCCACATGACGAATCCGACGCGTACCAAGCCGGGCAGGAGGCACCCCGAGGCCACGCTCTCCGCGGACGAGGCCCGCCGGATAGCGCTGCGCGCCCAGGGGCTGCTCGGCGCGCCGGACCGGCGGGGCGGCGTACGCGGCGTGCTGCGGCGGCTGGGCGCCGTCCAGTTGGACACCATCTCGGTCCTGGCACGCTCGCACGAGCTGGTCCCATACGCCCGGCTGGGCGGCGTGGGACGTACGGCGGTGGAGTCGGCGTACTGGGGCGCGGACGTGCCGGGGCCCCGCCGATCGCCGGAGGCAGCGGACACGGAGGGGCCGAACACGGCCGCCTTCGAATACTGGTCGCACGCGGCATGCGTGCTGCCGATCGAGGAATGGCCGCATTTCGCCTTCCGCCGCCGGGCACGACGGGCGAAGGGCCACCGCTGGCATGTACTGGAGGACGCCGAGCGCTCCTGCGCGGCAGTCCTGGACCGGCTGAAGGCAGACGGGCCACTGACCTCGACCGAACTCGGCGGCGCCAAGAACGGCGGACCGTGGTGGGACTGGTCCGAGACGAAGATCGCCGTGGAATGGCTGCTGGACACCGGCGACGTGGTGTGTACGAAGCGGCGCGGCTGGAAACGGGTGTACGACCTCGCCGAGCGCGCGGTCCCCGGCACCCTGCTGCACGACGACCTGTCCGACACCGAGTGCCTACGGCGCCTGGTCGGCCAGGCGGGCGCGGCGCTGGGCGTGGCGACCCGGGCCGACCTCGCCGACTACCACCGGCTAAAGGCCGAGCAGGTCGACACCGTGATCGAGGAATCGGGCCTGGTGCCGGTCGAGGTCGAGGGATGGGGAAGGACCCCCGGCAGGAAGTCCGGAACGGCACGCGCCAACGAGAAGACCCCGCCTGGCGAGGCCTGGGCAGACCCTGAGGCGCTGTCGACCGAGCCTCGCGGCAGGCACCGCGCGACCCTGCTGTCCCCCTTCGACTCCCTGATCTGGGACCGGGCCCGCACCCAGCGGATCTTCGACTTCACCCACCGCCTGGAAGCGTACGTCCCCAAACCCCGGCGCATACACGGCTACTTCGCGATGCCGCTGCTCGCCGGCGGCAAGTTGGCCGGCCGAGTGGACCCGGCGCGCGAAGGGAACACCCTCGTGGCCCGCCAGGTATCGGTGGCGGGTCCCCGGGCGGTGGCCCCGATGGCCCAGGCACTACGGGAAGCGGCCGAGTGGGTGGGCTGCGATGCCATACGCGTCGAGCGGATGGACGACCAGAAGCTGGCGGCCGAGCTGAACGCACAACTGGGCTGAGCTGCCCCGCACTTGGGACAAGGACCTGAGGGAGGGATACGCCCCGGGACCACCGGCAGATATCCAGCCGATACGGCCTGCCCGACACCGGCTACCGGATCTCCAGGATCTTCTCCCGCATCGCGTAGACCACGGCCTCCATCCGGGAGTGCAACTGCAGCTTCTCCAGGATGTTGCGCACATGGTTCTTCACGGTGTTCTCGCTGATGAAGAGCTCCTTGGCGATGTCGCGGTTGTTCATCCCCGTCGCGACCAGCTTGAGGACCTCCAACTCCCGGTCCGTGAGCCGGGGTGCGGGCACGAAGCGACGCTCGTCGGTGCGCTGGATCATCGACTTGAACTCGGTGAGCAGCTTGGACGCCATCGACGGGCTGATCTGCGACTGGCCGTCGGCGACAGCGCGGATCGCGGTGGACACCTCGTCCGTGGAGATCTCCTTGAGGAGATACCCGGTGGCCCCAGCCTTGATCGCCTCGTAGAGGTCGGCCTCCTCATCGCTGATCGTCAGCATGATGATCTTCGCGCTGGGCGCCACCTCCTTGATGGACGTGCACGCCTCGATACCGCCGCGCTTGGGCATCCGCACATCCATCAGCACGATGTCAGGCAGCAGATCGGCCGCCTTGTCGACAGCCTCCGCCCCGTCCCCGGCCTCGCCGACGACCTGGATGTCCTCCTCCTGCGCCAGCACGATCTCCAGACCGCGCCGGAACAAGGCGTGATCGTCCACGACCAGGACCCGGATGGGCTCGCTACGCCGCTCGCCCGTGCCCCGGCCGTCGTCCCCTTCGACGGCCGCCGACTCGAAGCTGTCCGGCATCGGTTCCTCCCCCTCAGGCCAGTGCCCCAGGCAACTGCGCTGCACAGCCGCGGCGGGCCAACCAGGCCTCATCACACGCCGGTTGGCACTCACCCCATGATTTCATGCCGTACCGCAGCACGGGGGATTCCGCGGACACAGTGGCGCCCCCGGTCTCGCCAGGGGCGCCACCGGCTCCGGTCACCTACGCAGCGCTCCACCCGCGCCGGTGGGGGGCTCTGCCTCGGGGTCCTCCTTGAGGTAGATGACGCCGTAGTCGTAGCCGTGGCGCCGGTAGACCACGCTCGGCTGGTGCCGTTCGGAATCGACGAACAGATAGAAGTCGTGACCGACCAGTTCCATCGCGTAGAGCGCCTGGTCGAGCGTCATCGGGGACGCGGCGTGGGTCTTCTCGCGGACGACCAGCGGACCTTCACCCTGGACATCCAGCGGACCCGCCTTGGTGGTGGGAACGCCGTCGGCGGCACCCTCTGCGCTCGCCTCCGCACTGAGCGTCGCGAGGGGCGCGGTGTATTCGGCGACACTGATCGCGGTACGGCCGCCACGACGGGCCATGTGCCGCTTGTCGGCCAGCTTGCGCAGCTGCGCTTCCAGCTTGCTGGTCGCCGCGTCCAGCGCCGCATACGGATCACTCGCCGCCGCTTCGGCCCGGATCACCGGGCCGCGGGAGTGCAGCGTGATCTCTACCCGGTCAGAACGGTCGGCAAGCCGGGGGTTGTGCTCCTTGGAGACTTCGACATCCAGGCTGATCGCTTTGCCGTCCAGCTTCTGGATCTTCTCCAGCTTCAGCTTCTCGGCGACGTGCTTGCGAAACCGCTCGGGCACTTCGGTCTTACGGCCCTTGACGACGATGTCCACGCAGAACTCCGTTCCCGGACAGCCCCGCGCGCGCGGGGCACATCCCTTGCGCTAAGGCCGGCGGGCACCGGTCCCGTCCGGCACTGCGATCACTGCTACCCCACACGCCCCGGACGCCTCCGGAGCAGCGAGGTCGCGGCTTTCACCTCCTCCTCCCCCGAGGGGAAGATCAACACCCCATCCGTTCGATGGCAATGCTGCTGCCCGCCTGTTCGGAGTACGCGTGGTGCCATGCACGCCGAATGCCGCAACTTCGTCCAAGCCCGGTCATCAGCGACATAGCACCTGACACTCCTCACAACCGAACATAGCCCTCGGGGGCCAAGGTCGGCACCCCCTGTGGGCCTATACCTCCGTTCGGGTGAATCGCGTGCGTACTCCCTGCAACGTTCCAGTGCCGTAGTCGGTTCCACTCCGACTCTGACCAGCCGGAATCACGGCCCGTCGGCGCGCCTGGGCGGCACGTCCGCGTCGGTTCCGGAAGGAACCGCCGTACCGTTCGCGCCGCCGAGACGACGGCCCCGGGGAGGCCGGCTTCCGGACGAGCGCCGCGCCCTCCCCGTGCGCGGCCGAGGCACACCTTCCGGCGCCGAAGGCACGCTGTACGGGGGCGGGCTCACCTGCCGTACCGACGTCGCCGCCCCCACCAGCCCGAACGCACGCGGGGTCGCGGCCACCACCGCGGCAGCACACACCCGACCGCCCGCGGCATCCAGCGCACGCGCGGCCTCCACCACCGACGCCCCGGTGGTCAGCACGTCATCCACCACGACCACGGGACCATCCCGCAGCAGCCGCCCGCTGCCGGAGACAGCCCCCAGCGCGCCGGACAGGTTCTCCAAACGCTCGGCAGCCGACAGCCCCGCCTGATCGGCGACCAGCCGCCGCTGCCGCAGCACCGCGAGAACCCGCGCCGACACCCCGGCACGGCGCAGCTCCCTCGCCGCACGCAACGCGACCCGCCGCGCCGGATCATGACCGCGCGCGGCCGTCGCCAGACGGGCGGAGGGGACGGGGATCAGCAGGAGCGGACCGGGGTGGGGGGCCTCCCCCTCCCCCTCCCCTCCCCCCACCCCCCGTATCGCCGCCTGCACCGACTGCGCCAGTGCTTCGCCGAGCGGTTCGGCGAGGCGCAGTGCGCCGCGTTCCTTGTGCGCGAGCAGCACCGCGCGCACCTCGTCCTCGTACGCACCCGCCGCGTAGACCGGCGGAAGCCCGGAGGGCACCGGGTCCGGCCACACCCGTCGGATGGCCCCCGCACCGCACAGCTTCTCCCGGCAGCCGTCGCACAGGGCGCTGCGGACCCGGCCGCACCCAGCGCAGTCGACGGGCAGTACAAGATCGGCGATTTCCCGATACCACGACCGCATGGGGACCACTGTGCCGTGGGGGGTGGCGGTGGACCACCCCTGTGGACAAGCGGCTGTGGATAACTCCGAAGGGGGTGTGGCGGGCCGCCACGGCGCAGCCCGGCGTACCCCCGGCGCGTGTATCGGGCGGCGGCCCCGCAGGCCCGTCAGAGGGCCCGTGAGAGGCCTGCGCGGGCCCATTGAGCGCGACCGCATGTACCGCGCACCCGCTGAGCGGACCACACGTACCGCGGAACCTCAGCCCGGATAGACCGGGCCCGTGCCGTCCGGAGACACCTGCTGCCAGTCCGCGTCATTCGGCAGCCGGTACATGCCCTCGTCGGAGGCGACCAGCAGCGGCCGCTGCTGGTCCTCGAACGCGGCGACCGCCGAGACCTTGCTGATCCCCGGCAGTGTCGGGGTGTACGCCGCCGAGCCGTCGGTGTCCACGTACTGCAGTTGCTGCACGCCGCGCGACTGCTTGCCGACCACCACCAGCCGGCTCCCGCCCGCCCAGGAGGCCGCCTCGACATCGTCCAACTGCGGTGCCACCGCACGGAGTTCGGTCACCGAGACCTGCGGGTGATCGACGGTCCCCGAACGCTCGATCCGTCCCAGTTGGAGCGTCGTCCGCCCGCCGTGGTCGACCAGCAGCGCGATCCGTACCCCGTCCGCCGCGACGCGCAACGCCTTGATCTGACCGTCCGCGAGATTGGGCACCGACACCTCGGTCGTCTTCCCGTCGCGCCACATCAACAGCCGCTGGTGCTGCGGATCGCGATCAGCCACCCACAGGTTGCCCAGGCCGTCCCAACTGGGCGCGGTCAATCCCTGCGAGGGGTCGTGGGCTTCGCTGGACAGCACCTCGCGCGCGCTGCCACCGGAGGACAGCGGAGCCACGTACAGCGACCGTCCGTCCGTTCTCACGCCTGCCGCGGTCTCCCCGTCGCGCGACACGGCGACGGACTGCAACCGCGCCGTCGTCTCGCCGAACGGGCCGAGCACCCGGTGCGCCGTCTCCTCGTTGCCGGAGACGGTGACCATCCGGTGGTCGGTGTCCACGAAGTACTGCTGCGCGCCGCTGCCCACCAGGCGCGACGGCGCGTACGCCTGTGCCTGGTCGTGTCCCAACGAGCAGAGCGTCGAGCCGTCCGGGCCGGCCACTTCGACGGAGGTGACCTGCGCCGAGGACTGTTCCTGCACCGTGTGCAGCAGTTGCGCCGCCATCCGCTGGCACTGGTCGCGCCCGACGCGCACCGCCACGTCGCTCAGCTGCACCCGCAGTTTGCCGGAGTCGTCGAGACTGAGCTTCTGGCTCTTGAGCTGCGTCCCGGCGGGAAACGCCGATGTGACCACCGGCTGCAGCCAGTTGCTCGGCCCGGCCAGCAGCGCCTGCACGGTCGAGGTGACGGGGTCTATCCGCCGCCGCACATACACCGGATCGGCCACCAACACGTCCTTCGCCAGTGGGATTTGCCCCTCTTCGGGCCCCAACTGCGCGAAGTAGTACATGTTCACGGAGCGGTATATGCGCTGGAAGTCCGACTCGCTGAGCACCAGCCCGTCCGGCAGGCTGTCGATCCGCCACTCGCCGGCCACCTTGATCAGGTGGAAGTCGGTCCGGTACGTGGACGTCGCCGGCGAGTACGAGTGCTTGCGATCGACCGTGGCGATCTGACCACCGGTCAAGGTGATCGTGGTGCCAACGTCCTCGCGCGCCACGTTGGCGCGCTCCGGGTCGAGTTGGGGGCCGCCCGAGAGCACGGTGATCTGCGCGAACGGGTCCCACTTGACGGCCGAACCGGCCAGGTACTTCTTCGCGGTCTGGTAGTCCGCCTCGTCGCTGGTCGTCGCCTCGAGGAAGCCGCGCACGATCTGCATCGGCTGCTCGTTCTTCTGCGGCTGCACACCGAACACCCGCACCTGCGGGTCTGAGTCGGCACGCTGCTGGTTGCCGACCTTGGTCACCTCGCCGGTGTCAGGCATCGAGGCGCACCCGGTCATCAGCAGGGCGCTGCACAGCAGTGCGCCCGACGTGATGCCCCACTTGACGGGCGCGCGACGGCGGTCGGCCTGCGACATGCCGGTAGTCCTCCCCTGGCCCTGCGGGCCGATCAGCGGTCCGCGTCCTGCTCTCGTACGGTGTCCGCGGTGGCCGTGTCGTCCGGTCGGCCGGTCCCGGCGGTGTGCACCATCTCAGGGCGTTCCGTGACCTCCGTGGCTGGTGTGGCCTCGGTGGGCCGGGTTCCGACGACCCGTGCCCCGCTGCCCGGCAGCGCCGCCGGGTCGGCGGCGGGCGGGCGTGGCGAGAGCGCGGGCACCGAGGGCAGCGGCGACCGGGCGGCGGGCACCGGTGCGGGCGTGCGTCCGTCGCGTAGCGACTTCGACGCGGTGGCGGCCAGGCCGCGCTGGCGGCGTGAGTCCTCCGGTTCCAGCGGGATCGGCGAGCCGCGCAGGGCTTCTCCGGCCGTCCGGGGGAGGGTCAGCCGGAACTGCGATCCACCGCCGGGCTCGCCCCAGGCCTGGAGCCAGCCGCCGTGCAGTCGGGCGTCCTCCACCGCGATGGACAGGCCGAGGCCGGTGCCGCCGGTGGTCCTGGCCCGGGCCGGGTCGGCGCGCCAGAAGCGGTTGAAGACCCGGGTCGCCTCGCCGGGCTTGAGTCCGACTCCGTAGTCCCGTACGGCGATGGCGACCGCACCGCCCGCCGAGGCCAGCCGCACGGTCACATCGCGGCCTTCGCCGTGCTCGACGGCGTTGACGACGAGGTTGCGCAGCACGCGTTCGACCCGACGGGCGTCGGCTTCGGCGACGACCGGCTGCTCGGCGCCCCGCACCACGATCCGGCTGCCCTTGCGGTCGGCCAGCGGTTCGGCCGCGTCGACGACGCGTCGGACGACCTCGCGCAGGTCGATGGCCTCCGCGTCCAGCGCGGCGGCGCCCGCGTCGAAGCGGCTGATCTCCAGCAGGTCGGACAGCAGCGACTCGAAGCGTTCCAGCTGGCTCTGCAGCAGTTCGGCCGAGCGTGCGGTGACCGGGTCGAAGTCCTCTCGCCCGTCGTGGATGACGTCGGCGGCCATGCGGACCGTCGTCAAGGGGGTGCGCAGCTCGTGGGAGACGTCGGAGACGAAGCGCCGCTGCATCCGCGACAGCTCCTCCAGCTGCTGGATCTTGGTCTGGAGGGTGTGCGCCATCTTGTTGAACGACTCGCCGAGCCGCGCGATGTCGTCCTCGCCGGTGACCTTCATCCGTTCCTGCAGGAATCCGGCCGCGAGTCGTTCGGAGATGCCCGCGGCCATCCGGACCGGGGTGACGACCTGTCGTACCACCAGCCAGGCGATGGCGCCGAGCAGGCCCACGACGAAGACCCCGGCGGTCGCGAGCGTCGTCTCGACCAGGCTGAGGGTCTTCTCCTCCTGCGTGAACGGGAAGAGGTAGTACAGCTCGTACGCCTTGCCGTTGGCGTCATTAAGTCGCTTGCCGATGACCAAACCCGGCTGGCCGTCCGGATCGCCCTCGCGCTTGATGAGGGTTTCCTTCTGGTGCGCCCCGGGTTCCTGGGCGACGGCGTTGCGCAGGTCCGGCGGAACGCTGTCCTCGGGGAGCACGTCGCCGGAGGCGCGCGGTCCGCGGGTGCTGGGGCTGTCCGCGAGGTAGGGCTGCTGGTCGGCGTCGGAGCTGAGCGCGACCACGTAGTAGACGCCCTGGCCGCCGCTGGCGAGCTGCTGGACGAGGTTGGTCAGCCAGGTGCCGGGGTCGGCCTGGCCGCGGCCGGTCGTGGGCGCGCCGGTGCCCGTCGAGCCCGTGGGGTCGCCGGGGGCGCCCGTGTTCGCGGCGAGGGACTGGGCGACGTTGAAGCCGCCCAGCGCCTGGCCCTGGGCGGTGGTGGTCTTGGCTTCCCGCAGCCCGTTGCGGACCTGTCCGATGACGACGATGCCCAGCAGCAGCACGACGCCGAGCGACATCAGCAAGGTGGTGGCGACCACCCGTACCTGGATGTTGCGCCGGTACAGGCGCGCCGCGGGCAGCAGCGGGCGGCGCGCCCAGCGCAGGACTGACCCCAGTACGGGCAGCAGCCCCCGGAGCGGGTCGGCGTGGCGGCTCTCCAGCCGCTCGCGTTCATGCCCGGGCCGCTGCTGCTGCTTCGTACTGTGGTCGCGCTCCTGGTTCACGGCATGCGAAGACCCGGCCTCCGCGCCGTTCTCGTACCCGGACTCCGTGGCCTCGATGCCGTTACCCGCGGGCATCCCGATGTCAGCCCGGTCCGGCCTTGTAGCCGACACCGCGCACGGTGACCACGATCTCCGGGCGCTCCGGGTCCTTCTCCACCTTCGAGCGCAGCCGCTGCACGTGCACGTTCACCAGCCGGGTGTCGGCCGCGTGCCGGTATCCCCAGACCTGTTCGAGCAGCACCTCACGGGTGAAGACCTGCCACGGCTTGCGGGCGAGTGCGACCAGCAGGTCGAACTCCAGCGGGGTCAGTGCGATGGCTTGTCCGTCGCGCTTGACAGAGTGCCCGGCGACGTCGATGACCAGGTCGCCGATGGCGAGCTGCTCCGGCGTGGGCTCCTCGGCCCGCCGCAGCCGGGCCCGTACCCGGGCGACCAGTTCCTTGGGCTTGAACGGCTTGATCACATAGTCGTCGGCGCCGGACTCCAGGCCCACCACGACGTCGACGGTGTCGCTCTTGGCGGTGAGCATCACGATCGGCACCCCGGACTCGGCCCGGATCTGCCGGCATACGTCGATACCGTCCCGGCCTGGCAGCATCAAATCGAGTAGCACCAGATCCGGCTTGGTGTCGCGGAAGGCGGCAAGGGCCTTGTCGCCGTCCGCAACGAACGACGGCTCAAAACCTTCTCCACGCAGCACGATGCCGAGCATCTCTGCCAGTGCGGTGTCGTCGTCGACGACAAGGACGCGTCCCTTCATATCGACATCATCCCATTTTCGCATCTGGGATATAGAGGTGGGTGACCCACGTCACTGACCAGCGATGACGTGCGCTGATGATCGTTGATGTCCATAGATGTCCGTTGCCGTTGCTGTCAGCCGTGGTTACCGTCCTCAAGGCATGATCACCTCAAGAGCGTGATGCTCACCACACCCCGCACCGTAATGATCTGGCCATGGGCCAAGCCGAATTGGACGACCCTCCTCGCCGCACTCAGAGAAGCCCCCACACCCCGCAGGCTACTCGGCCGGAGGGCGGTGGGAAGGGCTTGGCCCCAGTCGGGCCCGGCCCTTCGCTACCGCGCGATCCAGCGAAGGTGAAGACCGCGTCAGACCCAGGCGAGTGCAAGCGCACGAGGTAGAAGACGGGCGCGACACAAGCGAAGCGGGCCTGCCCTGCCGTATCCGGGTGGAGCCCCTACGCGCGCCACGATGGAGTCAGGTGACTCAGCTCATGTTTCGAACCAGCTCCGCTCGCTGAATGTGCCGCTCCCAGCGCCCACTTAACCCGCCTCAGCTGGGGCGAGAGCGGCGAGTGTGGCTGCTGTTACGGGAGAGGCGACACCGTTCTCCGTGACAAGCGCCGTCACCAGTGCGGCCGGTGTGATGTCGAACGCAGGGTTGTACGCCTGGGTGCCCAGCGGCGCGACCTGGATACCGGGACCGGCCTCGGTGACCGGGGCCCGCGGTGAGGCGAGTTCGGTGACCTCGTGGCCGGGGCGCTGCTCCACCTCGATCGACGCACCGTCCGGGGTCGACAGGTCCACCGTCGTGGTGGGGGCCACCACGACGAACGGCACGTTGTGGTGTGCGGCGAGTACGGCCAGTGGATAGCTGCCGACCTTGTTCGCCACCGATCCGTCGGCGGCGATCCGGTCCGCGCCGATCAGCACCGCGTCCACCGCCCCGGCCGCGAAGAGCGAGCCGGCGGCGTTGTCGGCGAGCAGCGTGTACGTCATTCCGGCGCGTGCCGCCTCGTAGGCCGTCAGCCGCGCACCCTGCAGCAGCGGCCTGGTCTCGTCCACCCACAAGCGCCGCAGCAGTCCCTCGCGGTGTGCGGCGTGCGCCACTGCGAACGCGGTGCCGCCACCGCCGGAGACCAGGGCGCCGGTGTTGCAGTGGGTCAGGACGCGGTAGCCCCCGCCCGGCACCAGTTCCTTCAGCAGTGCCAGCCCGTGGCCGGCCATACGGTCGCTGGCCGCCGCGTCTTCGGCGTGCAGCGCGCGGGCCTCGGCAAGCGCGGCCCGGGCGGCCCGCCGCGGGTCCGCGCTGCCCACGAGGGCGGTACGGTACGCGGCTGCGGCGCGGCGCACCCCGTACCCCAGGTTGACGGCGGTCGGCCGGGCGGACGCCAGCAGCTGTGCGGCCTCCGCCACGTCGAAGCCGCGTGCGGCGGCAAGCGCCACACCGTAGGCTCCGGCGAGCCCGAGCACCGGAGCGCCACGGACCGCGAGGCTACGGATGGCGTCCACCAGCGCCAGTACATCGGTGCAGACCAGCTCGACCTCCTCTGTGGGGAGCCTGGTCTGGTCGAGGAGTATCACCACGGGCCCTTCGGGAGGCTCCTCCCAACGCAGCGTGGGAATGGTGACCGGAGAACCGGACTGTGAGTCGTTGGCCAGAGATACCACGGACTGATCACCCATCCGTCCAGTCTGCCCTGCCCGGTGGGCGCTTTTGAATGGCCCGCACACATGGGGTTGTCGGCACCCGTCACGGCGGGAACGTGTGCGCGCCGCCCATGGCACGATGGCCGCGGACCCAAGGGGTACCGACCCGACAGGTCCTGACGCGCAAAAGGAGCACCAATGAACAACTCTCCGGGCTGGGCTTCGCCCGGATCCGGCCCCTCCGACTCTTCCGGCTCTTCCGGCCCGTCCGGGCCCGCTGACCCGGCGGACCAGGGCGAGCAGACCGTGCCGGAGGCCGGAGCGGAACAGCCTGCGCCTCAGGACGCCGTGCCCTCGACGTGGTCCAAGAACCAGCCTCCGGCTGCTGGTTGGAGTACGTCCGGTACGGGGCCGCGGGCATCTTCGGGACCAGGCGGACCTGTCCCCCCGCCTCCGCCGGGGCCGGGACCGCGATGGGGCGCGCACGCCGGATCGGCGCAGGGTTGGGGCACGGCGTCCGGGCGAGGCACCTACTGGCATCAGTTGCCACCGGCCCCCAAGCCGGGGGTGATTCCACTGCGTCCGCTCAGCGTCGCGGAGATCCTCGAAGGCTCCATCGCCACGATGCGCGCGCACTCGCGCACGGTGCTCGGCATCTCGCTCGGCCTCGCCGTCGTGACGGAGACGGTCTCGACCCTGGTCACCGGGTTCTTCTTCAACAGCAACCCGAGCCTGGACAAACTCCGCGACGGCACCACCACAAAGGTCAGCGATGTACTCAAGGCCTTCGGGGACTCCGTCGCCGGAAGCGGTTCGGCGTCGCTCATCAGCATGCTGGGGCAGATCATCGCCACAGCCATGCTCACCATGATCGTCAGCCGCTCCGTACTGGGCCGGTCAGTCACCGCGGGCGAGGCATGGCGTGACTCCCGGCCCCGACTGGTGCGCATGCTGGGGCTGACGCTGCTGATCCCCTTGATCGGACTCGCCATAGTCGGCCTGGGCGTCATGCCCGGCGTTCTCCTGGCGCTTTTCGGCTCGGCGAACGCGGGCGCGGGCCTTGCCTTTCTCGGCGGTACCGCGGGCGGATGCGTCGCCATCTGGCTGACCATCAGTCTCAGCCTGTCCTCCCCGGCCCTGATGCTGGAGAAGCAGGGGGTATTCGCCTCGATCGCCCGCTCCTACAAGCTGGTACGGGGCTCATGGTGGCGGGTCTTCGGCGTGCAGCTGCTCGCCATACTCATGGCCTTCATCATCACCTCGATCGTCTCGATCCCCTTCACGGTGATCGCCCAGATCGTCAGCAGCGACAACACGGGTGGTCTTCTCGCGGGCGCCGGTTCGCACATCGGCTGGGCATTCCTCATCGTCATCGGCGTCGGCGCCGTCGTGGGCACCATGTTCACGTTTCCGCTGAGCGCCGGTATGGCCGCCCTGCTCTACATGGACCAGCGCATCCGCCGTGAAGGCCTCGACATCGAGCTCGCTCGTGCCGCGGGTGTCGACGGGTACGCGGCCTCTCCCTCGCGGGAGTAAGACGGAAAGCCCCAAAAGGGGGGTGGGTGGTTCCGCCCGAGTCCAGGCGTCGCCGATCTGGGTTCAGGCGGGAACCACCCACCGGTCTGCTGCGCGAGGGCATAAAAATGGCTGTGGCCCCTGGATCTGAATCCAGGGGCCACAGCCATTTAAGAATTGTTCGGCGGTGTCCTACTCTCCCACAGGGTCCCCCCTGCAGTACCATCGGCGCTGAAAGGCTTAGCTTCCGGGTTCGGAATGTAACCGGGCGTTTCCCTAACGCTATGACCACCGAAACACTATG
>NZ_JARHTQ010000039.1 GCF_029223525.1 Streptantibioticus ferralitis | reverse complement strand
GCGTTGACTTTTGGCACGCTGTTGAGTTCTCAAGGAACGGAAGCTTCCTTCGAGACCGTTTCACCGGCCCCTCCGGGCTTTCCCTTCGGTTTCTCCAGCTTATCAGATCTTTTCCGACCCGATTCCCACTGGCGGGATTCCTGCTTTGCGTTCCGGCCTTTCGGCTTTCGCGCTCTCCGACTTTAGCAGAAGCTTTCCGCCGGATTTCCCGCCCGGTCCGGGCACTCACTGGACACACATGTGTCCGCGGCACTCGGCGAGGCGGAGACGACAACGTACTAGAGCGGGGCGCCCCGATGCAAATCCGGGCGCCCCGCTCGATGACGATCCGTCAGACCTCTACAACCATAGGCAGGATCATCGGGCGACGGCGGTAGGTGTCCGAGACCCACTTGCCAACGATCCGTCGGATGAGCTGCTGCACCTGGTGCGGCTCAAGGACGCCGTCCTCAGCGGACCTGAGCAGCGATTCCTCGATCTTCGCCGACACCGGGGTGAACGCGGCGTCTTCGATACCCGAGCCGCGCGCCTGGATGTCCGGGCCGCCAACGACCTTCCCCGTCGTGCTGTCCACCACGACGAAAATGGAGACGATGCCCTCGTCCCCGAGAATGCGGCGGTCCTTGAGCGAGGTCTCGGTGACATCGCCGACCGACAGACCGTCGACGTAGACGTATCCCGCCTGGACCTTTCCAACGATCTTGGCGATGCCGTCGACCATGTCCACGACCACGCCGTCCTCGGCGATCACCGTGCGCTCACGCGGAACACCGGTCGCGATACCGAGATCCGCGTTGGCGCGTAGGTGGCGCCATTCACCGTGGACCGGCATCAGATTGCGCGGCTTGCAGATGTTGTAGAAGTACAGGAGCTCACCGGCCGACGCATGGCCGGAAACGTGCACCCGGGCATTGCCCTTGTGGACGACATTGGCGCCCCAGCGCGTCAATCCGTTGATGACGCGGTACACGGACGTCTCGTTACCGGGGATCAGCGAGGATGCGAGCACCACCGTGTCGCCCTCGACGATCCGGATCTGGTGTTCGCGGTTGGCCATCCGGGAGAGTGCCGCCATCGGCTCGCCCTGGGAACCGGTGCAGATCAGCACGATCTCTTCGTCCGGCAGGTCGTCCAGTGTCTTGACGTCCACCACCAGGCCGCCCGGCACCCGCAGATACCCGAGGTCACGCGCGATACCCATGTTGCGCACCATCGAGCGGCCCACGAACGCCACCCGGCGCCCGTACTCGTATGCCGCGTCGAGGACCTGCTGGATCCGGTGCACATGGCTGGCGAAGCTCGCCACGATGATGCGGCGCTCGGCCTTGGCGAAGACCTGGCGCAGTACCGGCGTGATGTCCCGCTCGTGCGGGATGAAGCCCGGGACCTCCGCATTGGTGGAGTCCGACAGCAGCAGGTCGATACCCTCCTCGCCGAGCCGGGCGAAGGCCGGCAGGTCGGTGAGGCGGCCATCGAGCGGCAGCTGGTCCATCTTGAAGTCGCCGGTGTGCACGACCATGCCCGCCGGGGTGCGGATGGCGACCGCCAGGGCGTCCGGGATCGAGTGGTTGACGGCGACGAATTCGCAGTCGAACGGGCCGATGCGCTCGCGGCGGCCTTCCTCGACCTCCAGCGTGTACGGCCGGATGCGGTGCTCCTGGAGCTTGGCCTCGATGAGGGCCAGCGTCAGCTTGGAGCCGATGAGCGGGATGTCGGGCTTCTCGCGCAGCAGGAACGGCACGCCGCCGATGTGGTCCTCGTGCCCGTGGGTGAGGACGATGCCCACGACATCGTCGAGGCGGTCCCGGATCGTGGTGAAGTCCGGCAGGATCAGGTCGATTCCGGGCTGCTCCTCCTCGGGGAAGAGCACCCCGCAGTCGACGATCAGCAGCCGGCCACCGTATTCGAAGACCGTCATGTTGCGGCCGATCTCACCGAGGCCGCCGAGTGGGGTGATGCGCAGTCCGCCCTCGGGGAGGGCAGGCGGCGCCGCGAGATCAGGGTGCGGATGGCTCAAAAGTATCTCCTTACCACTCGCGCCACGTGCCCTACGCGGGTTCGTGGCGCGAGTGCGTCGTGCTGTGTTTCTGGTCCGGTATTCAGTTATGAAGCCTTTAGTTAAAGCTGTACCCCGCCTGCGGCGAGATCCCTCGTCAACTGCTCGGTCTCGTCCTCGGACAGTTCCACCAGGGGCAGCCGCAGCGAGCCGCCGGGCAGGCCCTTCAGGCCGAGGGCGGCCTTGACGGTGATGACGCCCTGGGTACGGAACATGCCGGTGTAGACCGGCAGCAGTCGCTGGTGGATCTCCAGGGCCTTGGCCACGTCACCCGCGAGGTAGGCCTCCAACAGGGCGCGCAGTTCGGGCGAGACCAGGTGGCTGACGACCGAGACGAAGCCGACCGCGCCCACGGACAGCAGCGGCAGGTTGAGCATGTCGTCGCCGGAGTACCACGCCAGGCCGCTTCGGGCGATGGCCCAGCTGGCCCGCCCGAGGTCGCCCTTGGCGTCCTTGTTGGCGACGATGCGGGGGTGCTCGGCGAGCCGGACGATGGTCTCGGTCTGGATCGGGACGCCGCTGCGGCCCGGGATGTCGTAGAGCATCACCGGAAGGCCGGTACTGTCGGCGATGGCGGTGAAGTGCCGGTACAGGCCTTCTTGGGTGGGCTTGCTGTAGTACGGCGTCACGGTGAGCAGGCCGTGCGCTCCGGCCCGTTCGGCCTGGCGGGCGAGCTCGACGCTGTGGCGGGTGTCGTTGGTGCCGACACCGGCGACGACGAAGGCGCGGTCGCCGACCGCTTCCCGTACCGCCCGTACGAGCTGCTCTTTCTCCGCATCGCTGGTGGTCGGAGACTCGCCGGTGGTGCCATTGACGACCAGGCCGTCATTACCGGCGTCCACCAGATGTGCGGCGAGGCGCTGTGCGCCGTCGACGTCGAGAGCGCCGTCCGCGGTGAACGGCGTGACCATTGCGGTCAGGACCCGCCCGAAGGGGGTCTGCGGTGTGGAGGTCGGAGCCATGGGTCCAACGCTACTCGTAGCGAGTACGGGGGTGTCCCCTCGGGGACCTTCGTGGGCCTCCCGGGGGCTGCTCAGAGGATTCCGGCGCTGCCTGCTCGGGGGTCCAAGCAGCACCGGAATCCGTTTCTGCAGCCTAGATGAACTTCACCAATACCCGCAATCCGGACACTTGGGACGTTGGCTCGACGGCGTTGGCGCTCAGCGACACCCGTGACAGCACTCGACCTGCGCCCCCGGCAGCGCTCACCCGGCGTCCGCGGCTAGGGAGCGATACGGCCGTTGGCGTTGAAGGCCGCGTAGGTCAGCGGCATGAGCTTGGCCCACTCCGCCTCCATCCGCTCGCCCACCATCTCGATCTCCCGCTGCGGGAACGACGGCACCGTGGCCAGCTCGTGCTGGGTGCGCAGGCCGATGAAGTGCATCAGTGAACGGGCGTTGCAGGTGGCGTACATCGAGGAGTACAGACCTACGGGCAGCACCGAGCGGGCCACCTCACGGGCGACTCCGGCCGCCAGCATCTCCTGGTAGGCGCTGTACGCCTGGCGGTAGGACTCCTGCATGACGCGGTCGGTGAGTTCGTGCTGCGCCTGGGTGCCCTCGACGAAGACGTACTTGCCGGGGCGGCCCTCCTGCACCAGCTTGCGGTCCTCGCCGGGCACGTAGAAGACCGGCTGAAGCTCGCGGTAGCGGCCGGACTCCTCGTTGTACGACCAGCCGACCCGGTGCCGCATGAACTCCCGGAAGACGAAGATCGGCGCGCTGATCAGGAAGGTCATCGAGTTGTGCTCGAACGGGCTGCCGTGCCGATCCCGCATCAGGTAGTTGATGAGCCCCTTGGACCGTTCGGGGTCCTTGGTGAGCTCGTCGATGGACTGCTCCCCGGCGGTGGACACACGCGCCGCCCACAGCACGTCCGAGTCCGCCGCGTTGTGCTTGACCAGTTCCACGGTCATGTCGCTGCGGAACCGCACAGCGGTCTCAGTGGAGGTGTCGGTCACCGGTGGTCCTTCCTGCTGCGGTTGTCACCTGGGGACGCCCAGGGGCGGCGCCAAGCTTACGTCGAAAAATCCCCGGAGAATCCGGGGGAATCGGGCACTTCCGGGCGGGCTTGTACGTTTCCCAGTGCACAAGCCGAAGCAGTCCGGACCGGTGCGCGAATCAAAGCGGTCCGGGACTGCCCACGACTCGGGAGGGTGCCCTGTGTTCCGCCGGGGAGAGCCGGTTCCGTTCGCCTTCGTCGCCGAGGCGGACCGCTTCCGTAGCAATGTGCCCCCTCCCCCACGAGAACGTGCCACCCGCGTCCAGCTCGCCGGGCGCATACTCGCGACGCTCACCGTCGTCGCCTCGTTGGTCGGCGCCGTCGTCCTCGGGATGCCCGCCCTCGACGCGCACCAGCCGGGCACCACGGGCCAGCGACAGGCCGACAGCGCCCCGCACCGCTGACCGTCCCCGGTGCTGCCCCCGGAGCACCACCACGCGTCGCTGATAGCCTCACCCGTCACAGGCCACCACCGGGTCATCGCACATACCGGTGAAGGCAGCATCTGCCTGCTGACGGAAGGGACGTCGACGCCGTGCCCCTGTCCTTCCTCACCGCCGAAGGCGGCCAAGACGAGTCCGCGGACGCCGGTGCCGCCGCGCCGTACCACGCCTCAGGGCACGGTGCCGAGGCTCGCTGGTGGCGCCCGTACCGACCGGGGCCCTGGCGGGTGGCGATCGCCTCGCTGCTGCTGGTGCTCGCCTCGTATCTGCTGTTCGCCGGGGTGATCGTGGCGGCGGCCGGAAGCCTGTCGGGAGCCGGGGTGAGCGTCGGCGTGGCGGTGCTGGTGATCGCCGGGGCGCTGCGGTCGCTGCGGATGGGCGTCTGGCTGAGCCGCCGGGGCCTGCGGCAGGTGGGCCTGGTGCGGACCACCACGCTGCCGTGGGGCCGCGTCGGCGCGATACGTACCGCGCAGCAGCCGGTGAAGTGGCTCGCCCTGCCGCGCACCGTGCAGGGCCAGGCGCTGGTGCTGCACGGTGCGGACGGCGCCGAACCGCGCACGCTGCTCACCGATCACAACGCGGACTTCCTCGGTCGGCCCGAGGCATTCGATCTGGCCGCGGACGCGGTCGAGGGCTGGGCGGCGCGGCGGCGCGGCTAGGGCATGTCCGATGGGTTGAGCCCCGGACCCGCCCTGTGACCGTTTCCTGCAGGGACCACGCCCCGCATCCCCTGAACGCGCGGTACGCACGGTGTCCTCAAGCGTCGGACGGGCTGATTTCAGCCCGTCCGACGCTTGAGGACAAACGGCAGAGCCGCCAGGGTCAAGTCCTGGCGCCGGACGCGCCCTATGCCCGTACCGCCTTGCCGTCGTGCAATGAGATCGCGCGTTGCATCGCCTTACGGGCGCGCGGGGTGTCCCGGGCGTCGTGGTAGGCGATCGCCAGACGGAACCAGCAGCGCCAGTCGTCCGGCGATGCCTCCGCCTCGGCCTTGCGCCTGGTGAATACCGCG
The DNA here is from genome assembly GCF_029223525.1 of Streptantibioticus ferralitis. Lineage (GTDB taxonomy): Bacteria > Actinomycetota > Actinomycetes > Streptomycetales > Streptomycetaceae > Streptantibioticus_A > Streptantibioticus_A ferralitis. The sequence goes on along the minus strand of NZ_JARHTQ010000039.1, from coordinate 61,149 downwards.
TCCGCGGAGGCACGGTCGATCCGGCCGCCCGGGGTACGGACCAACTCGTCGACCGGCAGGCCGCCTTCGGCGTCCAGTTCCTTGGCGAGTTGGTCCGCCCGGTGCGCGAAGCGGGTGGTGTGCCACAGGAACCAGGCACCGATCAGCGGAATGATCAGCACGGCCACGCCGAAGACGACGGTGACCGGTGTGCCCTGCTCGATGAGCAGCACGCCCCGGTCGCCGGCCAGGACGAAGTAGACGACCAGGACGGCGGCCAGGACGAAATACGTGATCTTGGCACGCACGGCCGTCAGTCCAGATCCAGGAAGTGCTCGAGCCCGAAGGTCAGGCCCGGCTGCTCGCCCACCCGGCGGGCGGCCAGCAGGATGCCCGGCATGAAGCAGCTGTGGTGCAGCGAGTCATGCCGGATGGTGAGCGTCTCGCCGGTGTCGCCGAACAGCACCTCCTGGTGGGCCAGGAGTCCGCGCAGCCGCACCGCGTGCACCGGCACACCGTCCACGTCGGCGCCCCGGGCGCCCTCAAGGCCGTGCGTGGTCGGATCCTGCTGCGGTGCGAGCCCCGCCTTCTCCCGCGCCGCGGCGATGAGTTGAGCGGTGCGCGTCGCCGTACCAGAGGGCGCGTCAGCCTTGCCCCTGTGGTGCAGCTCCACCACCTCGACGGATTCGAAGAACCGGGCGGCCAGCTGCGCGAACTTCATGCCGAGCACCGCGCCGATGGAGAAGTTCGGGGCGATCAGCACTCCGGTGGAGGGCGACTCGGCCAGCCAGCCCCGCAGCGTGCTGAGACGCTCCTCGGTCCATCCGGTGGTGCCGACCACCGCATGGATCCCGTTGCGTACGCAGAACTCCAGATTGCCCATCACCGAGTCCGGATGGGTCAGTTCCACGGCGACCTCGGCGCCCGCCGCGGTCAGGACGTCCAGCGAGTCGCCCCGACCGAGGGCGGCCACCAGTTCCATGTCGTCGGCGGCTTCGACGGCGCGTACGGCCTCGGAACCGATGCGGCCGCCTGCTCCGATGACGGCTACCCGCAGCTTGCTGCTCATCTCTCGCGATTCCTTCGGTTCGGTAAGGACTCAGGCCCCGGCCACGGCTTCCTGGAGCCGGGCCGCCTGCTTGCCCAGCGGGCCGATCGCGGCCAGCGACGGGCGGGCGTCCAGCACATCACGCGCCACCGCCCGGACGTCGTCCGGGGTGACCGCCGCGATCTTGGCCAGCATCTCGCCCACCGACATCTGCTCGCCCCAGCACAGCTCGCTCTTGCCGATGCGGTTCATCAGGGCACCGGTGTCCTCCAGCCCCAGCACGGTGGAGCCGGACATCTGCCCGGCGGCCCGCCGCAGTTCCTCGTCGGACAGCCCGTGCTCGACGATGTCCTGCAGCTCGTCGCGGCAGATCTTGAGGACCTCACCGGTCTTGTTCGGCGCGCATCCCGCGTACACCCCGAACAGACCGCAGTCGGCGAACGAGGAGGTGTACGAGTAGACCGAGTAGGCCAACCCGCGCTTCTCGCGTACCTCCTGGAAGAGCCGGGAGCTCATACCGCCGCCGAGCGCGGTGTTGAGTACGCCGAGTGCCCAGCGGCGCTCGTCGGTGCGGGACAGACCGGGCATGCCGAGGATGACATGGGCCTGCTCGGTGCGGTGGTCAAGCAGCTCCAGGCGTCCGGCGCTGCGGACCGTACGGGATCCGGAGCGCGGCGCCGCGGGGAGCACCTCGGGGTCGCCGAGCGCGCCCGCCCGCTCGAAGGCGCGGCGCACCTGGCGAACCACCTTGGCGTGGTCGATGTTGCCCGCCGCGGCGACGACCAGGTTCCGCGCGCCGTAGTGCTTGTTGTAGAACCGGGCGATCTGGTCCCTGGTCAGCGCGTTGACGGTGTCGACCGTGCCGAGTACCGGCCGGCCGAGCGGCGAGTCGCCGAGGACCGCCGTGGTGAACAGGTCATGGACCAGGTCGCCCGGATCGTCCTCGGTCATCGCGATCTCTTCGAGGACCACTCCGCGTTCGGCGTCGACGTCCTCGGCGGTGATCAGCGAGCCGGTGAGCATGTCGCAGATGACGTCGATGGCCAGCGGCAGGTCGGTGTCGAGTACGCGGGCGTAGTAGCACGTGTACTCCTTGGCGGTGAAGGCGTTCATCTCGCCGCCGACCGCGTCGATCGCCGCGGAGATGTCCAGTGCGGTGCGCCGCTCGGTGCCCTTGAAGAGCAGGTGCTCCAGGTAGTGCGTGGCGCCGTTGAGCTTGGGTGTCTCATCGCGCGAGCCGACGCCGACCCATATCCCGAACGTCGCCGAGCGGACCGTCGGCAGGGTCTCGGTGACGATCCGCAGACCGCCTGGAAGAACCGTTCTGCGGACCGTTCCGCCGCCGTCGTCGCCCTTGAGCACGGTACGGGTGGTGGTACGGGTGGTGGTACGGGGGACGGCCCGCCCCTCGGAAGAGGTGCGGGCCGTCCCACGGTGCGTAGCCGACGTCACTTGGCGGACTCGTCCTTCGCCGCCTCGTCCTCGCCGTCCTCGCCCTCGATGACCGGGATCAGCGACAGCTTGCCGCGCTGGTCGATCTCGGCGATCTCGACCTGGACCTTGGCGCCGACTCCGAGCACGTCGTCCACGTTCTCCACCCGCTTGCCACCGGCGAGCTTGCGGATCTGCGAGATGTGCAGCAGACCGTCCTTGCCCGGCATCAGCGAGACGAACGCGCCGAACGTGGTGGTCTTGACGACCGTGCCCAGGTAGCGCTCGCCGACCTCGGGCATCGTCGGGTTGGCGATGCCGTTGATGGTGGCGCGGGCGGCCTCGGCGGCCGAGCCCTCGGAGGCGCCGATCAGCACCGTACCGTCGTCCTCGATCGCGATCTCGGCGCCGGTGTCCTCCTGGATCTGGTTGATCATCTTGCCCTTGGGGCCGATGACCTCACCGATCTTGTCGACCGGGATCTTGATGCTGATGATCCGCGGCGCGTTCGGTGACATCTCGTCCGGAACGTCGATGGCCTCGCTCATCACGTCCAGGATGTGCAGTCGCGCGTCCCGGGCCTGCTTCAGCGCGGCGGCCAGCACCGAGGCGGGGATGCCGTCGAGCTTGGTGTCGAGCTGGAGCGCGGTGACGAAGGTCTTGGTGCCGGCGACCTTGAAGTCCATGTCACCGAACGCGTCCTCGGCGCCGAGGATGTCGGTCAGCGTCACGTAGTGCGTCTCACCGTCGATCTCCTGCGAGATCAGACCCATGGCGATACCCGCGACCGGGGCCTTCAGCGGCACACCGGCGTTGAGCAGCGACATGGTCGACGCGCAGACCGAGCCCATCGAGGTCGAGCCGTTGGAGCCCAGCGCCTCGGAGACCTGGCGGATGGCGTACGGGAACTCCTCGCGGGTCGGCAGCACCGGGAGCAGCGCCCGCTCGGCGAGCGCGCCGTGGCCGATCTCGCGGCGCTTCGGCGAGCCGACGCGGCCGGTCTCACCGGTGGAGTACGGCGGGAAGTTGTAGTTGTGCATGTAGCGCTTGCGCGTCTCGGGCGCCAGCGTGTCCAGCTGCTGCTCCATGCGGAGCATGTTCAGCGTCGAGATGCCCAGGATCTGGGTCTCGCCGCGCTCGAACAGCGCCGAACCGTGCACCCGGGGCACGACCTCGACCTCGGCGGACAGGGTGCGGATGTCGGTGACACCGCGGCCGTCGATGCGGATCTTGTCCTTGATGACGCGCTCGCGGACCAGCTTCTTGGTCAGCGCGCGGTAGGCGGCGGAGATCTCCTTCTCGCGCCCCTCGAACTGCGGCAGCAGCTTCTCGGCGGCCAACGCCTTGACCCGGTCCAGCTCGGCCTCGCGGGCCTGCTTGCCGGCGATGGTCAGCGCCTGGGCCAGCTCGTCCCGGACCGCCTCGGTCAGCGCCTCCAGGACGTCGTCCTGGTAGTCGAGGTAGATCGGGAACTCGGCGGTGGGCTTGGCGGCCTTGGCGGCGAGGTCCGACTGGGCCTTGCACAGCGCCTTGATGAACGGCTTGGCGGCCTCGAGACCGGCGGCCACGACCTCCTCGGTCGGCGCCTCGGCGCCGCCCTCGACCAGCTTGATGGTCTTGTCGGTGGCCTCAGCCTCGACCATCATGATCGCGACGTCGCCGTCCTCGAGGGTGCGGCCCGCGACGACCATGTCGAAGACGGCCTCCTCGAGCTCGCTGTGGGTCGGGAAGCCCACCCACTGGCCGCCGATCAGCGCGACGCGCACGCCGCCGATCGGACCGGAGAAGGGCAGCCCGGCGAGCTGCGTCGAGGCGGACGCGGCGTTGATCGCGACCACGTCGTACAGGTGGTCCGGGTTGAGCGCCATGATCGTGGCGACGACCTGGATCTCGTTGCGCAGGCCCTTCTGGAAGGACGGGCGCAGCGGGCGGTCGATCAGCCGGCAGGTGAGGATGGCGTCCTCGGAGGGGCGGCCCTCACGGCGGAAGAACGAGCCGGGGATCCGCCCGGCCGCGTACATCCGCTCCTCGACGTCCACCGTCAGCGGGAAGAAGTCGAGCTGGTCCTTGGGGTGCTTCGATGCGGTGGTGGCCGACAGGACCATGGTCTCGTCGTCCAGGTACGCGACGGCGGAGCCGGCGGCCTGGCGGGCGAGGCGGCCCGTCTCGAAGCGGATGGTACGGGTGCCGAAGGAACCGTTGTCGATGACGGCCTCGGCGTAGTGGGTCTCGTTCTCCACTATGGGGATTCTCCTCGTGTCTGCCCCCTGGCCACGGCCCGGGGACCCTCTGCGGTGGAGCGCCGCACGTGCCGACCCACGGTCCCGGCCGGGCCGGTCTTCGATCGAAGCCACCGGGGTGTCGCCGTAGGCGCGCCACCCGGGGGCCACTACCGAGGACCGGCGCCTCTGGCACCGACTCGGCGGTCGGCTGGCGCGGGCGCTCCTCCTTCTTCTGAAGCCTCTATCCGAAGCTTCTCTCGTGTGAAGTTGTCTTCGGTGTGAACTTGTCGTCGTGAAGTGGTACCGGAGCCAGCCTACAAAGCTTGCGGTCCGACCACATGCGCGGCGGAGTCACACATACGGCAAAGGGAGCGGCCCCCAGGCTGGGAACCGCTCCCTTCACGGCGTCCTACTTGGCGCCCGCCGCACCGCGGCGGATGCCGAGGCGCTCGACGAGGGCGCGGAAGCGCGTGATGTCCTTCTTCGCCAGGTACTGCAGCAGGCGACGGCGCTGGCCGACGAGCAGCAGCAGACCACGGCGGGAGTGGTGGTCGTGCTTGTGGGTCTTCAGGTGCTCGGTCAGGTCCGAGATGCGACGGGTCAGCATCGCGACCTGGACCTCGGGGGAGCCGGTGTCGCTCTCCGAGGAACCGAAATCGGCGATGATCTGCTTCTTTGTGGCGGCGTCGAGCGGCACACGTGCTCCTTGAGTGTTCGTTGCCCGCGAGTGCCCCTGGTCTTCTGCACAGATGGCTCTTCGATGACTCGGCGGACTGGCCGCATGTGAGCATGCAGCGGTCACCCAGAGTACCAGCCGCTACCCGGAGGTCATCCCGCGGGCCGCCGAGTAGACGTTCAGCACGGCCAGGCACAGCGGTACGAGGGAGAGCAGGACCGCGCCCTCCACCAGGTCGAGCAGTCGACCCCAGAACGGGGAGACGCCCTTCTTCGGGACGATCAGGGCGATCGCGGTGAGCAGGGCCGCGCCCGCTGCGACGCTGGCGGCCAGCCACATGGTGCGGATGTCGACCTGGGCGCTGTCGCCGGTGAGCAGGTCACGGATCATGCTCACCGGCGGGTTGAGGGACAGGCCGAGCACCAGCAGGCAGATCGCCGCGATCCCGGCGACCAGCAGGCAGGCCACCTGCGCGGTGTAGCGGAACAGCCGGGCGCGCAGCAGCGTGGCTGTTCCGGTGGCCAGGGCGAGCAGCTGCGCCCAGGCGGAGTGCGAGAAGCCGAGCACCGCGGCGCAGCCCACCACCACGGCGGAGCAGCCGCCGACCAGTCCGAGCAGCATCTCGTGCCCGCGGCGGGCCCGTGCGGCGATCTTCTCCTCGTCGACCGGTTCGTCCCGGGTCTCGGAGCCCTCGCCGCGCGGTGCGGTGTAGCCGATGGGCAGCCGGGCGAAGCGGGCGGACAGTGCGGGCAGGAACGCGGTGATCGCGATCGCCGCGACCGCGCACACGGCGGCGGTGTTGGTGGCGGACGCCTCGGTGAGGATCTCGGTGAAGGTGGCGAGCGTGCCGACGGCGGATACGAACGCGGCCGCCACGAACGGGGCATCACCTTGCGGGGTGAACGCGATGAGCAGCGCTGACGCCACGAGCACCGTGACACAGCCGAGCAGGAACTGCAGCCGTCCCTGCCCGTGTCCTGGGTCGGCGGCGATGATGCCGGATCCCGCGATCAGCAGCAGCGGCAGCGCGGCGAGGCCGAGCGCGACGGCCGAGGCGCGGTCGTCGTAGACCCGGGCGCGCACCGCCGACAGCGCGGTCAGCAGCACCCCGGCCGCGCCCGCGATGATGCCGGGCAGGCTGTGCATGTCGTGCCGGACCGGGTCGGCGAACCACAGGACGAAGCCCATCAGGGCCAGCAGCAGTACGCCGCCGACCAGCCCGGCCGCGTGCATCAGGTCGTCGCTCCAGCGGCGCCGGTCACGGGTGACGGCGGAGGCGACGGCGTCCACCACGTCGTCGTAGACCGCGGGCGGCAGCGATGCGGCGAACGGCCGCAGGGAGAGCAGTTCTCCGTCCAGGACGCGTTGCCCGGCGAGCGAGCGGGCGCCGTCCAGGACGGTGCCGTCGCGCCGTACGAGATGCCAGCCGGTGGGCGCGCCGTCCGGCTGCGACTGGCCTGACAGCCGCAGGATCTCGGGGTAGACGTCGGCGAGCGCGATGTCCTCCGGAAGGGCGACATCGATGCGGCTATCGGGTGCGACGACGGTGACCCGGCAGAAGCCGGTCCCTGCGGTCGTGCTCACCTCGCGGTTCCCCCTAGCGTGCGTACGGTGCGGCGGTTGCGGGTGGTCACCCTATCGGGACGGTGAGTTGGCATGCCCAGTAGGATCGGCCGTCGCGCGGAGGGAGGCCGTCGCCACGGGGGCGCCGGTGCGGAACTATCGTCTCCGCATTGAGGATTGATGCATCGGTGAGCGTGGTCGTCGTCAAGCGCCCGCCCAGGGCGGTACCGCCCGAGGTCCCGACCGAGGAAGTGCGGTTGGAGACCCCTCCGGAGCTGCCTCGGGGCCAGGACCAGGGCATGATGATGGCCCTGCTGCCGATGCTCGGAATGGCGTCGTCGGCCGCTTTCTTCTTCATGCCGGGGCAGCAGGCGTTCATGAAGGTCATGGGCGGCCTGATGGTCGCCTCCACAGGCGCGATGGCCATCGCGCAGGCCGTCAGGATGCGCCAGGGCCCCAGCGGGCAGATGTCGCAGGCCCGCCGTGACTACTTCAAGTACCTGGCCCAGGTGCGCAAGCAGGTACGCAGGACGGCGGCGGCCCAGCGCGCGGCCCAGTTCCATCTGCACCCCTCCCCCGACCAGTTGTGGTCGCTGGTCGCCGAGGGCAAGCGGGTGTGGGAACGCCGCATCAACGACGAGGACTTCGCCCAGGTACGCATCGGTGTGGGCCCCCAGCAGCTCGCCAGCCCGCTGGTCGCCCCGACGACCGCACCGGTGGACGAACTGGAACCGCTGACCTCGGCGGCGATGCGCCAGTTCCTGTCCGCACACGGCGCACTGGACGGCCTGCCGATGGCGGTCAGCCTGCGCTCCTTCTACCACCTGACCGTCTCCGGCACCCCGGAGTCGGTCTACGGCAACGCCCGCGCGATGCTCGCCCAACTCGCCGCACTCCACTCCCCGGAGGACCTGGTGATCGCGGTGGTGGCAGGCCGCGGCGCCGCCTCCGAATGGGAGTGGACGAAGTGGCTCCCGCACACCCAGCTCCCGGGATCACTGGACGGGGCGGGGACGCGGCGGTTGTTCTCCGATGACCTGAGCGAGCTGGAGGAACTGCTCTCCAAGCACCTGGAAGGTCGGCCGCGGTTCCACCGCAATGGTGAACTCCTCCTCGACCAGCCGCATGTGGTGATCGTCGTGGACAACGCCACGGTGCCGCCCGAGTCGGTGATCGCCTCGCCAGAAGGACTACAGGGCGTCACCGTCATCGAGGTGGTGGCCGGTGATCTGTACGAGCCGAGCGGTGCCTTGTCGGTGATCGTGCAGCCCGGTCAGCTGCGCACCGAGACAGCCGACGGCATCGTGTACGAGGGGCGACCGGACGCGCTCACCGACACCGAGGCTACGGCCCTGGCCCGGCAACTCGCACCGCTTCGGGTGGGCAGCGGGGATGGTGAGGAGCCCCTCCTCACCAACCTGGAGTTCACCGATCTGCTCGGGCTCGGCAACGCCGCCTTGGTGGACGCCGCACGGACATGGCGTCCGCGCTCGCAGCATGAGCGGCTGCGGGTTCCGATCGGCGTGGGCCAGGACGGCCAGCCGGTGATGCTCGACCTCAAGGAGGCCGCGCAGGAGGGCATGGGCCCGCACGGCCTGTGCGTCGGCGCCACCGGTTCCGGCAAGTCGGAGCTCCTGCGCACGCTGGTACTCGGCCTTGCCGTCACGCACTCCTCCGAGACGCTGAACTTCGTGCTCGCCGACTTCAAGGGCGGCGCGACGTTCGCCGGGATGTCCGAACTGCCGCATGTCGCCGCGGTCATCACGAACCTGGCGGACGACCTGACGCTGGTCGACCGCATGCGGGACTCGATCACCGGTGAGCTCCAGCGCCGTCAGGAGTTGCTGCGCGCGGCGGGCAACTACGCGAACATCCACGACTACGAGAAGACCCGGGCGGCGGGCGCTCCACTGGAACCGCTGGCGTCCTTGGTGTTGGTGATCGACGAGTTCAGCGAACTCCTCACCGCAAAGCCGGACTTCATCGACATGTTCATCCAGATCGGCCGGATCGGCCGCTCGCTCGGTGTGCATCTGCTGCTCGCTTCCCAGCGTCTGGAAGAGGGGCGGCTGCGTGGTCTTGACACCTACCTGTCGTACCGCATAGGTCTGCGCACGTTCTCAGCGGCGGAATCCCGGGCGGCGCTGGGCGTGCCGGACGCCTACCACCTGCCGTCGCTTCCGGGTTCGGGATATCTGAAGTTCGGTACGGACGAGATGGTGCGCTTCAAGGCGGCCTACGTCTCCGGCGCCTACCGTTCGGGCGTCACCTATTCCGGTACCGAATCCCTGCCGGTGGAGAAGCGCCCGGTGCTGTTCACGGCGGCGCCCGTCCCCGTGACCTACGCGATGCCCGAACCCGGTGCCTCCCTGGCACCGCGGCACGAGGACGACTCCTCGCTGACCGACACCGTTCTCGACGTGATAGTGCAGCGGCTCGAAGGGCAAGGCGCGCCCGCCCATCAGGTCTGGCTGCCACCACTGGACAAGGCACCCACGCTTGACGAACTGCTTCCCTCGCTGGCACCGGTGGAAGGCCGTGGGCTGACGGCTCGGGACTACCCGCGCCCGGGGGGCCTGGTCATTCCGCTCGGCGTCGTGGACAAGCCGTTCGAGCAGCGGCGTGACACCCTCTACCGGGACTTCTCCGGGGCAGCCGGCCATATGCTGGTCGTCGGTGGCCCGCAGTCCGGCAAGTCGACGTTGCTGCGCACGCTCATCAGTGCCTTCGCGCTCACCCACACTTCGCACGAAGTGCAGTTCTACGGGCTGGACTTCGGTGGTGGTGGAATGAGTTCCATCGCCGACCTGCCACATGTCGGCGGCACCGCTTCGCGCCTGGACCCGGAGAAGGTGCGCCGTACGGTGGCCGAGGTCGCCGGAATCCTGGGGCGCAGGGAGGAGTTCTTCCGCTCCCAGGGCATCGACTCGATCACCACGTATCGTCGCCGTCGCGCTGCCAGAGAGCTCCCCGAGGAGAGTTGGGGCGATGTCTTCCTCGTCGTCGACGGGTGGGGCGCCTTCAAGCAGGACTACGAGATGTACGAGCCGGTGGTGACGGACATCGCCCAACGTGGCCTCGGATACGGCATCCATGTGGTCATCAGCGCCTCCCGGTATATGGAGGTTCGGCCCGCGCTCAAGGACCATCTGCTCAACCGGCTCGAACTCCGCCTTGGCGACGCGCTGGACTCGGAGTTCGACCGCAAGGTCGCCGCGAATGTTCCGGCGGGGGTCGCCGGTCGCGGTCAGATTCCCGAGAAGCTGCACTTCATGGGTGCACTACCGCGGATCGACGGATCCAGCACCGTGGACGACCTGTCGGACGCCACAGCGGCCATGGTCCGCGCCGTCGACGGCGCATGGCCGGGGTCGCACGCACCGAAGGTCCGGCTGCTGCCGCGCATACTCCCGGCCGGCGACCTGCCAAAGGGATTCGAGTTCCCCGAGCAGGGCATCGCCATCGGCCTGGACGAGAACAACCTCGCTCCGGTCTTCGTCGACTTCGAAACCGACCCGCTGTTCGTGGTCTTCGGAGACAGCGAATCGGGAAAGACCTCCCTGCTACGGCTCATCGCCAAGCAAATCTCCGAGCGGTACACGCCGCAAGAGGCACTTATCGTCGCGGGCGACTATCGGCGTTCGCTATTGGGCGCCCTTCCCGAAAGCCACCTGCTCGAATACGCCCCCATGGCGACCTCGCTCGAACTCCACATGAACGAGCTCAACGCCTTGATGCAGCGGCGAGCCCCCAAACCGGACGTCACACCCCAGCAGCTGCGCGACCGCAGCTGGTGGCAGGGGCCACAGTTCTTCGTCATCATCGACGACTACGAGCTCGTCTCCACCGGGCCGAGCAACCCGATGTCGGTCCTGGTGGAGAACCTTCCGTTCGCCCGGGACGTCGGCATCCGCTTCATCGTCGCCCGTAGTTCCGCGGGCGCGAGCCGCTCGATGTACGAGCCGTTCATGCAACGCCTCAAGGAACTCGGCGCTCAGGGCGTCGTCCTGTCCGGCGACCCGGGCGAAGGGGAGATCCTGGCCAACGTCCGCCCACGCCCGATGCCGACCGGCCGCGGCTTCTACGTCTCGCGCAAGCGCGGCACACCACTGGTCCAACTGGGCTTCGTACCCGAGCAGTAGCCGCCACGGCGCTGATCATCGCGGCAGTGCGATGGTCAGCGCCGTTTGCTAGCGTCGATTGATCGTCTGCCACCAGGAGGGGGACCGGGATGCCCGGCGACAAGGGGGACTTGAAGTCAAGTCCGCAGAGCAAGAAGGACGCCGTTTCGGCGCTGAACGGCCTGGAACAGGACCTCAAGACAGACGGCAGTTGGGCGGACAACTCCACGCACGACGCCGTCGACACGTTGAAGGGGTGGGACACCGGGACAGGGCTCAAGGACGCGCTGACCGAGTGGGGTCAGCAGGTGACCGCCCTGCGCAACCGCCTCCTGGGGGAGCAGACGGCTCTGGGCAACACCAACACGCTGTTCGTGGGCAACGACGGTGACACTTCCGGCCAGTTCTCCATACAACCGCGGATACCGCTGTCGCCGCAGGCCCAGTACCCACCGTTGGTCCTCAACCCCGACCCCACCTCGAAGCTGTCGGACTACTAGGGGGAACCGTGCCCACGTACCAACAGGTCATCAGCGCTGACCTGTCGAAGCTCACCGATGCCGCCAAGAAGTGGGACGAGATGGCAGGCAAGTTCGACACCATGGCGACCACGTACAAGAACAAGGTACAGAGCATCGGTGTCGACGGCAGTTGGTCAGGTCTCAGCCAGCAGGCGTCCGTCCCGATGTCGATCAAGACCCTCGCCGACATCAACGCCGGCAAGAAGGAGGCCACGGCCGTCGCCTCGCTGCTGCGCCAGGCGGAGAGCAAGCTCAGCGAACTCCAGGGCAGCGTCAAGAAGGTCGTCTCGGACGCCGAGCACGCAGGCATGAAGGTGGACGACAACGGCATCGCCTCGTTCGACTACAGCAAGGTGCCGGCGCACGAGCAGAACTCCATCGCGCACGACCCCGACCTCCACGACGTGGAAGGCCAGTGGACCCGCCGCGTCGCTGACGCCGTCCAAGCCGTCAACGACGCGGACTACGGCATCAAGCTCGCACTCTGGGACGCCTCCAACTACCAGCCACTCAACCTCAACGGCGCCGTATTCAACGCCAACGCCGACAGCGACCTGGAACGCGACGAGGCCCACCAGGCCGCGCAGCTCGCCCTGAGACTGGACTCCGACGGCAAGCTGTCCAGCGATGACATGCAGGACTTCCAGAAGCTCATGCGCGCCAACTCGCACGACACGGACTTCAGTCAGAACCTGCTGTCGACCCTCGGGGCCGAGAAGACCCTCCTGCTCTCGAACCGGCTGAACGATCTCGCGTACGGCGACCACACCGACGCCAACGACAAGAAGGGATTCTTCAACACAGGATCTCGCCACTTCGCTGGCCTCAGCCACCCAGGATCCGAACAGCAAGTTCTTCAAGGACTTTCGTCGGCAGTTGCAGCACTGCGGAACGAAGCCGGTCGACGGCCACAACAAGGAAAGCATCCTCGGGTACCAGTCGCTGGTGTCCTTGATGGCGGACGGCCAGGGGTACCCCCAGCCGTTCCTCACCGATCTCGGTGACGACATCATCGCCGCCGAGAAAAAGGACCACACCATATGGGCGACGCCACTGGATCCGCAGCTGAACACACTCCCGAAGTGGGGGGCCAAGGACCCGCTTGACGGGCTGCTCGGCATCATTAGCAAGGACCCCAAAACAGCAACCGCCTTCCTCGATCCCGGTGCGGACGGGAGCAACGACCACCTGCAGTACCTGCTGCACGACCGTGACTGGAAGCTCGGTATGAAGTGGACCGGGCCCGTGGGGAACCCAAACCTGCAACAGCTCACCTACGTGGAGGATCCGAACAACCGAAGCGGCTTCGGGGCGGCTCTCGAAGCGGCGGCCACGGGTCACGTGCCGGATGGACAGGCACACATCGGCGATGACCACACGGTTGCCCAGGCGCGAGTTACGCACGACATGATCTCCATCTTGGACAAGGACGGCAACGCCAACAAACTCACCGCCAATCTGCGACGGCCGGTGGCTGACGTGCTCGCGAACTACGTTGCCGACACCCACAACGTGTTGTCACGCGTAGGGCCCTACCAGACCCATGACGGCGTCTGGAGCGACGCCCATGGGGTGCATATGTCCGTGAAGGACTACAGCCTCGTCCACCTGATGCGCGGAGTCGCGGACGATCCGAGCGCGTACACCGATCTCTTCAACGCGGAGAAGGTCTACTCGGCGGCGACGTTGGCACAGATGCCCAAGGACCCTGGTCCGGGGAATTCCAACTGGCAAGTACCGGTCCAGAACGCCGCCTCGGCGTTCGGGGCCTACGACGCGGTACGAGCCGATGTCGTTCTGGACAAGAGGGACGCGGCACAGCAATGGGCGCGCGATACGGCCCATGGAATCAACTCCAGCGTCAGCGCTCTCACCACCTACCTTCCAAAGGTCGTGGACTTCACCGCACCTGAAGTACCGGACACTCCTGGCGGGGAAGGAAAGGACCCCTTCAAGATGCCCTCCCTCGATCCGATCAACCGGATAACCGACATGGCCACCTACGACTGGTCGAAGGAGGCGATAAGCGAAGCCAGCCGTCAGGCCGGAGACGCCAACATCAAGAACTACAGCATCGGTCAGCAACAGGTGGACCGCCTCGTCTCGGCGTGGGGCACGACCCATGGAATGCAGTCGAGCGACACCATGATCGAATCCCTACAACACGCCGGCCTGGACTCTCACGACACAGCGAGGGACCAGGCGTTCGGCTACCTCCGCAGGACAAAGTAAGCGACGTAAGGCCGTACACATGAGCAACGAAGAGGCATCCCCCGAGCTCTCGGCGTCCAAGGGCCCACGCAACGCATGGCTTTACCGAAAGCCGGCCTGGATCAGCGCGGTGGTAATCATCGTCCTGATCGCCGCAGGCGGTGTGTTCTACCTAGGTGGCGGATACGGACAGTGGGCCGACAGGCGCTCCCTGAGCAACGCCTGTCACGGGGTGCTGCCATATTCGGAGCTACGCTCCACAATGACGGTGGACCGAATCCAAGCGACAGACGGCCTGCACGTCTATTCAGATGACGGCCAAGGACGCTTGGCGGCCTGTGCAGTGGACGGGCCCGACGGGAATCCGCGCATGTACGTGAATGTGCATTGGGGATCGGAGGCCACGAAAGCACCAGCTTACCTGCATCATGAAAATGTGGCCGCTCAAGCCGCTCAAGCAGTTCCGGTAGGCCAAGGATGGCAAGGCTCCGTGGTATTCGGTGATCCGGCTCAGGCGGCGGTGCTGCTCGGCTGCTCGAACAAGGCTACGCAAAGCCTTATGGTGAGCGTCGAAATGGGGAACACATCGGGCACTCCGTTCGACAGTCCGGGAAAGCGTGCACAGTTTGCCCAGACCACAACCGATATCGCCGCCCGTGCGGCCAAAACGTTCGGATGTACTGCAAAGTTGGGGGACACCGTCAGCAACATCGCTGCAGCACCGCAGAATTCGCCTCGTTCGGTTGCCCAGGCTCAGGGAACCTGCGAAGCCGCGGTTTCCCACGCCACGCAGGCCCAGCGACTGGGCATGACAGCGGTCTTCGAAGCACCGAACGACCCGAACACGCCAGTGGAAGACTGTTTCCTCAATGATTCCTCGGGTTCCACGCTCTACCGGCTAACAGCTCTGTACGGCCCGTTCGCACACTACTTGGGCGACAGTGCTGGTTACTCGACGATGGGGCGGCCATCCGGCAGTTGGAACACCGGTGGATGGGCCTGGGGTAGTGCACAGTGCCCCGGCGATCTCAGCCAGGCCTCTTACACTCTTGCCGCGGCGCAAAAGGCAACCGGCGGCTTCCTGGTCAACAAACCGGATCCGTCTTTCGAAGACTCACTGCTTCATGACTTCGCAACAGCGTCTGCGAAGCGCCACGGATGCACAAAGCCTGACCTCCCTTAGCGTCGCGAGTGTCGACGGAAAAGCCTTAGGGGGTAAGGCCGTTCACCGGCCCCACCCCCTACGTATGTACTGACGACCTCAGGCGTGGAAGTAGCTCGACGCCTTCTTGTCAGTCGCGTGGTAGCTGGCGTGTGCGCGGTCCAAGCGGTCCGCGACGTCACCCAAGACCGTCTGGATGTGCTGGGTCCGCTGCCGCCACACGGTGTCGGCCTGCACAAAGGCCTGCTGGGCCTCGCCGTCCCAGGTCTGGGACACGGCCTCCACCCTGTGCCGCAGGTTGTCAAGCTGGTCGGCCAGATCCTTCGCCGCGTTCCTGAGGGTGGCAGAAGCCTCCTGCAGCGACGAGTAGTGAACCTTGAGATCGATGTCGGACATCACGCCCCCTGATGTGGAAGTGTTGTTGGGATGTGGATTCGGCGTTCGTCGCAGCTCGGGTCACCAGACCCGAGCTGCCTAGTAACCGGCGATGCCGCTCCTCAAGTCCCCGGACACATCAACGTGCTTGAAGTCGTCCAACACCTGCTGGTCATTGCTGTGGCTGCCGACCTTGGTGTCGTGCACAGCCTGGTTGATGACCTCAAGGGACTTCCGCAATGCGTTGTGGTCGTCGTTCAGGTCCCGCTGCGCCTTGGTGAACGCGTCGGCGCCAAGGCCCTTCCAGTCCGCCTGAAGCTGAGCGAGCATATCGGCCAGCTTGTGCAGCTGGCTCGTCATCGACTCGGTGGTGGTCTGAATGTCGTTCTCAAGCCTGTGAATCTCAGCGTAGCTGAGTTGCTGCTGGGTCATTAATTGCCTCCCCCATGATTTTTCGGACTTTGCGGGCCGCCATGTGCAGCTCGCGCCGATCTGACACACGTGCGGAAGTGCGCGCGTCCATAGCCTCTCGCGTCACTCTAGTAGGTGGACACGACAATCCCAACGCGTCTATAGCCGGGGCAAGTTAGACCGACCTGCGTCGCACGACGAACGTCGCCACACCACCCACGACAACCACCACGCCGAGGCCGAGCAGGGCCCACAATGTTGTGTTGCCACTCGTTCCAGCGGCTGCGGCTTCCCCGTGCTGCGATGCCGCCGACGGGGCCTGTCCGGACTTCGAGGGCGCCGGAGAGGGCGACCCCGAAGTCGGGCCGTTCGGTAGCGGGTAGACATTGGCCGGGCCAGGCTCACCCTGGTGCTCTAGGAGGACCATCCGGGGACGCACCAATCCATACCCGACGTACTCGCTCGGCACCTTGCCAGCCGTCGGCTTGCCAGCCGTCTCGATCAGGGCACGCAGCACCTGGTTGCCGGTCCAGTCCGGGTGGGCGGACCAGACGAGGGCAGCGGAGGCGGAAGCGAGGGCGGTTGCCTGACTGGTGCCTCCACTGGGGCAGTAGCCTTCGCCATTGGCGCACCGCATCGGAATGTCATCCCCTGGCGCTGCGAGAGCGAGTTCCGGCCCGTGGTTGGACCACTTGGTAACCGTGAGGCTCTTGTCCACGGCACCTACGGCTACGACGCCTGCCATCGACGCCGGGGGCGTGATCGCATTGTCCTTGTCTCCTACGTTCCCCGAGGAGGCAAACATCAACACGCCTTTGCGGTTGGCATAGTCAACGGCCGCTCGCATCTCGGGGGTCACAGTGGGCAGTTCATTCCCGAAGGACATGTTGATGATGCGGGCACCGTGATCCACCGCGTACCGGATTCCCCCGGGTGCGGTCTCCAGCACGGGGACACCCTCCTTGTACCTCAAGGGAAGAATCTTGGCGCGAGGGGCGAGTCCCTGGATTCCGCCATCGGCACCTGTTCCAGCGATCAAGGCCGCCATCTCCGTGCCATGGCCGTCGCGGTCGCTGGTCTCACCGGCCCTCCCGTCGTTGAGGTCTTCGCCGGGCACGAGTTGTCCCTGTAGCTCAGGGGCCGAAGGGGCTACCCCAGTGTCAATAACAGCGACCGTCACTCCTTGTCCCGAACTCACCTTCCACATGCTGTCCGCCTGCATGACGTCCAGATACCACTCGTGAGAGCGCGCATCATCAGCAGCAGAAGCTCCCGGAGCCATGCCGCCGGATAGCCCGACACAAGCGCTGAAAGCCACGAGCAATGGCGCAAGCCGACGCCGTGTCGTACTACCGGTCAACGTCCGCATTGCGCCGCTGCCTCCACCTGGTCCTATGGGTTCCGTTCGGCCTAGTTGATGACGCCCGGCAC
Organism: Streptantibioticus ferralitis; assembly: GCF_029223525.1. GTDB lineage: Bacteria > Actinomycetota > Actinomycetes > Streptomycetales > Streptomycetaceae > Streptantibioticus_A > Streptantibioticus_A ferralitis. The sequence continues at coordinate 43,998 of NZ_JARHTQ010000039.1, read as the reverse complement.
GACGTCCTGTCGGCTCACGTCCCACGTCTCTTCGTCTTCTTCGAGGTAGTCGGGACGAGCTGTGGACGTACGTCGACCGCTCGCCGACCTGACTCCAGCGGAAGGCACCATCCCGGCTCCCTGACCTTCGCGCACCAGCCCAGATCCGCCCGGCGTGAACTCGCGTGCACCCGAGCCTGACCCGCGCACCTCGCTCACCACACCGCCCAGCTCGGAGGCCAACCGACGCCCCGGCCCCATTGGGCCTCTCGGGCTGAGGCCGCCGCCACCCTCACTCGCGCCCGATGCCATCGGCCCTCGGAACATCGAGCCACGCGGTGCCGTGGGCTCCCCTTCTCCGCCGATGACAGTCGCCCGGGGCATACGGGGAGAGGACATTGATGCGCCGCTCCGGCTGGGGATACCACCCACGATTCCATCGCCACCAGGTTCGTTCGGCACTTTCCCGAGCGTCGGCGGACGATATTCGCCCAGACCGCCGACGTTCGTAGGTCTACCATTCAGGCCGATCGGGCCACGCGGGGGCACAGTACCCAGGCCGAGACCGGGACCACCAAGCGGCGGAGGCACCGGCATTCCACCCGGCTGAGTGGTGGATGGGCCCTTGGGCCTCTCCACGCCATGACTCACGGTTGGCGGCACAGTAGCAACCGGCGCCCTTGAATCCAGCGACGTATGTGCAGCGGTATCGCCCGCCGGCACTCCGGGAATGTGAGTTGCCGTCGATATGCCATGTGGCGAGGCCGTTCCGCCTGCGAAACCATCCGTGCGCTCGTTCTTCGGCGTCACTCCCCCGTACGAGCCAGCATCCGAACTGCCAGCATTGGAAGTCGCATTGGATAAACCGTAAGGTCGGCCGCTGAGGAACGAGTCATCTTTCCAGCTAGATATTGTCGGCAATGGCTGGAAGTTCGGCATCTGCTCCCCCTTGATCACCTCCCTCGCCGTCACATACGTCGAGGCCACCTTGCCCACCTGGGTGATGGCCTCATTGTGGTCCGCGGAGTTCGGCTTGGCGTCGGGGTGCAGACCCTGCATCGCGCTCTGCGCCTGGCCGAGGGCATACCCGGCGGCACTCATGTGGTCGCCCGCCACGTACGCGACGTGAGCCAGTTTCAGGCTCTGGTTCGCGAACTGGTTTCCCCAGTCCTGGAACGCGGAGGCCCCTTCGCCTTGCCAATCCACCTTTGCCACGTAGCCCTTGAGTTGGTTCGCGATGTCGGTGATCTCACCGTGCGCGTCCAGAAGGGCGTGGCCCACAGTGGTGATGTCGGCCGCGTTGCCGCTCTCGACCAGTGCACGCAGGTCCTTAACGGACATGCCCTCGAAGTCGTGGCTCTGCATCGCGTAGCACTCGAAGACGTCGCTTTGCCCCGCCTTCGCGTCGTCATACTTGGACTCAGCCATGTGACTCCCCAGTCTTACCCAGTGACCGACTTGCCATGACCATCAGCCGGCTGGGCAGCCGTTCCACTCGGTTTCGGCGCCTGGTAGTACTGCGCCGTCCGCTTCTGGATCTCGCGCAACCGGTCTGCCTGCTCCTGATCAATGCTGTCGTAGCCGCGGTCGGAGATCTGGACGGCGATACCCAAGGCTTCGAGCTGGTCACTGAACGTCTGCGACAGGGTGACCAACTGGCTGTGCACGTTGTCGTACAGCGCGTGCAGGTCATCGGCCTCGGCGAACTTCCCGCCGTACGACCCTCGCGAGACCGTCTGGCCGCCGAGCTTGGTGTGCGAGGCCGCGGACTGCTCCAGTTTGGTCAGCAGGTCATTGATGCGCTTCTGGATGGTCAACAGCGCATCGGGAGCCCGTCCGACGTTCGGACTGCCGTTGTTCGACCCAGCCACGATGCCCCTCCCCCTTACAGCACCTTTAAATCTGGCTACCACTCTATCGAGTGTCACTGACAGCCCCAACTGAGTAGCTCCGGTGGGGACTTGAGCCAACCAACACGGTCCGGTTTGTCGCCCAATGGCAGGTTCGTCCTGTGATCGGTGCCGCCCCACTGTCACGCCACGCCTGGCTTGAGCTTCTTCAGGGATGGAGCCGCCAGAGAACTGATCGGTGCAGGGCACCGATCAGGTACTGGCCAGATTGGCTGGGGAATATCGAGCTCTCGCCCATCACCAGCGTGTTGTTGTGCCAGCCCGCCTCTACCTGCGCGCAGCCGACGACGGTGCCGCGCAGCGCACCCGCCACAACTCCTTCCCGATGCTGACATAGAACGCCGGTGTTGTCCCCTCCGTGGTCATGACGACCGCATCACCGCTCATCGCCACATCCACGCTGATCGAAGTGTCATCCAACGAAGTGGCCCACTGCTTCTTCCGTGCCACCCTGCCGGTTGGCGCATCGACGATCACGATGCCGTCGCAGAGCTTCCCGTACTCCACCGCGACCTTGTTGTTCACGATGTTGTCGGCGGCTTCACATGGGTTGGTCGACGGTGTGGGCACCTTCCAGTGCTGCCGACCGGTCGTGAGGTTACAGGCGATCGCACCATCCAAGATGCGTTTGAAGACATCGTCGCCACTGAACCACATGCCCGGCACTGAGATGATGTCGGCATCTTCCGGGAGCAACTGCGCGGACTGGGTCCACACGACCTTCCCCACGGCGTTGTGCCGTGCGTTGTCACCGTTGTCCGTCGAGGGACCGGCGGTGGCCGAATCGGTCGGCCGGCTTGGATTTCGGGCCGTTGCCGCCCGAATTCAGGGACCACGCACCAGCGTCGGTCACCAAAAAGGCCGGGACGACCCCGCGACCATTGCGGCGAGCTTGCCGCCCGCCAGCCGCTTGCCCGGCCGCGCACCGGGCACGGCCGAGTGGGGCGGCTACTGCTGGTTGTAGGGGTTAACGACCCAATTCTGCTGGGGTGTCGGCTGAGTTGGTGGGCGCCCAGGAGAAACGTACGGCGGAAGCTGTCCGTACGGCCTGGGCTGAGCGTACGGATTCTGTCCGGCCGGGACCGGAAGCGGCTGGCCCTAGCCAGGGACGTACTGCGTCTGTGGAGCAGTACTGCTTGTAGGTGGCCGCTCCGTCGAGCTGACCGGAAAGCCCATTTCGTTGTGGACAGCGAGGTCCCGACCTTCGCCCAAGACCGTCCAGTCTTTCGGTACGTCGCAGGCGACGTTCAGGTCGCCGTTCAGCACGACCTGCCAGCCCGGTACCACCGGCTGAATTTTCGTCGTACCACGGGGACCGCCTTCCCCGGGTTGGCTGGTCGCTGTCATCGAGGGAGCGGCCGAAGAGGACTGGGCGGCCTTCGGCTTGCCGTGGCCATCGCGCAGTGCGAAGGCGACGGCCACGCCTGTGGCGGCCAGGGCAAGAACAGTGGTGGCAGCGACAAGGGCGGTGAAGTGCCTGCACGAGCGCCGCTCTGGAACGGCGGGCGTGGCGGCGGGCTCCCACTGGGGAGGAGCTTCCCCGAACCCCTGCCATTGACACTGCGGGACTTCCGACCCTTGCGCGGGATGGCGCGGCTGCGACGGTCCGAGAGCAGCCGGTTGCCCTGATACGGGTGGCTGGGGAATGTTCGACGGCGGTCCCTGCGGGAGCAGTGCAGGTGGAGTACCCGGCCCCTTGGACTGTTGTTCGCTAGGCCACGTGATCACAAACCCTACGACTGACTGCCTCACCGCTACGGCCAGCCCGGGGCTCCCTGACGTGCACCTGAGCAAGACACGTCTGCCCGACTCGCGAAGTTCTTGACGGGGCATCAGCCACGCGGTACCCAGGAAGCGCATTTGGTCGCTTTATCGGATTTCGGTCGCAGGTGTCGGTTGGGCTTCGGCCCTCGGCGGAGGGATCGTTCGTGAGACGACGCAGTGCTCGGGGTTCCAGGGTGGTCGTGTGGCGGTTGCCGTGTTTGTTGGGTGCGTTGCTCTTAGTGGTGGGCGTCACCGCCGGGACCGCCTCGGCGGCGCCCAGGGACACCGCCCCGCCACCCTTGTCGCAAGTGGTGCCCGCGCCAGCGGCCGTGCACGAGAGTGGCGGGTCGTACACGATCGGCGGGTACACCGTCATCCGGGTGCCGGAAGGGTCGCCGGAGGCGGTGCGGGTCGGGCGGTATCTGGCCGGGCTGCTGCGGCCCTCCACGGGGTATGCGCTACCCGTACGGCCCCTGACGGCGGGCGATGAGGGTGGGATTGTGCTGGCCCTCAGCGGCCACGGCACGGCGCTGGGCGACGAGGGCTACCGGCTGGACGTCACCAACCATGGCGTGGCCATCACCGCCAAGCAGCCCTCGGGCCTGTTCCACGGCGTGCAGACGCTGCGGCAGCTGCTGCCCGCCGCCGTGGAGGAGCGGACGCGGCAGCCCGGCCCCTGGACCGTCTCCGGCGGGACGGTCACCGATACGCCGCGGTACTCCTACCGTGGCGCGATGCTCGATGTCTCGCGGCACTTCTTCACCGTCGCCCAGGTCGAGCGGTACGTCGACCAACTCGCGCTCTACAAGATCAACTACCTGCATCTGCACCTGTCCGACGACCAGGGGTGGCGGATCGCCATCTCGTCGTGGCCGCGGCTGGCCGCCTACGGTGGCTCGACCGAGGTCGGCGGCGGGCCTGGCGGGTACTACACGAAGGCGCAGTACGAGCAGATCGTGCACTATGCGGCCAGCCGCTATCTGACGGTCGTTCCGGAAATCGACATGCCCGCGCACACCAACGCCGCACTCGCCTCGTACGCGCCGCTCAACTGCAACGGGGCCGCTCCCCCGCTGTACACCGGAACGAACGTCGGGTTCAGCTCCCTGTGTGTGCAGAAAGCCGTGACGTACCGTTTCATCGACGATGTGCTGCGGGAGCTCGCGGCGCTCACCCCTGGTCCGTATCTGCACATCGGGGGCGATGAAGCACACTCCACCAGTGCCGCCGACTACACGGCCTTCATGGACCGGGTACAGCCGATCGTCGCCAAGTACCGGAAGACCGTGCTGGCTTGGCACGAGATCGCCAACGCCCATCCCATCGCGGGGGCGGTCGCGCAGTACTGGGGCACGGCCGGTACCGAGCAGAGTGTGGTGGCCGCGGCCAAGGCGGGGACGAGGCTGGTGATGTCGCCCGCCAACCACACCTACCTGGACATGAAGTACAACCCCTCCACCAAACTGGGGTTGAGCTGGGCCGGATATACAGAGGTCAAGGACGCGTACTCCTGGGATCCGGCGACGTTCCTCCGCGGGGCGCCGGCATCGGCCGTACTGGGCGTCGAGGCACCACTGTGGTCGGAAACCATCTCGACAAACGACCACATCGGGTATATGGCCTTCCCGCGGCTGCCGGCGATCGCTGAACTCGGCTGGTCACCGGCCGCGTTGCACGACTGGGACGCGTTCAAGGTGCGGTTGGCCGCGCAGGGGCCGCGCTGGGACGCCCTGGGCATCGACTACTACCGCTCTCCGCAAGTCCCCTGGCCTGCGGCCGGGTAGCTGCTGTTTCCGTTCTGTCGCCGCTCACCGACCGGGCGGCGACGGTCGGCACGTAGGGTATCGGCCATGTCTTGGCCGCAGAACCCCAACGATCCGCAGCAACCACAGCAGCCCGCGCGGCAACCGCCGCAGCAGGGATTCGGGCCGGCGCCCACCTGGACGCCCACTGGCGAGATGCCGCAGATACCGCCGCAAGGCCCCCCGGGGCCGCCTCCGCAAGCCCCGCAGCCCGCACCGCCTCCGCAGGCCCAGTCACCGCACAGCCAGCCCACGCAGGCACTCCAGGGCCCGCCCCCGCCGCCCGCCGGGTTCCCAACGCACGCCACCGCACCGCAGAACCACTTCGGGTCGTACCCCGGCCAGCAGCCCCCGGCACCGCAGGAGCCGCAGCCGCAGCCCGCGCGCAACCGCAAGACGCTGCTCACCGTCGTCGGCGCCGTTGTCGCGCTCGCGGTGATCGGCGGCGGGGCGTTCGCCCTGCTGGGCGGCGGGAAGAAGACGCAACAGGCGAAGGCGTCGTCAAGCGCCTCCGCGCCGTCGCAGACGGCGCCCACGCCGACCCAGGACGGCCCCAACACCACGGGGAACGGATCGGACGCGAAGCCGATGATCGCGGGCTGGCAGACGCAGACCTGGCAGCGGCACGGCTTCAGCTACGACGTCCCGCCCCAGTCCGAGAACTGGAAGGTCGCCAAGCCGGACCTGGAGATCGTTTACACCGACAAGAACGGTCAGCCGATGGTCGGCATGACCGGCACCTCGGACTACCGCGAGGGCGGCTGCGCCTCGGCGGGCAACCAGAGCGGTCCGATCGCCGCGGGCAAGGGCCAGCTGGCCACCATCGGCTCCCAGGGCGCCAAGGGCGGCACCCTCCAGGACGACGCCAAGATCGCGGCCGGTAACTGGGGCTTCGCCGCCTACGGTGGCGCCGACGGCCACAAGCCCAAGGTGTCGGTCAGCACGCCCACACCGTGGAAGCACAACGGCATCGACGGCTACACCGCGACCGCTACCGTCACCGGCATCTACCAGCCGAGTCCCTGCGTCCCCGCGACCGCCACCGCGCGCTCCATCGCGATGCGCCTCAAGGACGGCACGATCGGGCTGTGGATCATTTACGCGGACCAGGGCGTGCCCAACGCGCTGACTTCGGCCGAGATCGACAAGATCATGGGCACCGTACGGCCGGCCGGCGCCAGCTGAGCACCAGTGACCGGCTGAGGCGGCGCCTCATGTGGTCGTACGGCGGCGCCTGGCGTCCCTTACGACCACGGCGCCGCCCGCGATCACCGCGACCAACAGGGCCGCGCCGCCCAGGGCGTAGGTCGCGGTGCGCTCAGCGCGCTGCTGCGGGGTCTCGCCCAGGGTGAGCGCGGCGGGCTGTATCCGGGCGCCGCTCTTGCTGAGGCCCTTGTCCGGCGCCGGCTGGTCAATCGGCTTGGCGTCGTCGGTGAGGGCGCGCACCGGGTCGACCACTCCCCACCCGATGAAGTTGTTGTGCCCGGGGTCCACGCGTTCCGCGGTCTGCTCGATCTGGGCGACGACCTGCTGTTCGTGCCAGTCGTGGTGCTTGGCGCGGATGAGCGCGGCGACGGCCGCGACATAGGGCGCCGCGAAACTCGTGCCCTCGTCGACGCACTGCCCGCCGATCGGCACGGTGGAGACCATGCCGACGCCGGGCGCCGCGACCCCGACGAAGGGGCCGGACTGCGAGAAGTCGGCGCGTTCGTTGTTGCGGTCGGAGGCACCGACGGCCAGGACGCCCTTGAACGCGGCCGGGTACGTGGAGTGCTGCTGACCGCCCGAGCCGTTGTTGCCCGCGGCCGCGACCACGACGACGTCCTGGTCCAGGGCGTACTGGACGGCCTGCGCCAACTGCGAGTCGGGGCCCAGGACACCCGTGGTGTCCTGCGAGATGTTGATGACCTTGGCGCCCGCGGCCACCGACTTGCGGATGGCCTCGGCGAGCGTGGCGGCGGTGCCTTTCCCCTGGTCGTCGTTCTGGCGCACCGGGAGGATGGTGGCCTGCGGCGCCAGACCGACGAATCCGGTACCCGCGGCCGGGCGGGCCGCGATGATGCCCGCCACCTTGGTGCCATGGCCCACGGTGTCGTTGGTGCCGTCGCCCTTGTTGTCGATCAGGTCGAAGCCGTCGTGCTTGTCGACGGCGTCCTTGAGCTGCGGGTTACGGGCGTCGACACCGGTGTCGATGACGGCGACGCCGACGCCCTTGCCCCGGCTGTTCTGCCACAGCTGGTCGAGCATCACCCGCTGGAGCGACCAGGGGACGCTCGCTATCGGCTGCGCCGGGAAGGTGCATTCGCCGTTGTCGTCGAGGGCCAGGTGTGCCCGTACCGGGTGCTCCACCGGTACCAGGCAGGGGGTGAGGGCCAGTGTGCAGGCCGCGGTGGACGCGGCCACGGACCGCGCGAGACGGGAGGTTTGAGGCGCGTGCATCACGAACCCTGCGGCTGGGCTGCGTCGTTGGTGTCCAGCGTCGGCCCGGCGGGCAGGAAGGCCGACCACGCCTGCGGAACCGGAACCGGCTGCACCTGCCCGTACCCGAGCCGCACCTGAGCCTGGGCGGCCTGCTGCTGGCTCTGGTCGGAGCTCTGTCCTGAGCTCTGGGGGTCGGCGGAGGCGGAGGGATCGGCGCCGATGTTCGACTTGTGGGAGTTGCTGTCATTGTTCGACTGCACGGCATAGCGCAGGCCGGTGTCGGTGACCAGGAAGACGCTGCCGGTGTCCGTCGAGCCGCCGACGGTCTGCCGGTAGAGCAGGCCGGAGCCCGGGGTCACATAGGCGCTGGTGCCGCCGTCGACGACGGTCGCCGGGAAGTGCCGGCCCGTCCACACGCTCACCTGGGGCTGGTTGTTGCCGTTCACCGAGCCGCGGTAGACGCTGCACGACGCGGCGGAGCTTCCGTCGTTCACCTGCTGCGGCGGCTGCTGCGGCCATCCCCTGTCGGCGTAGAAGGGCGTGTCGTCGGGGGTGAAGTCCTGGGCGGCGACCTGCTGCGGCGCCGGTACGTGGTCCGAGCCCGGGTACATCGATGTGACGCCCGGCATGTTGAGCAGCAGCTTGGCGACCAGGTCGGAGACCCGGGCCACCTTGTTGGCCAGCACGACGTACTTCTGGGAGCCGGTACCGCTGGGGGCGATCAGCACCATGCCGACCTTGTTCAGCTGCGGGTTGAGGCCGGGCACATTGGCTGCTCCGCCCAAGCCGTCCGCCTGCGGAAACTCCACCGGCCTGCCCGGGTTGAAGGTGGCCAGCCAGTCATCGGTGACCAACTGCGGTGTCTTGTCACCGCCGAACAGGATCCGCACCAGCAGCTTCTGGGCGTCCTGCCCGGTCCTGCCCGCGCTCTTCCAGTTGGCGTTGCCGATGGGGTACTTGGTGCCGTCGGGGTCGACCAGGTACTGGACGCCGTCGGGGCCCTGGACGAACAGCCCCTGGTCACCGCTCAACCGCCCGGCGCCGTCGACCTTGGACGCGTCCCGGCCGGCGAGCACGAAGGCGGCCTTCTGGACGTCTCCCGTGCCCTGGCCGGGCCGCTCGCACACCGCCCACAGCTTGGCGGTTCCGGCGTCGGCGCTGCTGGGCAGGCGGTCGGGGGCGTAGGGGATGCCCAGGGTGGGGCCGTGCGGGAGCTTGCCGTTGTCGAGCACCGACTCCTGGATCTTGAGCACCCCGAACTTCTGCGGATCGAGGAGGAGTTTGGCGGAGGCCAGGTTGAGTACCGGGTGGAGTTCCGCCTTGCCGTCGGTCTTCAGCACCACGTAGCGGGTGGTGGAATCGCTGCCGACGAGGACCTTGGCGCCAGGGTCGTCCCAGCCCTGCGGTGCGCCGGGCTTGATCAGGCCCCAGGCGCCGAATCCCGCGAGCAGCAGGGCCGCGACGACCAGGCTCGGCGCGAGGGCGCGCAGCGGCCGCGGTGCGCCCTCCTCGGAACCCGCGGGTGACGGCTGGAGGAACGCCGCCAAGGTCCGCTTCCTGGCAAAGGTGTAGGCGTTGAGCTCGTCCCGCCGTGAAGCCATCGGCTCTTACTTCTCCCCCGGTGATCGCTGCGATCTGATCGGTGTACGCGGCCTTCCGCACTCTTCCCGCCGCGGTCGCGGTGCGGTCGACGGTCCTCGTCGGCTGTGCACCCCGGTTATCCACAGGCAGGGGCGGGCGCCCGCGCTCGTCGGACTGGCCCTCTACTATGCCGGGTGACGATCGGTACCGGTCGTGCGGGTGGGGCGGACTGTACGTCAACCACCGGACGTGAGCCGGGCATTCACCACAAGAGTGGGACAAGGGGGCGACGGGGATGGCCAGCGCGACCACGACGCGTACGAGAGGGCAGGCGCCCTCCGGTGCGCGGTCGGGCGGTGCGGCACACGCGGCCGGCACGCCGCGCCCCGGCGGAGAGCGGCCGTCCGGTGGGGGGCCGCAGTCCGGTGCGGTGCTGCGTCCGCATCCGAAGTCGGGCCGCATCGGCCCGATCGGGGTGCAGCAGTTGGTACTGATCGAGGTGGCGGCCGCGGTGCTGCTGGCGGCCTGGGTCACCGATCCGCTGCTGCTGGTGCCCGCGGGTGTGGTCGCCGCGGCCCTGGTGATGCTCGCGGTGGTGCGCAGACACCGGCGGCCCGCCCCGGAGTGGCTGGCCGCCGCCATGGCGCTGCGGGCCCGCAGGCGACGGGCCGGTGAGCCGGTGCCGAGTGGCACCGACCCGGGGTTCACACCCGCCCTCGAATGCGATCCGAGCCTGCGGACCTACACCTACACCGCCCGGGGGCGGCGTGCGGTGGGCATGGTCGGCGACGGCACGTTCCTCACCGCCGTACTGCAGGTACAGGCCGCCGACGCACCGCTGCGTCCGCTGCGCACCGCCCGTCCGCTGCCGCTGGACCTGCTGTACGGGGCGCTTGACGTGGACGGCATACGGCTGGAGTCGGTCCAGGTCGTGCAGCACACCCAGCCCGCCCCGGCGCCGCATCTGCCGGAGCAGGCGGTCGCCGCGCGCAGCTACGCGCCGTTGCAGGCGCAGTCCGGGGCTCCGGCGGTCCGGCTGACCTGGGTCGCGCTCAAGCTCGACCCGGAGCTGTGCCCCGAAGCGGTACGGGCGCGCGGTGGCGGGATAGCCGGGGCGCAGCGCGCCCTGCTGCGCGCCGCCGACCAGTTGGCGAGCAGGCTGGCCGGTGCGGGCTTCGAGGCCACGCTGTTGGACGAGGCCGGGCTGATCGCCGCGATCGCCACGTCGAGTTGTGTCAATCCGCTGGCCAACGCGCAGGCGGGCCGGTCGGACTCGCCGCCGCGCCGCACGGCGGAGACGGCTCGGGCCTGGCGCTGCGACGACCGCTGGCACACCACGTACTGGATAGGCCGCTGGCCGCAGTTGGGCCCGGGCGGAACACCGGCGCCGAACCTGGTGGCGCTGCTCACCTCGATGCCCGCGCTGGCGTCCACGTTCAGTCTGACCGCGAGCCGGGGTACGGGAGACGCGCCCGCGCTTTCCGGACATGTACGGGTGACCGGCCGAAGCGACACCGAACTCACCGCGACCCGGCGGCAGTTGGAACGCGCCGCGCGTGGTGTGAAGATCGATCTGGTGCGGTTGGACCGCGAGCAGTTGCCGGGTGTGCTGGCCACTTTGCCGTTGGGAGGTGCTCGCTGATGTCCTCATCGGTGATGCCCGATTCGTCCACGGCCGTTGGCGCGCCGTCGGCCGGGGAGCGCGAACGGCGCAGCGGGCGGCCGCGGTTGGGCTTCGGCCTGCTCGGGCCGCGCCGTCCGCGGCACGTACTGTCCTCCGGACAGCTGGCGGCGGTCGGTCTGCCGGTCGGTGACGACGGTGTGGTCATCGGCGTCGACGCGCAGAACCGGCCCGCGGTGCTCGGCCTCAACCGGCCGACGCCGTTGGAGGTCGTGCTGGTCGGTGGCCTGTGGACGGCCCAGTTGATCGCGCTGCGGGCGGCCGCCACCGGGGCCCGGATCGCGGTGGAGACCGGACGGCCCCATGTCTGGGCGCCGTTGGCGCAGGCGGCCGGCGGCGGTCAGCAGTGCATGACGATCCACGACGTGGGACGGGTGCCGCCGCAGGGACCGTCGGTGGGCAGTCCGGTGCTGGTGGTACGGGACGCGGGGATCCGGCCGCCGCGCGGCCGGGTGGCGGCGGCCCCGTGGCAGTCGGTGCTGACGCTGCTGCCGTATCTGGGGCCGACCGCGCCGCGGTTCCTGGAGAGCGCCACGCTCGTCGGGGTGCAGCGGGTCTCGCCCGACGAGGCCGAGCTGATCGGCCGTGTCATGGCGCTGCCCGCGGCGGATGTCGGCGCGCTGTCCGGGCTCGGTGACAACTTCGCGCTGTGGTGCACACGTACGCACCGGCAGTTCGTGATGACGCAGCCCACGGATGCCGAGACCGGGCTGCTGGGCTCGCCCCGCCGGGTGGACTGACGCCGGGGGCGGGTGGCCGGTGCACCACGGGCTGCGGGGGCGGGCCTGACATGGAGGGGCACCGGATGATTAGGCTGTCCTCCAGAGCGGCAGGAGCACATGAGGGCAGGTATCCCGAATCAGCCTCCGTGGCCCCCTGAGACCGAGGGGACCGCAGACAAGGGACGGATGGGCTGCCGCGGTACGGGGAGGAATCATCGATGGCGCGAGCCTGCGCCACGTTCACCCCACAGGTGCCGCACACCCCCGCGTACGACATGCCGTTCGCGAGCATGACAGCAATCCAGGAGGCACAGTGAGCAGCGATCGGGACGAGAACCGCGGCGACGGGCGGTCGACCGACGCCGACCACACAGGCGAGTTCACCATCGACTACACGCCGCCCGCCTGGTACATGACGAACAGCGAGGAGAGCGGCTCCCCGGCGCCGTCCACGGCCCCGGCGCCGTCGACTGCGGCGCCGTCGGCACCGCGGCCGCCCGCCACTCCCGCGCCCGACACCGTGTCGCCGTCCGCCACCGGCGCCGTGCCACCGCCCGGCAGCGAGCAGCGCACCGGCACCCCGGGCGGGTCCGGCTGGTCCGCGCCCAGCAGCGGTACGGCAGTTGGCGGTGGCGGCGCCGAGCCCGGCCTCACGGGCCTGGCGCCGAGCACCGATGCCACGGCGGCGCCCGGCACACACGGCGGACCGGCGGACAGCTCCACGGGGACGGGCGGCGCTCCCGCCGAGGCGAGCGCGAAGGACGAGCCGTTGCGCGGTGCCATTCGCAGCGAGTCCACCATGCGTTTCTCGGCCCTCTCCACGACAAAGGGCGTGAAGGCCGCTCAGGACGCCGATCCGGAAGCTTCGGACAGCAAACCGGAGGATGCACTTCCGGAGTCTGACGCCATCTCCGCGTCCCCGAAGGGCGAGCCTGCGGACGGCGACGCGGCGCCCACTGACACCGCTGATACCGCTGACACCGCTTCGGCCACCGACGAACCGCGTGACGCCGTCCCCGCACCCCAGCCGCCGGCGCCGCAGTCCACAGCGGCCCCAACTCCCGTACCCACGGCGCCCATCGCATCACCGGGCGACACGGCCGGACCAGTCGGCGCACAGCCATGGGCACCGCCCGCGCCGCAGCCGCCCGCGACCAACTCCCCCTGGTCCCAGGTGCCGCCGCCGCAGACCCCGCCGCAGAACGCCGTGCCGCCGCTGCCGCCGCAGTTCCAGGCACCCCAGCCGCCCGGGCCGGCCGTGGTACTCCCACCGCCCGGCCCGCAGCAGCCCGGACCCGCTGTCACGCCACCGCCGCCCGGTCCCCAGCAGGGCTTCCCGCAGCCGCCCGCCCCGAACACGCCGGACGGGCCGAACGGGCCGAACGCGGTGAGCCCGCCGCACCCGGCGACGGGGGCGCCGCTGCCGCCGCCCGTGCAGTACTACGACGCGTCCGCGAGCCAGGGTGCGCCGCTGCCCCCGCCCGGACCCCAGCAGCCCGGACCCCAGCAGCCAGGACCCCAGCAGCCAGGACCCCAGCAGCCAGGACCCCAGCAGCCCGGGCCCGGTTTCCCCCCGCCCCCGACCCCGAACGCCCCCAACTCGGGGGCGCCGCAGTCCTCTTACGGTTTTCCGCTGCCGAACCAGCAGGGCACACCGCCGCAGCCGCAGCCCGGTTACGGCTATCCGCACGAGGGTGCGCCGCTGCCGCCCGCTCACCCCGAGCAGCTGGCAGTCCAGCCCGGGCCGCCCGTCGACCCGCGTACCGGCGGCTGGCCCGCGGTCACCCCGGACCAGCGGCAGCGCACCGTCGGCGGCGCGCCGCTCGGTTACACCGCCGCGGTGGAGCTGTCCTCCGACCGCCTGCTGCGCAACCAGCCCAAGGCCAAGAAGCCCGGTGGCAACATCCCGGGCCGGTCCCCGTTCCGGATCGGCGGCAAGGCGGCCGAGGCCGAGCGGCAGCGGAAGCTGGAACTGATCCGTACGCCGGTCCTGTCCTGCTACCGGATCGCGGTGATCAGTCTGAAGGGCGGTGTCGGCAAGACCACGACCACCACCGCGCTCGGCTCCACCCTCGCCTCGGAGCGCCAGGACAAGATCCTCGCCATCGACGCCAACCCCGACGCCGGAACGCTCGGCCGCCGGGTGCGCCGCGAGACCGGTGCGACCATTCGCGACCTGGTGCAGCACATTCCGCATCTGCACAGCTACATGGACATCCGCCGGTTCACCTCGCAGGCGCCGTCCGGTCTGGAGATCATCGCCAACGACGTGGACCCGGCCGTGTCGACCACGTTCAACGACGAGGACTACCGCCGGGCCATCGATGTCCTCGGCAGGCAGTACCCGATCATCCTCACCGATTCGGGCACCGGTCTGCTCTACAGCGCGATGCGCGGTGTGCTCGACCTCGCCGAGCAGTTGATCATCATCTCCACCCCGTCCGTCGACGGCGCCAGCAGCGCGAGCACCACGCTCGACTGGCTTTCCGCGCACGGCTACGCGGACCTGGTGCAGCGCAGCATCACCGTGATCTCCGGGGTCCGCGAGACCGGAAAGATGATCAAGGTTGAGGACATCGTGTCCCACTTCGAGACACGGTGCCGCGGCGTGGTCGTCGTCCCGTTCGACGAGCACCTGGCGGCGGGCGCCGAGGTGGACCTCGACATGATGCGACCGAAGACCCGCGAGGCGTACTTCAACCTGGCGGCGATGGTCGCGGAGGACTTCGCCCGCGCCCAGCAGGCGCAGGGTCTGTGGACGCAGGGGGAAGGCGGCGGGCAGCCTCCGCAGATGGCCCCGCCGATCCCGGGTCAGCAGCAGCCCTACTACTACCCGCCGGCCGGTGCCGGGTACGACGGGCAGCCGCAGCAGGCCCCGTACGCCCCTCCGGGCGCACCGCAGGGCTGGCCGCAGCATCCTCCGTCGCAGACGCAGGCCCAGTCCGCGCCGAGCCCCGCCGGTCCGCCGCCGCCCGCACCGGGCCAGCCGACCGGACCGGGCGGCGAGCCCGCGCCTCCCGGCTGGCCGCAGCAGCAGCCGCAGCCTGGGTACGGCTATCCGCCGCCTCCGCAGCAGCAGTGAGCACATGGGGAAGGGCCCGGACGATTCGTCCGGGCCCTTCCCCATGCGGTGATTCGGTGAGCGGGCCTAGGCCTCCACGAGTTCCCGTGCCCGCTTCACATCGATCGCCATCCGCTCCAGCAGGGCGTCGATCGAGTCGAACTTCTCCTGTCCGCGCAGGAACGCGAAGAAGTCGACGGCCACGTGCAGCCCGTACAGATCAAGACCCACGCGGTCGATGGCATAGGCCTCCACCGTCCGCTGGGTGCCGTCGAAGGTCGGGTTGGTGCCCACCGAGATGGCAGCGGGCATCGACTCGCCCTCGACCACCAGCCACCCGGCGTAGACACCGTCGGCGGGAATCGCCGAGTGCGGCAGGGTCTCCACGTTGGCCGTGGGGTAGCCCAGCTCGCGGCCCCGCTGCGCGCCCCGCACCACCACGCCCTCGACGCGGTGCGGACGCCCGAGGACCTCCATCGCACCGGTGACATCGCCCTGCGCGACCAGTCGGCGGGCCAACGTGGAGGAGAACGGCTCGCCGTCGCCCGCCGCACCGCTGACGTAGAGGTCGACGACCTCGACCTGGTAGTCGTGCGTCAGCCCGAGCGCCGAGAGGTACTCCACGTCGCCGGCCGCCTTGTGGCCGAAGCGGAAGTTCGGGCCCTCCACGACGAGCTTGGCGCCCAGCGCCTCGACCAGCACCGTCCGTACGAAGTCGCCCGGCGACAGCTGGGAGAACTCCGTGGTGAACGGGAGGATCAGCAGCGCGTCGACCCCCAACTCCGCCATCAGCTCGGCGCGGCGGTGGTGCGCCGCCAGCAGGGGCGGATGGCTGCCGGGCCGTACGACCTCGCTGGGATGCGGGTCGAAGGTGACCACGACCGAGCGAACGCCGAGCTCCCGTGCGCGCTCGACCGCGCGCCCGATGATCAGCTGGTGCCCGCGGTGGACGCCGTCATACGAGCCGATGGTGACGACGCTGCGCCCCCACCCCTCGGGAACGTCCTCCAAGCCCCGCCAGCGCTCCACAGTGACCGCTCCTCGCCCGAACCAAGTTTCCAGTGTGCCGGGTCCAAGAGTGCCATGTCGCCGCGCTGGCTGTGGGTTCGGGTTCTGGTACCGGGAGTTTTCCGCCCTGCCTGGGTGGGCTTCGGGGTCGTTTTCCCGTCCACCCGCCCCTTGCGCCCCGCACGGAAGCTCTCGGCGTCAGCCACCGCCGCGGCGTACGGCGTCCAGGACCGCCGCGTCGCGTTCGCCTTCCAGCAGGACTTCCAGGAGTTCTCTGCGCAGCGGTTGGGAAACCTCCGATCCGGTTGCCGTCAGTACCGGGGCGAGCGCTCTGCGTACTTCCGCGCGAGGATCGCGCAGCAGCCCCACCGCGAGCGGGAAGAGGACCGCACGGGCGCCGGGACCCTGTTCCAGGCGCAGATCGAGGTAGTCGGCCACATCGCGGGCGCCTTCCGGGCAGTGCTCCGCGTAGCCGCGTACGAGCGTGGCCGCCCGGCGGGCCAGCGCCGGGGTGGTGACCCGGGCGAGCTCCGCCAGGACCTCGGCCGCGCGCGGTCCCGGCTCGCGCAGCCGCGCCTGGAAGGCGGCCAGCACCGGCTCGGGGTGGGTGGCCAGCGCGGCGCCCAGCACGGCCGCCGGAATGTACGGATCCCCGGCCGTGAAGCGGGCCAGCGCCCGGTCCAGATGGCGGTTGCGCGTCACCGGGTCCCGTACCAGCAGGGCGAGTGCCGCGCCGTGCAGGGAGCAGTCGTCGCTGCGGTCGAGCAGGGTGAGCGCCGCGTAGCGCAGCAGTTGGCGGTCTGCCTCGGACGTGACATGGGCGGCCGCGCGCAATCCGTAGGCGGCGGCCGCGACATGGCGTTCCGGACGGTCGTCGTGCGCCCAGCGGTCCACGGCGCGGCACAGCGCCGAGGGTTCGTCCTCGGCGAGCGCGGCGAGGAGTTCGTCGGCGCGCGGATGGGCGGCCGCGACCAGCACTTCGGTGAGGCCGTCGATCGCCCGGTGCCGGTGGGTGTGCAGCAGCGCCTGTGCGGCGGAGGCCACCGTGGGGTTGAGCTGCGGGCCGGGGGCGGCCGGCAGCGGCCGGTCGTCCTCGAACCAGCCGCAAATGAGCGGCAGCGCGACATCCGTGTCGGCGCAGAGCAGTTCACCGGCCGCGGTCAGGAACCGGTCCTCCCCCGCCGCGCAGCCCTTCTCCGGGGGCGGCCCGTCCGCCGGCAGCAGCAGCCGCAGCAGGTCCAGCCTGTCCTCGGTGCCCAGTGGCAGTCGCAACCAGAACCAGGGGCCGAATTCGGCCAGTCCGGCCGGAAGCCGGGGCCCGGTCGGCGAGGTGAACCCACCGCGTTGCAGTGAACGTACGGTGATCCGTTCCGCCAGCCGTCGCAGCACATCGCGGAACGGCTCGCCGTCGGGGACGCGCAGCAGCACCTCGCCGAGCAGATGCGCCGCCCACCACGCGGCGTCCGCGCGCCGCTCGTCGTCCTCGCCGTCGACGTCGTCCACGTGGCCGTCCTGGTAAGCGGGCGGCCCGTCCTCGGGGACCAGCCGGGTCGGCTCCACCGCACCCGCGTCCAGGGCGCCGACCAAGTCGTCCAGCCGGTGGGCGAGTTCGTCCATTCCGTCCCGCCGCCCGGCCAGCAACAGTGCCTGTACGACCGGGCCGATGCGGTGGCGCGGCACCGGCAGGGCGTGCGGCGGCTGCGTGGGGGCGACGGAGGGCGCGGGCGGTGGCGGTGGGACGCGGTCGTCGTGCGTGCCGGTCCGCACCGTCGTCAACGGGCGCGACGGCAGCCGTACCGGGGCCTCTCGCCGGCCGCGCGGCGCCGTGTGCCACCGGTAGACCAGGGCGTGCAGCGCGGCGTCCAGGTCGAGGTGCCCGGCCTGCAGCCAGTCCGCGAACTCCTCGTGCGCGAACCGGTACCCGGCCCCCGCGGGCACCAGGAGTCCTTCGGTGAGCACCGCGGACGCCCAGCCGCTGCGCCACGGGAAGATCTCCTCGAAGGTCTCGCGGTCCAACTCGCCCTGTCCCGGGCCCAAGCACTGCCGCGCCGCCTCATGCACCTGTCCGGCCACCCGGGCGGCCAGCCGGCGCAAGGCCGTACCGACGACCTGCTCGGAACCGGCCACCGCGAGCCGTACGGCGATCCGCAGGCACACCAGATCGAGGTAGGCGGCGAAGATGGCGGACCGGTCCGGTGCCCCCGCCACCCCGGGGTTGGCCGCGCGGACCTCGGCCAGCAGGCGCAACGCCAGGGGGTGCGCGGCGTCGGCCGGGTCGATCGCCTCCTCCGGGATCCCGTACCGCTCGCGCGCCTGCTCGGCCTGGCCTGGTGTGAGGTCGCCAAGCCGTACGCAGGCGGGCAGCGCCCGCGCCGGGCCGCCCGGCGGGGTGGCCGATGACCCGGGGCGGTACAGCAGTTCGGCGGGGAACAGCGCACCGGCCCGCTCCCAGTACTCCGGGCGGCACGCCACCACCAGCCGTACTCCGGCGGCCCGCAGCCAACTCGTGGTGCCCGCCGTCCAGTCGGGCAGCGCCCGCGCCAGAACCGACGGCATCTCCTCGGGCGCGTCCAGGAGTACCAGTAGCGGGCGACCGGCGGCCCGCGCCAGATGCGCCACGGCGTCCGGCGTCACGCCCTCCGCCTGTCCGGCCTCCCCCACCCCGCCCGAGGCGTCGATGATCCGCCCGGCCGCCCGCAGCGCCCGTTCCACCGCCTCCTTCAACCCGCCGTCACCAGGCCGCAGTTCGGCCCCGCGCAGCCATACGGTCGGGGCCGGGCGCGCGCCCCGGGCACGGCGGGCGGCGAGCGCGCCCAGTTCGGTGGTGCGTCCGCAGCCCGGGTCGCCGACCAGGCCGAGCACCAGCGGCCCCCGCTCGTCGGTGGCGTCGAGGAAGGTCCGCAGTTCGCTCTCGACAGCCGGTCTGTGCTCCGGTTCGCGCCGGTCCCGGGGCTGTCCCGCGCCCGCGGAACCGACCGAGGTCGCGGTGAGCTGCAGCGCACCGGCGAGGTTCAGATGGGCTCCGTAGGCGGGCACGGTGGCGGCGTTGCGGGCCAGCGGTTCGGCCAGCGGACCTTCGGCGCGCAGCGGGACGGCGAACCCGGGCGCGGCGTGCGCGGCGTGTACGGCGGTGGCCACCACGCCGAGCACCGCGCCGGTCCTGGTGTCGACCAACGGGCTGCCGGAGACCAGCGGCCCGTTGCGCAGCGCGTCGGGGGTGCCCGTGACGAGCTCGTAGACCTGCCCCAGCAGGTGGAAGCGGTCGGTGGCGGTATAGGTGGCGGGCACGGTGCCGACGACGGCCGCGTGCACCCAGTTCTCGGCGTGCAGCCGCACCCAGCCGTCGGGGTCGGCGGGGCCGGTCTCGGCGACCGGCAGCGGTGGTACGACGAGTCCTTCGGTGGCGACCAGGGCCAGGCCCTGCTCCGGCAGGGCGGTGATGGCCTCGGCCTCGACCAGGCAGGTCTGCTCGCCCGGTGCGTGCAGCACCAGGCGGCGCAGCCCGTCGACGGCTTCATGGCTGGTCAGCAGTGTGCCGCCGGTGTCGATGAGAAACCCGGTGCCGCGTGGCCGGCCGGCCAGATCGCAGAGTCTCACCAGTGACTCGTCCGGATCGGCCTTCCCCTGACCCATGGCAGGGGGGACCCCAAGCGCCATGCACATACCTCCCCGCCGAACGCTCCCTCGCCGAACGCTCCCTCGCCGAAAGCCCCCTCGCCGAACGCTCCCTCGTCGACGGTAGGCGTGTGGTGATCGCCACGACAGGGCGCGCGGCGAAAGCGCCCCCGCACACCACGGGATTCACTCCGAGCGCCTGCCCGTTGGGGTGAATCCGCAGCTCGGAGGGGATAAGAGAGGATCGGAGGGGAATCGTTGAGTGCGGGCCGGGGCGGCTACCACGGCCCGCACTCCACGGTGCGCCGTCCGTACGGGAGTTGGGCCGTACGGGTAGTCGATCCGTGGGCGGGTCGGCCCGTACGGAGCTGATCCGTATGGGAGTTGGCCCCTACGGGAGTTGGGCCGCGCGGGAGTTGGTCCGCGCGGGAGTTGGTCCGCGCGGGAGTTACGAGACGAACCCCGCGAGGATCTTGGTCTCGCCGCGCCGCTCCTCGACCAGGGCGATGAGCCGGTCCTCGGGGCCGAAGACCGCGATGGGTCCGGCGCCGAGCCCGGGGGCCTTCTGCCGTACGCCGTTGATCAGTTGACGGGCCTGCTCGGCGCTGACGTCCCAGCGCGGGAACGCCTCCGCCGCGGCCTGCCCGATCGGCAGCACGGCGAACGACTCCTCCAACTCGTCCAGGGTGTGGGCCTGATCGACGCCGTACGGGCCGACGCGGGTGCGGCGCAGCGCCGTCAGATGCCCGCCGGTGCCCAGATCCGCGCCGAGGTCCCGGGCGAGCGCCCGGATGTAGGTCCCCGAGGAGCACTCGACGGTCACCTCGACGTCGAGCAGCGGGGTACCGTCGGCGGCCACCGCCTCCCGTACGTCATGGACGGTGAAGGACGAGACGGTGACCGGCCGCGCCGCCAGTTCGACGTCCTCGCCGTCGAGAACCCGCCGGTACGAGCGCTTCCCGTCGACCTTGATCGCGCTGACCTTGGACGGCACCTGGAGGATGTCGCCGGTGAGCTTGGCGATGCCGTCGTCCAACGCGTCGCGGGCGATGTGCGCCGCCGACGCGGTCGCCGCCACCTCGCCCTCCGCGTCGTCGGTCACCGTCGACTGGCCGAGCCGGATGGTCGCCTGGTACGTCTTGGTGGTGAGCGCCAGGTGCCCGAGCAGCCGGGTCGCCTTCTCCACGCCGATCACCAGCACACCGGTCGCCATCGGGTCGAGGGTGCCCGCGTGACCGACCCGCCGGGTTCCGGCGAAGCGGCGCACACGGGAGACGACCGTATGCGAGGTGAGCCCGGCGGGCTTGTCCACGATGACCAACCCGTCGGGCCCGATGCCCCTTCTACCCGCTCGGCTCACGCTTCGTCCGACTCCTCGTCGTGCTCCGCCGGCTTGCGGTACGGGTCCGCGTCACCCGCATACCCCTTGCCCGCGGCCGTCTCGCGGACCTGGGCGTCGGCGGCGCGGGCCTTGGCGAGCAGGTCGTCGATGGTCCGGGCGGTGTCCGGGACCGCGTCGAGGACGAAGGTGAGGGTCGGGGTGAACCGTACGCCGGTCTGGCGGCCGACCTCGGAGCGCAGCACGCCCTTGGCGCTCTCCAGCGCCGCGGCGGACGCGGTCCGCTCCTCTTCGTCACCGAAGACCGTGTAGAAGACGGTCGCCTCCCGCAGGTCACCGGTGACCCGGGTGTCCGTGATCGTCACATAGCCCAGCCGCGGATCCTTGATCCGTCGCTGCAGCGTCTCGGCGACCACGACCCGGATGCGGTCCGCCAGCTTGCGCGCCCGCGCGGTGTCGGTCATGCGTAATCTTCTCTCTGTCTTCTCTTCGGTCTTCTGACTTCGGATTCAGTCGTCTTCGCCATGGATCCGCTCCCGAGCGGACAGCAGGTCCACCTCGGGCCGGGCGGCCATCCAGCGCTCGCACTGGTCCAGTACGTCCTTGACGTGCCCGAGGTCCCCGGACACCATCGCGATGCCGATCTCGGCCCTGCGGTAGAGGTCCTGGTCACCGACCTCGGCGACGCTGACGCCGTAGCGGCGTTGCAGCTCGGCCACGATGGGACGAACGATGGAGCGCTTCTCCTTCAGCGACCGTACGTCGCCGAGAAGCAGGTCGAAGGACAACGTCCCTACATACATGGGCAGCAGGTCAAGCCGACCTGTGAGGCCTCGTGTGAACAGTCATCACAACAGTACCGGCAACGGCCGGGGCCGATCGACGGATTATCTCCCGTCGACCGGCCCCGACCGGCCAGCCCCTCGCCCGACCACCGTTCCTGATGGACCGGGCTACGCCGGGGCTGGCATCACCGCACGGTTCAGCCGCGCGGCTTCTCGCGCATCTCGTACGTCGCGATGACGTCGTCGACCTTGATGTCGTTGTAGTTGCCGAGGTTGATACCGCCCTCGTAACCCTCACGGATCTCGGTGACGTCGTCCTTGAAGCGGCGCAGGCCCTCGATGGTGAGGTTCTCCGCGATGACCTTGCCGTCGCGGACGAGGCGGGCCTTGGTGTTGCGCCGGACCTCGCCGGAGCGGATGAGCACACCGGCGATGTTGCCGAGCTTGGACGAACGGAAGACCTCGCGGATCTCCGCGGTGCCGAGCTCGACCTCCTCGTACTCCGGCTTGAGCATGCCCTTCAGCGCCGCCTCGATCTCCTCGATCACCTGGTAGATGACCGAGTAGTACCGGACGTCGACGCCCTCGCGCTCGGCCAGCGACGTGGCGCGGCCCTCGGCCCGCACGTTGAAGCCGATGATGATGGCGTCGGAGCCCGCAGCCAGCGAGACGTCGGTCTCGGTGACCGCACCCACACCGCGGTGCAGGATGCGCAGGTCGACGTCGTCGCCGACGTCCAGCTGCAGCAGCGAGGACTCCAGGGCCTCGACCGAACCGGACGCGTCGCCCTTGATGATGAGGTTGAGCTGCTGCACCTCGCCGGCCTTGAGCACCTTGTCCAGGTCCTCCAGGCTGACCCGGCGGCGGGACTTGGCGAACGCCGCGTTCCGCTCGCGGGCGGCGCGCTTCTCGGCGATCTGCCGCGCGGTGCGGTCCTCGTCGACGACCAGGAAGTTGTCACCCGCGCCCGGCACGTTGGTCAGACCGAGTACCAGGACCGGGGCCGACGGACCGGCCTCTTCCACGTTGTTGCCGGTGTCGTCGAGCATCGCCCGGACACGGCCGTACGCGTCGCCGACCACCATGGTGTCGCCGACCCGCAGGGTGCCGCGCTGGACCAGCACGGTGGCCACGGCGCCGCGGCCACGGTCGAGGTGCGCCTCGATCGCGATGCCCTGCGCGTCCTGCTCCGGGTTGGCCCGCAGGTCGAGCGAGGCGTCCGCGGTGAGGACCACGGCCTCCAGCAGGTCGTCGATGTGCAGACCCTGCTTGGCGGAGATGTCGACGAACATGGTGTCGCCGCCGTACTCCTCGGCCACCAGGCCGTACTCGGTCAGCTGACCGCGCACCTTGGTCGGGTCCGCGCCCTCGACGTCGATCTTGTTGACCGCGACGACGATCGGCACGTCGGCCGCCTTGGCGTGGTTGAGCGCCTCGACGGTCTGCGGCATCACGCCGTCGTTGGCCGCGACCACCAGGATCGCGATGTCGGTCGACTTCGCACCGCGGGCACGCATGGCGGTGAACGCCTCGTGACCCGGGGTGTCGATGAAGGTGATCTTGCGGTCGTCGCCGTTGACCTCGGTCGCGACCTGGTACGCACCGATGTGCTGGGTGATACCGCCGGCCTCGCCCGCGACCACGTTGGTCTTGCGGATCGCGTCCAGCAACCGGGTCTTACCGTGGTCGACGTGACCCATGACGGTCACCACCGGCGGACGCGCGACGAGTGCCTCCTCGCCGCCCTCGTCCTCACCGAACTCGATGTCGAAGGACTCGAGAAGCTCGCGGTCCTCCTCCTCCGGGCTGACGATCTCGACGATGTAGTTCATCTCGTCGGCGAGCAACTGCAGCGTCTCGTCGGAGACGGACTGCGTCGCGGTGACCATCTCGCCGAGGTTCAGCATCACCTGGACGAGCGACGCCGGGTTGGCGTTGATCTTCTCCGCGAAGTCGGTGAGCGAGGCACCGCGCGACAGCCGGACCGACTGGCCGTTGCCGCGAGGCAGCATCACACCGCCCACGGACGGGGCCTGCATGGCCTCGTACTCCTGGCGCCGCTGACGCTTCGACTTGCGGCCACGCGCCGGGCGACCGCCCGGACCACGGCCGAAGGCACCCTGCGTACCGCCACGGCCACCCGGACCACCGGGACGACCGCCGAAGCCGGGACGACCGCCGAAGCCGCCGCCACCGCCGCCGGGACCGCCACCACCGGGACGACCGGCGAAACCGCCGCCGCCACCACCGCCGGGACGACCGCCGCCGCCCGGACCCGCCGGACGACCGGCGAAGCCGGGACGAGCGCCGCCGCCACCGCCGGGACGACCGCCGCCACCGGGGCCACGGCCACCGCCGCCCGGCCCCGGACGCGGGCCCGCGGCGGGACGCTGCGGCATCATGCCCGGGTTGGGACGCGGACCACCGGGACCGCCCTGGCCACCGCCGGGACGCGGCATGCCGCCCGGCGTGGGACGGGGACCGCCCTGGGCGCCACCGGGACGCGGCGCGCCCTGCGGACGCGGACCACCGGGCGCACCCGGACCGCCGGGACGCGGACCGCCCGGACGCGGGGCACCGGGCGCCTGCGGACGCGGCATGCCGGTGCTACCGGACGAGGTGAACGGGTTGTTACCGGGACGCGGACCGGCCGGACGGGCACCGCCCGGACGCGGGGCGCGCTCGCCACCGTGACCGCCGGGACGCGGACCGCGCTCGGCGCGCTCGCCACGACCGGGGCCACCGTCACGCGGACCGGGGCGCTGGCTCGGACGCGGGCCGGGCGTCGCACCGGGACGCGGGGCGGGACGCTCCGCGGGGGCGGGCGACGGCGCCGCGGCGGCCGGAGACGAGAACTCGGCCGCGGGCGCGGGCTGCGCCGGAGCGGGCTTCGGGCCGGGACGCGGACCGGGAGCGGGACGCGGGCCGGGCTGCGCCGGGGCAGCCGGAGAGGGCGCCGCAGCAGCAGGCTTCGGCGCGGGCGCACCGGAGGGCTTGGGGGCGGCGGGACGAGCCGGGGTGCCGGCGCTGGGCGCGGCCGGCTTGGCGGGCGCCTGCTTGCGCGGCGCCGAAGGCTTGGCGGAGGACCCGGCGCCGCCGCCGTTCCCCTGCTGCAGCGCATCAGTCAGCTTACGAACAACCGGCGCCTCGATCGTCGACGACGCCGAACGGACGAATTCGCCAAGTTCTTGGAGCTTGGCCATGACGACCTTGCTCTCAACTCCGAACTCCTTGGCGAGTTCGTATACCCGGACCTTAGCCACTTCGCTCCTTCTAGGTCCGGGGTGGTCGTCCGCCGGACCGTCGCTACTTCATGGGCGTACTCATCGCGTACTCATCGAGTGCTCATCGCAATCTCGACCTACTTCCGACTCGTACCTGACCGCACGGATACCCGTGCCGTTCTCTGTTCCGTACCGCGCTGTGCTACGCGGCGTTGCCTGTCGCGTGTTCCATGGACCGTTGCAGTTCCGCCGTACCGAGCGGCCCCCGGCTCCGAAAGGCCCGGGGAAACGCCCGGCGGCGAACCGCCAGGTCGTAACACGCCATGTCGGGGTGCAGATAAGCACCCCGGCCGGGCAGCGTACCGCGTGGATCAAGGACACACTCATCCTCGATCACCGCGATGCGCAGCAGATCGTTCTTGGCCGCCCGCTTCCGGCAACCCATGCAGGTTCGCTCAGGGCATGCTCGGGCACGCGTCCGGCCAGACACTGCTTAAGTCTACCTCCCCGCGCCAACCTCACCCCTTCGGGTCGGTTTGCGCTCGGCTGTTCGTTACGGCGCGCTTACCGCCCGCTCACTGCTGTGCTTGCGCGTTCTGCGGTTCCGCCTCGGTGTCCGGCCGGATGTCGATCCGCCAGCCGGTGAGCCGGGCGGCGAGGCGGGCGTTCTGGCCCTCCTTGCCGATCGCCAGCGACAGCTGGTAGTCGGGGACGGTCACCCGCGCCGAGCGACTGGCGAGATCCACCACCTCGACCTTGCTCACCCGAGCGGGTGACAGCGCGTTCGCCACCATCTGTGCCGGGTCGTCCGACCAGTCGACGATGTCGATCTTCTCGCCGTTCAGCTCGGCCATCACCGCGCGCACCCGGCTGCCCATCGGGCCGATGCAGGCGCCCTTGGCGTTGAGCCCCTGCCGGGTGGAACGCACCGCGATCTTGGTGCGGTGACCCGCCTCGCGGGCGATCGCCTCGATCTCGACCGAGCCGTCGGCGATCTCCGGGACCTCCAGCGCGAACAGCTTCTTCACCAGGTTCGGGTGGGTGCGTGAGAGCGTGACGGACGGACCGCGCACACCCTTCACCACCCGCACGACATAGGCGCGCATCCGCGTGCCGTGCTTGTACTCCTCGCCGGGGACCTGCTCCTGCGGGGGCAGGATGGCCTCCAGCTTGCCGATGTCGACGAGGATGTTGCGCGGGTCGTTCCCCTGCTGCACCACCCCCGCGACGATGTCGCCCTCACGTCCGGCGTACTCGCCGAAGGTGATCTCCTCCTCGGCGTCCCGCAGCCGCTGCAGGATGACCTGCTTGGCGGTGGTCGCCGCGATTCGGCCGAAACCCGTCGGTGTGTCGTCGAACTCGCGCGGCGCCTCGCCCTCCGGAACCTCCGAGGCGGCTTCCTTCGCCCAGACGGTCACATGACCGGTCTTGCGGTCCAGCTCCACCCGCGCGTCGCGGTGGCTTCCGGGCTCGCGGTGGTAGGCGATGAGGAGGGCCGACTCGATGGCCTCGACCAGCAGGTCGAACGAGATCTCCTTCTCCCGTACCAGTCCCCGCAGGGCACTCATGTCGATGTCCACGGCTACGCCTCCTCAGTGCTCTCGTCGTTGCCGGCGACCGGGTCCGTGTCGCCGTCCGCGTCGTCGTCCGGGTGGGGGGAATCGGTGGGAGCCTTGTGGCTGAACTCGACCTCGACCCGGGCCTTGGCGATCTCCGCGAAGGCGAGGCGGCGGGCGGTGGGCTTGCGGCCCTTGACCCCCGGCACCTCCAGGTCCAGCCCCTCGTCGTCCACCCCGATGATGCGGGCGACCAGCTCGCCGCCCTCGGCCAGCTGCGCCTTGATGAGGCGGCCGGTGTTGCGTACGAAGTGGCGGGGTTCGGTCAGCGGCCGGTCGGTGCCGGGCGAGGTGACCTCCAGGACGTACGGGGCTCCGCCCATCACGTCCGACGCGTCGAGCACCGCGGAGACCTCGCGGCTCAGTTCCGCCACCGCGTCCAGCTGCACGCCCTCGTCGGAGTCGACGACGACCCGCAGCATGCGCCGCTTGCCCGCCGGGGTGACCGCGACCTCTTCCAGCTCAAGACCCGCCGCAGACGCCAGCGGCTCCAGCATCTCTCGCAGCCTGTCGGTCTGGGTGGTGCTCATCCGGGTGACTCCTCGGCCGCGTGTGCTGTTGTGGGTTCGTCGCGTGTCGCCATGAGCCTATCGTTTCCGGCACCCGACTGACGATTCGGCGGAGCCTGACGGGTGCACGCCGCCCCCTTCGCTGCCACGGGTAGGCTCTGGCCTGCCCAGGACCTTGATCCGCCAGGACAGTGCCGGGGTTTCCGCCACCATTCCGTCAGGAAGAGGAACGTGCCGCTCCCAATGACCACGCAGACCCCCGGCGGTCCGCGTAGACGGGCCGTCCTCACCGGCGGGCTGGCCCTGCCGATCGCGGTCACGGCACTGACCGGGTGCTCGGGCGGTTCCTCGCGCGGCGACGCCGCCGACCCGTCGGCGCGGCTGAGCGCCCGGGCCGCCCTCGACAGCACCGCGCTGCTCGGCCGCTACGACGCCACCGCCGCCGCGCACCCGGCCCTCGCCGACCGGCTGCGCCCGCTACGGGCCCAAGTCGCCCTGCATATCGCGGCGTTCACACCGTCGGGCGCGGCGTCCGGCTCGGTGGCCCCGACGGCCTCCGCGTCCAGCGCCGCGGTGCCCGCCGACCAGAGCGCCGCGCTGGCCGCGCTGGCCGACGCCGAGCGCCGCACCGCCGACGCCCGGACCTCGGCGCTGCAGGACGCCCCGCCACAGCTCGCCCGGCTGCTCGCCTCGGTCGCGGCGGCCGGGGCCTGCCATGTCGTGCTGCTGCAGGGCGGCGGTGGCTGAATGACCGGCTGCGCCCCGACCGCTTCGAGGAGGGCCCGATGACCACCCCGTCCCCCGGTGGCGAACTGGCTGCCGTGCAGGCCGCGCTCGCCGCCGAGCACGCCGCCGTCTACGGCTACGGGGTGGTCGGCGCCCGGGTGGACGACGCACACCGCGCGGACGCCCGGGCCGCCTATGACGCGCACCGCGCGCACCGCGACGCGCTCGCCCGTACCGTCCACGACCTCGGTACCGATCCGGTGCCCGCGGACGCCGGCTACGCACTGCCGTTCCCGGTGACCGACCCGGCCGCCGCCGTACGGCTGGCCGCGGTCCTGGAGGACCGGGTCGCCGGTGCCTACGCGGACCTGGTGCGGGCCGGGCACGACGACGTACGGCGGGACGCGACGGCCGCGCTGCGTGCGGCGGCGGTGCGCGCCGTGCGGTGGCGGGGCAGCGGCGTAGCCTTCCCGGGGCTGCCGGAGCGGGCCGCCGGCGCGACTTCGTCCGGGTCCGCCACTCCGTCGTCCGACTCGCTGTGAACCCCTGCTCCCCGCTGACCACTGTTGCCCGGAAGGATGCGTCACCCATGGCCTCGGCCCCGCACGTACCGCTGGAGCCACCCGAGCGCCTGGTCCGGGTGCTGACCGCATGGGAGGGCGAGGCGGGCCGCGCGTGGCTGGCCGAACTCCCGGCGCGGCTCCAGGAGTACCTGGAACGCTGGGAGTTGACGCCTGAGCGGGTCCAGCAGCCCGGCGGCAACATCAGCATGGTGGTACTGGTCCGGCAGGCCGACGGCACGCCCGCGGCGCTCAAGCTGGGCCTGATCACCGCCGAGACCGCACAGGAGCACGCCGCCCTCGCCCACTGGGACGGCCGAGGCGCCGTACGGCTGCTGCGCGCCGACGCCGAGCAGGGCGCGCTGCTGCTGGAGCGGCTGCACACGGACATCTCCCTGCGGTCGCTGCCGGACGCCAAGGCGATGCTGGAGGCCGCCGGGGTGCTGCGCAGGCTGTGGGTGCCGCCCGCCGCGGACCACTCGTTCACCTCGGTCGCCGACTACACCGCGCACCTCGCCGACCAGTTGCGTGAACGCCGCGAGCAGCCGTGGGCCGCCGAGGTGCGCCCACTGGTCGACGAGGCACTGGAGCTGCGCGACCGGCTGCTCGCCGATCCGCCCCAACCGGTGCTGCTGCACGGCGACTTCCACCACGGCAACGTGCTCGCCGCCGACCGGCTCCCCTGGCTCGCCATCGACCCGAAGCCGCTGGTCGGCGACCCCGGATACGACCTGGCCCGGCTGGTACGGGACCGCCTGGAGACCCTGGTGGCGGCGCCCGCGGCACAGTCCGCGGCCCGCCGGCGGCTGGGCAGGCTGGCCGACGCGCTGGACGTCGACCGGGACCGGCTGCGGGACTGGTCGTTCTTCCGCGCCGTCGAGGCGGGCATGTGGAGCCTGTCGGTCGGTGACCGGGAGGACGGCGAGCTGCTGTTGGAGTTCGCCAGCTGGCTGTAGGACGGCCTCAGCCGGTCAGCCGGGCCAACGCCTCGTCGACGGACACCTCTTCGCGCTCGCCGGTGCGGCGGTCCTTCAACTCGACGACGCCTTCGGCGGCCCGGCGGCCCGCCACCAGGATGGTGGGCACACCGATCAGTTCGGCGTCGGTGAACTTCACCCCGGGAGAGACCCCCGCCCGGTCGTCGACCAGTACCCGGACACCGGCGGCGTGCAGCCGGTCGGCCAGTTCCAGGGCCAGCTCGGTCTGCGTGGTCTTGCCCGCGGCGACGATGTGCACATCGGCCGGTGCCACCTCGCGCGGCCAGCACAGCCCCTGCTCGTCCGCGGTCTGCTCGGCGAGCGCCGCCACCGCGCGCGAGACGCCGATGCCGTAGCTGCCCATGGTGACCCGGACCGGCTTGCCCTCCTTGCCGAGCACGTCCAGCGTGAAGGCGTCGGTGTACTTGCGGCCGAGCTGGAAGATGTGGCCGATCTCGATGGCCCGCCCGATCTCCAGGCCCGTACCGCACTTCGGGCACGGGTCGCCCGGCTCGACGACGACCACGTCCAGATAGCGGTCGACCTGGAAGTCCCGGCCGCACACGACGTTGCGGGCGTGCCGCCCCGGCTTGTTGGCGCCGGTGATCCACGCGGTGCCCGGCGCGACCCGCGGGTCGGCGAGGTACGGGAAGGTGCGGTCCTGCGGTCCGATGTAGCCGCGGACGAGTTCGGGCCGTCCCTCGAAGTCCTCCGCCGTCACCAACTCCACGGCGGCGGGCGCCAGATGCTCGGCGAGCTTGCCGAGGTCCACCTCGCGGTCGCCGGGCACGCCGATCGCTGTGATCTCACCGTCGACCTTGACCAGCAGGTTCTTCAGCGTCGCGGAGGCGGGCACGCCCAGGTGTGCGGCGAGCGTCTCGATGGTCGGGGTGTCGGGCGTGTCCAGTTCCTCGACCGGTGGGTGCTCGACCGCGGCGACGGGCGGTACGACGGCGGTGACCGCTTCGGTGTTGGCCGCGTAGTCGCACTTCGGGCAGTCCACGAAGGTGTCCTCACCCGCGACCGCCGGGGCGAGGAACTCCTCGGACGCCGAACCGCCCATGGCGCCGGAGACGGCGGAGACGATCCGGTAGTCGAAGCCGAGCCGTTCGAAGATCCGGATGTAGGCCTCACGGTGCAGCCGGTAGGACTCGGCGAGGCCCTCGTCGTCGGTGTCGAAGGAGTAGGCGTCCTTCATCTGGAACTCACGGCCGCGCAGCACGCCGGAGCGCGGCCTGGCCTCGTCCCGGTACTTGGTCTGGATCTGGTAGAGGATCACCGGCAGGTCCTTGTAGGACGTGGCCTGGTCCTTCACCACCTGAGTGAAGATCTCCTCGTGGGTGGGGCCGAGCACGTACTCCGCGCCCTTGCGGTCCTTGAGCTGGAACAGCAGGTCGCCGTACTCGTCCGCGCGGCCGGTGGTCTCGTAGGGCTCGCGCGGCAGCAGCGCCGGGAGCAGCACCTCCTGGCCGCCGATGGCGTCCATCTCCTCGCGCACCACCCGGGAGACGTTGTCCAGCACCCGCTTGCCGAGCGGCAGCCAGGTCCACACTCCCGCCGAGGTGCGGCGCACATATCCGGCGCGCACCAGAAGCTTGTGGCTGGCGGTCTCGGCGTCGGCCGGGGCGTCGCGCAGTGTCTTGAGGAGCATTCGGGACATGCGCATGACCATGGCGGCTCTCCGTACAGGCGATTTCAGTATGCCGCGACGCGGCGTCTCCCCGGGGCAGTCAGCCCCCGCCCGACAATACTGGGCGGCACCGGTGGCGCCGTACCCGATTACCGGCGCAGCGGCAGCGGCGCGCCCATCACCGTGTACGGGGTCCTGGCGCTGGGGAAGTGCACCGGGTGCGCCAGATCCTGGTAGCCGAGGCCGCGGTAGAAGCGTCGGGCCGGGCTGTCCAGGTCCAGCGCCGACAGTATGCTGCGCGGCTGCGGGACCGGGTCGGTGATGTCCGTGATGAGCCGGCGGCCGATGCCGATGCCCTGGTAGGCGGGCAGGACGTGCAGTTCCACGATGACGAACGAGTCGTCGAGCCAGTCGTCGTGGCCGTTGCGGCGCAGATACGGTTCCACGACCGTGGACCACCAGTGCGCGCGGTCGTTGGGCATCCCGTAGACGAAGCCCACCAGGCGGTCGGCGGACGTGGTCGCGCCGAGCGCCCGCACCCCGGGCAGAGTGAGATGGCGCAGCACGATCTGGCGGCGGACCGTGATCTCGTCGTCGGTGAGCCCGAAGGCCAGTGCCTGCACCGCGAGCGCGTCGTCAACCCTGCTCACCAGATCAAGCGGCCCCACCGCGACGTCGTCCATGACCGGAGCGTAGTGGCTCCGGCGCGTGCTCAAAACAACACGCTCATGAAGGAGCCGACCTCGGTGAAGCCGACGCGGCGGTAGGAGGCCCGGGCCGCGGTGTTGAAGTCGTTGACGTAGAGGCTGGCGACGGGGGCGACATCGCGCAGCGCGCAGTGCAGCACCGCCGACATACCGGTTTCGGACAGGCCGCGGCCGCGGTACTCCGGCGCCACCCAGACGCCCTGGATCTGGCAGGCGTGCTGGGTGACCGCGCCGATCTCCGCCTTGAACACCACCCGGCCGTCCTCGATGCGGGCGAACGACCGCCCGGAGGTGACGAGTTCGGCGACCCGGGCCTGGTAGAGCAGCCCGCCGTCGCCCGCCAGCGGGGAGACGCCGACCTCCTCGGTGAACATGTCGACGCAGGCGGGCATGATCATGTCCAGCTCGTCGCGGCGGACGCGCCGCACCAGGGGGTCGGGGGGCACGTCCACGGGCAGCGAGCGGGTGACCATCAGCGGCTGGTGGGCACGGACCTCACGCGCCGGTCCCCAGCTGGGTTCCAGCAGTGACCACAGTTCGGCGGTGGACTCGGCCGGGCCGACGATGGACGAGCAGCGGCGGCCGCTGCGCCGGGCCCGTTCGGCGAAGGCGCGCACCGCTTCCGGGCCCGCGCAGATCGGCACCAGGTTGGCCCCGGCGTAGCAGAGCGATTCCAGCCGTCCGCCGCTGTACCAGCCCCACATCTCGCCGCCGAGCCGCCACGGGTCAAGCCCGGCGATACGGACGCGGGCGGCGACGAAGGCGTTGGCGACCGGTTCCCGGTCCAGAACGGCCAGCGCGGCATCGAGCTCGGCGGGTTCCAGGACCTTGGTGGTGGTCGTCGTCAACACGTGGGCGCCTCGCCAGTACGGGCCCGCAGTGGGCTGCTGATCTCCGCACTGTACCGTGCGGTTCCGATGGTGCGCGCGCGTGCGGGCACTCCCGTGGGAGCGCGGTCGGCCGCGTCACCGAGGACGCGGCCGGGGTCGGCCCGAGCGGCGTGCGCGCAGGTCGGCGTCGCGGTCAGGAGACGGTGACGGCGGGCTCGCCGGAGGCTACGCCGTCGGCCTCCATCTGCTCGGCGATCTTCATCGCCTCCTCGATCAGGGTCTCGACGATCTTCGACTCCGGAACCGTCTTGATCACCTCACCCTTCACAAAGATCTGCCCCTTGCCATTACCCGAGGCCACCCCGAGATCCGCCTCACGCGCCTCACCCGGACCATTGACCACACACCCCATCACCGCGACCCGCAACGGCACCTCCATGCCCTCAAGACCCGCCGTGACCTGGTCCGCCAACTTGTACACATCCACCTGCGCCCGACCACACGACGGACACGACACGATCTCCAACCGCCGCTGCCGCAGATTCAACGACTCCAGAATCTGAATGCCGACCTTGACCTCCTCCGCCGGAGGCGCCGACAACGACACCCGGATCGTGTCCCCGATCCCCTCCGCCAGCAACGCACCAAACGCCACCGCCGACTTGATCGTCCCCTGGAACGCCGGACCCGCCTCCGTCACACCCAGATGCAACGGATAGTCACACCTGGCCGCCAGCAACCGGTACGCGTTGACCATCACCACCGGATCGTTGTGCTTCACCGAGATCTTGATGTCCCGGAACCCGTGCTCCTCGAACAACGAGCACTCCCACAACGCCGACTCCACCAACGCCTCCGGAGTCGCCCTGCCGTACCTCTCCAGCAACCGCCGATCCAACGACCCCGCGTTCACCCCGATACGGATCGGCACCCCCGCACCCGACGCCGCCTTCGCGATCTCCTTGACCTTGTCATCGAACTGCCGGATGTTCCCCGGATTCACCCGCACCGCGGCACACCCGGCATCAATCGCCGCGAACACATACTTCGGCTGGAAATGAATATCCGCGATCACCGGAATCTGCGACTTCTTCGCGATCACCGGCAACGCGTCCGCGTCATCCTGCGACGGACAGGCCACCCGCACGATCTGACAACCCGCCGCCGTCAACTCGGCGATCTGCTGCAACGTCGCACCGATGTCCGCCGTCACGGTCGTCGTCATCGACTGCACCGACACCGGTGCGTCGCCACCCACCGCCACCGACCCCACCTGGATCTGGCGGCTCTTGCGCCGTTCGGCGAGCAAAGACGGAACCGACGGCATACCGAGTGAAATCGCGGCCATGTGCTGTGCATCCCCAGGGTTCGGAAGTGCGGGCGTGGTGAGTCCCGGTGTGGGCGGGCTTCGGCTACCGAGGTTACGGCACGGCATAGACGCCGGGCACATCCGCCAGGGCCTCGCGCGAACATGGCACCGGCCGGACACCCATGGCGCCCGACCGGTTCACCCTTAGGCAGTGTTTGATCGATATCAGGTGATCTTGACCGGATTGACCACATCTGCGATCAGAACCAGCACGGTGAATGACAGGAAGAGACCGGCCACCACATACGCCACCGGCATCATCTTCGCGACGTCGAACGGACCGGGGTCCGGGCGCCGGAAGGCCCTGGCCAGATTCCGCTTCAGCGCCTCCCACAGCGCGCCCGCGATGTGGCCGCCGTCCAGCGGCAGCAGCGGCAGCATGTTGAACAGGAACAGCGACAGGTTGAAGCCCGCGACCAGCATCAGCATGGTCGCGATCCGCTGCTCCGGCGGAATGTTCAGCGAGAACACGTCGCCGCCGACCCGTGCCGCGCCGACCACCCCCATGGGCGAGTCGGGCTGGCGCGGCGCGCCCTCGAAGGCGGCCCGCCACAGGCCGGGGATCCGCTGCGGCAGGTCCACCAGCGACTTGGTGGCGGTGGTCACCATGTCGCCCATCCGGTTCACGGACTCGCCGAACGACTGTTTGACGATGCCCTGGGCCGGGGTGAAGCCGAGGAACCCGGCGGTCACGTACTGGCCGTCGACGTATCCGCCGTGCCCGTCGGTCTTGGCGACCTGGTTCTTGATCAGGTCGGCGTGCAGCTGCACGCTCTGCCCGCCGCGCAGCACCGTGATGTCGGCCGGACCGGTGGTCTGGCGGATGTCGGCCTGCAAGATGGACCAGTTGTCGACCGGGCGGCCGTTGAAGGCGGTGATCCGGTCACCCGCCTTCAGCCCCGCCTTCTTCGCCGGGGAAGCCGGGTCGGCGGCCGCGCAGGTGGCCTTGCCCTTGCTGGCGGCGGACTGGGAGATCACACAGTCCGACACCGTACTGACCGTCGTGGTCTGCGAGTTGATGCCGAAGCCCATCAGGACACCGAGGAACAGCGCGACGGCGAGGATCAGGTTCATGAACGGACCGGCGAACATGACGATCACGCGCTTCCACGGCTTGCGCGTGTAGAACAGCCGGGTCTCGTCGCCGGGCTGCAGTTCCTCGAAGGCCGCCGAGCGCGCGTCCTCGATCATGCCGCGCCACGGCGAGCTGGACCGGGCCACGATCTTCCCGTCCTCACCGGGCGGGAACATCCCGATCATGCGGATGTAGCCGCCCAGCGGGACCGCCTTGATCCCGTACTCGGTCTCGCCCTTCTTGCGGGAGAAGATCGTCGGGCCGAACCCCACCATGTACTGCGGCACCCGGATGCCGAAGAGCTTGGCCGTGGACAGATGGCCGAGCTCGTGCCAGGCGATGGAGATCAGCAGGCCGACCGCGAAGACGACTATGCCGAGGACCGTCATCAGTGTGGTCATACGCGGGCCTCCGCTGTCGCCTTCGCTGCCAGTTCACGGGCGCGGGCCCGTGCCCACGCCTCCGCTCCGAGGACGTCCGCCACGGTAAGGGAAGTTCCCGGGACGGGCGTGCCATGTTCCTCGACGATCTCGGCGACGGTGTCCACGATCCCGGTGAACGGCAGCCGACCGGCGAGGAAGGCGTCAACGCACTCCTCGTTGGCCGCGTTGAACACCGCGGGTGCGGTGCCCCCGAGGCTACCCACCTGCCGGGCCAAAGCCACGGCGGGAAAGGCCTCGTCGTCCAGTGGCGAGAACTCCCAGTTCATCGCCTTGGACCAGTCGAACGCGGGCGCGGCGTCCGGTACCCGCTCCGGCCAGCCCAGCCCCAGCGCGATGGGCATCCGCATGTCGGGCGGACTCGCCTGGGCCAGTGTGGAGCCGTCGATGAATTCCACCATCGAGTGGATATACGACTGCGGATGGACCACGACCTCAATCCGGTCGAACGGAATGTCGTACAGCAGATGTGCCTCGATGACCTCCAGGCCCTTGTTGACCAGGGTCGCCGAGTTGATGGTGACGACCGGGCCCATGTCCCAGGTGGGGTGCGCCAGCGCGTCCCGCGGGGTCACATCGGCCAGCTCGGCCCTGGCCCGGCCGCGGAAGGGACCGCCGGACGCGGTGACGACCAGCTTGCGCACCTCGCCGCGGGTACCGCCCATCAGCGCCTGGAACAGCGCCGAGTGCTCGGAGTCCACCGGCACGATCTGTCCGGGCTTGGCGAGCGCCGTCACCAGCGGCCCGCCGACGATCAGCGACTCCTTGTTGGCGAGGATCAGCACCCGGCCCGCCTCCAGGGCGGCCAGCGTCGGGGCGAGGCCGATGGATCCGGTGATGCCGTTCAGTACCGAGTGGCATTCCATGCGCGCGAGGTCGGAGGCCGCGTCCGGACCGGCGAGGATCTCCGGCTGGGCCTCGCCCGCCGGGTAGTACGCGGACAGCGCCTCGCGCAGTGCGGGCACCGCCTTCTCGTCGGCCACCGCCACGGCGCGTACCCGCAGGGAGTGCGCCTGCTCGGCGAGCAGCCGGACCCGGCCGCCCGCGGCGGACAGGGCGACCACCCGGAAGCGTTCCGGGTTGCGCAGCACCACGTCGATCGCCTGGGTGCCGATCGATCCGGTCGACCCGAGGATGACGACATCACGCGGGGCGCCGGGGCTGCCGGTATCCGGCCGGTAGAGCAGATGCGGGTCGGCGAGGGGTGCGGGGCTCTCGGTCATGCCCCCATTGTGGCCGCATCCCGTGACGGTTCTGACAGGGGATGCGGCCACCGGTGTGCGGTCAGCGGATGGGCCGGTGGACGTTGTCCCGCACGGACGGGCCCGGGGTGGCGTCCGCGATCCAGGGGGCGTCGCCCGACGGGTCGACGATGCCCTCCTCCAGCCAGGTGTAGGCACCGCTCATGATCGCCTTGACCAGCCGGCGGTCGACGGTGTCGGTGTTGGTCCACAACCGGTCGAAGTGTTCTTCGATACGGATCCGGGCCTGGCGGCAGAAGGCGTCGGCGAGTTGATAGGCCTCCTTGCCGTGCTCGTCGCGCGCCCTGAGCATCTCGGCCCGTACACACGCCGCGCTCATGGCGAACAGTTCCGCACCGATGTCGACAACGCGCCCGAGGAAGCCCTGCTTGGTCTCCATCCGGCCCTGCCAGCGCGACATCGCGTAGAAGGTGGACCGGGCCAGACGGCGCGCCGTGCGCTCGACATAGCGCAGGTGGACCGCCAGATCAGAATGGCCCGAGGGGTGGAACTCCCCGTAGGAGACCGGTAGTTGACCCGCACCGGTCATGAGCTTGGGCAGCCAGCGGGCGTAGAAGCCACCCGCCTTCGCCCCTGCCTTCGCCTTCTGCGACAGGCTCTTCTCGGGGTCGATGAGGTCGCCCGCCACCGACAGATGGGCGTCGACCGCCTCGCGGGCGATGAGCAGATGCATGATCTCGGTGGAACCCTCGAAGATCCGGTTGATCCGCAGATCACGCAGCATCTGCTCGGCGGGAACGGCCCGTTCGCCGCGGGCGGCGAGGGAGGCGGCGGTCTCGTAGCCGCGGCCGCCGCGGATCTGGACCAGCTCATCGGCCATCAGCCAGGCCATCTCACTGCCGTAGAGCTTGGCGAGTGCGGCCTCGATCCGGATGTCGTTGCGGTCCTCGTCCGCCATCTGGCTGGACAGGTCGAGGACGGCTTCGAGCGCGAAGCTGGTGGCCGCGATGAAGGCCATCTTCGAACCGACCGCCTCGTGCTCGGCGATCGACTTGCCCCACTGCACCCGGGCGGCCGACCACTCCCGGGCGATCTTCAGGCACCACTTCCCGGCGCCCGCGCAGGCGGCGGGCAGCGAGAGCCGTCCGGTGTTGAGCGTGGTCAACGCGATCTTCAGACCCGCGCCCTCAGGACCGATGCGGTTGGCCGCGGGCACCCGCACCTGGTGGAGGCGGGTGACACCGTTCTCGATGCCGCGCAGGCCCATGAAGGCGTTGCGGTTCTCCACGGTGACACCGGGGCTGTCCGCCTCCACCACGAAGGCCGTGATGCCGCCCTTGTGCCCGTCCGACTTCGGTACCCGGGCCATCACCACGAGCAGGTCGGCGACCACGCCGTTGGTGGTCCACAGCTTCACGCCGTCGAGGACGTAGTCGTCCCCGTCCGGCACGGCGGCGGTGGCCAACCGGGCCGGGTCGGAGCCGACGTCCGGTTCGGTCAGCAGGAACGCGGAGATGTCGGTCCGGGCGCAGCGCGGCAGGAAGGTCTCCTTCTGCTCCTTCGTACCGAAGAGCTTCAACGGCTGCGGTACGCCGATCGACTGGTGCGCGGAGAGCAGCGCCCCTATGGCCGGGCTCGCGGTGCCGGTCAGCGCGAGGGCCTTGTTGTAGTAGACCTGGCTCAGCCCGAGGCCGCCGTAGGCGACGTCGATCTTCATGCCGAGGGCGCCGAGTTGCTTGAGCCCGTCGATGACCTCGTCGGGAATCTGCGCCTCGCGCTCGATGCGGGCGCCGTCGACTTTGGTCTCCAGGAAGTCCTTGAGCTTGGCCAGGAACTCCTCCCCCCGCTCGATGTCATCCGCCGACCCGGTGGGGTGCGGGTGGATGAGGTCGAGCCGGAACCGGCCGAGGAACAACTCCTTGGCGAAGCTGGGCTTGCGCCAGTCCTGCTCCCGGGCCGCTTCGGCGACCTGCCGGGCTTCACGCTCGGAGACTTGGCGTGGGGCGGATGGTGCGGTCATGAGGGCTCACCTCGCCGCGGGTCGGTGACAGCGGTCACGGCCGGTTACCGGCCGGTTGCTACTGATGCGTATCTACCCAATTAATAGGAACAGCACCAGCCCCCGTGCACAACCCGGACGACGCCCGGAAACAGACCATCCCGGTGCGCACTCCAAAGAGACCCCTGGCCCCTGTTCGAGGCGAGAACAACGAACCCATAAAAGGGGGGAGGAGGGCGCTCCCGCACAGAGCGCCCTCCTCCTCGGGGAAGTGGCTTACAGGTCCAGGCCGGTGAGGACCAGGACACGCTCGTAGGTGTAGTCGGCCATCGCGTAGGCGACACCCTCGCGCCCGGTGCCGGAGGCCTTGACGCCGCCGTACGGCATCTGGTCGGCGCGGTACGAGGGCGCGTCGCCGATGATCACGCCGCCGACCTCCAGCTCACGGTGGGCGCGGAAGGCCGTCTGGACGTCATGGGTGAACACACCCGCCTGGAGGCCGAACTTCGAGTCGTTGACGGCGGCGAACGCCTCGTCGGTGCCGTCCACCTTGTGCAGGCTGAGCACCGGCCCGAAGACCTCGGCGGTGGCCAGGATCGCGTCGGCGGGCAGGTCCGCGAGCACGGTCGGGGCGTACGAGGCGCCCTCGCGCACACCGCCGGTGACCAGCTTGGCGCCCTTGCCGATCGCGTCCGCGACCCAGGACTCCACCCGCTTGGCGGCGTCCTCGCTGACCAGCGGACCGACGTCGGTGGCGTCGTCCGACGGGTCGCCGGTGACCTGGGCCTCGACCTTGGCGACGACCTTCTCCACCAGCCGGTCGTACACCGAGGCGTCGGCGATCACCCGCTGCACCGAGATGCAGGACTGGCCCGCCTGGTAGTTGGCGAAGGTGGCGATCCGGGTGGCCGCCCACTCCAGGTCGGCGTCGGAGGAGTAGTCGGCGAGCACCACGGCCGCCGCGTTGCCACCGAGTTCGAGGGTGACGTGCTTGTGCGGCACCGACTGCTGGATCTGGAAGCCGACCGTGTCCGAACCGGTGAAGGAGATCACCGGCAGCCGCTCGTCCTGGACCAGCGCGGGCATCCGGTCGTTGGCGACCGGCAGCACGCTCCACGAACCGGCGGGCAGCCCGGTCTCGGCCAGGATCTCGCCCAGCACCAGGGCGGACAGCGGGGTGGCGGGGGCGGGCTTGAGGATGATCGGGGCGCCGACCGCGATGGCCGGGGCGACCTTGTGCGCCACCAGGTTCAGCGGGAAGTTGAACGGCGCGATGCCCAGGACCGTACCGCGCGGGAAGCGGCGGGTCAGGGCCAGCCGTCCGACGCCGCCCGGGTCGGTGTCCAGACGCTGGGCGTCACCGCTGTTGAAGCGGCGGGCCTCCTCGGCGGCCCAGCGGAACACCGAGATCGCCCGGCCGACCTCACCGCGCGCCCACTTGATCGGCTTGCCGTTCTCCGCGGTGATCAGCCGCGCTATCTCCTCGGTGCGCTCGGCGAGCCGCTTGGCCACATGGTCGAGGGCCGCGCTCCGTACGTGGGCGGGGGTGGCCGCGAACTCGGCCGCCACCGACTCGGCGGCCGCGACCGCCTCTTCCACCTGGGCATCGGTGGGGACACTCACCGTGCCGACGACGGCGCCGTCCCAGGGATGGGTGACATCGAAGGCGTCCTCGCCGGTGGCCCGGCGCCCGGCGATCCAGAACGCGTGGACGGCATCGCGGGTGGAAGTCACAGCGGATCCCCGCCTTTCCCGTGGTGGTGGTGCATCAGGTACGTCAGTGGGACCACGGTAGGCGGGCCGGGCCCGGATGGCGTTTGTCCACCGCGTACTACGTCCCCGCGGCGATGCGCCGAATCGTCAGGCGGCGGCCGTCATCCCTCGGACTTCAGCGCCAGCCACAGCTCCATGCGGACGTCGGGGTCGTCGAGCGACCGCCCGAGGATCTCCTCGACCCGCCGCATCCGGTAGCGCAGGGTGTGCCGGTGCACCCCGAGGTCGGCCGCCGCGGCGTCCCACTGCCCGTGCCGGGACAGCCAGGCGCGCAGCGACTTGACCAGATCGCCGCGCGAGGTGGCGTCATGGTCGCGCAGCGGCCGCAGCAGACCCTCGGCGAACGCCTTGACCGCGTCATCGCCGAGCAGCGGAAGAATCGATCCGGCACCGACCTCGTCATGCTCCACCAGCGCCCGGGACCGGCGGTGCGCCACGGCCAGCGCCCGCTCCGCCTGGCTGCCCGCGGCGGGTACCTCATCGGCCGGCGCCGCCGCCGACAGCCCGGCGGCCAGCACCTCGGCGGCCTCGACGTGTTCGGCGCAGGCCGCCAGCACCCCGCCCCCGTCGGCGGCCAGCACGGTCAGCCGCGGCCCGTCCAGCGAGGCGAGCAGCGGTTCGGCCGAGCGGGCGCCCGCCGCCTCCGCCTGCTCGGCCAGCAGCGCCAGGGCGACCGCCGGGTCACCGTGCTCCCCCTTGTCCGGGCGGCGCGCGGCCTCCGCGATCAGCACGCGTACCGGCCGCTCCAGCAACGTGCCGTAGCGGCGGCCCGCGACGGTACGGGCATGGCCGGTCTCGCCGGCCAGCAGCATCCGCAACAGCGCCGCGCCGAACCGCCGCTCGGCGTCCTGCAAGGTACGGGACTGCTCCAGGGACAAGGTGAGCAGGGCGACCGCGGCATGGACCACATAGCGGGCCGAGGTGTCGAGCCGCTCGGCGGTGCCCACGGCCAGGAAACCGCGCGGGTGGCGGCCGGTGCCCAGCGACTGGATCTCCACCCGGTCGTCCGCCCCGCCCGGTCCCGCGACCGCGGCGCTGGCCGGAGCGGGCCGGGCCCGCAGCCGTTCGATCTCGCCGCCCAACCGTGCGGCCCGGCGCCCGGCCCAGTCCGGCGAGGCGGCGACCACCGCACCGGACGCGTCGTACAGCGCCGCCCAGCCGTCGAGGTGCGCGGCGAGCCGGGACAGCAGTGCGCCGGTGCCGTCCGGGGCGAGCGCGGCCCGGGTCAGCTCGCGCTGCGCCTCAAGGCCGGCGGTGACCGCCTTGTACTGGTCGGCCGCGATCGCGGCCGAGACCGCCTTGCTGATCGCGATGAACGGGGTCGGGCGGGGCACCCGCAGCAGCGGCAGCCCACGCTCTTCGGCGGCGCTGACCAGCGGTTCCGGTACGGAGTCATGGCCGAGCCCGACTCCGAAGCCAAGGCCCACCACCCCGGCGTCCGCCAGCCGGTAGACGTACTCCCGCAGCGCGTCGGCATCGGTGCCGAGCTTCAGCCCGGTGGTGAGCAGCAGTTCGCCGCCCTCCAGATACGGGGTGGGATCGTCCAGTTCGCTGGTGTGCACCCAGCGCACGGCGGCGTCCAGCCGGTCGCCTCCGGCCAGGACGGTGAGCTTGAGCGCGGAGGTGCGCAGCAGGGAGGCGAGGGTGGGTGGCATGGCGCTACTGATTCTGCCTCACCTCCGTGCGATGGCTCACCCCCACAGATTGACCAGCACCGGCGGCGAGCTCTCCCCGGCGACCGAGGTCAGCGAGGCGACCGCATGGCCGGGCGGTACCTGGTTGGCCAGATCGGAGGCGGACCAGCGCTCCCGTTCGACCCGGCGCACGGTGACGGATTCGGTGGTCGCGGCCTCGCCGGTGAACAGGCGCCGAATGCCACGCACCGTCCGCTTGAGGATGCCGCCGGAGTAGTCGGGGGTGCGGGTCACATCGCTCTCCTCGACCCAGGTGGTGCCCCACGCCTCGGCGAACCGCTTGCCGTCCCAGGTGTTCATCCCGGACAGCGCGACCTTGCACCCGGCCGCCCCGAGCAGCGCGGCGCGCAGCGCCTCGGGCACATCGTCCAGGCCGCGCAGCGCCAGCACCGCACCCGCATGCGCCGACCGCAGCCGCTGCAGGCCGCGCACCGCTTCGGCGGTCACGGTGTGCGCCGCGTCGTCCAGAACCAGACAGGCGAACAGCGAACGGTCGGTACGGGCGGTGGCGGCCGCGATGAACTGCGCGAGCAGCAGCCGGGTGAGCATCCGGGACGCCTCGGCGTGACCGCGTTCCGGAAGGTCGATACGGACCCGCAGCGGGTGCTCCAGCGAGTTCAGCGAGAACGGGCGGGTGCGGCCGGTGACATCGAAGAACCCGGCGAAGGCGGGCCGGTCGAGCAGCGCGATCCGGTCGGCGAGCAGCGCGCCGATGTCGCCGGGGCGGCCCGACTGCCGTTCCCTGGCGGCGAGTCCCCGCGCCCAGGCGTGCTCGCCCGCATCGTCCAGCGCCTCGCGGAGCGCGGCCAGCGCGGCCGCGTTGCCGTCCAGCAGCTCGCGCAGCTCGGGGACGGCCGGGAAGCGGCCGTGGGCGGCGCGGTACGGGCCGAGGAGCTGGCCGAGCGCGGTCGCCGCGCGGCGCGGATCGGCCTCCGGGCCCTCGAAGCCGTCCAGCATCGCGGCCGCGAGCATGCCCGCCGCCTCGTCGGGGTCAGCGGTACCGCCGTACAGGTCCAGGTCGTATGCGGACGCCGGGTCGCCGATCGCGATCACCACGTCGAAGGCGTCCACCGGCCCGAGGTCGGCGCCCGCCGCGCCGACCGCCACCACCGCCGCGGTCCCGGCCAGCGCCTGCAGGCACAGCGACTCGACGACCGGCCGCACCACCCGCCGGGTCTTGCCCGACCCGGGCGGCCCGACGGCCAGCAGCGAGGTGCCCAGCAGCGCGGGGTCGAGTGCGATCCCCGCGCCGCGGTAGCGGTACGGATTGCGCTGCGCGTCGACGGCCGCGCCGATGCGTACCTGCGCGGTGTACAGGTCGTGCCGCGCGGCCCGGGTGGGCAGATCGCGCGCACCCGAAGGGTGTACGCACGCGGCGGCCCCGTGCCGCAGCACCGCGTCGGTGTAGGCGTGCAGCCGCGAGGAGTCGGCCTGCACGGACCGCCAGGCGCGGTGCAGCCGGATGTAGTCGACGTCGTTCAGCCGCCCCTCCCGCGCCTCGGCGGCAAGCCGCTCGGCGACCGCGGGCTGCCCGGCGTCCCGCAACTCCGGCCACCCGACCGGATCCGCCTCGGGCGCGGGCGGCGCGGCGGCCTCCTCGGGGCGCGGCCGGGCGAGGGGGGTGAGGACGAAGCGGCGGAGGACTTCCATCCAGTTGCCGAAGCGGCCGCAGACGGCGATCAGGATGGCGGCGCAGAAGACGTAGTAGAGGCGTGACGTAACGCTGAACGCCACAAGTTGGTCGCCAGGGCGGGCAACACGCCAGGCCTCGGGCGTGATCCACAGATACGGCCAGAACCAGAACGAGATATAGCCGTCCGCGCACAGCGACCACACCAACATCCCGCACAACGCCGAAAGCACCGCCCCCCCGATCAGCTTCCGGTTTGGCACCCGGTCCGGTTCCTCCGGCGGGCGCGGCACGTGCCCGAACGCGTAGATGCCCGGCGCGTCGGCGTGCCGCGGGGTGCGCAGCCAGGCCTCGAAGGGGCGGGTGGGC
>NZ_JARHTQ010000038.1 GCF_029223525.1 Streptantibioticus ferralitis | reverse complement strand
CCACGCCGCGGGGTGGGGCGGGGGGGGGCCCCGCGGGACCCCGGCGCCGGGGGGGGGGCGGGGGGGGGGGGCCCCGCTTGTGCCGACATTCGCGACCCCCCCGCTGGGGGGCCACCCCCGGCCGGGCCCGCCATTCGCGGCACCCGTCACCCCGTTTTGGGCGCGGCCGGGGGCCCCGGGGGCCGGCTGTGGGCGCGGGGCCCCCCGGGGGCCCCGCCCAAAAACGGCACCGAGCCGAGCTACCTGACAAGGTAGGGACACAGGCTTTGCCCGGTCTCTCCCCAACGCGGGACGATCGATTTCGCGGGCGGCCTTGGAATCCCTTTCGCCTTCACAGACGGACGA
This sequence comes from Streptantibioticus ferralitis, assembly GCF_029223525.1. Taxonomy (GTDB): domain Bacteria; phylum Actinomycetota; class Actinomycetes; order Streptomycetales; family Streptomycetaceae; genus Streptantibioticus_A; species Streptantibioticus_A ferralitis. The sequence continues at coordinate 68,608 of NZ_JARHTQ010000038.1, read as the reverse complement.
GCCTGCGGAAAACGAGGGGTCAACGATGATTACGACAGGGATAAACCGTGCCGCCCGGTCCACTTCCGCTATCGGCATCGTGGGTACCGGATCGTATCTACCGGCCCATGTGGTGACCAACGCGGAGGTCGGTGAGCCGGCCGGGGTGACCGACGAATGGATATTCGGTAAGACCGGCATACGCAACCGGCGGCGGGCGAAGCCGGACGAGGCGACATCAGACCTGGCGGTGATCGCCGGGCGGGCCGCTCTGGAGAGCGCCGGAATCAGCGCCGCGGACGTCTCGCTGATCATCGTGGCGACCTCGACCCCGGATTCCCCGCAGCCCGCAACGGCGGCCATCGTCGCCGATGAGATCGGGGCCCGCCCCGGCACCGCCGCGTTCGATGTCAACGCGGTCTGCAGCGGCTTTCTGTTCGCGCTGACCACGGCCGAGGGAATTCTGCGCGCCGCGGACGGCGACTACGCGCTGGTCATCGGCGCGGACATCTACTCCCGCATTCTCGACCCGGCCGACCGGCGCACCGCGATCCTCTTCGGGGACGGCGCCGGAGCGGTCGTGCTGGGCCGGTCCGGGGGCGGCGAGCTGCTCGCGGGCCGACTGGCGGGCTACGGGGCGGACCGGGACCTGATCCGGGTTCCGGCGGGCGGCAGCCGTATCCCGCCCTCCATGGAAACGGTCCGGGCCGGTCTGCACTACTTCGCCATGAACGGGCGCGGCGTACGGGACTTCGTCGCCGATACGGTGACCGCGGGTATACGTACCTTCCTTGTCGACGCCGGGGTTTCGGCGGCAGACCTCGCCCATTTCGTACCGCATCAGGCCAACGGGCGGATGCTCGAAGATCTCGCCGGGCAGTTGGAGATCCCCTTCGAGCGCACCCGTACCACTTTCGAAGAGCTGGGCAACACCGGAGCCGCGTCGGTTCCGATAACGCTCGATCACGCCGCACGGGCGGGCGCCATGGGCACCGGCGACCTTGTCCTCCTGGCCGCTTTCGGCGGAGGCATGGCAATGGGCCTGACCCTGCTCCGGTGGTAGTGATCCCACCCTCAAGCGCATTCAGAACTCGACCTGGTAAGGAGACGGCGATGCTGGACCAGACCCTGGTGGATGAATATCTCAAGCGCATCGGCGCGACAAAGCCGACCCGCGCCGATATTCACGCGCTGCGACACCTTCAGGAGCGCCAGATCCTGTCCGTGCCGTTCGAGAACCTCGACTACCACCTCGACGAGCCCATCTACATGGACGAGCGGGTGCTGGAGAAGATCGTCCGCAGGCGTCGCGGTGGCGGCTGCTACGAGGTGAACCCGGCGCTGGCCTTCCTGCTGCGCTCGCTGGGCTTCACCGTCGACATCCTGCCCGGCCGGGTGTACCGGCCGGACGGCCTGGGGCCGTTGCTCGGCCATCTGGCGCTGCGGGTGGAACTCGACGAGCCCTGGCTGGTCGACACCGGATTCGGCCGTAACAGCCGACACCCGCTGCGGCTGGACTCCCGCGAGGTACAGCGGGATCCGCACGGCGAGTACCAGCTGGTGCCGACGGACAGCGGTGCGATCGACGTCCTGCTGAATGGCAAGCCGCTTTACCAGATCGAGCAACAGCCGGTCGGTATAGAGGACTTCGGGCCCAGCCTGTGGTGGTACCGCACCGCTCCCGATTCGTCGTTCCTCCAGGCGCTGTTCTGTTCCGTGCGGACCGAGAACGGTCTGGTGACGTTGAAGGGGAACCACCTGTCCCGAGTGGACGGCGAGGAGCGTTCCAAGGAAGTGCTGCCGGATGACGCAGCGGTCCTTGAGGCGTACAAGAAGTATTTCGGTTTCGGTCTCGACAAGCTGCCGAAGGAACCGGTGGTCGAGGGCGGTACCGCGGGCGTGCGGACGAGCTGAGGGCGGATCCGAGATGACTGCGATATCCACGGGGGAAAGCCCCGGACCGCTGGCCGGGAAAGCGTCGGACAGGGATTTCGACGTCCTTGTCGTCGGCGGCGGCCCCACCGGACTGCTGGCCGCCTGCGAACTGCTCAGGCGGGGGGTGCGGGTGCGGGTGGTCGACCGGTCGCCGGAGCCCATGCGGGCTCCCAAGGCGCTGTCGGTCTGGCCGCGCGCGCTCGACATCCTGGAGGACTCCGGCCTGCTGGACGCGGTGCGGCGGGAATCGGTGCTGATCAACACCCTGAGCTACTTCTCCGAGCGGCGGCCGCTGGCCTCGTTCGGGTTCTCCGAGGACCTGGCCTGCCGGGTGCTGCCGCAGCATGTCACCGAGCGGCTGCTCACCGAGCGGCTGCACGCGCTCGGCGGGAAGGTGGAGCGCGGGGTGCGGCTGCTGGCCCTCGACGACGTGGACTTCTCCGGACGCATCGAGGCCAGCGATGGTGTGACGGCCGTGCTGGAGTACGGGGACGGCGTGGTGGAGCGGGTGCGCGCACCGTTCGTGATCGGTGCGGACGGCGCGAGCAGCGCGGTGCGCGGCCAGTTGGGCATCGGTTTCCAGGGCACCACGTACGAGATGGCGTTCGCGCTGATCGACACCCGTATCGAGGGGCGACTACCGCCGGACGAGTGCCTGTTCTACCAGGCACCGACGGGCGCCCTGGTGATCGTGCCGATGCCGGGCGGTGTCTTCCGGTTCCTGTCGGTGATGCCGGAGGGCAGGCACGAGGTGAGCGCCGAGATGATGCAGTCGATCATCGACGAGCGGGGTCCGCGCGGGGTGCGGATCAGCGAGCCGGTCTGGCAGGCGGTGTTCCGGGTGCACGCCCGGCACGCCTCCGACTTCCAGCGCGGCCGGGTCTTCCTCGCGGGCGACGCGGCGCACGTGCACAGCCCGGCCGGCGGCCAGGGCATGAACAACGGCCTGCAGGACGCGCACAACCTCGGCTGGAAGCTGGCCGCGGTGATCCGTGGCGAGTCGCCGAGTTCGCTGCTGGCCACCTATGGCGAGGAGCGCTCCGAGGCGACCCGGCAGATCGTGCGCGACACGGACCTGCAGACCCGTGCCTGGGTGGCCCGCCATCCGGCGAAGGTATTGGCCCGTGACACCGCGTTCCGGCTGCTGGACCGTACGGGGGCGGTGTCCAGGCTCTACGCTCCGGTGATGGCCGGGCGGCGGCTGGCGTACCCGCCGGTGCGGGAGACGCAGCGGCCCTCCGGCTGGTCCGGCTGCCGACTGCGCAGGCGGATACCGGGCGCGTTGCAGATCGGTGCGGTGTTCCCGCGCCGACTGGCGGTGGCGGCTGGTATCTCCGGTCCGCAGGCGGATCCGCTGAGTTGGACGCTGGCGGTGCTGCCGCCGTCGAACGAGTCCGCCTGGCTGACCGAGGTCGGCCATATCGCGGCACGGTGGCCGAACGTACGGGTGGTGCGGCCGCCACGGCGTGATGCCGCGGCGGAAACCGGGTGCCGCCGGGCCGGTTACTACCTGATACGGCCGGACGGGCACATCGCGGCGCATGGCCATGAGGGTGATCTGAACCGGTTGGAGGCGGAGTTGGGTTCGGCTCTCCGCAAAATCTCCACATAATCGCGGCCAGGCAATTGGACGGCCTGTCTGACGGTTTGACGTCCCGCGCACAACCGCCATGCAAATACGGCTAGTTGGGTTGCGACACACTATCTAGACATGTACCGTCTAGATTATCCGGAAGGGTGGGGGTGCGAAATGGGTAAATGCGCAACAGGGCACTCCCGCTGCGTGATTCTGGATGTCTGATGTCGTTATCGACGCCCTTTGGCGGCGTTGGTACGGACCTCAATCAAACCCGTCGCAGGCGTGATTGACAGCACCGCGAACGCGGTCACAGCCGCAACAACCCAGGTGTTGGTTTCTGTTTCCGATGTCGAGAGGAAAGTCATGTCGAGTGACCGCATTCGCGTCGCGGTGATCATTGGCAGCGTTCGCAAGGGACGGCTCGGCCCGACCATCGCGAATTGGTTCGTCGGCATTGCCGGGCAGCGCGAGGATCTGCAGATCGATCTGGTGGACCTCGCCGACTACGACCTGCCCAACCGGCTCACCGACGAGCCGGGACCCGAACTGGCCGAGACCCTGGGCGAGATCAGCCCGCGCCTCGCCGCCGCGGACGCCTTCGTCGTGGTGACCCCCGAGTACAACCACAGTTACCCCGGCTCCCTCAAGTCGCTGATCGACTGGCACACCGTGGAATGGCACGCGAAGCCGGTCGCGTTCATCAGCTACGGAGGCCAGGCGGGCGGTATCCGGGCGGTGGAGCACCTGCGTCCGATCTTCTCCGAGGCGCATGCGACCACGATTCGCCAGACCGTCGTCTTCCACCAGCCGTGGGACCAGTTCGACGAGAACGGCGAGCTCAGGAACCCGACCCGGGCCGAGAACGCCGCCAAGTCCCTGCTGGACCAGTTGGCTTGGTGGGCCGGCGCGCTCGTCGAGTGGAAGGCGCGGCACCCGTACGGCGGCTGACGCCGCCTGCTGGACCGGCTTTCCGAGCGCCTTCGGCCGGGGGTTCGGGGGCTCCGCCCCGGGGCCCGCGAGCCCCGGCCGGGGGCGAGGTGACTTACCGGGGGCTGCGCGTCTGGGCCCCCGAGACAAGAGGAGTGGTGATACTGCCATGAAGGACCCGGCGGCAGTGGCGAGTGGTGGCGATCTGCATCCGCTGATCGCCGAGGGTGTCTCGCCATGGGTGGACGGCATCCATCGGAGCCTGATCGTCTCCGGATGCCTGGCTCGCCTCATCAAGGACGCCGGGGTCAGAGGAGCCGTCTCGAATCCCAGGACACTCGCCGAGGCCGTGACCGACGATCCCGTCTACCGGGACCAACTGGTGCGCCTCGCCTACCGCGGCGCCACCGTCGGGGAGGCGCTGCGCGCCCTGCAGGTGCACGACACCCGTGAGGCCTGCGACGAACTGTACGAGGTCTACGAGAAGACCCAGGGCCATGACGGACAGGTGTCGGTGGACCTGGACCCCGGCCTGGCCCATGACGCCGAGGCCACCGCGAACGCGGCCGCGGAACTGTGGCGGGCCCTGGACCGGCCCAACGCACTGGTGAAGATTCCGGCCACCACCGAGGGGCTCAGTGCGATACGTGAGTGTCTCGGCCGGGGGATCGGAGTGCACGCCACCGAGATCTACTCGATCGCGCGCTACCGCGAGACCGTCGACGCGTACTTCGACGGGCTGGAGCACGCCCTGACCGAAGGCGGGCGGTTGTCCGCGATCGCCTCCGTGGCCTCCTTCCCGGTCAGCAGGCTGGACGCCGAGGTCGACGCCCGGTTGGACGAGCTGCGGGGGCTGGACGAGCCGACCCGGGGCGCCGCCCGTACGGTCCGCGGCGCCGCGGCGCTCACCAACGCCCGCCTGATGTACCAGGGTTACGAGGAGCGGCTGGGCAGCGAGCGTTGGCGCAGGCTGCGCGCCGCGGGGGCCCGGCCGCAGCGGTTGATGTGGACCGACACCGCGGTCATGGACCCGAAGCGGTCCAGCACCGGCTATGTGGACGGCATCGTCGCCTGGGGCACGGTCAGTGCGATGACGCTGCCCACCTTGGAGGCGGCCGTGCGCCACTGCGATCTGCGCGGCGACACGCTCATGGGCGAACGGGAGTCCGCCCAGGCCGTGTTGGGCGAGCTCGACCGCCTCGGCATCTCGTACGAGGCGGTCGTGCGGAAGGCCGCCGCCGACAGCGAGGCCCGACTGACCGCCGCGTGGCGCGCGCTACGCGAGGCGGTGGCGGCCCGACTGCGCATCGGCCCCGCCCCCCACGCGTAACGCCCACACGGCGTCCGTGCGGGCGTCAACGGCGAACAGCCCCGACGGCGCGCTCTCGCCGGCGCCGGGTGCGTCGGGTGGGGGCGCGGCTGGTTCGGCGGACCGAGGCTTGCTGGGATGCAGCTGGCCTGGTGGGGCTGGGGTCATCGGGTTGTGCCACCCCACCGGGGGCGGGAGTCCCACCCCACCGGGGGTGTCGGGGGCTTGTCCCCGATGGATCATCCCGCCGCGACGGTGAGCAACCCCCGTGGTGCGGAACGGCGGAGGGGAACTCACCGCACCCCACCAAGGCTCGGCCGGCCCCAGGTCACCGCGCTGTCGCCGCCGCGGGGGACGCGACCCCCCGACGCCGGCGCGGAAACTCCGCGCCAGTCAGGCACACGAGCGGAACCGCCTTCACCGCAGTCTCCTCGAACTCCGCCTCCGCGTCGGAGAGCGCGATGATCGCACCGCCCACCCCGTAGCGGACCCGGTCAGAAGTGACCACCGCGGTACGGATCACCACGTTGAGGTCGGCCGCGCCGCTCAGCGAGAAGTAGCCGATGGCGCCCGAGTAGACCCCGCGCGGCCCGGCTTCCAGACGGTCGATGATCTGCATGGTGCGCAGCTTCGGCGCTCCGGTCATCGACCCGGCGGGGAAGGCGGCTCGTACGCAGTCGACGGCCGAGCTGTCCTCGCGCAGCCGGGCCCGGACTGTGCTGACCAGCTGATGGACGGTGGCGTAGGTCTCCACCTGGAAGATGTCCTTGGCCTGGACCGAGCCGACCTGCGCGCAGCGACCGAGGTCGTTGCGGACCAGGTCCACGATCATCAGGTTCTCCGCGCGGTCCTTCTCGTTGGTCATCAGGTCGGTCATCAACTTGGTGTCCTCCATGGAGGTCTCGCCGCGCGGTCTGGTGCCCTTGATCGGCTTCGACTCCGCGACGCCGTTGCGGTCGATGCGCAGGAACCGCTCCGGCGAGGCGCTGAGCACGCTCACCCCGCCGAAGCTGAGCAGCGCGCCGAACGAGGTCGGGGTGGAGCGGCGCAGCAGTCGGTAGCCCTGCCACGGGTCGAGGGCGCCGTGCGCCTCGGCCATGTTGGTCAGGCAGACCTCGTAGGTCTCACCGGCGGCGATCTCCTGCTGGCAGACGTCGATCAACTCCAGGTAGGCCTCGCGGTCATGGCGCAACCGCAGCTCACCGAGCGGCTCCTGGGGCCCGGCCCACCGCGGCCGCCGGTCCGCGATCTTGTCCAGTCGCTCGGCCGCGTCGGCCAGCCACGCGCGGGCGGCGCCCTCCTCGCCGTCCTCCACGAGGGCGAGCAGATAGCTGGTGCCCTCGTGGTGGTCGAAGACCAGCGCTCGGTCGCTGAACACCATGACGGCGTCGGGCTCTTCGGAACGGTGCGTTCGGTCGCCACCGCATTCGGCCTTCAGCTCGTAGCCCAGGTATCCCACCCAGCCGAGCGCGAAGTCGAAGGGCAGCTCCGGTACTTCGGTGTGCGTTGCCCGCAGGTCACCGTCGAGCCAGGTCAGGAACTCACCGGTGACGATCTCGGTCGAGTCGGTGGACCGCACCGTCACCGTGCTGCTCCAGATGTCGGCCGTGGCCACCCTGGACAGCGGCCCGGTGGCGTCCCCCATGATCGAGAATCGTCCGGTGCCGGGGTCACGGCGGCTGCTGTCCAGCCAGTACGCGTGGTCACCGCCGCGGAACAGCTCGTCGAAGGCCACCTCGTCGTTCCAGCGGGTGTCCAGGGCCTCCACCAGAACGCGCAGTTGCCGCCGCTCCGCCCGCTGGGCGCGTACCGGCGCAGCTGCCGGGGCCGGTGCGGCCAGTGCGGTGCCCAGCGGAAGTACGCGCGGGGCGTGGCGACGGTTGGGTTCGCTCAACTGGCGGAAATTGTCCAGCAGTTGCAGACCGTGGGTGCCGCCGATCGACTCGGGGTGGAACTGCACGCCCCACAGCGGGCGCTCCCGGTGCCGGATCGCCATCAGGATGCCGTCCGGCGTCCACGCGGTCGCCTCCAGGACGCTGGGCAACTGGTCGACGGCGAGCGAGTGGTAGCGGACCACCTCGAACGGCGAGGGGATTCCGGCGAACAGCTCGGTCTGCGTGTGCACCACGGACGAGACTCGTCCGTGGTACGGCTGTGGTGCCCGCGCCACCTGTCCCCCGTGGAACAGCGCCAGCCCCTGGTGTCCCAGGCACACCCCGAGCATCGGTGGTTCGCCGCGCTCCAGAACCTCAGCGCAGATCCCGAAGTCCGCACCCCGCCCCGGGTTTCCGGGTCCGGGCGAGATCACCACGTTGTCGAAGTCCCGCAGGTGCTCGATCCGCCACCGGGGGTCGTCGTTGACCACGACCTCGGGCTGTCGGCCGTTGACTTCGGCCAGGAGATGGAAGAGGTTGTAGGTGAACGAGTCATGGTTGTCGATCAGCAGAGTGCGCACGAAATTCCCCCGTCGTCGCTTGTCTGGTGTCGGTGTACGTGAGGTTACGAACGGGTCCGCACGGGCTCGCGGTTCCCCTCGGCGCATCCGAGGCGGGCGTCCCCACGCTCCGGTGTGACGGTCACCTCGATGAGCATGTGCTCAACGTGGTGTTCGCCTTCCTGGACCGGAACGCTGTGCAGCATTCGCAGTCCGCGCCCGCACTCACCGGCTATCCGCAGCAGGCTGACCAGATCGCCACGGGTGCAGAAGTGGAGCAGGACCGAGCCGTTCGGGGTGAGCCGGTTCGGCGCCTCGGCCAGGAACCGGCGATGTGCGGAGTATCCGGGGTCCACGTAGGCGCGTTCGTGGACGGAGCCGTACTCATAGGCCTCGGGCGCGAGCACGTAGTTCGAGCTCCAGAAGATGGTGTCGAAGCGTTCGTCCTGGTCGAGCCCGTCGAACAGGTCGCTGTCCACGGCGCGGACCAGGTTGTCGACGCCGTGCCGGGCCGCGTTGAGCTCCGCGTTCCGCACCGCCTCGGGGTTGATGTCCGAGGCCACCACGCGATCGCACCCGGCCAGGGCGCTGGAGACGGCGATGATCCCCGTACCGCAGCCGACCTCCAGCATGGATCCCGTACGCGGGACGGCCACGCTCTCGGTGAGGCCGAGCAGGCCCATGGCGGTTTCCGTCGACGGCGAGTAGATCGGCGCGAACACGTTGGGGAGGAGATCCCAGTCGCGACCGTACATGGTGAACGTCGACGGCCGGTCCTGGTTCCGGAGCGCTTGGCGGCTGCGCTCCAGGGAGCGTTCGTAGTTGCGTACCTCCTGCATGACCATCCCCCATGGACTGTTTGAGTGGGTCGGCGCCGAACGCGTCGACTGCCCCAACTCTTTCCTGGCGGGTGGGTCTGTCGGAAGGTGGTCCAGTAACACGCTTGGTCAGCGGGCATGGTGATCCGGTCACCTTCACCGAAACGGTCATGTCCAACGGGCGGGTGCATAACGATCACAACGGGTTGACTCCCGACAGCAGCGATGCGTAACTTCCGGGCATGTATGCCATGGCTCACAGCCGTGCAGCCGCGGGGGAACGAGAAGGTGGGGGACATCGTGGCGCAGGACCGGGCGTGGGCGGGGAATGGCGCGTACGCCGTGCTGGAGCTGCTGGCAAGCGAGGCGCCACCAAGTCAGTTCGACGTCCTTGTGTCGCAGGCGCGCGAGAAGGGTGCCACCGACGAGGAACTCGAGAGCCTGGAGGACGCCAAACGGCTTGCGGTGGCTATCTCCGCGGAGTTGGAACAGCGCAGACAGCGCGAGGCCGGCTTCACCGCCCTCGTCGACACCGCTCGCGAACTGACCGCACCGCATGATCTGGATGCCCTGCTCAACGTCATCACCAGGCGCGCGCGCCTGCTGCTCGGCGTGGACATGTCGTACATCAGCTTCCCTGACGACGAGGGTGGATACGTCTATGTACGTACGACCTCCGGGCACACATCGACGCTCACCGTGGGTCTGCGGCTGCCGGACGACGCCGGGCTGGGCAGCGACGTCCTGACCAATCCCGCGCCGTTCTGGACGCCCGAATATCTCGCGGACGACAGGATCCGGCACAGCGAGGTCATCGACGAAGTGGTCAGGGCGGAAAAACTGCACGCCGTCATGGCGGTGCCGCTGAGCCATGGGACGAAGCCGTTCGGTGCTCTGTACGTTGCCTCTCGCAGCGTTCGCCACTTCACCGCCGACGAGATCTCACTGATGAGTTCGCTCGGTGACCTCGCGGGCGTGGCCATCGAGCGGGCGATGCTGCTGGACCGGACCGCCGCCGCGGTGACCGAACTGGAGTCGCAGAGCTCACGCACCAGGGCGCTGGTGGTCGGGCTGAAGGAAATCGACGACATCCACAACACCCTCATCGAACTGGTCCTGAGCGGTGGTGACTTACACGCCGTGGCCCAGGAGGCGAGCCGAAGACTCGACGGTGCCGTGCGAATATGCGCGGCCAACGGGGCGGCCCTGGCGACTGCCGGCGAGATGCCGGAAGGCGAGCCGGACGCCGTCGTGTTGGCCACCATGGACGCCCATGTCGCCCACCGCCCGGTGCCTTTGGAGAACGGTCTGTGGGCGGCACCGATATCCGCGGGCAACGAGGACCTGGGCACCCTCATCCTGCGCCCCGACCGCGTGCTCCGCGATCGCGAGGAGCAGCTGCTGCGCCTGGTCTCCCAGGCGGCGGCCGTCCAGATGCTGTTGCAGAACCGCACCGCCTTCGCCGAAGGCCAGGTACGCGACGAACTCCTCGATGATCTGCTGGCCAGCCCGCCGCGCCCACCTCAGCAGATGGAGAAGCACGCGCGGCGGCTCGGCATCGACCTGAACGAACCGCATGTCGTCGTCATCGCCCGACCGGAGGGCGAGTCCCTGGGGAAGGCGGCCATCTGGGCCTCCTCGTACACGCACCGCATGAGCGGCCTGAAGAGCATGCGCAACGGCTGTGCGGTCTTCCTGCTCCCGGGGACGGACGCGGGGGCCGCTGCCCGGGCGGTGAGCGATGAACTCTCGCCGCTGCTCGGCCATCAGCTGACCACCAGCGCCGCCGGTCCCGTGACGAGTCCCGGATCGGTGTTCCACGGCTACCAGGAGGCGCTGCGCTGCCTTGACGCGATGACCTCGCTCGGGGCCATCGGGCGTGCCGCGTCCGCGCGGGAGTTGGGATTTCTGGGGGTGCTCCTCTCGGACAACCATGACGTCGAGGGATACATCGACTCGGCGATCGGGCCGGTGCTCGACTACGACCGCCTGCGGTCGACCGAGCTCACCCGGACCCTGGAGGTCTACTTCGAAGCAGGTGGCAGTCCCACGTACGCGGCCAAGAAGCTGCATGTGCACCCCAACACGGTGGCCCGGCGACTGGAACGGATCAGTGAGTTGATCGGGCCGGAGTGGCAGCAGCCGGAGCGGGCGCTTGAGGTGCAGTTGGCGCTGCGGCTGTCCCGGGTGCGCTCCGGCCTGCTACGCCGTGGTTCCGGCACGGCCAAGGAGCGCTCCGCGGATCAGGACACGTAGCTCATCTCGCGCTCGGCCGCACCCGCCAGCGCCGCCACCGCATGTGCCCCCGAGGCGAGGGTGGCATGCCGGTGCCAGCCGCTGAACGAGCGGCCCGCGTAGTCGCGGATGCCGACCTGGTCGGCGATCTGCATGAAGTCGCGGTCGACCCGCCGGGTCAGCTTGCTCAGGCGCAGCAGTGCCGCGGGGTGAACCGCCGTCAGATCGGTCAGCCAGAGCTCGGCGGGCATGCTCCGCCCGGTGTCCCACTCGCCCAGCAGCACCAACTCGCCGTTTCGGGAGACCCGTTGCGGCCCGGTGATCCGGGTGGGGCGGGACGGCACCCGGACCCGGATGGCGGCGGCCAGGCTGGTGCGCATGCCGCTTCCGGGGCCGTGGTCGGACCACATCACGGGGCGGCGCATGTCCTTGATGGACATCATGATCTGGTGGGCTGCCATCGGCTCGGCGGTGCGACCGGCCAGCGTCGGGTCGGCGGGGGTGAGCGGCTGGCTGGGGTTGATCCGTACCAGCAGCGGCGCACCGGCGGCGCGGAGTCTGCCGACGGTCGACATGGCGTCCGCCTCACGGGCGTCCATCACCACCGGCCGTACCGGAAGCCCCCAGCCGTGCGCCATCTCAAGGTACGCCTGGACCGCGCAGTCGCCCAGCGACTCCGCGTCCAGCCCCTCCGGGATGGATGCCCGGCTGCGGCGGTCGGAGTCGTCGATCCAGGCCTTGGAAAGGTGCAGCCGCCAGTTGACCGGGCTGCTCATGTCCTCGGTGGCCGCCCACACGCCAACTGCCTGCTGGGCGTTGAGTACCTGACCCAGTGCGGACGAGTAGCGGCGGTCGACGCCCACCGAGTGCTCTCCGGCCTTGGGTGTCACCATGGGCCGCACCACCCAGGCGTGCGGCGGTGTGTCGCGCACCAGGTAGTGGGCGAGCGCCCGGCGCACCGGAGCCCAGTCCCAGGTGGAGCTGCAGACGAAGTGGTGCAGGCTCTGCTCGGTGGCCTGTCCGCCGCTCAGTGCCGCGATGTTCCTTATCGACTTGCGTCCCTTGGCCTCCAGCAGGCCGCGGACGTAGTCCATGCCCTTCCTGCGCTGGTCGCTGCGGGGCAGCGAGGTGAACAGCTCGGCGCACAGTTCGCTGAGCAGCGCGTCGTAGGCCCTGGCATAGCTGGGTTCGTGCGTCTGCCGGCGCGGTGTGCTCGGAAACGAAGCGATACCACTCATCGATATCCCCCATCTCGACTAGACGGACAGCCTGATGAATGCACCTCAACGGTGCGCGTGACGGCTGCGTCCCGCCCAGGTGCGCAGAGCACACGGGTGCGTCGGCGGGTGGTGGCCGGACCACCACCCGGTGGGGGTATCCCGGCGTCGATCTCCCGTTATGGACGGGTGGGGGTGTGCCCGGACCACCATGGCCCGATCCGGGGGCGCGGCGGGGGTGCCGATGCGGGCCTCCGGCCGGCCGGTGACCGTGCCCGGGTCTGGTCCGGCGAGCAGGGCCGGGCCCGGCGCCGCGCCCGGTCCTCCGTTTGGTCGCCGTAACGCCGCGCCGCCGCGCGCCGCGCGCCGGGCCGCCGGGCCGATGGTGGTCGGATGGCGGTCGGGCGGCGGTGCGGGGCGGACCTGACACACCCCGCGCGCACCTGCCCGCGGGCGCTGGGGCCGCGTTCACAATCCATGACCATGCGTGCCGCTTATATCGAGCAGCTCGGCCCACCGGAGATCATCCGCTACGGCGAGCTGCCCACTCCGCAGCCAGGACCGAATGACGTGCTCGTGGACGTCACGGTCGCCACCGTCAACCACGTGGACACCTTCGTCCGGTCCGGTGCGTGGCGCACCCCGGTCGAGTTCCCCTTCGTCATAGGCCGCGACCTGGTCGGTACCGTCGCCGCGGCCGGACCCGGCGCCCCCGGGTTCGCCGTCGGGGACCGGGTGTGGTGCAACAGCCTCGGCCACGGCGGCCGCCAGGGCGCCGCCGCCGACCAGGCGGTGGTCCCCGTCGACCGGCTCTACCACCTGCCCGACGGGGTGGACCCGGGTGACGCGGTCGCCATGGCCCATCCGGCCGCCACGGCCTACCTCGCCCTGTTCACCCACGGCCGGATGCGGCCGGGGGAGACCGTGGTCGTCCTCGGCGCCGCCGGGAACGTCGGCGCCGCGGTGGTGGTGATGGCCGCCGAGGCGGGGGCCCGGGTCATCGCGGTGGCGAGCGCACGGGACGCCGAGTACTGCCGGTCGCTGGGCGCCGCCGAGGTCATCGACTACCGGGACCCCGATGTGCCCAAGCGGGTTCTGCAGGCCAGTGCGCACGGCGTCGACCTGCATGTGGACACCGCCGCGCACAACGATCTGGACACCGCGGTCGGCCTGTTGGCGAAGCGTGGCCGGATCGTGCTGCTGGCCGGGATGCGGACCCGTCCCGTCCTGCCGGTGGGACCGCTGTACCTCAAGGACTGCTCGGCGGTCGGATTCGCCATCTCACAGGCGACCACCGCGGAGCTCGCGGAGGCCGCGGTGGCCATCAACCGGCTGCTGGCCAACGGCCGGTTGCGGCCGCGCCGGACCAGGACGCTGCCGTTGAGCGAGGCCGCGGAGGCGCATCGCGCGGTGGAGGCGGGGGAGGCCCACGGAATTCGGCTGATTCTGCGGACCGGTACCGCACCCGCCGGGTCTTCTTCTGCCGAGTAGTGATCAACAACATTCGTGTTGAACGGCAAACCTGACGGACCCTTACCGCATCCCTTTCCTGGTGTGGCAGTTCCTCTGGAGGATTGCGGACATGAGCCAATCCATCATCGAAATCTCGCCGCTTTTCGAACTCCGCGCCGACATACCTGTCTCGGCCACTCCCGACGAGGTCTACTCCGTGGTCAGCGACCTGACCCGCAGCGCCGAATGGAGCCCCGAATGCCGGGGTGGCGAGTGGATTTCCGGTGAGCCGCGCACAGTTGGCGCGGTCTTCCGAGGGGAAAACGACCGCAGCGAGGAGGTCGTCGCCTGGGCGCCGCTGATCCGCGGTATCTGGTACACCGAATCCAAGGTCATCGCCGCCGAACCCGGCCGTACCTTCCGCTGGATGATGCTCACCCACGCCCGCGAGGACCAGGAAAGCATCTGGGGATTCGACATCGAGCCCGCGGCCGACGGCTCCGTACTGACCCACCACTTCCGGATGGGCAGGGCCACCGCCGGAATCCACCACATCGTGGCCGACCTGGACGAGGAGCAGCGCAAGCAGTTCGTCGTCGACTGGACCGCCAAGCTGGAGCAGGACCTCGACGACACGCTCAAGCGCATCAAGGACGTCATCGAACAGCGGTGACGCCGCAGTTCCGGCGATCGCCACCTTCCGAGAGGGCGGGTACATGTTTCTGCAACGAATAGGGAACAAGGGGATCCGGCTCGGCACGCTCTTCGAACGAGCGGCGGCCCGGCACCCGGCGAGTCTGGTCATCCTCGACCACGACCTGGACATAGCCCCGGAGCTGGGCCGTCGCGCGACACTGACCGAAGTGGCGGATCTGGTCGACGACTTCGCGTCCCGCCTGTGGGCCGCGAAGGTCCGACCCGGAGAGCGGGTCGTCGTCCACAAGTCCGACAACTTCGACATCTCCCTGCTGGCCTGTGCGGTCGTGCGGGTCGGCGCCGTGCCCGTGCTGCTGTCGCCCAAGCTCGACGGAGCCACCGTCGCCGAACTGCTGCGCAGGGTGGACCAGCCGTTCCTGATCACCGACCAGGCCAAGCTGGAAAACGACCTGCCGGCCGAGGTGTTCGACCTTTCCGAGCGGGTACTGCTCACCTCCGGAAGCTATTCGGGCGCCGCGGAGCTGAAGTCGTTCGCGGGTGTCAAGCGGGTGCCCGCCATCACCATGCCACCGGATTACCCGACGCTCATCACCCACACGTCCGGGACCACCGGGACGCCGAAACTCGCGGTGCACACCGGCCATACGTTCCAGTCCCGTTACCGTCCGCAGGGCACGATCGTCGCCATGGCGGTCAAGAAGCGGGAGCCGATCGCACTGCACGTTTCGTTCGTGCACTCCCGCATGTTCACCGCCATGCCCATTTCCGTGTTGCAGGGGCATCCGCTGATCGTGCTCAGGGACGACGAACCGAAGAGCGTCGGCGAGATCTTCACCCAGGTTCCGCCGGGATTCATCGAGGCACATCCCAACACGTTCCTGCGCTGGGAAGTCCTGGCCGAAGACCCCGGCAAGCCGCTGGCCAACGTGAAGTACTTCAGCAGCACCTTCGACGCCATCCACCCGCGCACCGTGCACACCCTGCTCGGCGCTTCCGAGCGCAAGCAGCCGCTTTTCGCCCAGGCGTACGGCCAGAGCGAGGTCGGTCCGATCGCCGCGCGTACCTACACCAAGAACCGCGGTGCGGACGCCGACGGCCGGTGCGTCGGGCGGCCGTTCCCCGGAATGACCGGAGTGCGGGTGGTGAGCCGGGACGGCAACACCCCCACGAAGAAGTCCCCCGGATACATCGAGGTTTCCAGCAACGGCCGGATCGTGACCTACCTCGGCGAGCACCAGCGCTGGGAGAAGCAGGCCAGCGGCGAATGGTGGCGCATGGGAGACCTGGGCTACCGCACGAAGTGGGGTTGTCTGCACCTGCTCGACCGCGAGGTCGACGAAATCCCCGGTATCGAAAGCACCTTGGAGATCGAGGACAAGCTGTTCGCCCGGATGCCGGAGCTGATAGAGGTCATCATCGTCCAGGACCCGAAGGGCACCCCGGTCCCGGTGGTGTGCACCCGGGACGACGTGCCGCTGGACCAGATCGCCTGGAAGTCCGCGGTGTCCGGGCTGCCGAAGATGGCCCCGCCGGTGCAGTGGCGGCTGGAGGACCTGCCGCAGACCGCGACCACCAAGATCAAGCGGCTGGAACTGGCCCGCCTGGTCGAGGCCCAGAAGCACGACGCGGAGCCGGACCGGCCCGCCGCGGGCCCGGAGCCGCTCGACGCCGAGCCCGAGAAGAAGAGCGCGTAGCGGCCCTCGCCGTCCCCTGCACGGTCATGGCCACGGCCCTCGGCCGATCAACGCGGCGCGATCGCCCGTACGCGATCGTCCGCGGTTCCCCGATGAGTAGTCGACCCCATGCTTCCCTGCCCAGAAACGGAGTGCCCGCATGAGCAGCAGTCATGTCGAGGTCTGCGTCGTCGGTGCCGGACCCCGCGGGCTGTCCGTGGTGGAACGGCTGTGCGCGAACGAGCGGAAGGCGCCCTCGCACGCCACCGTGGTCGTGCACGTCGTCGACCCGTCCGCCCCCGGCGCCGGAACCGTATGGCGCCCGGAGCAGTCCCGCCACCTCCTGATGAACACGGTGGCGTCGCAGATAACCGTCTTCACCGATGACAGCTCGCGGATCGACGGGCCCATAGAGCCCGGACCGACCCTGTACGAATGGGCCGAGAGCCTTTCCGTACTCAGCCAGCTCGACAGCTACGACGAGGAAACCCTGGCCGAGGCCGAGAAGCTCGGCCCGGACTCCTACCCCACCCGCGCCTTCTACGGGCGCTATCTGCACGACAGCTTCCAGCGGGTCGTCGCGGGCGCCCCCGAGCACGTGACCATCCATGTGCACCGGTCCCGTGCCGTGGCCATGGCCGACACACACGGCGTCTCCGGCGGCCCGCAGGGCGTCCGCCTGGAGGACGGCACCCGGCTCAACGAACTCGACGCCGTCATCCTGGCGCAGGGGCACGTACCGGCCCGGCTGACCCCCCGCGAGGCGCGCACGGCGAGCCTGGCCCGCATCCACTACCTCACCTACATCACCCCGGCCAACCCCGCTGACCTCGACCTGAGCGGGATCGAGCCCGGCCAGGCCGTGCTGCTGCGCGGTCTCGGGCTGAACTTCTTCGACCACATGGCGCTGTTCACCGTCGGCCGCGGCGGCCGCTTCGACCGTGTCGGCGACCACCTCGTCTACCGGCCGTCCGGCCAGGAGCCCCGGCTGTACGCGAGTTCGCGACGCGGCGTCCCCTACCACGCCCGCGGTGAGAACGAGAAGGGCGCCTTCGGGCGGTACTACCCGAAGCTGCTCACCGCCGAGTTCATCGCCGGGCTGCGGCAACGCGCCCAGGACGGTGAGCCGCTGGTCTTCGCGACCGAGCTGTGGCCGCTGATCTCCCGCGAGGTGGAGAGCGTCTACTACGGCACCCTGCTGCAGGCCCGGGGCCGCGAGGGCGAACGCGACGCGTTCGTCGAACGGTACCTGGCGCTGCCCGAGGGGCCCGAGCGGGACGGGCTGCTCGACGCGTGCGGCATCGGGATCGCCGACCGGTGGGACTGGGAGCGGCTGTCCAAGCCGTACCTGGGACGGGAGTTCGCTGACCGGGAGGACTTCAAGGCCTGGCTGCTCGACTACCTCGCCAAGGACGTCGCCGCGGCCCGGCAGGGCAACCTCAGCGGCCCGCTCAAGGCGGCCCTCGACGTGCTGCGCGACCTGCGCAACGAGATCCGTCTCGCGGTCGACCACGGCGGCCTGGAGGGCAACTCGCACCGGGACGACCTGGAGGGCTGGTACACCCCGCTCAACGCCTTCCTGTCCATCGGCCCGCCGGTCTCCCGCATCGAGGAGATGATGGCGCTGATCGAGGCCGGGATCCTGGTCATCACCGGTCCCGGCACCCAGATCCGGCTCGACACCACGACCCCGGCGTTCGTCGCCGAGTCCACGGTGGTGCCGGGGCCGCCGATCCGGTCCACCGCGCTGATCGAGGCCCGGCTGCCCGAGCCCGACCTGCGCCGCACCGACGATCCGCTGCTGCTGCACCTGCTGCAGACCGACCAGGCGGCCCCGTACCGCATCTCCGGCTCGCACGGCACGGTCTACGAGACCGGCGGTCTCGCGGTCACCGAGACGCCGTACCGGATCCTGGACGCGCGCGGCCGGGCGCATCCGCGCCGGTTCGCCTACGGGGTACCCACCGAGTCCGTGCACTGGGTGACCGCGGCCGGGATCCGGCCCGGGGTCGACTCGGTGACGCTCGGCGACTCCGACGCGATCGCCCGCGCGGTGCTGGCCCTGCCGCCGGTGGCGCATGTGCCGACGGCGGTCCGTCCGGTGGTGAACGACATCGACCTGACCGGCGTGGTCGTATGACCAGGCCGCCGGACGCCCACGCGGACACCGGGCTGCTGTCGCCGGTTCGGGCCGGAACCCCGGCCGAGGAGGCGGTCTGCGACCAGGCCTGGCTACAGGCCATGCTGGACGCGGAAGCGGCGCTGGCCCGTGCCCAGGCCGGGCTCGGCACCCTGCCGCAGAGCGCGGCGGACGCCATCACCACGGTGGCCCGCGCCGAACGCCTCGACCTGCGGGCCCTGGCGGTCGCCGCACGGGAGACCGCCAACCCGGTGGTCGGCCTGGTCCAGGCGCTGTCCAGGATCGTGGCCGATGTCGACCTGACCGCCGCGGAGTACGTCCACCGCGGATCCACCAGTCAGGACATCTTCGACACCGGCGCCATGCTGGTCGCCGCCCGGACGCTGCGGCTCATCCGGGCGGACCTGGGGCGCACCGCCACCGCGTTGGCCGGTCTCGCCGGGCGGCACCGGGACACGCTGATGGCGGGCCGCACCCTGGCGATGCACGCGGTGCCCACCACGTTCGGGCTGAAGGCGGCGGGCTGGCGG
Source organism: Streptantibioticus ferralitis (assembly GCF_029223525.1). Taxonomy (GTDB): domain Bacteria; phylum Actinomycetota; class Actinomycetes; order Streptomycetales; family Streptomycetaceae; genus Streptantibioticus_A; species Streptantibioticus_A ferralitis. Next base: position 49,723 of record NZ_JARHTQ010000038.1, on the reverse strand, counting down.
CAGTTGGTGCTGGACGCCGACCACCGTCTCGGCCAGGTACTCGAATCGGGCCTCCCGGTCGCGCTGGGCGGCGCGGCCGGGACCCTGGCCGGGTACCTGGAGTACGCGGCGATCGACGGCGGCGGGCAGCACGGCGGGCGGCCGGACCCGGGCGACTACCTCGACCGGCTGCTGGACGCCTTCGCCGCCGAGACCGGGCTCGCCCGGCCGGTGCTGCCCTGGCACTCGCTGCGCACCCCGATCGCCGATCTCGCGTCCGCCCTGGCGTTCACCGCCGGGGCGCTCGGGAAGATCGCGGTCGATGTGCAGTCGCTGACCAGGACCGAGGTCGGCGAGGTGACCGAGCCGACCGCGCTGGGCCGCGGCAGTTCGTCCGCGATGCCGCACAAGCGCAATCCGGTGCTGGCCACCATGCTGCGCAGCGCCGCCCTGCAAGTCCCGGTGCTGTCGGCCGGGTTGACCCAGTGCCTGGTCTCCGAGGACGAGCGTTCGGCCGGTGCCTGGCACGCCGAGTGGCAGCTGCTGCGGGAGTGTCTGCGGCTCACCGGCGGCGCCGCGCACACCGCGGTCGAGCTGGCCGAGGGGCTGACCGTTCGGGTCGGGCGGATGCGGGACAACCTCGACATGACCGGCAGCCAGGTCGTCTCGGAGCGGATCGCTGCGGTGCTGGCACCGCAGCTGGGGAAGTCCGCGGCCAAGCAGCTGCTGACCTGGGCCTCCACCACCGCGGAGAAGTCCGGGCGCCCGCTGCACAAGGTGCTGGCGCAGGCCCCGGAACTGGAGGGCCGGATCAGCCCCCGCGAGTTGGCCGAGCTGTGCGACCCGGCGTCCTACACCGGTGCGGCCGGGCCGATGGTGGACCGGGCCCTGCAGAAGTGACGTAACGTCAGTTGGGCGAAGCCCGAGGAGGGATGACGAACGAACCGTCCAACTTCGGGCATCGCACGCCGTCCCGTGCCGGGCAACGGATCGAGCGCTGGGATCCGGAGGGCGAGCGCTTCTGGGAGCGCGGAGCGCGGTACGTCGCCCGCCGGAACCTGATCGTTTCGGTCCTGTGCGGACACGTCGGATTCTCGGTGTGGAGCCTGTGGTCGGTCCTGGTGCTCTTCATGTCTCCCAGGACCGGCCTGGGCTTCACGCCCGGCGAGAAGTTCCTGCTGGTGGCCACTCCCATGCTGGCCGGTGCCGTGCTGCGGCTGCCGTACGGATACGCGGTGGCCCGCTTCGGCAGCCGGAACTGGGCGGTGTTCTCCTCGGCCGTCCTTTGAGAGCCTCGGTCTATGCGCTGGCATCGCGCTCGGCCAGCTTCTTGAGCGTCAGAAGCTGCTTGCGCATCATGACAAGATCGCCCCAGGCGAGCAGCCTGCGGCGCAGTCTGCGGGCGAGTGGTCCCCGGGCTTCGGTGACGACCTTGACCACCAGGCGGCAGCCGTCCCCGAGCGGACGCACGGTATAGCTCACCGCCATCTGCCCGTGCGGTTCGGCAAGTTGGGCCGCGAGTACACCGGTGATGTGCCTGTCGGTCGCGAAGCTGGCGATTTCGAAGACGAGGAACGGCTGTCCGACGGCTAGGTCCGGTAGTCCTGAGACAAGTACACGCGGACTCTTGCGTCTGCGGAAGTCGATCCAGTCATAGCTGTACGGCGCGAGGGTCAACTGCCGCAGCCAACGGAAGCCGAGGCTGGGCGGCGCCGCGACGTCGACGGCCCGTGTCCATCCCTCGGCTGGGCCTTCCACGAGACGGTCACATGGGTAGTACGCCTGCTGCTCCGGGCCGGTGACGCCCCAGGTCCTCCCGCTCCAGTCCATGCGGCGAGCCTACGCAAGCATGCTCTCCCGGTAGCCACTTGGGCCACGTCGCGAGTCGGCGGGCGAACCGGGCAGGGTTGGGCCACAAGGGCCGAACGAGCCCGTCGCGTGGATGCCGGCGGCCCGTTGAGGACGGAGCATGCCGAGGAGATCTGGGCACGCGCCACACCTGTCTGGAGGCAGCCGCTACCGCCTGCCAGGCGCCGGCGCCACCGTGCAGGCTTCCCCTCCACCGCTCCGTGTCGCCGCCGATGCGGGCGGATCAGGACAAGGCGGCGGGGAAGTCGCCGGAGCCGAGCTGCACGACTGGGACACCCCGGCCGCCCAGCCCGTCCAACGGGCCCACTCGTCGGGCGGTGTTCATGGGCTGACCGGCCCCGAGGTCAGGCGCCCCACCTGCCGGTGCTTGCCGCTGGGGGTGCGCTTCTCGCCGTCGCAGGTCTCCACCCAGGCGCCGAGCAAGAGCACGTGCCGCGTCATCAGGTCACGGGCCTGTACGTCCCGGCTCAGGCGATCCCAGTCGTAGACCAGGCACACCCGCGGGCAGTCCCCTACGGCCTGCATCGTCCGGAGCAGTGTGTCGAAGGCGGGGCGGCGGTCGTTCGTGAGGGCGTAGTCGCCGCTGTCGCGCCACCAGCCACCGAAGCCCCAGCCATACGTGCTGACGTACTCGGCGCAGGCTTTGAGTCGGCGCTCCAACTCCCTCGTGTCCTGTGTAGCGCAGCGGTCGTAAATGAACACAAGGGGCGTCTGATGGCTTGTCAAGACTGACTCCATGAGCGGTGTGTGGTCGACAACACACAGCCTGCCCACTATGCAACGGGGTGAGTTTCACAAGCCGTGAAACTTCACGCGATGCCCAGCCAGTGAGCCAGCCCGACCAGCGAATCCTTCCGGTACTTCTCCAACTCGATGAGAGTTCGCACCGTTTCCCGGACCTGAGGGTGGTTCCGAGCCTGCTCCGGTGACACCTTCCGGGCAGCCGTGATCGCTGCGATGGCGTTGTCGCGCTGGCCGTAGTCCAGCCAGCCCTTCGCCAGGTCCATGTACCAGCGTCCCGCCCGCACCGGCGCGATCCCGGCCGGAAGCCTCGTCGACTCCGCCAGGCGGGCGACTCGCGGCCCGTCGTACAACTCGACCGCGACTCCCAAGGCGTGAATGTCGACGTTCGTCGGCCCGAACTCCAGCCCATAGTGATTGGCGTCAGCCCCCAGCACCCGGGCCGTGTCACGTGCTTCGGAGATGTGGTCCCAGGCGGCTTGGGCGTTCGAGGCGCGGGCCGCGAACATGGCTGATCGCAGATGCGCGGCCCCGTACACGGAGAGCATCACCGGTTCCATGCGGGCGATGTCGTCGCCGAGGTCACCGCGGATCCTGTCGAGCAGCCGTATGCCGCGGTCGTATGCGGCGGCCTGCATGAATAGTGTGGACCGCTGCCACTGGGTACGGGCCACGCGTAGCGGATCACCAGACTGCTGCGCGGCCCATTGCACCCGGTCCATGCCCAGCGAACGCAGGTCGAACTCGCCGACCGCATAGGCGATCGCGGTGACTCCGGTGTACGCCTCCGACAGCATGCCGAAAAGGCGGTGCTGTTCACGGCCGTCGGCAGCGTGACAGGCAGTGCACAACTCGTCGAGGAGTGCGGGCAGCATCTGCCCAAGCTGCGCATAGCGGGCTCTGCGGCCGAGTAGCGATGCCCCGGCAACGTCTGAGGCGAGGCCTTCGGCCGGGCGAGCCGGCAAATCCTCGTCAGGAAGGTCCCAGGAAAGCAGGGACCGGCGAATATGCGGAATGGTGTTGTGCACGCGACCTTGTCGCGCATCTTCGTAGGGCTGCCCGGTGAGCTGCTCCAGCCTGACCCCGAGGGCACGGGCGGCACCGGCGGTGAGTGACGGACTCGCTGGCTTGTGGCCTCGTTCGACCTGCGCGATGAGGGATTTCGAGCATGGGATGCGCCGGGCCAGCTCGGTCTGTGTCAGCCCTCGTGCCTTACGGGCCTGCGCGATGCGCCGCCCGATCCCCGCCCGATCGTTCAGAGAATCCGGCATCATGAACTCCGTTCCGGCCTCGATGTCCAGAACGGTACTCCCGGCACGCGTCAGAGGCGTGACGATGGGCGTTTGGCTCCCCAGAGCAGTTTGCGGAGTTAGCACGGCGGTGTGGACACGCATACACGGCAACCCGCCAGAGGGCTTGACCTTCAGAGTACGCCGCGCGGCGGAGTTGCAATGCTTCAACGGCCGTAATAAACCGCTGGCTTGGTGACCAGTGCCCCGAGAGGGATGCTCCGTCTCGGAGAGATGGGACAGCGATGGACGACGATTTGACGGCGGTTGCGCGTTTCCTGTTCGAGGCGGGGACGCTCAAGCAGGTTCGCCGTACCGGCTGGTGGATGGCGGGGGTTCGGGATCCGGAGAGCGTTGCCGAGCACTCGTGGCGGACGTCCTTGCTGGCCTCGGTCATCGCCACCCTGGAGGGCGCCGACCCTGCGCAGGCCGCGCATCTGGCCGTGTGGCATGACTCGCAGGAGGCTCGGACCGGTGATGTGAACCGCCTCGGCAAGAAGTACGCGACAGCGGCTGATCCTGTGACGGTGACGGGGGATCAGGTTGCTGGGATGCCCGATGTGCTCGCCAGTGCAGTGCGCGCGACCGTGGCCGAGTACGAGGCGCGGCAGACGCCCGAAGCGATCTGCGCGCGGGACGCGGACAAGCTTGAGTGCCTGCTCCAGGGCATCGAATACCGGTCGCAGGGCTACGAGAACGCCCAGCGGTGGATCGACAGCAGCCGCGGACGTCTGGTCACCAGCACAGCCAGGCGCCTGGCCGATGAATTGCTGTCCATCGGCACGTTGGACTGGCTGCGAGCCGCGATGGGGGAGAAGCCCTCCGAAGCCTGACCCGCGGGGCTTGGGGGCATGGCCGCCAGACGGAGACCCCGCGCCCGGGGGTCGGGGACCTTGCCCCGGAAGGATCCACATCCAGGCGGAACTTGCGAGCAGGGGTCCGGCCTCGCGCCGGGGGGGCCTGGGGTCTCGCCACCAGAAGTCCCGACGAGCAGACCGGACTTGCGAGCAGGGATCCGGCCTCGCACCGGGGGGCCTTGGGGCTCGCCCCCAGACGTCCCCACAAGCAGCAGGAGCTTGCGGGCAGGGATCCGCCCCCGCGCCCGGGGGTCTGGGGGCTTGCCCCCAGAAGTCCCCACAAGCAGGCGGGACTTGCGGGCAAGGATCCGCCCTCGCGCTCCCGGGGGAATAGAGCGCGAGGGCGGAGCTTGGGGGTGGGACGGGGATCAGACCTGGGCCACCTGCTCGTCGACGATCGACGCCAGCTGCTCGGTGGGCTCGATGACGGGAGCCGTCTTCCCGGGGCGCTTGAAGCCCAGGGCGACGACGGTCGTGACCGCGATACCGGCCGCGGCGATGAAGATCGCCTCACGCAGGCCACCCGTGGTGGCCGTACGCAGTGCCTGGCCGGTCAGGCCCTTGGTGCCGGAGTTGGCGATGGCGACCAGGATCGCCAGGCCCACCGCGCCACCGACCTGCTGGGTGGTGGAGGCCACGCCGGAGGCGATGCCCTGCTCCGAGGCGTCGACGCCGATGGCCGCGGCGCCGAACATCAGGGTGTAGCCGGCGCCCTGGCCGAGGCCGAGGACGATCAGGCCCGGGATCAGGACGGCGTAGGAGGCGCCCGCCGACATCGTCAGGCCGACGATCACGGTGCCCACGCCGCCGATGACCAGGCTGGCGATCATGATGGCGCGGATGCCGAAGCGGGTCGCGAACCGACCGGCCAGCTGGGCGCCGGCGGAGATGGCGACCATCGGAACCAGGTAGGCGAGACCGGTCTGCAGGGCGCTGTAGCCGTGCACGCTCTGGAAGTAGACGGTGAGGAAGTACAGCAGGGTGCCGAAGGTGGCCATGTAGAGGAAGGTGACGCCGACGCCGGTGCTCAGGTTGCGGTTGCCGAACAGCCGCAGCGGCATCAGCGGGTCGGAGCTGCGCTTCTCGATGACGAAGAAGGCGAGCAACAGGGCCGCACCGGCGATCGCGGCGACCACGATGGTGGGCGCGCCCCAACCCGAGACCGGGCCCTGGACCAGGGCGAAGACCACGGCGGTCACGCCGACGGTGGCGGTCAGCGCACCGGCGAGGTCGAACTTGCGGCCAACGGCGTGGGCGGCGTCCGGGGCGATCAGCGGGAAAGCGAACAGGATCGCGATGACGGCCAGCGGAACGTTGACGTAGAAGACCGCCTCCCAGCCGAAGGCCTGGGTCAGCACGCCGCCGAGCAGCGAGCCGAGGATCATGCCGCTACCACCGGCGGTGCCCCAGACTGCGAAGGCACGGTTGCGCTCCTTGCCCTCGGCGAAGCTGGTGCCGACCAGCGTCAGGGTGGCGGGGAAGAGGAACGCACCGCCCATGCCCTGCACCGCGCGCCCGGCGATCAGCATCGCGGGGTTCACCGCGAGTCCGCCGATCAGCGAGGCGGCGCCGTAGAGGGAGAGCCCGAGCACGAACATCCGGCGCGGCCCGAACAGGTCGCAGGCCCGCCCGCCGAGCAGCAGGAAGCCGCCGAACGCCACCGCGTACGCGCTGATCACCCACTGCAGGGTCTGCGAGGAGAAGCCCAGCCCGTGGCCGATGTCAGGGAGCGCCACGTAAACGATGTTGTAGTCGATCGAGATGATGAGTTGGGCGAATGCCAACAGGGCCAGCAGCAGGCCCAGGTGGCGGCGCCGCGGTGCCGTTGCGGCGTCTACGGCTGCAGAAGACATTGCAGTCCCTTTCCCTCGGGAGGAGTGAAGCGGTGGAGACGGGCTGATCGGTTCGCATCTGAAGCGGAGGTCATGGCTTTCGGGGTCGGCCTGGTGGGGGCGGGGGACGGGTGGAGCCTGGGACTGTCATGAGCGAGCGGGTTAACGGGATATCAGGCATCCAGGATCACCTCCTATGCGGTGCCTTCCAGGCCGAGGAGTGGCCTTGGGTAACGGTTCGGTCAGGTACGGGAGTTGTCGAACCAGCGGCGGACGCGGGCCGGTGCCTGCGGGGTGCTGCGCTCCACGGCGGCCTTGATGTCGGCCACCGTGCGCGAGGCGAGCTCCTTGCGCCAGACGAACTCGGCGGTCCGCATGGCCTGGGAGACCGCACACGGCTTGCGGTAACCGTCCGCCGCGTCGAGGTCGCCCGCGGGTCCGCGCTGCCGGATCGCGGTGCAGCGGAAGGCCTGTTCAGGGCCTTCGATCGCGGCGATCACATCCATCAGCGTGATCTTCTCCGGCCGCCGTGCGAGCTGGAAGCCGCCGCGTGGGCCGGAGATCGAGGAGACGATGCCCGCCCGTCCCAGGGCCTGCAACTGCTTGTTCAGGTAGGCGGTCGGCAGGTTGTAGAAGGCGGCCAGCTTGGCCGCGGTCACAGTCCGATCCGGCGCGACCCAGGACAGGTTCAGGCAGCAGTGCACTGCCCACTCCACACCTTCGTTTATCTTCATATCCTGGATAATGAATGTCCGGAACATCGTCCACAACCCCCCTCCGGAGAAAGTGTCAGGTCGGCGTACGGCGCGCGATCCGCGCGTTGGGTCAAGTGACCCGCTCAGGAGGCCTGTTCGAGGTCCTCGCGCAGTCGCCGGGCCAGCTCGATGCGCTGGATCTTCGCGGTCGCGGTACGCGGCAGATCGGACAGCCGCATCTCCACGGGGTCGGACATCGGCGCCTGGTCGGCGACCGCCTCGCGCCAGCGGGCGAGGTCCAGCGGACGGTCGTCCTTGGTGCACACCACGGGAACCGGCTGCTGCTCCGGCCCCGGCACGATGACCAACTCGGTCAGCTCCGCCAGCCGGTGCAGCAGGGTGTCCTCCACCTCAAGGGTGCTGTGGATGGTCGGGATGACATCCACCTCACGGTCCAGCAGGTGCAGACAGCCCCACTTGGTGCGGTAGCCGACGTCGTTGCCGCGCCACCACTCATCCATCACCTGCTTGTTGAACCGCTCCTCCTCGCCGTAGTACGTCAACGCCCGCCCGGCGGTGGCCACATCGATGTATCCGGGGGTCTCCCGCGTCGGCTTGGCGCCGTTGCGGCTGACCAGGCGGTACTTGCCGAGCCCCGGCAGCGGATAGCCCTGGCAGCGGCTGTCCATGGTGAGCGCGTTCTTACGGGTGACCGTGCGCCCGGCGATCGGACCGCACTCGCTCTGCCCGTACACCTGGAGGAACACCGGGTGGCGGCGCTTCGAGGCGTGCAGGAACTTGTGCATGGTGCTCGGGTGGATCGCGTCGAACGTGGAGTTGAAGAACCGCACACTGGCGATCGGGTCGCGCGGGTCGTCGAGTATCGCCTCGCACTCCAGGAAGGAGTTGGGGTGGGTCTCGAAGACTCCGGGCCGGTGTTCGACGAGTGCGTCGGCGACCTTGTCGGGCTGGGCGTCCTTCAGGAAGACCATCGGCATGCCGCGTTTGGCCAGCACCGCGAACCCGGGGTACATCCGCGAGTGCACGTAACTCACGTGCATCAGCACCGTCTCGGGCTTGCGGATCATGGACACCACACGGTTCTGCCAGGCCTCACGGGCACCGATCGAGCGTGCGGTGTGCACGACCAGCTTGGGTATGCCGGTCGTTCCCGACGTGTGGGTCATCAGCGCCGGCTGGTCGGCGTCCAGCAGCACCGGCTTGCGTTCCGGTGCGCCCGTCAGGTCGGCCATCGAAACGGCCGCCGGGTGGGAGCCGGTCACCGTGACCACCCGGGCGGTGAGTTCCGGCAACGGGACATCAGCCAACGGCCCGATCAACTTGGCCTCGTCGGTGAGCAGCGAGGCGCCCTTCAGCCGGTCGAGCAGCGCGGCCACGGTCGGCCCGTCCAACAGGGATGACAGCATCACCGGCACCGCGCCGATGCGGGCGGCGGCGCACGCGTAGACGCAGATGTCGAAGCTGGCGGACTTGTGGATCACCACATGCTCGCTCGGGCGCACCCCGGCGGCCCACAACCGGTTGGCGATATCGGCGACATGATGGGCGAACTGCCTGAGGGTCAGCTCCCGGCCAACTCCCAGGCTTTCCAGATCGTGGTCAAGTGTGATCGCCGTGTCGCCATTCTTGACCGCAGCCTGCTCGGCCACGATTCCGAGATAGAGAAGGTTTTTGTTCTTGGGAATCCTAAACATCTGTCCTCTTCCTCAGCGTGAAACCGGCACACGGGTTCGTCGGCACATAACATGCTGGCACCGTGGCGCACGGCGGAGAAAGCGCGTCCCAGGGACTCTGTCACCTTGGTCACACGGCCGCGGTGGGTGTTCGGCACACCTGCGGGGATAACCGCAAGCGTTATCGCGGCACCATGAAAGCGGGGCCCGCACACGCTCATTGCGGGCCCCATGAGGGGGTGACGAGGAGTGGTTCCGTTCAGTCCGCCGAAAGGCCCTTGCGGAGTGCGGTGGCGATTTCGATCGTGCGCCGGGTCTGGAATTCGATGGCGGCGAGGTTGTCATCGGTGACGTTCTCCGCCAGATGCCCGGGAACGGCCTGCAGCCCGGCGACCGCGCTGACCCCGTACGGGTTGCCGTTGGACGGCGCCAGCTGGATGTCGTCGACAACGCCCGGCGGGACGATGATCGCGCCCCAGTGGTAGAAGACGTTGCTCAGCGACAGGATCGTGCTCTCCTGGCCGCCGTGCTGGGTTCCGGTGGAGGTGAAGGCGGACATCACCTTGTTCACCAGACCACGCCGGGCGTGCAGTGCGAAGGACTGGTCGATGAACTGCTTGAGCGGCGCGGCCGGCAGCCCGTAACGGCCCGGAGTGCCCCACAGCACCGCGTCCGCCCAGTCGAGGTCGTCGACGCTCGCCAGGGCGACGTCCCGGACCGCCGCCGCGTGCTCCTCCCAGGCCTGCGTCCATTCCGTGAAGTCCGGCGCGAGGGACTCGTTGACCAGTTCGGGAACCCTGCGAAGGCGCACATCGGCACCCGACTTCTCCGCCGCGGCGGCCGCGGCGACGGCGAGCTTGTGGACGTTTCCGGTGCCCGAGTAGTAGATGATGGCGACATTCGTCATGGCCGTAGTGCTCCCTCACGGATGCTTCTCACGAATGGGTACGCCGCGCCGACGCCACGTGGTCGGCCGGGTGACCCAATCCTGTTCCAGGGCAGGGAGCGCGGCCATTGCTGTCGCCGCACTTTGTCAACTGGTCGCAGCCTTTGGCCGGTAGTCGCCGAGGCGGCCGAGAACCGCCGTTCGCCGTGCGAACGACGGTTCCGTTAATGGTCGTTGGACTTGACGGTCAGGGGCGGGCCACCTCGCGTTCGGTGCCGGGCGGGTTGTCGATCGCGTACCGCCAGAAACCGTTCGCGTCCCGGCGCACCACATCGGTCGCGGTGCCCTCCATACGGACGTACTCGCCGTTCGGCTTCGTCCCCTCGATGAGGAAGTCGCCGAGAAGCAGGGCGAGATCGTCATAGACGTAGCTGTGCCGGACGGTCAGCCTGATGGGAATGCCGAGCTTGAGGAAACTGCGGGTCGCACTGCGCCGGCCTTCGCCGGTGACCACCTCGCCGGGGGTCAGCACCCTTATCGCACCGGGCTCGAACAGCTTGTCGATCGTGTCGAGATCGCCGCGGTTGAAGGCGTGCATGAACACAACGGGCAGTTGTGCGGGGTCGGTCACATCGGTGATCGGCTCATCGCTGCCGACGTCAACGCTGGGGACGGATTGCGAAGTCATAGCCACTCCTGGAGGCGCTGCGATGTCGCTGCTGAATTGCGCTGTGGTCTCAGTCCAGTTGGACGCCGGAGGAGCCCGGCGCGACCACTGGCGCGGTCGGCAGTGTGTCGAGTTCGAAGCCGAAGAACTTGCGGTACGCGGCGCGGATCGCGTCGTCGTCGGGCAGTACCTCGGTGGACCGCTCACCGCCGGATGTACGGGTCAGCCGATCGCCCTTCAGGGTGACCCGGCCGTCGGTGGTGGGCAGCGAGCAGAACAGGTCCTGCAGGAACGGGGAGTCCGGGCAGGTGCGGAACCACCACAAGGTGGGCCGGAAGTCCTGCAGCCGGACCGGCCGGTCGTCCACCCGGTACAGCGGAGCACCGTCCGCGGACACGTCGATCGCGCCGTTCTCCGTCCTGGTCAACCGGTAGTCGCCGTGCGGGTCCGGCTGGACGTCCGGCGAGGCGATCCGCAACGGCAGTCTGCTGTTCTTCCGGAAGCCCACGTCGACCAGCCAGGGTTCCTCCAGATCCACCCGTAGCACCAGGTGGCCGAGCGGTGAGCCGAGGCCGTCCGGGCGGCGCACCTGGGCGCCGAGAATGCCGACCTGGTAGCCGAGCGCCGTCAGCAGGAAGCCGAACGACGGATTCAACTCGTAGCACCCGCCGCCGCGACGGTCGCGCACGATCTTCTGCACCACCCGCTCGTCGAGGAAGATGTCTTCGTCGAGGTGGTAGTCGAGGTTCTCGAACGGCACCGACAGCACATGCCGTTCCTGTAGTTCGCGCAACGCGTCGAGGTCCGCGCGCCGCGGCCGGGTCGCGCCGATCCGGCCGAGGTATTCGTCCACCATGGCGGCGTCCATCGTCATTGCCCCCTCATCTTCGACATGGTCTGGCTGTGGCCCGCCGTAGGGTTGCCCGCCGGTAGGTAGTCGGGCACCGGAACGCGTGCTTCGAGCACCGGCTTTCCGGATGACCTGGCGGTCAGGCCGATGACGGCCACGGTGACCGCCAGTACCGCCGCGAGGACCAGCGTCAGCGCGGACAGGTTCCCGATGGGCGGCGGTAGTTGGGCGCCCACGCCGCCGCCGAGGTTGAGCATGAAGCCGTAGACGGCGATGGCGGTGGTCTGCGCGGCCCCCGCACTGCTGCCGATCGTCTGCACCAGGGCCGGGCCGACATTGGCCAGGCCCAGCATGAAGACGAACAGCGCGACCGCCAGCCCGACCACGTTGTTCGCGCACACCGCGGCGCCCACCAGCCCCGCCGCGGCCACCGCCGAGCAGCCCGCCGCCCGCCGGGGCGCGGGGATCCGGCCGAGCAGCGGCGCGGCCAGTACCGAGGCGAGCAGCGCCGGCAGGCCACTGGCGCGCAGCGCGAGCATCGCGCCGTCATGGCCGACCAGTTCCTTGGGCCCGTACAACTGAACCCCGGTGTAGACCGCCGTCAGGCTTCCGGCGACGGTCAGGGTGACCAGGTACAGCGGTAGCCGCCGCACCGGCAGCGCGGCGCCGGATACCGGGCCGGGCGCCGCCCGGCGCGGGGACCGCGCCGGGTCGGGCAGCAGCACCCTGGCGGTGGCCCCGGCGCCCAGCAGCAGCAACGGCGCGGTGATCCAGAAGACCGCCCGCCAGCCGAACGCGGACTCCAGCAGCTGCGCCTCGACCTGGCCTATGACCACGGTGCCGCCCAGGCAGCAGGACACGGTGGTCAGCGCCAGCGGCAGCCGCCGCGCCGGAACCCGCGCGCTGAGATAGGAGTACGACATCGGCACGAACGCCCCGGCCGGCAACCCCTGTAACGCGCGGAACGCCGAGCCGGTGCCGAGGCTGGTGGCGCACGGCACCAGGGCGGTGGCGAAGGCCATCGCCGCGGTGCTCACGGTCATCACCGCGCGCCGGCCGTAGCGGTTCGACAGCGGACCGCTCAGCAGCGAACCGCACGCATAGGCGACGGCGAAGGTGGTCGTCGTCCATGCGGCGGAGGCCTGCGAAACACCCCATGCGGCGCTCATCCGGGGCATCAGCGGAATCGTCACGTACAACTGGCCGACGGCGACCATGCCGACGAGGCAGATGGTGGCCACCGTGGCGGCGAACGGAGCGCGGTGGTCGTCAACGGTGGCCATGGCGTCAGACGGCCTCGGCGCCGCGGGCTATCGCCGCGGCGATCTCCATGGTGCGGCGGGTCTGGAAGTCGATCGCGGCGAGGTTCTCGTCGTGGACGTAGCCGGTCTCGTTCTTGGTGGTGCTGCTGACGCCGTAGGGGTTGCCGTTGTTCGGCTCGTACAGCACCGGGTCGGTGGAGCCGGTGGGGACGATGACCGAACCCCAGTGGCAGATGGCGTTGTGCAGCGCGAGGATCGCGCTGACCTGGCCGCCCTGGTTCGCGGAGCCGGAGGCGAACGCGGACACCGCCTTGTCGAGCAGCCTGCCCGGGATGGAGAGCGCGGACGTGCCGTTGATGAAGTGCATCAACTGCGGTGCGGGCAGGCCGAAGTGGACGGGGGTGCCGAGCAGGATGGCGTCGGCCCATTCCAGGTCCTCGGGCGTGGCCTCGGGGACGTCGGCGGTGGCGGCGCGGTGTTCGGCCGCGCCGTCGCGGGTGGAGGCGGCGGCCTGCGGGTCCAGTTCGGCGATCTTGCGCAGCCGTACTTCGCCGCCCGCCTTCTGCGCGGCGGCCGCCGCGGCCTCGGCGAGCTTGTACGTGCTTCCGGTGGACGAGTAGTAGATGACGGCGACATTGGTCATGTCCGTAGCGCTCCCTCGACGGATGGGCCAGCCGCACTGACCGTGGTGATCCGAATTCCCGTGGCTTGCGGGCCTTCCGATCCTGTGCCAGTGCGCTGGGGGCCGCCAGTGTGCGCCGCCGCACTTCGTCAAGTGGCCGTCAACAACCGGCCGGGCGCGGGGAGTTGGCGGAGCGGCTACGCCGTGTGGTGCCGGTCCTTGGCCGTGCTGGGGTCCGAGGCGGACTGCGGGGCGGGCTTGTGCTCCAGGGCCTCCTGGGACTTGCCCTCCTGGGCGGCGGTGTCCGCGCCGGGGGCGGCCGAGCCACTGCCGCTCGAACCGGCCGAATCGCCGGTGTCCGCGTCATCCTCCCGCAGGGCGCGGGTTTCCGACTTCAGGATGCGCAGTGACTTGCCGATGCCGCGCGCGGCGTCCGGAAGCTTCCTGGATCCGAACAGCAACACGAACACCAGCACGACCAGGATGATGTGCCACGGTTCGAGTCCGTTCCTGAACATCCTGCAGCCTCGCTCTCGCCACGGTCACCAGCGGCGACCTACGGCTATGTGATGGGCTTCCTGATTCGGAGTATCGCTTGTTCGGGTACCTGACCGGAAGCGCTCGACGAGAAACATCGGCGGAACCCCGGATGGCTCAGCCGGTCCGCCGCCCGGGTGCGGAACTCCGTCTTCAGGCGGAAACGTTGATCTGGTACGCACCGATGTTACGGAGGGCACGGCATGACCGGATTCCTGGACCGAGCCAAGGAAGTCGCCCAGCGCGGACTGGATGTGGGCAAGGAGAAGGTCGAAGAGGTGCAGGCGCAGCGCACCGGGCACGACCTGCTGCGCAAGCTCGGCGCCGCCTACTACGCCGAGCAGCGCGGATCGGGCTCACACGAGGCCGTGGACAGCGCCCTGCAGGCGCTGGAAACGCACATCCGCCAGCACGGCGACGCGTTCCTGCGGGGAAGCACGCCGACGGGCTGACGGATCGGGCGGTACGTGGCGCTTACGCCTTGTGTTCCGGCGTCGGGTTCACCGCGCCGGCCGCGTTCGCGGGTGCCCGGCGGGCCCGCCGGATCTCCAGGGCCACCGGGATCAGCGACAGGATGACCACCACGGCGATGATCGGCAGCAGGTAGTGGTCGATGTTCGGGATGGTCGAGCCCAGCGCGTGCCCGGCGAGGGTGACGCCCAGGCTCCACACCAGTCCACCGACGATCTGCCACATGGTGAAGACCTTGGCGGGTACGCCGAGTGCGCCCGCCATCGGGTTCAGCACGGTCCGCACCAACGGGATGAAGCGGGCCAGCACGATCGCCTTGCCGTAGCCGTACTTCTCCAGCATCTCGCCGGAGCGCTCGACGGCCTCGTGGAGCTTGGGGTTCTTGACCCGGGCGAGCAGTGCGGGGCCGCCACGCCGTCCGAGGAGGTAACCGGTCTGCGCGCCGAGCAGCGCGCCGACCGCCGAGGCGATCAGCACCCAGGTCAGCGACAGATGGATCACTGACTTCGAGCTGGTCGTGGTGAACAGGCCCGCGGTGAACAGCAGTGAGTCGCCGGGCAGGAAGAAGCCCACCAGCAGGCCGGTCTCGGCGAACAGCACCACCAGGATGCCGATCGCGCCGAACGACGACAGCAGTGAGGTGGGATCCAGGACGTTGACGGCTAGCTGTGATCCGTGGGTCAGGTTCATGTGCGCCCCTCTGCGGCTGTGAGCCCAGCCTCAATGGCGGTCAAGACGGTCGATGACGGTGCTGACGGTCCAGCGAAGGTCTACGTGAGTGTAGACGCAAATCGTGGTGCGCTGCGCCGCGCGGCGACCCGGAGCATACGGGCTCGTGCTGTACGGCGTGCGGCGGGCCGGATCCGGTTGCCGCCGGGGCCGGATTTTCCGGCGTAGGGGCTGGTCCGTGGGCCGTGGTGGAGCGGTGAGTGCCGGTCTTGTGGTGGCTCGCCGTCTCGGCGGGGGGCCTCGCCGGTGCGTCCGCGCCTCGCGGGCGTGGTCGTCGCGTCCCCCGGGGCGGCGGATGGCCTTCCCCCGCCGTAGCCGGGGCGGTGGACCGGCGGTGCCGAGCCGACCGGGACGGCCGTCGAGGATCCGCCGGGCAGCCCTAGCCCGGAATGGGCACCAGGTCGTGGTCGTGGCCATGGTCGTGTTCATGCGGGCCCTGGGCGGACTCGATGTTGGCGTGCAGGTCGTGCGCCGCCACCAGCGTGCTCACCCCGGATGCGAGGACGCAGGCGGCCAGTACGGCCGCGATGGCGGCCGCCGGGCGCAGTGCGATCAGCCGGGACCAGGGTGTGCGCGGCCGGGGCGCCTCCAGGAGCGCGGCGACCCGGCGCGGTACCGGACCGGCCGCGACGGCGAGGGCCGCCGCGGGGCGGCGTCCGGCCGGGGCGGCCGACGCGGCCAGCGCCGCCCGGCCCACGGCGCGGGCGGTCAGCCGCCGGTCGCCGACCACCGTCGCGGCGGACTCGTCCGCCCACCGCTCCAGATGGAACGAGAGCGGCGCCTGCAGCCCGCGCAGCGCGGGATGCAGGCAGGAGGCCAGATCGGCGCAGACGATCAGCAGATGGTGGCGCCCGCGCAGATGCGCGCGCTCATGCGCGAGCAGCACCTCGCGCTCGCTGGCGTCGAGTTTGCGCAACATGCCCGCGGTGACCACCACCCGGCCGGGGCGGCCCGGCAGCGCGTAGGCGTCGGCCCCCGGATCGGGCAGAACGGTCAGATCGCCCGCGCTGCCGTGCCGGTCGACGGCGCTCGCCGCGCGCAGCAGGTCGGTGTGGTGCCGACGCGCGGCGCGGAGGGCCACGACGGCCACGGCGACCAGCGCGAGCGCTGCGAGCGCGCCGACCGGCATGTCGATGGGGTTCCTACGGCGCATCAGCGGCGCCGACAGATGGCCGAGGGCGGCGATGACCGGCATCCGCAGCAGCCCGGCGGCGGTCAGCAGGGCCAGCGAGCCCGTGCTGAGCAGTGCGAGGAGTGCGGCGGTCGCGGCGAGCAGGAGCGCCGCGGTCCGGGGCGCGAGGATGTCCGCCAGTCGGCGGGCGGCCGGTACGGCGAGCAGTGGCGCGAGCAGTGGCGCCCAGACGGCCCAGGTCACTGCTGCCTCCTCGGTTCCGGTGCACCCTGTCGGCTGGGCGAACCCGACTCGTGGGACGTGTCGGGGGAGGCGCCCTTCGGCGTCGGTTGCGGCTGGGAGAGCAGCAGCCGCAGCACCTGCTCGTCGTCGGGGGAGAGCCGGGAGACGAAACGGGCGAGCACCCCGCTGCGGTCGTCGCCCTTCTCCAGCTCGCTGTGCATGCGCCGGGCGGCCAGCGCGGCCTCGTCCTCCACCGCCGGGGTGTAGGCGTAGGCGCGGCCGGCTCGGCTGCGCACCACGGTGCCCTTGTCGTACAGCCGGGCGAGGATCGTGGCGACCGTTGTACGGGCCAACGTGCCGCCGAGCGACTGCTGGACCTGTGGTGGTGTCAGCGGGGTGTGGGCGGCCCACAAGGCGGCGAGGACGGCCGCCTCCAGCTCGCCGGCCGGGCGGCGCGCGATGTCCGTCACGGGATTCCGTCCCCTTTCCCGTCGACTACAGTTGGCCAACAGTCTACGAGTCTGTAGACATTTGGCGGGCCGGTACGGCCCGCCGCTCGTCGTTGATTATCGGAGGAACGCCGCCCGTGCTCGCACCGCCTGTCGCCGATGTGGCCCACAGCACCTTCGTCAGCCTGGCCTTCGACGGCTCACAGATCGACGGCGGGTTGTACACGGACATCACCGACTGGGCACGCACCGCGCCCAGCTGGCTGGACAGCCTCATCAAGTACTGGTCGGCGTACGGCATCGTGATCTTCGCCGTTCTGATGCTGCTCGTCTGGTGGTCCGCCCGGCGGCAGCCGTCCGGGATGATGACGCGGGTGCTGGCCGCGCCGATCGTGGTGGTCGTCGCCTACGTCGCCAACGATCTGCTGAAGTCCGTCGTCCAGGAAAGGCGGCCCTGCCAGCAGATTCCGCACAGCTTCAACCTGGAGACGTGCGCCGGACCGGGGGACTGGGCGTTCCCGAGCAACCACACGGTGGTCGCGTTCTCGGCCGCCGTCGCGCTGCTCCTGATCCACCGCAGGATCGGCTGGCTGGCCGTGCTGGCGGCCACCGCGATGGGTGCTTCGCGGGTGTACGTCGGTGCGCACTACCCGCACGATGTGCTGGTCGGCGCGGTGGTGGGCATCGTGCTGGCCGCCGTCCTCGTCCCGCTCGCCGGCCGCCTTGGCACCCCCCTGGTCGACCGTGCCCGGCAGGGCCGCCTGAAGCCGTTCCTCGCCGACGTGTGATCCCCTGCCGGGGGCGGGGCGGGTTCTCCTGCCGGTGAGGGTTCCCTGCCGGGGGCCGGGTTGACGCCCCGTCGGCTACGGAAGTCGTCCGACCGCCGCTCACCGCCTTCGCTCGGTGAACCCCTCGCCCCACTCCAGGTAGGCGTGCAGCGCCACTTCGGTGTCGCTGCTGGTGCGGAAGGTGTGGCCGAGCGAGGTCAACTCGGCCCGCAAATCACGGTAGTTGTATATCTCGCCGCTGTAGGTCGTCACGAGCAGGGTGCGTCCGTCGGCTTCGACGGACATCGGCTGCTTGCCGCCCTCGATGTCGATGACGGCGAGGCGGCGGTGTCCGAACGCCGCGTGCCGGTCCAGCCAGACCCCCGAGGCGTCCGGGCCGCGGCAGGCCACGGTCTGGGTCATCGCGTCCAGCGTGGCCTGCTCGCGGGCGGGGTCATGGTCGTAGGAGATCCATCCGGTGATCCCGCACAAAGGCGGTCTCTCCTCCTCCGGTCGGCAGCCCCGGAAGCCGGGGCTCGGCTCTGCCCCCGTCGTTGACGGTCCCGCAGCGCATCCGGCCACCGGGCCGCTTCGATCACAGTACGCCCATCTAGTTGTAATGACCATCTGTCGCCTGAGGCAACATGCAGAAGTGGCCAACCGGCTTCCGCCCGCTCGCTGACGCCCGGATGCGGGTGATCCGGCCACGGATCAGGATGGATGCGGGCCATACCGACAGGCGCGACGGCAGACGAGGAGGACTCCGGTGGCCACCGATCCTCCGGACCCGCTGACCAGTCCGGTCCTGCGCCAGATCCTGGAGGGCACCACCGCCGGGATCGGCGTGCTGGACACCGAGCTGCGGTACGTCTACGTCAACCCCGCACTGGCCCGGATGAACGGCGTACCCGCCGCCGAACACACCGGCCGGACCATCGCCGAGGTACTGCCCGCGCTCGAAGCCAGGGAGGACGTGCTGCGCCAGGTGCTGGCCGACGGAACGCCGCGGGAGGCCACGTCCAGCGGGCACACCCGGGCCGCTTCGGGCCACGAACGCCGCTATTGGCACGGCGCCTACCACCGGCTGGAACAGGACGGCCGGGTCATCGGCCTGATCGGCATCGTGCTGGAGGTCAGCGCCTCCCGGCAGGTCCAGCACGACCTGGAGAAGGCCCGCGAGCGGCTCGCCCTGCTGGACACCGCGGCGACCCGGATCGGCACCACCCTGGAGATGGACACCACCTGCGCGGAACTAGCCGATTTCCTGGTCCCCGTGCTCGCCGACGCGGTCACCGTCGAGGTCGTACCGCCCGAGGAGGCGGACGGGCTGTGGCCGCCGCCGCGCGGGGTCCTGCGGCTGCGCCGGGCCGCGGTGTCGGTGGTGCCGTCGCTGCGCGGCCAGGCGGGGGTGTTCGAGGCCTCGGGGGAGTACGTGCGGTACCGGAACGGGTCGGCGATCCCGAGCTGTCTGGAGACCGGACGGCCGCTGGTCGACAACGGGTTCGCCCACTCCGGGGCGGGCCGGGCCCCCGCGAACACCGAGCGCGTGGCCCGCTGCCGGGCCGCCGGGTTCCACTCCGGAATGGTGGTACCGCTGGTCGCCAGGGGCCATCCGATCGGCACCGTGACGCTGTTCCGGGCCGGGGACTCCCCGGACTTCACCGAGGAGGACGTGATCATCGCCCAGGACCTGGCCGGCCGCGCCGCGATCAGCCTGGACAACGCCCGCCACTACACCCGCGAACACGGCATCGCCCTGGAACTGCAGCGGGCGCTGCTCTCCGAGCCCGCCACCCCGCAGCCCACGGTGGAGGTGGCCTCCCGCTATCTGCCGGCCGGCAGCACCGCCCTGGTGGGCGGCGACTGGTTCGACACCGTCCAACTCTCCGGCGGGCGGACCCTGTTGGCGATGGGGGACGTGATGGGCCACGGCGTGGAGGCGGCCGTCGACATGGGGCACTACCGCTCCATGCTGCGGGTCCTGGCAGCCGCCGATCTGCCGCCGGACCAGATCCTCGAACAGCTCGACGCGCTGATCATCGGCACCGGCACCGACCGGCCCGCCACCTGCCTGCTCGCGGTCGCCGATCCGGAGCGGGAGACCGTGACGTACGCCAGCGCGGGCCACCTGCCGCCCGCCGCCCTGCACAGGGACGGCCACATCGAACTGCTGCCCGTCCCGCCGGGGCCGCCACTGGGCACCGGCCTCGGCGGCTACCTGTCGGTCGAACGGCCGGCGTTGGCCGGTGCCGTGCTGCTGCTGTTCACCGACGGCCTGGTGGAGCGGCGCGGCGAGGACATCGACCGTTCGCTGCGCCGCCTGACGGACCTGGCCGCGCCCGTCGACATCAGCCTTGACGCCCTGCTGGACCGCATCCTCGCCAAACTGATGACCACTGCCGCCGAGGACGACGTGGCGGTACTCGCCGCACGCCTGCGCAAGCCACCGCCCGATCGACCCGGCCGGTGATTCCCGCTTGCACCTCACGCGACGTGAGGGCCCAACCTGATCTCGCGGCGACAAGAAGTGCTCGCCGCGAGAAGAAGCCGACTCGCGGCGACGAGAACTCGCGGCGACGAGAAGAGGACGGAGCGATGAGTTACTCGGTCGGACAGGTCGCGACGCTCGCCGGCGTCACGGTGCGGACCCTGCACCACTACGACGAGATCGGGCTGCTCACCGCGAGTGGCCGCAGCCACGCGGGCCACCGGCGGTACGAGGACGTCGACCTGGACCGGCTCCAGCAGATCCTGTTCTACCGCGAACTCGGCTTCCCGCTGGAGGAGATCGCCGTCCTCGTCAGCGATCCGGAGGCGGACCCGGCGGAGCATCTGCGCCGCCAGTACTCCGTACTGACGGACCGGATCGCGAGGTTGCGGCAGATGGCCGCGGCCGTCGAACGAGCCATGGAGGCAAGGAAATTGGGAATCAACCTGACGCCCGAGGAGAAGTTCGAGGTCTTCGGACCGGACTACGACCCGGACGACTACGCGGAGGAGGTCGAGCAGCGCTGGGGCCACACCGAGGCGTACCGGCAGTCCCAGCGCAGGGCCGCGACGTACACCAAGGAGGACTGGCTGCGCATCAACGCGGACGCCGCCGACATCAACGCCAAGATAGCCGCGTTGATGGAAACCGGAGCCGCGCCGCAGTCGGAGGAGGCGATGGACCTCGCCGAGGAGCACCGGCAGCACATCTGCCGCTTCTTCTACGACTGCCCGTACCAGATCCACACCGGGCTCGGCGGGATGTACGTGGCCGATGAGCGCTTCAAGGGCAACTACGAGGCCATCAAACCCGGCATGGCCGCCTTCCTTCGGGACGCGATCATGGCGAACGCGGCCCGCAGCGCGTGATCGGACACCGGCCCGGGGGCGCTCAGCTCTCCCGGGCCAGGACCACGGCCGTCCCGTAGGCGCACACCTCCGTGCCCACGTCGGCGGCCTCGGTCACATCGAACCGCATCATGAGCACGGCGTTCGCACCCCGGGCCCTGGCCTGCTCCACCAGGCGCTGCATCGCCTGGTTACGGGTCTGCACCAAGGTCTTGGTCAGCCCTTTCAACTCGCCGCCGATCATGGACTTCAGTCCGGCACCGATCTGACTCCCCAGGTGCCGGGAGCGCACGGTCAGTCCGAAGACCTCACCGATCACCCGCTCCACGCGGTGTCCGGGCACGTCGTTCGTGGTCACCACCAGGATGTCGGACTGGCTGGGCTGTCCGCCGCCGTAGTCATCGATACTCATGCCCTTGAGCCTGCCCCGACGCGGCCCGCCGCACGCGGGGAACTGGCCCTACCAGGCTGACGTTCATACTGGTGGGCACCCGACGCCTCCGGACGTGGCACGAGCCAGCCCGGAGCCCACGACCAGGAGCACGCCACCCGTGACGACTCTCGCCTTGGGCCCCGCCTGGCTCAATCCCCAGCAACTGATCGAGAACTTGGGCGGCTTCGCCCTGATAGGCATCCTGCTGGTGGTCTTCGCCGAGTCAGGGCTGCTGATCGGCTTCTTCCTGCCAGGTGACTCGCTGCTGTTCACCACCGGCCTGCTGATCGCCAACGGGCAGTATCTGCACTACCCGCTCTGGCTGGTGTGCCTGCTGGTGGCGGTGGCCGCGGTCCTCGGCGACCAGACGGGATACCTGTTCGGACGCAAGGTCGGACCGGCCCTCTTCCGGCGTCCTGATTCGAAGATCTTCAAACAGGAGAACGTCGAGAAGGCGCACGCGTTCTTCGAGCACCACGGCCCGAAGTCGATCATCCTGGCGCGCTTCGTGCCGATCGTACGGACCTTCACCCCGATCATCGCCGGGGTGAGCCGGATGAACTACCGCTCGTTCATCCTCTTCAACCTCATCGGCGGCACGCTGTGGGGCGCGGGCATCACGGTGCTCGGTTACTTCCTCGGCCAGATCGCGTTCATCCGCGACAACGTCGAAGCGATCTTCATCGTCATCGTGCTGGTCTCGGTGGTCCCGATCGCCATCGAATTCCTGCGGTCGCGGCGCAAGTCGGCGAAGGCGGTTGCCACTGCCCCCGACTGGGAAGGCGCTGCCCCAGCACCGGTCGTCGTCCACCAGCGTGGCAGGCATCGGGCGGCCAAGCGCTGAACCTTGGTTTCTACCCGTAGCCTTGTCTGGTAAACCGGCGAAGAGGAGCGGGAAAGGGATCGCAACAGGTGACGGAGAGCAAGCGGACTGGTGACGGCGGCGCGCTGGGTACCAGCCCGCAGGACGCCAAGCCCGACTCTGACGAGGCGCGCTCCGCCTTCACCCCACCGCTCGGCGTGCCCCTGCCGCCCGTACCGGAACCGGAGGGTTCGGCGTTTCAGCCGCCCACCCTCGCGGCGGGCTCCCCGGCGAGCGGCAGCACCACCGGAAACCACCCTCTGCCCTCCCGTTCGGCGGCGCAGCACCCCGCCTTCACCCCGCCCGAGGGCATACCCGTCGTTCGGCTCCCCAGTGAGGCGCCCTGGCAGGACCGGATGCGCGCCATGCTGCGGATACCGGTCGCCGAACGCCCGGCGCCGGAGCGGTCCGAGAAGCCGGAGTCCGAAGGGCCTCCGGTACCCCGCATCCTCGACCTGACGCTGCGTATCGGCGAGCTGCTGCTGGCCGGAGGCGAGGGCGCGGAGGACGTGGAGGCGGCGATGTTCGGTGTCGCCCACGCCTACGGACTCGACCGCGTCGAACCGACCGTCACCTTCACCCTGCTGTCCATCAGCCACCAGCCGTCGCTGGTCGACGACCCGATCACGGCGAGCCGCACGGTCCGCCGCCGCGGCACCGACTACACCCGGCTCGCCGCCGTCTTCCGGCTGATCGACGACATCATGGCGCACGAGGCGACCCTTGAGGACGCCTACGGCACGCTCGCCGAGATCCGCCGCAACCGGCACCCGTACCCCGGCTGGCTGCTCACCGCCGCCGCGGGGTTCCTGGCGGGCGCGGCGAGCATGCTGGTCGGCGGTGGCCCGACGGTCTTCGTGGCGGCCGCCATCGGCGCGATGCTCGGCGACCGGCTGGCCTGGCTGTGCGCGGGACGTGGGCTGCCGGAGTTCTACCAGTTCGTCGCCGCGGCCATGCCCGCCGCCGCGATGGGCGTGCTGATGAACCTCTACGGCTCCCACCTGCCGGGCGGCGGCCACATCCAGTCCTCGGCGGTGATCACCGGTGGGCTGTACGCGCTGATCCCCGGACGGGCCCTGGTGGCCGGTGTGCAGGACGGTCTGACCGGCTTCTACATCACCGCCTCCGCCCGGCTGCTGGAGGTCATGTACCTGATCGTCGGCATCGTCTTCGGGGTGACGATGGTGCTGTACGTGGGGGTGAGCCTGCATGCCCAGCTCAACCCCGACGAGGCGCTGCACACCTACCAGAACGCGCCGGTTCAGCTGCTCGCTGCCATGGCGCTGACGCTCGCCTTCGCGGTGATGCTGCAGTGCGAGCGGGGGGTGCTGGCGATCGTCACGCTCCACGGCGGTGTCGCCTGGGTCGTCTACGGGGCGCTGCACTACCAGGCCGGGCTCTCGCCGATCGCCGCGACGGCCGTCGCCGCCGGACTCGTCGGCCTGTTCGGCCAGATGCTGTCGCGGTACCGGTTCGCCTCCGCGCTGCCGTACGTCACCGCCGCCATCGGGCCGCTGCTGCCGGGTAGCGCGACGTACTTCGGTCTGCTCGCCTTCACCCAGGGGAAGCAGGACGCGGGCGTCGCCTCGCTCGCCAAGGCGGCCGCCCTGGCGCTGGCGGTGGCCATCGGCGTCAACCTCGGTGGCGAGGTCGCCCGTATGGTCATCAAGTTCCCGGGCGGCGGACCGTCGCGCCGCGCCGCGAAGCGGACCCGCGGATTCTGACCGGCGGCGGACCGGGTCGGCGGACAATCCGGCGAGCGCCAACCGCCGCTGTCCCCAAGCGTGTTGAAGGCCCCTGCCGCGCAACGGTGGCAGGGGCCTTCAGCGCTTCGGCGCGAGGCGGGCTCAGTGGCCGCCGTGCTCCTTCAGCCGCTTGTACGAGGCCTCGATCTCGGCCTCCGCCTCGGCGCGGCCCACCCAACTGGCGCCCTCGACCGACTTGCCCGGCTCCAGGTCCTTGTAGACCTCGAAGAAGTGCTGGATCTCCAGGCGGTCGAACTCGCTCACGTGATGGATGTCACGCAGGTGCTCCACCCGCGGGTCGGACGCCGGCACGCACAGCAGCTTGTCGTCGCCGCCCGCCTCGTCGGTCATCCGGAACATGCCGATCGCACGGCACTTGATGAGGCAGCCGGGGAAGGTCGGCTCGTCCAGCAGGACCAGGGCGTCCAGCGGGTCGCCGTCCTCGCCCAGGGTGTCCTCGACGAAGCCGTAGTCGGCCGGGTACATGGTCGAGGTGAAGAGCCGTCGGTCCAGGCGGATACGACCGGTCTCGTGGTCCACCTCGTACTTGTTCCGCGAACCCTTCGGGATCTCGATCGTTACGTCGAACTCCAAGGCTCCTCCAACATCAGCCGTGATCAGCACATACTTCGGATGATTAAGTGTCCCCCACGCAGGTGTGTGGTCGCGAAAGGGGCTGGTCCAGAGTGCGACGGCGGGGGCTCGCAGCCGCCCGAAGGGCGACCGTTGAGGGCGGTGGCGGGCGACGGGTGGGACGTGACCGGCCGCGAGCGGGCGGTTCCGGCCGCGTCCCGGACGCTGTCCGCAGCTGCCGCGGAGGGGTCCGTTCATGATCGGTCGCGACCGGAGCCGGATCAATTCTGATCGCGTACGGCTTGCTGATCGTGTACGGCATTCTGATCGGGTATGGCGCTGGGCGAGCCTGGTGTCGCCCCGCGCCGCCGCGTTGCTCCGCCGAGCGGGCCTAGGCCGGGGTACGGCGTGGGCGGCCACCGAGCTGCGGCGGGTCGACGGGGCGGTGCGGGTGGCCGTCGGCGCCGGCGCCGTCGGCCTGGTCATCGCGCTGGTCGCGATCGCCGCGACCGGCCCCTGGTCGGGCGGCCAGCGAGTGGCGGAGCGCAGCTGGGCGGCCGGGCGGGATGGTGCGGGCCGTACCGGCCATACCGGTGACACGGCGGCCGGCGTCCCGCCGAGCGCACCCGAGGTGCTCGCCGGGCTCGGCCCGGGCCCGGCGCCGCAGACCGGTTCCGCCGTACCGCTGCCCACCGCGCAGGGCCTGGACAACGCGCTCTCCCCGCTGTTCGACGACCCCGCGCTCGGCGCGGTGCGCACCGGGGTGGTCCTGGACGCGGCCACCGGGCGGCAGTTGTACGGCCATGACGCGGACACCCCCTCCGCCCCCGCCTCAACCACCAAGATCGCCACGGCGGTTGCCGCCCTGCAGAGCCTGGGAGCGGACTTCCGGATCCCCACCACCGTCGTCCCCGGCGGCGCCCCGGGCAGCATCGTCCTCGTGGGCGGCGGCGACCCCACGCTCACCGCGCAACCGACCCCGCCCGGCGCCGATCCGGACTCCAACCCGGCGAGCCTGCGCGATCTCGCGGACGCCACCGCCAGGACGCTCAAGGAGCGGGGCTGGACGAACGTGCGGCTGAGCTACGACACCTCGCTCTACTCGGGGCCGCTGCTGCGCGCCCTCGACGTCGGCGACAACATCACGCCGGTCACCGCGCTCATGGCCGACGAGGGCCGCGTCGACCCCAACTCCACCGAGGCCGCCCCGCGCGTCGCCGACCCGGCAGGCTCGGCGGCGCAGACCTTCGCGGGCCTGCTGCGCGACCGCGGGATCACCGTGGACGGCAACGTGGGCCCCGGCACCGCACCGGCGGGCGAAGAGGCCAGGATCGCCGAGGTGGACTCCATGCCGCTGTCCGCGCTGGTCGAACGGATGCTGACCAACAGCGACAACGACATCGCCGAGGCGCTCGCCCGGCAGACCGCGATCAGCCTCGGCAAGCCGGTGAGCTTCGACGGATCAGCGCAGGCGATCAGCCAGGCGCTGGGCAAGCTCGGGCTGCCGCTCGCCGGTACCACGTTCCACGACGGCAGCGGCCTGGACCGCGATGACCGACTCACCGCGCAGCTGCTCGCCCGCCTGCTGTTCACCGCCGCCGACCCGGGCCACCCGCAGCTGCGGCCGGTGCTCAGCGGACTGCCGATCGCCGGGTTCACCGGCACCCTCAGCGACCGCTTCCGCGGCTCCCAGGAGACCACCGCCTCCGACGCGGCGGGCCTGGTACACGCCAAGACCGGCACCCTCACCGGCGTCAACACCCTGGCCGGCACGGTGGTGGACGCCGACGGCCGCCTCCTGCTGTTCGCCTTCATGGCCTCCGGCACGGCGCACGCCGACACCGCCGTCTCCGCCCTGGACCGCCTGGCCTCCACGGTCACCAACTGCGGCTGCCGCTGACGCTCCGGGGGCTCGCGCCCCCGGAGCGCCTTTCTGCGGCACGTATCGGCGCCGTGACGACCTTTCCGACGGCGGCCGGGCCCGCCGATGCCGCCGATGCCCACTGCTCCGCCACCGACCCGGCGCGCCGTAGGGGACGCCAGGCAGTTCCGCCCCGCGACGGCGAACAGCCAGGATGGCGCGGCTCGGCGGTATTTCGACGGCCTCAGGTCAGCGGCTGTCCGGTGGGTGATCGCTGGGTTGCCGGCCTCCGGGTGCGCCGCTTCGTGCCGTAGGGGACGCTGGGCGATTTCGCCGCGACGGCGAACAGCCGGGATGGCGCGGCTCGGCGGTCATCCGACTGCCGCAGGTGGCGGTCTCGCACCGCTTGCCACGCCGAAGCGGCGGTTCATGCGCAACCGCCGCGTGCTCGGGCGGCGGACGGCCGTACGGGCGCCCGGAGTTGGCCCTCGGCCGCGGGGCC
The DNA here is from genome assembly GCF_029223525.1 of Streptantibioticus ferralitis. Lineage (GTDB taxonomy): Bacteria > Actinomycetota > Actinomycetes > Streptomycetales > Streptomycetaceae > Streptantibioticus_A > Streptantibioticus_A ferralitis. Next base: position 22,861 of record NZ_JARHTQ010000038.1, on the reverse strand, counting down.
GGGCCTGCGGAGGCCCGGGAGAACCCCCGGTCGGGGGGGCTGGGGGCCAGCACCCGGGAGGTGCGGAATTCGGCGCCGGGCGGCGAAAGCCGACCGACGCCACGTACCGTGAACCCATGACGAGCATCGGTGGTGCGGAGATGGTCGACTGGAACCTCGCGGTGGCGACCGCGACCCGACTGGTACGGCCGGGTCCGGAGGTCAGCCGTGACGAGGCGCGCGCCGTGGTGACCGAACTGCGCCGCCACGCCAAGTCGTCCGAGGAACACGTTCGGTCCTTCACGCGGATGTACGGCTCCGGCGGCCCCGACTCGTACGAGAACGGCAGCCCGGTACTGGTCGTCGACCGCGCAGGCTGGGTCAAGGCCAACGTGGCGGGCTTCCGCGAAATCCTCAAGCCGCTGCTCAACAAGATGCAGGCGCGCCGCGGCGCGCTCCCCGGCGGCGCGGTGCTGGGCGCCGTAGGCGGCAAGGTCACCGGTGTCGAGGTCGGCGCGCTGCTGTCGTTCCTCGCCTCCCGGGTGCTCGGCCAGTACGAGACCTTCGCCCCCGCCACCCGCGAACTGCCCGCGGGCCCGGCCGTCCCGGAGCCCGGCGAGCCGCGCTCCGGGCGGCTGCTGCTCGTCGCCCCCAACATCGTCCACGTGGAGCGGGAACTCGACGTGGACCCGCATGACTTCCGGCTCTGGGTCTGCCTGCACGAGGAGACCCACCGCACCCAGTTCACTGCCGTGCCCTGGCTGCGCGACCACATCGAGTCGGAGATCCAGGAGTTCCTGGCGCAGACCGAGGTCGACCCCGCGACGCTGCTGGAGCGGGTCCGCGAGGCCGCCCAGTCCTTCGTCGGCGCCCGGCCGGAGGGCGATTCCGACAGCGGTGAGGGCCGCAGCCTCGTCGAGATCGTCCAGACCCCGGCCCAGCGCGAGATCCTGGCCCGGCTGACCGCCGTGATGTCGCTGCTCGAAGGCCACGCCGACTACGTGATGGACGGCGTCGGGCCGGACGTCGTGCCGTCCGTCGCCGAGATCCGGGAGAAGTTCCAAAAGCGCCGCGCCACCGGCGCCGGCCGGCTCGACCAGGCGCTGCGCAAGCTGCTCGGCCTCGACGCCAAGCTGCGCCAGTACCGCGACGGCGAACGCTTCGTACGCTCCGTGGTCGACGAGGTCGGTATGGACGGCTTCAACCGGATCTGGACCTCGCCCAACACCCTGCCCACCAAGACGGAGATCGCCAAACCGGCGGACTGGATCGCAAGGGTGCATCGTCGCTCTGACACGTGAACCCTGAGCGCCCCACAGTTCACCCATCCGAGGGACCATGGCCGATGGGTAGGCGTGCGATGCTCGGGTAGCGCTCCATATCTGTCACCATCTAGCCACGCTCCGTCATCCCCCCACGGCCCTCCCATAATCCTCAGGTGGGCTGTGTATTTCAGGAGGAATGGATATGGGTCCCCATCCCGCGGTCGCCGCGATACGCCTGGCGGTCCGCCGCGTACTCCACGACGTGCTCAACGACCTGGCCCGCACCCCCGCCGCTACCTCCACCACCGCCACCACCTGCGCCTTGAGCGACCGGCCGCTGGTTCTCGCGGCCTGCAGCGGCGGCGCCGACTCCATGGCGCTCGCCTCCGCCCTCGCCTTCGAGGCCCGCAAGCTTGGCGTACGGGCCGGAGCCGTCACCGTTGACCACGGACTGCAGGCCGGTTCGACCACCCGCGCCCTCGACGTCGTGCACCGGGTGCGCGACCTCGGACTCGACCCCGTGGAGGCGCTCGGCGTCACCGTCGGCCGCCAGGGCGGCCCGGAAGCCGCCGCCCGCGACGCCCGGTACGCCGCCCTGGACGCCGCCGCCGACTCGCTCGGCGCCGCCGCCGTGCTGCTCGGACACACCCGCGACGACCAGGCGGAAACCGTCCTGCTCGCACTCGCCCGCGGCTCCGGCACCCGTTCGCTGTCCGGCATGGCCGCGGTCTCCGGGCCCGGCGGCCGCTACCGCCGTCCGTTCCTGCTGCTCGACCGTGAGACCACCCGCAAGGCCTGCGTCGCCCAGGGCATCGACGTCTGGGAGGACCCGCACAACGCCGACCCCGCGTACACCCGCGCCCGGGTCCGGCACGAGGCGCTGCCGGTCCTGGAGAAGTCGCTCGGCCGCGGGGTGGTCGCCTCGCTCGCCCGCACCGCCCAGCTGTTTCGCGACGATGCCGACGCACTCGACCAGTGGGCCGTGGCGGCCGCCCGGGAGGCCGCGGTGGACGGCGACCCGGACGACGCGCTGGACCCCGCCAAGCTGTTCTCCCTGCCGTCCGCCGTACGCCGCCGGGTCCTGCGCCGCGCGGCCATCATGGCGGGCAGCCCGGCCGGATCGTTGTTCTCCCGTCACATCGAGGAAACCGACCGGCTGATCACCGGTTGGCGTGGTCAGGGCCCCATCAACCTGCCCGGGGGCGTCGAGGCCCGCCGCGCGAATGGCAAACTGGTTTTCCGGCGGACGACCGCAGCCGAATGACGTACCGAGCCGGTAGGCCTTGCAGGAAGTAGCGCGGGTGAACGAGAAGGACATGGGCACCGACCTTGAGAAGGTGCTCATCAGCAAGGAAGAGATCGACCTCAAACTGGCCGAGCTGGCCGCGGAGATCGACAGGGACTACGCCGGGAAGGACCTGCTGATCGTCGGTGTCCTCAAGGGCGCTGTGATGGTGATGGCGGACTTGGCCCGCGCGCTGTCCTCCGACGTCACGATGGACTGGATGGCGGTGTCCTCGTACGGCGCCGGAACCAAGTCCTCCGGCGTGGTCCGTATCCTCAAGGACCTCGACACCGACATCGCCGGCCGCGATGTGCTGATCGTCGAGGACATCATCGACTCCGGCCTTACCCTGTCCTGGTTGCTGTCCAACCTCAGCTCGCGCGGTCCGGCCTCGCTCCGGGTGTGCACCCTGCTGCGCAAGCCGGAGGCGGCCAAGGTCGACATCGATGTGACATATATCGGTTTCGACATCCCCAACGAGTTCGTGGTGGGGTACGGGCTGGACTACGCGGAGAAGTACCGCAACCTGCCGTTCGTCGGCACACTGGCCCCGCACGTCTACGGCGGCTGACACGCCGACCGTCTGGACGAGTCCGCGGTAACCCGGTCCGGGGGCCGGGGAACCGACCCCGGTTTCCTGCCGTTGGAGCAAGGGAAGAGGGGTTTGTTAACGGTCCTCGGCAGCTTCGGGTGACAATGCTGAGGTACCGTCCGAAGGTCGGGTCATAACACCTAGCTAGCGCACAGCGGCCGAAGGGGCCGAGGTGCTCTCACTGTGGCAGGAGGGACGGGGCGTCGCCGCCCCGCATGGATGGACGTCAAACGCTACTTCCGTGGGCCGGTCATGTGGATCGTGCTGGCCGTCCTTGCCGTGGTCGTCTTGATGCAGGTCGTCGGCTCGACGGGCGGCTACAAGACGGTGGACACCGGCCAGGTCGTCGCCGCGGTCGACCAGGGGCTGGCCCAGTCAGCCAAAATCACCACCGGCGACGAGCAGACCATCTCGGTCCAGCTGAAGCCGGGCGCCAAGGTCGACGGCAAGGACCTGGGCGACAAGATCAAGGCCAGCTACATCGGCCGCCAGGGCGCCGACCTTGCGGCGAAGCTGCAGACCCAGGTCGATGACCACCAGCGCGGTGGCACGCAGCTGCCCGAGGGCTACACCATCTCGCCGTCGAAGCAGAATCCGTTCGTCGGCGTTCTGCTCTCGCTGCTGCCGTTCGTGCTGATCGTCGTGGTCTTCCTGTTCCTGATGAACCAGATGCAGGGCGGCGGCTCCCGGGTGATGAACTTCGGGAAGTCCAAGGCCAAGCTGATCACCAAGGACACGCCGAAGACCACGTTCAGCGACGTGGCGGGCGCGGACGAGGCGGTCGAGGAGCTCCAGGAGATCAAGGAGTTCCTGCAGGAGCCCGCCAAGTTCCAGGCCGTCGGCGCCAAGATCCCCAAGGGCGTACTGCTCTACGGTCCGCCCGGTACCGGTAAGACGCTGCTCGCACGCGCCGTCGCGGGCGAGGCGGGCGTGCCGTTCTACTCGATCTCCGGTTCCGACTTCGTCGAGATGTTCGTCGGTGTCGGTGCCTCCCGGGTCCGCGACCTGTTCGAGCAGGCCAAGGCGAACGCCCCGGCGATCGTCTTCGTCGACGAGATCGACGCCGTCGGCCGGCACCGTGGTGCCGGCCTCGGCGGCGGTCACGACGAGCGCGAGCAGACGCTGAACCAGCTGCTGGTCGAGATGGACGGCTTCGATGTGAAGGGCGGCGTCATCCTGATCGCCGCCACCAACCGGCCGGACATCCTGGACCCGGCGCTGCTGCGCCCGGGCCGCTTCGACCGCCAGATCGCCGTCGACCGTCCGGACCTGCAGGGCCGTCTGGAGATCCTCAAGGTCCACCAGAAGGGCAAGCCGGTCGCTCCGGACGTCGACCTGCAGGCCGTCGCCCGCCGCACCCCCGGCTTCACCGGCGCCGACCTGAGCAACGTCCTCAACGAGGCCGCGCTGCTCACCGCGCGCAGCGACCGCAAGCTCATCGACAACAAGATGCTGGACGAGGCCATCGACCGCGTTGTCGCCGGACCGCAGAAGCGAACCCGGATCATGAGCGACAAGGAGAAGAAGGCGACCGCGTACCACGAGGGCGGTCACGCCCTGGTCGCCGCGGCCTGCCCGAACAGCGACCCGGTACACAAGATCACGATCCTGCCGCGCGGCCGCGCCCTCGGCTACACGATGGTGCTGCCGGACGAGGACAAGTACTCCCAGTCGCGCAGCGAGATGCTCGACCAGCTGGCGTACATCATGGGCGGCCGGGCGGCCGAGGAACTGGTCTTCCACGACCCGACCACCGGTGCCGCCAACGACATCGAGAAGGCGACCGCCACCGCCCGTGCGATGGTCACCCAGTACGGCATGACCGAGCGGCTGGGCGCGATCAAGTTCGGCACCGACAACTCCGAGCCGTTCCTCGGCCGTGAGATGGGTCACCAGCGCGACTACTCGGAAGAGGTCGCGGGCCTGGTCGACGAAGAGGTCAAGAAGCTGATCGAGACCGCGCACAACGAGGCGTGGGAGATCCTCGTCGAGAACCGCGACGTCCTCGACAACCTGGTTCTGGCCCTCCTGGAGAAGGAGACGCTGAACAAGGAGGAGGTCGCGGAGATCTTCAAGCCGGTGGTCAAGCGTCCGACCCGCCCGGCGTGGACCGGCTCCTCGCGCCGTACGCCCTCGACCCGCCCGCCGGTGCTCTCGCCGCGCGAGCTGGCGATGGCCAACGGTGCGGGTACCGCCAACGGCAGCACCCAGCCGACGGTCTCCACGGTGAAGCAGCCGCAGGCCCAGCCGACCGACACGGTCGAGCTGCCGGAGGACACCGGCAAGCCGAGCCCCAGCGACAGCTGAGCCCGGCCGTACCGGCCCGGAATGAAATGCCGCGCCTCCCAGGTTCTAGCCTGGGAGGCGCGGCATTTCCGCTTTGCACAAGTCTTACGTGTACCAGGAACGAGGCTCCCATGACCGACCCGGTGACGCTGGTCGACGCGGCTCCCGTCGGCGAGTTCGACGAGAAGCGGGCCGAGAACGCCATCCGCGAACTTCTGATCGCGGTCGGAGAGGACCCGGACCGCGAGGGTCTGCGGGAGACTCCGGCACGCGTGGCGCGGGCCTACAAGGAGGTCTTCGCCGGCCTCTGGCAGACGCCGCAGGAGGTGCTCACCACCACCTTCGACCTCGGCCATGACGAGATGGTGCTGGTCAAGGACATCGAGGTGTACTCCACCTGTGAGCACCACCTGGTGCCGTTCCACGGTGTCGCCCACGTCGGCTACATTCCGGCCACCAGCGGCAAGATCACCGGTCTGTCCAAGCTGGCTCGCCTGGTCGATGTGTACGCCCGCCGCCCTCAGGTGCAAGAACGTCTCACCACGCAGATCGCCGACTCCCTGATGGAGATCCTGGAACCGCGCGGTGTGATCGTCGTCGTCGAGTGCGAGCACATGTGCATGTCGATGCGCGGTATCCGTAAGCCGGGCGCGAAGACCACCACGTCCGCCGTACGCGGCCAGCTGCGCGATTCCGCCACACGCTCCGAGGCGATGAGCCTGATACTGGCCCGCTAGGGCACGGCCAGGACCCCCGGCACCCGCCCCCCGTACTGGGCACGCCTGCGTGCCGTGGAGCCCGCCCTCGTACCGGGCCCGCCTGCGTGCCGTGGCGCCCCCCGTACTGCGACCGGCGCCCCGCACTGGGTGCGCCCCGGCGGGCGGCCGCGCTGCCGAAAAGGGCCCGCACCCCAGACCGCAAATCCGCCGGAAGGGCGAAACGCGCCGCGGCCGGGAGGACGTTTGTCCTCCCGGCCGCGTTGAACGGTGCGCCCCCGCAGGGGATGGGTGCTACTGGGTGACGTGCTGGCTCAGCGAGTCGAGGGCGCTGGGCACCTCGCGGTTCCACGTGGTGAAGTTGTGACCACCGCTCGGCAGGATGATCGACGAGATCTGCATCGGGGGCTTGACGGCGTTCATGAAGGCCACCGTGCGGCTGTAGTCCCACTCACCCTGCTTGCTGCTGGTGACCAGCGCCCAGATCTTCGGCGCGGGCTTGTTCTTCAGCCACCACATCATGTCGTTCTCGTTCTGCAGCTGCTTGCTGCCGCCGAACAGGTCGCCGGTGGTCGGGTCGTTGTGGGTGTTGTAGTAGCCCGACAGCGAAACGGCCGCGGAGAAGCTGTCCGGGTGCCGCATCGACATCTTCAGGGCGCAGTAGCCACCGGTGGAGTCGCCCATGATGCCCCAGTTCTGGGAGGCGTTGCCGACGCGGTAGTTCGCGGAGATGGTCTGCCGCAGGTCCTTGGTGAAGAACGTCTCCACCTGCGGGCCGCCGGGGACGTCCATGCACTCGGTGTCGCGCGGCGGAGCCACGGTCGGACGCAGCATCACCATGATCATCGGCTGCATCTTGCCCTGCTGGATGTGCTCCGTCGCTGTCTGCGGGTACTTCATCCGGGTGATCAGCGACTCGGCGGTGCCCGGGTAGCCGGTGAGTATCACCGTGGCCGGGAAGTTCTGCCTGCTGTATCCCTTCTGGAAGTACTGCGGCGGCAGGTACACATAGGCCGGGGTGGTGAGGCCCGTCTTGGGGCCCTTTATCTGGACCTTGTCGATACGGCCCGCCTTCTCCGGCGACCCGCCGCCCGGCACACCGACGCCCTGGGAGCTGAGGTGCTGCAGACCGTCCTTACCGCTGGTGCCGCCCGCGGTGTAGTCCACGACCTGGCCGGGATCCTGGTTCGTACCGAAAAGATCGGCGAACGAGGCGTAGAAACCGAAGTACGAGTTGATCGACAGGCCCAATGCGGCGAGGATCGCCATTTGGCCACCGAACAGCAGGCCGATCCGGCCCGCTATGGGTTTGACCCCTTGACGGGACAGCCGAGGCCACAGCCAGATGGTGGCGACGAAGAAGGCCACCGCCAGCACGATGACCAGGACCAGGAGTTTCTTACTAGTGAGACCCATGAGGCGCTTTCCGTTCGGTGGACCGGTCGTCCAGCCCCGGCAAGTGGAACCTCACGGCCAAAGCTCTCGTCCTAAAGGGCGCACAGAGCTTGCACGGCCGACGCACATCGGACCGGAAGATCCACTTATCGGGGCTGGGAGACCGATGTCTGCACACAAAGATGCCGAACGCCTTAAAAGGGTTCCGTCAGGGGGCGGCATCAATGACTGAGTCGTCCGCCACACAGGATTCACGCGCACGCCTCCCGCGGTTCACCCCGAGCAGCAAGGTGCCCGCACTGGTGGGCACCGTGGGCGCCGTGATCGGGTTGCTGGACCTCGCGACCGGGATCATCCCGCAGCTCCGGCACAGCCGCGTACACGCCTGGGCCGGATACCTGCCGGGCGCGGTGAGCAGCATCGCGGCAGCAGCCTCGATCATTCTGGGTCTGCTGATGCTGATGCTCGCCCACGGCCTCAAGCGCCGCAAGCGGCGGGCCTGGATGGCCGCCGTGGCGCTGCTGCCAGCCGGTCTGCTGGCGGAGGTGCTGCACCACCGGGTGTCGATAGTCAACACCGTCCTCTCGGTGGGCCTCCTGGTGGTGTTGCTCACACACCGCAGCCAGTTCACGGCGCTGTCCGACCCGCGCACCCGTTGGCGGGCGGCGTTCAACTTCGTGGTGCTGTCCGTCGTCAGCTTCGGCATCGGCCTGCTGATCGTCAACGCCCACCCGAACTCGGAGATCGGCAACCCGTCCTTCCTGGACCGGGTCATGACGGTGTTCTACGGACTGTTCGGCTTCGGCGGCCCGGTGCACTACGTGCACGACCGCACCGCTGACATCGTCGGCTACTCCCTCGGCGGCCTCGGCTTCCTGATCCTGCTCAGCACCGCGTACCTGGTGCTGCGCCCTGAGCACCCGACCGCGGTGCTCAGCCCGGAGGACGAGGAGCAGATCCGCGGGCTGCTCGACAGGCACGGGCGCCGTGACTCACTCGGCCACTTCGCACTGCGCCGGGACAAGAGCGTGATCTTCTCGCCGACCGGCAAGGCCGCGGTCTCTTACCGGGTGATCTCCGGCGTGATGCTCGCCAGTGGTGACCCGATCGGCGATGTGGAGGCCTGGCCGGGCGCCATCGAGCGGTTCATGGAGGAGGCCAGGGCGCACGCCTGGATTCCGGCGGTGGTCGGCTGCTCCGAGACCGGCGGTGAGGTCTGGACCCGGGAGACCGGCCTGGACGCCCTGGAGCTGGGCGACGAGGCGATCGTCGAGACCGCTGCCTTCTCCCTGTCCGGCCGTGCGATGCGCAACGTCCGGCAGATGGTCAAGCGCGTCGAGCGCAACGGCTACAGCTGCCGGATGCGCCGGGTGAGCGACCTGGACGAGGCGGAGCGGGCCCGGATCCGCTCGGCCGCCGCCGACTGGCGCGGTACCGACACCGAGCGCGGCTTCTCCATGGCGCTGGGCCGCTTCGGCGACCCGGAGGACGGCAACTGCGTCGTCGTCACCGCGCACAAGACGGAGGAGAACGACCCGTCGCCGCACGGCGACCTCAAGGCCGTGCTGCACTTCGTCCCGTGGGGCGATGACGGCATCTCGCTGGAGCTGATGCGCCGCGACCGCTCGGCGGACGCGGGCATGAACGAGCTGCTGATCGTGCACGCCCTGCAGAACGCGCAGGAGCTGGGCATCGCGCGGGTGTCGCTGAACTTCGCGATGTTCCGCTCCGCGCTCGCCCGCGGCGAGCGGATCGGCGCTGGACCGGTGCTGCGCTTCTGGCGCGGGCTGCTGGTGTTCCTCTCCCGCTGGTTCCAGATCGAGTCGCTGTACAAGTTCAACGCGAAGTTCCAGCCGACCTGGGAACCGCGGTTCATGGTCTTCCCGACCCACCGCGACCTGCCCCGGATCGGTTTCGCCGTGATGCAGGCCGAGGCCTTCATCACCCTGGAACTGCCCGCCCGGGTGCGGCGCTGGATCCCCTTCGTCAGCCGGGAGCCGCAGCAACGCGACTGCGCTCACCCCGAGCACAAGCGGCTGTCCGCGGTCGGCGGCCGCGCGGCCTGACACCTCGCGGTGCCTCAGGGCCGGTCTCCCACGTGGGAGACCGGCCCTACGCATGGGCCCCGCCGGGCCAACGGAGATCCGGCCGGTCAGGCCCTACGCTTTGGGCATGGTGAATGCACGAGGCCGGGTGGCCGGTCTGCCCGAATGGGACCGGTGCGCGGTGATGGGCGTGGTCAACGTCACGCCCGATTCGTTCTCCGACGGCGGTCTGTGGTTCGACCCCGAGCTCGCCGTCAAACACGGCCTCGACCTGATCGCCTCCGGTGCCGACCTGGTCGACGTCGGCGGTGAGTCGACCCGGCCGGGCGCTCAGCGTGTCGAGGAGGCCGAGGAACTGCGCAGGGTGATCCCGGTCGTACGGGAGCTGGCCGCCGCCGGGGCTGTGGTGAGCGTGGACACCATGCGGGCGTCGGTCGCCGAGCGGGCCGTCGAGGCCGGGGCGCGGATGGTCAACGACGTCAGCGGCGGCCTCGCCGACCCGGCGATGGTGCCGATGGCCGCCGCCGCCCGGATCCCGTTCGTGGTGATGCACTGGCGTGGCGCCAGCATCGACATGAACAGCCGGGCGGTTTACCGGGACGTCGCCACGGAAGTGGTGGGTGAACTGCGGCAGCGCCTTGACGCCGTGGTCGCGGCGGGTGTCGACCCGGAACGCATCGTGATCGACCCGGGACTCGGCTTCGCCAAGGAGGCCGAGCACGATCTGGTGCTGGTGGCGCATCTGGACCGGCTGCGTGAGCTGGGCCGGCCACTGCTGGTGGCGGCATCGCGCAAACGGTTCCTCGGGCGAGTGCTCGCCGGTGAGCAGGGCGATCCGCCGCCCGCGCGGGAGCGGGACGCGGCGACGGCCGCGGTCTCCGCGATCGCGGCCCGAGAGGGCGCCTGGGCGGTACGGGTCCACGACGTGCGGCCGACCGCGGACGCGGTGCGGGTGGCCAGGGCGATCGAGGGAGCCGGGTGACCACCGGGCGGGAAGACCAGCGGGAGGCGGTCGAGCGCGTCAACCAGGCCTTCTACGACGCCGTGGAGGGCGGCGACCTGCCCGCTCTGGAGGACATCCTGCTGGACGGCCCGCTGGCGGACTCGGTGACCGTGGTGCACCCGGGGTGGCCGGTGCTGCGCGGCCGCGGCCATGTGCTGCGCTCGTACGCACTGATCATGGCGAACACCGACTACATGCAGTTCTTCCTCACCGACGTCGAGGTGGCGGTGGCGGGCGACGCCGCGCTGGTCACCTGCAGCGAGAACATCCTCAGCGGCGGCCCCGCCCAGCCGGACGGCTCCGCGGGCGAGCTGGTCGGCGGTCTGGTGGTGGCCACGAATGTCTTCCGGCGCACCCGGCAGGGCTGGAAGCTGTGGTCGCACCACGGTTCCCCGGTCATGGCCGAGGGCACCGAGGACGAGGACGACGACGAGTACGGAGATGGTGCGACTGGCGTCTAGCGGTACGGCTGGTGTCCAAGAGGCGACCGATGGTCAGCCGGGGCATGTCGAGCCACCCGTTCGAGCCAAGAACTTCCCAAGGCAGGAGTGGCCGCCCAAGTGTCGGGTAAAGGCGCCTGCATGCGAGTTCGCCCAGGCGGTCTCCGCCAGGGCGAGGCGGCCCGAGAGGCGTTGGGCGGGACCCCGTCAGCACGGGTTGTCGGTGCTCGCAGGTAGATTCGATAGGTACCTTCGACTCGTGGCTCCGGCGTGGAGTCGCGAACCGGGCCGACCCGCACACGACCGGCGGACCCCCGTCTGTCCGACAACCAGCAGGAGTGATGTCTCGTGGATCGCGTCGCGCTAAGCGGCTTGAAGGGCCGCGGGCATCACGGGGTCTTCCCCGAGGAGCGGGAGAACGGCCAGGACTTCCTGGTGGACCTGGTGCTCGGACTCGACACGTCCCGCGCCGCGGCGGAGGACGACCTGACGAAGACCGTGCACTACGGCGTGGTGGCCGAAGAGGTGGTACGGGTCGTCGAAGGGGAGCCGGTCAACCTCATCGAGACGCTTGCCGAGCGCATCGCGAACCAGTGCCTGACGCACCAGCCGGTAGAAGAGGTCGAGGTGACCGTGCACAAGCCGCATGCCCCGATCACCGTTCCGTTTGACGACGTGACCATCACCATCCATAGGAGGCGCCCGTGAGTTCCGACCCCACCGTCCAGCCGGTACCCGCCTCCGTTGAGGAACGCGTCGATGCCGCTGACACCACCTTGCACAACCCCAAATGGGCGGTGGTCTCGCTCGGCAGCAACCTTGGCAACCGCCTGGAGACCCTCCAGGGCGCGATCGACGCCCTCGCCGACACCCCCGGTCTGCGGGTCAAGGCGGTCTCCCCGGTGTACGAGACCGAACCGTGGGGCGTTGAGCCGGGCAGTCAGCCCAACTACCTCAACGCCGTGGTGCTCGTGAAGACCACCCTCCCGCCGAGCTCGCTGCTGGAGCGGGCCCATGCGATCGAGGAGGCGTTCGTCCGGGTCCGGGACGAGCGCTGGGGCCCGCGCACCATTGACGTGGACATCGTCTCGTACCAGGACGTGGTGTCCAACGACCCGCTGCTCACCCTTCCGCATCCGCGGGCGCATGAGCGGGCCTTCGTTCTCGTACCGTGGCACGACGTGGACCCGGCGGCCGAGCTGCCGGGCCGTGGGCCGGTCGAGGAACTGCTGTCGCATGTGGGCCGTGAGGGCGTGACACCGCGCGGGGACGTGGAACTGCGCCTGCCGGAGTAGACGTTGCCTTGAGGCTTGGGGCGCCGTCCGGCCGGAGGCGCCGTGGGGCAGCGTTGTGATGAGGAGACCTTGTTGAAGCAGCTTCGGTTCCGGGTGCTGGTCGGGCTGTTCTTGCTGGCCGGAGTGCTGGGCTGGGCCGGTGCCCGGCTGTGGGACGCGGTGGGCACGCTGCCTGGCGTACCCGCCGCGGCGCCGATCGTGCTCGGGCTGATCGCCGTGGTGCTGGCGGCCGCAGCGCTGTCGCTGCGGGCCAGGCTGCGTGCCCAGCGCGAGCGGCGGCCGGGCGCCAAGGGCGTGGACCCGCTGCTGGCCGCCCGCGCGGTGGTCTTCGGGCATGCCAGTGCGCTGGTCGCCGCGCTGGTCGCCGGGCTCTACGGCGGCGTCGGGGTCTTCTTGCTGACCTCGCCGATGGACTCTCCCTCCCGCCGCGACCAGGCGCTGTACGCGGGCCTTTCGGTACTCACCGGCGCGGCGGTGTGCGCGGCGGCGATGTTCCTCGAGCGCGTCTGCCGCCTCCCCGACGACGAGAACAACGGCCCCACCCCGGCCCGCCCCCGCTAACACGAGCCCGCGCCCTCGCCCCCGGCCGCCCCCGGGCGCGCGGCCGCTGACACCCATCCCGGCGGACCGGGGCGCGAGGCGCTGACACGGACCCCGGCCGACCCGGGCACGAGCCCGCGCCCGTACAGCCCCCGGGGTGCGAGGCTGCTGACACCCCGCCGCCCGGCTCGGGCGCGAAAGCCGCTGCCGCTCACCCTGCCCGGCCGCCCCGGGCGCGAATCTGGCTGAGGCTCACCCCGGCCGCCCCCGGGCGCGCGGCCGCTGACACCCACCCCGGCGGACCGGGGCGCGAGGCGCTGACACGCACCCCGGCCGCCCCCGGGCACGAGCCCGCGCCCGTACAGCCCCCGGGGTGCGAGGCTGCTGACACCCCGCCGCCCGGCTCGGGCGCGAAAGCCGCTGCCGCTTACCCTGCCCGGCCGCCCCGGGCGCGAATCTGGCTGAGGCTCACCCCGGCCGCCCCCGGGCGCGCGGCCGCTGACACCCACCCCGGCGGACCGGGGCGCGAGGCCGCTGCCGTCCACCGTGCCCGGCCGCGCCCCGGGCGCGATGCCCCCGCCCCCGGGCGCGATGCCCCCCGCCCGCGGGCGGAGACCTACAGCACCCCCGCCAACGGCAAGATCACCCCCCGGGAACCTCCGCCAACGGCAGCTCACCCCCCGGGGAACCCCCGCCAACGGCAGCTCACCCCCCGGGGAACCCCCGCCAAGGGCAAGATCACGCCCCAGGAACCGCGTCCAGCGGGACCTCTCCCCGCTCAACATCCCGCAAATCCGCCCCGATGGACCGCCGTAGAGCGGAATGCAGCCGCCCCGGGGTGAGCACCCCAAGAAAGTGGTCGCCGTCAAGGACGGCGATCCACCCCGCATCGTGCTGCAGCATCGCGCTGAACGCCTGCTTGAGGCTGGACCCGACGGGAAGCCACGCCTCCATACGACGCGCGTGATCGCGCACCGCCCCGTCGCCGAGCGCGTCGGCGGCGACCCAGCCGTGCAGCGTGCCCTCGCCGTCGAGCACCACGGCCCACCGGGCGCCTTCGTCGGCCAGCCGTCCGGCGGCCTCCCGCGCGCCGTCGCCCAGCCTTACGACCGGCGGCTGTTCGAGGTCACCGGATTCGATCAGGGTGACCGAGAGCCGCTTCAGACCCCGGTCGGAGCCCACGAAGTCGGCGACGTAAGGCGTCGCCGGAGCACCCAGCACGGTCGCGGGCGTGTCGAACTGCTCGATCCGCCCGCTGCCGTAGACGGCGATGCGGTCGCCGAGCCGTACCGCCTCCTCGATGTCATGGGTGACGAACAGAATGGTCTTGCGGACCTGCTCCTGGAGGCGGAGGAATTCGGACTGCAGGTGTTCGCGGACCACCGGGTCCACGGCGCCGAAGGGCTCGTCCATCAGCAGCACGGGCGGATCCGCGGCGAGCGCGCGGGCCACTCCGACACGCTGCCGCTGGCCGCCGGAGAGCTGGTCGGGATAGCGCTCGCCGTGCACGGCGGGGTCGAGCCCGACCAGGTCGAGGAGTTCGGCGGCGCGCTCGCGGGCCTTGCGGCGCGGCCAGCCGAGCAGATGCGGGACGGTCGCGGTGTTCTCCAGCACGGTCTTGTGCGGGAACAGGCCGACCTGCTGGATGACGTATCCGATCCGGCGGCGCAGCGCCACCGGATCGAGGCTGGATATGTCGTCATCGCCCAGGAAGATCCGGCCCTCGGTCGGTTCTATGAGGCGGTTGACCATCTTCATGGTGGTGGTCTTGCCACAGCCGGACGGGCCGACGAGCGTGACCAGTTCGCCCTCGGCGACCTCGAACGACAGGTCGTCCACGGCGGTGGTGCCGTCCGGGTAGCTCTTGGTGACGTGCTCGAATCGGATCATGCGTCCTCGTTGGTCGCCTCTTGGTCGCCGCGATGGCCGGTGGCCTCGACCGTACCCCGCACCGCTGACATTGCACGCGGGTTGTGAAGGCGGTGTTACCGCCATGTGGCGGCCGAGGGCGATTGTCAGTGCCGCGGGTTAGGGTCGTTCCGACATCGAATGCGAACGCGGGGAAGAGAACGAGGCATCGAGCGAGGACAGGACGTCGAGCGAGGACACGGCGTCCGGCGAGTACCAGGCTTCGCATGAGGCATTGGATTCGCGTCACGGGTTAGACGGGGGAGGTGAGCGAGATGGCCGGTTCTGACTGCTTGGCGGCCAACGACTGGATCTGCGGGGAGTATGTGCGCTCCCGCAGCCAGGAGTTGACCGACGCGACATTGCAACACCTGTGGATCACCGGCGCCTCGGTGGCGATCGGATTGCTGCTGGCGTTTCCGCTGGCGCTGGTCGCCCGGCGCTGGCGCCCGGCCGCCGGTCCCGTGCTGGGCTTCACCACGGTCCTGTACACGGTGCCGTCGCTGGCGATGTACTCACTGCTGCTGCCGGTCTTCGGGGTCTCGGCGGCGGTGGTGGTCACCGGCCTTGTGCTGTACTCGCTGACGATTCTGGTCCGCAACATACTGGCGGGCCTTGAGGCGGTCCCCGAGGACGCCCGGGAGGCGGCCCGCGGGATGGGGTACGGGCCGTTGCGGCTGCTGTTCGGCGTCGAGCTCCCGCTGGCGCTGCCCGCGGTGATGGCGGGGCTGCGGATCGCCACGGTCTCCGCGGTCTCGCTCACCACGGTCGGTGCCATCGTCGGCTACGGCGGCCTCGGCAACCTCATCTACGAGGGCATGAACAGCCTGTTCAAGGCCCAGGTGCTCACCGCGTCGGCGATCTGCGTGGTGCTGGCCATAGCCGCCGATCTGCTGCTGCTCGGCGTGCAGCGGCTGCTCACGCCATGGACGCGAGGGCGGACGAACGCGCGCGCCGCGCGCCGAATACGGATACGCGCCCGGAAGGCGGCTGTGTGATGGGGGCGGTCTCGGGGGCATGGACCTGGCTGGCCACCGGCGCCCACTGGGCCGGCGGGGACGGCGTATGGCACCGGCTGGGGGAGCATCTGTACCTCACGGTGGTCTGTCTGGCGATCAGCTGCGCCATCGCGCTGCCGCTCGGGCTGCTGCTGGGCCATCTCGGCCGTGGCGGCGCACTGGCGATCAACATCTCCAACGCCGGGCGCGCGGTGCCCACCTTCGCGGTGCTGGTGCTGCTGGTGCTCAGCCCGCTGGGACGGTACGGGCAGTGGCCGACGATCATCGCGCTGGTGCTGTTCGCCATACCGCCGCTGCTGACCAACGCGTATGTGGGAATGCGCGAGGTCGACCGGGATGTCGTGGAGTCGGCGCGCGGTATGGGGATGACCGGCGGCCAACTGCTGGCCCGGGTGGAACTCCCGTTGGCCTTCCCGCTGATCATGACCGGGGTGCGTACCGCCGCCGTGCAGGTGGTGGCGACCGCGACGCTCGCCGCGCTGCCGGGCGGCGGCGGCCTCGGGCGACTGATCACAGCCGGTTTCAACCGTTATGACACAGCGCAGGTGGTGGCGGGAGCGCTGCTGGTCGCCGTGCTCGCGTTGCTGGTCGAGGGTGCCTTCGTGGCCCTGTCGCGGCTCACCGACCCGCTGCGCCACCGGCGCCGCGCCCGTCGCCAATCTGTCAACTCCCGTGGACTGCCGAAGAGATGGGTAACCGAATGAACAAGGGTCTGCGCGGCATACGCGCCGTCGGCGCGGCCTCGGCCGTGGTGGTACTGGCCGTGGGACTGTCCGCCTGCGGTGGCGGCAGTCTGGAGCAGAAGGGCGGCGACCCGTCGGCCTCGGGCGGCTCCGGCGGCAAGGGCTCGCTGGTGATCGGCTCCGCCGGGTTCACCGAGAGCTCGGTCCTGGCACAGCTCTACGCGAAGGTGCTCAGCGACGCCGGATACTCCACGTCGGTCCAGACGCTGAACAACCGCGAGCTGTACGAACCCGCCCTGGAGAAGGGCCAGATCGATGTGGTCCCGGAGTACGCGGCGACGCTCGCGGAGTTCCTCAACGCCAAGGCGAACGGCCCGAAGGCGAAGCCCGTCGCCTCGTCCGATGTGAACGCCACCGTGGCCGCGTTGACCAAGCTCGCCGAGCCGCGCGGGCTGAAGGTGCTCAGCGCCGGCGGCGCGGTCGACCAGAACGCGTTCGCGGTGACCAGGACCTTCGCGGACCAACACCATCTGCAAACCCTGAGCGATCTGGGCGGGTCCAAGGCGCCGGTGAAGTTGGCGGCCGGCGACGAGTGCCCGGACCGGCCGTTCTGCGAGCCCGGACTGAAGCAGACCTACGGCATCGATGTGACCGGCATCGACCCCAAGGGCGTGGGCACCCCGCAGTCCAAGCAGGCGGTCAAGGACGCCACCGACCAACTGGTGCTGACCACAACGACCGATGCCACTCTTGACCAGTTCGGCCTGGTCCTGCTGCAGGACGACAAGAAGCTGCAGAACGCCGACAACGTGCTGCCGGTGGTGAACGCCAAGCACGCGGGTTCGCCGCAGATAGCCGAGGCGCTCGACAAGCTGACGAAGGCGCTGACCACCGCCGATCTGACCGCTCTCGACAAGCAGGTGGACGCGGAGCGGAAGAAGCCATCAGATGTCGCCACGGACTACCTCAAATCGAAGGGATTGATCAAGAGTTAAGCAAGATCAATCCGATATGTGACAGAACAGAACGGGATGAATCGGGCAGTCCCCTCCCACAAGCCCCTTTCGCACGCTAAGTTTCAAGCCATGCCACGTGGACGACACCGCCATTCACCGCCGCTGCACAGGCTCCTTCTCCCACTGACGGTCGCCGGGTCGGCAACGGCCCTCGCCGTCGGTGCCTGGTTCAGTCCCAGCGGTGATCATGCGGTGGTCCTCCGCGCGCTCGTCGCGGCGGCGGCCGCCGCCGCGTGCACCGGCGCGGTCCTGCTGCGCAGCTGGGACCGCGCCGCGGGCAAGCGGGTCGCAGAGCTGACCGCCGCCCGGGTACGGGACGAATGGCGTACCGACGAGCGCATAGCCGAGCTTGAGACCGATGTGGAGGAGTCCCGCGAGATCCGCCGTCGGCTGGAGAGCACACTGCGCGCCAAGCGCACCGAACTCTCCCGGCTGCGCGGTGAACACGCGGAACTGCTGCGGCGGTACGCGACCGCGGAGAGCGAGCGGGCCCGCGCCCTGGAAAGCCGCCGCAGGCTGGCGATCGAGGCGGCCGCCGCACCGCGCGCCATCACCTCCTCCACGGCATCCGACGGCAACCCGGTCAGCGCGTCCGCGTATCTGAAGGCCGCCAACGCGCTGCGCAACTTCGAGCGCAACGCTGCCCGTCAGCAGGCTGCGCAGCGGGCGGCGGCCAGCGAAGAGCGCGGCCAGGCCAAGGCCCTGGAGACCCGCGCCCGCCAGGACCCGGCGCCGCGGGCCCGCACCCAGGAGGACCACGCGCCGCTTCCCGAGCAGCCCCGCCTCGTCCCGGCGTCGGCCGCCGTACTCCCGTACGCCCAGGCCCGTAACGCGGTCGCCAAGCGTCCGCAGGGCGGCTTCGACTTCTTCGGAGTGCAGAAGACCCCGGCGGCGCGTGACCTCGCCGATGTGATCGGCGACGAGGCGTATGCCGAGCACGCGGCGGGCCAGGACGACGACCCCGAGGTCATCGACCTGACCGCGCACGACGAGACCGAGCAGATCGACGTACGGGCGCTGCGCGCCCAGTAGCCGGGCGTCGGCGGCTACTTGTCGATGTCGCCGACGACGAAGAACATCGAGCCGAGGATCGCCACCATGTCGGCGACCAGCGTGCCCGGCAGCAGTTCGGTCAGCGCCTGGATGTTGTTGTACGAGGCCGAGCGCAGCTTGAGCCGGTACGGGGTCTTGTCGCCCTTGGAGACCAGGTAGTAGCCGTTGATGCCGAGCGGGTTCTCGGTCCACGCGTAGGTGTGTCCCTCGGGGGCCTTGAGGACCTTCGGCAGCCGCTGGTTGATCGGCCCGGGCGGCAGTTCGGCGATCCGGTCCAGGCAGGCGTCCGCCAGGTCAAGGGAGTTGTGTGTCTGCTCCAGCAGGCACTCGAACCGCGCCAGGCAGTCGCCCTCGGTGCGGGTGGCGACGTTCAGGGTGTCCTGGAGCTCCCCGTACGCGAGGTAGGGCTCGTCGCGCCGCAGGTCGAAGTCCACGCCGGAGGCGCGGGCGATGGGTCCGCTGACCCCGTAGGCGTGCACCGTCTGCGGGGTCAGGACGCCGACGCCGCGGGTGCGACCGCGGAAGATCTCGTTGCCGAGGACGAGTCGGTCGAAGACGTCCATCCGGGAGCGCACGTCGGCCACCGCCTCGCGGGCCCGGCCCAGCCAGCCGTTCGGCAGGTCCTCCTTGAGGCCGCCGACCCGGTTGAACATGTAGTGCATCCGGCCGCCGGAGACCTCCTCCAGGATGTTCTGCAACTCCTCGCGCTCGCGGAACGCGTAGAAGACCGGGGTGATACCGCCCAGTTCGAGGGGGTATGAGCCGAGGAACATCAGATGGTTCAGCACCCGGTTCAACTCGGCGAGCAGGGTGCGCGTCCACACCGCGCGCTCCGGTACCTCCATGCCGAGCATCCGCTCGACGGCGATGACGACGCCGAGCTCGTTGCTGAACGCCGACAACCAGTCGTGCCGGTTGGCGAGCATGATGATCTGGCGGTAGTCGCGTGCCTCGAAGAGCTTCTCCGCGCCGCGGTGCATATAGCCGATGACGGGTTCGGCATGGCTGATCCGCTCTCCGTCGAGGATCAGCCGCAGCCGCAGTACGCCGTGCGTGGAGGGGTGCTGGGGGCCGATGTTGAGCACCATGTCGGTGCCTTCCGCGGCGCCGCCGATGCCGACCGTGGTCTCCGTCATGGGGACAGTCTCCTACGACGGCGTTCCGGCGGTGAAAACCGCCTCCGCCGGAATGCCGACCGGCCGCACCAGCCAGCGGAAGTCACCGAGCCCGCCCGGTGCGGTCAGTTCCGCGTCCTGCGTGGCCGCGGCCAGGGCACGGACGTAGCCCACCGGGTCGGTCGAGGCCAGGGCGAGGGGCGGGCGCCGGCCGCCGACCCCCAGGGCGCGCAGCGCGGACCGCTGGGACAGCAGCAGTTCCTGCGTCCCGCCGGACGCGGCGGCGCAGGCGTCCAGCGCCACATGCGAGGTCAGATCGCATGAGCCGTCCGGCACCGGATCGACCTCGCGCCCCGCCCGGAAGCCGGTCAACGTACCGAACGGCGGGCGGGTGTCCCGCTCGTGCGCGTAGTCCACGGCGACCGCCAGACCACGGGCCAGCGAACCGACCGCCTCGGCCCACGCCGCGTCCCGGGGCCGCCCGATCTCGGCGCGCGTGCCCGGCGCGCCCGCGATCGGCCACCACCGGTCAAGCCAGGCGGCGTCCGCTCCGGCCACCGGATCGCCCAGCCGCTCCGCTCCGTCCTCGGCGCGGACCAGAACGTAGCGGGGCGTACCGTGCCCGTCGGTCTCGGCCACCTCGACCGGGACGTTGTCCAGCCACTCGTTGGCGAACAGCAGCCCGGTCACGCCGCGCGGCGGTCCGGAGCACCACTGGATCCGCGGGTCCACGCCGTCCGGTCGTCCTGCGCGCTCGACCGCGTACAGCGTCAGCCGTCCCGCCAGCTTCGCGGGCACGCACTCCAGCACCCCGTGCAGCAGCTCCCCGCGCCCGGCGCCGATGTCCACCAGCGCCACCTCGCCGGGGCATCCCAGCGCCTTGTCGACCCTGTCGAGCAACTCCGTCACGGCGGCCGCGTACCGCGGCGACGCGTGTACGGACGTCGTGAAATGCCCGGCCGGGCCCTCGGGCCGCCGGAAGAACCCGTCCGGGCCGTACAGCGCACGCTCGGTGGCCTCCCGCCACCCCTGCCACCGCGTCGTCACCGCTCCACCGTAGGCGGTGACTCCGTGGCGACCGGCCATCCACCCTGCGGAGTAGCGGGTATCGCCCAGGATCGCTCTAGCGGTTGACCCCATCACGTATCACCCGTGCCTACGCTGGGTTACGTGCAGCGCCTCTACGACTTCTTCCGCAGACACCCGACGATGGTCGACGGCTTCTGGGCGTTCGTCCTGCTCGGGCTCTCGGCGCTGCAGATCGTTTCGCAGAGCAACGAGCTGGAGATTCCGCCCGCGGTGGCGCTCTCGCTGGTCGTGGCGTTGCGTCGGCGGGCGCCGGAGAAGATGCTGCTGCTCGCGATCGCCACCGGCATCGCACAGCTGGTCTTCCAGATCACCCCCACACCCGGCAACTTCGCGATGCTCGTCATCGTCTACACGGTCGCCTCGGTCGGCGCCCGGTGGGCCCGCAGGCTCGCGCTGCTCGGGTCGTTGAGCGCGGCGGGGCTGTACGAACTGCGCTGGCCGTCCGGTGCGGAGACCACCTGGGGGCATATGGTCACCGCCGTCTTCATGACCATCCCGTTCGCGCTCGCCTGGGTGATCGGCGACAGTCTGCGCACCCGGCGCGCGTACTACGCGCAGCTGGAGGAGCGCGCCGAGCGGCTGCAGCGGGAACGCGAGGCGCAGGCGAAGGCCGCCGTCGCCGCCGAGCGGGCCCGGATAGCCCGGGAACTGCACGATGTGGTGGCGCACAACGTCTCGGTGATGGTGGTGCAGGCCGACGGCGCCGCCTATGTGCTGGACGCCTCACCGGACCAGGCCAAGCAGGCGCTGTCCACCATCTCGCAGACCGGTCGCCTGGCACTCGCCGAGATGCGCCGACTGCTCGGACTGCTGCGCGCGTCGGACGACAGCGGTGGCGAGTACGTACCGCAGCCCGGCGTCGACCAGCTCGGCGACCTCATAGACCAGGTGCGCGGCGCGGGTCTGCCGGTGGACTTCGCCGTCGACGGCACACCGCGGCCGCTGTCCAGCGGCGTCGAGCTGACCGCGTACCGCATCGTGCAGGAGGCGCTGACCAACACCCGCAAGCACGGCGGCCCGGACGCCCGTGCGGCCGTCCACATCACCTACGGGGACTCCGAACTGCAGATGCTGATCGAGGACGACGGGCGCGGTGCGCAGCACGAGCTGTACGAGGAGGGCGGGGCGGACGGCCTCGGCCAGGGCCTGATCGGCATGCGGGAGCGCATCGCCATGGTCGGCGGCACGCTGGACACCGGGCCGCGGCCGGGCGGAGGCTTCCGGATCAGCGCAGCGCTGCCGCTCAAGCCCGGCCGCTGACGCTCCATCAGATTTGTCAACGCAGAGGGATGAGGGCTGAGGGAATGGCGATCCGGGTAATGCTCGTCGACGACCAGGTGCTGCTGCGCACCGGCTTCCGGATGGTGCTGCAGGCGCAGCCGGACATGGAGGTGGTCGCCGAGGCGGGGGACGGCGCGGAGGCGCTGGAGGTGCTGCGCACGGCCGACGTCGACGTGGTGCTGATGGACGTGCGCATGCCGAAGCTCGACGGGGTCGAGGCCACCCGCAGGATCTGCGGCAGCGCCGACCGCGACCCGGACCAGGACGGCCCGCGGGTGCTGATCCTCACCACCTTCGACCTGGACGAGTACGCGTTCGCCGCGCTCAAGGCCGGGGCCAGCGGTTTCATGCTCAAGGACGTGCCGCCCGGCGAACTGCTCGGCGCGATCCGCGCCGTCCACAGCGGCGACGCGGTCGTCGCCCCCAGCACCACCCGCCGCCTGCTGGACCGCTTCGCGCCCATGCTCCCGCCCAGCGGCGACCAGCCCACCAGCGCGGAGCTGTCCCGGCTCACCGAGCGCGAGCGCGAGGTGTTGCTGCTGGTGGCGCAGGGGCTGTCCAACGGGGAGATCGCCCAGCGGCTGGTGCTGTCGGAGGCGACGGTCAAGACGCACGTCGGCCGCATCCTGACCAAGCTGGACCTGCGGGACCGCGTCCAGGCGGTCGTCCTGGCGTACGAGACGGGACTCGTCCGGGCCGGGAGCGCGTAGCGGTTCGCCAGGGCTCCGCAACCCACCAAGCCGCAGCGCGCAGGAGACCGAAGGGGACGTGGCGGGGTGTCCCCGCAGGGTGGCGATCGAACTTCCCAGCAGGATCCGTTCCGGGTGCGGGGAGCCACCCGCGGAGACACCCCGCC